>NZ_JADPKY010000186.1 GCF_023074185.1 Bradyrhizobium sp. 132 | reverse complement strand
CGCCCCTTCCCCCCTATACGTCCGCCCGCTCCCTGCAAGGACAGAGAATTTGCCCGTGGCGCCCCGAATGGCGGCCGCACATCGTTGGGAAAGATTGAGGATTTTGCCATGTCTCGCCGCTGCGAATTGACGGCCAAGGGCCCCCAGGTCGGCCACACGGTCAGCCACTCCAACATCAAGACCAAGCGCCGCTTCCTGCCGAACCTGGTCAACGTGACCTTCATCAGCGAAGCGCTGGGCCGCAACGTGCGCCTGCGCGTCTCCACCAGCGCGATCAAGAGCGTCGACCACAATGGCGGCCTCGACCCCTTCCTGATCAAGGCCAAGGCCGCCGTGCTGTCGCCGCGCGCCCTCGAGCTGAAGCGCGCCATTCAGAAGAAGGTCGGCCCGACGCCTGCGCCGGCGAAGAAGGCCGGCTAAGCGAGTTTTCGAATTTGGCGGGGGTTTGCGTCGCGAGGCGCAGGCTTAGCCAAGTAGAGTTTTGCGTGACGGCCGGATCGGAAGATCCGGCCGTTTTTGTTTGGAGTAGTGAACAACCAGTTGGATATACACAAGTCGATGTTGCTACCGGGGCGCGATCATAGAATATTGCGACGGCATACCGATCGTTCATTTCTGATATCCACTTGCGGGAATATCTTAGCTCATGAAGCTTAGTGCTTGGGACCCGGACATCCGGAGTCTCGTTAATCGGATTGACGCGGGTGACGTCGACCTCCAGCCCGATTTTCAGCGGCAAGAAGTCTGGCCAATCGCAAAGAAGAGACGGCTCATCGACACCGTGCTTCGCGAATGGTCAATACCGCCAGTTCATTTCGTTGTGACTTCCGACAATCGTCTCGAAGTACTCGACGGGCAGCAACGTCTCGCGGCGTTACGCGACTTCTTGCACGACAGATTTTCGATCGATGCAACCATCAGCCCCGTGGACGAGACGCTCAAGGTACTTCATGGAAAATTCTACAGTCAGCTCGACCCACCAACTAAGAGGAAGGTCGACAATTATCCGCTAAGAGGATTCCGAATTAGCGAATACGATCCCGAAGAACCAAACGAACTATTCTATCGACTGAACCAGCCCACAAGCCTCACGGCTGGAGAACAGCGAAATGCCTTGTTTGGTCCTGCGCGCGAACAGCTCAAGGGGCTCGTAGACAGTTTTCAATCGTTCGAGAACACTAAAGAAACAATCGGCTTTTCGAATGCAAGGATGGCCTATGACGATATCTTTGCAAAACTTCTATTCTTTCTAGACAAACGAAATTTTGGCATCAGGGCGAGCGAAACCCTAATATCTGAGCGATTCAAGACAAAAGAGGGATTCAGTTCGTCGGTCATGGCCGACGCGCAGAAATCGGTAGAGTATTTTTCACAAAGTCGAGAACAGGCAGCTTCCGCACGATTCAATAAAGCGAGCATTCTTTCATGGCTTCTATTCTTTTCGAGATTTGAGACGCCCCCCAACCCTCATTTTCTTAGAGATTTCACTTCAGAGAAGCTTCGCAAATCTCACAAGGCATTTTTGTCTGAAACATTCGCGCTGTTCGAAAATCGCTCGAGTTTGCGTGTCGCTGACGTAGCCTCCGTAGTTTATCGCGACTTTTGTCTCTGGTACGCTTTTTGGTTAACTGATGGCGGCCCTCTCCCGAAAATCATTTCTCAAAGTCAGTTGCAGGACGTGCGGTCCATTCACTCTGCGCAGCCCGATGCGACTTTGGAGGCCGTTCTTTCTCAAGTGCTTCAAGTTGATAAATGGGGGCGCTCGCTGTGAGGTTGGCGAGAGCACAAGATTTCCGCCGGAGGCTACACGAGAAGGCCAGCTCGTGGCCGATAAGGATCAAGCGAGTTTCCTTTTCGTCCGTTCCAAGCTTAGGTGAAGGAGATATCCCGCTACTTTCTCCCCTAAGTGTTTTGTGTGGGCCGAATGGCGTTGGAAAGACCACGCTCCTCCGCCTGCTATG
The DNA here is from genome assembly GCF_023074185.1 of Bradyrhizobium sp. 132. Classification (GTDB taxonomy): domain Bacteria; phylum Pseudomonadota; class Alphaproteobacteria; order Rhizobiales; family Xanthobacteraceae; genus Bradyrhizobium. The sequence continues at coordinate 959 of NZ_JADPKY010000186.1, read as the reverse complement.
GTCAGTCCTTGATCCCGATGCGGCAAAGAAAAAGCCATTGGGCTTTGCTCGACTGAAGAGCGGCACCGCCACTGTCGAGGTTGCGGGCCCGGATAACTCGTTTGAATTCGGCTTGGACTTTGGAAGTCAAGAAGCCTCGGCCAGTTCATCACGAGATGAGCTAGAGTTGGAGATCGCCTATATCGATACTGCGAACGAGGGTCCACGAATTCAAAGTGAATTCTCCAACTCCGACAGCCCAGAAGACATAATAAACGGTGCTGGAGCGATAGAGCTCGACCCGGAGCAGTTGACCGAAATCAACTTCCTCACCATGCGAAACTATCGGCAGATCAATCTCTACGAGGTTGAGCTTGGGGAAGATGTCGTTCCGTTTTTTGAGGTCGCTTTTGGACCAGACCGCTACGACAGTAGGTCTATGGGTTCAGGCGAATTCTCAGCATTCTTTCTCTGGTGGCGACTTCAGCGCGCGACCCCAAAATTGAGCTGCACCCGGTTCTGTTGACACCGGCTTAAGCTAATCCAACCTTCCGTTCGAACTCCATAGGGCTCAGATATCCGATCGTCGAATGCCTTCGCTTCGGATTGTAGAAGCGCTCGATGTAGTCGAACACGTCGGCCTTGGCCTCGTTGCGTGACCGGTACACTTTGCGCGCTGTTCGCTCGGTCTTCAAGGACGAGAAGAAGCTCTCCATTGCAGCGTTGTCCCAGACATTGCCTGACCGGCTCATCGAGCAGACCACGCCGTGATCGGCCATCAGCCTCTGGAACTGTTCGCTGGTGTATTGGCTGCCGCGATCGGAATGATGCAACAGCGCGTCCGGCTTGCCTCGTCGCCAGATCGCCATCACCAGGGCATTGGTGACGAGCTGTGCCGTCATTGCTGTACTCATTGACCAGCCGACCACCCGCCGCGAGAACAGATCAACGACTGCGGCCACATAGAGCCAACCCTCCGC
>NZ_JADPKY010000009.1 GCF_023074185.1 Bradyrhizobium sp. 132 | reverse complement strand
TCATGGATGATCTGTTGCGGGAGTTTTTGACGGAAACCGGCGAGAGCCTGGACACGGTGGACAATCAGCTTGTGAAGTTCGAGCAGGAGCCGAACAACGCCAAGATCCTGGATAACATCTTCCGCCTGGTCCACACCATCAAGGGCACCTGCGGCTTCCTCGGATTGCCGCGCCTGGAAGCGCTGGCGCATGCCGGCGAGACGCTGATGGGCAAATTCCGTGACGGCATGCCGGTGACGGGGCAGGCGGTGACGGTGATCCTGTCCTCGATCGACCGCATCAAGGAAATCCTCGCCGGTCTGGAGGCGACCGAAGCCGAGCCCGAGGGCACCGACCGCGACCTGATCGAGAAGCTGGAAGCGATGGTCGAGCACGGCATGGCGGCGATGTCAGCAGGTGTTGCTGCTGCTCCCGTGGCCGAATCGCCGCCGCTGGCGCCGGAAGCACCTGTCGCCGTTGAAGCCGCGCCGACCTCCGGCGTGTTGGCCGACCAGACCCTGGAGCGGCCGCTGCGTCTGGGCGAAGTGTCGCTCGACGAGCTCGAGCGCGCCTTCCGCGAGACCGCGATCGAAGCCCCGGCCCCCGCGCCCGTTGCCAAAGCTGAAGTAAAGACCGAGCCCGCGCCGGCCGCTGAAGCGCCGGCGCCTGTGGCGAAGGAAACGGCGAAGGACGCCAAGGACGCCAAGGCAAAGCCCGCCCCGAAGAAGTCGGGGGCCGACGAGACGGCCTCCGAGGGCGACCGCATCGCCAACCAGTCGATCCGCGTCAACGTGGATACGCTGGAGCATCTGATGACCATGGTCTCCGAGCTGGTGCTGACCCGCAACCAGTTGCTGGAGATCTCCCGCCGCAACGAGGACACCGAGTTCAAGGTGCCGTTGCAGCGGCTGTCCAACGTCACCGCCGAGCTGCAGGAAGGCGTCATGAAGACGCGCATGCAGCCGATCGGCAATGCCTGGCAGAAGCTGCCCCGCATCGTCCGCGATCTCTCGGGCGAACTCGGCAAGCAGATCGAGCTGGAGATGCACGGTGCCGACACCGAGCTCGACCGCCAGGTGCTCGACCTGATCAAGGACCCGCTCACCCACATGGTGCGCAACTCCGCCGACCATGGCCTGGAGACCCCGGCCGAGCGTCTCGCCGGCGGCAAGGGCGAGCAGGGCACCATCCGCCTGTCCGCCTATCACGAGGGCGGCCACATCATCATCTGCATCGCCGACAACGGCCGCGGGCTCAACACCGACAGGATCAAGGCCAAGGCGATCTCCTCGGGTCTGGCCACCGAGGCCGAGCTCGAGAAGATGAGCGAAGCCCAGATCCACAAGTTCATCTTCGCGCCGGGCTTCTCGACCGCGGCCGCCATCACCTCGGTGTCGGGACGCGGCGTCGGCATGGACGTGGTGCGCACCAATATCGACCAGATCGGCGGCACCATCGACATCAAGTCGGTGGCCGGCGAGGGCTCCTCCGTCACCATCAAGATCCCGCTGACCTTGGCCATCGTCTCCGCGCTGATCGTGGAGGCCGCCGGCGACCGTTTTGCGATCCCGCAGCTCGCCGTGGTCGAACTGGTCCGTGCCCGCGCCAACTCCGAGCACCGCATCGAGCGCATCAAGGACACCGCGGTCCTCAGGTTGCGCAACAAGCTGTTGCCGCTGATCCACCTCAAGAAGCTGCTCAAGATCGACGACGGCGCCGTCTCCGATCCCGAGAACGGTTTTATCGTGGTGACCCAGGTCGGCAGCCAGACCTTCGGCATCGTCGTCGACGGCGTGTTCCACACCGAAGAAATCGTGGTCAAGCCGATGTCGACGAAGCTGCGTCACATCGACATGTTCTCCGGCAACACCATTTTGGGCGACGGCGCGGTCATCATGATCATCGACCCCAACGGCATTGCCAAGGCGCTCGGCGCCGCCGGCGCCTCGGCCCATGATATGGCCAACGAGAACGGGGCTCATCACATCGGAACGGGCGAGCAGACCACCTCGCTGCTGGTCTTCCGCGCCGGCTCGTCCCAGCCCAAGGCGGTCCCGCTCGGGCTGGTCACGCGGCTGGAGGAGCTGCCCGCCGACAAGATCGAGTTCAGCAACGGCCGCTACATGGTGCAGTACCGCGAGCAGCTGATGCCGCTGGTTGCCATGGAGAGCGTCACCATTGCCAGCCAGGGCGCCCAGCCGATCCTGGTGTTCTCCGACGACGGCCGCTCCATGGGCCTCGTCGTCGACGAGATCATCGACATCGTCGAGGAACGGCTCAACATCGAGGTCGGCGGCTCCAGCCAGGGCATTCTCGGCTCGGCCGTGATCAAGGGCCAGGCCACCGAAGTGATCGACGTCGGCCACTTCCTGCCGATGGCGTTCGCCGACTGGTTCACCCGCAAGGAGATGAAGCCGTCGCTGCACTCGCAGTCGGTGCTGCTGGTCGACGACAGCGCGTTCTTCCGCAACATGCTGGCTCCGGTGCTCAAGGCCGCCGGCTACCGGGTCCGCACCGCGCCGACCGCGCAGGAGGGCCTCGCGGCTCTGCGCGCACAGACCTTCGACGTGGTCCTGACCGACATCGAGATGCCCGACATGAACGGGTTCGAGTTCGCGGAAGTTATCCGCTCCGACAGCAATCTGGGCGCGATGCCGATCATCGGCCTCTCGGCGCTGGTGTCGCCGGCGGCAATCGAGCGCGGCCGTCAGGCCGGCTTCCACGACTATGTCGCCAAGTTCGACCGTCCCGGTCTGATCGCGGCGCTGAAGGAACAGACCGCGGGCGCCGCCGGCGCCTCCGAGCTGAGCCGGGCGGCGGCGTAAGAGCATGATCCGGAAAAGTGTGAAGCGGTTTTCCCTCGCGACAAACGCGGAACGCGTTTGCGCGGAGATCATGCTCCAACAAACCGGCATGGATCAGGAGATACGCACATGACCAGGAAGACCCCGTCCGGCGAAGGCGCCATGGTCGAATACGTCACCGCGATGATCGGCGGCCAGCTGTTCGGCCTGCCGATCTCCCGCGTCCAGGACGTGTTCATGCCCGAGCGCGTCACCCGCGTTCCGTTGTCCTCGCGCGAGATCGCGGGCGTGCTGAACCTGCGCGGCCGCATCGTCACCGTGGTCGACATGCGCGCCCGGCTCGGCCTGCCCAGGCCCGAGGACGGCAAGCCGCCGATGGCGGTCGGCGTCGACCTGCGCGGTGAATCCTACGGCCTGCTGATCGACCAGATCGGCGAGGTGCTGCGGCTTGCCGAAGACAACATGGAAGAAAACCCCGTCAACCTCGATCCCCGCATGGCCAAGCTCGCCGGCGGCGTCCACCGCCTCGACGGACAGCTCATGGTCGTCCTCGACGTCGATCGCGTCCTCGA
>NZ_JADPKY010000007.1 GCF_023074185.1 Bradyrhizobium sp. 132 | reverse complement strand
GCTCGCGCGGGCGCGGGATCGGGCGGAGCCGGCGGCGCGGGTGCGGGATCAGGGGACGGCGGAGGCGCAGGTGCGGGATCTGGGGGCGGCGGCAATTCTCCAGCCGCGACCAGCGGTCAAGGGGCATCGAGCAGCCCGAGTTCGGCTAACCCGGGGGCGACCATGAATGACCCGAAGATGAAAGGGAAATAGAAGCGAAAGAAATAGCCCGCTGACATAATCGAGCGGGCCGTTTTCATAAAGCAGTCGCGTAGCGATTGAGGCTGCGTTAGGCCGGCCGGGAGGAGACCGGTGGCAAGAACGTTGATGTCCAAGGCCGATCTCGAACTGATCGCTCTTCAGGAGATCCGGCACGTTCCCGGCGGGGAGCTCGTTATCTCCGTCGAGATTGAACACGACGACGCGGAACCCGATGGCCTGAATTGGCGACTGCTCGTGATTGCTAAAGACGGCGCGAACCTCGATCGCCTCCAAAACGCCGCTACTACCACGAGCCATCGGCTGAAGCGTCGATACCAACTTGTCATCCAGGGCGGCAGCTCGGCGGATGGCTGGGGCTAGAGGCCGGCCCCCACCACCAACAGAACGGCACCGATTGCCATAAGGAGAATGCCCGGCCAGTTCGCTCCGATCCCCAGGAATCCCACGCCGCGCCGCGTCGGCTCCAGTGTATCGCCAGCGGGCCGGCTAAGCGATCCCCGCCAAATAGTAGCGCGTGCCATGTACAAGATTCCGCCGAGAACAAGCAGAGCGCCAAGTCCTATCAGGAGCATTCTCGCCTCCTCAATTCATAGTTGCCATGTCAAGCTCCCGGAGGTGTGAGCCGCACCTCACTCGGCTTGGCCGGCATACGGCCCTTGCCTTCACGCCGCGGCCCGGATAGGTCCTGCGGCCGGCTCGGACTCCCGCGCGGGCAGGGATCCTCCGCCGCCGCAAGCGTCGCACCAGACTTCGATCGCGCCCTTGGTCACGCCTCGCCCACCCTGAGAGGATCGACGCCGGGGGCGTGACGCGCACCGGCAGCGGCCGCTCCGCGGGCTTCAAGGGACTGGCCACCCCGGGGGCGTATGGACGACCAGCGCCAACAGGCATCGCCTGGTGAAGGAGATCAGCCCGGTCAGCCAATGCGCGAATGCGTTGCGTCTGTTCTTTGCAGAAGTCCTCATCCATCGCGCCACTCACACCGAACACTCAGTTTCGCGGCTTCAGCTCACCGGCAAGCCAGCCGACCGCGTCGGTTTGTATCGGATCCACCGCGAAGCGGACCACTTCGGTACGCTCGCAAGTCGAGCACTCGAAGGTGCGCTCATCGAATCCGCGGGGGCCGGGAGAGATGCGCGCCAACGCCATCCGGTGCTTGCACACAGGGCACATCGGACGCTCGTTGGTCGAGACAGCCATCCCTGAAATCTCCACGGCCGATGATACGCCGTCCGCAGCCGGAGTCTTCAATATTCGCGCACGAAAAACCTTTTGAGGAGCGCCAAAGGGAACGAGCCCGAGCCCGGTCGACCCAGGTTGACGGTCGTGCTCATGGCATCACGTCTGCAACAGGCAACGGTCGATCAAGCCTTGGCTCCCTGAAGGCGTTCGGGAAGGTCGAAGCGGAAAGGCTTTGCAGAGCGGCCTCCTCTTCGGAAAGTCGCCGTTCGATGAACTGGCGTTCCAGAGGCAAAAGCCTGACGCAGGAGCCGGCGGTAGCGGCTGATGTTGTTATGATGGGCACGAAGGCGTGCCAGGTTTTCGTCCATCGTCATCAGGGCCTCCAAAACTACGCCGCGGCGGCCGCACGTTCGGTCGAACGGAGACGGTAGGGCTTTCCGCCGGGCGGCGTCCGTGGGCCACCGTCCAAGGCGCGCAACGCGTCCAAGATTTCGTCGATCGATACCGGCTTCTTGAGGCCGGCAGGTGCGCGCATCGACGGGCAAGAGGCGATCGCGGACGCGTCGGACGCCCATGATGCCAGGATTGCGCGCTTCTCGGTCAGCGTCAGGGCCGGATGATCCAGAACGTCTCTCGGTGCTTCAAACACCGTACCGGGATGAAGAAGAGCGTTGAAGTCGAAAACATTGTCGCCAGCGGTCGTCGGCCGCATGGTCCTCTCCTTTTCTTGACGAATGGATGGAGCCGCGCGACAAATCGTGCGGCTCCGAGGCGCGAGCGCTAGGCGGCAGCCTCAGCTTCCAGCTTCGGCACGTTGCCGGCCGAGGCATCGCCGATCGAAATCCGGCGGGCTTCATGGCTTCCGAAATCTCGCGGACGAGTTCGATGGTCAGCAAGCCATTGTCGAACGCGGCGCTTTTCACCTGGACATATCCGGCGAGGCTGAATTGGCGCTTGAAGCTGCGGTGCGAGATATCGCGATAGAGGAAATCACGCTCGGTCTTGTCCCTCACCGGAATGGACCTCCGCCAAATCGAGGTAAGGCCGAAGCGCCTTGTAATCACGGGCGCCGACCATATGAAGGAGACTGTTTTGCGGACGGCCGCCGTTCCCGTTTTCTTGTTTTTCGGAGGGCATGTGCTCGCTTCTGCTAAGAGAGGCGGCAACGGTCTACGTTCCCCCGTCGGAACTGACGGTCTGAAAGTGCACACAACTGGCCACTGCCTCCGCTTTTTTGCGAGCGGACCGCGCGGAGCGTCGTCGTGCCCTAATCTTGGCTCCCACGGTCGGGTCGGCTGAACTCCCGCTCAGCATCGAGCCAGAAATCCAGGTCGCGCCCCGAAGGGCGCCCGGCCCTTTCCCACAGCTGATAGGCACGTGCCGTGATCTGGGCCCGCCGGGAAGAAGAGGGCAATAGGTTGCGCCTCAGTTGATCAGCAAACTGCCGCAGCCTGCTCGCGGTGTTCTCGTCCTTGGTGTATGCGGCTGTCCGAGTAGCCAGTGCGATCTGATGCTCGAGTTTTTTCCTTTCGTCCATCGGATCGCTCCATTTCCTCCTTACCTAAGACGACTCCGGCTGAGCTCAATTGTTCGAGCCCTGGCTGTATAATGCGAGGGGTGCCAATTCTTCACGCCGTTGAGTTCACTTTTGCACAAAGCAGCTCCTTAACCTCGTCGTCACGCTGCGCTGTACCCACTGTAGAAAGGAGCTTAGCCTCGTTACGTTTCCTCGAAGGAGAGAAGGGCGTGGGCAAGTTTCTAGATCGAGTTCAAGCGAACATGGACGTGGTGTTGGAGCAAGTTTGTGCGGAATTGACGAACGGCGGCGATCACGAAAGCCGCAGATATGTTGCCGAGCAACTGATCGGAGCCGCGCGGCAAGGAGCTATCGCCCAAAGTTGGTGACGGCGGGAATCGGAAAGGCGGCATATCGTGGGGGTGCTTGACGCCTCCACTTCTCCACCGAAGGAGCGATATGCC
>NZ_JADPKY010000025.1 GCF_023074185.1 Bradyrhizobium sp. 132 | reverse complement strand
TCGACCTATACGATGCATACACACAATCCGAGGCTGGCGGCATGAGCCTGAACACGACCGCGGTCCGGATCAAGGTGACCCTCAAGGATGTGAAGCCGGAGGTAATGCGTCGCCTTGTCGTACCCGTCACCCTGCGCCTTGATCGGTTGCATCTGACCCTTCAGGAGGCATTCGGCTGGACGAACAGTCACCTCTTCGAGTTCTTCGCTGGTGAGGTCCGTTGGGGGATTCCTGATCCCCACAACGATTACGGCCACCAGCCCATGGATGCCCGCAAAGCGCGGCTTTGCGATATCGTTCGCGAGACCGGCGCCAACACGATCCACTATCTCTATGACTTCGGCGACAGCTGGGACCATGTGATCAAGCTCGAGCATTTTACCAGCGGTCGCGATCGATGGCCGGCTGCGTCGAATAGTTTCCAGCGCGCTGTTTGGCCGCACGGATTCGGCAGCGTCTGCGATGATCGAGACGACGGGATCATAATGACGAGTGACGATCTTCGTGCACGGCATGAATTGGCTCACGATGTGTCGCACCGGAACGATTGGGTTGAAGCGCCGGAATGACTGAAGCTGTGTCGAAAGCGCTCGATGATGCGCATGACGCCACCACAATCAGGACAGGCGGGAACCTTGGGCCACGTCAGAGCGTCCGAATCCACAGGCGGCGGCTCGCCATCGTTTGGCGCGGACCGCTCACGATCGAGAAGTTTGCGGCAAAGGGCGAGTTTGGCAGCGCGATGGCCGTTTGCCATGAAGCCGAAGTGGCGAATGCGATGGAAGCCATCGGGCAGCGTGTGAAGAAGGAAGCGGCGGATGAACTCGTCGGGCTTGAGCTTCATGATCTTCGTCGCGCCGTTCTGGCGGTAGTCCTTCCAGGTAAAGGCGACGTGATCCTCGGCGAGGGCTACGAGCCGGCTGTTGGCGATTGCAACGCGATGGGTATAGCGGCCGAGATAGGCCAGCACCTGCGCGGGGCCGCCGAACGGCCGTTTGGCGTAGACGACCCAGCTGATGCGCCGCATGGCGACGAGGTGAGCTGCGAAGGCGGCAGGCTCGGCCAGGGATGCGAGATCGCCGAAGAAGTTCAGGGTGCCGGCGTCGAAGGCGGCGGTCAGACGTTCGAGGAATAGGCGTCTGAACAGCCGGGCGAGCGGTTTGACGGCCAGGAAGAAGTTTGGTCGGCTGGCGATCCAGCGCGCACCATCGGGCGAGAGGCCGCCGCCCGGCACGACGCAGTGGACGTGGGGATGGTGCGTCAGCGCCTGCCCCCAGGTGTGGAGGACGGCGACGACGCCGATCCCGGCGCCGAGCCGGCGTGGATTGGCGGCGAGCCTCGACATTGCCTCGGCGGCGGCTTTGAACACGTTCGCATAAACGATGGCCTTGTTCTGAAAGGCGATCGCGGCGATCTGCGTGTTTCGCGGGATCGTGAGCACGGATTTCACCGCATCGTGAGCAACGATTTCAGAGGATCGTGAGCAGCGATTTCAGGCGATCGTGAGCACCGTTTGGCGGTGCCGGACGCTTCGGCCGACAACTCAACCGGGCTACGGGTTTCTCATTCAACCAATGAGGAAGCCTGATGCCTACCCAGAGATTGTCGATGCGCCGGATCCGAGAAGTTCTACGTTTGAGGCATCAGGGCCTGACCGAGCGCGTCATCGCGCGGACGTTGGGAGTGAGCAATGGTGTCGTGCATGGCTACGTGCGTCGCGCCCGCCTTGCCGGGCTGAGCTGGCCGCTGCCGGAGGGCATGGATGACGAGGGCCTGGAGCTGCTGCTGTTCCCGGCGCCAAAGGCTGCCTCGCAAAGCGACCGACGACCGTCCCCCGACTGGGTTTATGTGGAGAAGGAGCTACGCCGGCGCAGCGTGACACGCCTGCTGTTGTGGGAAGAGTATCGCGCCGCCAATCCAGACGGCTTTGGCTATACCTGGTTTTGCACGACTTTCGAGGCCTGGAAGCAGCGGGCGCAGCCGAGCATGCGTCAGACCCACATCGGTGGGGAGAAGGTGTTCGTCGATTTCGCTGGCGACACCATCGACATCTTCGATCCCATCACCGGCGAAGTGCGCGCCATGAAGCTGTTCGTCGCGGCGATGGGGGCTTCGAACTACACCTACGCCGAGGCCTGCCCAAGCGAGAGCCTGTCCGACTGGATCGGCGTGCATGCCAGCCTGTTCAGGTATCTCGGCGGCGTGCCGAAGTTCGTGGTCTGCGATAATCTCAAGGCCGCCGTGACCAACCCCGATCGCTACGATCCCGGGATCAACCGAACCTATGCCGAGATGGCCGGTCATTACGGCACCGCGATCCTGGCGGCGAGGCCGAGGCGGCCAAAGGACAAGGCCAAGGTTGAGGTCGCCGTCCAGATCGCCCAGCGCTGGATCCTGGCCCGCCTGCGCAACCAGCGCTTCTTTTCCCTGGCGGAGCTCAATGCGGCCATCCGCGGCCTCGTCGTCGAACTCAACGCCCGCCAGATGCGCGGTTTTGGCTCCAGCCGGACCGAGCTGTTCGCCGAGATCGATCGTCCCAAGCTGGGAGAACTGCCGGACCAGCCCTACGTCTTTGCGCGCTGGAAGCGTTGCCGCGTCGCGCCCGACTATCATGTCGAGATCGACGGCCATTGGTATTCCACCCCTTATCGGCTGATCCGTGAACTCGTCGATGTCCGCATCGCCGACAAGACCATCGAGGTCTTCCACAAGGGACAGAGGATCGCCAGCCACGCCCGCGCGCCCAACCGGCGTGGCCATACCACCATCGCCGATCATATGCCGAGCGCCCACCGCCGCTACGGCAAATGGACGCCGGGAGGATTGATCGCTGCCGGCGAGAAGATCGGTCCCTCTGCCGCGGCGTTTTTCCAGGCCGTCATCGCGGCCCGGCCGCATCCCGAGCAAGGCTTTCGCACCTGCCTCGGTATCCTGTCGCTGGCCAGGAGCTACGACAACGCGCGTGTCGATGCCGCCTGCCGGCGCGGCATCCTGATCAAGGCTCGCTCCGTCGCCTCGATCCGTTCGATCCTCAAGAATGGCCTTGATCGCGCTTTTCTCGACGAGACGTCCGACCACCAGCCCCTGCGCCACGGCAACATCCGCGGTCAGGGCTATTTCCACTGATAGGGAGACCCCCCCAATGCTGACACATCCGACCCATGAACGGCTGATTACGCTCGGCTTGACCGGAATGGCCAAGGCCCTCCAGGAGCAGCGACGATCACCGGATCTCGATGCCCTGTCGTTCGAGGAGCGCGTCGGATTGCTGGTCGATCGCGAAGCCGCCGAGCGCGACACCAAACGTCTCACGACCCGTCTCAAGTTCGCCGCGTTGCGCCAGAGCGCATGCGTGGAAGACGTCGATTTGCGCACGCCACGCGGTATCGATCGCGCCGTCTTCGCCAGGCTCGTCGGCGGCGACTGGATCGACCGCAACGAGAACCTGCTCGTCACAGGGGCAACCGAGCCCGCTTCATAATGCTCACCTGTCCATGTCGTTAGAGTTCCAGCACTTTTTGCAGCGGATCGCCGGACGGCGGACGCCGCAGACGCCGGGCGGTC
>NZ_JADPKY010000032.1 GCF_023074185.1 Bradyrhizobium sp. 132 | reverse complement strand
CTTGGCGGTCGCTGCCGGCATCATGGCGGCGATCGGCGACATCAGCCGGTTCAACAGCCCGCAGAAGCTGGTGAGCTATTTTGGGCTGAACCCGCGGGTACGGCAGTCCGGACTGGGCGCCGCCCATCACGGCCGCATCAGCAAGATCGGCCGCAGTCACGCGCGCGCCATGCTGGTCGAGGCGGCCTGGGCAGCGGCCAAGGCGCCCGGTCCGCTGCATGCGTTTTTCGTGCGCATCCGCGCCCGGCGCGGCCATCAGATCGCCGCGGTGGCCGTGGCCCGGAAGCTCACCGTGCTTTGCTGGCATTTGTTGACGAAGGGCGAGGATTACCTGTGGGCGCGCCCGGCACTGGTCGCCATTAAGACCCGCGCGATGCAGCTTCAAGCCGGACATCCGCAACAGAAAGGCAGCCGGCGTGGGCCAGCGTATGCCTACAACATCAAGGCATTGCGCGACCGCGAGATGTTGATTGCCGCACAGGCGGAGCAAAGCTACGAGCGCTTGGTGACGCAATGGAAACCACGGCGGCCAAAAACCGGCGCGCGGGCGCCTCAACTCGGCAAGACAAAATAGGGCAGCCTGGTGGCGCTTGCAGCCGATGCGCCACGCTTCGCCACGAGGTCGCCCGCGCCCACCCAGGATAATCCCGCCTGACGGCAAGTGCCAGCCAGGAATGCAGTCCCGTTCCACGCCAGCATGCCGCCGTGCTCGGGCCGGTCAAGGCCAAGCCTTGCGGTGGCCGCAAACGCGGCCAGCCTTGACCGCCCCTGCGCGCGGCGGCTGCGAGATCGATGGCCGGGACGGAAGAATGGCCCGCGGCGCAGCCGAACAAAAGAATGGACGTACGCGATTTCTGCAATCGTCATCTCGGTCATGAAAAAAATCGCTTGTCCATCTCATCCGTGGAATGCAGCTTGGTGCGGTGCTGCGGTGGGAACGTCATATAGGCCAGCACGTCTGGCTCGGCCTCATCCATGAAGGGCGCGAGCTTTGGCAGTTTGGGACGGAGCTGGTCGGCGACCTTGCGCCACTAAGCCCTGGCCGCTTCGGCATCGTCCTGGGCAAAGGCGGTGGCGATGAAGGCGGAGACGACACGCCGGCCGCTCTTGCCGGCATGCGCCAGGACGTTGCGCATGAAGTGCACGCGGCAATGCTGCCAGGTAGCATTGAGCACCTTGTTGACGGTAGCTTTGATGCCCTCATGAGCGTCGGAGACCACCAGCTTTACGCCGCGAAGCCCGCGGCGGGCGAGCTTGCGCAGTAACGCCGTCCAGAACGTCTCGGCCTCGGACGGGCCGATATCCATGCCCAGAATCTCGCGCCGGCCGTCACTGTTGACGCCGACGGCGATGATTACCGCAACCGACACGATGCGGCCATTCTGGCGCACCTTCACGTAGGTGGCATCGATCCACAGATACGGCCAATCGCCTTCGATCGGGCGGGCGAGGAACGCCTTCACCTTGTCGTCGATCTCGCCGCAGAGCCGGCTCACCTGGCTCTTGGAGATCCCGCTCATGCCCATTGCCTGCACCAGATCGTCCACCGAGCGGGTCGAGACGCCCTGCACATAGGCTTCCTGCACCACGGCGATGAGCGCCTTCTCGGCCATCCGGCGGGGCTCCAGGAAGCCCGGAAAGTAGGAGCCCTTGCGCAGCTTGGGGATGCGCAGCTCGACCGCGCCGGCACGCGTCTCCCAAGTCCGGTCGCGATAGCCGTTGCGCTGCGCCAGGCGCTCGGCGCACTTCTCGCCATAGGCCGCCCCGGTCTGGCCTTCGACTTCCAGCTCCATCAGACGCTGGGCGGCAAAGCCGATCATCTCGCGCAACAGATCGGCGTCAGGGGTCTTCTCCACGAGCGTGCGAAGGTTCATCATCTCGTCGGTCATCGGTGGCTCCTCGAATCAGGTTGGTGTCAGCAACCCGACCTACCGGCGAACCGCCGGTGACCACGCAAAGCCGCCCGCCCGCTACGGCGCTATTGCGGGCGCGCGTGCGGGCGGCTTTGCTCTACCGAGCTACACCACCACAGGGGAGTACGTCATGCCAAGCTGATGATTGCTTGTGGGTGGAAGTCCCATCCGGCCAAAGCCGAAGCAGGCAAGCCGGGACCGAGTCTTGCGGGCGTCGCGGTAACGCGAGGTCTGAAGTGTAGACAGGAGCCATGCGGGGTGCGGGAATGAGCCTCGAAAGGTGGATGTTCGCGGAGGCCGAGTGTGTTCCCTAGTCACGAAGGCAGCATGAGCATCGTCGTTATGCGACACGATGCGGCTCCCGTCGGGGTCGATGGCCGCATCACGCATGGAAGGCAATCATCGGAACATGAGAGGCCCGACCGGGTCCATTGGATTGGTCTCCAGTGGGGGACAGCGGCAAGGCACAGCCAGAGCCGCGGTCCGAGCTGAGGTCGGGAGTCGGACTGGTCCATAGTACCTGTGAAGTCGTCGAAGGAAACGAGACGTATGGAGGGAAGGGGTCAGCCCGAGGGGAGCCCGCGCGAGAAGGCCAGGGTCCGGACACAGAGCCGGGTTGCCTTGCCGCCGAACCTCGATCGGGTGAACGCGGCGGCCAAGCAGGCTGCCCAAACCCGGTTCACAGCCTTGCTGCACCACATCGACGAGGACGCTCTGCTTCGGGCGTTTCGACGACAAAAGCGGCAGGCCAGCGCGGGGGTCGATGGGGCAACGGTGACGAAGTACGAAGAGGGGCTGACGGATAACATCCGCGACCTCTGCGGACGGGTCCACACTGGTCGCTACCGGCCACAGCCGGTGCGGCGAGTCTACATCCCCAAAGTCGATGGCGGTAAGCGACCTCTCGGTGTGCCGGCGCTAGAGGACAAGATCGTCCAAAGCGCGGTGGCCGAGGTGTTGAGCGCCGTCTACCTTGAGAGCGGCGAGAAGCAAGAAACGGACAGGGGTACCCCGCAAGGGGCGGGCATCAGCCCGCTTCTCGCCAACGTCTTCCTGCACTACGTCCTCGATCTCTGGGCCCACCAATGGCGCCGTCGCCATGCACGCGGTCGCGTTGTGACCGTGCGCTATGCCGACGACTTCGTCATGGGCTTCGAGAGCAAGGCGGATGCGCAGGAGATGCTCTTGGCCCTCAAGGTGCGGCTGGCCAGCTTCGGCCTGACGCTCCATGAGAACAAGACGCGGCTGATCGAGTTTGGCCGGTTCGCGGCCCTCTCGCGTCAGCGGCGGGGCGAGCGGCGGCCAGAGACCTTCGCCTTCCTCGGCTTTACCCACTACTGCGGGCGGACCCGAGATGGCCGGTTCATCGTGAAGCACAAGACGGAAGGGAAACGCCTGACGCGCAAGCTGACGGCGTTGCGCCAGGAGGCCTGGCGGCTCATGCACGCGCCACTGGCCACGCAGTACGAGTGGTTCGCCGCCGTTCTGCGCGGGCACTATGGCTACTATGGCAGGCCGCACAACTATCCAGCGCTCAATGGCTTCTACCGCGAAGTGCGTCGAACCTGGCTGCGTTGTCTGAGACGGCGCAGCCAGAAAAGTCGGCGCATGAGCTGGCCGGAGTTCGAGACCCTGACGGCACGCTTCCGCCTGCCAACTCCACGCATCACTCGCACATGGGCAGCGATCCCCCGCCGCATCGGCCGCGAGCGCGCCTGCTTCCTGGCAATCTCCGGCGCCGAACTCAAGCTTGCGACGGCCCTCGCTTGGGGCCTTGTG
>NZ_JADPKY010000072.1 GCF_023074185.1 Bradyrhizobium sp. 132 | reverse complement strand
CCTCACCGTCGACACCGGCAGCTCGGCCACCGACCACGTCACCGCCAACCCGGCGCTGAGCGGCACCGGCCTTGCCAACACCGTGGTGCACTTCACCATTGACGGCACTCCGGTCGTGGCCACGGCGACCACCGACGCGCAAGGCGCCTGGTCGTTCCTCCCGAGCGGGCTGGCGGACGGATCGCACACCATCGTCGCAAGCCAGACCGACAGCTTCGGCAACATCGGTTCGGCCTCGCTGAGCTTCACCCTCGACACGGCGGCGCCGACGGTCGCCATCACCAGCCCGGGTGGGGCGACTAACCAGGCCAGCCAGGCCATCACCGGCACGGTCGACGTCGCCGATGCCGGCGCCAGCGTCACCATCCTCGACGGCACCACGCCGATCGGCACCGCCATCGTGCAGGGCAACGGCAGCTGGAGCACCACGGTCAGCCTCAACAATGGAGCCAACTCGCTGACCGCACGGGTGAGCGATGCCGCCGGCAACACCGCCACCAGCAGCGCGGTGGTCTACACGCTCAGCACCACCGGGCCAACGGTGACCGAGACCCTCACCGTCGACACCGGCAGCTCGGCCACCGACCACGTCACCGCCAACCCGGCGCTGAGCGGCACCGGCCTTGCCAACACCGTGGTG
>NZ_JADPKY010000157.1 GCF_023074185.1 Bradyrhizobium sp. 132 | reverse complement strand
CCGTAATCCATCCCAGACATCGCTCGCTCCCGCGAATCATCACTCAACTCACGGAATCAGCAATCAAATTCCTCCGCAATATGTGTGAATTCGATAGCCGTTCTTACGGGGAGAGGTGAAAAGAACCTCACACCTTCCGCGCCTCGACCGCCATCCGCACTGCAAGCCCGGCCAGCACCGTGCCCATCAGCCAGCGCTGCACCAGCATCCAGCTTGGCCGGCTTGCGAGGAACAGCGCGATCGAGCCGGCCGCGAGCGCGATCATCGCATTGACGCTGACACTGATCGCGATCTGGATCGCGCCGAGCACGACTGACTGAGTCAGCACGCTGCCGGCATTGGGATCGATGAACTGCGGCAGCAGCGCGAGGTAAAGCATCGCGATCTTCGGGTTGAGCAAATTGGTGACAAACCCCATCGCGAACAATTTACGCGGGCTGTCGATCGAAAGCTGCTTCACCTGGAACGGCGAGCGCCCACCGGGCTTCACCGCCTGCCAGGCCAGCCACAGCAAATAACCGGCACCGGCGAAGCGCAACGCGTCATAGGCAAAGGGAATGGCGAGCAGCAGCGCCGTGATGCCGAACGCGGCGCACAGCATGTAGAATACGAAGCCCAGCGCCACGCCGCCGAGCGAGACGATGCCCGCCGCCGGTCCCTGCGTGATCGAACGCGAGATCAGGTAGATCATGTTCGGCCCGGGCGTGAGCACAAGGCCGAGGCAGACGAGGGCGAAGCCGAGCAAAGCGGAGGTGTGGGGCATGGCTGAACCGGTGCGGGAGACGGCACGGTTTTAGTGTGCGGGGGATCGCGAGGCCATCGCGCAATTGCACGGAGGACAATTCAGGTGCGGCCGCACGCGCTACGCTGCCTCGCCCCGTAAGCAGGGCGAGGCAAGAAAAATCAGTGCGCCTCGTCCCAATTGTTCGCCGCGCGCGCGTCCACATGCAGCGGCACCGAGAGCAGCACCGCCGGGAACGGCGCGTCCTGCATCACGTGCTGCACGACCGGCAGCGTCGCTGCGATCTCGGCGTCGGGCACTTCGAAGATCAATTCGTCATGCACCTGAAGCAGCATCTGCGCCGACAGCTTCTTTTCGGCCAGCGCATCCTCCATCCGCGTCATGGCGCGGCGGATGATGTCGGCGGCGGTGCCCTGGAGCCGCGCGTTGATTGCCGCGCGCTCGTTGAAGGCGCGCACCGAGGCGTTCGAAGCCTTGATGTCGGGATAGTACATCTTCCGGCCAAACAGCGTGGTGACGTAGCCGTGGCTCCGGCAGAAATCCCGCGTCTCGTCCATGTAGGCGCGGATGCCGGGGAAGCGCTCGAAGTATTTCTTGATGTAGGCGGAGGCCTCCTCGCGCGCGATGCCGAGCTGGTTGGCGAGGCCGAACGCCGAAATGCCGTAGATGATGCCGAAATTGATCGCTTTGGCGCGTCGCCGGATTTCGCTCGGCATGCCCTCGATCGGCACGCCGAACATCTCCGATGCCGTCATGGCGTGAATGTCGAGACCGTCGCGAAACGCCTGCTTCAGCACGGGAATGTCGGCGATCTCGGCGAGCAGCCGTAGCTCGATCTGCGAATAGTCGGCGGAGACGAGCTTGTGCCCCGATGTTGCGATAAAGGCGCGCCGGATCTTGCGTCCGTCCTCGGTGCGCACCGGAATGTTCTGCAAATTCGGCTCGTTCGACGACAGCCGGCCCGTCGTGGTCGCGGCCAGCGCGTAGGTCGTGTGCACGCGATGGGTCTGCGGATGGACATAGGTCGGCAGCGCGTCGGTGTAGGTCGATTTCAGCTTCGAGACCTGGCGCCACTCCAGAATCTTCTTGGGAAGGTCATGGCCCTGCTCGGCCAGTTCGTCGAGCACCTGCGCGGTGGTGGACCACGCGCCGGTCTTGGTTTTGGTGCCGCCGGACAGTCCCATCTTGCCGAACAGGATGTCGCCGATCTGCTTCGGGCTGCCGACATTGACGGGCTCGCCCGCGATCCCTTGGATCTCGGCTTCGACGCGGGCCGCGGTCTGGGCGAAGTCGCCGGAGAGACGCGACAGCACCTGGCGGTCGATCGAGATGCCGCGCCGCTCCATACGTGCGAGCACTGTGACCAGCGGGCGTTCCAGCGTCTCGTAGACGGTGGTCATGTGCTCGGCGACAAGGCGCGGCTTCAGGACGCGCCAGACGCGCAAGGCGATGTCGGCGCCTTCCGCCGACAGCGGCGCGGCCTTGTCGATCGGCACCTGGTCGAACGTGATCTTGCCCTTGCCGCTGCCGAGCAGCTCGTTCTCCTTCAGCATGGCGTGACCAAACCAACGCTCGGAAAGCGACTCCATCCCATGCGAGCCGCGGCCGGCGTCCAGCACATAGGAGATCAGCTGCGCGTCGTCGGCGTTGCGCAAGGTGATGCCGTGTTGCGCCAGCATCACGGCGGTGAATTTGACGTCGAAGCCGATCTTGAGAATGCCTGATGATTCCAGCACCGGCCGCAGCGCTTCGATAGCATCGTCGTGCTTGACTTGATCGGGCGCGAGGCCCGCGTCGAACAGGCCGGCGCCGCCGCCGGACTGCTTGTGCGCCAGCGGCACGTAGCAGGCCTCGTTCGGCGCCAGCGCCAGCGCGATGCCGCAGAGATCGGCCTGCATCGGGTCGATCGAGTTTCCCCGGATCTCGACCGAGACATGGCCGGCATCATGGATGCGCGCGATGAACGCGTTTAATTCCGCGAGTGTCTTGATGGCCTGGTACTTGCCGCGATCGACCGGAAGCTTGCGCAAAGCATCTTCGCGCGCGGCTGCGAGAGAAATCGGCGCGCCCTTCGGGCTCGCGGCCTTGTCCTCTTTGCTCGCCGATGCGTTGCGCTGGCCCGCCTGAACTTGCGCCGGCGTGCCGGCTCCTGGTGCCGGCACGACGTCCGAAGGCGGCAGCGGCGAGAAGACGCTGGCGCCGCTGGCATAGCCGGGATCGGCATCGACGTTGGCTGGATCAATCTGCGAATAGTCGGCAACGCGACGCGTCAGCGTCGTGAACTCCATCGCCTTCAGGAAAGCGATCAGCTTGCGCGCATCGGGCTCATGGACGGCGAGATCGTCCAGCGGCACCTCCAGCGCGACCTTGTCGTCGAGCAGCACGAGCTGGCGCGAGATGCGCGCCTTTTCCGCATGCTCGATCAGCGCCTCGCGCCGCTTCGGCTGCTTGATCTCGGTGGCGCGGAACAGCAATTGGTCGAGATCGCCATATTCGGTGATCAGCTGCGCCGCGGTCTTGATGCCGATGCCGGGCACGCCAGGAACGTTGTCGGTGGAATCGCCGGCCAGTGCCTGCACTTCCACCACCTTCTCCGGCGGCACGCCAAACTTCTCGATCACCTCGGGGATGCCGATGTGGCGGTCCTTCATGGTGTCGTACATGGTGACGCAATCGGTGACGAGTTGCATCAGGTCCTTGTCGGAGGACACGATGGTCGCGCTGGCGCCGCGCTCGCAGGCTTGCCGCACATAGGTCGCAATCAGATCGTCGGCCTCGAAGCCGACCTGTTCCAGGCAAGGCAGGTCGAACGCGCGCACCGCTTCGCGGATCAGCGAAAATTGCGGGATCAGATCGTCAGGCGCAGGCGGCCGGTGGGCCTTGTACTCAGGATAGATCTTGTTGCGAAAGGTCATTTCCGACTTGTCGAAGATGATTGCCAGATGCGTCGGCCGGTTGTCCTCGGGCATGTCGCGCAACAGCTTCCACAGCATGTTGCAGAAGCCGAGCACGGCATTGACCTGCAGGCCGTCGGACTTGCGGTTCAGCGGCGGCAGCGCATGGTAGGCGCGGAAGATGTAGCCGGAACCGTCGACCAGGAAGACGTGGTCGCCCTTGCCGGCCGGCTTGGCGGCGACGGGCTTGGCGGACGTGGGTTCGGCAGCTTTCGGGGAGGTTTTGGGCATGCCGCAATGTATGAATTTTTGCGGGCTTTGACAGCCTTGCGGATGGGATTTTTAGGCCGGTGACGCAGCTATCCCCCGCTGTCGTTCCTCGCGAAAGCGGGGCATCCAGTACGCCGCGGCTTATCGGTCGATCACCGCGGTTTCTGGAATACTGGGTCGCCCGGCCGAGCCGGGCGACGACAGCGAGCCCGGCTGCAACCGCGCCCCGGCCTTCTTCGGTACAATCCAGAATGCATCCGGCCGTTCGAACAGGAAATTGGCGTTGAGCCGCAACGCCGCCTGCCAGATCGCGAGTGCTCCGATCACGCCGACGATGGTGACGATCAGCGACACCGTGCCGATGTCGGGAATGACACCCGTGTGCAGCAGCAGGGTCCGCGTGGCCGCCATCGGCAGGAAGAAGGCAAGATAGATCACGATCGAGTGCTCGCCGCAGAAGCGGAAAAAGTTCAGCCAGCGGGCGCGTGCGAGCAGCGTGCCCATGGTGATGATGGCGCAGGCGCCGGCGAAGCCGAGCACGAGCGACACGATCTTCCATTCGCTGGCCCCACACAAGACGAGGCCGGCATTGACCAGCGCCCACGTGGCGAGCGCTGCCAGCGCCCATGCGGGATGATTGCGCGCGCGATCCGCCAGCGCGAACACGTAGGGCGCGAACAGATAGCCTGAATAGAAATAGACAAAGCGCGCGCAGAACTCGTCGATCGTGGTCCAGCCGGTTGCAACACGCGCCGTCTCCAGCGCGGCCGCGATAAGCCAGATCGCGGGCGGGGGGATTCGCCGTGTCAGTTTTGTGACGACGAAAAAGATCGGCAGCAGGTAGATGAACCAGAGCGTGCCGAACGGCTCGACGAAGGATTCCAGATACAGCAGGCCGGCGTCGCGCCAGCTGGTTTCGGCGGCGAATGCGGGGGCCTTGAAGCCGAACTGGATTGTCACCCACACGACATAGAAATAGGCGAAATGCACCACCTTGCGGTCGAGATAGGTTCGCCAGTCCCGGTCGATCACCAGTGGCAGGAACAGGCCCGAAATCAGGAAGAAATCCGGCATCCGGAACGGCTTTGCGAAGGCCACGGCGACATGCATGAAACCGGTCTGGCCGGCGGCGAGCTCGACCCCCAGCACCGAATGCATCATCACGACCATGACGATGCAGATGCCCTTGGCGTAATCGACCCAATCGACGCGCGCAGCAGAAGGGGCCTTGAGCCCCCCGCTCGCGGCGATTGTGCCCGATGGTGTCATGGTGTCCCTTTTCGAGGCGTGTTCCGCCCGGATCTGTGTGAACGCGGAGCAGTGTGGCGCCTTGCGGCTTTCGATTTGTTTACCGTTGCAATTCATGTGCCCGGTTTTTGCGGGCTGACGGTTCCCTTCCATGGGGAAAATGCTAAACCTTCCCCGAATTAGTGTTTCATTAACCAAGCCAAAACAGGGTTTTTCATGCGAATCGCGATGATCGGAACGGGCTATGTGGGACTGGTGTCCGGGGCCTGCTTTGCAGATTTCGGTCATGACGTCATCTGCGTCGACAAGGACGAGAAGAAGATCGCTGCACTTCATCGCGGCGAGATCCCGATCTACGAACCCGGGCTCGACGAACTCGTTGCGACCAACGTCAAGGCCAAGCGGCTGGAGTTCACCACCGACCTGTCCAAGCCGGTCGCCGATGCCGATGCCGTGTTCATCGCGGTCGGCACGCCGTCGCGCCGCGGTGACGGCCACGCCGATCTGTCCTATGTCTACGCCGCCGCCAAAGAGATCGCGCAGTCGCTGTCCGGTTTCACCGTCGTGGTGACGAAGTCGACCGTTCCGGTCGGCACCGGCGACGAGGTCGAGCGCATCATGCGCGAGACCAACCCCAAGGCCGACGTCGTCGTTGCCTCCAACCCCGAATTCCTGCGCGAGGGCGCCGCGATCCGCGACTTCAAGTTTCCCGATCGCGTCGTCGTCGGCACCTCCGACGAGCGCGGCCGTAAGGTGATGGGCGACATCTACCGTCCGCTGTCGCTGAACCAGGCGCCGCTGATGTTTACGGAGCGCCGTACCGCCGAGATGATCAAATACGCCGCGAACGCCTTCCTCGCGACCAAGATCACCTTCATCAACGAGATCGCAGACCTCTCCGAGAAGGTCGGCGCCAACGTCCAGGAAGTCGCGCGCGGCATTGGCCTGGACAACCGCATCGGCACCAAATTTCTGCATGCCGGCCCCGGCTTCGGCGGCTCGTGCTTTCCGAAGGATACCAAGGCGCTGATCAAGATCGCGCAAGACTACGACGTGTCCTTGCGCATCGTCGAAGCCGTGCTGGCCGTCAACGAGAACCGCAAGCGCGCGATGGCCCGCAAGGTCAGCCAGGCGCTCGGCGGCTCGCTGCGAGGCAAGACCATCGCCGTGCTCGGCCTTACCTTCAAACCCGACACCGACGACATGCGCGATGCGCCGTCGATCCCACTGGTCACGGGCCTGATCGACATGGGCGCGAAGGTGAAGGCGTTCGATCCCGTCGGCATGGAGCAGGCCAAGGGCGAACTGCCCAACATCACCTATTGCGAGGACGCCTATTCCTGCGCTGAAGGTGCCGATGCGCTGGTTGTCGTCACCGAATGGGTGCAGTTCCGCGGCCTCGATCTCGACCGGCTGAAGGCGACCATGGCCCAGCCCGTCGTCGTCGATCTCCGCAACATCTACCGCCCCGAGGACATGGCTGCGGCCGGCTTCACCTACGAAAGCATCGGCCGCCCGCCGGTGCAGGGCTGATCGGCGCTGGCAGCACGAACGATTCCGTCATGGCCGGGCTTGTCCCGGCCATCCACGTCTTGTTCACTGTCAGATGAAAGAACGTGGATGCCCGGGACAAGCCCGGGCATGACGACCGGATAATTTTTTGCCCCGCACTTTCGACACGCCCCTCCCGATCGATGCCGTGCTTGACCACCTCTCGCGTACGCTGGAGGCGCACAACGCGGCCGTGCTGGTCGCGCCTCCGGGCGCCGGCAAGACCACGCGCGTGCCGCTCGCGCTGCTCGATGCCCCCTGGGCCAAGGGCAAGAAGATCATCGTGCTCGAGCCGCGGCGCATTGCTGCGCGCGCCAGCGCCGACCGCATGGCCAAGTCGCTTGGCGAGAGGGCCGGCGAGACCGTCGGCTATCGCGTTCGCTTCGGCTCAAAAATCTCGCGTGCGACCCGCATCGAGGTGGTGACCGAAGGTATCTTCAGCCGTCAGATCCTCGACGATCCCGAGCTGTCAGGCGTCGCCGCCGTCCTGTTCGACGAATTCCACGAGCGCTCGCTCGACGCCGATATGGGGCTTGCGCTAGCGCGCGACGCGCAACAGGGCCTGCGCGAGGATTTGCGCATCCTCGTGATGTCGGCAACGCTCGATGGCGCGCGCGTGGCAAAGCTGCTTGGCGAAGCGCCCGTCGTCGAAAGCGAGGGCCGCGCCTTTCCCGTCGAAACACGCTATCTCGGTCGCAAGGCGGATGCGCCGGTGGAGCGGCAGATGGCGGATGCGATCGCATCCGCGCTACGCGCCGATAGCGGCTCGGTGCTGGCGTTTCTGCCGGGTGCCGCCGAAATCCGCCGCACCCAGAATTTCCTCAGCGAACGTGTGCAGGATGCCAGTATCGAAATCGTGCCGCTGTTCGGCGCGCTCGATGCCGCCGTGCAGGACCGTGCCATCTCGCCGGCGCCGAAGGGCACGCGCAAGGTGGTGCTGGCGACCTCGATCGCGGAAACCTCGCTCACCATCGAAGGCGTGCGCATCGTCGTCGATTCCGGTCTTGCCCGCGTGCCGCGTTACGAACCCGACATCGGGCTGACGCGGCTCGAGACCGTGCGCGTCTCGCGCGCGGCGGCGGACCAGCGCCGCGGTCGCGCCGGCCGCACCGAGCCCGGTGTCTGCTACCGGCTCTGGGACGAGCCGCAGACGGCGTCTCTCGCGCCCTATACCCAACCGGAAATCCTCAGCGCCGATCTGTCCTCGCTGGTGCTCGATCTCGCGCAATGGGGCGTCGCTGACGCTGCCGCGCTGTCGTTTCTCGACCCGCCGCCGCAGCCGGCCTGGAAGGAAGCCAAGAGCCTGCTCTCCGAGCTCAATGCGCTCGATGGCGACGGCCGCATCACCGCGGAAGGCAAGAGCCTGCGTGCGCTGGCGCTGCCGCCGCGGCTGGCGCGCATGATCGTGGATTCGCATCGTGCCGGCGAGGGCGAAGCCGCCGCCGAGATCGCCGCCATCATCACCGAGCGCGGGCTCGGCGGCGACAGCGTCGATCTCGAACACCGTCGCGACCAGTTCCGCCGCGAGCGCTCGCCACGCGCAACGAGCGCGCGCGACCTCGCCCGGCGCTGGGCTTCACAGGTGGCGGCGTCAGAGAAGACGGCGGCCGGAGAAGGTGACGTCTCGACCGGCCTGATGCTCGCCTATGCCTTCCCGGATCGCGTCGCGCGGAATCGCGGCAATGGCAGTTTCGTGCTTGCCAACGGTCGTGGTGCCGCCGTCGATCAGACATCGTCACTTGCCCGCGCACCTTATATCGCGATCGGCGAGATGACGGGGACGGCGGCGAGCGGCCGCATTCTGCTCGCCGCGCAAATCACGCAGGACGAGATCGAGCAGCATTTCGCCGAGCATATCGAATCCGTCGACGAGATCTCGTTCGACCGCGGTGCGATGGCGCTGCGGGCGCGGCGCAAGCGCGCGCTGCACGCGATCACTCTCTCCGAGGCGACGCTTGCCGTGTCGCCCTCGGAGGACACCGCGCGCATCTTCGCCGACGGGCTCATTGCCGTCGGCCTCGACCGGCTGCCCTGGTCGAAAGCAGCAAAGCAATGGCGCGACCGCGTGATGTTTTTGCGCAAGGCCGAAGGCGACAGCTGGCCCGACCTGTCGGACGAAGGCTTGATCGCGCGGCGCGACGACTGGCTGGTGCCGGCGCTCTACGACAAGATCGCGCTGAAGGACATCTCCACCGGCGATCTCTCCGACGCGTTGATGGCATTGTTGCCGTGGGAGATGCGCGCGCGCCTCGACCGCGAGGCGCCGACGCATTTCGAGGCGCCGACCGGCAGCGTACTCGCGATCGACTACGAGGCCGAGCAGGGGCCGACCATCGCGGTGCGGCTCCAAGAATTGTTCGGCCTCAACACCCATCCGTCGGTCGCCGCGGGCAAGGTGCCGCTGGTGCTGGAATTGCTGTCGCCGGCGCAGCGCCCGGTACAGGTGACGCGCGATCTCCCCGGTTTCTGGCGCGGCAGTTACAGCGCGGTTCGCTCCGACCTGCGCGGCCGCTATCCGCGCCATCCCTGGCCGGAAGATCCGGCGAATGCGCTGCCGACCCGGCGAGTCAAGCCGCGCGGCACCTGAGAGTTACGAAGGCGCATTAACCGTCCGCTCATCCTTTTCGTCAAAATAGCACCGCTCTGGCCGCAGCGTCGCTCGCGGACGGGCCTGCCGCGTGGTCAAATCGAGCTTTCCGGCTCGGAAGTGGTGTAATGCGTAACATAATGATCTTGGCGGCGATCATGATCGGCCTCGGCACCTTCATGGCGCAGATGGCGGACAGGATGAGCTCCGCCTCGGCGACGTCGGTGCCACGCACGACGGTGGCACTCGCGTCCACCGCGCCGGCCGGCGGCCGCAGCCTCAGCATCCCCCGCGACGGACGGGGTCATTTCCAGACCGACGGCCGGATTGAAGGCCAGCGCATCGGCTTCATGGTCGACACCGGCGCCTCCGTGGTTGCGCTGAACGAGACCTCGGCCGCCCGCTTTGGCCTGCGTCCCTCGCGCGGCGATTACAATGCCACCGTCTCCACCGCCAACGGCACCATCAAGGCCGCGCGCACCCGTATCGCCATGGTCGATGTCGGCGGCCTAATCGTGCGCGACGTCGACGCCATGGTGCTGCCCGACGAGGCGCTGTCCGAGAACCTGCTCGGCCTCTCCTTCCTCTCCCGCCTCAAGCGTTTCGAATACGCCAACGGCCAGATGGTTCTGGAGCAGTAAGGTCTCCCCGGCGGCCTTGTTAGGCCCTCCCGCTGGGGCGGGCGGAGTGCTATATTCCGCCAATGAACAGTCCCGATGCGATTGCCATCCTGCGACAGTCCGAACCTGCCCTGCGCGAGCGGGGCGTTTTGCATGCCGCGTTGTTTGGCTCGGTGGCGAGGGGCGAAAGCCATTCCGGCAGTGATGTCGATATCATAGTCGAGATCGATCCCGATGCGCGGATCACGATCTTCGATTACGTTGAGCTCAAGGAATATATTGCCAATCTTTTTGACGAGCCCGTTGACGTCGTCAACCGCGACGGCCTGAAATCATAC
The DNA here is from genome assembly GCF_023074185.1 of Bradyrhizobium sp. 132. Classification (GTDB taxonomy): domain Bacteria; phylum Pseudomonadota; class Alphaproteobacteria; order Rhizobiales; family Xanthobacteraceae; genus Bradyrhizobium. The sequence continues at coordinate 163,704 of NZ_JADPKY010000157.1, read as the reverse complement.
CTCGCTCCCGCAGCGACGGCTGACGCTGTCTATGCCTTCTGATCGCATCGAGGGGACTCTCCGCGACGTCTTGCATCACATCGATCTGGCGATCAAGTTCGCCGGAGGCCTTGATCGCGATGCGTTCGCGGCGGATCTACGGGCCGTCTATGCGGTAACACGGTGCCTGGAGATTATTTCAGAAGCATCTCGCCGCCTGCCTGATGACTTGAAAACGAGGCACCCAGCAATCGCGTGGAAGCAGATGGCGGCTGCGGACAATGTCTATCGCCACAACTATGAGGACGTTGCAGCCCGTTTTGTGTGGGAGACGGTTCAACAGGCACTTCCGCCCCTAAGGGCGGTCGTTGAAGAGGAGATTGCACGCCTGCAGAGTTAGCCCATTCTGGTCAGAGATGCATATCACGTCGCGGGTACAAACCCCGTTACCAAACCGCCGCAATTATCCGCCATAAGCCTTCATTCCCGCCTTCCGCTGCGGCCCGGCATTCGCTAAGGCTGCACCAAATCCTGCCTCATTTCGCGAGACCGTCTCAATGTTTCCCAAGCCGAAATCCGTCTTGCTGCCCAACACTTACGCCTTCGAATCCGAGCCGATGGTGAAGGCCACGGGTTTTCGCGAATACGACGCGCGCTGGTTGTTCCAGAAGGAAATCAACCTGATGGGAATCCAGGCGCTCGGCATGGGGCTGGGTGCGCTGATCGCCGAGCTCGGGGTCAAGCAAGAGATCGTCACCGGTCATGATTTCCGCGGCTATTCGGCCTCGATCAAATACGCGCTGATCTCCGGCCTGATGGCAGCAGGCTGCAAGGTGCACGACATCGGGCTCGCGGTGACGCCGATGGCCTATTTTGCGCAGTTCGATCTCGACGTGCCCTGCTGCGCCATGGTCACAGCCTCGCACAACGACAATGGCTGGACCGGCGTGAAGATGGGCGCCAATCGCCCGCTGACCTTCGGTCCCGATGAGATGACGCGGCTGAAGGAGATCGTGCTGGGCGCCGAGTTCAAGAACAAGGCCGGCGGCTCCTACCAGTTTCACGAGAATTATCCGGCGCGCTACATCGCCGATCTTACCAGCCGTCCGAAGCTCAAGCGCAAGCTCAAGGTCGTCGCGGCCTGCGGCAACGGCACCGCCGGCGCGTTCGCGCCGCAGGTGCTTGAAGCGATCGGCTGCGAGGTGATTCCGCTCGACACCGAGCTCGACCACACTTTCCCGAAATACAATCCGAACCCTGAAGACATGGAGATGCTGCACGCCATCCGCGACGCGGTGCTGCAGCACAAGGCCGATGTCGGCCTCGGCTTCGACGGTGACGGCGATCGCTGCGGCGTCGTCGACAACACCGGCGAGGAGATCTTTGCCGACAAGGTCGGCGTGATGCTGGCGCGCGACATGTCGGCGATCCACAAGGACGCGCAGTTCGTCGTCGACGTGAAGTCGACCGGCCTGTTCGTGACCGATCCGGTGCTGCAGAAGCAGGGCGCGAAGGTCGCCTACTGGAAAACCGGCCATTCCTACATGAAGCGCCGCACCCACGAGATGGGCGCGCTCGCCGGCTTCGAGAAGTCCGGCCATTTCTTCTTCAACAAGCCGTATGGCCGCGGCTATGACGACGGCCTGGTATCGGCGATCGCGATCTGCGACATGCTCGACCGCGCGCCCGGCAAGTCGATGGCCGACCTGAAGAACGCGCTGCCAAAAACCTGGTCGTCGCCGACCATGTCGCCGCATTGCGCCGACGAGACCAAATACGGTGTCATCGACAAGGTGGTGAAGCACTTCGAGGGCTTGCAGGCGAAGGGTGCCAAGATCGGCGGCCAGTCGATCCGCGACCTCGTCACCGTCAACGGCGTACGCGTCACGGTCGAGGACGGCAGCTGGGGCCTGGTGCGCGCCTCCTCCAACAAGCCCGAGCTCGTCGTCGTGGTCGAGAGCCCGGTCTCCGAGCAGCGCATGCACGACATGTTCGAGATGGTGAATAGCGTGCTGCGCACGCATCCCGAAGTCGGCGAGTACAATCAGAAGATCTGAGGCGCGAGGCTAGCGTCACTTGCTGTCATGCCCCGGCTTGACCGGCTTGACCGGGGCATCCAGTACGCCGCGGCCTCAAGCCGGGCGATGACAGCGTCTGCGCGGTGAGACCCTACGCCGTCACCACAGCCGGGATCGGCAGCGTGGTCACCGACTTGATCTTCTCCATCGCGAAGCGCGAGGTAACGTTCTTCAGCGGCACGGCGCTGATCAGCTTCTTGTAGAACACGTCATAGGCCTGCATGTCCGCGACCACGACGCGCAGCATGTAGTCGACGTCGCCGGCCATACGATAGAACTCCATCACCTCAGGCATGGCGCTGACGGCTTCGGCGAACTTCTTCAGCCAGGCGTCGGAATGGTCGGCGCTCTCCACCGACACGAACACTGAGATGCCGAGCCCGATCTTGTTCTGGTCGACCAGCGCCACCCGCTTGATGATCACGCCGTCGGCCTCCAGGCGCTGGATACGCTTCCAGCACGGGGTCGAGGACAGGCCGACGCGGTCGCCGATCTCGGCGACGGACAGGGAGGCATCGTCCTGAAGCACCATCAGAATCTTGCGGTCGATGGCGTCGAGGCGGCGGCTGGTCTCGGGGATCTGGACAGCGAGATCGGTCATTTGAAGAACTTTGTTCCATTTCGAGGGGCGTTTTCCCTGATATAGAGAAAATCTTTCTATAGCAAGTCTATAATCTCGGCGCTCGATCGAGCGCCGTCGCCTGCGACATGCTTAAAAGCTTTTCAACTTCAATACGTTGCGGAGACGCCATGCCGCCGCCATGGCGGGTGCATTTCAACGCCGCGGCGGCCGCGGCGAATTGCAGCGCCTCCCGCACGCCGCCGCCTTCGGCGAGACGTAGCGTGAAGGCGCCATGGAACACGTCGCCGGCGCCGAGCGTATCGACGGCCTGAACCGCGAACGCCGGCATCCCCTCCAGCTCCCCCGCCTCGTTAAGCCAGATCGTGCCGCGCGGGCCGCGGGTGGCGGCGAGGAAGGCGGGCGTGAGCGCGGCCAAGCGCTTCAACGCTGCGCCGTCATCGGCGATGCAGGCCGTCTCCTGCACCTGTTCGCTGGCAAACAGCAGGTGCGAGGCGACCGTGAGCAGGCTGTCCTGCAACGACATCGCGCGATCGACGCCAACGATGACGGCAATGCCGTGCCGGCGTGCCTCCGCGCAGAGCGAGGTCGCGAACGTGGCGCAGCGGCTTTCGACGAGAACCGCCCGGCAATCGGCGAGCAGTGCGTCGGCGTCCGGCAGCTTCACGGTCGACAGCGCCGGATCTCGATAGATGGTGAGCGTTCGTTCGCCCGACGGATCGATCATGATCGCCGAGACAGGCGTCATCAGCCCCGGCATGCGCACGATTTGTGTGGTCTCGATGCCTTCAGCTTCCATCCGTTCGAGGATGAAGCCGCTCGAAATCTCCCGGGCATCGCCCATGGGGCCCGCGAAAGAGACGCGGCCGCCAAGCCGCGCCATGGCGATTGCGGCATTGAGCGCGTTGCCGCCGCAGATCTCCGCGAGATGGGTGGCATTCGCCTTGCTGCCGCGCGCGGGCACGGCCTCGACCCGAAAGGTCAGGTCGCGCACGGGAATGCCGATGCAGAGGATGCGCGGCGCGATCCCTGATGCAGCCATCGGCGGTCTCAGCTCTTGCCGTGCACCCAGCGGCCGAGCAGGTGATGGGCGATGGCGAACGGGTGCGGACCGGCGAGCCCGTCGGGATGCGTCCGCGTCAGCATCAGGGCTGCCTCCTCGCGCGTGAACCAGCGCGCATCCTCCAGCTCGGAATGATCGACGACGATGTCCTCGCTCACGGCCCGCGCGCTGCAGCCGATCATCAGCGACGACGGGTAGGGCCAGGGCTGGGTCATGTAATATTGCACGTCGGTGCAGCGGATCCCGGACTCTTCGAGGATCTCGCGGCGCACCGCGTCCTCGATGGTTTCGGCGGCCTCGACGAAGCCGGCGAGGCACGAATACATGCCCGGCGGAAACTGCTTCTGGCGGCCGAGCAGGCATTTTTCGCCGGAGGCGACGTGCATGATCACGACAGGGTCGGTGCGCGGGAAATGCTCGGCCTTGCAACTCGGGCATTCGCGCTTCCAGCCGCCTTCCTTCATCCCGGTCCGCGTGCCGCAATTGGCGCAATAGCCGTGGCGCTGATGCCAGCTCACCATCGATTTCGCCATTGCGATCGCCGACAGCTCCTCGGGGCGAACTGCGCCCTGCATCGCCATGCCGCGCAGCTCGGTGAGGGCGTAGTCTTCGCGCCCGACCAGCTTCTCGGACGCGGCCTGCGACAGGCCCATGCCGAACATGGCGGCGCCGTCGCGCAGACCCAAGAAGATCGTACCGGGATTGGCGCCGCATTTCAGCGCCTCGTCGATGCCCAGCAGGGCGCGCATTTTTTCGCCCTCGCGCTTCACCAGCAGCGAGTCGCGGTAGACGATATAGGCGCGCGACGACGGCTTCTGCTCCATCGCGAACAGCTTTTCGTCGTCGCGGCGCAGATGCGCGGCGCGGTCGAGAATGTTGGTGACGAAGGCCGGTTGTCCCAGCGGAAACGAGTCGAATGCTGACATTTCTTGTTCTTTCAACCCAACCAGATCTTGCGGCGAAGCGCGCTGATGAAATTCTGCACCTCTGTGGCATCGTGCGCCAAGGGCTGCATCACGCCCCAGACCGGCCGCGGCCAGGCGGCGTCGCCGGTGCGGCGCGCGATGATATGGACGTGAAGCTGCGGCACGAGATTGCCGAGCGCCGCGATGTTGAGCTTGTCGCAGTTGGTGATCTCCTTCAGCGCGCGCGAGACGCGGGAGATCTCCGTCATCAATTGCGCTTGCTGCACCTCGTCGAGATCGATGATCTCGACCGCATCCATGCGCCGCGGCACCAGCAGCAGCCAGGGATAATGTGCGTCCTTGATGACCAGCACCTTGGACAGCGGCAAATCGCCGATGTCGATGGTGTCCTCTTTCAGGCGGGAGTGCAGCGACCAGGCGGGTTCGGACATGTATGTTTCCAGATTGCCCGGCGACCGGGCTCGTTCGGTCGGACCATACGATACCGATTCCGATAGGGGAAGGATCGGGGCTCCGCTGCCGCTGCATACTCGCTCGTCGTCCTGGACAAGCGAAACGCTGATCTAGGACCCCCGCGCGAGCGTTTGCGGGAGGCGTCTACGCCTCCGCCAGCACGCGCGCGTTGGTGCGGATCGAGGCTTCGCTGACGCGGATGCCGAGGCCGGGGCCATCGGGCACCACGACGTGGCCGCCGCGGTTGGCGACGCGCTCTTCGAGCACGTCCTCGGTCAGCACATGATGCGGCATGTAGAATTCGCAGCCGAGTGAGATGCCGGGTGTTGCCGCGATCAGCTGCGTGCCGGCGGCCAGCCCGATGCCGCCTTCCCACAACGTGCCGCCATAACCGGGCAGGCCGGCGATGTCGGCGATCGCCATGATCGCCTGGGCCTCGAACAGGCCGCCGGCCTTCATCAACTTGATCGAGACGGCGTCTGCCGCCTCGCGGCGCACCACCTCCATCATGTCGCGGCGATCGAAGCAGCTTTCGTCGGCGAGCACGGGCGTTTCCAGCGCCGCCGTGAGCTGCGCCATCACGTCGAGATATTTGCGTGGCACCGGCTGCTCGATGAAGGTCGGCGCGAACTGCTCGACGTCGCGCAGGATCTTGATGGCGCCGAACGGCGCCAGCGCCTGGTTGTAGTCGACGCGCAGATCGACCTTGTCGCCGAACTCGTTGCGGATCGCCTCGAGATGATCGAGGTCCTCGCGATGCGGCTTCACGCCGGTCTTGACCTTGTAAATGACGTTGCCGTCCGGAACCATCGTTCGCATGCGTTCGAGATCGGCGGTGAAATCCGGATCGGCGATGGAGAACGACAGCGGGATCGTGTCGCGCACGCGGCCGCCGAGCAAATCGGCGACCGAAAGTCCCGACGACTTGCCGACGATGTCGAGCAGCGCCATCTCGATCGCGACCTTGGCCTCGGCATGTCCGACCAGCGCACGGTCGAGCTCAGCCATCAGCGCGCGGATGCGGCGCACCGGCTTGCCCAGCACGATCGGCCGCAAATAGATGTCGAGCGCAGAAAACGCCGCTTCCGGCGTTCCCGTGAACACCTCCCACGGGGCAGCCTCGCCCCAGCCGATCACGCCGCCGCTCGAGGTGACCTCGATCAGCACGCGCTTCACCGTGCCCTTGACGTTGCCGACGCCCTGGAGGCGCGCCATCTTGATCGGGCTTTCGATCAGGAACAGCCTGATGCGTTCGACGGTCGCTTCGATCATGTCAGGCCTCCATTGACGTGCCAAACCTGGCCGGTGACGTAGGATGCTTTTGGTGACGCCAGGAAGGCGATGATCTCGGCGACTTCCTCCGGTCGTCCGCGACGCCCCATCGGGATCAGCGCCTCGGTTGCGGCGATCTGCTCGGGCGAAAGCCTGCTCTCGCTCGGTCTGTCCTTGAGGATGAGGCCCGGCGCGACCGCGTTGACGGTGATGCCGTCCTGGGCGAGCTCGACCGCAGTGAGGCGCACCAGGACTTCGAGCGCGGCGCGGCTTGCGGCGGTCGCGGCGAACGGCGCGAATTCAGGCCGGATCGCATGCGCCACGAACGACGACACCGCGACGATCCGCGCATCGTGTCCCGCCCGCAACAGCGGGAGCGCGGCGTCGACCAGGCGCGTGAACGCCAGCGCCGATTCGTCCATCGCCTGGTGGAACTGATCCGCCGGCGTGCCGATCGCGCTGCCGCGGCGGGCATGCCCGCCGACCAGGATCAATCCATCGAGCCGCCCAAAGGCGACTTGGGCGGCGGCGATGGCGTCGGTGGCGGCTGTTTCTTCAGCGAGATCGCCGAGGCATTTTGCGACGATCGCGCCTTGCGCTTCGGCTTCCGCCGCCGTGGCGTCGAGGCCGGCTGCATTGGAGCGCGTGTGCAGCAGCAAAGCGTTGCCGGGGGCGGCGAGCAGTTTTGCGGTGGCGCGGCCGATGCCGCTGGCGGCGCCGGTGACGAGATAGGCGCGATCGATATCTGGCATCACGTTGTTGCGTTGGCCGGCGGAAGCGTGCCGGTGCGGTGGAAATGGCTGAGGAAGGCGCGCGTCGCCGCTTGCTGCGGATTGTCGATCACTTGTCGCGCCGGGCCTTCCTCGACCACGACGCCGTCGCGCATGAAGATCAGGCGGTCGGCGACTTCGCGGGCAAAGGCGATCTCGTGGGTCACGATCACCATGGTCATGCCTTCGGAGGCAAGGCGCTGAATGACGGCGAGCACCTCGCCGACCAACTCGGGGTCGAGCGCAGAGGTCGCCTCATCGAACAGCATCACGTCCGGCTCCATGGCGAGCGCGCGGGCGATCGCGACGCGCTGCTTCTGTCCGCCGGACAGCGTTGCCGGATATTGGTCCGCCTTCTCCGCAAGCCCCACCTTGGCAAGCTGGGCCCGCGCCAGCTTCTCGGCGTCAGCCTTGGCCATGCGGCGCACCGTGATCGGTCCCTCCATCACGTTCTGGAGCGTCGTCATGTGCGGAAACAGATTAAAGTGCTGGAACACCATGCCGGTGGTGGCGCGGAATCGTGCCAGCGTCTTCACATCGGGGAGCTTCGTACTCTCTCCGAACGAGAAGCGCGTGTCGCCGACGCGAACGCTGCCGCCGTCGGGCGTCACCAGGAGATTGACGCAGCGGAGCAGCGTCGACTTGCCGGAGCCGGACGGTCCGATCAGCGCCACGACGCCGCCCTTGGCGACGTCCAGGCTGATGCTCTTCAAAACCTCGTTGCTGCCAAAGCTCTTGCGCAGGCCGCGGATCTCGATTTTCGACGTGTCGCTCATTCGCTGACCGCCAGTCGCTTCTCGCCGCGCCGGACCATGATGGTCAGGGGAATCAGGATTGCCGCATAGGCGACCGCGACGGCGGTGTAGGTCTCCAGCGGACGGTAGCTGTCATGGGCCGCGACCTGGCTCTGATAGACCAGGTCGGGCACCGCCAGTACCGAGACCAGGGAGGTGTTCTTGAACTGGATGATCGATTGGTTCATCAGCGCCGGGATCATGCGCTTGATTGCCTGCGGCAGCACGATGCGCCTCATGCTCTGTCCCGGCGTCATGCCCAGCGCGGCGCCGGCTTCGGACTGGCCACGGTCGATCGAGATGATGCCGCCGCGGATGATCTCCGAATAGAACGAACCGCCATAGAGCGAGAGCGCCAGCGCCGAGGCCGTGATCGGCGTCATCTCGACTCCGGCCAGGATCGGCAGCGCGTAATAGAACCAGATCAGCTGCACCAGGATCGGCGTGCACCGGAACGCCTCGATGAAGGTCAGCGCGAGCAAACGCACCGCCTTGAAGCGCGACAGGGTGCCGAAGGCGCCGAACAGGCCGAATACGAGACCGAGCACGACGATGACCACGGTGAAGCCGACGGTGACGCCGAGCCCGTTGAGAAAGAGCCAGCGATAGCTCCAGAGGATGCTGAAGTCCCACTGATACATGCGTGCTTTCTTGCTTCACCTCTCCCGCTTGCGGGTGAGGGCTCTGTCCTCACGGGGGTTCTTGGTTGTGGAGACACCCTCACCCCGACCCTCTCCCGCAAGCGGGAGAGGGAGCGCACCGCGCCTTGCGGGCTGAGCTCGACCCGAACTCATCACACCTTACAGCGAAACACCCGGCGGAATGTCCGCTTCGGTCACGCCCACCAGCTCCATGTTGGTGATGATCGCGTTGCGGATGAAGCCGAGGCCCTTGTTGAAGTCGATCCAGGTGTTGACGTAGTCGCGCCAGGTCTTGTCGCTCTCGCGGCGGAAGCCGGCATTGGACGTCGTGGCGAAGATCGGCGTCGGCAGCACGAACTGGCCGAGCGAGGGATTCTTCTTCAGGACGGTCAGCGACAGCATGGTGATCAGGCACTGCGCGTCGACGCGGCCGGTCTGGAGCGCGGCGGTGGCGTCGTCGGCGGACTTCAGGCGCGATATCTGCGCCTTCGGCGTCAGGCGGCTGACCACCTGGTCGTGCGACGAGCCTTGGTCGACGGCGATCTTGACGTCGGGCGAGTTGAGCTCGGCCCAGCTCTTCGGCTTGAAATCCTTCTTGCAGAGGATGCCGAAGGCGTTGTTGAAGACCGGCACCGAGAAGTCGACCACCAGCGCGCGTTTCGGGGTCGGGTTGAGGCCGAAGAAGATGTCGATCTTGTTGGATTGGAGATCGAGCACCGAATTGCCCCAGGTGGTCTCGGTGATGTCGAGCTCGGCCTCCATGTCGTCGGCGAGCGCCTTGGCGATGTCGACGTAAAAACCCTTCCACTGGCCGCTGGCGAGGTCCTTCATGTAATAGGGCGCGCCGCCGCCGACCGCGCCGATCCGCATCTTCTTGGTGCGGCGAATGCGGGCGAAGGTCGATTCGTTGGGATCCGCTGCGGTCTGCGCCACGGCCGGGGAGGCCAGCGTGGCCGCAGCCATCGCGCCAAGTCCGACAATCGATGCGACATCACGACGTGTAACCATTTTGAGGAATCGCTTTTCTGGTTGGATGAAGGTGTGTGATTGATCTTGCGCGAAAATTCCCATCAATCGGCGTCAGCCGGCTGAAAAATGATATGGATCGGACTTTCGCGCACCCTTTGTTTTGGTTCCGGCAGGATTTCATAGAAAGGCGCTGCCGGGCGGGCCCTGTCAAGACTCGATTGCCTCAGGGATGAGCGGGCCTCGAAGATAGGCACGGAGCCTATCGGCGTGACGCATTCCGAGGCGAATGTCCGCATCTGCGCCTGGTGCGAGAGTGGCGCGGCGATGCCTGGCACGGCCCGGCGAGCGGCTCGGTTCAAGCTATTTTCGCGAAAAAATTGAGAGGCTTCGGTGGCTCGCTTTAAAAATGCGAACGGCACCTGTCGGTGCCGTTCGCCGAAGACGACGAGAGGTCGGTCAGGATCGGCCGATCCTATTCTGTAGCCTTTTCTGCAGCCTTTTTTGCAGCCTTGGCGCGAACAGTCGCAAGACGCGTCAACGCGTCGCGGACGCCCGCGCCGTAGGCGGGATCGGCTCTGGTGCAATTGGCGATGTGCCGTTCCTGGATCGGGATGGCCGCCGCTCCGACAGCGCGCGCCGTGTTGTCGAACAAGGCCTGCCGCTGCTCAGCGTTCATCTTGCGAAAGAGGTCGCCGGGCTGCCGATAATGATCGTCGTCGATGCGGTGATCCCAATGTGCCGCTGCACCGTCGATCTCGAGCGGCGGCTCGTTGAGATCGGACTGGTCCGTCCATTCGCCGCGGCTGTTCGGGAAGTAGGTCGGCGTGCCCCCGAGATTGCCGTCGGTCCGCATTGCGCCGTCGCGATGGTAGCTGTGATACGGACATTTCGGCGCGTTGACCGGGATCAGATGATGGTTGACGCCGAGGCGATAGCGCGCCGCGTCTCCGTAGGAGAACAGCCTTGCCTGCAGCATCTTGTCGGGCGAGAAGCCGATGCCCGGAACGACATGAGCCGGCGAGAAGGATGCCTGCTCGACCTCGGCGAAGACATTTTCCGGATTGCGGTTCAGTTCGAAATAGCCGACCTCGACCAGTGGGAAGTCCGCCTTGGGCCAGACCTTGGTCAGGTCGAACGGGTTGAAGGCAAATGCCTTGGCCTGATCGTCGGTCATGATCTGCACGAACATCGTCCAGCGCGGGAAATCGCCGCGTTCGATGCTCTCGAACAGGTCGCGCTGGTGAGTCTCGCGGTCCTTGCCGATGAGTGCTTCAGCCTCGGCATCAGTCAGGTTTTCGACGCCTTGCTCCGTCCGGAAGTGAAATTTCACCCAGGTCCGCTCATTGGCGGCATTGATGAAGCTGTAGGTGTGGCTGCCGAAGCCATGCATATGCCGGAAGCTTCTGGGAAGGCCGCGCTCGCTCATCACGATGGTGACCTGATGCAGGGCTTCCGGTAACAGCGTCCAGAAGTCCCAATTGTTGTCGGCGCTGCGCATTCCGGTCCGGGGATCGCGCTTGATCGCATGATTGAGGTCGGGAAAGCGCAGCGGATCGCGGAAGAAGAACACGGGCGTGTTGTTGCCCACCATGTCCCAATTGCCTTCCTCGGTGTAGAACTTGAGCGCAAAGCCGCGGATGTCGCGCTCGGCGTCGGCCGCGCCGCGCTCGCCGGCGACCGTCGAGAGGCGCGCGAACATCGGCGTCACCTTGCCGATCTCTGAGAAGATCCTCGCCTTGGTATAGCCTGAGATGTCATGGGTGACCGTGAAGGTCCCGAAGGCGCCGGATCCCTTGGCATGCATGCGTCGCTCGGGAATCACCTCGCGATCGAAATGGGCGAGCTTCTCGATCAGCCAGACATCCTGCAACAATGCGGGGCCACGGCGGCCGGCGGTCATGATGTTGAGATTGTCGCTGACGGGAGCTCCCGTCGCGTGCGTGAGGTGGGGGCGTTTATCGCTCATGTCGTACTTCCTGATCGGTGATTGAGGCGCGGATTTGCAACGGGCACGAAGTGCGTTCAGCCGTGCCAATGGGAGTTGCGGATGACGCTGCAGAAATTGCCACGATGGAAATGCGGCTCCTTGTCGGCGATGACATCGGCCTTGACGTTGCCGAACGTCGTATCCGGCCGGTGCTTGATGCCGTCGTAGAAGGCCTGGATGATGTCTTCCTTGAAGTGCGGTGTGCGCGGAAACGCCTTCACGACTGCCGTGCGCTCTTCGTCGGAATATTCGCCGTAGGTCAGTCCGAGAACGTCCATCTCGACGCCTGCGGTCACCAGCGCGACGACAGGGTGCATGTGCTGAGGGACGCCCGGCGTCGTGTGCAGGGCGATCGCGGTCCAGACGGTGTAGGCATCGGCTTCCGAAATGCCGTGGCTACGCAGGAACGCGCGCGCGGCGTGCGCGCCGTCGACCTCGAACCGCTCGTGCTTGCTGCCATGGTGCGGCATCAGGCCGATGTCGTGAAACATGGCGCCGGCGTAAAGCAGTTCGCGGTCGAATGTCAGTCCGCGGCGGACGCCCGCTATCGCGCCGAATTGGTAGACGCGGCTGGAATGGTTGAAGAGCAGGTCGGTTTCGGTGTCGCGGATGTATTCGGTGATGGCACGCGCCAGCCTGCTGTCGGGAATGACGGTGGCCTCGATGATGTCTGACATGATCAGCTCCTGAAATTTCGGTCGCGTGCATCGTAAATCCCGGCTAGTCTGTCTGGAATCGACGTAATGCGTCTAAAACGGACAAATCCGGACCGAGGCGGCCATGGGCGCGAAACCGAAGCCAAGAACGATCGTGATCGTGGCGCTGCCGGGAGTGCAGTTGCTCGACGTTGCCGGACCACTCGACGTGTTTGCCGAAGCGAACGTGCAGGCCGGCTATCCGGCCTATGCCTTGTTCGTGGGCGGCGCGGAGCCGGGGCCGATCCGCAGCTCCTCAGGCATCCGGCTGATGCCTGACCGGATCGTCGACCGTGACTTCCAGGACCCCATCGACACCTTGCTGGTGGCGGGATGCCCGAACGCCGCCGAAGTCCCTGCGGATGGACGCGTGGTCGACTGGCTTCGGCGACGGGCTTCGAGGACCCGTAGATTCGGCTCGGTGTGCAGCGGGGCGTTCTTTCTTGCCGCCGCCGGTCTTCTGGATGGCAGGCGGGTCACGACGCATTGGGCGGTCGCAGACATGCTGGCCAGCAGATTCCCATCGGTCACGGTGGACAAGGATGCCATCTACGTCATCGACGGAAAGCTCCGCACAGCCGCCGGCGTGACTGCGGGGCTCGATCTCGCGCTGGCACTGGTCGAGGAAGATCTCGGACGCGATACGGCCATGAAGGTCGCAAGCCAGCTCGTGATGTTCTTCAAGCGCCCGGGTGGGCAGATGCAGTTCACCCGCAAGGGCGAGGTTGTCCCCGCCGGCCGCGCCGCGCTGCAGGAGCTGCAGCGCTGGGTCGCCGCCAATCCCGCTGGATCACAGCGTTGCCAGCCTGGCGACGCGCATGGAGCTCAGCCCGAGGCATTTTGCGCGGCTGTTCCGCGCCGAGGTGGGGGTCACGCCTGCGACCTGGGTCGAAGAGGCCCGCGTCAACGCGGCGCGACGGCTGCTCGAGTTTGGCAATGAAGCCCCGAAGCAGGTGGCGCTGCATTGTGGATTTGCCGACGCCGATACGCTGCGCCGCGCATTCCATCGTCACGTCGGCGTGACGCCCGCGGAGTACCGCAAGCGATTTGCGCGAATCACGGAGGTTCCAGGCAGCGGACCCTGAGCCGTTGTCAGCGGCCCAAATGGTTCGACGGGCCGCCCCGCCGGGTGCGCGGGACCGACGCATACCCGCTTGCTTTCCGGCCCTTTTGGCCCCAAATAGGGACCGGGAGATTGGCGGTGGACGAGCCACTCGCCAACCGGGTCAGGTCCGGAAGGAAGCAGCCCTAACGAGGTCCGGATCGGGTCGCTCGTCAGTCTCCTACTTGTTTTTCGAGCGAATTGCGCCGGCGCAAAACCGCCAGCGCGCTCCTTTCCGCAAACGCCGGCTGAAAGACATTCCATTGCGGATCGACCGATGACCGACGCCGGCGCCCCTCCCAATTCCGATAGCGCCAGCCAGGCCGGCTTTGCCCTCGGCGCCCAGCCGGGAACGCCCTACCGGGTGCTGGCGCGGAAATACCGCCCTTCCTCGTTCGACGATCTGATCGGCCAGGAGGCTGTGGTCCGCACCGTCTCCAATGCGTTCGAGACCGGCCGCATTCCGCAGGCCTGGATCCTCACCGGCGTTCGCGGGGTCGGCAAGACCACCACCGCGCGCATTCTTGCCCGTGCGCTCAACTACGAGATGCCGGATAATTCGGTGAAGGGCCCGACCGTCCACATGCCGACGCTCGGCGTGCACTGCCAGGCGATCATGGAAAGCCGGCACATGGACGTGCTGGAGATGGACGCGGCCTCGCATACCGGCGTCGACGACGTCCGCCAGATCAATGACAGCGTGCGCTACGCGCCGGCCAGCGCCCGCTACAAGGTCTACATCATCGACGAAGTCCACATGCTGTCGACGGCGGCGTTCAACGCGTTCCTGAAGACGCTGGAAGAACCTCCGGAGCACGCCAAATTCGTGTTCGCCACGACGGAGATCCGCAAGGTTCCGGTCACGGTGCTGTCGCGCTGCCAGCGTTTCGACCTGCGCCGGGTCGAGGCCGACGTGCTGATGAAGCATCTCGCCAACATCGCGGCCAAGGAAAACGTCGAGATCGAGCCGGAGGCGCTCGGAATCATCGCGCGCGCAGCGGAAGGCTCGGTGCGCGATTCGCTCTCGCTGCTCGATCAGGCGATCGCGCATGCAGCAGGCACCGTGAAGGCCGATGCTATCAGGCAGATGCTGGGGCTCGCCGACCGCACCCGCGTCATCGACCTTTTTGACTCTCTGGCGCGTGGCGACATCGCCAGCGCCTTCAGGGAGTTCCGCGACCAGTACGACGTCGGCGCCGATCCGATCGTCGTGCTCTCGGATCTCGCCGAGTTCGTCAATTTCGTCACCCGCGTGAAGATCGTGCCGGCGACCGCCGACAACGTCGCCTATGGCGAGACCGAGCGCGTGCGCGCGCGGGATTTCGCCTCGAAGATCTCGATGCGCGTGCTGTCGCGGATGTGGCAGATGCTGCTCAAGGGCATCACCGAGGTGCAGGCCGCGACGCGGCCCGCGGCAGCCGCCGAGATGGTGCTGGTGCGCATCGCCTATGTCGCCGACCTGCCGACGCCGGACGAGGCGCTCAAGATGCTGGAGCAGGGCGGAGGCGGTTCGCCGGTCGTGAGCGGTGGCGGTGCCGCGCGTAGCGCGCCGGTTGCGTCCGCTGCGCCCGTTCGCATGCCGAATTCGTCTCCGTCCTCGTTTGGCGGCGGCGGTGGGGCCCGTCCGCAGATGGCAGCGCCCGCCGCTGACCCGCAAGGCGCGACGCCCGCGCTGCGCGTCACGAGCTTCACCCAGCTCGTCGCGCTCGCCGGCCAGAGGCGCGACCTCATGATCAAGGGCGCGCTCGAAGGCGACATGCGTCTCGTCCGTTTCGAGGAGGGCCGGCTGGAAGTCGCGCTCGAGCCCAACGCCTCCAAGACCATGATTTCCGACCTCGCGCGAAAATTCGAGCTGTGGACCGGGCGCCGCTGGACCGTGATCGTCTCCAACGAGCAAGGCCAGCCGACGCTGCGGTCGGTGAACCAGGCGGCCAAGCAGGAACATGCGCGCACTGCGGAGGCCGATCCGCGCGTGCGGGAGGTGCTGTCGCGTTTTCCGGGTGCGAAGGTCGTCGAAGTCCGCAGGCTTGCCCCCGAGGCGCCGGCATCCGATATTAACGCCGACTATGGCAGTGACGATCCGCCCGACGGTTCCGACGGCGACGATCTCTAGAGCCTAGCTTTCCAAGGACAGCACCGATGGTCGATATTTTCGGCATGATGAAGCAGGCGCAGCAGCTGCAGTCCAAGATGCAGGAGATGCAGGACCAACTCGCCAACGTCGAGGTCGAGGGCATTTCCGGCGGCGGTCTCGTCGCCGTGCGTATGACCGCGAAGATGGACGTCAAGGGCGTCAGGATCGATCACTCGCTGATGAAGGTCGAAGAGCGCGAGGTGCTCGAGGATCTGCTCGTCACCGCGTTCGGTGACGCCCGCCGCAAGGCGGAGGCCGCCATGCAGGAGAAGATGCAGGCGCTGACGGGCGGGCTCAGCCTGCCGCCGGGGATGTTCGGCCAGTAATATGGGCGCTGTTGCGGGTCCCGAAATCGAGCGGCTGGTCCAGCTTCTCGCGCGGCTGCCGGGCCTCGGTCCGCGCTCGGCGCGGCGCGCTGCGCTGCATCTAATCAAGAAGCGCGAGGCGCTGATGATGCCGCTGTCCTCGGCGATGCAGGTCGCGCTCGAGAAGGTCCAGGTCTGCAAGACCTGCGGCAACATCGATACGCAAAGTCCCTGCACGGTCTGCCTCGATCCGAGGCGCGATCCCTCGATCATCGTCGTCGTCGCCGACGTTGCCGATCTCTGGGCGCTGGAGCGGGCCAATGCCACCCACGGGCGCTACCATGTGCTGGGCGCGACGTTGTCGCCGCTCGACGGTGTCGGCCCGCAGGACCTCACCATCGAGGCGCTGGTGGCGCGCGCGCATGACACGCAGGTGCATGAAGTCATCCTGGCGCTGAATGCCACCGTCGATGGCCAGACCACGGCGCATTACATCACCGACCTGCTTCAGGACGCCAACGTAAAAGTAACCCGGCTCGCGCATGGTGTGCCGGTCGGCGGCGAGCTTGATTATCTCGATGAAGGTACGCTATCGGCCGCGATGCGGCAGCGCACCTTGTTCTAGCCATCCAGACTTACGGAACGAACGACATGACGAAACTTTTCGCCACACGATGGGCTTTGGTCGCAACGATGATGACGCTGGGGACACCGGCCATCTCCGCGCAGCAGGATGACGGGGCTCCGCCGCCGGCGAAGCCCGGCAAGCTGATCAATGCCGGCGAGGTGCTCTCGGGCGAGCTGAACACGATGAAAGTGCGCGACGTCAAGAACGTCGGCAAGCGGGTTGCGACCTACCAGATCACCACCGAACCGCGCCGGCTGCCGCCGCCGAGCGGGCTGTGCAATCTCGAGACCGGGCCCGAAACCTTCCAGCTCGTTCCCAGCGGCGACGCGCAGGCCGCACAGTTGAAGACGTTCGCCGGCAAGGAGATCTCGGTCAAGGTCGACGAAATCGCCTGCGCCAGCGATCCCGGCCAGATGAGCGAAGCCGTGATCACGAAGTGGAGTTTGATCAAGAAGCAGTAGGGGCCTCCGTCGTCATTGCGAGGAGCACTTGCGACGAAGCAATCCAGACTGTCTTCGCGGCGGCAGTCTGGATTGCTTCGCTTCGCTCGCAATGACGAACGTGAGAGAGCCGACCTAAACCCTTATCGGGCCCAGCGCGTCAAAGTGCCCGCGCTTCTGCAGCCAGACCAGCAGCACCAGGCTCGGGATCGCCACCAGCATGCAGATCACGAAGAACATCGGCCAGCCGGTCGTATCCGCCACGAAGCCGGCGCCTGATGACAGATAGGTCCGCCCTACCGCGGCAAGCGCGGTGAGCAGCGCATATTGCGTCGCCGTGTGCAGAGGGTTCTGGCAGAGTGCCGAAAGATAGGCGACGAAGATCACCGTGCCGATGGCGCTGGTGAAATTCTCAGCTGTGATGGCGAAGGCGAGCGCCCATTGGCTGGTGCCGACCAAGGCCAGCCAGGAGAAGGAGAGGTTCGCGAGCGCCTGCACCACGCCGCCGATCCAAAGGCTGGTCGCAAGCGAATAGCGCCGCGCGACGAAGCCGCCGGCAAAGCCGCCGATCAGCGTCGCCGCGAGGCCGACGCCCTTCACGATCGCCGCATAGTCGTTGCGGGAGAAGCCGAGGTCGATCACGAACGGCGCGGTCATCGTTCCGGAGAAGGCGTCGGTGAACTTGAACAGCACGACGAAGGCGAGCGCGGCGAGCGCGTCCTTCCGCGTCAGGAATTCCGAGAAGGCGCCGATCGCCGCGCGCAGCACGCGTGCGAACGCGGTCTCCGTTTGCGTTGCGGCTTCCGCCCGCACCGACTGCTCGGGCTCGGTCGCGACCAGTGCGGTGATCGTCCCGATCAGCACCATTCCCGCCATCACCACATAGCCCCACATCCAGGCCGATGTGCGGGTGATGCCGGTGCTCTCGAAACCCGAAACGATGAACAGCGCACCGGCGGTCGAGACCAGCATGCCGATGCGATAGGCCGCGACATAGGACGCCATGCCGGCGGCCTGCTCGCTCTCCGGCAGGCTCTCGACGCGGAAGGCGTCGACCACGATGTCCTGCGTCGACGAGGTCGTCGCCACCAGCAATGCGCCAAGCGCGACGAAGAACGGCGAGCGCGCGGGGTCGGTCAGCGCCAGCAGCAGGATCGCGACGATCAGCAGCGATTGCGAGAACAGCAGCCAGCCGCGCCGCCGCCCGAACGCGCGCGTGAACAGCGGCACGTGCAGCGCGTCCACCAGCGGCGCCCACAGGAATTTCAGCGTGTAGGGCGTGCCGACCAGCGCAAACAGCCCGATGGTTTTGAGATCGACGCCAGATTCCCGCATCCACACCAGCAGCGTCGAGCCCGACAGCGCCAGCGGCAGCCCGGACGAGAAGCCGAGGAACAGCACGATCAGCACCCGCGGTTGCAGGTAAACGGCAAGGCTGTCACGCCAGGAGGGGGGCGCGTCAGCGGTGGCGGAAGAGGTCGCGTCGGGTGCGGTCATGGGAGGGTGTTAGCAGATTCTGGCGGCCACAAGCGAGGTGTCGTCGCCCGGCTTGACCGGGCGATCCAGTATTCCAGAGGCAGGGGTTATGGGGGACCTGCTATCTCCGGATAAAGATCATTCCAGTCCGGATTGTCTTTCTCGATCAGCGCGATCTTCCATGCTCGCTTCCATTTCTTGAGTCGCTTCTCGCGCCTGATCGCGTTCTCGGGATCATCGAACTGCTCGAAGTAGACGAGCCTGACGACGTCGTACTGCTCTGTGAAGCTCTCAATCAGCTTTGATTTGTGTTCCGCTACCCGGCGGATGAGATCATTGGTCACGCCGATATAGAGGGTGCCGCCGATCTTGCTAGCGAGTATGTAGACGTAGTAGCTGCGCGTTCCCATTTGGCGTCTCTGGAATACTGGGTCGCCCGGTCAAGCCGGACGACGACAGCCGAGATTGTGGCGGCAGTCTCGAACAGGTCACTCCCCCGCCTGGAGCTTTCTTGGGAACAGCTCCGGCGCGCCGGTCGTCACCAGATGCGGGCCTTCGGGTGCGTCGGTCTTGCTGAAATCGAGCTCCTCGATCCGGCCCGCGCGCTTCTCGATCTTGTCGGCGGAGATCAGCACCTGCCGCACGTCCTCGTTCGCGTCGGCAAAGTGCTTCTGCAATTTCACCACGCGATCCCTGAGGCGGCCGAGGTCGTCGCCGAGCTTGATCACTTCGGTGCGGATCTGATCGGCGGCATCGCGCATGCGCGCGTCCTTCATGATCTGCTGCATCACCTGGATCGCCAGCATCAGCAGCGATGGTGACACCAGCACGACGCGGGCGCGATAGGCCTTCTGGATCACGTCGTCGAAGCCGTCATGGATCTCGGCGTAGACCGATTCCGACGGCACGAACATCAACGCCATTTCCTGGGTCTCGCCGGCGACGAGGTATTTCTCGGCGATGTCGCTGACATGCTTCATCACGTCGCTGCGCAGCCGCTGCGTGGCGACGCGCCGTTCCTCGTCGGTGCGGGCATCGTGCAGCGCAGTCATCGCTTCCAGCGGGAATTTCGCGTCGATGCAGAGCGGACGCTGGTCGGGCAGGAACACGACGCAGTCGGGCCGCTTGCCGGTCGAGAGCGTGAACTGGAACTCGTAAGCCCCCTTCGGCAGACCGTCCTGAACGATCGCCTCCATCCGCGCCTGACCGAAGGCGCCGCGCGACTGCTTGTTGGCGAGCACGTCGCGCAAGGATGTCACCTGCGTGGTGAGGTCGGTGAGGTTCTTGTGCGCGCTGTCGATGATGCCGAGCCGCTCGTGCAGGGCGCGCAGGCTATCCATGGTGTTGCGCGTGGTGTTTTCCATCGATTGGCCGACGCGGTGGGTCACCGAATCCAGCCGTTCGTTGACCGCGCGCGCCATGTCGGCCTGGCGGCCGGCGAGCGTCTGGGTCATGGCATCGACCCGGCCCGAAGCCTCGCCCTGGGCGTGCAGCACTTGGCTCAGGCGCTCCTCGAGCTCGTCGGCGCGGATGGCGTTGGCCATCGCAAGTTCCGCGCCGCGCCGTCCAGAGCGCGCGATCACGACGGCGATCACCACCATCAGGATGAGGACGAGCGCGCCGAAGCCGATCAGCGCGTCCACGGTGCGCACTGGCCAGTCGCCGAGCATGAAAATGATCTCGTTCATGCCCCTGCTTCTAGCCGATTCGCTGCGCGGCACGAACGAATAGCGAACATTTATGGTAAATGCCCCGTTAATTTTTACGGTTAACGAAACCTGAAGTTTTATGGTTAGCGGAGGGTTAACGGGGTTCCGGGCCGGATTGACCGCATCGGGCGCGCGGCTTAAATCGCGGCCATGGCCCTCAGAGAAATCATCATCCTGCCCGACAAGCAGCTGCGTCTGGTCTCCAAGCCGATCGAGAAGGTCACGCCGGAGATCCGCAAGCTTGCCGACGACATGTTCGAGACCATGTACGACGCGCCCGGCATCGGGCTTGCGGCGATCCAGATCGCGCAGCCGTTGCGGCTGATTACCATGGACCTTGCCAAGCCCGACCAGGACGGCGAGACCAAGCCCGAGCCGCGGGTCTTCATCAATCCGGAAATCATCGCCTCCTCCGAGGAGCTGTCGGTCTACGAGGAAGGCTGCCTGTCGATCCCCGAATATTACGAGGAGGTCGAACGTCCCGCGAAAGTGCGGGTGCGCTTCACCGATCTCGACGGCAAGGTGCACGAGGAGGACGCCGCAGGCATCTACGCCACCTGCATCCAGCACGAGATCGACCATCTCAACGGCGTGCTGTTCGTCGATTACCTGTCAAAACTCAAGCGCGACCGCGTGATCAAGAAGTTCGAGAAGGCCGCCAAGCGCGCGGAGTGAGGTTTAGTGCTGCCTCGTACTCCCCTGCACTCCCTCCCCCCTTGTGGGGGAGGGCTAGGGAGAGGGGTAGCCCAGGCGGAAGTCTGTCCATGATCCGAATCAAATGCGTGCGCGAAAGCTCAAACCGAGAGAGCGCGTCGTGTGGCACCCCTCTCCCTAGCCCTCCCCCACAAGGGGGGAGGGAACGTACCGAGTGCTTGTCATGCCCCTCCGCCTGATCTTCATGGGCACGCCCGATTTCTCCGTGCCGACGCTGCTCGAGCTCGTCGCGCATGGCCACGAGATCGCGGCCGTGTATACGCGCACGCCGAAGCCCGGCGGCCGGCGCGGCCTGCAATTGCAGCCGACCCCGGTGGAAGAGGCCGCACGAAAACTCGGCGTTCCCGTGCTGACGCCGAAGACGTTGAAAACCGAGGGGGCGCTGGCAGAATTTCGTGCCTTCGACGCCGATGCGGCCGTCGTCGTCGCCTATGGCATGATCCTGCCGCAGGCGATCCTCGATGCGCCAAAGCTCGGCTGCTACAATCTGCATGCTTCGCTGTTGCCACGCTGGCGCGGTGCTGCTCCCATCAACCGCGCGATCATGGCCGGCGATGCCGAGAGCGGCGTGATGGTCATGAAGATGGATGTCGGCCTCGATACCGGCGACGTTGCCATGGCCGAGCGCCTTGCAATCACTGACACCATGACTGCGGTCGATCTGCACGACCGCCTGTCCCGGCTCGGCGCCGATCTGATGGTGCGCGCCATGGCCGCGCTCGCCCGCGGCGGGCTTCAGCTCAAGCAGCAGAGCGAGGACGGCGTCACCTATGCCGCCAAGATCGACAAGGCCGAAGCGCGGATCGACTGGACCAGGCCGGCGCGCGAGGTGCTGCGCCACATCCACGGCCTGTCGCCGTTCCCCGGCGCCTGGGCCGAGCTCACGGGGGTGAGCGAGAACGCGCGCGTAAAAATCCTGCGCTGTGAATTGGCGAAGGGTTCGGGTAGGCCGGGCGAGGTGCTCGACGATCACCTCACCATTGCCTGCGGCGATGGCGCAATCCGCCTTATCGAGCTCCAGCGCGAAGGCAAGGCGCGCATGCAGGCCGCCGACTTCCTGCGCGGCGTGCCGCTGAAGACCGGCGCCAAATTCACCTGACGCTGTCATACCCCGCGAAGGCGGGGTATCCAGTACGCCGAGGCTTCTCGGTCGAACGGATAGGCTGCGGAGTACTGGATCGCCCGGTCGAGCCGGACGATGACAGCGAAACTGGACAAGATGCCACGCTACAAGCTCACTATCGAATATGACGGCGCGCCGTTCTTCGGCTGGCAGGTGCAGGAGACGCTGCCGTCGGTGCAGGGTGCGCTGGAGGCTGCCGTCAAGGCGATGACCGGCGCGGATGCGCGCGTGCACGGCGCCGGACGCACCGATGCCGGCGTGCATGCGCGAGGCCAGGTCGCGCATGTCGATATCGACAAGCAGTTTCCGCAGGGCCGTTTTCGCGACGGCTTGAATGCGCATCTGCGCCCGCATCCGGTCGCGGTGCTCGAGGCGGAGATCGTGCCTGATACCTTCGAGGCGCGCTTCTCGGCCGTGAAGCGTCACTACCGCTACCGCATCGTCAACACCCGCGCCAATCTCGCGCTCGATGTCGGCCACGCCTGGCGCGTGCCGCGCCGGCTCGATGCCGATGCGATGCACGCGGCGGGGCAGCGCCTGCTCGGCAAGCACGATTTCACGACGTTTCGCGACACCGAGTGCCAGGCCAAATCGCCGGAGAAGACGCTCGACCAGCTTGACGTAGAGCGCGACGGCCGCGAGCTGACGGTGATCACCTCGGCGCGCTCATTCCTGCATAGCCAGGTGCGCTCGATGGTGGGGTCGCTGATGTGGGTCGGCGAGGGACGCTGGACCGCCGACGATCTCTCCGCAGCGCTCGCCGCGCGCAACCGCGCCGCCTGCGGCATCGTCGCCCCGCCGGACGGGCTGTATCTGATGAAGGTGGATTACTGAGAGGAGGGCGTTTGCTGTCTCCCCAGGCATGACGGCGGAGTGAGTAGCTGGCAGCAGAGCCTACCCAAAATACCTTGCCAAAATCCCGCGATACACCTGCGTGAGCTTCTCCAGATCAACCACCGGCACGCGCTCGTCGATCTGGTGCATGGTCTGGCCGACCAGGCCGAACTCGATCACCGGGCAGTAGCTGGAGATGAAGCGCGCATCCGAGGTGCCGCCCGAGGTCGACAGCTCCGGCTTGCGGCCCGTCACGTCCTCGATCGCGGACACCGCGAGTTCGGTGAACGGGCCGGGCTTGGTTACGAACACGTTCGAGTTCGAGGGATCCCAGACGATGCGGGCGCGAATGCGGTTGCCGCAGGCTTTTGTCAGCCGCGTCTCGACCAGCTCGCGCAGGCTCGCCTGGCTATGGTTGTCGTTGTAGCGGATGTTGAATTTTGCGCGAGCCTGGCCGGGGATGACGTTGCTGGCGGTGTTGCCGACGTCCACCGAGGTGAATTCGAGGTTGGAGGCCTGGAACTGCGCGCTGCCATGGTCGAGCGGCTCGTCGGAGATCGCGACGATCAATCGCGAAATGTCCGGCACCGGATTCGCCGCGCGGTGCGGATAGGCGACATGGCCCTGCATGCCGTCGACGTAAAGCGTCCCGGATTGCGAGCCGCGGCGGCCGACCTTGATGGTGTCGCCGAGCGTCTCGACATTGGAAGGCTCGCCAAGCACGCAATGATCGAATTTCTCGCCGCGCTCGGCCGCCCACTTCAACAGCTTGATGGTGCCGTTGATGGAGACGTCTTCCTCGTCGCCGGTGATCAGGAACGAGATCGAGCCTTTTCCGTCTGCGCGCGGCTTATCGTCGTTCGCGGCGAGATGCTCCAGCACGGCTGCGACCGAGCAGGCGATGCCGCCCTTCATGTCGACCGCGCCGCGGCCGTGCAGAAAGCCGTCCTTCACCTCGCCGGAGAATGCGCCGACGCTCCATGCGCTCTCGTCGCCCGGCGGCACCACGTCGGTGTGGCCCGCGAAGGTGATGTGCGGCGCGTCAGTGCCGATCCGCGCATAGAGATTGTCGACGTCGGCCGTGCCGGGCTCGCTGAAGGTGACGCGGTGGCACGTGAAGCCGGCTGCGGCGAGAGCTTTTTCGAGCACGCCCAGCGCACCGGCATCGGCTGGAGTTACCGAGGGGCAGCGGATGAGATCGCGGGCAATCGAGAGAGCATCGGTCATGCGCCCCGCTTAACATGCATGCCGCCGGGTGGGCTAGCGCTCGGCGGGACAAATTCGATCTCGCCCTGCTGGTCCCAGCCCTTTGCAGGAGCAGAGGCGGTCGTCGAAGCGGAAGAGATACCAGGTCCAGTCCATGCCAAGGCTCCGGGCGGGAGAGGTCGCCCGGATGTTGGTGCCGATGGAGGGAAGGTAGGTTCGATGCAGCCAGCAGCCGGGCCGTCGCCCTTCGAGGGCCGCTGAAGGAGCGGCCGCCTCATGGTGACGGTGAGGGAGATTTAATCCCGCAGCAGCTCGTTGATGCTGGTCTTCGAGCGTGTGCGCTCGTCGACGCGCTTGACGATGACGGCGCAGGCGGTGCTCGGGCCGATCTGGCCGTTCTTCATGGGCTTGCCGGGCAGGGCGCCGGGAACGACGACCGAATATTCCGGCACCTCGCCGATAAAGATCTCGCCGGTCTCGCGGTCGACGATCTTGGTCGAGGCGCCCAGGAACACACCCATCGACAGCACCGCGCCCTTGCGCACGATCACGCCCTCGGCGACTTCGCTGCGCGCGCCGATGAAGCAATCGTCCTCGATGATGACGGGTTCGGCCTGCAGCGGCTCGAGCACACCGCCGATGCCAACGCCGCCGGAGATGTGCACGCGCTTGCCGATCTGCGCGCAGGAGCCGACGGTCGACCAGGTGTCGATCATGGTCGACTCATCGACATAGGCGCCGAGATTGACGAAGGACGGCATCAACACGACGTTGCGGGCGATGAAGGCCGAGCGGCGCACGATCGAGCCGGGGACGGCGCGGAAACCGGCGTCGCGAAAGCGGTTCTCGCCCCAGCCGTCGAACTTCGAGGGCACCTTGTCCCACCAGGTCGCCTTGCCCGGGCCGCCGGGAATGGCGCCCATGTCGTTGAGGCGGAACGAGAGCAGCACCGCCTTCTTCAGCCATTGATTGACCTTCCACTTGCCGTCGGTGCCGCGCTCGGCAACGCGGGCCTCACCCTTGTCCAGAATCTCCAGCGCCTGATCCACGGCCTCGCGCACCTCGCCCCTGGTCGAGGTCGAGACGCCGTCGCGAGCCTCGAAGGCGTCGTTGATGGTGGATTCGAGGGCTTGGAGGGACATCGGCATTTCCTCTAGGGAATGGGAATTTTGATGGATTGGGGCGCTTTTTCGGGATTTGGGGGACGGAGTCAAGCTTGGTTCGCTGTCATCACCCGCCTTGCGCGCAATTGCGCGCTGGAGCGGGTGATCCAGTACGCCGCGGCGGTCGTGATGAATCGAAACGGCGGCGATGACCGGATACCCGCCTTCGCCGGGTATGACGGCTCACCTGGGATGAGACAACCTGCCTAAAAACCCCGCCAGATCATCCGTGACGTGGTCGACATGGGCGGCGTCCCGGCCTTCCAGCTCCCAGTCCTCGCGCACCACTTCCCTGGTGCCGTCAGGCACCACCAGCACCGTCGTCATGCCGAGCTCGTGCGGGACGGTGAGGTTGCGGGCGAGGTCCTCGAACATGGCCGACCGCGTCGGGTCGACCGAATGGTCCAGGAGAAACTTCCGGTAGGTCTGCGGCGCCGGCTTCGGCTCGAATTCGGCCGCGATGATGTCGAACACGCCATCGAAATGCGCAGCAAAGCCCAGCCGCGCCAGCACCGCATCGACATGGTCGACCGAGCCGTTGGTCAGGATCAGCTTTCGTCCCGACAGTTTTGCGATGGCTTCGCCCAGCGCCGGGTTCGGTTCCAGCGGCGAGTGGTCGATCTTGTGGACGTAGGCGAGATAGTCGTCGGCGCGTACGCCGTGCAGGGTCATCATGCCGCGCATCGTGGTGCCGAAGCGCTGGTAATAATCCTTCTGGATCTTGCGCGCTTCCACCGGCGTCAGGTTCAGCCAGTTGCAAACGAACTCGGTGATCCGCGAATCGACCTGCTGCCACAGATTGACGTGGTGCGGATACAGCGTGTTGTCGAGGTCGAACACCCAGGTGTCGACATGGGCGAAGGCGCGGGGTGGGGTCATTACAGCTTTCTCAATCACGGCATCGCAAACCGCAGCGTCTTGCCGCCGCTTGACATGTCCACCGCGCCGAAACCCGTCGCCGCGAAACCGCGTGCGCCGCAGTCGGTCTGCTCGTTGGTCTCGAACTTGGTCTCGCGCGTGCAGAGCTGCTTGTCGCCGCCCCAGTTCAGCGGCTTGTCCTTCAGCTTGACGACGCGGTTGTCGGCGTCGATGGCCTCGGCGAAGCTGAAGATCTGCCTGGGCTGGCCGGCCACGTCAGGGTGCAGGCAGGTCTTGGGATCGATGCGATACCAGCCGCGGCTCGTCACCGACTTGCCTTCATCGGTGGCGACCGCCGCCATCACCTTGTGCGGGGTGTCGTTGCACCAGGTGAGGCCGGTCGGAGACGGCGTCTGCACCGCATCGACCATGGTCTTGAAGAGGTTCGGCGACGACACGATGTCCGACGACAATCCGCGACTCTTCAGAAATGCGGCCAGCGCGCCTTGCGTCTTCGGCCCGTCGACGCCATCGATCGGCGCGGCATCGTAGCCTGCAATCACCAAAAGCCGCTGGATGGCGGCAAGGCGGGCCTGCTCGTCGTCATATTCGGAATCCTCCGCGAGATAGGCGACGAGATTGCCGTCCGCGCCTTGCGTCGGCGTGATCTGCGTGAAGGCGGCCTGGGTCTGGCCGCTGCGGCACTGCCGCGCGGCCGCGATGACGAAATTGTCCTGCGCGACGCACAGCGTGTCGCTGCCGTTCTGCGGGATCGGGGATGCGCCGTAGACGCCGAGCGCGCGGGCGTTGAGCAGGATGCGGTCGGCGGAGAGCGTGCCCTGCACCACCACGCGACAGGTGGCGGGATCGATCCTGAACCAGCCGCGCGTGGCGGTCGCCGCCTTGTCGTCGATGCCGATCGCGGCCTCGACGACATAGGACATGCGGTTGCAGATCTTGAGGTCGGCGAAGGCCGGCGCGGAGGAGAACACAAACGAGATGGCTGCGGCAGGGAGCGTCATCAGGAAGCGCGTGAGAGTGGAGCGGCGCGGTCGCTGAACTCTCCGCTCGTTGTTGCTGGGCTTGTCCCGGGCATCCACGTCCTTGGCGCGGGACGAAAGATCGTGGATGGCCGGGACAAGCCCGGCCATGACGGCGTCTCTCGGTTTCCCATCTCTCACTTGTGGATCAGCGTTCCCGTGCCCGTGTTGGTGAAGAGTTCGAGCAGTACCGCGTGCTGCATCTTGCCGTCGATGATGACGACGCCCTCGACACCCTGTTCGAGCGCGTAGATGCAGGTCTCGACCTTTGGGATCATGCCGCCGGAAATGGTGCCGTCGGCGATCAGCTTTCGCGCGTCCTTGACCGAGAGCTGCGGGATCAGCTTCTTCGACTTGTCGAGCACGCCGGGCACGTCGGTGAGCAGCAGCAGCCGCTTTGCCTTCAGCGCGCCGGCCACGGCGCCTGCAAAAGTGTCGGCGTTGACGTTCAGCGTCTGGCCCTCTTTCGAGGTCGCGAGCGGTGCCAGCACCGGGATCAGCTCGTAGCCGATCAGCTGGTTGAGCAGCGTGAGGTCGACTTTCTCGGGGTCGCCGACGAAGCCGAGATCGACCGCCTTCTCGATGTGCGAGTCCGGATCGATGATGGTGCGCGTCGTCTTCGACGCCTTCACCATGTTGGCGTCCTTGCCTGACAGGCCCACGGCCTTGCCGCCGGCTTCGTTGATGTAACCGACGATCTGCTTGTTGACGGAGCCGGCCAGCACCATCTCGACGATTTCGATCGTCGCGGCATCAGTGATGCGCAGGCCGGCGGCGAATTCCGAGGCGATGCCGAGCCGCTTGAGCATGGTCGCGATCTGCGGGCCGCCGCCATGCACCACCACCGGGTTGATCGCGGTCTGCTCGAGCAGCACGATGTCGCGGGCAAAATTCTTCGCGCCCTCTTCGTCGCCCATGGCATGGCCGCCATACTTGATGACGATGGTTTCCTCGTCATACTGCTGCATGTGCGGCAGCGCTTCGGACAGGATGCGGGCCTGGTCGAGCGGTGAGATTTCGGTCATGAGGCGGATCTCGCTGGCGGGATACTCGGGCCGCGTTCTATCTGATTGGCGGGCGAGGCGCAAAGTAGGACTGGCATGCGATCTCGTGTCCCGGACGCGGTGCGGCACGCAGTGACGCGCCGCTGAGCCGGGACCCAGAAGCTGGCATGGGCCCCGGCTCAGCAGCGCATCGCTGAAGCGCTGCGCTGCGTCCGGGGCACGAGACCTATTTCCGCACCACCACCGCCGCGAGCGTCACCACCAGCCAGCTCAAAATCATCACCGTTCCACCCGTCGGCGCCGCATATGGAAACAGCGAATGGCCGGCATATTGCCGCAAGGTGAGGTCGCCCGCGAACAACGCGGCGCCGAGTACGAAACCGAACGCAGCAATGAGGCCAATTCCGCCGTGCAGAAGGCGGTGCGCGAGCAGGGCTGTGGCCGCAAGTACGGCAGTTGCATGAAACAGCAGCATGGCGCTCGCCGAAGCAAGCCGGCTCGCATCGCCACCGTGGGCGGCGGCGGCGGCCAGCGCGACGCCGGCGGCGCCCATCAGACCGGCAAGCCCGATCAACAGGCGCGCCATCACTTGGTCCGCTCCTCCAGCAGCTTCGCCATCGCGGCGCGCAGCTCGGCCATGCCGGATCCGGAGCGGGACGAGGTCGTCAGCACATCCGGAAACGCGGCGGGATGTTTGGCGAGCGCAACGCCGGTCTCGGCAATCCGCTCAGTGAGCTCGGCGGCCTTGACCTGGTCTGCCTTGGTCAGCACGATCTGGTAGCTGACCGCGGAGCGGTCGAGCGTCTTCAGGACTTCGTGGTCGACCTCCTTGAGGCCATGCCGCGCGTCGATCAGCACGTAGACGCGCGCGAGCGAGGCGCGGCCGAGCAGGAATTTGTGGATCAGCTCGGTCCAGGACGCGACCTGGCTCTTCGGCGCCTTGGCATAGCCATAGCCGGGCATGTCGACGAGGCGGAGCTCGGTCTTGCCGGGGACCTCGAAGAAGATCAGCTCCTGGGTGCGGCCCGGCGTATGCGAGGTGCGCGCGAGCGCGTTGCGGCCGGTGAGCGCGTTGATCAGGCTCGACTTGCCGACATTGGAGCGTCCGGCAAAGGCGATCTCCAGCCCCGCCATCGGCGGCAGCGTTTCAATCGAGGGCGAGGCCCAGATGAACTGCCAGTCGCGGGCAAACAGCTTTCGCCCGACCTCGATCAGCTTCGCATCTTTGTCGTCATTCATGCGAAAGCTTTCGGTTGTTACCGTGTCATTGCGAGCGAAGCGAAGCAATCCAGGGTGCCTCCGGGGAAACGGTCTGGATTGCTTCGGAGCTTCGCTCCTCGCAATGACGGAGAGCTACGTCGCCTTCTTCGCGAACGTCGCCTTGAGATTGTCGAACAGCTCTACCTTCACGCCGTTGCGGCGCATGATGAAGCTCTGCTGGAGCACTGAGAGCGTGTTGTTCCAGGCCCAGTAGATCACGAGACCCGCCGGGAAGCCCGCCAGCATGAAGGTGAAGATCAGCGGCATCCAGTTGAAGATCAGCTGCTGGGTCGGATCCGGCGGCGTCGGGTTCAGCTTCATCTGGAACCACATCGTGATGCCCATGATGATCGGCCAGATGCCGAGCGCGAGGTAGTGGCCGAACAGCGGCAGCGTGGTCGGATCGAACGGGATCAGGCCGAACAGCGTGAACAGATTGGTCGGATCCGGCGCGGACAGGTCCTTGATCCAGCCGAAGAACGGCGCGTGCCGCATCTCTATGGTGACGAACAGCACCTTGTAGAGCGAGAAGAACACCGGGATCTGGATCACCACGGGAAGACAACCGGCGACCGGGTTGATCTTCTCCTTGCGGTAGATCTCCATCATCTCCTGCTGCTGCTTCACCTTGTCGTCGGGGTAGCGCTCCTTGAGCGCCTGAAGCTGCGGCTGGACCGACTTCATCTTCGCCATCGAGGCGTAGGACTTGTTCGCCAGCGGGAAGAACAAGAACTTCACGATCACGGTCACGAGCAGGATCGAGATGCCGAAATTGCCGAAGAAGCGGTAGAAGAAGTCGAGGCCGAGGAACATCGGCTTGGTGATGAAGTAGAACCAGCCCCAGTCGATCAAGAGATCGAAATGGTTGAGGCCGAGCTCCTTGTTGTAGCCGCCGAGGCCGGCGAACGGGAACACGCCGACGACGCCGGCTTCCTTGGCGCCGGCGAACAGCCGCGCGTTCGTCGTCGTCGTGCCGCCGATCGGGACGGTCTGCTCGCTTTGCAGATAGTCGGTCTGGTATCGGATCTGGGTGCCGGGTTCGGCGACAAAACGGGCCTTGAGCGTTGCCGACGTGTCGGGAAGGAGCGCAGACGCCCAATATTTGTCGGTAATACCGAGCCAGGCATTGGTGACGTTGTTGAATTCGAACCCGTGTCCGCCGTTGCCGATCGCGGGTGCTTCGCCGACAGCCTTATAGGCCTTCTCCTGCAAGCCCTGCTCGCCCAAATAACCGATCAGGCCTTCATGCAGGATGTAGTAGCCCGAGACGTGCGGCGTGCCGTGGCGCGAGATCAGCGCGAAGGGATAGAGCTTGACCGGCGCGTTGCCGACATTGGTCACCTCGTCCTTGATGCTGAAGAGGTAGTGGTCGTCGATCGTGACGGTGCGGCGGAAGGTGAGGCCTTCGCCATTATCGTATTTCAGCATGACCGGCGTGGACGGCGTCAGGCTGTTGGTGCCCTCCTGCTGCCAATCGGTGGTCCGGTCGGGCACCTTTGTGCCGCCTGTCCCGGCCACCCAGCCAAATTCCGCGTAATAGGGCTCTGCAGTGCCCGACGGCGAATAGAGGATGATCGGCGGCGACTTCGGGTCGACTGTTTCGCGATACTGCACCAGCGCAAGATCGTCGATGCGCGCGCCCTTCAAGGCAATGCTGCCGGTCAAGCGGGGTGTATCGATCTTGACGCGGGGGGAAGCGGCAATCGCCGCCTCGCGGCTGACGATCGGCTGGCCCGGCTGATTGGCGGTCTGGGGAGCGGAGGGCGTGCCTGCGGTGCCGGGCTGCGGCGTGGCGCCCGGCGTCCCGGAAGCCGTCGGCTGCGGTGTGGTCTTCTGCAGCTCGGCCTGCGTCTGTTGCTGGACGCGCTGCTTCTCCATCGCCGGCATGTTGTAGAAATATTGCCAGGCGATCAGCACGAGGCCCGACAGAATGACGGCGAGGATGGTGTTGCGGTTATCGGTCATCATTCTCGTCATCAATCCGGTTTGCGGCTGGTCGCAGGAGCGGGGCCGGGCTTTAAGCCGTCGGTTCTTTGGCCGTCGGTTTTTGGGCCGCGTCCCTTGTGCGTATGCCGCGCGGGCTTCGCGAACGCTATGCGCAGATCGTCGAGCATGGTGGCGAAGCCGCGCGAGAGCGCGTCCCTTCGGCCGACCAGCACATAATCATGATGGGGCTGCATCGACACCGGATCGAGCCGCTTCACCAGTTCGCGAAGCCGGCGCCGGATGCGATTGCGCTCGGGGGCGTTGCCGTTCTTTTTGGTAACGGTGAAGCCGATCCGGATCGGGCCGCTGTCGTCCCGGCCACGGCTTTGCAGGACGAACGCGGGACTATTCACCCGCGCGCCATTGGCAACGGCGAGGAAATCCGCTCGCTGCCTCAGCCGATCCATGATGAAATCCCAAAAAGGGGGTCCGGCTCAGGCGCTCAGACGCTTGCGGCCGCGAGCGCGGCGTGCGGCGAGAACCTTGCGGCCGCCGGCAGTAGCGAGACGGGCACGGAAGCCGTGACGGCGCTTGCGCACCAGTTTGCTGGGTTGATAAGTCCGCTTCACGGGTTTTTCTCCGCTGACCGGGCAATTTGCCTGTAGAATTGATGATAAAGTCCGGAAGATGCTGCCCAAAACGGGCCCGCTTTCGGCCCCAAGAGAGCCGCTCCCGGCGTTACACCGGGTCATCGCGGACAATTTGGCCGGCTTATATGCGAGCGCCTCCTTTTCGTCAACGCCGCACAAAGGCTCTGATCCGGTGAATATCGCTGTTTGTGCGGGGTTTTTAACCATCGAGGTAGCGATTAGCGATATCGGCGCTTACATCCCACCTCGGCAGATTAGCGATCTGTAATTTGACCGGCCCCCGGGCGGGTCGCATCCTCCATCAGCCAGGCCAACAGGGGCGAATACGTGGCAGCGACAGACCTCCAGCCGATCCAGGATCAGGATCAGCGGGACCCGCCGGCGACGCAGCCGCGCGGGACGCGCGGGCTTGGGCTATCCGGCAAGCTGTTGCTGCTCACTGTTCCCCTGGTGATGATCGCGGCCGTCCTGCTCTACGTGCCTGCCATCGCCAACTTCTGGGTCAACCGGCTGAACGACCGCGTGGCGGCGGCCAACACGGCGGCGCTGGTGCTCGATGCCGCGCCGCTCGGCATGGTCCCCGATTCGCTGTCGCGCCAGATCCTGAAAAGCATCAACGCGCGCGCCGTCGCCATCAAGATGGGCCAGCAGCGCCGTCTGCTCGCCAGCGACAATCTGCCGACCGCCATCGAGCACGACATCGATCTGCGCGACATGACGGCGTGGGAGGCGATCACCGGCTCGTTCCGGATGATGCTGGAGACCGGCAACCAGGCCATCCGGATCGTCGGGCCCGGGGTCGGCAACGCCCAGTTCATCGAGATCGTGACCGACGAGCTGCCGCTGCGGCAGTCGATGTACCGCTTCTCCCGCAACGTCGTGGTGGTCGCGCTGATCATCGCGGCGCTGACCGCGGGCCTCGTCTATCTCGCGCTCCATTATCTGTTCGTGCGCCCGATGCGGCGGTTGACGGCGAGCCTGGTCGGCTTCCACGAAAACCCCGAAAGCTCGGCGGGGATCATCGTGCCGAGCCAGCGCAGCGACGAAATCGGGGTCGCCGAGCGCGAATTGTCGGACATGCAGCGCGATTTGATGTCGATGCTGCATCAGAAGAGCCGGCTTGCCGCCCTCGGCCTCGCCGTCTCCAAGATCAACCACGATCTGCGCAATTTGCTGGCCTCGGCCCAGCTTTTGTCGGACCAGCTCGCCAGCGTGCCGGATCCGCGGGTGCAGCGCTTTGCGCCAAAGCTCGTGCGCTCGCTCGAGCGCGCCATCGCCTTCTGCCAGTCGACCTTGTCTTACGGCCGCGCCCAGGAGGCCGCGCCCGACCGGCGCATGATCCTGATCGAGCCGGTGGTGCTGGAGGTGCGCGAGACCGCAGGCCTTGCCAGCGATGCCGCGATCGTCTGGGTCGCCGCGATCGAGCGGGGGCTCGCGGTCGACGCCGATCCCGACCAGCTGTTCCGCGTGCTGCTCAACCTCGTCCGCAACGCCGCCCAGGCGCTGGAAAGCCATTCGTCGGCCGAGGGCGGCGCGCAGCAGATCCGGATCACGGGAAAACGCGAAGGCGCCGTCGCCATCCTGGAGGTCTCCGACACCGGCCCCGGCGTGCCCCAGAAGACCCGGGACCATCTGTTCGAGGCGTTCCAGACCTCCGGCCGCCCGGGCGGCAGCGGCCTTGGCCTTGCCATCGCCGCCGAGCTCGTCCGCGCCCATGGCGGCGACATCCATCTGGTCGAAGGCACCCTCGGCGCCACCTTCCGGATCGTCATCCCCGACCGCCCCGTGGAACTCCTCTCCATCCGCAACGAGCGGGCAAGGGCGTAGTCGGCCGGAGACCCACCGGAAACCGTCGTTGCCCTGCAAAATCTCCCCAATCCGGACCTTGCCAATTCGGGCAAGAGCGGTTAGTCAGAGCGCTCTTTCGCACCCCTTCGGCGTTGTCCGGAGGGTGCATGTAGGCCTTGCCCACATTGCTGTTCGCGAAAAACGCGCCCGTAGCTCAGCTGGATAGAGCATCAGACTACGAATCTGAGGGTCGGACGTTCGAATCGTTCCGGGCGCGCCATTTGGTACTCATCTCCGAATGCGGTTTGGCCCCGATTGACTGGCCAGCTCGGCTCTCTCCAGCACATCCTTGCGTCCTTTAATGCAGGCTTTCGGAGACGGCTCATGGATCCCTCCGGAGTTTGCGATATCGTCCCGATATAAATCGTGTCCGATTAAAGCTGGTGCGATCTAAATGTTACGACGCCGGTTCAAGCATCGCCGGCGACCTGCCGGGCGTCAGTCGCGCGATAGGGACAGTCCCGCGAGAAGCGGAGCGTATGCGGCGAGCCTGCGGGATACGAACTCCGTGAAGAGCCGCACGCGCTTCGTCTTGCGGGTCTCCCCGTGTGTGAGAAGCCAGAGCGTTCCGTACATGTGCAGGCCGGTGCCCGGCACCCTCACCAGCAGGGGGTCGGCATCGCCAATGAAACACGGCAGCGTCGTGATCCCGAGCCCTTGCCGTACTGCAACGATCTGCGCCTCGGCGTCCGTGATCCTGAACGGAACCCCCGTGGTGCGAACCTCACCCTCGCTGGCCCAGTCCGGTATTCCATGAATGCTGATGACGATCCACCGGATGGGATCCGGCGCGCCCGTACGCCACGCGGCTAGTCGATCCCGGGACATGTAGACGCCGCCGAACAGGTCCGGTCCCTTCATGCCGTGAAGATTGAGCGGCAGGGTTTTGCGGTCGTAGACGACGCGGATCGCGACGTCGGCCTCCCGGTTGGTCAGATTAGCCAGTTCGCCAGCCGACAAGATATCCATCTCGATGTCCGGATGCAGACGCGCGAAGTCGGCGAAGTCCGGCATGAGCAGGTGTGTCGCCAGCGGCGGCGCCAGCGTCACCCGCAGAAGCCCGCGCACGCTTTGGTCGCGCCCGAAGACGCGCGTCTCCAGCAGGTGCGACGACGCTTCCATCTGGTCCGCGAACTCGAGGACCTCCTCGCCCGCAGCCGTCAGGCGATAGCCCGAAGGCAGCTTTTCGAACATTTGGACCCCGAGCCGTTCCTCGAGCTGGGCGATGCGTCGCAGCACGGTCGCGTGATTCACACCGAGGCGCTCGGCGGCAGCCCGCACCGAGCCTCCGCGCGCGACGGCAAGAAAGTAGCGAACGTCATCCCAGTCGATCATGGTGCGATCCCGCACCGCGCGGTGCGCCTTCCAAAGCCCGTATCTAACGTCTCGTACAGCAGTACGGGCGGTCATCATAGCCTATGCCCGCAAGCACCGCTCAATTCCCGAACGGCGGACACCGATCGCCGCGGCTGCCGTAAGTCGTCCGGCCGGATCGATTTCGCACCACCGATGTGCGCGCTTCCGCACTCAACGCCTGACGCCGGCGGACCTATGTCGAGGTTCTCGGGGGCAGATGCCGTCCCGACATCACGAAAGGAGAAGTTGTGCGAAAGCTAGACGGTAAGGTTGCAGTTATCACGGGTGGCGCTACCGGCATTGGGCGCGCCGCAGCAAAGCGCTTCATCGAAGAAGGCGCTTTCGTCTTCATCTTCGGCCGCCGACAGGAGGCGCTCGACGCTGCTGTCGCCGCCCTCGGGCGCAATGCCCGCGCGGTGAAGGGCTCGGTCTCGGATGAGGCCGACCTCGACCGACTATATGCGGCGGTGAAGTCCGAGCGCGGAACCCTCGACATCGTCTTCGCCAATGCAGGCGCGGGAAGCCAGCTTCGGCTCGGCCAGATCACCGCCGCGCACATTGACGAAACCTTCGACACCAATGTGAAGGGTACGATCTTCACGGTCCAGAAGGCGCTGCCGCTGATGGGTCAGGGCGGTTCGATCATCCTGACCGGATCGAGCGCCGGCACCACGGGCGCCCCGGCAATGAGCGCCTACAGCGCGAGCAAGGCGGCCGTGCGCAACCTCGCGCGGACCTGGGCGGAGGACCTGAAAGGCAGCGGCATCCGGGTCAACGTGCTGTCGCCCGGGGCGACTGCGACCGAACTCGCGAAGGAAGCGCTGGGCGAGGAGGGCCAGAAGGTGTTCGCCTCGATGACTCCGCTCCAGCGCATGGCCGATCCGGCGGAGATCGGGGCCGTGGCGGCCTTTCTCGCATCGTCGGACAGCAGCTTCATGACCGCCAGCGAAGTCGCCGTCGACGGCGGCCTGGCGCAACTCTGACGCCGGCGCGGTCCCGCGGCTGGCCCACACACAACGAAAGATAAAAGATCATGAAAAAACTAGAAGGCAAGATCGCAGTCATCACCGGCGGAAGCAGCGGGATTGGGTTGGCCACAGCCAAGCGCTTCGTGGAAGAAGGTGCGCACGTCGTGATCACCGGGCGACGCGAGAAAGAGCTGAAGGAGGCCACAGCCTTCATCGAGCGGAACGTTACGACGGTCGTGGGCGACGTGTCGCGCTTGGAAGATCTGGACCGGCTCTACGCTGTCGTGAAAGAGAAACATGGTCACATCGACATTCTCTTCGCGAACGCGGGCTCCGGGACAATCGCACCGCTCGCGCTAGCGACTGAGGCCCATTTTGACCAGACCTTCGACGTGAACGTGAAGGGGCTGTTCTTTACGGTGCAGAAGGCGCTTCCCCTCTTCAAAGACGGCGGTTCGATTATCCTGAACTCTTCGGTGTCGAACGTGTTGGGGCTGCCGGGGTTTAGCGCCTACGCCGCGAGCAAGGCGGCTGTGCGCAACTTCGCGCGCGCTTGGACGCTGGAGCTGAAAGACCGGAAAATCCGCGTGAATGCGATGAGCCCCGGACCAACCGAGACTCCCGCCCTGGAGACAACGACCGGCCTCACCCCCGAGCAAGCCGAGCAAGCGGCCGCTCAGTTTGCTTCACAGATCCCAATGGGTCGCAGGGGCAAGCCAGAGGAAATCGCGGCTGCCGTCATGTTCCTCGCCTCCGATGAAAGCTCTTTCATCACCGGCGTGGATCTCGCCGTCGATGGCGGCATGGCGCAGGTCTGACCCGGGCATCAACACTAGATCGGAGAAACATCATGAGCTACGCAATTATCGGCTTCGGCAATATCGGCCAGGCGCTGGCTACGGCGTTTGCCCGCAACGGCATCGAAGTATCCGTTGCAACCACGCGCGACCCGGAAAGCTTTGCATCCGCCGCGGCCGCGATCGGACCCACGATCGTTCCCAAAAAGCTGGCAGAAGCGGCCAAGGCGGACATCGTCTTTTTGGCCGTCCGTTTCGAGTCGCACCAGGAGGTCGCGAAGGCGCTGCCCACCTGGCAGGGGAAGACCATCGTCGATGTGACCAATGCCTACGGCGTGCCCCCTGAGAAACTGGGAGGACAGCCTTCTTCCAAGGCCGTCGCGCAGGCCTTCACTGGCGGTAGACTGGTCAAGGGCTTCAACCATTTGGGTGCTGCCGTCCTCGGCCAAGATCCGGCCGCACATGGTGGCAGGAGAGTCGTGTTCCTGGCGAGCGACGATGACGCTGCCGCCGCGGAGATTGGCGCGCTTGCGGAAAAGCTCGGCTTCGCGCCGATCAAACTCGGCGGGCTTTCGGAAGGAGGACTGCTTGTGCAGGCGCGCGGAAATAGCTGGGGTCAACTGATCTTTAAGGACCTGGTCAAGTTCGACTGATGAACACGACGTCCCCACCGTTGGGGACACGACGCATGGGATCGGATCGAGCGCGATCCGATCCGAGCGAAATGGAGAAATGACTACGGTTCGGGACGGCAGACTGACGAGCATCCGGGAGTACATCGACACGCAGGCCGCATGCGGCCGCTTGCGAAGGAGCCGGGCCGAGAGAACGTCGAAGCCGTCTCGGCGGACCTCGTCGATGGTCCATTTCAGGATGTTGGCAAAGTCGACTTCCGCAAACAGCGCCGAGACGAACGCGCCATGTCCGCTTGGCCATGACGGTTCTGTTCAGTGGTTCGGGAGATGACCTTCCGAGAGGTCATTCAACCCTCTTTGGTGATTTTGTTCTGGAAGATTGACGCGCGCGTACGTCTCACCGCCATCCCAGCGCAGGCGCGACCTGTGTCAGGATCGCCTCGATTGAGTGTGCGCAGTAGTCCACGCCGAGCTGGTTCGGCACGGTCAACAGCAACGTGTCGGCCTCGGCAATCCCCTCGTCTTGCCGGAGCTGTTCGATCAGCGCATCCGGCTCGGCGGCATAGCTGCGGCCGAAGATCGCCCGCGTGCGCGGGTCGATGAAGCCGATCTGGTCTTCGCCTTCGCCGCCCCTGCCGAAATAGGCGCGATCGCGATCGTCGAGCAGCGCGAAGATGCTGCGGCTCACCGAGACGCGGGGCTCCCTCGTATGGCCGGCTTCCTTCCATGCGGCGCGATAGCTGCGAATTTGCGCGGCCTGCTGCACGTGAAAAGCTTCGCCGGTCTCGTCGTTCTTCAGCGTCGAGCTCTGCAAGTTCATGCCGAGCTTGGCCGCCCAGATCGCGGTGGCGTTCGAGCCGGCGCCCCACCAGATCCGCTCGCGCAGGCCTTCCGAATGGGGCTCCAGGCGCAGCAGCCCCGGCGGGTTCGGAAACATCGGCTGCGGATTGGGTTTTCCAAACCCTTCGCCGCGCAAGATGTCGAGAAAGACCTCGGCATGTCGCCGGCCCATGTCGGCATCGTTCTCGCCGTCGGCCGGTTGATAGCCGAAATAGCGCCAGCCGTCGATCACCTGCTCGGGCGAGCCGCGGCTGATGCCGAGCTGAAGCCGCCCGCCGGCGATGAGATCGGCGGAGCCTGCGTCCTCCGCCATGTAAAGCGGGTTCTCGTAGCGCATGTCGATCACGGCCGTGCCGATCTCGATCTTGCTGGTCTTCGCGCCGACGGCGGCGAGCAGCGGAAAGGGCGAAGCAAGCTGCCGCGCGAAATGGTGCACGCGGAAATAGGCGCCGTCCGCGCCGAGCTGTTCTGCCGCGACCGCAAGCTCGATCGATTGCAGCAGCGTGTCCGCCGCCGAGCGGGTCTGCGACTGCGGCGAGGGCGTCCAGTGCCCGAAGGAGAGGAATCCGATTTTTTTCATGGAGGCAACATATGGATGACGGCAAGAATTTGCGACACCTCGGCCGGAGGAAAGATGGCGACAAGTGTGGACCCGTAAGCGCCTCCTAGAGGAAGCAGGCACGAGCTTGGACTGCTCGTGGAGTTTTCAGATTTCGCAGCGCGTCAAATTCAAAGCCTTGAGCAAGCCGCCGAACGCCTTGAGCCGACAGGGCTCGGTCTCGCTGGCAGCCTTTGCGCGCTGAACATTGGCGGTCCGCTTGATAACAATTGGCTTTGGCTTCGGTTTGGGAGGTTTGGCGGCCGCGATCGTCTTCGGATCGGGCCGATGACGGACGATCGGTTCCGGCGCGGGCGAGCGGACATGGACGTCTTGCGGAGCACCGGGGTTTTCGACTGAAGCTGCCTCTGTCGGCATCGCGCTGCTCGCAGCGGCAACCTCGAGGCGATCGGCCTTCGCCGACGCGTCATACGAAGCAGAGATGTTTGCGCTCCGCTCGGCAAGCGGCTGGACGGTCACGACGACGCGACGCGGTGGCGCGCTCAGCTCCATTGCCGACAGCACTCCGACACTGAACAGGATCAGAAGGCCCAACAACGCCATTCTCAGCATAATGCGCCTCCGATCTAGGTTCGTGCCGTCGGAAATTCTCCGCGGCAATGAGGCGACTTGTCGACGGCTGCCGACGCGCGAGGAATCATTTGCCGACAGGGTTAACGTCGGCGATGCTCCCGCACGTGCCAAGAATGCTCCCGCTCAGGTGTTGGCAGGCCGAATCTGGTCACAAGAAGGACTGTGAAGCCTGAGCTGAACACCACGAGAGCGATCGTCATGTCTGCTGTTTGGGGGAAGCCTGACGCCGCCTGACGGATTGGCCAACAGCTGCTTTTGACCCAAAGCAGATGTCGGACTGCATTTGCGTCGCCTCGCGATGGCGTTCAAACAACTACCTGATCTTACAAGTGCGAATAGGTTCGCTTTCCTAGGATGCGTGTCCTATTTGCCCTTGCGCGCCCGCTTCATGCGGAGGACAAGCATGCTGAGTTGAAAAAAGAAAAATGGGAAGTGTTATGAAGAAGCTCTTGATGACGTCTGCGGCATTGCTCACCATGGTTGCCTCGGCATCGGCCGCTGACCTTTATTCGAAGGCGCCCACCTATGCGGCGCCAGTGTCGAGCTGGACAGGATTCTATGTTGGCGCAAACGGTGGATACGCCGGTGGTGAGTCGGCTCTTGCCATTGATGCCGCTGCGCTCGGCGGCGCGGGGCTTGGCTCTCTGAATCTCAAGAGCAATGGATTTTTCGGCGGCGCTCAGATCGGCTACAACTGGCAGGCCGGGCAGTTCCTGTGGGGTTTTGAAACCGACATTCAGGGCAGTAACATCAACAGCAGTCTCGGCCTCGGCGCTTTTGCCGGCGGAGGTGGCGGTGGTCTGGGTGGCTCGATCGGAACCACCGTAGATTACTTCGGTACGGTCCGCGGACGTGTCGGTGTCATGCCGTGGGAACGCACTGTCGTTTACGCGACGGGCGGTCTTGCCTACGGACAGACCTCCACCAGCTATCTGGTGGACCTAGGCTCGCACACGAAAGTTGGTTGGACTGTTGGCGCCGGCCTCGAATACATGATCGCCCAGAATTGGTCCTTTAAGACCGAATATCTGTACGTCGATCTCGGCAAGGATGATCTGGACCTCAGCGCGCTGGCCGCGCTCGGCGGTGGCGTCGGATTTCCGGGTGGTATTTCGCTCACGGAACAGACCCGCTTTCACACCGTGCGCGCCGGTGTGAACTACCACTTCTAAGCGACAACATTCAGTTGTGGCGAAAGGGATTCCAGTAGTGGAATCCCTTTGTCGTTCTCACGGCCCGGAAGACGTCAAAGCTCTCTTGCGCGGGTACGATGACCATAGTCGCAGTGATCATCTTCCTTATCGCCATTCTCGGGTCAGCGGCCGCCTACAACGCCGGCTTTCGTCGGGGCCACGCCAAAGGCGTGCGGGACAGCGAGTTGCTGCGATGACGGACCACGCCGGCGCGCCCTCGATCGTCATGGACTTCTTCCAATCGCCAACCTGATGCGCAAGATGAAGGGCGCCAGCGTTACGATTGCGGCGGCTGCAACTGACACAACTAAGGCTCCAGGGCGTGTCCGAGTGTCCGACTTCGACGCGCTCCATTCTGACCGTCACGATGAGGACGCCAGCTTTACGCTCTCGACTGCGTGTCGGCTGTCTGGCCCTTTGCCGATACGCAGGGGCGAGCTGGCGATGTCCGGTATTGAAGGCAGAACGGACGCGGCCTATGTCGCGACTCATAGATTGTGACCGCACCCCCGGGTCCATCCGGCTTTGCATGATGCTCAGCCGCGTTGAAGCCGGGCCACCTCACGCGTAGGCCACCCAGCCGCGGAAGGTGAACCCGGTGTAGAACAGGGTCGGCTCGGAGAAGCCGGCCTCGCGCAGAATCGCCTCATCCTGCGCGGGCGTGAGGATTTCCAGATGGTTGGTAACGGCGTTCCGCGCGGCCGCGGCCTGCTCGGGCTCGACGCCGGAGGAGGCCAGGAACGCAGAGTACCGCGACAGCCATAGCGGGCGCTCCTCATCGCCATCGGGCGCGCTTAAATGGGCGACCACGAAAGCTGCGCGCGGCTTGAGCCGTCGGCGGACCTCCGAGGCGATGCGGCGTCGCTCCTCGACGTCGACGAAGTGCAGCGTCAGCAAGCAGCTGGCGCCGTCAAACAATTCCTGCGGAGCATCGTCGATGTAGCCCTGATGAAGGCGCGCGATGCGAGCGGGCCCAGGGTTTGCCCGGCAAGCGCCAGCATCGCCGCGGAGGGGTCCACACCGTCGAAGCTCCAGCGCGGCTGCGCTTGCGCAAACGTCTTCAATTCGAGGCCGCCGCCGGCGCCGAGCACGAGAATCCGCGCATCCTCACGCGCACGCTCGGCCAGAAGAATCGCCGCCATGGACAGCATGGCATTGTAGCCCGGGACGAACCGTGGCGGTCCTTCCGTGTATCTCGCCAC
This sequence comes from Bradyrhizobium sp. 132, assembly GCF_023074185.1. Lineage (GTDB taxonomy): Bacteria > Pseudomonadota > Alphaproteobacteria > Rhizobiales > Xanthobacteraceae > Bradyrhizobium. The sequence continues at coordinate 121,894 of NZ_JADPKY010000157.1, read as the reverse complement.
CGCTTGCGGATCGGAAAACATGTCCTGAACGTCGGTCATGATGTCGTCCTTGCTGAATGGAGCCGATCACGCGCCATGTGCGCTCATGCCCTGAAGTTTTCGAGAGCCGAGGCGTTTGCGCAGATCGTCGCCCAGCATCGCCAGCGTCACCTCGCCAAAGCGCGACAGCAGCAGCGCCTGCGCATCGCCGAATGCCTGATCGAGGGCGGCGTTGACGGCCTGCTCGACGAGACAACCCGGCGCCTCTGTCCGGTTGCCCATGGCCAGAAGCGAGGGACTGCCGAGCGCGGTGTAGACGTCGCGCAGCGTCACCTTCGTGAGGTCGCAAGCCAGCGTCCAGCCGCCGCCATGTCCCTTTTCGGAGCGGACGTAACCGAGGTCCCGAAGGCCCGCCATGATGCGCCGGATCACCACCGGGTTCGTGTCCATGGCCTTTGCCAGGGTCTCGGACGTGAAGGTGCCGGGCTGCTGCGCCATGTGTAGCAGGACGTGCAGCACGCCGGATAATCGGCTATCTCGTTTCATGCAACTTTATATGTTACATGATGGCGGCAAGGTCAACTGATTTCGCCCCACCGATCTCATGCTTCGACCGGACGCGAACTGCGCGCCGGCACGTCTGTGCAGAATCACGTGGTAAAGCTCGGGCGGTTGACGAAGATGCGAAGCGGAACGTTCTATGGATCGAGCGTTGTTGCGGCGGCCTTTGGCCTCGCCATTCTCGGCCTGGGATTTGGCTTCTATGCGCCGCCGATCTTCCTCAATGCCGTTTGTGAAACGAGGGGGACGGCCGCTGACTCTGGTCTCCACGGCCGTCACCGTTCACTTCTTGGTGGGGTCGATCGCGACGGCCAATCTGCCGACCCCCGCTCATGGCGCGAGCGTGTTCGCTAGAAGCGAGGACTCTTCGGCTCGGCGCAAAATGCCCTGTCCGATTTTCGTTGGCCAGTGACCGCGGAGGGTACCACGGTAAAGTCAGTCTGGCATTGTTGCTGGGTAGTCTTCGCGCCCTGACGACCTGCCCCTCCCTTAGTCGAAAGCGGGAGCCTACCGATCGTCTTTTGGTTGTAAAGCCGAACGCATCGTATAGAAATGCTTGTGCTTGGCCGATATTTTGGAGCAAACATGTCAGAGACTGATTTTGCGCAACAGCCATTTAACGCTGCGGAGTTCGTAGAAAATCCTGAGAATCGATGCCCGGTTATTCTCGTCCTCGACAATTCTGGCTCGATGAGCGGCGCTCCTATACAGCAACTCAACGACGGTCTTCGAGCGTTTCGCGACGAGCTATCGATGGACAGCTTGGCGGCCAAGCGCGTCGAGGTCGCCATCGTCACGTTCGGCCCTGTTAAGGTCGAATCCGACTTTGCGACGGTCCATAATTTCTATCCCCAACAGATCGAAAGCGCGGGTGCTACTCCGATGGGAGAGGCAATCGAGAGAGCGCTTGATATGCTGAGGGAGAGAAAAGCCACCTACCGGTCTGCCGGGGTCAAGCATTACCGTCCCTGGGTCTTTTTGATCACTGATGGATCACCGACGGACTCCGTAAGCCGTGCAACCCAGCTTGTTCACGAAGGAGAGGCCGCTAAATCCTTTATGTTTTATGCGGTGGGCGTGGAAGGTGCTGATTCCGGCACTTTGCGTGCGATTGCAACCCGTGAGCCTTTGAAGCTGAAGGGCCTTCAATTCAAAGAATTCTTTCAATGGCTCTCAGCTTCGCTTTCATCTGTCTCCAAATCGAATCCGGGCGATCAAGTGCCGCTACAGAACCCCACGGCTCCTGACGGGTGGGCTACAGCGGGATGACCGTACCCAGTTGGGAATGGATTTCGGCGAGCGCAATTGGTACTTCGCATATCCGGATAAACCGAAGTTGCGACGATTCGGGCGCTTGTATCTTTGTTAGAGGCAGAAATGAGTCCGCGCTGGTCGCGGTCTGCGCCGATGGCGCTGGATCTGCGATGCGATCGTCTGTTGGTTCTCGTATCATAGTCCGCGCCTTTTGTCGGAACGTAAGGAGCTATCTGCAGAGCGGGGGAATATTAGCGGACCTTTCTCGCGAAGTTGTAAGCGATTGGCTCGACGACATGCGTGGACGGATCGAGATCGTTTCAAGATCTGCCGGGCTCACGCCCCGCGACTTTGCCGCAACGCTGGTCGGCTGCATCATCGGGGACGGGAAAGCCAAAGTCCTGCATGTCGGTGACGGGGCGGTTGTCTATCGCCTGTCCGATTCCGAGGAGTGGGCTGTTGGTAGCTGGCCCTCACACGGGGAATATGCATCAACAACCTACTTTGTAACGGACGACCCAGAGCCCTCATTTCAGTTGAACGATATCGATGGTCCCGTGTCTGAACTGGCTGTCTTTACAGACGGGATCGAGCATCTTGTTCTAAATTTCTCGACACTCACGGCGTTCCCACCCTTCTTCAACCAAATGTTTTCCGGCTTCAAGTCCGACGGGATTGGGAAGAATCGCAACTTGTCCCGACATTTGTGCAATTATTTGAACGGTCCGGCCGTCTGCGATAGGACCGATGACGACAAAACGCTATTGCTGGCACGTCGAAGTCTCAATGTCGCGTCTCAAGAGCATCTTTGATCAGCAGAGGAAAGCGGTCCCACTCGGTAAGCTGGTGGGGCGCGGCGGCGAAGGGGCTGTGTTCGAGATAATCGGCGAGCCAGACTTCGTCGCTAAAATATATCACCCCGATAAAGCGCGGGAACGGCAGCAAAAGATCGCTGCCATGGTCGCTACTGGGATGCAGGCGAAGGTGGCCAGCGCGGCGTTTCCGATTTCTCCGTTGTTTGAGGGTGGCGGCACGTTCGCGGGGTTCACGATGCGGCGCATCGGGAATCAGAAGCCGGTTCACCAATTGTATTCGCCAGCAAGTCGGCGCAATGAATTTCCGAACGCGGACTATAGGCTCTTGCTTCGAACAGCTTTGAATATTGCGAGAGCGGTAGCCGCCGTGCACTCGGCGGGCTGCGTAATAGGCGATTTGAATCACTCGGGTATCTTGGTTGGTCCTGACGCCACGGCGACCCTTATCGATTGCGATTCTTTTCAGTTCTCAAAGGATGGCAAAACATTCTACTGCGCAGTAGGAGTGCCTGATTACACCCCGCCGGAATTGCAGGCGAAGTCGCTCGAAAATATTCAGCGCACGCCAAATCACGATGCATTTGGGTTGGGCGTCGCCATCTTCAGTTTGCTGTTTCTAGGGCGGCATCCATTTTCTGGTCGATATCTTGGTCGCGGCGACATGCCCGAAGAGCGCGCGATCGCTGAATACCGTTTTGCATACTCTTCGGAAAAGTCCCGTACCCAAACAGAGCCTCCACCATTCGCGCCGACGCTCTCCTACGTCCCAAGGGAGCTGGCGATTGCATTTGAGGCTTGCTTCGGCCCGGGTGGAGCAAATAGTGGACGACCCAAGCCGGCCGATTGGATCTCGCTTTTGCAGCGTGCCGAGACGCAGCTAGTCAAGTGCGCTGCGACGGCGGGTCACTCTTACTTCTCGTCAGCACCAAATTGTCCTTGGTGCGAGCTCGAGAAAGCCATCCCGGGCTTCATTGCATTTCCATCCCCCCTCATCATCAGTACGATTACCCCGCTGGACCTCGGCCAACTCATCGCTGCAATACGTGGGGTGACTGATCCCGGAGGCGCGCCGTCATTGTATTCAGCAATGCCGATCGTTCAGGGTGCGCCAAGCGGCCAGAACAAGGGCTCGCTTGATAGTTCTGCAGGGCTGTTCGCGATATCAACCCTCAGTGGCGTTGCGGCGGCGGTTCTTTTAAGATTGGGACATCTTCCACCCTTGATTGGGCTAGGAGTTCTCGGCGCGTCCGCATTCTTCGCGCTCAGAAATCCGAACCAGCCGCATGCCAATGGTCCTCGTTCGCATCAGCTCAAACGGGCTTGGGATCAGGTAGATCAGCGCTACAGGACCGAGGGAGACGCGTCGCGCTTTAACGAAGCGAGACGGCAATCCGAGGCGAAAATTCGCGAATACAACGATCTTCCGACCGAAGAAACGCGGCGCTTGGCGGACTTGTCGCGCCGGCAGCGCGAGATGCAGCTCAGGTATTTTCTTGAGCGCTTTAGCCTCGTAAAGGCGAAAATTAGGAGCGTAGGCAGCGCAAGGAAAGCGACGTTGCGGTCGCATGGCATTGACACCGCAGCGGATATCTCACGACAAAGAATCGAACAGATTCCTGGTTTCGGATCGGCAACCGCTGGGCTCTTATTGTCTTGGCGTTCAGATATTGAGCGACGCTTCGTTTTCAATCCCAGTCAACCGATCAACCCCAGCGACATCGCTCAGGTGAAGTCCGATATTGCTCAAAGACGCTTGGCTATCGAGACCGCCTTGAAGGCTGACTTGATCGCAGTCAGGACGGTCGCGGCCGAAGTCCAACGAGCGCGGACCGATCTGACCACTAGGGCGAAGGCGATTTGGGTTGAGTTTAAGCAGGCTGAAGCTGACGAAAAGGGGCGGGTGTTCGGTGACGTCGCGGCCCGACGCTGGGTGTTTGGAGTAGTCTGCTTTGCGGCTTTCGTCGTCGCTGGTGCGAATAGCAACGGCCTTAGTTCGGCTAGGGTTTCCTCAACGTCTGCTGCACCTCGAGCTACGGCAAGCGCACCTTCAGCTGCTCCAAATATCGCATTGAACAATAGTCAGCCGAATTTGAGTTTGCCCAGTACGACGCCTGCGCAACCCACGGCGTCGGCGCAGGTCGGAAATCTGATACAACCGGCATCACCGCGGATCGAACGCCCGCCTCAAGAGCCACAAAAGAACGCCGTAGAGGCGCCAGTTGCTCCATTGGTGGTGCCGCTGCTCGATCCGCCTCGTGAAATCAAACCTCTGCCGCAACCGCCAGCTGATCCCAGCCTAAGCGTTGCTCAAACGACCCCAAACGTCGCGATTCCCGATCCCGCGATCAGCCGGCTGAAGGACCTCGGATTTACAACGTCTATTGAGCCGTCGTGGAGTACCGGCGCTCTCAGCGGACTGCGTGAGTTCAAGATCGTCAATCACTTGCCGTCCGACACTCGTTTGGACACGGTGACAACTCAGGCGTTACAATCACCACGGGCAATCGCTCGCAATCGCTCATTTCTTGGCGGCTGGGCTGCCGATCCAGCATGTACGGACGGCACCCAACTCATGATCTCGGTTCAAGAGGCTCGGACGGAGGGAGGTATGTGCACTTTCGATGCCTTCCTTCCCAGCCGATCTGGTTGGACGGTACGAGGCCATTGTCAGGTTGGAGCTGACAAGTGGCCAGCCACAATCAACTTTGCTGTTTCTGGGATAACGCTGTCGTGGTCGAGCGCTAAGGGTAACGCAAAATACTATCGATGTAGATAGCGAGGTTCAGCCATGGCGGGCTGCTATCATTGTGGAACGTCTTTGGCAAAAGGACAGGGCGTCCGAAGAAACGTTAGGACTGGGACAAGCGTAGCGGGCTTGTTCAGCTCTCCCCCGTCTCTCTTCCTAGTCGTCTTCGCGGTTCTTGCTGGGATCAAGGTGCCCTCCACCAGAAGCTATTTTGGTCTACGGTCACTCTGCCCGACGTGTGCGCAGCGATTGGACGTTCGAAGGGCGCTTAGGCGCAAAGCGTTTTTGTGCCTTGTTGGCTTGATGCTTATCGCTGCTGTTGCGGTGGTACTATCGGCAAAGCCGTGACGTCGGCCTAGCCGGATGCCGATCTGGAGTTGCGACTGATCAAGAGGCTGCGGGGATTGCGTCGACCTCAATGCAGGCTATGTCGTGGACGTCCGAGCACTTTACGGTGATTCCGGCGCGACCGTCGAAATTCTGGCGGTCATCGCCAAATCGGAGGTTGAGTCATGGCTGGCACAGTTCGGAAATCCGGAGCGAAAGAGGCCTCGCTCTCAGAGAGATCAAAGGCGATCTGTCCCGCTATCTTCGTGAGGCCGAGATGCAGGAGATCATCATCACGCGTCACGGCAAGCCGGCAGGCGTGCGGGTTGGATTCAAATCGGAGGAGGACTGGTTCGAATATCGTTTGGAACATGACCCTCGCTTCCTTCAGCGCGTCGAACAGGCACGGAACAGCCTGCGTGGGGGATTGTAGTGTGAAGCTTGAGAATCTCGATACGGAGTACCGGTGGAGGCTCGCCCTGTCCCGCGTGCCGCGACGTTGCCATCCTGCGCCTGTTTTGCCCGACGGGTCAATTATTTCGTCAAAAGCTAATTTGCGGCTTTCGTTGTTTCGCCTGACGAGGCGACGAATTCGCACTCCGCCTAAGCCATTGATCCCGCTCATGCCGGCTACTGTGCATGGGGTTGTTTTCGACATATTTGTTTTGGAGGGCACGAAAGCGTCAGGCTGAAACCCGATCGCATCCTGCTTGCCGCTACTTCGTTATCCGCAGACCCTTGGTCGTAAACCGCTGCGCCTTGTCTCCGGGACGAACCGGCCGCCGTGTACCCGCGGCCTTGCCGGCGCCGGGCGGCTGGTGTGCTGGGACCAACTGCTCGGGGCGGGAGCCGATCAGATCGGTGCGGCCCATCTCTTTCAGGGCTTCACGCAGCACCGGCCAATTGTCGGGATCGTGGTAGCGAAGGCCTTGTGCAGGCGGCGCTGCCGCAGGCCCTTGATCGCCTCGACCTTGTCGCTGCCGCCGCGGCGCACGCCGCGCAGCGGGTTGACGCCGGTGTGGTACATCGCGGTTGCGGTCGCCATCGGCGAGGGCAGGAAGGTCTGCACTTGGTCGGCGCGATAGCGGTTCTTCTTGAGCCAGAGCGCGAGGTTCATCATGTCCTCGTCGGTCGTGCCGGGATGCGCCGCGATGAAATACGGGATCAGGTAATATTTCTTGCCGGCCTGTTCGGCCGCGGCATCGAACATCCGCTTGAACTGGTTGTAGGCGCCGATGCCCGGCTTCATTATCTTGTCGAGCGGGCCGCGCTCGGTATGTTCGGGCGCGATCTTCAGGTAGCCGCCGACGTGATGGGTGACGAGCTCCTTGATGTATTCGGGGCTCTCGACCGCGAGGTCGTAGCGCACGCCGGAGGCGACCATCACCTTCTTGATGCCCTTGGTCTCGCGCACCTTGCGATAGAGCCGGATCAGATCGTCATGCGAGGTGTTGAGGTTCGGGCAGATCTCGGGGAAGACGCAGGACGGCCGCCGGCACGCCGCCTCGACCTTCGGATCCTTGCACGCCATCCGGTACATGTTGGCGGTGGGACCGCCGATGTCGGAGATGACGCCGGTGAAGCCGGGCGTCTTGTCGCGGATCTTCTCGATCTGACGGCGGGCGTGAAGCAGTCGCGGCCTTCGGTTCCAATGGATGTGTTGTGGTTCAATCGCAGGAACCATCCGTCTCAACGAACATTCTGATGCAGGGTTTGCGCCGGGCCCGGTTCGCGCGCGCTCTCTGGCGGATGGGGAACTCGTGAGTACAGTCATAGAGAACTTGCTGTTGCGAAAGCAAAAGCTCGTCGAGCAGCTCGAGAAGGCGCCGTCGGTCGAGGACCGCGACCAAATCGAGCATCAACTCGAACAGATCAACACCGCGCTGGAATTCCTGGACAGGCCTGGCTCGAAAGGCGCGCGATAGCAGCGCTCAGTCGACCTTCAGCGCTCTGGCGTAGACCAGGCCCGAATTGGTGACGTGCGTGGTCATTAGCGCTGCGAAGGAGGCGAACTCGCCGCGGGAAAACAAGTCGAGCAGCTTGCGATGCTCGTCGAAGGACGTGCGGGTGCGCACGTCGATCGGCGAGGTCAAATTGGTGCGCAGTGCGGCGACGCGGCCCGAGACGAGCTGATAGGATTCGGCGAGATAGCGGTTGCCGCAATGGGCGAACAGCCCTTCGTGAAAGGTGGCGTCGGCGCGGCCATAGGCGATATTGTCTTTGGCCGCAATCGCCGGCTCCATCGCCGCGATCGCCTCGCCCATCGTCGCGATCGCACCGTCGCGATCACAGTGGTAGGCGAGCTCGGCGGCCTTGGGCTCCAGCGCAATACGGAAGGTGCAGAGCGCAGTGATGTCCTCGGCGCTCGGTGTGAACACGAAACTGCCGACCTGCGGCCGGATCACGACGAGGCCCTGCGCCTGCAGCTGGCCCATCGCCTCGCGCACTGGCGTGCGGCTGACGCCGAAGGAGTTTGCCACCATCTCCTCGGAGATCGCGGCGCCGAGCGCGAACTCGCCGTCGATGATAGCCTGACGCAGCCGCTGCATCACCCGCTGGGACAGCGATTTCGGCGCATCAAGCTTCATCGATCGCATAGGCTCCCTCAGATCACCTTGCCGGGATTGAGCAGATGGTCGGGATCGAGCGCGGCCTTCAGCGTCCGCATCAGCGCGATCTCGGCCTCGCTCCGGGCATGCCCCAGCCACTTCTTCTTCAGCGTGCCGATGCCGTGCTCGGCGGAGACGCTGCCGCCCATCTCGCGCACGAGACCGTAGATGATCGCGTCCATCGCTTCCTTCGGCTGCTGCTCGACGGCAAGGCCGGTCACCCAGGAGACGAGATGCAGATTGCCGTCGCCGATATGGCCGTAATAGACGCTCTCGCATCCCTCGATGCTGTCAGCCAGCGCGGCCTTGCAGCGCGTGACGAACTCGTCCATCCGCGCCACCGCAAGCCCGATGTCGTAGGAGATGTGCGGCCCCAGCACCTGGCCGAACTCGGCGCAGATGTCGCGCACGCGCCAGAAGCTTTGCGTCTGCGCCAGCGATTGCGCCACGGCGGCGTCGGCGAGCAGCCCGCGTTCCATCAGCTGTTCGAGCCAGTTCTGGAAGCGCGGCGCGTCGACGCTCTCGTCGGTGCCTTGCGCTTCCACCAGCACGTAGAGGCCGTGGCGTGCGGCGACCGGCGGCTTGACGCCGGCGCGATTCGTGATCACGTCCCAGTAATCCGGCCACATCACCTCGAACGCCGACAGCAGCGGGCCGAGCCCGCTGCGCGCGGCGCCGAGCAGCGCAATCACGGCGGCATAGTCCTTGAGCGCGCAGAGCGCGGCCATGGTCGAGCGCGGTTTTGGAAACAGCCGCAGCACCACGCGGGTGATGATGCCGAGCGTGCCTTCCGAGCCGATAAACAGATGTTTCAGATCGTAGCCGGCATTGTTCTTCATCAGCTTGTTGAGGCTGGTGATGATGGTGCCGTCGGGCAGCACGACTTCGAGCCCGAGCACGAGCTCGCGCGTCATGCCGTAGCGGATCACGCGATTGCCGCCGGCATTGGTCGAGAGGTTGCCGCCGATCGCGCAGGAGCCGCGCGAGCCGAGGTCGAGCGGAAAGAAAAACCCGGCTTCGTCGGCGGCCTTCTGGATCGTCTCCAGCGGCGTGCCTGATTTCACCGTCATCGTCATCGACGCATGATCGATCTCCTCGATGCCGCTCATGCGCTCCAGCGAGATCGCGACCCAACCTGCTTCCGGCGATGCGCCGCGGCACAGCCCGGTCAATCCGCCCTGCGGCACGAACGGCAGATGCGCCTGCCGGCAGGTCGCGATCGCATCCGCAACGCCTTGCGCGTCGACCGGCCGGATCACTGCGAGCGGCGTTTGCGGCAGGCTCGCGCTCCAGTCGTTGCAATTGCGGGCAGGCACGTCGGCGCCGACAAGCACGGCGGCGGCGCCGAGCTTGTCGCGCAACGCGACGAGCAAATGGTCGGGCCGCCCAATGGGGGTCACCATGTTCATGCGAGACCTCCTCGGAATCTGGCTGCGTCTCACGCGCGCCGGGATGGCGGAAAAGATTTGCGCCTTTCTTGTATGTAAGGTACAAGACGAAAAGTAAAGCAAAAACAAGGCTCGGGAAGCCCTCCTCAGATCCTTCGAGATCCGAGGCTTGGTCCGAAGCCGCAGCAACAGGTGGGTGTGATGACGGAGGCAATTCGCGGGTTCTGGGTAGCGTCAGCGACGCCGCTGGCAACCGACGGCAGCGTGGACTCCGCAAAGCTCGCCGCTCACGCCAAGCAACTCTTCGGCAAGGGCGTCGATGGCGTCGTGCTGTTCGGCACCACCGGCGAGGGCACCTCCTTCAGTGTCGCCGAGCGCGTCGCGACCATCGAGGCCGTGCTCAAGGCCGGGGTGGCGCCGGAACGAATTGGAATCGGCGGCGGCTTCCCCGCGATCAGCGACAGCATCGCGCTGACGCGCGCCGTGCTCGGTCTCGGCCTGCGCCACGTGTTGTTGTTGCCGCCTTACTTCGACCGTAGCGTCAGCCCTGAAGGCATCGAAGATGCCTTTGCGGCGGTCCTCGACGGCGTCGCCGACGATCGCCTGCGTGCCTACCTCTATCATATCCCGCAGATCTCGGGTGTTGCGATCCCGACCAGCGTCGCCGCGAATTTGCGCAAGCGCTACGGCAAGATGGTTGCTGGGCTGAAAGACTCCAGCGGCGACTTCAAGCAGTTCCAGGCATTCCGTGCCGCCGCCCCCGAGCTCGCCATCACCGTCGGCAACGAGGTTGACATCACCCGCGCGATCGCCGCCGGCGGCGCCGGCACCATCTGCGGCATGGCCAACATCGCGCCGGAGCTGGTCAAGGCAATGGTCGACGGCAAGGATGTCGAAGCGCGCATGCAGGCCGCCGTCGACATCGTGGTGAAATCCCCATCCTTCCTCACGACGCTGAAAGCCATCCTCGCGGCACAGACGGGCGATGCGAGCTGGCTGCGCGTGCGGCCGCCGCTCCGGGCCTTGTCCGACGGCACCGCGCTCAAGCGGAAGCTCGACGAGCTGATGGTTCCCGCCACCGCGTGAGATCGCGCAAAACCGCGAGACGTTGCCGCGAATTCGCGCGCTGGCGACCGACCCGTCCGCCGCGGTGCATGTGCGCTTCGCTCGCGACGAGCAGGGCGCGCGGCCGTCCTCGCTCTATGTTGATCCCTACGACGCGCGCGTGTTGGGCGCGCCGCGCGGCGAGGAATTTTTTGCCACCGTGCGCAGGCTGCACCGCTGGCTGCTGATTCCCGGCGACGCCAAGGGCTGGGAGCGTCAGATCACCGGCGTGGCCGCGAATTCCGCGTCGATGCCGTCACCGGCCAAATTCGTTTTCGCGGAATGCTACGCCGACAAGACGTTCGGCGAGAAGATCATCGCGAACTTGCTCGACATCCATCGCGGCGCATTTCTGGGCTGGCCCGGCAAGCTCGCGTTCATGCTCGCGGCTGCGCTGATGCCGCAGTTCGCGGTCACCGGCGTCCTGCTCTATCTGTCGCGCCGCAGGCTGCGGCGCCGGGATGACCCGCCGTCCTCATGTCATTTCGCCTGCATGCGCCGTTCGTCGATGACGACGTCCGTGTTGATGGCGTAGACGAAGCAGCCGCCATCTCGGCCATTCCGCGCGGGATCGCTGTTACATTTCGCCAGCGCAGAGGTTTGAGCGTCCTTCAGGCTGGGATCCCCTGCCGAGATGAACAGCTTGCCCCAAGGATGGATCGCGATCGCCTTGGGCTCCATGGCCTTGTCGTAGTTCTGCACGTCAGGGCGCTGCCGCGTGATCCGCCGGATGATCGGAATCTGCGACAAGTCGTACTTACCTGCATAGTGCAGCCGCGGCATGTCTTTCGACATCATCTCGCCCTCCACAACGATCTCCTCATTCACAGCCAGCAGAGCGCATGGCTTGCCGTAGCGCAGCTGACACGCTTCAAGCGAACGGTCGCCGGTGACAGACGCGTCTTCATGCTCGCAGGAACGAAAATAGCTTGCACCGACAAGCTCTACTGCTTGTCCCTTGTTGGACTTACAGGCGACGTAGTCCTTGATCAGCGTATCGCGAGAGGTACTCAAAGCGGGGGTTGCCGCCGCGATAATCGCAGCCATCGCTCGTTCGAATTGTGATTTTCGCTCTGCATCGGTCAATGTCGCCATCGCCATGCTTGGCAGCACGAGGAAGGTTATCAGGAATTTCGTGATTCTCATCTTGCGCCCCCCAGCCTGAGGCAGAACTGTAGCCCGTCTGATCCTGCAGAAAAAACGATTCTTTGTGCGGACGACTGGGATTTGCGGCATTGCCAGGCAGGGACAGTATGCCTCGATTGTGCTGGTCAATCGGGCGCCGATCGGCCAAAAACGCTCCTGTCCGAAACCCTCCATGGTTAGCCGCCCCATGACGATCCCGACCGTCACTCCCGCCGATATCCGCCGCGCGCTGCTCCTGCGCGAGGAAATCGCGCTGCTCGATCTCAGGCATGAGGCTGGTTTCGCCACCGGTCATCCGCTGTTCGCCGCCAACATGGCCGCGGACCGGATCGCGGTCGAAGCCGAGGTGAAGCTGCCGCGTAAAAATGTGCCGATCGTGCTCTATGATGACGGGGAGGGGCTCGTCGCGCCCGGCGCCGAACGGCTTGCCGCACTCGGCTATACCAATATTTGTGCGCTCGATGGCGGGCTGAAGGCCTGGCGCGCTGCGGGTTATCAAGTATTCGAGGACGTCAACTCCTACTCCAAGGCCTTTGGCGAGCTGGTCGAATCGCGCAGGCACACGCCCTCGTTCAGTGCCGACGAGGTGGCAAAACTCATCGCGGACAAGGCCAACATCGCCATCCTCGACGTTCGCCGCTTCGACGAATATGCCACCATGAACATTCCGGGCTCGGTCAGCGTGCCCGGCGCGGAGCTGGTGCTACGGGCGGGCCAGGCCGCGCCTGATGCCGAGACCACCATCATCGTCAATTGCGCCGGCCGCACCCGCTCGATCATCGGCACGCAATCGCTGATCAATGCCGGCGTGCCGAACAAGGTCCGCGCGCTCCGCAATGGCACCATCGGCTGGACCTTGGCGCGGCATACGCTCGACCACGGTGCCGACCGGCGCGGCGCGATCGGCCCATTCGAAAGCGGCCCGGCCAATGCACGCGATGTCGCCTATCGCGCCGGTGTCCGCCATATCGGCGCGCGCGAGATGGCTGCGCTTGTCGCGCAGACCGATCGCACGCTCTATCGCTTCGACGTGCGCGACGCGGAAGAATATGCCGCTGGCCATCTTCCGGGCTTCCGCCACTATCCCGGCGGCCAGCTCGTCCAGGAAACCGATATGGCGGCGCCGGTGCGCGGCGCGCACATTGTTCTGACCGACGACAAGAGCGTCCGCGCCGACATGACGGCGTCCTGGCTCGCGCAGATGGGCTGGGAGGTCTATGTGCGGGAAGGCGGCTATGACGGCGCGCTCGAAATCGGCCCGCCGCGCGTCCTGCCCAAGCCCGATCCCGCCCACCGCTACCGCCGCCCCTATGAAGGCACCGGCGTCGACGAGCGTGCGATGCAGGCCTATCTCGAATGGGAATACGGCCTGGTCGAACAACTGCGTCTTGACGGAACGCACGGGTTTTACGTCATCTGACGACCGCACCGCCATCTTCTCCCCGTATCCAAACCCTATTGTGCTGCGCATCCCCCGCGGTCTATGAGCTGCGGCAAAGCTGTGACCCACGGAGATTTCATGCCAGCCCCAGGCCAAAGCCCTGAGCGGAACGCGAAGGCGCTGCTGCTCGAAGGCGTCAACGACAGCGCCGTGGACCTGTTCAGAACTGCGGGTTTCACCAATGTCGAGCGCCTGACCAAGGCGCTGGACGGCGAAGATTTGCGGCGGGCGCTCAAGGGCGTGTCGCTGCTCGGCATCCGCTCGCGCACCCAGATCACCGATGAGGTGCTCGCGGCGGCCGACCAGCTTCTCGCCGTCGGCTGCTTCAGCGTCGGCACCAACCAGGTCGATCTGCTGGCGGCGCGCAAGCGCGGCATTCCCGTGTTCAACGCGCCGTTCTCCAACACGCGCAGCGTCGCCGAGCTCGTGATCGGCGAGATCGTGATGCTGCTTCGGCGCATCTTCCCGCGCTCGGTGTCGGCGCATGAGGGCGGCTGGGACAAGTCGGCGACCGGCAGCCGCGAGGTACGCGGCCGCACCCTCGGCATTATCGGTTACGGCAACATCGGCTCGCAGCTCTCGACGCTGGCCGAGGCGATCGGCATGCGCGTGATCTATTTCGACCGCACCGACAAGCTCCGTCACGGCAACACCGAACCGGTCGAGAAGCTGGAAGAGCTGCTGGCGCAGAGCGACGTCGTCAGCCTGCACGTGCCGGAGACGCCGGAGACATCAGGCATGATCGGCGAGAAGGAGCTGCGGGCGATGAAGCCCGGCTCCCTCCTGATCAACAACAGCCGCGGCACCGTCGTCGATCTCGAAGCACTGGCGGCGGCCCTGCGCGATGGCCATCTCGCCGGCGCCGCCATCGACGTGTTTCCGGTCGAGCCGTCCTCGAATTCAGACCGCTTCAAGAGCCCGGTGCAGGGCCTCGGCAACGTCATCCTCACCCCGCATATCGGCGGCTCGACCGAGGAGGCGCAGGAGCGCATCGGCGGCGAGGTGGCGCGCAAGCTGGTCGATTTTTTCATCACCGGCTCGACCACGGGGGCGGTGAATTTCCCGGAGGTGCAGCTGCATTTGCGGCCCTCCGGCGCGCGCTTCAGCCACGTCCATCGCAACGTGCCGGGCATGCTGCGCCGGCTGAACGAGGTCTTCCTCCAGCGCGACATCAACATCGCCGCGCAATATCTGGAGACCGCCGGCGACCTCGGTTACGTCGTGCTCGATGCCGACCTCGGCGGCCAGGATTCAGGCGCGCTGCTGGAGCAGATCCGCGCCCTCGACGGCACGGTCGGCGCGCGGCTGGTGTTCGAGCACTAGGCCAGGTCGCGGGAGGTCCCACGTTCCAGTTGCATCTCGCAGCAAAAGCTCCCTACAGTACGCCATTGGTGTTCGACGACGTGTGACAAATCGCGTCGAATTTGAGTTTCAGTTGCGTGAGTGCCGCCATGGAACGGGACGCCGTACTGATCGATCTCGCGCTTCAAGGCGGCGGTTCGCACGGCGCGTTCGCCTGGGGCGTGCTCGACCGTCTCCTGGAAGAAAAGTGGCTCACCATCGCCGCGATCTCCGGGACATCGGCGGGCGCGATGAATGCGGCCGTGCTGGCGGATGGCTGGATCGCGGGTGGCGCCGAGGGCGCGCGCGACGCGCTCGAAAGATACTGGCGCCGCGTTTCGAAGGCCGCGGCCTTCAGTCCGCTCCAGCGCTCGCCGCTCGACCGGCTGATGGGGCGCTGGACGCTCGACACGTCGCCCTTCTACATCCTGACCGACCTGATGTCGCGGGTGCTGTCGCCCTACGATCTCAATCCGACCGGTTACAATCCGCTGCGCGCAGTGCTGGCCGAGAGCATCGATTTCGAGCGGCTCGCGAGCTCACCCATCAAGCTGTTCATCACCGCGACGCGGGTGCGCACTGGGCGCGGACGCATCTTCCGCAACGCGGAGATCACGGCGGATGTGTTGCTGGCATCGGCCTGCCTGCCGACCATGTTCCGGGCGGTCGAGATCGACGGCGAGCCCTATTGGGACGGCGGCTATGTCGGCAACCCGACGATCACGCCGCTGGTGCGCGAGAGCGATGCGCACGACACCATCCTGGTGCAGATCAATCCGACTGAAACGTTCGAGGAGCCGCGGACGGCTGCGGAGATTCTCAACCGTCTGAACGAGATCTCGTTCAATTCGCCGCTGATGAAGGAGCTGCGCATGATCGCGCTGCTGCGCCAGGCGGCGGACCCCGGCAGCGGCGAGGGCGCGCGCTGGGCAAAGATGCGGACCCACCGCGTCAAGAGCGACATGCTGGCGAAGTTCGGGGCGTCGTCGAAGCTCAACGCGGAATGGGAGTTCGTCTCGATGCTGCGCGCCGAGGGACGTCTGGCGGCGCAGACGTTTCTCGACGAGCACGGCGCCGATATCGGCCAGCGTTCGACCGCCGATCTCGACGTCCTCCTGGCGGAGTGCTGAGGCGTGGGTCTTCTCGGTATTCTCGTCGGGCTCGGTCTGCTCGTCCTGTTTGCCTTCCGCGGCTGGAGCGTCCTGCTGCTCGCGCCGTTCGCTGCGCTCGTCGCGGCGCTGTTCGGCGGCGAGCCGCTGCTCGCGAACCTGACCCAGATCTTCATGGTGAATGCGGCGGGGTTTCTGGCGCAGTTCTTCCCGATCTTCCTGCTCGGCGCCGTCTTCGGCAAGTTGATGGACGACAGCGGCGCGGTGAGGTCCGTGGCGGGCTTCATGGCGCAATGCCTCGGCGAGCGACGCGTGATTCTCGCGGTCGTGCTGGCCGGCGCGCTTGTCACCTATGGCGGCGTGAGCCTGTTCGTCGCGTTCTTCGTCATCGTTCCGATGGCCCAGTCACTGTTCCGCGCGGCCGCGATTCCGCGCCGGCTGATTCCGGCCGCGATCGTGCTCGGGACGTCGACCTTCACCATGTCGGCCCTGCCGGGCACGCCGTCGATCCAGAACGCGATCCCGATGCCGTTCTTCGGCACCACGCCGTTTGCCGCGCCAGGCCTCGGTATCGTCGCGTCCCTCATCATGCTCGGCGCAGGCCTGTGGTGGCTGCAGCGAGCCGAGGCTGCGGCCCGCCGTGCCGGAGAAGGTTATGGCGAGGACGTGCGGGGCGCGGCCGAGCACGCCGCCGATGACGAGCTGGTCCGCGAGCGCGCGACGACCGCACGCGAGTTCGATCCGGCCGAGATCCGGCACGGTCGCCGCAGCGACGGGGCTGCTCCGGTGGCGAGCGCCATCCTGCCACTGGCAGTCGTCGTGGCCGTCAATCTCGTGATGTCACTCCTGGTGTTGCCGCGGCTCGATGTGTCGTATCTGAGCGAGCAGCGCTTCGGCGGAATATCGCTGGCCGCGGTCGCCGGCGTATGGTCGGTCAGTGTCGCACTTGGCGCGGCCATCGTCGCGACCATCGTGCTGAACTGGACCCGGCTTCCCTCGTTGCGGCAGACCATGGACGCCGGCGCCAATGCATCGGTCCTGCCCGCACTCAGCGTTGCAAGCCTCGTCGGATTCGGCGCGGTCATCGCGGCGCTGCCGGCTTTCGAAACGGTGCGCGACTGGGTGCTTGCGATCGAAGGCGGTCCGCTGGTCTCGCTCGCGGTCGCGACCAATATTCTCGCTGCGCTGACCGGCTCGGCGTCGGGCGGCCTGACCATCGCACTCGACGCTCTTGGCCCGACCTATGTCGACCTTGCCGCGCGCACCGGCGTCGACCTCTCGCTGATGCACCGCGTCGCGGTGATCGGCTCGGGGACGCTGGACATCCTGCCGCACAATGGTGCCGTGGTAAGCCTGCTCGCGATCTGTGGCCTGACCCATCGCGACAGCTATTTCGACATCGTGATGGTCGGCATCGTGACGTCGCTGCTGGCCCTGGTGGCCGTGATCGTTTTGGGCGGCGCGTTGGGATCGTTCTGAACGGAATTCTGGCATGAGCGATTGACGGAGGAGCGAAGGTTGCATTCAATGCGGCCAACTGTCGAACGCAACAGGCCGGGGTGAAAACGATGACGCGAGCGAGTGCGAAGCTGTGTGCATTGCTTGTAGGTACGGCAGCTGCGCTGGGCGCAAGCAGCGCGTCGGCAGCGACCATGGCCGAGGATGCAGACACGGTCTGCAAGGGCCTCGTCGGCGGGACCGATGCCGTGAAGATCGATTCCGCAACGTTGCAGGCGCCGTCGCAACTGGCCGTGGCCGAACGCGGCCCGACGCCGTCGGGGCGCGTCACGCCCGCCAATCCCGGCTTCTGCAAAGTGCTCGGCCATATCGATCCCACCGATCCCAAGGCGCCACCGATCAAGTTTCAGGTCAATCTTCCCGTCGAATGGAACGGCCGCTCGCTGCAATATGGCGGCGGCGGCTTCAACGGCGTGCTGATCACCGGTTTGACGTTGCCGCCGGCCTACCCCTTCGACAAGCCGTCGCCGCTGGCGCGCGGCTTCGTCACCTACGGCACCGATTCCGGACATGAGTCCAAGCCGGGCGAGCCGCCGCAGCTTTTTGCGCTCAACGACGAAGCCTTCGAGAATTTTGCGCACCGCGCTTACAAGAAGGTGCGGGACGTGGCCGTGGCGCTGATGGAGCGCGCCTACGGCAAAAGGCCTGAGAAGATATACTTTATGGGTTCGTCCGAAGGCGGCCGCGAAGGCCTGACGATGGCGCAGCGCTATCCCGACGACTTCGACGGCATTTTTGCCCGCGTGCCCGTCATCAATTGGGTCGGGCTGCAGCATGCCGGCACCCGTTCGGGTCTCGCGACCATGGGCGACGGCTGGATCAATCCGAAGCAGGTGAAGCTCGTGGGCGACGCCGTGCGGGCCGCTTGCGACAAGGCCGACGGCTCCGATGACGCGCTGGTGCAGGACCCCGTCGCCTGCAAGGCGGCGTTCAAGGTCGAGACCCTGCGCTGCACCAGCGGCAAGACGGGCGACCAGTGCCTCACCGACGCGCAGATCAAGGCGGTCGACACGCTGCATACGACCTACAAATTCCCGTTCGCGCTGGCCAACGGCCTCGACGATTATCCGGGCTGGGGCGTGTCGGGTGAGGACACGCCCGCGGTTGGCCCGACTGGCGGCTGGGTCGCGTGGTGGCTCGGCACGGCACCGCCCGCGCAACCGCCTGCGGCCAATAACGGCATCGCCTGGATCTACGGCGCCGGCGGGATTCAATATGTGTTCGCGCGCGATCCTAAGCTCGACGTGACGACGTATAAGCCCGAACAGCACAAGGCGCGGTTGCTCGAGGTCTCCAGCCTGATGGATTCCACCGATCCCGATCTCAGCCGCTTTCGCAGCCGCGGCGGCCGGCTGATCATGCTCGAGCACATGGCCGACTATGCGCAGAGCCCCTATGCCGGCATCCGCTATTTCGAGAGCGTCGAACGCAAGCTCGGCAAGGCCGAGACGGCGGAGTTCGCGCGGCTCTACACCGCGCCCGGCGTCGACCATGTCGGCTCCGGCGCGCCGGCCAATATCGACATGCTGAGCGCGCTGGTCGACTGGGTCGAGAAGGGCAAGGCGCCCGGCGACCTCGAAGTCGCCGAGCAGAAGGTCGAGGCACCGTCGTTTGCGACGCTTCGCGCGCTACCGCTGTGCCGCTGGCCGGCCTGGCCGCACTACAAGAGCGGCCCGGTGACGGAGGCGGCAAGCTTTACCTGCGCGCCGTGAGGTCGTGGGACGCCGACCGCGTTTGCGGCGGTCTCATCCCGCCGCCATCGCCTGTGCGCCTCCCAGCAACTGTGCATTCAGCCGCCCGCCGGAAAACAACATGTCGTCGAGCGCCTCGTCGATATCGGCGGAAATGACGGAGTTACCGCCATCGCGCGCGAGGCTCGCCTGCGCCAGCCGTCGCATCAACTCTTTGATAAAAGCGCAACTTGTACCCGCGCTGCGCCGGGCCGCCTCGGCGATAACCGCGTCGTCGAGCGGCAGTCCTCTGCCATAGAGACGGACCAGCTTGCCGCGGCCGGTCTCATCGGGGAGCGGCACTTCGATGGCCTGATCGATCCGACCTGGACGACCGGCGAGGGCGCCCTCCAGATCTTCCGGCCGGTTGGTGGTCAGGACGAACAGGATATCCGCGTCCTCTTTCAGCCCGTCCATTTCGTTGAGCAATTTGTTCAGCATGGATTCTTCGCACGGTCCCATGTCATCGCGATCGCGAGCGACGAGATCGACATCCTCGATCACGACCATCGACGGCTGGAGTAACCGTGCCAGGCTCATATAGGCCCCGAGAAGACCGATTTGTTCAGCGGTGATGATCAGCGTCGTATGCCCGGGCAAATGTGTTGCGAGGTAGCGGATCGTGTGGGTCTTGCCGGTGCCGGGCGGTCCGTAAAGCAGGATGCCCTTGCGTGTCGACTGGCCGAGCCGGCGCAATTGATCGCGGATGCCTACGAAATTCAACACATTGCGATCGAGCAGCCGCAGGGTCTGTTCCGGCAGGATCACCTCGTTACGCGCGACCTGCGGCAATCGGTGCACGGTTATGCCGCGCGAGCGCCCGCGATAATCGGAGTCGGCATCGAGCGACAGGATCTTGCCGCGGTAGGTCCGCGCGGCCTGTACGGCCTCTTCCAGTTCACTGAAGCATTGCTGGACGAGAGCCGAGCCTGCGGTGCCTGACGGCACCAGGATCTCGATCCGAATTCCCGGCTCCCGGCTGTACTCGCGGTGTGCGCAGAGCAAAACCGCATAGCGGAGATGATCCTGCTCGCACAGCCATAGTCCGTTATCCAGACACTTGACCTGGCTCTTCTCGCCGACGTCGACGTCGGAATATTGCAGCGGGGCAATCGCGAGCGCATTGCGGCCTTCACGGAGGAGCCGCGAAATCGATAGCGTCTCGTAGCGCTGTTCCTCGTTCAGCCCGAACAGTCGGGTCGCCTTGCTGAATAGTCTGTCGATCGCTGCCTGGACGTCCACGCGCATATGCCCGGGAAACTGGCGGATTGTGGTCACGAGCTTGCTGCGAGGGACGCTGGCAAAGTGCCAATCCAGCACGTCACAGGCGTATTCGAACTCCTTTTCCGGCTCTTGAGGCGTGCTCATGGTGTCTGCCGCGCGAATGCAGTCGCTGCACAGCCAGATCGTGCGGCTGCCGACGCGTACATCGGTCTGTCCCTCAGGCTTGCCGCAGAGCTCACAAGGAGTCTTGATCTCTTCAAGTGTGATCTTCAGGTGATGCTGGCCGAGCCAGACATATTGCTGTGCCGACTTGAAGAGCGCCTCTGCAACGGATTGCGGGTAAGGGCCGCAGGCGGCTTTTTCTTCGCGCTCGATCCGCGTCATCAACGCGGCCGCTTCGTGTTCCGACTTGCCAAAAACCTGGCGAAGCAGCCCGATGACAAACTCGTCCGGCGTGTCGTCGTCATTGTAAATCACGAGCTGAGCCGGCTCACGCTCGCCGCGCGCGTCGTTCGTCATGAAATAACCCCACCGCAACTAGAACTAGAATAGAACAAATAAAGAACATAGAAAAGAGCGACCGTCAAGCGCGACGGCCGCGTCAAAATGCCGATTTGCGCTTGCCTAATGCGCCGGCCCGCCAGCCGCCTTCACGCGCCGCGTCAGCAGCACCGCAATCGCGGCGAGCACCAGCACCACGCCGATCACGGCAAACGTGTCGGAATAACCCATCACCAGCGCCTGGCGCTTCACGGTCTTGCCGAGTGCGACGATGGCCTGCTCGCGCGCGGCGTTCGGATCGGGGACGCCGTGCGCCATGAAATACTCGGTCATCTGCGCGATCCGGGTGCGGACTTCCTCGCGGCCGAGCGTGACCGACTGGCCGATGATGTTGGAGTGGAATTGCTCGCGTTTGGTGATGATGGTGGCGAGCGTCGCCGTGCCGATCGCGCCGCCCAGGTTGCGGAACATGTTACTGATGCCGGAGGCCGCTGCCGCGTCCTGCGGTGCGATGCCGCCGGTCAAGACCGAGGTCAGCGGCGTCAGCACCATGGCTTGTCCCACGGCGCGCACGATGTTCGGGATCCAGAGCTGGTCGCCGGCATAGTCCGGGGACATCGCCGTGTTCATGAAGCAGCTGTAGGCGAAGATCAGAAGCCCGGTGATCGCGATATAACGCGTGTCGAAGCGCCGCATCAGTTTCGGGATCAGCGGGATCAGCACGAGTTGGGGCAGGCCGGTCCATGCCAGCACATTGCCGATCTGTTCGGCATTGTAGCCCTGCGCCTGGCCGAGATAGGCGGGCAGCATGTAGACCGAGCCGAACAACGCGAAGCCAACCATGGTCATGGCAACGGTACCGAAGCCAAAATTGCGTTGGGTCAGCAGGCGCAACCGGATCAGCGGCTTCTCGATCGTGAGCTCGATCGTGATGAACAGCGTGAGGCTGACGGCCGCGATCACCGCCAGCTTGATGATGAAGGGTGAGGAAAACCAGTCGTCCTTGTTGCCTTCCTCGAGCACGGCTTGTAGCGCCGACAGACCGATCGCCATGGTGACGATGCCGGCCCAGTCACCATCCTTCAGAAGGCCGAGCTGCATCTTCTGCCGCTCCAGCGTCAGATAGAGCGCGCTCACCATGACAGCGGTCGGGATCACGTTGACGAAGAAGATGGTGCGCCAGCCGTAGTTTTCCGTGAAATAGCCGCCGATGGTCGGACCGATCGCCGGCGCAAAGGTGACCGACAGCGCGAAGATCGCGAGCCCGACGGGCTGCTGCGGCTTCGGCAGCTTGGTCAGCACCAGCGTGAACGCCATCGGGATCAGCACGCCGCCGGCAAAGCCCTGCAAGCCGCGCATCGCGATCATCGACGGCAGATCGTGGGTGAAGGCACAGGCGACGGAGAACGCCGCAAACAGTACCGCGCTCGCCAGCATGTAGCGGCGGAACGAGAACACGCGGCTCAGATAGTCGGTCAGCGGGATCACGATGATCTCACCGATCAGATACGACGTCGAGATCCAGGAGCCGTTGTCGGCGCCGGTGCCGATGCCGCCCTCGATGTTGAGCAGCGAGGCGTTGGTGATCTGGATGTTCAGGATCGCCATGAACGAGCCGATCATGGCGGCAAGCACCGCGATCCAGGTCGCGGCACTCGCACGGTTGGGATCGGCGACCGGGCGATCAGACGTCGCGGCCGGTGTTGCTTGCGTCGAAAGTGAGAGGCTGTTTGACATGGCACGACCCTCCGGAGACGAGCTTCGCTTTGGGCGCGGCGGCGGCATTGGCGGTCGGCGCGGTCGAACGTGTTGCGATGGTCGGGATCACGGACATGCCGGGCCGGAGCGCGATTGCGGGCCCGTGCCGGGCGTCGAGCGCGATCTTGACGGGGATACGCTGCACCACTTTGGTGAAGTTGCCGGTGGCGTTGTCGGGCGGCAGCAGCGCGAACTCCTGGCCACTTGCGGGTGCGATGGAATCGACGTGACCGTGCACGACTTGGCCCGGGAACATGTCGATCTCGATATCGACGGCTTGTCCGGATTTCACGTCGGTGAGCTGCGTCTCCTTGAAATTGGCCACGACATAGGCGCCCTCGGCCGGCACGATCGCCATCAGCTGTGTGCCCGCCTGCACGAACTGGCCGACGCGCAAGGAGCGGTTGCCGACCACGCCTTCAATAGGCGAGACGATCGTGGTGTAGCCGAGATTGAGCTCGGCCTGGCGCTGGAGCGCGTCTGCGCGGACGGCCGCGGCCTTGGCCTGCAGGATCTCGGCCTTCAGGAGATCGACCTGCTTCAAGGCGGAGGTGAGATTGGCGATATCGCGCTGGATCGCCGCATCGGCGCCGGCGTCGCGCGCCTGCGCCTGCTGCGCGTTCTGCACGCTGCCAAAGCCCGTCGCCGCGAGATCGGTGTAGCGCTTGTTCTCCTGCTTGGCGAAAAGTTTCGCGGCATTGTCGACATCGATGGTCGCTCTCGCCGCTGCGATCACGGCCTGCTGCACGTCGAGCTGCGCTTCCTTGCTCGTCACTGTTGCATTGGCGGCAGCGACGTCGGCCTTGGCCTGGTCGAGTGCGACCTTGAAGTCGCGGTCGTCGATCCTCGCGAGTACCTGGCCGGCCTTCACATGCTCGTTATCGCCAATCAGGACGCGGTCGAGATAGCCGCTGACCTTCGGCGCGATGGTTGTGCTGTCGGCCTTCACATAGGCGTCATCGGTGGAGACAAGGAAGCGGCCGACCGTCCAATAATCGTAGCCGTACCAGCTTGCGCCGGCTAGCGCGGCAGCCGCCGCACCTGCCAGCAACAGCTTGCGAAGGTTCAGCTTTCTTGTGCGGGCGGGGGATTGCGTGGCGGGCAGAATGCCCTCCAATGCATCGCCTGGAATCACGACGGCTTCGGACTTGGACGGGTTGGTGTGCACGGTCATGGCCGGCTCCCCTGAATTAGGAAACTTGACGATTTCCAAAATAGAACTAGCTTTGGGGCTGTCAATGGAATGACAGGCATCATTCAAAAGCATGGCTCAGGCAAAACCATCAAGTGAATGCCGCCCGCGCGGGCGGCCGCAATTGCGCAGCGACGAGGAGACGAAGCAGATCGTCTTCGAGGCCGCCCGCCACGCCTTCGCCGTCGACGGCTATGCCGCGACCAGTACCGAAGAGCTGGCGCGTGGCGCCGGCATCTCGACCAAGACACTCTATCGGCTGTTTCCGGGCAAGGCCGTGCTGTTCGAGGCGATGTGCGCGGACCGGCTCGAGCGGTTGCTCTCTGCCGTCGATCTCCAGGCCAGCGACGAAGTCGACATTGAAGTCGGCCTGCGCGCCGCGCTGCTGGCCTGCGCCGATCTTGCGCTCGATCCAGAGGTCGTGGCGTTGCAGCGCATGGTGCTTCAGGAATCGGCCGCTTTCCCCGAACTCGCCGCCAATTTCTACAGGAACGGCATATCGCGAACCGCCGCTGCGCTCGCGCGCTGGCTCCGAGTCCAGGTCAAGAAGAAGCTCATCGCGCTCGACGACGTCGACGAGGCCGCCGGCATGCTGATCGGCATGGTCGCATCGGCGCCGCAACGCGCGGCGATCTATGGCGGCCTGCCTCTGCCGTCACGCAAGCAGATCGAGCGTCGGGTGCAGACCTGCGCGGTTCTGTTCCTCGGCGGCTGCCGCGCAGCGGCGGCCTAGCAAGTCCTTTTGACAACTCGGTCGGCCTCGGCTATCTACTTCGCATGCGAACTAAAGCAGCCGGCGCGAGGCATCATCGGCTGATCTACCTGCTGAGCGTTGCGCAGCGGCGCTTGCAGCGCTGGATGGCGGCGCAGCCTTCGAGCGAGGTGACGCCGGCGCAGGCGGGACTGCTGTTCATCCTCGGCAAGCAGGACGGCGTGCTGATGGGCGAGGCGGGCGCGGCGCTCGATCTGGGGCCCGCCGGCATTTCCGGCCTCGTCGACCGCACGGCAGCTGCAAAACTGATCGAGCGGCGCGCCGATCGCGAGGACGGGCGCGCCTGGCGCGTCTGGCTGACGCCGAAGGGCCGCACGGCGCTCGCACAGGCGAAGGCCAACGCGGCAGAGGTCAACGCGGCGTTGACGGACGGATTTACCAGCGCGGAGATCGACATCGTCACGCGCTGGCTGACGAGCATTCAAGAGAAATTTCCAAGAGAATAAAGGAGAGACCCATGACAGAGCACGTCCGGATCGAGAACAACGGCGGAATCCTCACGCTCACGTTGGCGCGCCCCGACAAGAAGAACGCGCTGACGGATGCGATGTACGGCAAGCTCGCCGATGCAATCGAATCCGCCGAGTTCGATCCGTCGGCCCGCGTGATCCTGATCCGCGGCGAGGGAGACATGTTCACCGCCGGCAACGACGTCGGAGAATTCGCCGCGGTCGCAGCGGGCAAGTCGGAAGGAAGCCGCAACGTCGTGCGCTTCATCCAGTCGCTGGCGCGCTGCACCCGGCCGCTGGTTGCCGCCGTGCAGGGCCGCGCCGTCGGCGTCGGCACCACGATGCTGCTGCATTGCGACCTCGTCGTGCTCGCCGACAACGCGCAATTGTCGACGCCCTTCGTCAGCCTGGCGCTGGTGCCGGAGGCCGCGTCCAGCCTGCTGATGCCGGCGCGCATCGGCCACGCGCGCGCCTACGAGATGTTCGCGCTCGGCGAGACGGTGCCGGCCAAATCCGCGCTGGAATGGGGGCTCGCCAACCGCGTGGTGCCGCTCGACAAGCTCGATGCCGAGGCGATCGCGCTGGCGCAGCGTCTTGCCCGTCAGCCGGCCGGCGCGCTCACCGCCACCAAGAAGCTGATGCGCAATGGCGAAGCGCTGGTCGCGCAGATGAACGCCGAGGGCGAGCAGTTCGGACTGCGTCTGCGCACCGCCGAGGCGCGCGAGGCCTTCACCGCTTTCGCCGAGCGCCGCCCGCCCGATTTCACCAAAGTTGCTGATATCGGGGCCGCATGATGAAGATTTGTCGGGCCGGAAGCTCACGGCAATTCGATTAAAACCTTAACGAAACATTGGCATGTCGCGGGGCAAGGTGGCGCTCGAAAGATTAGGCCCCCGACCCAGGCCCCCCGACACCATGGCAATGTTCAAGAAATCGGTAAGTTCGCTCCTCCTGACATTGATGGCCCTGCTGGCTGCCGGTGCGCTGGCCTCCACGGCGATCCAGATGGTCGGGGCGTTCGGCCGCTACAGCGACAGTCTCGAAACCGCGCGGCTTGCCGCCGCCGACAAGGCGATCTTCCATGGCGTGCTGGCGCTGCGCAACAATCGCGGCGATGCGCAGAGCGCGATCCTCGGCGAGGACGACCCGCGGACAAAACTCGAGGCGGCGGAGAAGGCCGAGCAGGGCGGCTATGACGCCATCGGCGCCGCGCTCGCCACAGTCGACTTCGCCCGCCGAGACGAACTCGCTGGCACATTGAAGCAGGGCTGGAGCGACCCCGCGCCGCAATTCCAGCTGTTCTACGACGAGGCCAAGCGTCCGCGCGCCGAGCGCAAGATCGAGCGGACCAGTTCCTGGTACGATGCCGTCACCAAAGTCATCGACACGGCGAACCTCGCCTCCACCGCGGTGTCGAACCGCGCCTGGACGGACGATCCCTACATCGCGCGCATGATCCAGGTCCGCCGCTTCGCCTGGCAGGTGCGCGACCGTTATGGAATCCATTGTTCGTCCCTTCGATCCAACGTCAACAGCAGCAAGCCGCTCGACGATGCGCAGAAGCGGTCAGTGGCGCAGTGGGATGGCACGATCGCCTCCGGCTGGGCGGGCATGGGCGAGTTGCTGGCTGCGCCCGGCGTGACGGCGGAGCTGGTTACGGCAGCGACGGACGCGAAGGCCAAGACCGATGGCGTCCTGAAGCAGATCGGCGAGCTCACCAAGAATTTCGACGGCAGCGGCAAGCCCGCGCTTCCCGCCTCGGAATGGAATACGCTGTGCCAGTCACCCTTCCCGTCCATCGTCGCGGTGGCGAACAAGGGGCTCGACCAGTCGATCGCGCGGGCGGAGACCGTGCAGGCCAAGGCGCTCACCAATCTCGTCGTGCAGTCGCTCGCGTTCCTGCTCGCGCTGGCCGTGACCCTGGCCGGCGTGTACGTGGTGCGCAATCGCCTGATGCGCCCGGTGCGCGCCATCCTGGACGCCATCGCCAGGATCAGCGCCCGCGACTACGCCACGCCCGTTCCGCAATCCAGACATCCCGACGAGTTCGGCACCATGGCGGCCGCGCTCGAAAGCCTGCGCGAGAGTGCGGCGACCGCGGAACGCCTGGGCTTGGAACGCGAATCGCAGCAAGCGCTCCAGCTCGCCCGCTCCGGCACCGTCGATGCGGCCTGCCGCAGCTTCGACGACACCGTGCAAGCCGTCATTCACAGCGTTGCGGCGTCGACGAAAGAACTCGATGCCACCGCGACCGACGTGCGCTCGCTGGTTTCGGAATCGAGCAGCCAGACCGCGGCGGTCTCCTCCTCCGCCGAGCAGGCCACCAACAATCTCGAGACCATCGCAGCCGCGACCGAGGAACTTTCCGCGTCCGTCGGCGAGATCTCCGCGCAGGTGCAGGCCAGCGCCCGCGAGGCCCGCGAAGCCGTGTCGCAGGCAGCGCAGACCAACGCGACGGTCGAGATCCTCGATCAGACCGCTAGCCGCATCGGCGAGGTCGTGAAGATGATCAACGCCATCGCAGGGCAGACCAACCTCCTGGCGTTGAACGCCACCATCGAGGCCGCGCGCGCGGGTGAGGCCGGCCGCGGCTTCGCCGTGGTCGCCGGCGAGGTGAAGAGTCTCGCCTCGCAGACGGCGACGGCGACGGAAGAAATCTCCCGCCAGGTCGCGGAGATCCAGGGCGCGACGGGCCAGGCGGTCACTGCCATCCGCGCGATCGGAGGCGCCATCAGCGGCATCGACGAGAAGATGACGGCGATTGCCGCCGCGGTCGAACAGCAGCGCGCCGCCACCACCGAGATCTCGCGCAACTTCCAGCAGGCCGCGCAGGGAACCCGCGAGGTCACCGATACCATCGGCAGCGTCGCCAGGCTCAACCAGGAGACCGGCAATGCCGGCTCGGTACTGTCGGTGTCCGTGAAGAAGATGTCGGCCGACGCCGATCGTCTCCGCGTGGCGGTCGAGGGCTTTTTGGGTGCGGTGAAGACCGCGTAGCTTCGACAATCCTCTATCCCCACGTCGCGCAATCGGCATTGCCGCCGATGCGCGCGGCGGGTACATCTGTGACGCTGCGCCAGCGCCGCGGCAGATGTAGAGAAGATCAGGGATGGAGAGTTCGATGCCGGTCACGCCACACCACAAGGCCCAGCGTCCTTATCGCGGCGTGTTCCCGGTTGCACCCACCATCTTCGACGAGCGCGGCGAGCTCGATCTCGAGGGACAGCGCCGCTGCATCGATTTCATGATCGATGCCGGCTCGAATGGTCTGTGCATCCTCGCCAATTTTTCCGAGCAGTTCGTGCTCACCGATGCCGAGCGCGAGACCGTGATGTATGCGGTGATGGAGCATGTCGCGGGCCGCGTTCCCGTGATCGTCACCACCACGCATTTCAGCTCGGCCGTGTGCGCTGCACGCAGCCAACAGGCGGAGACGGCCGGTGCCGCCATGGTGATGGTCATGCCGCCCTATCACGGCGCGACCTTCCGCGTGCCCGAGAAAGGCGTCGTCGAATTCTTCAAGGTGCTGTCCGGCGCGATCAACATTCCGATCATGATCCAGGATGCGCCGGTGGCCGGCACGCCGCTGTCGGTCGAGCTGCTGGCGCGGCTGGCGCGCGATTTCGCCAACATCCGCTATTTCAAGATCGAGGTGCCCGGCGCTGCTTCTAAGCTCCGCAGCCTGATCGAGGCAGGCGGCAGCGCGATCGAGGGTCCCTGGGACGGCGAGGAGGCGATCACGCTGCTCGCCGATCTCGATGCCGGCGCCACCGGCGCGATGACCGGCGGCGGCTATCCCGACGGCATCCGCCAGATCATCGATCCCTATTTCGCCGGCAAGCGCGAGGAGGCGAAAGCCGCCTACGAACGCTGGCTGCCGCTGATCAACTACGAAAACCGCCAATGCGGCCTGATCGCCTGCAAGGCGATGATGCAGGCCGGCGGCGTGATCAAGTCGGACACGGTGCGGCATCCCTTGCAACCGCTGCACCCGGCGACGCGGGCAGGGCTCCTGGAGTTGGCCAAGGAGCGCGATGCGCTGGCGTTGAGGTGGGGGAAGTAGGGCGCTGCCTGCTCGGCGGTCGCTATATAACTCCGCCGTCGTCCTGGACAAGCGCGCCCTAGCCTGATCCCGCCAGCTGCCATCTGGCTGAAGGCGTCGAATTAACGCGGTTCGCGCGGTTTCCCGCAAGCCGGCGATGACATATTGTACGCTCGCCAACCAGGCCCGCGGAGCATCTCAAGACATCGCGCAACAGCTCTTCATTATGCCGCTATTCCGAGCCAGGCTGGAGCGAGCCGACGAAACAGGGAGGCAGTGCCATGACGATGAGGCCGGATCCCACCTTTCACGCATCGCCCAAGCTTGCGATGGAAGCACCTGCGGAGAACTTTGCCTACACGTTGCTGCTCAGTCCGGATTTCTCGAAACCGGATGCTCTCGCGGTCATCGACGTCAAGCCGGGATCGCCGACCTACAGCCAAATCGTCCACACCGTGACGATGCCCAACAAGGGCGATGAGTTTCATCACTTCGGCTGGAATGCCTGCTCCTCCGCCTTGTCACCGCTCGCCGGGCATGCCTTCATCGAGCGGCGCTATCTCATCATCCCCGGGATACGCTCGTCGCGGATTTACATCATCGATACCAAGCCCGATCCGACCAAGGCCAAAATCCACAAGATCATCGAGCCTGAGGAAGTCTTCAAAAAGACCGGCTACTCGCGGCCGCATACCATCCATTGCGGGCCGGACGGCATCTATGTGAGCACGCTGGGTGGCGGGGGCAAAGACGGCACCAACGGGCCTCCAGGCGTCTTCATCATGGATTGCGAGACGTTCGAGGTCCTCGGACGATGGGAGATCGACCGCGGTCCGCAGACGCTGCACTATGATTTCTGGTGGAACCTGCCGCGCGATTACATGGTGACGAGTGAATGGGCGTTGCCGCCGCAGTTCGAGAACGGGATTGTCCCGGAAGATCTGCTCGCGAACAAATATGGCCACCGTCTCCACTTCTGGGATCTTCGCGCCCGTCGCAATGTGCAGACCATCGACCTCGGCGCTAATCATCAGATGGCGCTGGAGGTACGGCCGGCGCACGATCCGGTTCGCGAATACGGCTTCGTGGGCGTTGTGGTCGACACCACGAATCTCGAAGCCTCGATCTGGACCTGGTGGCGCGAAGGCGGAAAATTCCATGCCGAGAAGACGGCGACGATCCCGCCCGAGCCCGCGCCAAAAGAGAAGCTCCCGCCGCTGCTCCAGGGCTTTGGCGCCGTACCGCCGCTGGTCACCGACATCGACCTGTCGATGGATGACCGGTTTCTCTATGTCTCGTGCTGGGGCACGGGTGAAATGCGCCAGTACGACGTGAGCGATCCGCGAAAGCCGAAGCTTGCGGGCTCGGTTCACATCGGCGGCGTCGCGCGCCGCACCCCCCATCCGAACGGCAAGGCATTTGCGGCCGGTCCGCAGATGGTCGAGATCAGCCGCGACGGCAGGCGCGTATACTGGACCAATTCGCTCTATTCCACCTGGGATGACCAGTTCTATCCCGATGGCGTTCCGGGTGTGGAAGTCATGGCCAATGTCGGTCGCAATGGCGGCCTCGAGCTCGACAAGGACTACTTCGTGAGCTTCCCCGACGGATATCGTGCGCACCAGATCAGGCTGGAAGGCGGCGATTGTTCGACGGACTCGTTTTGCTACCCGTCGGCCTAGATTGGGCACACGCGAGCCTCGGCGGGCTGTGGCTCGCTCTTGTTGCGAGCGGTCTCTATCACGGGGTCAATCCGGGAATGGGCTGGCCGCTCGCCGTTTCGGCCGGGCTCATGGACAAGAGCCCGCGCGCGCTCTTTCGCGCGTTGTGGGCTCTGGCGGCCGGACATCTCCTGGCAACATTTCTCGTGCTGCTGCCATTCGCGTTCCTGCTCGTGCTGGCCGAGTGGCAGCGTCCGATCCAGCTCGGCGCGAGCCTTCTCGTCATTGGTTTCGGCGTTTATCGGCTGGTCGAGCGGCGCCATCCGCGCACGCTGGCACGAATTCCGCCAACGCAATTGGCGCTCTGGTCATTTGCCGTCGCCATTGCCCACGGCGCCGCCTTGATGCTTGTGCCGATCTATCTCGGGCTCTGCCAGGCCTTCGAACTCGATGCCGGCCACGAGGCCGCCGGCGCGCTGATCAAGGCAAGCCTCGGGATGGCGGTGCTGGTGTCTTTGGTGCACGTTGCCGCCATGGTCGGCGCCGGCGGATGTCTGGCGTGGCTGGTCTACCGCCATCTGGGATTGAAGATCGTCTCGCGAAGCTGGTTCAATCTGGATGTCATCTGGGCGACCAGCCTCATTCTGGTTGGCGTTGTGGCCCTCGCCTTCAATCTCGGGAGCTGGCACTGACGCTTGACTGCGTCAAAGCCCACTCGCCGATGATGCGGAAGCGAGCCTTGGCGTCACCCTGCCTGAACAGCGCGACGCGATCGATCGCTAGCGTGTTGAGACCGAGCGCAGCAAACCTTGCCCGCAGCATTTTCAAAATCGGGCCGCGGCGCTCCGCGTCCAGCCGCCCCGTCAGCGTCATGTGGAAGCGGAATTCCTCCATCACGTAGGGATAGCCCCAGCGATCGAGATAGTCGCGCTGCCGCTCGCTGAGCTTCTCGGGCTTCCGCCGCCCGCGATCTTCCGCCGTCATAGCCGGACGGAATGAATCAAATGCGCGGACGCAATCAGCGGCGAGCTCTTGGAGCGCATCGACCGGCTCGGCCGGAATGACCGCAATAAAACCACTGATGGAATCGACGATCGGCCGGATCACCGGGATCGTCCGCGCCTCGCCGGCAAAGGTTGCGCAGGCCGCCAAAAGCTCCGCTTCGGTCTTGCCGGGCGCGAGCGCCATCGGCGCCTTCAGCGTGCCGTGAAAGCCGTATTTGCGGGGATCGGCTGTGATGTCGCGCCAATCGGGCGCGGCATGCAGCGTGTCGCTAGGAAACGGCAATTCGTTGCCGGTATGGGTATCGTAGCCGAGCAGCTCGGCGCCGAAGCGGGAGAGGGCGCTGTTGCTGCCTGCGGCAAAATAGATCGCGTAGCGGGAAAGACCTGTCATCGCCTCAGCATAACCGGTTTAGGCCGCAACGACAGCCTCGCGCGGCGTTGCCACTGCTGCGAGCAGCCGCGTCGCATCGGTGAGATGCACGAGCTTGCCGCCCGCGATGACGGCCACGAGTCGCGGTCGCAGCGGAATGCTGTCGTCGACCAGCAGAATGTCGGCGCGCCGTCCTTCCGCGAGCACGCCGCGATCGGCAAGGCCGGTCGCGCGCGCGGGTGCGGCGGAGACCAGGTTCCAGGCCTCGGTCAGCGGCAGCACGCCATCGGCTGCGAGGCGGAACGCAGCGAGCAGCTGCGCGGGATAATAATAGTCCGAGGCCAGCACCGAGCAGAGCCCCTTGGCGATCATGTCGGACGCTTTGGTCCAGCCCGTGTGGCTGCCGCCGCGCACGACGTTCGGCGCGCCGTAGACGATGGCATCGCCGTGGCTGGCTGCCTCCCGCGCCGTCTCCTCGTTGATCGGAAACTCCGCGATCGCCACGCCTATGGCGCGAAAGCCCTGGCGCACCGCCGGCGTCGCATCGTCATGCGAAAGCATCCGCACCTCGGCGGCGCGGGCAGTCGCGGCAAGCCGCGACACGGAAGCCGGGACCTCGCTGGCGCGCGAAAGCACGTGTCCCACCAGCCGGTCGAATTCCTCGCTCGACAGGCCGGTACGCTCCACCATGCGGTTGCGCTTGCGAGGCTTGGCCATGTCCCCGACCGTGCCGTCCATGTGGTCGTTGAAGGCGAACAGGTCGACGCGACCTTTGGCGAGCCATTGGCTCATCTCCTGCTCGGCATCGAGATTGTAGGTCTCGTGGCGCAGGTGGAAGCGGGTATCGGCCGCGAATTGCGGGCGCTGCCGTTCGATCGCTTCCATCAGGCCGCGCGCATTGTCGGCGCTGCGCAGGCCCGGCTCCCACGAACAGGTCGTGGCGTGAAACACCGTGGTGATGCCGTTGCCGATCGCCTGGCGGTCGCTGTCGGCGAGCGCCACATCGATCGGGAAGTCGACACCGGCACGCGGCATCATTTGCCGCTCGAAGGCATCGCCATGCAGATCGACGATGCCGGGCAGCACCAGCAGGTCGCGCGCGTCGATCGCAAGCCGCGTCCGGCCGCGAGAAGCGTCGAGCTGCGCAATGTCCGTTCCGGATACGAGAAGTGAAGTCTCGACGAGCTCGGAGCCGATCAGGGTCCGGCCGCCCTCAAGGAAAATGTCTGTCACGCGACCGCGCTTTGTTTGCTGCTGCCAAGAGGACTGTTGAGAGAACTTGCCCGTGCTTCATATGTCGAGAGGAAATCTTCAATCCCGAGCTTGCGAAAATCGGGCAGTGCTTCACGCAATTTGTCGTGATCCCAGTCCCACCAGGCGAGCCTGGCGAGCCGCCCGGCGATCTCTTCCGAGAACCGGCGGCGGACGATGCGCGCCGGATTGCCGGCGACGATGGTGTAGGCCGGCACGTCCTTGGTGACGATGGCGCCTGCCGCGATCACCGCGCCGGTGCCGATGTTGCGGCCCGGCAGCACGATCGCGCCATGGCCGATCCAGACGTCATGGCCGATATGGATGTGATGCTGGCGCCGCCAGTCGAAGAATTCCGTATCGTCGCTCTCGCCTTCGAAGTAGGCGCTCGAACGATAAGTGAAGTGCGCCTGCGTGGCGCGGTGCATCGGGTGATTGCCCGGATTGATCCGTGTCATCGCCGCGATCGAGCAGAATTTTCCGATGGTGGTGTAGGTGATCTGGGCGTCGTTCACGACATAGGAGTAATCGCCCATCGTCACGTCGTGCAAAATCGTGCGCGCGCCGACCTCGGTGTAGGCCCCAAGCCTGGTGTCGTGCAGCCTGGCCGAGGGATCGATGGTCGGCTGGACCGAAAGAGTTTTGGCGGCCATGTTGCATCCGAACGAGAGGGCGGGCATTTCTCTTCGAGCGGCTTGATGACAATGTCATGACGACGCGATGACAGG
The DNA here is from genome assembly GCF_023074185.1 of Bradyrhizobium sp. 132. Classification (GTDB taxonomy): domain Bacteria; phylum Pseudomonadota; class Alphaproteobacteria; order Rhizobiales; family Xanthobacteraceae; genus Bradyrhizobium. The sequence continues at coordinate 87,874 of NZ_JADPKY010000157.1, read as the reverse complement.
GGATGAACAGGCGATGAGGTGTGTAGGATCGCCGCACCGCAACGCGCGTGTCACACAAGTGTCAAGCGCCGGCGTTAGCGGTGGGCCCAAGCTACTCTGGAGCCCTGCATGCTGGTGGTTGAAGGTCTGACGTGTCGCTTCGGCGTGAAAGCCGCGGTGGACGACGCTTCGTTTCAAGTTTCCCCCGGCGGCTTCGTCGGCGTGATCGGGCGATCCGGCGCCGGCAAGTCGACCCTGCTGCGGACCATCAACCGCCTGGCGACGCCGACGCAAGGCCGCATCCTGTTCGACGGCATCGACGTCACGGCGCTGCGCGGCAAGGAGTTGCGGCAGTGGCGGGCACGTTCCGCGATGATCTTCCAGCAATTCAACCTGGTCGGCCGGCTCGACGTGCTCACCAACGTCCTGATGGGGCGACTCGCGACGATGCCGGCCTGGCGCTCCCTGACGCAGACCTGGCCTGAGCAGGACAAGGCGCTGGCGATGTCCGCGCTCGAGCAGTTCGACATCGCCCCGCTCGCAGCCCAGCGTGCCGACCAGCTTTCCGGGGGCCAGCAGCAACGCGTGGCGATCGCCCGCGCGCTGGTGCAGCAGCCCGACATCATCCTCGCCGACGAGCCGATCGCCTCGCTCGACCCGCGCAACACCAAGATCGTGATGGATGCGCTGCTGCGCATCAACAAGCATTTCGGCATCACCGTGCTCTGCAATCTTCACTCGCTCGATCTGGCGCGCAGCTATTGCGACCGCCTGATCGGCATGGCGCAGGGCCGCGTGGTGTTCGACGGCGCGCCGGCTGAGTTGACCGATTACGTTGCGCGCGAGCTCTACGATCTCGAAGCCGCCGAAATCATGGGCGGCATGCCCGTGCCGGCGCCCCAGGGCGTTCCGGCACTTGGAACGGCGGCCGCCGCCTGAGCCGCGCTTGTTTTGTTTTCAGTTCTTGCGTCAACCGACCCCAACCGATGAAGAGGCTATCATGATCACTCGTAGACTAGTTCTTGCCGGCGCCGCCGCGCTCGCGTTCACGACCTCAGCCTCCGCCGACGACTGGAAAGCCAAATATCCCGAACTGACCTTCGCGGTCATTCCGGCGGAAAACGCCTCGGGCGTTACCGAGCGCTGGGCGCCGTTCATGAACTATCTCTCCAAGGAGCTGGGCGTGAAGGTCACGCTGCGCATCGCCAACGACTACGCCGCCGTCATCGAAGGCCAGCGCGCCGGCAACATCCATATCGCGAGCTATGGCTCGGCCTCGTTCGCCCGCGCCCGCCTGACCGGCGTCAAGACCGACGCCTTCGCCAACGACATCAACGCGGACGGCTCGACCGGCTACTACTCGGTGTTCTTCGTCAAGGCGAACAGCCCCTACAAGAGCGTCGATCAGCTCAAGGGCAAGAACCTTGGCCTCGTCGATCCGAACTCGACCTCCGGCAACAACGTGCCGCGCTTCGAGCTCGACAAGATGGGCATCGCGGACGCCGACACCTATTTCGGCAAGGTCGTCTTCACCGGCAGCCATGAGAATGCGATCCTGGCGCTCGCGCAGGGCACCGTCGACGTTGCGGCCAACCAGTGGACCAGCGATGACGATTCGACGCTGGCGCAGATGCTGACCAAGGGCATGTTGAAGAATGCCGACGGTCCGCCGATGAAGAAGGACGATTTCCGCATCATCCACAAGTCGGACCCGATCATCAACGGCCCCTACGCCTACAATTCGGACCTGCCGGAAGAGGCGAAGGCGGCCATCGCAAAGGCGTTCTTCGACGCGCCCGCCAAGGACAAGGCGGCCTTCGATCGCCTCCAGGATGGCCAGAAGAAGGGTTTTCATCCCGCCACCACCAAGGACTGGGATGGCACGATCGAGCTGATCAAGTTCGTCGATGCACTGCGTAAGAAGAAGGCGTCCTGATTTCAGGATGATGGCATTGGAGCCGGGTCGATGGACCCGGCTCTTTCTCTTTGATCGACCATTTTTCCTGGCCAGATGACCGTCGCGGTTTCGATCCTCCCCGAGCAGCAGCTCGCCGTGCTCAACGCCGCCTATCGCCAGGCGGTCGCGCGCAAGCGGCTGCGACTCCTGTTTGGAGCCGTGATCTTCGCTGCAGCACTGTTTCTCGCCGCGATCGGCGCGGAAGTGAACCTGCGCACCCTCTTCGCCCATTACGGTAACTTCCTCAGCTATTTCGACCGCATCTTCGCGCTCGACAATGGCCAGCGGGTTTGGACCGATGTCGGCGAGTGGCTGTGGGGCTGGCGCAAATGGCTGAGGATGCTCGGCGAGACGCTGTTGATCTCCTATGTAGGCACGCTGATCGGTGCAACGTTCGCTTTCGCGCTCAACTTCTTCGCGGCCGAAAACACCTCGCCGTCGCCCTGGCTGCGCTTCACGGTGCGCCGCCTGCTCGAATTCGCCCGCACCGTGCCCGGTATCGTCTTCGCTCTGATCTTCGTGATCGCCTTCGGGCTCGGGCCGATGGCCGGCGTGCTCGCGATCGCGATCCACTCCACCGGCGCGCTCGGAAAACTGTTCTCGGAGATCGTCGAGAACGCCGACATGAAGCCGGTCGAAGGCATTCGCTCGACCGGTGCGAGCTGGCTCTCCTGCATGCGCTTTGCCGTCGTGCCGCAGGTGACCGCGGGCTATGCCAGCTACGCGCTGCTGCGCTTCGAGGTCAATGTCCGGGAAGCCTCGGTGATGGGTTTCGTCGGCGCCGGCGGCATCGGCCAGGAGCTCGTCGTCGCCATCCGCAAGTTCTATTACTCGGACGTCAGCGCGATCCTGCTCACCATCATCGTCACGGTCTTCGTCATCGACATCAGCACCGGCTGGCTGCGCGGCCGGCTGTTCGGCAGGGAGACGCGGACGTGACGGGGCGGCAGGAGATCGACACCGTAGCGCTTCGCGCGCGCTATCCTGAAATGTTCGACCGGCCGGCCTCGGCGCGGCTTGCGATGCCGGCGATGATCGTCGCGGCGTTCGCGATCCTGGTCTACGGCCTCGTCGATCTCGATTTCTCGCCGTCGCGGTTTTTCGCAGGGCTGAACCAGCTCGGCTGGATCAGCCTGATGATGATCCCGCCGGATCCCGGCTCGTCGCTGCCGATCTATCTGAAGGCGCTGGGCGAGACGCTGTCGATCGCGCTGCTCGGCACGACGCTTGCGGCCGTGTTCGCGCTTCCGGTCAGCCTGTTGGCCGCCCGCAACGTGGTGCCGTCGAGCATTCTGCGCTTCCCGGTGCGACGTTTCCTGGATTCGATTCGCGGCGTCGATACCCTGATCTGGGCGCTGGTGTGGATCAACGTGGTCGGGCTCGGCCCGTTTGCCGGCGTGCTCGCCATAGCCGTGTCCGATTTCGGCGCCTTCGGAAAATTGTTCTCGGAGGCGATCGAGGGCGCCGACCAGAAGCAGGTCGAAGGCATCCGCGCGTCCGGCGGCAGTGCGCTGCACGAGATCCGTTTCGGTTTGTTGCCGCAGGTCCTGCCGGTGATCGCCGGTCAGGTGCTCTATTTCATCGAGTCGAATACGCGCTCGGCCACCATCATCGGCATCGTCGGCGCCGGCGGCATCGGGCTCCAGCTCGCCGAGCAGATCCGCGTGCTGGAATGGCAGAAGGTGTCGTTCCTGATCCTGATGATTCTGGTCGCGGTCGCCGCGATCGATTTCGTCTCGGGAAAACTCCGCTTCGCCATCATCGGGCGAAGGGCGGTGGCTTAATCGCAGACACCGTAGCCTCCATTTCATGGTTGCTACGACTCCACCAAAAATTCCACCCGCTCCGCGGCGAAGCGCGAATGCTTGGTGACCAGCGGCTTGCCGTCGAGGTCATGGTCGGTCGCGTCGACCACCAGAATCGGCCGTCCCAGCGCCAGATCGAGCCGTGCGGCGTCGGTTGCGTCGACGATGCCGGCGGTGATGCGGGTCGCGCCGCGACGATAGTCGCGGACGCCGTAATGCTCGAGCAGTTTCGTCATCGAGCGCGTCGCGGCGAATACATTGCCCGCCCCCGGAAACAATTCCGCCGACAGCCAAGTGGTGGAGACGCAGATCGGCGTGCGGTCGGCGAGGCGCATCGCCTCGATCCGCACCAGTGGTGCGCCGGCCTTCAATCCAAGTTCCCGCGCGAGTTCGCGGGTCGCGGCATCATCGGACGCCTCGATCAACCGGCCATGCGGTTCGCGACCGTCCGCGCCGACGATCTCGGAGAAGCGGGTCCGCGAGCGCAGCGGATAGGCGAGCTTCTGCGCCTCGACATAGGTTCCGCTGCCACGCTCGGCCCGCACGATGCCGCGCTCGGCAAGCGCGGCCAGCGCGCGCCGCACTGTGTGGCGGTTCACGCGATAGGTTTCAGCGATCTCCATCTCGCCCGGCAGCTTGTCGCCGGCCACAAAGCGGCCGTCGGCGATGCCGCGCTCGATGCCGTCGGCAACGAGGCGCCACAAGGCGACGCCGGAGGAGGCTGTATCCTGCATGCTCATGTGGCCGGGAAGCTACTCCAGAAATCACGCCCTTGTCACGAAACAGTCATGGCGCTCCGGTATCAAGTTGTCTAGTATCATAGACAACTTGGATTCGGCAAGTTCGGCAAACAGGTTCGGTGGATTTGGTGACCCAGCACAACAATCAGCAAGCCCGGCGCAAGGCCGCAATGGCCGTGCTGGCGCACGCGGAGGCGGGCGAGATCGCCGCTCGCCTCCGCGCTCTCGCCCTGCCGGCGCATCAGGATTTGCGTGCGCCGGAAAATGGCCTCGTCATGCTGCGCGGCCGGGTCGGCGGCGACGGTGCGCCGTTCAATCTCGGCGAAGCGACGGTGTCGCGCGCCGCGATCAGGCTCGCGAGCGGCGAGGTCGGTTTCGGTTACACGCTCGGTCGCGACGGTGAGAAGGCGCGGCTGATCGCGCTGTGCGATGCGCTGGTGCAGTCCAGCGATTTCGGCGGAGCGGTGGAGCGGGAAATTATCGCGCCGTTGCGTGAGCAGCTTATGGTCAGGCGCAAGCAGGCGGCGGCCGAGACCGCCGCGACGAAGGTTGATTTCTACACCATGGTGCGCGGTGAAGGGTGAGATCATGACCACGATTGCGGAACTGCCGCCGGGGTTCGCCGACAAGGTGCTGTCGGCGCAATCGACCTTTCGTTCGGTCATGGACGCGATGGCGCGGCCGGGGTCGGTCCAGCGCATCGTGCGGACATCAGGAGCGCCTCATATAATGATGCGCGGCACCGCCGCGATCGCGCTGACTCTGTTCGACCACGACACGCCGCTCTGGCTCGATGCGCGCATGTCGGAAAGCACCGACGTGGCAAAATGGCTGAAGTTCCACACCGGCGCGCCGGTGGTGCAGGATTCCTCGATCGCAGGCTTCGCGCTGATCAGCGACGGCGGAGCGCTGCCTTCGCTCGAGCGCTTCGCGCTCGGCACTAGCGAATATCCGGATCGTTCGACCACATTGATCCTTCAGGTCGAGAGCCTGGACTCAGGGCGCAGCTTCGAGCTGCGCGGCCCCGGCATCGACGGTGTCGCGACGCTCCAGGCCTCGATCAGGCCGTTCGACCTGTTCGAGCGCCTGCGTGTCAACGAGACGCTGTTTCCGCGCGGCACCGATGTGGTGCTGGTCGCCGAGGACGCCGTGGTTGCGATCCCCCGCACCACGCGTGTCGTGAACAAAGGAAGCTAGCCGCATGTATGTCGCAGTCAAAGGCGGCGAACGCGCCATCGAGAACGCCCATCGCCTGCTCGCCAGTGCACGGCGCGGCGACCAAAGCGTTCCGGAAATTTCCCTCGACCAGATCTCGGAGCAGCTTGGCCTCGCCGTGGACCGCGTCATGAGCGAAGGCTCGCTCTATGACCGCGAGCTCGCGGCGCTCGCAATCAAGCAGGCGCGTGGCGATTTGATCGAGGCGATCTTCCTGGTCCGCGCCTTCCGCGCCACGCTGCCGCGCTTCGGCGCCGGCGAGCCGGTCGAGACCGGCGCGATGCGGGTGCAGCGGCGGGTGTCATCGACATTCAAGGATATTCCCGGCGGCCAGATCCTCGGGCCGACCTTCGATTATACCCACCGCCTGCTCGATCCCTCGCTCGCCGAGGGTTTTGTGCCGGAAGCGCCCGCGACGGCCGAAGCGTCGACAGCGCCAACGCCGCGGGTGACCGACATCCTCGGCCGCGCCGGCCTGATCGAATCCTCGCCGCAGGCCGAGGAAGGCGCCAGCGTCGGCGACCTCACCCGCGAGCCGCTCAATTTTCCCGCGGATCGTGACCTGCGCCTGCAAAATCTCGCGCGTGGCGACGAAGGTTTTCTGCTGGCGATGGGCTATTCCACCCAGCGCGGCTACGGCCGCAATCATCCCTTCGCCGGCGAGATCCGCTTCGGCGAGGTCGAGGTCGAATTCTCGGCGGAAGACGTCGGCTTCGCCGTGCCGCTCGGCTCGATCGAGCTGACCGAGTGCCAGATGGTCAACCAGTTCAAGGGCTCCGCGACGGAAGCGCCGTGCTTCACCCGTGGTTATGGCCTCGCCTTCGGCCAGAGCGAGCGCAAGACCATGTCGATGGCGCTGGTCGACCGCGCGTTGCGCGCGCGCGAACTCGGCGAAGAAGCACTCGCCCCGGCACAAGATGAAGAATTCGTGATGTCGCATTCGGACAACGTCCAGGCGACCGGCTTCGTCGAGCATCTGAAGCTGCCGCATTATGTCGACTTCCAGTCCGAGCTCGGCCTGTTGCGCAAGCTGCGCCAGGAATTCGCAGAGGCCAATGCGCCTGACGCCATGAAGGAGGCCGCGGAATGAACGCGCCCGCCTACAATTTTGCCTATCTCGATGAACAGACCAAGCGGATGATCCGCCGCGCGATCCTCAAGGCGATCGCGATCCCGGGCTATCAGGTGCCGTTCGCCAGCCGTGAAATGCCGATGCCTTATGGCTGGGGCACCGGCGGCGTGCAGGTGACCGCTGCGATCCTCGGCCCCCAGGACGTGCTGAAGGTGATCGATCAGGGCTCCGACGACACCACCAACGCGATCTCGATCCGAAAGTTCTTTGCCAAGACCGCCAGCGTCGCCACGACGACGGCGACCGAAGATGCAACCGTGATCCAGACCCGTCACCGCATCCCGGAGACGCCGCTGCACGAGAATCAGGTGCTGGTCTATCAGGTGCCGATTCCGGAGCCGCTGCGTTTCCTCGAACCGCGTGAGACCGAGACGCGGCGCATGCACGCGCTGGCCGAATACGGCTTGATGCATGTGAAGCTCTACGAGGACATCGCTCGCTTCGGCCACATCGCGACGGCTTACGCCTATCCCGTGAAGGTCAACGCGCGCTACGTGATGGACCCGTCGCCGACGCCGAAATTCGACAATCCCAAGATGGACAATTGCCCGGCGCTGCAACTGTTCGGCGCCGGCCGCGAGAAGCGCATCTATGCGATCCCGCCCTATACGCAGGTCGTGTCGCTCGACTTCGAAGACCATCCCTTCGAGCCGTATCGCTTCAACGCGCCCTGCGCGCTGTGCGCGGCCGAAAATTCCTATCTCGACGAGATCGTGACCGACGACAAGGGCGGGCGCATGTTCGTCTGCTCCGACACCGACTATTGCGAGGGCCGCCAGGCCGCCGGCCATCGCGGCAGCCTCAGCGCCGCGCCGTACAAGGAGAAGGCGGGTTCACATGGCTGATCAAGACTTGGCTGATCCCGACATGCGCGAAACCGACCAGCCACTGCTCGTTGCCGGCTCTCTCAGCAAATCCTATGGCCGTATCGCCGCCTGCCGCGACGTGTCCTTTGCCCTCTATCCCGGCGAGGTGCTGGCGATCGTCGGCGAATCCGGCTCGGGCAAATCGACGCTGCTTCAGCTCCTGTCGGGACAGCTCGCAGCCAGCGGTGGGCACGTCTCCTACCGGATGCGCGACGGGGTCACCCGCGATCTTGCCACGCTGGGCGAGGCCGAGCGGCGCTTCCTGTTCCGCACCGATTGGGGTTTTGTGCACCAGGATCCCGCGCAGGGCCTGCGCATGGCGGTCTCGGCCGGCGCCAATGTCGGCGAGCGGCTGATGGCGGTGGGGTGGAATCACTACGGCCGTATCCGTGATACCGCGTCGGACTGGCTGACCCGCGTCGAGATCGACATCGCACGCATCGACGATGCGCCGCGCACCTATTCCGGCGGCATGCGCCAGCGTCTCCAGATCGCCCGCAACCTCGTCACCGAGCCGCGTCTCGTCTTCATGGACGAGCCGACCGGCGGGCTCGATGTTTCTGTCCAGGCCCGCCTGCTCGACCTCGTGCGCAGCCTGGTCGCCGAGCTTGGTCTCGCCGTCATCATCGTCACCCACGATCTCGCGGTCGCGCGGTTGCTGTCGCACCGCGTGATGGTGATGAAGGGGGGCCGCGTCATCGAGACCGGCCTCACCGACCAGGTGCTCGACGACCCACGGGAGCCCTATACCCAGCTCCTCGTCTCCTCGATTCTGCCGCCATGAGCTTTTCCGAGATGAGCCTTTCCAGCATGAGCATCGCAATGACCGCCATGATCGACATCGCCGACGCCAACAAGACCTTCACGATGCACCTGCAGGGTGGCATCGAGCTGCCTGTCGTCAGCGGCGTGACCTTCCACGTCAATCCCGGCGAATGCGTCGTGCTGTCGGGGCCGTCAGGCGCCGGAAAATCGTCGATCCTGAAGATGATCTTCGGTAATTATCGCTGCGACTCCGGCCGCATCGGCATCAGCCATCGCGGCGCGCTGATCGATCTCGCCACGGCCGAGCCGCGCCAGATCCTCAACGTCCGCCGCGCAACCATCGGCTATGTCAGCCAGTTCCTGCGCGCGGTGCCGCGCGTCGCGACCGTCGACGTGGTCGCCGAACCCCTGATCGTCAACGGCCTGGCGCGCGCGGAGGCGCAAGCCCGTGCCGGCCAATTGCTGCATCATCTCAATATCCCCGAGCGGCTCTGGCAGCTTCCGCCCGCGACCTTCTCCGGCGGCGAGCAGCAGCGCGTCAACATCGCGCGCGGCTTCATCTCGGACCTGCCGGTCCTGCTGCTCGACGAGCCCACCGCCTCGCTCGACGCCGCCAACCGCGCCGTCGTGGTCGAGCTGGTCGCCGAAAAGAAGCGCCGGGGCGTCGCCATGGTCGCCATTGTCCATGACGACGAAATCCGTCATCTGATTGCCGACCGCATCGTCGACGTCACCAGCTTCGCCGTCGCGGCCTGAAGGAAATAGACATGAACGCCAAGCCGAACGACATCGTGATCGCCAACGCCAGGATCGTGCTGGCGGAACGGATGATCGAGCAGGGCTGGCTCGCTCTCGCAGACGGACGCATTGCCGAGATCGGTGAGGGCAGGGCGCCCGCGGGCGCCGAAGATGCCGGCGGCGATTTGATCATGCCCGGCCTGATCGAGCTCCACACCGACCATCTCGAAGCGCATTACGTGCCACGGCCAAAAGTGTTCTGGAATCCGGTTGCTGCCGTCGTCTCCTATGACGGCCAGCTCGCGACATCGGGCATCACCACGGTGTTCGATTCGCTCCGGGTCTGGCGCGAGGACGGCGCTGAAGAAGTCGATGGCCGCGCCGGCGTGCTTGCCGCCGCGATCGCGACCGCGCGCGATGCCAAATTGCTGCGTGCCGACCACTTCCTGCATCTGCGCTGCGAAATCCCGATGCCGAGCGTGGTCGAGGAGGCAAAGGAGCTGATCGACCGTCCTGACGTCCGCTTGATGTCGCTGATGGACCACACGCCTGGCCAGCGCCAGTTTCGCGACGAGGTCAAGCTGCGTGACTATTATCGCGGCAAGGGTGGCGGCAAGACCGATGCCGAGCTCGACGAGCTGTTCGCGAAGCGCTTCGAATATCAGAAGCTTTATGCCGCAGCCAACATGCGTGAGATCGTGGCGCTGGCGCATGAGTACAAGATCCCGCTCGCCAGCCATGACGACACCACCGAGGAAAACGTCGCGGACGCCCTGCGCGATGGCGTTTCGGTCGCCGAGTTCCCGACCACGCTGGAGGCCGCGCGCAGCCTGCACCAGGCCGGCATCGACATCCTGATGGGCGCCCCGAACGTCGTGCGCGGCGGCTCGCACTCCGGCAACATCGCGGCGGTCGATCTCGCCCGCGAAGGCCTGCTCGATATTCTGTCGTCGGATTACATTCCCTCGAGCCTTCTGATGGCTGCGCTGCATTTGCCTGAGCACGTGCCCGCCATCAGCCTTTCGGCGGCGGTTCGCACCGTGACGAAGGCGCCTGCGGAAGCGGTTGGCCTCACCGACCGCGGCGAGGTCGCGATCGGCAAGCGCGCCGATCTGATCCGCGTGCACGTCGCGGGCAGTGTTCCCGTCGTCCGCAGCGTCTGGCGCGAAGGAAGCCGTGTCGCATGAGCGAGACTGTGACCATGGTGCAGGACGCGACAGGCGGGATTGGACCCGGGCGGCTCGTGCTCGTGGTCGGCCCCAGCGGCGCCGGCAAGGACACCTTGCTGCGGCTCGCGCAAGCGGCCTGTGTCGATGATCGCAACGTCGTCTTTCCGCGCCGTGTCGTGACGCGCGAATCCTCCGCTGACGAGGACAATGTCGCGGTGAGCGCCGACGAATTCCGGCGCGCGCGCGAGCACGGCGATTTTGCCGTGCATTGGGAGGCGCACGGGCATTCCTACGCTTTGCCGCTTGAGATCAACGACGATATCCGTGCCGGGCGCGCTGTCGTCATCAACGTTTCACGCACCGTCATTGGCGCACTGCGCCAAGCGTATGCAAACGTCGTCGTGGTCGCGATCACGGCGCCGCCGGATGTGCTGGCGCAGCGGCTTGCCGCCCGGGCGCGCATTAGCGATGGCAACGTCGCGGAAAGGCTGTCGCGCAGCGTCTGCGCGTCGGGCAATGCCGATGTCACCATCCTCAACGCGGGCAGCGCCGAATATCACAGCCGCCATCTCGTGCGCGTGATCAGGAATGAAGGCTGGCACGAATAGCGGCCGGCGCAACAAGGAGAACGGAATGTCGGTGATCGAAACGGTCGAGCAGCTGGAGGCCATCTACGGCGTCACCAACGATGCCTCGACCGTGAAAGTCGCCGACCACGTCACCCCGCTCTATCGGGTCTTCATCGAAAAGGCGCCGTTCGCCGCGCTTGCCACCATCGGACCCGAGGGCATCGACTGCTCGCCGCGCGGCGATCTCTCCGGCTTCGTCCGCATTCATGACCCGAAGACGCTGATGCTGCCGGATCGCCGCGGCAACAACCGGGTCGATTCCTTGCGCAACATTGTGCGCGACCCGCGGGTGTCGCTGATGTTCCTGATCCCCGGTTCCGGCAACGCGGTCCGAGCCAATGGGCGGGCGCATCTCTCCATCGATCCCGAATTGCTCGCCTCGTTTAAGGTCGAAGGCAAGGCGCCGCGCAGCGTCATGGTGGTGACGGTCGACGAAATCTACTTCCAGTGCGCCCGCGCCATCGTCCGCTCCGACCTCTGGAATCCCGACAAGCGCGTCGACCCCAAAATGCTGCCGACGCCGGGCCAGATCCTCGCCGAGATGAGCGAGAACAAGGTCGGCGGCGCGGAGTATGATCGCATCTGGCCGGAGCGGGCTGCGGCTACGATGTGGTGACGCTCTCTCGTCTTCCTCGTCTGCTCGTGCGGGGAGAGGGGCTCTGAGGTCGCGGGACGTGCTCGGCCTGCATGGTTCGAGACGCCCGCTTTGGCGGGCTCCTCACCATGAGGATCATCTCGCCGCGAAACGCGACCTCATCCTGAGGGCCCGCCGTGAGGCGGGCGTCTCGAAGGATGGCCGCAGGCGCTCCCCGCCACGTTTTTCTTCATATGCGATAGCCCCGTCCTGGAGGAGAGAGCGAAGGGGGAGCTCGCTGCGAGTGCTGCCCCTAATTGAACGCCATGCCGCCGCTGAGCGCGACCGTCTGCCCGGTCATGTAAGCGTTATCGACCAGCAGCATCACGGCCTTCGCGACCTCCTCCGCCGTGCCGAAGCGGCCGAGCGGGATGCGGCTGACGAGCTGCGGCTGGCCACTCATCATGTCGGTCTCGATCAGCGACGGCGCCACTGCGTTGACGGTGACGCCTTCCTTCACCAGCCGCGCCGCATAGCCGCGCGTCAGGCCCTCCAGGCCGGCCTTGGACGCGTTGTAGTGCGGCCCGATCGCGCCGGCGCCGCGCGCGGCACCGGAGGAGATGTTGACGATGCGGCCCCATTTCTTCGCGCGCATCGTCGGCAGCACCGCCTGCGTGCACAGGAAGACGGATTTCAGGTTGACCAAAATCGTCCGGTCGAAATCGTCCTCGGTGAGATCGTCGATGCCGCGTGTGATGGCGATACCCGCATTGTTGACGAGGATGTCGATGGGGCCGAGCTCGTTCGTGACGCGGTTGACCATCGCGGTCGCGGCCTCGCGCTGCGATACGTCCGCAGCAACGGCGATGGCGCGGCCGCCGCGCTTGCCGATCTCATCCGCCAGTTGCTCGGCCTGCCCGATCCGCTCGCGGCAGTTGATCGCCACGGCCGCGCCGGCCTCGGCCAGCGCACGGCAGACCGCAGCGCCGATTCCGCGCGAGCCCCCGGTGACGAGCGCGGTGCGTCCCTTCAGAACCTCCGCCATGATCGGGCCTCCCTGTCAGCTGTTGCTTATGGAGCGGACAGTACCATGGCCGGCCGCGCACCGGCGTTGAACTCATCGCGAGATAAATTCGTTTGCCTGCGCTCGCACCGGGAGAAGTGCCGATGCGCGCCGGTGGCAAATATGGATACCCATTTCATTGACCGAACGCGTCAATCCCTCGATATTCGCAGCATCGAAACTGCTCCTTGAGCCGAAGCCGCCACATGAGAACCGATCACCAGCGCAACAACAACAACGACATGCATGCATGCATGCATGACGCGGCGCTGTTTCTCGGCGGCCACCGGCGCCTGTTGTTGTTGCTAACCGCCGCCTCACAGCACTTCACGCAGCAAATCTCAAGACAGGAACGCCGAGACCCCGGCGAGCGAGCAGTCATGTCCCAACAGCAGTCCAACGCCTACATCATCGAAATCCACGACCGCGCCGCCGGCATCGTCACGCGAGACGCGCGCGGCTTCCGTTTCTTCTCCTCCGAGCGGCTGTTCGACAGTCTCGAAGGTCGCCAGTTCCGCTCGGCGCGCGAAGCCGAGCGTGCTGCCCGTGCGGTGTTCTCCGAACGAAGCCGGCGCGCGAATTCCCAATTTTTCGCCAACTGATCCCACCGAAAGGGCCACGTCATGATCAATCGACGACACATTCTCGCAACGACGCTTCTGCTCGCGATCGCCTTGGCCGCACCGGCACGCTCTGAGGACAAGCCGGTCGAAATCCGCATCGGTACGCAGAAGGGCGGCTTCTTCCCTGCGGTTCGCCAACGTCAAACGCTCGAAAGCGCCTTCAAGCCGCTCGGCATCGAGATCAAGTGGATCGACTTCCAGTTCGGCCCGCCGCTGCTGGAGGCCATCAATGTCGGGAGCGTCGATTTCGGCTTTGTCGGCGATACGCCGCCGATCTTCGCGCAAGCCGGCGGCGCCAGGATCCGCTATGTCGCGGCCGTGAAGTCCGACGGCGACAATCAGGCGATCATCGTGCCGAAGGATTCGCCGATCAAGACGCTGGCGGACCTCAAGGGCAAGCGCATCGCCTTCGGCAAAGGATCGAGCGCACACAATCTCCTGGTCGTGGCGCTCGAAAAGGGAGGCCTGTCCTGGTCCGATATCACCCCGGCGCCGCTCGCGCCGGCCGATGCGACGGCGGCCTTCGTCAAGGGCTCGGTCGATGCCTGGTCGATCTGGGATCCTTATCTGGCGCTCGCCGAATTGAAGGAGAACGCTCGGGTTCTCGTCTTCGACAAGGATGTGCACAAGCCGAACGCCTACTACATCGCCAACACCGATTTCGTTGAGAAGTATCCCTCGTTGGTCGCAAAGCTCAATACGGCCTTTGCGTCTGAAGGCGTGTGGGCGGAGTCGCATCACGAGGAGGTCGCAAAGGCACAGGCCGAGGCGACCGGCGTCGACATCGAAGCGGTCCGCCGCTTCGTCAATCGCTCCACCTATCGCGTGGTGCCGCTCGACGCCGAGGTGACCAAGAGCCAGCAGGCGGTCGCCGACCGTTTTGCAAAGCTTGGCCTGATTCCGAAGCCGGTCAACGTGTCCGACATCGTCTGGAAGTGGACGCCGGGTTCCTGAGCGAAACGAGACTCAACTCCGGCGGCGCGCTCTGGTGCGTGCCGCCTTCTTTGCGGCGGCGGAGCGGACGTTGGCGCCCTTGGTGCGGCTCGCCTTGCGCGCCGCGGCCGAACGCGACGCAGCCGTTCGCCGGCCCGCGGCGCGCTTGCCCTGCTTCGACAATGCACTGCGCGATGCGGTCGAGCGCGGCTCCTTTTTCAAAACCTCCTCGACGGCCCGCGACACGCGCGGCCGGCGCTTCGGAGTGCGCTTGCCCTGGCCGACCTCGTAGGCATATTTGGCGCTGCGGCGCGTCGTCTTCTTGACGCGTCCCTTTCGCGGCGGCGGGAGATCGACGCCGGCGCGGCGTGCCTCGGACAGACCGATGGCGACAGCCTGCCGCGTCGAGCGCGCACCATGCTTGCCCTTGCGGATCTTGTCGATCTCGTCCTTGACGAATTCGCCGGCCTGCGTGCTTGCCGATTTGCCGGCACGCTTGTCTTGTCTGGCTTTGCGGATGACTTCCTGTCTTGGCATAGGTTCAGTTCCCTCTGGATTTCACAGGGATGTCTGACCGCAACGCGCAAGATGGACGATTGATCCTTTCAGTTCCTGAGCGCAGCCAGCAGTTCATCCGGGCGTTCGGCCATGATCATGTGGCCCGCGCCCGGTACCACGACGGTCTTCGCATGCGGGATCGCCGCCGCGAGCGCCTTGCCGGCCTTCACCGGTGTCATCATGTCTCGCTCGCCGAGGATGAGTGTGACTGGCACCTTCACGCTCGCGGCGGCTTGAAGCGCATTCGCGTAAGCATTGCAGGCCGACAAATCCCTGAACAGCACGCCCGGCTCGCAATGCTTCAACACGGCCTGCGCGCCGCCATGCATCCACAGGCCCGGTGCGAGGCTGCCGCCGAGTTCGGCGCTGAAGCCGAGGCCCCAGATCGAGACCATGTCGAGCGCGTCCTGGTCGTTGGCCTCGGCTGCCTTCAGCAGATCCGGGCCGACCGTCATGGTCGCGGCCGTGCCGATCAGGCTCAGTGCGGATACTTTTTCGGGATGCCGTGCCGCCGTCTCCAGCGAGATCAGCGATCCCATGGAATGGCCGATCAGATGCGCCTTCGTAACTCCGGCCGCATCGAGCAGCGCGGCCGTCCAGTCGGCCATCTCGGCGATGCTGCCAAGCGAAGGCCCGGACGAGCGGCCGTGACCGGGCATATCAGGCGCCAGCACGGCAAAACCGTGATGGGCGAACCAGCGCGTGTGCAGTGCCCAGGTCGAACGATCGAAGCCGGCGCCATGGAGGAACACGACCGCAGGCAGGGACTTGTCGAAGTCGCGGCCGCCGGTTGCGACAAACATTTCGGCGCCGTTGACGGAAAGCTTCATGGCGTCAGACCTTTTGCGAGATGCGCAGCGCCTGCGCAAGATCGTCGATGATGTCGCTTGCCGTCTCGATGCCGACCGACAGTCGCACCAATTCCTCGCCGATGCCGGACGCCTTGAGCTGCGCCGCGTCCATCTGCTGGTGTGTGGTCGAGGCGGGGTGGATCACCAGCGTCTTGGCGTCCCCGACATTGGCGAGATGGCTGATCATGCGCAGCGATTCGATGAACTTGCGCCCCGCGGACCGCCCGCCCTTGATGCCGAAGGAGACGATCGAGCCGGCGCCGCGCGGCAGCAATTGTTTTGCCAGCTGGTAATCCGCGTGGTCCTCGAGCGAGGGATGCAGCACCCAATCCACCGCCTTGTTGGCTTTCAGTGCTTCCAGCACGAGATGTGTGTTCTGGATGTGGCGGTCCATGCGCACGCCGAGCGTCTCAACGCCCTGCAACAGCTGGAACGCGTTGGTCGGCGACAGGCAAGCACCGAAATCACGCAGGCCTTCGGTGCGGGCGCGCATGATGAAGGCGGCCGTGCCGAACTGTTCGTCGAAGACGATTCCGTGATAGCCGCCATAGGGTTCGGTGAGCACGCCGAATTTTCCGGATGAACGCCAATCAAACCGGCCGCCGTCGACAATGGCGCCGCCGATGGCGATGCCGTGGCCGCCGATCCATTTGGTCGCCGAATGCATGACGAGGTCGGCGCCGAGCTCGATCGGACGGCTGAGATAGGGCGTGGCAAAGGTGTTGTCGATCAGCAGCGGGATCTTCGCGTCATGCGCGATCGCCGCGACCTTCGGAATGTCCAGCACCTCAAGCCCGGGATTGCCGATGGTCTCGCCGATCACCAGCTTTGTGTTCGGCTTGATCGCCACGCGGAATGCATCGAGATCGCGCGGCTTCACAAAAGTCGTGGTGATACCGAAGCGCGGCAGCGTGTGCGCCAGCAAATTGATGGTGCCGCCATAGAGCGAACTCGACGCCACGATATGGTCGCCGGCGCTGAGCAGCGTGGCGATGGCGAGATGCAGCGCCGCCATGCCGCTCGCGGTGCAGATCGCGCCGACGCCGCCCTCCAGTGCTGCGAGCCGCTCCTCCAGCACGCCGGTGGTGGGATTGGAGATGCGCGTATAGATATGGCCGGCGCGTTCGAGATTGAATAGCGCGGCGGCGTGATCGGAATCCTGGAACACGTAGGACGTGGTCTGGTAGATCGGCACCGCGCGGGCGCCGGTCGCGGGATCCGGATGCTGGCCCGCATGCAGGCTCAGGGTCTCGAAGGCGGGCGGTTTTGGCGCGGGCATGCGTGGCCTCGTTGGTCGGTCGGCGGAGGCGGCTCTTGTGCCACAAACCGCGCACTGCGTCAGCCCATTGACTACGGCGCGCGGCGGCTCGCAACGAGAGTGTGATGCGAGCCCGTGGCTGCAACGGCAGGACGCTCCTTTCTCCTCGCATGCGGGGGAGTGGACCATCCGCTAGGCCCTGCACTCACCAAGCGGCTGGCCGCTTGATGTCCGGTTTACCGCCAACATCGGCCGAAGAGCGGATGGCCTCCGAGGTCGCAGATGGGCCAGATCCAGAAGTCGCGCTCGTCTCGGTCCATTCCTGTATTCTGATCGAACCCGAAATGTCGAAATGGTGTAAAAGCCGCGCTTCGCGTTATCGGAGCATAAACGCTGAGGCATCATAAGGAGGTAGCAACCTAGGCTGGTGATCGATGCGACATCTCATACTATCACTGTTCATGGTCTTCGCTTGCGCCCTGCAGGCAGAAGCCGAACCAACATCCGTTCGGTGCGACGGCAAATACTATCAGCAGCAGCAACCTTACTTCGTAACCTACGACCTCAAGACAAACCATTTTGTATTTGAGCGCGCCGGTGGGAACATTGTGACGGGCGAGATCATCGCAGCAACCGACGCGCAACTCGACTTCAGCCTCAGGGCCACGGGAGGACGCATCCTTTTCTCCTTCAACCGCCAGCGCAACGTGATGACGTGGCCGGGAATGCCCGCAGAAGAACTGGGAAGACCTTTGCTGCGACACGCCTGCGCGGAAGTTACCGGCAGAACAATGCTTTCCGCATTCTGGCAGCCGGAGCAATTTGATCCGAAACGTCGCGACCCGGTCGATGCCTTTTCGCTCACCTGCCCAGGCCAATATGGTCCATATTTCGTCACTTTGGATCGCTCTACAAAAACAGTAGTTCTAGAGACCCAATCCGCGGCCGAGATCATGTCGGGCAACATCACGGGGGCTGACGATGGCTTCATTAGGTTCGGAGTCGCTGGTCGTTCTGGTCAATTTGATCTGCTGTGGGATGAGCGCAAGAAAATGCTTAGCTGGATTGGCGTTCCGGATAATCCGTCGAGGCCGACAACAAGCCACGAATGCACTGTCACAGCGCCGCGATCAATTATGGTGTACTACGATGAATGGGCCCGCTGGGGAAAATGAGACGGCATCCATGGGCGGCCCCCAAAGTCGCCTATGGGTCCACAAGCCGCGGATCACGCCCGAGGTGGGAGACTTCCGCTCTGCATTCGCAAGCCGACGTTATGAGTACACGTCCTGGGCACCACCGCCCCGGATCGCCTGCTCGATCGCGCGCGCTTCCCGCAGCAAAATCTCCGCGACCTCCTGCTCGCGGCGGGGGCCGAGCCTCGTCCGAACGGCGGAGACGGTCATCGCGGCAGCGGGGCGGCCGTCCGGCGTCTTGATCCAGGTCGAGATCGATTTCGTACCCTGCACCAAGCCGATCTCCCTCATGCCGTATCCCAGCCGTCTCGCGGCGGTGACCTCGCCCAGTACCGTCGCAACATCGGTCCGGTAGGCCTCGAATCTCTTCTCGTTGGCTGCGACGATTTTTCGCGCGTCCTGCGCCGGCATCGCGGCGAGGATGGCGACGCCTGCGCTGGAGACGCCGAGCGGCCGGCGCGCGCCGATCTCGATCGACAGCACCTGGATCGGATAGACGCCGATCCTGCGATCGACGCACAGCGTGTCGTTGCCGGTCCGCACCGTCAGGAACAGCGTGTCGCCGATCTCGGTCGACGCACGTTGCAGCGACGGATTGGCGGCGATCAGCAGCCGCGACGGTCGGGCCCGTGCGAGCGCGAGCTCCGGCACCTGATTGCCGATCGCGTAGCGGTCGGTTTTGTCGTGCCGTTCGATGATGCCTTCCTCGATCAGCACATGGACGATGCGATGCACGGTCGGACGGGTGAGGCCGGTCGCCCGCACCACCTCGGCCAGCGGCACGCCGTCTTCACGGCCTGCGGCAAGAATACGCAGCACCGCGAGCGCGCGCCGGATCGCCTGCGCGCCTTGTCGCGGTTCCGTCATGCGGCGGGCGGATTTCGCGGAAGTCGTCTTGTCCATAATATGGACAAGAACGCCACAATTCACTCGACAGGTAAAGCGCGCATTCGGAGACTGCGCTCCGATCGAGATGCCATAAGCAACGTCCGGGCATTCGACGTCGAATTCGAAGACTTGGAATTGCAAGCGACTTGGAATTGCAAGCGCTGCCGGGAGGTTAACATGAGATTAATCTGGATTGCCATGGCTGCCGCAGCGGCGACGCTGGCGGGACCGGCGTCGGGCCAGCAATGGCCGGCGCGCAACGTCAAGCTGATCGTGCCCTATCCGGCCGGCGGCAATGTCGACAGCGCCGCGCGCATCATCGCCGACAAGCTCCAGGAAAAGCTCGGCCAGCCCTTCATCATCGAGAACAAGGCCGGCGCCGGCGGCATGATCGCGGGCGAGGCTTTTGCGAAATCGGCGCCCGACGGCTACACGCTGTTCGTCGGTGCCAACGGCCCGGTGCTGTTCGCAACCGAGATCAACAAGCGCGACGCCTACAACTGGAAGAAGGACTTCCTTCCGATCACGACGATCTCGATGACGCCGCTGGTGCTCGAGGTTCATCCCTCCGTGCAGGCGACCACATTCAAGGAATTCATCGACCTCGCCAAGCGCGAGCCCGGCAAGCTGACCATGGCCTCGCCCGGTCCCGGCACCACCAACCATTTGCTCAGCGAGCTGATGCAGTCCAGCCTCGATCTGCAATGGGTCACCGCGCACTACCGCGGCAATGCGCCTGCGGTCAACGACCTGCTCGGCGGCCAGGTGCAGTTCGCGTTCGACCAGCTCACGGTCAGCCTGCAGCACATCAAGGCCGGCCTGTTCCGGGCGCTGGCCGTCACCAGCCCGCACCGGCTGAAGTCGCTGCCTGACGTGCCGACCTTCACTGAACTCGGCTACAAGGATTTTGACGGCCAGACCTTCACCGGCTTGTTCGCACCGGCAGGCACGCCGGCGCCTGTTATCGACAAGCTGCACGAGGCGCTGACCGCGATCCTGAAAGACCCGGCCGTGGTCGACAGGTTCGAGAAGCTCGGCGGAGAAGCCGTCGCGATGACGCCGGACGAGTTCAAGGCCTATCTCGAACGTGAGGACGCCAAATGGATTCCGATCGTGCGCAAGGCCAACATCAAGGCGGATTGATCGATGCGGATCGACCCCGCTGAGCTCGGCGCCGAGCGCATCTACCGGCTGATGACCGGCATCGTGGTACCGCGTCCGATCGCCTGGGTGACGAGCCTGTCGCGCTCAGGCGTGCTCAACCTCGCACCGTTCAGCGCCTTCACCTTCGTCTCGCAGAAGCCGCCGATGCTGGCCATCGGCGTCGGCCGCAAGGGCGCGGACTACAAGGACACCGCGCACAACATCCTCGACACCGAGGAATATGTCATCCACATCGCCGATACCCCGCTGATGCAGGCGGTGCACGACAGCTCCGTCGAGCATCCGCCTGAGATCAGCGAGGTCGCGGAGCTTGGCCTGGAGACGCATCCGAGCGAGCGCATCAAGGTGCCGCGGCTTGGCGTTGCACCCGTCGCGATGGAATGCCGTTTCCGGCAGTGCCTCGAATTCGGCGATGCCCGCAGCCGGCTGATCGTCGGCGAGGTCGTGATGTTCCACATTCGCGACGGCCTCGTGAACGACGGCAAGGTCGAGACCGCGGCGCTCGACCCGATCGCGCGCATCGGCGGGCCACGCTACGCCCGGCTCGGCGAGATCGTGACGCTGCGCGGCGTGTTCCAGACTTCCAAATCGACCGAGTAAGCGCGCAGCCTTGGGCCGCGCCGTCAAGACCATTGGAGAACGACAATGCGACTCGTGAGCTATCTTCTGGACGGAGAGCCGCGCTACGGTGCCGCCGTTGAAGGCGGCGTCGTCGATCTGACCAGGCGGATCGGCCGCGACTTCTCCGACGTGAGGGCGCTGATTGCGGCCAATGCGCTGGCCGACGCGCAGGAAGCCATCGCCGGACAAAAGCCGGACCACGCACTCGACGATCTCGTGCTGCTTCCGCCGGTGCTGGCGCCGGAGAAGCTGTGGTGCATCGGTGTCAATTACGCCGAGCGCAACGCCGAGTACAAGGACAGCTCGGACCTGCCCAAGTATCCCAGCCTGTTCGTGCGCAGCATGTCCTCGATGACAGGCTCCGGTCAGCCGCTGGAGAAGCCCAAGGTTTCGGACCAGCTCGATTACGAAGGCGAGCTCGTCATCGTGATCGGCCAGGGCGGCCGTCACATTCCGCGCGAAAAAGCCTGGGCGCACATCTTCGGCATGACGCTGTGCAACGAGGGCACGATCCGCGACTGGCTGCGCCACGGCAAGTTCAATGTCACGCAGGGCAAGAATTTCGACCGCTCCGGCAGCATCGGACCGTGGATCGTCACCGCGGACGAACTCGACCCGCGCGGGCCCCATGACATCATCACGCGCGTCAACGGCGAGGTACGGCAGCAGGACACGACAGAACGGCTGATGTTCCCGTTCGACTTTCTGATCTCCTATCTCTCCACGTTCGCGACCCTCAAGCCCGGCGACATGATCGTGACGGGCACGCCGACCGGGGCGGGCGCCCGCTTCGACCCGCCGCGCTGGCTGAAAGTTGGCGACGTCGTCGAGGTCGCGTCGAGCCGCATCGGCGTGCTGCGTAACACCGTCGCGGCGGAGCAGTAGACCATGCTCGATACCGCCACGATCGAACGCCTTGCCGCGCGCCTCGATGAAGCCGAGCGCACCAAGACGCTGATCCCGATGTTCTCGAAGGACTATCCCGATTTCGCGATCGAGGATGCCTACGCCGTTCAGCGCGCCTGGACCAAACTTCAGCTCGGCCGCGGCCGCGTCATCAAGGGGCACAAGATCGGCCTGACCTCGAAGGCGATGCAGAACGCGGTCGGCATCTCCGAGCCGGATTACGGCGTGCTGTTCGCCGACATGTTCTATGCCGACGCTACGCCGATTCCGTTCGACCGCTTTCACGCGCCGCGGATCGAGGTCGAGCTCGCCTTCGTGCTCAAGGCGCCGCTACGCGGTCCCGATTGCACCATCTTCGACGTGCTCAACGCCACCGACTACGTCACCCCGGCGCTGGAGATTCTGGAGACGCGCATGCACCGCGTCGATCCCGAGACCGGCAAGACCCGGAAAGTCATGGACACGATCTCGGACAACGCGGCGAATGCCGCGCTGGTGCTCGGCGGCCGGCCGTTCCGCCCGATGGATGCGGACATGCGCTGGATCGGCGCGCTGTTGTTCCGCAACGGCGAGGTCGAGGAGACCGGGCTTGCGGCCGGCGTGCTCAACCATCCCGCCAATGGCATCGCCTGGCTCGCCAACCGCCTCGCGCCGCATGACGAACATCTCGCCGCCGGGGAAGTGGTGCTGGCAGGTTCGTTCACGCGGCCCGTGGACATCCGCCGCGGCGACACCTTCCATGCCGACTATGGCACGTTCGGCTCGGTGTCGTGCCAGTTCGTCTGAGTCAACACATGAAAGGGAGCGCATCATGAATGGTCACACGCGTCGCAAGAGCATCCATATCGGCGGCTTCAAGCATGCCAATCCGATCCCGAACGCCTGCCGCATCGGTCATCTCGTGATGTCCGGTGTCATCCTCGGCCGCGATGGCAACGGCGTCATGCCCGAGAGCCTGGACGCGCAATGCGCCAACATGTTTGCGCATATGAAGGCGACAATAGAGGCCGCGGGCGGCACCACGGACGACATCATCAAGATGACGGTGTGGCTGAAGGACCGCAACGACCGCGGCCCGGTCAATGTCGAGTGGCTCAAAATGTTTCCGGACGAGCATTCGCGCCCGGCGCGCCACGCGCTGCCGATGGACAACATGGATGGCGGCGCGCTGGTGCAGTGCGACTTCACCGCTATGATCGACTGAGGGAGCCTGCCGCATGCCGACCTATCTGCCGTTCGACCCGAACCCGCGCCGCCCGGTCAAGGCGCCGCCGCCCAAAACCGTCGACAGCCAGTTTCACGTGCTCGGTCCCGTGGATAAATATCCGGAGCGTCCAGGTGCGGCCTATCGGATGCCAACGGCGACCTGGGAAGCGGCGCTGCGCGTCCACAAGACGCTCGGCATCGAGCGCGGCATCATCGTGCAGACTACGACTTACGGCGCCGATCATGCCGTGGTGCTCGACGGCCTCGCCGCGATGGGTCCGAACTATCGCGGCTGCGCCAACGCGCTGGTGTTCGCCGAGGCCAACGATTCCTATCTCGCCAAGCTGCATGATGCAGGCGTCCGCGGCGCGCGCTTCAGCTTCCGCCAGGAGCTCGGCGCCGTGCTGTCGGACGCCGACTTCGCTCGCGCCATCGCGCGCATCCGCGAGCTCGGTTGGTACGTCAAGATCCAGCCCGAGAAAGACGGCATCGTCTCCAGCGTCGCCAAGTACGAAAATCTCGACGTGCCCGTGCTGATCGACCACATGGCGCGGCCCGACCCCGAGGCCGGCAAGGACGATCCGAATCTGCGCAAGATGCTCGAGCTGCTCGCCAAGGGAAATTTCTGGGTGATGCTGTCGCTCGGCGAAAAGACCTCGAAGGCCGGCCCGCCTTACGACGACGTGATCCCGATCGCGCGCGCCTATATCGAGGCCGCCGTTGACCGCTGCGTCTGGGCCAGCGACTGGCCGCATCCGGTGTCGGTGAAGCAGCCGCCCAACGACGCCGATTTGCTGGAGCTGATGTACCGCTACGCGCCCGACCAGGCGGAGCTGGAGAAGATTTTGGTGCACAATCCGGCGAAGCTGTTCGGATTTGCGGATTAGTCCGCAACCCTCATGGTGATGAGCGCGAAGCGCGTCTCGAACGATGCAGGCCTGACTGTTGCCGGCGGCCATCCTTCGAGACGCCCGCTATGCGGGCTCCTCAGGATGAGGTCTGGTTTCGCGGCGAGAATGTTAGACCCTCATGGTGAGGAGCCCGCCAAAGGCGGGCGTCTCGAACCATGGAGGCCACGCACTCAATCCTGGTGATCACGCCGCTGGCTGCCCCGCCAGCCGGTCCCGCACCTCGGCCGCGATCTCGAACGAGCGCAGCCGGGCGGCGTGATCGTAGATCTGTCCCGTCGTCATCAGCTCGTCCGCGCCGGTCTCCGCGATCAGCGCCTTCAGCTTCTCTTCGACCACGTCAGGCGAGCCGACCGCCGAGCACGATAGCGACTGAGCGACCATGGCCTTCTCGGCCGGCGACCACAGCGCGTCCATGTCTTCGACCGGCGGCGGCAGCGGGCCGGGCGTGCCGCGCCTAAGATTGATGAACTGCTGCTGCAGCGAGGTGAACATGCGCTGCGCCTCAACGTCGCTGTCGGCGGCGAACACATTGACGCCGACCATCGCATGGGGCTTGTCGAGCTGCGCCGAGGGTTCGAAGCGCGCGCGATACTCCCGCAGCGCCGGCATCATCATTTGCGGCGCAAAGTGCGAGGCGAACGCGAACGGCAGGCCGAGCATGCCTGCGAGCTGCGCGCCAAAGGTGCTCGATCCCAGGATCCAGAGCGGCACGTTAGTTCCCATGCCGGGCACGGCCCGGATGGTCTGGTTCGGCTTGATGTCGCCGAGCAGCGCCTGCAATTCCAGCACGTCATGCGGAAAATTCTCGGAGCTCGTCGCGAGGTCGCGCCGCAGCGCCCGTGCCGTGAGCTGGTCGGTGCCCGGCGCGCGCCCGAGCCCGAGATCGATCCGCCCCGGATAGAGCGAGGCCAGCGTGCCGAACTGCTCGGCAATGATCAGCGGCGAATGGTTCGGCAGCATGATGCCGCCGGAGCCGACCCGGATCGTCCTGGTCCCGCCCGCGACATGCCCGATCACCACCGACGTCGCCGCACTCGCGATCCCCGTCATGTTGTGATGCTCGGCCAGCCAGAACCGCTTGTAGCCCCAGGCTTCGGCATGCTGGGCGAGATCAAGCGAATTGCGAAAAGCCTGCGACGCATCGCCGCCCTGACGGATGGGCGCGAGGTCGAGCACGGAGAAGGGGATCATGAGTGGGGTCCGGAGTGAAGGATCTGCGCATCTGGCACGTCACATGTAGTGTCAGCGTGTATGATGGGTAGAGCACTTGCGAAACTCATCATGTTTTGTCATGGGCGTAAGGGCGATGGGTTTCGCTGCCGCTCCCCCCGTCCTACGAAGCTGTTCGAGTGGCCTGCACTCCCGTTCACAACACCGTTATTGCGGTCTGGTGCGCCGTTCGCGGTAACTGGGCGGCTCTCTCCTGTTGTTGTACTCTCGGTGGAGCCACTGCACTCGCCAGGAGGAACCGACATGACCATCGTCGTACTCAATCGCCGCAACCTCCTCGTCGCCGGCGGCACCGTCCTTGCAACCGGAGTTTTGGCAACCGGCGTTTCCGGCCTCCTGCTACCGGCCCGCGCCGAAGGCCTCGCACCGACCGATTCGATGTCGGGCGGGGCGAACAACTACCGCAAGGGCGCGGCGATCGTGGATCGGATCGGCAAGGGCGGCTTCTGGATGAGCGGCACGGTGCGCCGCGCCGGTGACGGGGCTCCGCTTGCCGGGCAGCGCATCCAGATCTGGGCGCATACGACCGAAGGGCAGGAGCACGAGCCGCAGAGCCATGGCGCAACGCTCACCGACAAGGACGGCAAGTTCCGGCTCGAGATGCCGCAGATCATTCCCATCTTCGGCCAGCCGCATGGCCACCTCGCCTATGACAGCGGTGAATTCAAGACAGTCTTCCTGCGTCCGGTGATGCGGAGCGCGAAGGAAACCAGCCTCGAAGCGCATTTCGTCCTTCAGCCGGCCTGATCGAATTGCAAACGACGCCGTGGAGATTGGCGCGGCCGCCCCTGATCTGGGTCGCCCTTGCTTTGGCCATTGGCGTGCCGATCGCGCTCGCTGCGGGGAGCGAGCAGCTCGCATGGCGCGGCCCGGTCTACATCCTCGCCGGCTTCGCGGGGATGATCGCGCTTGCTCTCGTACTCGTTCAGCCTCTGCTGATCGGCGGATATTTGCCGGGACTGTCGGCCTATCGTGGCCGGCGCGCCCATCGCTGGATCGGCGGCGCGCTTGCCCTGGCGGTGGTGATCCACGTCGCTGGCCTCTGGATCACCAGCCCGCCCGACATGATCGACGCCCTGACCTATACATCACCGACGCCGTTCTCCCCCTTCGGCGTGACCGCGATGTGGGCCATCTTCACCGTCGCGCTTCTGGCGCTACTACGCCGGCGATTGGGCCTGCGGCTGCGAACCTGGCGCATCGTCCATATTCCCCTCGCGATCGTCATCGTCGCAGCCAGCGTGGCCCATTGCCTGCTGATCGAGGGGACGATGGAGACGATCTCGAAGGCGGCGCTTTGCGCGCTCGTCCTCGCAGCGACCATCAAGGTCATCGCTGACCTCTGGAGAAAGCGGGCGTTGCGCGGCAGTAGCGCGTAGGATGGATTTCGCTTCCGCTCTACCCATCCTACCGGCTGATTGCCGCTGACGGCGAGGGGGCGTATGTTCGCGCGATGGTTGTCAGTGCCCCCGATCTGAAAGCGTTCCTGCTCGCGACGCCGTTCTTCGGTGGTCTCCCGGACCCAAGTCTCGATCTCCTGATTCGATGTTGGTCGAGTGCCGCTTCGATGCCGGCGCGACCGTCGTGGTGGAAGGCGAGCCGGGACGCTCGATGTTCATCGTCAAGGCCGGTCGGCTGGCGGTGAGCAAACGGGCGAGTTCGGGGAGCGTCATCCCGATTTCGGTTCTGGAGCCCGGCGATTTCTTCGGTGAAATGACGCTGATTGAAATGCAAAATCGCTCCGCCACGGTCGCCGCGGAAAGTCCAAGGCCTCGATGGGTTTCGCTTCCGCTCTACCCATCCTACGAGCTAATCGGCTTTTTTGGGCAAACGAGAAACGTCTACCCCCGCTTCTTTGAGGCGCATGGTTGCTGCCGACACGACCTCGGCATCAAACCGATCGGTGTGCCGCAACACAATGGCTTCTCCGGTGAGCTCCGGCATGTTTCGCTCGATTAGCATGGCAAAACCATCCGTGCTTTTGCTACCCACGGCCCAATCCCGAAGCGTCTCGATCTCCCCGACCCGCGCCACCTTCTGCCGCGTGCGCGCAAGCCGCGTCGTCTTTCCTCTCTCCTCGCTCAGGATGTGTTCGAAGGCATGGACCGTCCGCCAAAAATCATGCTCTACCGTACCTGGCGCCTCTTTCGGTAGAATTTCGATCAAACGTCGAAATGCGGCTTCCTCAATATCGGCTTGCTTTTCTTTTCGAGCATTCACGATCCAGGTACGCAGCTTATCGACGTCTTCGCTAGCGGCGATTAGGGCGAGTATCTTTGCGTGGTCCGGCATCTGAAATCCCTTTCAATCAATACAGTCGAGCGTATGTTAGCTGTTGTTTGAGCTTACCAACAAGCAAGCGTAAGATGGGTAGAGCATTTGCGAAACCCATCATGTTTCGTCATCGACTGCCCTCGACGGGTTTCGCTTCCGCTTACCCTCTTCGAGCTACGGCGGACAAGTCGCTCTACTCATCCTACGAGCTGTCAGAAAGCTGCCAAACGACTACACCCCAAATTCCCAACAACGTGAGCATCGCGTGGCCTATCTTACCAACAACGCCCGCCACCCGAATAAATGGGCCGTACTTTGAAACCCCACGCAAACGGAGAAAAGACGGGGATCTTCGTTAAATCCTATAGAGCACAAGCATTATCATAGCGCTGCCATCGCTTAGGAGAGTCCAAGGCTCGATCCCTTACCCGCCTAACACCACCCCTTTGCAGATGAGCTTTTTTCGCCTTACCCTTCGGCAGGTTCGGCAAGGCCGTAGAGCGTTATAGTCTCATTCGTTAGACCATCAGGCGAGGAACAGCATGGCCGAAGAACGCCCTGATCTCCCATACGAGAAAGCGGTTGAGGAAGCCGCCAAGACGCTTAGCAAGGCCGTCGAGGTCGTCAAATCCGCCTCGCCAGCCATCGCAGACATCTACGGCTGGATGGTCGGAGATCGCGTGAGTGAGGCCCGTAAACGGAACGCCGACGCGTTCGCCCGCAAAACAAAACGGATCATCCAAGAACGCTCCTTAGAGGAGCCGCAACCTGTCCCCGAAGATTTGGCGACGCCATTGCTTGAACAAGCGCAACGCGAGAGCCGAGATGCAATGCAGGAGCTGTATGCTGCACTTCTGGCGAATGCCATGGAACCTGCCCACGCCAATGACGTGAGACCGGAGTTCATCAAAACTTTAAAAGACCTACAACCGATCGATATCATTGTACTCCGCAAAGCAATGGACCTTCGTGGCACACAAAATCCAACCTTTCACCAGCCTCGCTTAAATGAAATCTTGCCAGGCGAGCGACCGTCAGCTTTGGAAATTAGCATAAACCATCTCGAAGCACTTCGTTGTATCCGCTCACATCCTCAAGGCTTCGTCATCTCGTCCTTTGGCCAAGAGCTGCTTACTGCCTGCGATCCGCACATCTCTCAATGATCGCCGCGAACTCAGTGCGCAGGATGGGTAGAGCGCAGAAAAACCCATCACAGACTTGAACCATGTTGTTGCGCTCTTTTCGCTCCCGCAAGTTGCCGGGCAAATTCGACCCATCGGGCAACACACCCGCCTCCCCCAAAATCCCGTCAATCCCCCATCATAAAAAGATTCCACTTTACCGAAATTCGGAATTGCGGTATCAATCCCGCCATCCCGGTCCAGGGAGAGGGGCGGTCGTCCGTCGTAACGAAACGTGGATCGGGGGGCGGTGGACGCGGCAGCGTCGGGCACGGGGAGGCGGGATCAGGGCGAGATGAACCTCGTGAGGTCCTTCTGCGTGCGGACGAACGGCGCCAACGTCCTGCGAAGCCCTTCAGGGCGAAGCGGGGTGATGCTGCGTACGGCAAAATCGTGTGGTCCTGGCCGTCGTTGCTACGGTCAAGCCTTGCGGAGATGGATCGGGGCTCTACCGGGTCTTGAGGCATCGCCAATTCGCAAGGCGACGGTGACAAAAAGGAACTCGTCGCCGGGGAGAGCGCGGCATAAGCCGTCAACCCATCGCGCAGGGAAGGCCGAGTGATTGGCTACACCTGTATGCTGCTGTGCGGTTTTTCTGCGTGTGCTTTCGCGCAGCGGACCGCGGGTGCCAGCCGGCACCCGGTCTTCCCTGCGCTCTCTTCACAGAGGAGGGCTACGGAAAAAAGCAAAACTCGGGCGCTTGATGCCGCGAGAATGCTGATCTGTGCGTGATTTGAACCAGGGAATGGTGCTGCCAGACAGGATTGAACTGTCGACCTCTCCATTACCAATGGAGTGCTCTACCACTGAGCTACGGCAGCATGTGCTGGGATCGAGAATCGGCCGCCACGAGGGGCCTACCAAGCGGGCCGATATCTGCCACAAGCCCCCCGCCTGTGCAAGCTTGCAGGCCCCGCCAAAGCGATAAAATCAGGTCGATATCGGGCCCAAAATGCTTGTTTTGGCTCGAAACGGCCGCCTTTCCGCGGATTCGGTTCCGATATCCCACCCAACTGGCCAGTTGCCCGATGCGCCGGATTCGATCCATTTCGATTTTCGCACGATCGGATCGCGCGGGCCTCTTGAGCTGCCTTATTCCTCGGGCATGTTATCGCCGATCGCTGTAATGGACCCCGATGGCTGACGAGAACGACAAGAGCGAGCGGCAGGATTCGAGACAGGACCCGAGACAGGCGAGGGCGTCCCGCGACGACCGGCTGAAATCGGCGCTGCGCGAAAATTTGAAGCGGCGGAAGGTGCAGGCGCGGGAACGCGCCGCAAGTGCCGACCCCTCGCAGAACGAGGATGGTTCCCTAGATGAGGGGGCCGCCGGCAAGACCGCTGGCAAGACCGGCGGCTAGAATCCGGCGGCTGGAATTTTTTGGAGTGCATGGACGTGGCAATGGGGCAGGACGAATCGCAACGACCCGACGGTGACGCGCAGATGTCGCGGTTCACCCGCCCTGAACAGACCTTTCCGGCGCTGACATCAGCCGAAATCGAGCGTGTCAGGCATTTCGGCGAGGTCCGCCTCTATGCCGATGGGGAATTCCTGTTCGAGACCGGCAAGCCCGGGCCGGGCATGTTCGTCGTGCTGAAGGGCCACGTCGCCATCACCCAGCGCGACGGCCTTGGTCACGTCACCCCGTTGATCGACCAGGGGCCGGGGCAATTTTTGGCCGAGCTCAGCCAGCTCTCGGGGCGGCCGGCGCTGGTCGACGGCCGCGCCGAAGGCGATGTCGAGACGCTGCTGTTGCCGCCGGAGCGGCTGCGCGCGCTGCTGGTCGCAGAGGCCGAGCTCGGCGAGCGCATCATGCGCGCCCTGATCCTGCGCCGGGTCAATCTGCTTCAGGGCGGTGTCGGCGGTGTCGTGCTGATCGGTCCCTCGCATTCGTCAGGCGTGGTGCGATTGCAGGGTTTTCTCACCCGCAACGGCCAGCCGCATCATCTGCTCGATCCCGAGCGCGATCGCGACGCCGCCGACGTCATCGCGCGTTATTCGCCCAAGCCGGAAGACTGGCCGCTGGTCGTCACCCCCGATGGTGCGGTGCTGCGCAACCCCGGCGAAACCGAGCTTGCGCGCGCGATCGGCATGATCGGCGGCCCGCGCAACGACCGCATCTACGACGTCGCGATCGTCGGCTCCGGGCCGGCCGGGCTCGCTACCGCCGTGTATGCCGCGTCCGAAGGCCTCTCGGTCGCCGTGCTCGACACCCGTGCCTTTGGCGGCCAGGCCGGCGCCAGCGCGCGCATTGAAAACTATCTCGGCTTTCCGACCGGAATTTCCGGCATGGCCCTGACCGCGCGCGCCTTCAACCAGGCGCAAAAATTTGGCGCGGAGATCATGATCCCGGTGACGGTGAAGTCGCTCGACTGCACGCGCAAGGATGGCGCGTTTTCGGTGGCGCTTGACGGCTGCGACCCGCTGCATTCGCGCGCGGTCGTTGTCGCAAGCGGCGCGCGCTATCGCCGGCCCGAGATCGAGAACCTCGACAAGTTCGAAGGCCGCGGCGTCTGGTATTGGGCGTCGCCGGTCGAGGCGAAGCTGTGCGCCGGCGAGGAAGTGGCGCTGGTCGGCGCCGGCAACTCGGCGGGGCAGGCGGCCGTGTTCCTGTCGGGGCACGCGAAGCGCGTGCTGATGATCATCCGCGGCGGCGGCCTGGGCGCCAGCATGTCGCGCTATCTCATCGAGCGCATCGAAGCGACGCCGAACATTGAATTAATGTTCAACACCGAGATCACGGCGCTTGAAGGCGACGAGGCCTCGCTGCTGCGGCGCATCCGCTGGAAGAGCCGGCTCTCGACCGACGAGGATTTTGCGGACGTCCGCAATCTGTTTTTGTTCGTCGGCGCCGATCCCGCCACCAACTGGCTCGACGGCTGCGGCGTGACGCTCGATCGCGGCGGCTTCGTCGTGACAGGCGCGCAGTCCGAGCAGAATCAGGGCCGGCTGGTGGCGCCGCTGGAAACCTCCGTGCCCGGCGTCTATGCCGTCGGCGACGTTCGCTCCGGCTCTGTCAAGCGCGTCGGCGGCGCCATCGGCGAGGGCGCGCAAGTCGTGGCCTCCCTGCACGGCTTCCTCGGTGACGCCGCAAAGCCGGCGCTTTAGAGCACGAACCGGAAAAGTGTGCAGCGGTTTTCCGAAAAGATCGTGCTCAAACAATGAGCCAAGTAGAAGACAAGCAGATGGCAAGGCGAATGTGACTTGCCATTGTGCCGTGTCATACGTGACTATCCCCTCATCCTGAGGAGCCGCGACAGCGGCGTCTCGAAGGATCGAGGCCCGGCTGCCAAAGCCGGGCCTGCATGGTTCGAGACGTGTGCTTCGCACGCTCCTCACCATGGAGAGGATCTACAAACAAAACGCTTAACGGGAGGAACTAAATGGCTGAAATCGTCGTGCTGTACAAAACGCCCACGGATCCTGCGGCCTTCGACAAGTATTATGCCGAGACCCACATTCCGCTGGCCAAGAAACTTCCAGGCCTGAAGAAGTACGCCATCAGCAAGGGGCCGGTCGGCTCCCCCGCCGGACCGTCCGGAATCCATCTGGTCGCCATTCTCACCTTCGACAGCGCGGCCGACATCCAGGCGGCATTCGGCAGCCCGGAAGGCAAGGCGACCGGCGCTGACGTGCCGAAATTCGCCAGCGGCGGCGCCGACCTGCTGATCTTCGACACCAAGGAAGTGTGAGTTCGTCTTGCATCGGCCCGCCGATGGCGGGCCGATGTTGCGACGTTCGATTCAACTTTCCTCGAAAACCTGCCGTCGTTTGTGACAGCGGTGCAAAAAAATAAAGCATGCGTTTGTCGATTCGCACGACGGTGCATGGCCGCACGCGCATATGTGACACCGGCGCAGGTGGCAATTCGATGAGGACCGTAATACTATCTTTCCGATCTCAATGCGAGACGAGTAGGAGAGATGTCATGATTCTTGGGTTGAGCTTGCCCGCCTTCACGATGGTGCATGTCATCATCAGCCTGATCGGCATCGCAGCCGGCCTCGTCGTGATGTTCGGCCTGCTCGGCTCGAAGCCGATGCCGGGCCTCACCGCGATCTTCCTGCTGTTCACGATCCTCACCAGCGCCACCGGTTTCCTGTTTCCGTTCAAGGAGCTGCTGCCGTCGCACATCATCGGCATCATTTCGCTGGTGCTGCTCGCGATCGCCTGCATCGCGCTGTACGGCATGAAGCTCGCGGGCGTCTGGCGTCCGGTCTACATCGTGACCGCGATGATCTCGCTGTATTTCAACGTCTTCGTGCTGGTGATCCAGTCGTTCCTCAAGGTGCCGGCGCTCGCCGCGCTCGCGCCCGCAGTGCCGCCGGCGCCGCCGGGAGGCCCCGTGTTCGCCGTGGTGCAGGGCATCGTGCTGGTGTTCTTCGTGGTGCTCACCGTCGGCGCCTGGCGCCGCTACAAGCCGATGGCGTTCGTCTGATCATTCAAGGAGCCTAGCAATGCCTACTATCACCACCAAGGACGGCGTCGATATCTTCTACAAGGATTGGGGAAGTGGCCAGCCGATCGTGTTCAGCCATGGCTGGCCGCTATCGGCCGACGATTGGGACACGCAGATGTTGTTCTTCGTCGCGCGCGGCTACCGCGTCATCGCCCATGACCGCCGCGGCCACGGCCGTTCATCGCAGGTCTCCGACGGCCACGACATGGATCATTATGCCGACGATCTCGCGGCGGTGACGGCGCATCTCGACCTGAAGAATGCGATCCACGTCGGCCACTCCACCGGCGGCGGCGAAGTCGTGCACTACATCGCGCGCCACGGCGAGAGCCGGGTGGCGAAGGCCGCGATCCTCTCGGCCGTGCCGCCGTTGATGGTGCAGACCGTGGCCAATCCCGGCGGCCTGCCGAAGAGCGTGTTCGACGGTCTCCAGGCGCAACTCGCCGCCAGCCGCACGCAATTCTATCGCGATCTCCCCGCCGGCCCATTCTACGGCTACAATCGTCCCGGCGCAAAACCGTCGGACGCGGTGATCCATAACTGGTGGCGCCAGGGCATGATGGGCGGCGCGAAGGCGCATTACGACGGCATCGTCGCGTTCTCGCAGACCGACTTCACCGAGGATCTGAAGAAGATCAACGTGCCGGTGCTGGTGATGCACGGCGACGACGACCAGATCGTGCCTTACGCCGATTCCGCGCCGCTGTCGGCCAAGCTTTTGAAGAACGGCACGCTGAAGACCTACAAGGGTTTTCCGCACGGCATGCCGACCACGCACGCCGAGACCATCAACGCGGACCTGCTGGCGTTCTTCAAGGGGTGAGCGGCCTCACTCCAATATCGCCCTGATCGCGTCGAACGTGCGCTTGACGAAAGCTTCCGGCTTCTCCCGCGCACCTTCGCCGATCCAGCTCTCGCCGCCGACGCGCATCGCGCCGGTGGCGATCATGGCGACGAGCCGCGCGTTCAGCTTATCCGATTTGGTTCTGGCGAGCTGTGAAAGCCCCTCGGCCAGGGCGTGCTCGAGCTTCTCGTATTTGAGCTGGTCGCGTGCCCGAAGCGCGGGGTTGTCGCGCTTGAGCCGCGACATTGCCGCCGCTTCGGCCGGGTCGATCCGCTTGAGCGCCGCCGCGATCGCGTTCTCCGCCGCGGTCAGCATGGATTCGCCCGCAGGCCGCGCGACGACCTCCGCGACCAGCGCGGCGGCTGCGCCCTCCTGCCAGGCGGTCACCACGTCCTCCTTCGAGGCGAAATAATGGAAGAAGCTGCGTCGCGACACGTCCGCCGCGGCCGCGATGTCGTCGATGGTCGTGGCCTCGAAGCCGCGCTCCAGGAACAGCGCCATGGCCGCGCGGGCCAGTCGCTCGCGAGTCGCCTGCAGCTTGCGCTCGCGCAGGCCGGGGCCATCGGGGGATTTTACCCCTGCCGGCAACGGCTTGGCGCGCTTGTCGGCTGATTTCCTGGCGACCTTCGAAATCTTCAAATCATTTCACCTCTTGCAAACTTGCACCCAGTGCACATTTAGACCCGTCGCGGGCCTTTTCCCAGCCCCGACGGAGCTATGGCATGACCGACTGGACCACGGCAGACATCCCCTCTCTCAGCGGCAAGACCGCCGTCGTGACCGGGGCGACGGGCGGCCTCGGCTACGAGACGGCGCTGGCGTTGGCGGGCGCCGGTGCCATTGTCATACTCACCGGGCGCAACGACGCAAAGGGCCTGCGCGCGATCGAGGGCATTTGCGGGCGCTTTCCCAATGCGCTGATCGCCTACGAGCATCTCGACCTCGCCAGCCTCGCGTCCGTGGCCGATTTTACCAGGCGCTTCGCCGCCAGCAACGAGCAGCTCGACCTCCTCGTCAACAATGCCGGTGTGATGGCGCTGCCGAAGCGGCAGCAGACGGCGGATGGTTTCGAGATGCAGCTCGGCACCAACTATCTCGGCCATTACGCGCTGACGGCGCGGCTGTTGCCGCAGCTTCGCCGGGCGAAGGCGGCGCGCGTCGTCAATCTCTCGAGCCTTGCGCACCGCTCCGGCGCGATCAATTTTGACGATCTGCAAAGCAGGCACTCCTATCGTCCGTGGCGGGCCTATTGCCAGTCCAAGCTGGCGATGCTGATGTTTTCGCTGGAGTTGCAGCGCCGCAGCCTCGCCGCCGGCTGGGGTCTGACGAGCCTTGCCGCACATCCCGGCTACGCGCGGACCGATCTCATTCCGAACGGGCCGGGTGCGAACACGTTCCAGTCGCGTGTGAGCCGGTGGCTGCAGCCCTTCATCAGCCAGTCTGCCGCGGAAGGCGCGCTGCCGACCTTGTTGGCCGCGACCTCGCCGGCAGCTGAGCCGGGCGGCTATTACGGTCCGAACTGGTTCTACGAATTGAAGGGACCACCCAGGCCGGCGAAGATCATGCCGCAGGCAAAGGATTTTGCCTCGGCAGCCATGCTGTGGGATGTCTCGGCGACGTTGACCAATATATCCTTCGACGAGATCGTAGCCGCCGCATGAGCCGCGACGCTGTAGGAAACGTCCCGATGCAGATCGTCATCTTCGGCGCGACCGGCATGGTCGGGCAGGGCGTTTTGCGCGAATGCCTGGTCGATGCCGGCATTGACCGCGTGGTTGCGATCGGCCGTAGCCCGACCGGCGTGCGCAATGCCAAGCTCACCGAGATCACACGCGGCGATTTCACGGATTATTCGGCGATCGAAACGCAACTGACCGACTTCGACGCCTGCTTCTTCTGCCTCGGAGTCTCTTCGATCGGCATGAGCGAGGAGCGCTATCGTCATCTCACCTACGACCTCACGCTCGCGGCGGCGACGACGCTGGCGCGGCTCAATCCGCAGATGATTTTCACTTACGTCACAGGCGCCGGCACCGATTCCACCGAGCAGGGTTCGCGAATGTGGGCGCGTATCAAGGGCAAGACCGAGAACGATCTGCTCAAGCTGCCGTTCAAGGCGGCCTACATGTTCCGGCCCGGCGCGATCCAGCCCCTGCACGGTGCCCGCTCCAAGACCGCGTGGGTGCAGGCGGTGTATACCGTAACCTGGCCACTCTGGTCGGTGCTGCGCCGGCTCTCGCCGCGGCTCGTCACCTCGACCGAGCAGATGGGCCGCGCCATGATCCGGGTTGCCCGGGAGGGGTATCCGCGCAAGGTGCTGGAGATGGAGGATATCAATAGTCTCTAGTCCGGTGGAGCGTTAGTTCCAGGGAAATTTTGGCGCCCGCGCGCGTTGAGCCCTGTCCGCCCGAAGGAGAAAGCGCCGGCGATGTCTCCCCAGCTCAAATTGATCGCGCTCGACGCCGACGACCTCGCCGTGATCTCGGCCCACGTCCAGGATGCCCGCGTGCAGCCTTCGGACATCATCTGGCGGCAAAGCGAAAAGCGGCTGGTGGTCGGCATGAGCCGGTTGGACTGGGAGCAGATGCTGGACGGCGAGGCCGAGCCGCGCAGGCTGATCGCCGCCCTGCGTTTCGACCGCGTGCTCGCCTGCAAGTCGCGCAACATCGACCTCGCCGCGGCGGACATGATTCTGGACCTCATTGGCATCGAATTTCACGGCCAGGACGCCCCCGGCGGCAGCGCGTTGCTCCTGTTTGCCCAAGGCGGCGCCATCCGCCTCGACGTCGAATGCCTGGAATGCGAGCTGACCGATCTGGGGGCGGATGAGCTAGGGACAGGGCTGGAGGTTGACGGCGAGGGGTGAGGTGGTCGGTATACCAGCCAAATCCGCTGAGGCCCGCGCCGGAACGCCGCCTTCCAAGGGTTGAGCCAAGGGTTGACGCAGCTTTCCCGCCGCGCCATTGAGCAGGGGCCCGGTGAGCCAAACCGCGCCCCCAAGAACCAGTTAGAAGCCAAGATGCCCGTTCGTCTCGACCGCAGCAGCGCCGATTTTGACCAGCGATTCGTGGCCTTCCTCGCCGCAAAGCGCGAGGCCTCGGCCGACGTCGAGGCTGCCGCGCGTGCCATCGTCGACGACGTGGCCAAGCGTGGCGACGCGGCCCTGCTCGAGGCGACGACGAAGTTCGACCGGCTGACGCTGGATGCATCCGGCCTGCGCGTCACCGCCGCCGAGATCGAGGCCGCGGTGAGAGCCTGCGATGCCGCGACGCTGGACGCGCTCAAGCTCGCGCGCGACCGCATCGAGACCTATCACAGTCGCCAGCTTCCGAAGGACGAGCGTTTCACCGATCCGCTCGGCGTCGAGCTCGGCTGGCGCTACACCGCGATCGAATCCGCCGGCCTCTACGTGCCCGGCGGCACCGCGGCCTATCCCTCCTCAGTGCTGATGAATGCGGTGCCGGCAAAGGTCGCCGGCGTGGCGCGTCTCGTCATGGTGGTGCCCTCGCCCGACGGCAAGCTCAATCCGCTGGTGCTGGCGGCAGCAAAGCTCGGCGGCGTCAGCGAGATCTACCGCGTCGGCGGCGCGCAGGCCGTGGCCGCGCTCGCGCATGGCACCGCGACGATCGCGCCGGTCGCAAAAATCGTCGGTCCCGGCAACGCCTATGTCGCCGCGGCAAAACGGCTGGTGTTCGGCAAGGTCGGCATCGATATGATCGCCGGTCCCTCCGAGGTGCTTGTCATCGCAGACGACACCGGCAATGCCGACTGGATCGCTGCCGATCTGCTGGCACAGGCCGAGCACGATGCCAGCGCCCAGTCGATCCTGATCACCGATTCCGCGCGTCTTGCCGCCGATGTCGAGAAGGCGGTCGAGGCGCAGTTGAAGACGCTGCCGCGTGCCGCGATCGCCAGCGCCTCGTGGGCCGATTTCGGTGCCATCATCATGGTGAAGAATCTCAACGCCGCCATTCCGCTTGCCGACGCCATTGCCGCCGAGCATCTCGAGATCATGACGCAAGATCCCGACGCGCTCGCTGCAAAGATCCGCAATGCCGGCGCAGTGTTCCTCGGCGCGCATACGCCGGAGGCGATCGGCGACTATGTCGGCGGCTCCAACCATGTGCTGCCAACGGCGCGCTCGGCGCGATTTTCTTCGGGCCTCTCGGTGCACGATTTCCTCAAGCGCACTTCGATCCTGAAATGCGGCCCGGATCAGCTGCGTGCGCTGGGTCCGGCTGCGATGATTCTCGGTAAGGCGGAAGGGCTAGATGCCCATTCGCGCTCGATCGGATTGCGCCTCAATTTGTCATGACCCAGCCGCCCGAACAGGACGACTCGCAAAATCGCATCGTCGGCGTCACGCTCGACGAGGACTCGATCGGCCGTTCCGGGCCCGACATCGAGCATGAGCGCGCGATCGCGATCTACGATCTGATCGAGCAGAACCTGTTCGCCCCCGAGGGCGCCGACGGGAAGGGGCCGTTCACGCTGCATATCGGCATCACCGGCAGCCGGTTGATGTTCGACATCCGCCGCGAGGACGGCACGCCCGTGGTCGCCCATCTGTTGTCGCTGACGCCGTTCCGCCGGATCGTGAAGGACTATTTCATGATTTGCGACAGCTACTACCAGGCGATCCGCACCGCGACCCCGGACAAGATCGAGGCCATCGACATGGGCCGCCGCGGCATCCATGACGAGGGATCGCGTACGCTGCAGGAGCGCTTGAAGGGCAAGGTGCGGATCGATTTCGAAACCTCGCGCCGGCTGTTCACGCTCATTACTGTTCTGCACTGGAAGGGCTAGGCGCGATGGCGGGTCCGCCACGCGCACGCGATCCGCAATCGGTGCTGTTCGCCTGTGCGATGAACAGCGTGCGCTCGCCGATGGCCGAGAGCCTGCTGCGGCACATGTTTCCGCAAGGGCTCTACGTGAAGTCGGCCGGCGCCAGGCGCGGCGAACTCGATCCGTTCGCGGTGTCGGTGATGGCTGAGCTCGGCCAGGACATCTCCACCCACAAGCCGCAGACCTTCGAGGAGCTGGAGGACTGGGAGGGGCTGAATTTCGACCTCATCATCACGCTGTCGCCGGAGGCGCACCACAAGGCGCTGGAGCTGACCCGCACGCTCGCCGCCGACGTCGAGTATTGGCCGACGCAGGATCCCACCACCATCGAAGGCAGCCGCGACCAGAAGTTGGCTGCCTACCGTGAGGTCTGCGACCAGCTCATGCTGCGCATCCGCCGGCGGTTTTCGAAGGTGGGCGCGGCGAACGGGTAGCATTCCGCGTCCGTAACACCCGCGTCACAGAGCGCAGGCACACGCATCCTGTGCCCGTCGAATCAGTAAAGTCCGGGTTCCCGGGTTGTGAAATCAGCCCCCTTCCGATAGGTTCCGCGCGCAATTCACCCCCTGCTTCATCCCCAAATCACCTGATGCTTGGCCGCCCCAAATTCGTTCTTGCCTCCGGTTCGCCGCGGCGCCTGTCGCTGCTCAACCAGGCCGGCATCGACCCGGACGCACTCCGGCCCGCCGACGTCGACGAGACGCCGAAGCGGGGCGAGCTGCCGCGCGCCTGTGCCAACCGGCTCGCGCGGGCCAAGGCCGATGCGGCGCTCAAATCGGTGCAGCTCGACGACGAGCTGCGCGGCGCCTTCATCCTTTCCGCCGACACCGTGGCGGCGGTCGGCCGTCGCATCCTGCCCAAGGCCAATCTGGTCGACGAGGCCGCGCAGTGCCTGCGGCTGCTGTCGGGCCGCAACCACCGCGTCTACACCGCGATCACCCTGGTGACGCCGCGCGAGGCCTTCCGCCAGCGCCTGGTGGAGACCCGGGTCCGCTTCAAGCGCCTCTCGGAGGACGACATCCAGGCCTATATCGGCTCCGGCGAATGGCGCGGCAAAGCCGGCGGCTACGCCGTGCAGGGCATCGCCGGCTCGTTCGTGGTCAAAATGGTGGGGTCCTACACCAACGTGGTCGGCCTGCCGCTCTACGAGACCACCACGCTGCTCGGCGGCGAAGGTTTCCCGATCCGCTTCGGCTGGCTCAACACCACCGCCGTGTAAGCCGAACAGCCGCTCCTGCCTACGCTTCGGCCGGAGGAACCCCTTTGCCGACACGCTCTTGAACTCCCTCACCCCGTGTAAGCTGCGCACCTTATGGACGATCAGGTGAAAAAGCCCGCTAGCCCCCTCAAAATCTGCCCGATCTGCGGCAAGCCGCAGTCCGAGGCCACCCGTCCGTTCTGCTCCCCGCGCTGCCGCGACGTCGATCTGAATCGCTGGCTGAAGGGCTCCTACGTCATCCCCGGCCGCGACGATGAGACGGATGGTGAAGAATAAGCAAGTAATATCAATCGCCTGCTTCTCTCACCGATGTGCCGCGAGCCAGCCGCGGCAAAGCCGCCCCAGCTTGTGCACAGCCAGGCCGCGCGCCCGCTCGGCCGAAGGCGAAGCGTGGGTGGACAGGCAGCCTTCAGCCCACTATAAACCGCCCGCTCGATGGGCTTTGGCCCCTCTTTGGAGCACGCCCAGGTAGCTCAGTTGGTAGAGCATGCGACTGAAAATCGCAGTGTCGGTGGTTCGATTCCGCCCCTGGGCACCATCAACCTAGCATTCAGATCAAAACAGCGAACTCTGCGGATACCGCTGGAAGACTGGCGATTTCGAACCTCCATCGATTTTTGTCAGCAAAGGGAAGCCCGCATATCGTTCTCCCGTCCAATCATCGAGCTCGTTCCGGTTCGATGCCGTCATGGCGCCGCCCTTCGTCGTCGTCCTCGCGGCCGCAAAAATGCGGTATGGAAAATTCCAGCGAAGGTCCGAGAGGCTCGGGCGGCAGGATGTTGACTGAATCTGTACGGTGCTGTACGGTTCTTTAGGAGAGAAGCGCAGTGAACCCCATCTTGCGTAAAGGCGCGGAAGAAGCCCGCAATCAGCTCCCGGATCTTCTTGAAGCAGCCGAGAAGGGCCGTTCGACGGTCATTACCAGACATGGCCGTCCGGTTGCAGCGTTAGTGCCGATCGAGGCGTATGGCGCTGCCATTCGCCAGCAGTCGCTGATGACCGTCGCAGGATCCGGACATGGGCTATGGGGGAAGAATAGCACCCGTACGCTTCGAAAGCTGCGTGACGAATGGAACCGCTAGATTTTGGAAATCTGCCGGAGGATGCGCTCGTTCTCGTCGATTCGGCGCCCATCATCTACTTTCTCGAGGGACACACGAAATTCGGACCGCGCTTCAAGCCGCTCTTCGAAGCCCATGGAGCTGGGCGTCTGCGCTTCGCCGTAACGACCATCACCGTCGCCGAGGTGCTGACCGGGCCCCTGCAGGCACGTGATGACGCGCTCGCGCAGCGTTACCGTGCGATCCTCGAATCGTGGCAACCGATCGCGCTTGACATCGACATTGCGGAAAGTGCTGCGAGGCTGCGGGCGTCGCTCCGCCTCAAGCTGGCAGACGCTGTTCAAGCGGCCAGCGCATTGGCGATCAACGCGGCCGCCCTGGTGACGCATGACCGTGATTTCACACGCGTGCGTTCGCTGCGTATAATTTCCTGAAGGCCCAGCGCGTCGACGTGTCGATCGTTCACGAAACGCTGTCCAGCTTGCAGGGAGTTGCCATGTCGCCGATCGGTACCGCGTTGCTCAACAGTCTTCGTTCCGTCGAGCGTCCGGGCGACTTTTGTATCGGTGGAATTCGGGAGATCTTCATGCCGGCGATCGATGTCGACGGCGTGGGAAGGATCGCGTTTCCGATTCTGCCCGTACAAGCCGAGCGGCTCGTCGCGATCGCCGAGGAAGCTCCCCATGGGCGCGGCGAGGAGACGGTGGTCGATCGCAAAGTCCGGAGAACTTGGCAGGTCGATCCGGCCAAGGTTCGGATTGGAGGGCGTCACTGGGAGAAGACCCTGGCCGGACTCGTCGCCGACATAGCCCTTGGGCTTGGCGTGAGCGAACCGGTTGCGGCCGACTTCTATAAGCTTCTTGTCTACGACCCCGGCGGCTTCTTCGTCGATCACCGCGATACCGAGAAGGTGCCCGGCATGTTCGCGACGATGGTGCTGGTGCTGCCCTCGGCCCACAGCGGCGGCGAGTTGGTCGTAAAGCATCTCGGCCGGGAGGTGGTGCTCGACCTATGTCCGGAGGAGCCGTCGGAGATCGGCTTCGCGGCCTTCTATGCCGACTGCCTGCATGAAGTGCGTCCCGTGAAGAAGGGATGTCGCCTGACGCTCGTCTATAACCTGCATTTCGCCGGCAAGAGGCGTCAGCTGAAGGCGCCCGATTATCGCGCGGAGCACGGGCGCGTGGTTGAGCTGCTGCGGAGTTGGGCGAGCGCGGAGGACGAGCCCGATAAGCTGATCCTGCCCTTGGAGCACGCCTATACGCCGACGGAACTGTCGTTCGGGGCACTCAAGGGTGCCGATGCGGGTATTGCGTCCGTGCTGGCCAAAGCGGCCGCAGAGGCGGATTGCGATCTCCACCTCGCTCTCGTGTCGATCGAGGAAAGCGGCAGCGCCGAACATACCGGCTACCACGGCCGTCGTCGCTGGAGTCGCGACGAGGAGGAGGATGACGAAGAAGAATTTGAGGCCGCCGAGGTCATTGACCGGGCGCTGATCCTGTCCGAGTGGCGGCGTCCGGATCGCGGCGA
Organism: Bradyrhizobium sp. 132; assembly: GCF_023074185.1. Lineage (GTDB taxonomy): Bacteria > Pseudomonadota > Alphaproteobacteria > Rhizobiales > Xanthobacteraceae > Bradyrhizobium. The sequence continues at coordinate 45,483 of NZ_JADPKY010000157.1, read as the reverse complement.
GGCCGGGTTCGACGATTTTCCATTTGCCGAGGACGAGCTCTGCCCGCCCGATGCCTTTGAGGATCTGACGCCGGACGAGCAGCATTTTCACGAAGCGACAGGCAACGAAGGCGCGTCCTTCGAGCGTACCTATCGCCGTGCCGGCTTCGTGTTGTGGCCGATCGCGCGGAGGCTCGCGGTGCTCAATCAGGCCGGCCTCCGCATCACGCTGCCGTATCTCGAAGATCTGACGGCGCGCTGGGAGACGAGCAACGCATCGATCCAGTCGCCGTTGTGGCGTGAGGCCGATGAGCTTTCGGGGCACATGCTGCGCTCCTGGTCGCGCTCGTCCTGGCGGGCGGACGACGACGCCGAAGCCGGCCGGATGCTCGATTTGCAGGTCCGGCTGGGGAACGTGGCGCGCATCGATTCGTTTCTCGCCGAGCGATCCGCCGAAGGCCATTACGCTGCGCCCGACAACGCCGCCATCGTGCGCGCCGCCGCGCTTCTTCCGGCCCCGCGCGCAACGGAGCTGCTGGTCCGGATCGTCAGGCATAGCGCTTCGGCCCATCTCAGTGCCTGCGGCGATCTGCTGCAGCGATGCGTCGCGGCGCCGACGGGTGCGACGGGCGACCTGGAGCAGATCGGCGCAGCCTTGATAGAGGCCTTGCCGGGCGATCCGACCAAGAGCGAGCGGGTAGACACCTGGACCCGGCCAACGCCGGTGAAGCCGGGCTTCGTCGTCGATCTTGTGACGGCGACGAGCCGGATCGACGCGGGGCTCGCGGCGCGAGCGATCGAGCACCTGCTGGCTTGGCCGAAGACATACAAACCAGACGACGTGCTGGTCCCCGCCGCTCGCGCGTTTGCCAAGCTGGTGGAGAGCAGGGTTTGGCCGGCGGTGCGGCGGCTCCGCGAGGCGTCTCTCGACCATTTGCGCAGGCGCATCGCCCTGCCGCTGGAGGCACCACGGGATTGGACCAGGACCAACCCGCTCAAATGCACATGTGACGAGTGCCGCCGACTGGGCGCGTTCCTGGCCGCGCCGGATCAACAGCAATGGCGCCTGAAGGCGATCCAGGATCGAAGGACCCATGTCGAGCAAAGCGTTCGGAGTACGGCGTGTGACCTTGACCTCACGACGGAAAGGCGCGGCAGCCCCCACACGCTGATCGCGACCAAGAACCAGGCCAGCTACGAGCGGCGTGCCAAGCAGCGACGAGAGGACCTGGCGCATGCGTCGGCGCTGGACGGATAAAGTTTGCTTTCCACCCCGGCATAGCGAGTTCGACTTAAAAAATGAGCCGGAAGAATCGGGTTCCACTTGCTGATCGTGTCGCCAGAGCGGCTGAAACGGCGCTTGCCGCCCGGCTCGTTGTGAGCAGCATCGACATTCTCCTTGAGCTCGGTTGGCTTGATCCAGAAGCGGTGGAGCGCTGGCGCCGCGGCCAGATCGGCTGCCTGGAGGAGGTTGTCCGAACCAATCCGCCGCGAATCTCGGAAGCTATGCGGCTATTCCGGTCGTGGGCGGTGGCCAAGGGATTATCTGCCAGCGAGATGGTGTATGTTGCCCGTACGGTGGGACGCCAGAGGCTGCGTTTCAGCCGAAGCGGAAATCCTGCGATCGAAGCGTCATACCGAACACATTGGGTGTCACCGGAGCTTTCCGAGAAGAAGCGTGAGCGCCTGGCGGAAAAGGCAAGCCGCGCGCCGGAACTGGTGGTCGTCCAGCCATTGAACGCGGAGTGGCGATGCCATCGGTGCGGCGGCACCGGCGATCTGTTGATAATGGAGAATCCTGGCCCGGCGTGCCTGCGCTGCGTTGGCCTCGGCGATCTCGAGTTTCTGCCGGCGGGCGATGCCTTGCTGACGCGGCGCGTGAAAGCGAACAGCACTCGACATGCCGTGGTCGTGCGCTTCAGCACGACCCGTGGCCGTTACGAACGACAAGGTTTGCTGGTCGAGCCGCAGGCCTTGGCAGATGCGCGGCGGACCTAGCCTCCAGTCCGGCCTCTTTCGAATAGAATTGAATTTCAATTATATATGAGTTCGTAGTTTTGTTCTGAATGGCGCACCATTTTTGCGCACGGTCCAAACGGCAACATCCAAAAAATATCGTCCTCTAGCCTAGGCTCGCTGGCTTCCTGCCGCGTCCGAGCGCGAACTGACCGACAGGGCCCTCGACGTGGAATTCGAGCCCCGTCATCTTTGCAAACAGATCGATATTGCCAGTGCCGATGGCGCAGCCGCCGAGGCCCATATCGGTTGCTGCCAGGTAGAACGTCTGGATCATGCAGCCGACGTCCTTCAGGATCAGCGAATACGCGATCGCGCTGTATTTCCAGGAGATCCGCCCGAACCGCGCGGCGATCGTGATCAGGATTTGCGGCGGACCGGATGCGCCCATGGCAAACTCGGCGGCCATTGAAAGCGCCTGGAGTTGCTGGGCGGAGGCGTCGATCGCGACCAGTGCGTGGCCACCGGCGTCGTAGTGATAAAGTCCGCGCGCAAGCCCCTCGCAGTTCGAGACCGTCAGGTACAACTCCAGCTCGTAGGCGCTGCCTGCCGCCGGATACGGCCTTGAGCTGTAGGCGACCTCAAGGCCACCGTTGACATCTGCGCCGCTCTTCCATTTCGACAGCACGCGGGCGGTCGTGTCGAGAAACTGCGCGAGCTCGGTGAGTGTGATCGGATGCTGGTCGTCGAAATCCCGTGTTGAATGGCGCTCGCGCAACAGCTTAGCAAAGGAAGACGCCGGGTCTGGCGTGGCGAATTTGCCGAGGGAGATTTTCTTGCCGGGCCAGGGCGGGCGCACCGCGGGCAACGGCGGAACGATCCCCGCATGGGCGTACGCGCCGCCGACCGGATCGGTATGCCGGCCCTCCGTGCTCCGCGTGTGAAACACGAGATCGTGGAAGTCCCAGAGAACGAGATTGCGGTTGCCTTCGTTCGCTCGAAGGCCGTCTCTGTCCTTCGTATCGAGCTTGATCAGCATCTCGCTGTCGAGCAGCAGTCCGAGCAGATCGAGGTTCAGGGAAGGCACCTGCTTGCGAAGCTTGCTGATCTTCTGCGGCTGCGACAGGGCAGCCAGCGTGGCGGCGACGACGGGATCGCAAATCCGGAACAGCGCGCCGGCGCGCGGCGATTCCAGCACCATCTCGTTGCCGCGCCGGCGCAGATAGGCAAAGCGCGACAACACGATCGTATCGCTGCTCGATAGCTTCGCGCGTTGCGGCCAGTATTCGGCGACCTGTGGCTCGATGACCACCAAATCTTGCGCGTCACGGGGAGAGAACAGGCGATAGTCGAGCAGCCCATGCTGCGCCAGTCGCCGCACCAGAACATGAACTTGTCCCGAGAGGACACTCTTGCCGGCAAGGGAGGCGAGCGGCAGGCCGGAGGCGAGATGCCCCGCGCGAGCGATCGCCGCGGCGTTGAATTGTCCCAGACCGACCGAATAATCGCCCGAGACCGCGGCAATGCTTCCGTCGGCCTGCATTTGAAGGGAGAAACGGCCGTTCAGTCGGGCGGCGATGATCGGTGTGATCTTCCTCGTCGGCTTTTTCCGGGGAACGTGCAACGAGGCCAGCCTTCAGGTGTGTGGCAGGAACGGAGTCAGTTCGCTTTCCAGTCGCGGGCGATCCAGCAGCCCAAGCTTCACCGGGACATCGTAAAGCCGGCCGGGCCCGAAGCGGCGATAGAAATGCCGCAAGCCCGGAACGAGCACCCTGACGACGGGGACCTCGACGTCGGGTCGCGTCTGGTCGAGCACGAGGAAATCGTATCCTGCGCCGGCGGCAATCTCGACGCAGGCATTGACCTGGTGGCGCGTATTGGCGTGAACCTCGAGGTCAGGTGCCGGCGGGATGATCGGATTGTCGCTCGGGATCAGGAACGGATAATCGTCCAGCCGCAGCGGCGTGACACCGTCAAGCGACGGTTTCTCGCCGCTTCCGCCGCTCATCATGCCAATCGACATGAACTGGGTCAGCTCGGTGAGCGAACGCAGCAAGGCGATGCGGCGGTCGAAATGCGAGCCGGACCCGAACTCGATATTCTCGTGTCCGTTCTGCATCCAGTGCATGATCGCAACGTAGGAGGGAATGCCGAGATCGCTGGTGATGTCGAGCACCCAGAGCCGTCGCCCCGCGTCGGCAAACTGGCTCTGGAGATCCCGCACATAGGAATCCTCGAATTGCGTAAGGTCCACTTCGGCGCGCCGGACGCGGTTGTACCACCAGATCGCGTAGGCATCGCGTTCGACCAGTTCGAGGAAGCCTTGAACGATGGCCTCCTCGCGGGTGTTGCCGGCCGCGCATCCGTTGGAATCCGTGTGGAAGCCGCCATAGAAGAAATACAAAAGGCCCGTCGGAAGATATTTGAAACGCTTGTCGCGTAACGACCAGACCGGCGACCATTCGGTCCTGGTCGAGGGATCGAACGGTTCTGGAACCGGATGTGAATCGTCCGGCTGCGGGGCATGCCTGTCTTGAAACTGCATGTCGCTGAAGAACTGGACGTCGTTGGGAAGAAGAGCGTCACCCGGAGCGAAATCGGCAAAGCGGCGCTTTGTCCTGATCTCGTCGCCCTGGAAAATGCCCGAGTAGCGCTCGATCGCTTCCATCAGCGCGCTGGCCTCGCCCTGCTCGGCCGTGGAGCCCTTGCCGAAGCTGCCGCCGCTCAGGCCGGACCTGAGCTGGTCGACGTTCCAGGCCGGCGCAGAGAAATTGTGGTGGGCGAAAAAATTGGTGTTCATCGGCAGATCGGCCTCGATCCGCTCGAGCCGCGACACCACGCCGGTCAGCGGACTGACGTGTTTGCGGTACCGTGCCACGGTGGCTCGCGACGTCACGGTGCGGTGTCCGCCGCTGGTCATGACGAGCTTTCTGCCCTCGGCAATCTCGATCGGCACTGCTGCCCGTCGTGGATTCTTGAGCTTCTTGCTGCCGCAGGTCGAGCATTGCGGGCGTTTCGCGACGTAGTGCTTGACGATCGCAGCCCCGGTCAGGTCGAAGCTCGCGATATGATCGCTGAGATCAGTGCGAAATCCGGAGGCGATCGCCTTCGCGATTTCAACCGCAGCGAAGTGGATCCCGGTTTGTCCTACGGTGTCGCTGACCAGGGGCGATATTGCGACCGCTTGCGCCACTCCGCGGTCGAGAAACCCCTTGATCTCGCGATTGCGGATCATGCGATCGTGCAGGCAGGTCCAGCAGGCGCTCTCGCCCGGCATGAACACAGGTCCCACCAGCGGAAACACGCCGGACGGCTGGACCAGCAGCCAGGGCGTCCCGGCGGTCACGCGTTCGCCGTTCAACTCGGCGAGCCGCCGCTCGAGGTAATCGTTCACAAGCGTGATGATAAGTCGGGGCGACCGCTTGGCGATTCGAACCCCGAGCTTGCTCAACGCCGCGCTCAGTTCGCTCGCGCCTTTGACATCGATCGATTCCACCCGTACAGGCCAATTGCGCAGATTCTCTTCGGCGACCTCGGGAGGCAGGCCGAGGCTTGCCCAATATCCATTAACGGCGCCTGCAAATGCGTGCGATGCTCCGCTGATGACGGACTTGCGCTCCAGCAACCGCCTGATGGCTTCCTCGATCTCGGCAACGGGAAAACTCTTCGAAAGCAGGCGGATGATTTCCGGCGCAGTCTTGCCGTTTTTTCCAATCGCGCTCGCCACAGCGCAATACAGATCGCCGTGCAGGAAGAACTTGCGGTTCTCGGAATAGAGACAGACCACATTGGGAGGAAGCAGATAGGCGGTGAAGTTCGGTGCGAATCGCAAGATGTCCTTGCGGGTTTGCTTCGTAGCGCTGCTCTTTCGCTTGACTGTCATCGGGTCAGCACGCCGATCCTGTTCCCGTCATCCCGATTGCCGGCGCGCGACGAACGCTTGGCCTGGCCCGACTTGTGCACCGAGCTCGACCACCGGCCTTCTTCTTCGGATAAGTTGGAACACACTCGCTCGCCATCGGCAAGCTGACCAGCCGGGCGCAGCGAACGCTGTAACAAAAACAGCAAATTGGCCGGGTCGTTTGCGAGCCCGGCCAATGAAATCGCGACCTGTCGACACACAGTCAGGGAGTGCTGCTTTCTAGCACCAGCGGCAGCGGCCCCATGACGCACAGCACCCTGTGCATGCCACTGGTACGCCGATCACGCCAACGCCGCAGCCACCGCATCCGACGCCGCAGCGACAGGCTCTGCAGCCTGCGCAACCTCTGCAGCCACCGCAACCTCTGGCCGCACAGCCACGGCAACCGCCGCAGCCACGACAGCCACCGCATCCGCGCGCGAGCAGCACTCCGCTTAAGCTTCTCTCATCGGTGGCGAGATGGAAGGTGGCGAGGTTGACGTCGGCGAGTTCTTCCTCGTTGAGCGTGGTGAACTGGCCGGGCGCGAAGTTCGGTCTTTGTTGAGGCTCGCTTGGCGGCACCGCGGACGCCATCGCGCTTCCCGCCAGCGAAAAAGTCAGTCCGGCGAATCCGAGCGCCGGGACCGCGGCTTTGGTCATTCGCCTCTTTTTCGAAGCTTGCTTCGTTCGTCGCATGGCCGCATCCTCCATGGTTGGAAGAACGATCTTGTGCAATGATGCTACGCCGAGCAATCAAAGCGGGCAAGATTCACGTGAACACGAAATGTAGTGGCGCTCGTTCAGATCGCATTCATCTTCATGAACGACATCGCGGTAAGTTCCTGTCGATGACACCGGGCTGCGGCGCATGATGCAGTGCGCAATGGTCTGCCCGCTCGAACGGGGAAGCTAGCTTGGTCGATCTACCCGGACGCTTCGTTTGGTACGAGCTTCTGACGACGGACATGCCGTCGGCGGCTGCTTTTTACGCGGAGGTCGTCGGCTGGGCCGTGAAAGATGCGTCGAGCGCGGAATTGGCTTACTCGCTGCTGACTGCGGGCGAAGCTCCGGTCGTCGGGCTTATGGATCTCCCCGAAGAGGGGGTGCGAATGGGAGCTACGCCGAGATGGCTCGGCTACGTCGCCGTCGATGACATGGATGCGAGGACCGCGCAGATCCGCCGGCTTGGAGGCGCGATCCTGGTATCGCCGACCGACAGCAACATCGGCCGCATTGCAGTGGTCGCCGATCCGCAAGGAGCGACCTTTGCGCTGGTCACCGGGCTGACATATGGCCAATCGCAACCGAGCGGGCCGGACCAGCCCAGGCGCGTCGGCTGGCACGAGTTGCTGGCCGAAGACCGAAGCAAGGTCTTTCCGTTTTACGGCGAGCTTCTCGGCTGGCAACGGGCCTCCGCCGACGCCGGCCCGGCAAGCGTGTACGAGTTGTTTTCGGCGGCCGGGCAGACGATCGGAGGCATGCTCACCAAGCTTCCGAGCGTATCGCAGGCGTGTTGGCTCCATTACTTCAATGTCGAGGACGTCGGCGCGGCGGCCCGGCGGATCAATGCTGGCGGGGGTCGGGTTCTCCAGGAACCAATCGAGTTGCCCGATGGTTGCTGGATCGTGCGATGTGTCGATCCCCAAGGCGCCCTGTTTGCGCTGCAGGGGGCGTGGGATCAGAAGGGTATCAAGCGATCCTCCGCCCCGGAAGTCAGCTGGTCTGCCAAGTGGGGTGGCATTGCTACACAGGGCAGGATGGTGCTTCCCAAGACGAAACGCTAAGCCGAGACGTTTCGAGGGTCAACGACCGTTCCGCCGCCAACGCGGAGGATCGACAGGAGCGTCCGTTCAGCAGTTCGTCATGCGCAGCCCCGAGCTTAATTCCGGAACCAGATCGTGCCCGCCCATTGCTGGCACTCTGCTTGCTCAGTCAGGACCAAACTCCGGCCTTGGTAGAGAGGCCGTTTCAGGTTGAGGCAAGCGATGCAAGATATGTCCCGTTCTGGTGCTGCCGGCGAACTCCGGCTCGATGGGTTGATCGCCGATTTGTGGTGGCGCGTTCGACTCATCAACACCGACATTCTCGAGGAAGAAGCCCGAGCGCGCGTGTTCGACGTGCATCAGCCGGAATATCCGCTTCTCGCACTGAACCTTCGCGCCCGGCGCGACAATTTGGTCTCGACGATCGGCGTGCTCGAGCAGCGTGCGAGATCAACGTCGGAAGCTGCTTGAGGGGCGTTCACACCGGAAACTTCAGCGGCGTCAGCGCCGGCGAGCAAATACCAGCTGCCGGCGGCGCAACGGGCGCGCCGAACACAAAATCTTGGGAAGCGTCGGCATCGTCCGGGATCACCGGAATCAACCTGAGGTCCGCGACCACCGTTACTAGACGTCCTGGCGGCGGAGCCGAACTCAGGAGGTTCGGCTCCGCATCGCGTCATGTATCGTCTGCGCGTGGCGCTTGTGTCCATTCGCGATTGTGAGGCTTGAGCACGAGCCACGCCCGCGCTCTCATGCTATTCCTGCCTCGCAACGACGCGAGGACATCCATGCTGCCCCTTCCCGCCGACATCTTCACCGAGCCCGCGGACGTCTCGCCCGACGGTCTTGCCAATCTCGGTCCGCTCCGCCGTCTCGCCGGCGTCTGGCAGGCTGACAAGGGTATCGACATCAATCCGAAGGCGGAGGGGCCGGAGCGGCGGACCTTCATCGAGCATATCCGGATGGACCCGATCGATCCGCAGGCTAACGGGCCGCAGCTGCTTTACGGGCTGCGCTATCACATCCACATCAACACGCCCGAGGAAGACATCACCTTCCATGACCAGGTCGGCTACTGGTTGTGGGAGCCCGCGACCGGGCTGATCATGCAGACGCTGGCGATCCCGCGCGGGCAGGTGCTGCTGGCGTCGGGCAAGGCCGGGCCGGACGACAAAGAGATCTCCGTTACAGCGAAGCGCGGCGACACCGCTTACGGGATTTGCTCGACCAGACTTTCTGGAACAAGCGTTCCGCACTGATGCTTACCGCTGCGACATCACCTTCAACGGCGACGGCAGCTGGACCTATCTGATCCAGACCGAGTTGTTCGTGCGCGGCGCGCCGTTCAACCATCGCGACACCAACACACTAAAACTCGTCGCGCCGCCAAAGCTCAATCCCCTCGCGGTGATCGTGAACGATCGGGCCAACGGGAATGGGCCGGCCGCCTGAATTCCGACCGGAGATTCGCATGAAGCCCTACGTGATCTGTCTGATGCATTCCAGCCTGGATGGCCGCACGCATCCCAGCCGCTGGCGCCCGAAGGCGGCAGGGACGGACTGGTTCGAGAAGATCCATGACGAGCTCGGCGGCGATGCCTGGGTGATCGGCCGCGTCACCGGCTCGGAGTTCGCCAAGGGCAAGCCCTATCCCACGACGACGGACGCGAAACTTCCGCGCGAAAACTGGTTCGCGCGACGCGACGCGAAAACCTATGGCGTCGTGCTCGATGCGCAGGGCAAGATCGGCTGGGGCCGCTCCGATATCGGCGGCGATCCGATCGTCGTGGTGCTGACCGAGAGCGTCTCCGATTCCCATCTCGCCGGGCTCCGCCGCGAGCGCGTGTCCTATATCTTTGCCGGCAAGTCCGAGATCGACCTCGCGCTGACGCTGGACATTCTCAATCGCGAGCTGGGCGTGAAGCGCTTGCTGGTCGAGGGCGGCGGCGTCGCCAATGGCGCATTCCTGCGTGCCGGCGTTATCGACGAATTCAATCTGATCCTGAGCCCTGCGATCGATGGCGCGAAGGGCGCACCCTTCGTGTTCGATTCGACCGACGCGGACAGCGAGCAGCGCGCGCCACTGACAGCGATGACGCTGGAAAGCACGCGGGCGCTGGGCGGCGGCGTGCTGCTGCTGCGCTATCTCATCCAGAACGACCCACAGGCAGCGGGCACGTAAAGCATCGGCATGCCGGGACAATCAGAGCACATCGTCATCGTCGGCGCCGGCGCGGCCGGCCTGACGGCGGCCCGCGAGCTGGCGCGCACCGGCAGGACGGTGACGATCCTGGAGGCGCGCGAGCGCTGCGGCGGTCGCATCCATCCGCTGTCGACTTCGGAGTTCGGTTATCCCGCCGATGGCGGCGCCGAATTCGTCCACGGTGAGGCGCCGGTTACGCGCGCGTTGTTGCGTGAGGCCGGGCTATCCCTTCAGGGGATCGAAGGCGAGCGGTGGAGCTTTGACGGCGCAGACATCATGCGTGAGGATCGCCACGATCCGCATGAAGCGGAGCTGCAAGCCGTGCTTCGGGAGTTGAACGACGACCTCACCGTCGCCGAATTCCTGCGCCGGCATTTTGCCGGGGATGATTATGCGCCGATGCGCCATTCGATCGAGCGAATGGTCGAAGGCTACGACGCGGCCGACCCCGAGCGCGCCTCCACGCTGGCGCTGCGCGAGGAGTGGATGCACGGCGGGCACTCTCCGCAGGCGCGCATCGATGGCGGCTATGGTGCGCTGATTGACTTCCTGGTGGCGGAGTGCCGCAGGCTTGGCGTGATTTTTCGCTTCGGTTGCGTGGTGTTGGCGATCGAGGAGGCCGGCGGCACGATGGCGGTCCGCTGCGCCGGCGGCGACGTGCAGGGCTGCGATCGTGTGATCCTCACTGTTCCGTTGCCGTTGTTGCGCGACATCGCGCTTCCGGAGAGCGCACGCGGGAAAGCCGCGGCTGCCGACGAGATCGGCTTCGGCAACGTGATCAAAATCCTGCTGCGCTTCTCACGGCCATGGTGGCGCGAGCGCAAGCAGGAGCTCGCGAACATGACCTTCCTCCTCTCGGACGAGACGATCCCGGTGTGGTGGACGCGATATCCGGACCTGCATCCCGTGCTCACCGGCTGGTTCGGCGGCCCGCGCACGGCAGCGCTGTCGCATCTCGATCCGCAAGCGCTGATCGATGCCGGGCTCGATTCGCTGGCGGCCATTTTCAAGCAGCCGCGCGAAGAGATCGCGCGCGAGCTCGTGGCGTCCGCTGCGACCAACTGGGCGCACGATCCCTACGCTTGCGGCGCCTATTCCTGGGCGACGCCGCGAACGCGCGAGGCGCAAACGATCCTTGCGCGCGCCGACAGCCCGGTGCTGTTCTCCGGCGAGGCGCTCTATCGCGGAGCCGACATGGGCACAGTCGAAGCGGCGCTGGCGAGCGGTCTGGAGACGGCGCGTATGATCTTGCGGGGATAGCTGACGAGCAAGAAAAAGGCCCGCATCCCGCGGGCCCCTCGTCTTACCGGCCTGCGTCTTACCAGCGGCTGCCGCCGAAGCTGAACGTCACGCCGGGACCGCCGCGGCCGTAAGCTCCGTACGGTCCTCCGCCGTAATAGCCGTGATGCCGCGGGTAATAGCCGTAGCTGCGGTAGTGCGGACGATGATAGCCACGATGGTGGTGAGGACGCCAATGCTGGCGATGGCCATAGTGGTGCCTGTGCTGCGCGCTGATATCGGTCGATTGGCCTTGCGCGTTCTGCTTCGCACTTGAATTGTTGGCCGCGTTTGCCGCCGTCCCGCCGGCAAGCGCCGCGGCAGCGACGGCCATCGCGACAAAGAGATACTTCATGTCATCACTCCAGTTGAATGTCGTGTGACAACAGATGGGCAGGCTGCGCGTTCCAGTCAGTGCGGGCGTCGAAACGACGCAGTTCATCGACGCAGTTCATGGATGTATGATTCGCGCGACTGTGTGCGTTTCGTGAGATTTATTGTCGCATCACCGGCGTAGATCGCAACTCTGCCATCAGTCTGCCGCGAATGACGCAACCACGTCATCGGTAGTGACGATGCGTGCGAATTCGCCGTTGAGATTCGACAGCGTCATCGCATGGATCTCCTCGGCGGAATGCTTGTCGCCATCCGGCCCGACCCGCTCGAACGTCCAGGTCGCATCGCGCACCAGATGCGCGTCGAAGCCGAGATTTCCGGCCATCCGCGTCGTCGTCTCGACGCAATGATTGGTGGTGGCGCCGCAGATAACGAGCGTGCCGATGCTGCCTGCGCGCAAGCGCTTTTCCAGATCGGTGCCGATGAAGGCGCTGTTGACGCGCTTGACGATCACCGTCTCGCCCGGCTGCTCGCGCGCCTCGTCCTTGACGGCGTAGCCGGAGTTTTGGGGAAGAAACGACGATGTCGGCCTGGTGCCCTCATGACGGATGTGGAAAATCGGCGCACCGCCGGTTCTGAACGCCTTCAGGAGATCGGCAATGCGCGCCACCGCATCCGGATTGTTGCGCCGCTTGCCCGCTGCTTCCCATTCGTCGAACGCACGCTGGACGTCGACGACGATGAGGGCGGGGAGGGGGTGAGGCATCAGGAGTGGCTTTCGGACTTGCTTGCTGCACCGACTATGCGAGGCGAAGAAGACAACGCGCAATGTCAATCTTCCCTCGTTTTACGACGGCAGGTCCGTAGCCCGGATTTCGCTGCGCTCCTTCGGGCTACGCGCCCACACCCATCACGGATGCGGATCGGGAAAACCGTGGCGGTCGGAGAGTGCGGCGAGGATTGCGTCTTTGTCGGCAATGAACGCGCGGCCCTGATGGCTGCCGGTTTGGTGCGGCGAGGTCGCTCCGTCAGCCAGCACGAGCAGCGGCAGCGACTGGTTCTCCTCGCCGACCAGCGCGATCACTGGCTGCCGCGGGCGCGGCCACGCGATGCGTTCGACGTCGAGCTTCTCCGCGAGCTGCCGAAACGAAACCAGCACGCCCTCGATCAGCGCGCAATGCCAGCAATAGAAGCGGTGTCCCGGAAAGGCCGGATCCTCGAAACCGGGGCGCAGCAGAAACAGGCGGTCGCGCGTCATGGGTCGCTCCGAAGCATGGCCGCGATCATACACAAATGACTGATGTCCGGGGTATGCGCTCCGGTTTTCGTCAGGACAGGATGCCGCTACTTGAACGGATCCTGGATCGACGGCGCCGACTGCCTGATACGACGCACGCTCACCGGCGTGCCGTCGGAGACGAACAGCAGCTCGTAGCGACGCCCTTCGCTGTCGGTGGCCGAGCAGGTCACGTCTGTCACCTTCTTGGCGGCGAAATTTCCGGTCTGCCGGCAAACTCCGGTGGAGGTCTGCTCGGCCGGCACCGGCAGCCCGTCGACCTTGGGACGGTCCTTGGAGTTGAGCAGCATGCGGTCGATCGGCAGCTCGTAGGAATTGTCGTCGGCGCGCTTGCCGTTCTCGCCGGAGAACGACACGACGTGGTTGCCATCGGAGGGATCGTCGACTGCGACCGCGAAATTGACCCGGCCGCTGCCGCCATGGGCGTAGGCCACCGTCTTGCAGGCGAAGGTGCGGCCGGCGACCTTCAACGTCTTGCAGTGGCCTGACATCAGCGCCAACAGGTCGATAAAAGCGGTCTGCTGTCCGAGCGGGTTCTTGACGGCGATCGGCGCGAAAGATTCGGCAAGACAAGGGCTTGCCAAGGCGAGAAGGGCGGCAGCGAGCACTGGGCGGCAGAGGCGCATCGGAAGGCTCACATGCCTGGGAACCACGGAAAAGTTCCGTCCAATAACCAGCGAACCGCAAATTGGTTGCGATCCCGTTTGTTCTGCCGAACCCGCCTGGAATACCACCGCGTCACCCCAACGGCGATTTGCCCTGTCGCCAACCCATTCCCAGCTGGCACTTTCCGTCAGCCGGGTGTTTTTTTCGTGGCAAGGCTACCCCATCGCCGCCTGCCAGCACGCATCGCGCAAGGATGGGCGGCGGTGCAGGCGGGCATCGAGCAGGGCGCGGGCGCGGGGCAGCTCGCCGCTGCGCATCAAAGCGACAATAAAGGTGTCCTCGATCAGCTCGCGCTGGGCATGGCTGCCGCCAAGGCGCACGACCTCGCTGAGAACCGGCGCGAGCATTTGCACGCATGCCGCGTAATTCTCGTCCGCGAAGGCTGCCAGGGCGCGGCAGACCGCCGGCACCACGGGACCCGCCGGCAGCTTGCCCTCAGTGAGCCGCTGCTCGATCACGGCAAGGCGCGCGGCGAGCGCCTCGCGATTTTGCGTCGCAGCCGCGAACAGCGCCATGTGGATGTCGGCGAAGGGCAGGCTCGATTTCGGAAACAGTTTTTGCGCGTTGTCATCGCCTTCGACCCACAGCGCTCTCGGCACCGCGTGGCCGTAAGCCGACAGGCGCCAGAGCAGGGACGCGGCGTCGGTGAGGACGTTGAGCGGCGGCGCCTGTGTGGCCTGCGGCTGCAGCACATCGGCATAGATCGCAAGCGCCCGCGCGGCATCGCCATGCTCCAGCGCGCCGAGCGCCTGATGCCAGCGGATATGGCCGTGCAAAATTCCGGCGCGGTCGTAAGAGGGGATCCAGTCGTCGACGAGCCGATCGGCCGCCGCGATCGAACCGTCCTCGAACATCGCATGCAGCACGGCGTGCGCGGCATGGGCATTCTGCCGGCGCAGGTCGAAGCCGCGCTCGGTAACGCCGCGGCCGCGCGCGATGTCGCCGTTCTCGGTCATCGCCCAGCCGTACATCGTGAGGAACCACCAGTCCTCGCCATAGTGATGGGCGACGCGCTCGCACAGCTCTTGCCGCGCGCGGTCGTGATCGGCCATGCCGGAGAAGGCGAACAGGCCGAACGCGCCGAGCGGCAGCGACAGCACCAATGCGTCGCGCGGCCACGCCTCGACGTGCTTCATCGTCGCCGCGATCGCCTCGGGCAGCCGGGCCTCGATTGCCAGCGCCAGCGTCTCGACATGCGAACGCTCGCGTTCCGTGCCGTGTTTCGCAACGAGCCCGCGCGCGAGCGCCGCCCTGCCTCGCGCGAGATCGCCCTGCTGGTAGAAGGCATGGACGCGGGCGCGGGCGATATGGGGAAGCGCGAAGTCCGGATCGGCCGCAATCGCGTGCTCCAACGCTTCCGCCGTGCCGGTCCAGCCCGCCAGCATGAGATCGATGCCCTCGCGATAAGCGCTTGCCGCTTCATGCGAGGTGGTGGAGAGCGGCAGGCCGTAGCGGTCGTCAAGCGCCATCGTCGTCTCCGCGATTTAAGCCGTCCGCGCGCGGCGGCCCTCGATCGGATAGGCGGGGTCGTTGTAGCCCGGCGTCGAGGGATGGCCCGGCGTCACCAGACGGTCGATCAGCGCCTCATCATCCGCAGTGAAGCGGTAGTCGAGCGCGCTGATGTAACCGTCCCATTGCTCCTCGGTGCGGGGGCCGGCGACGATCGAGGAGACGAAGGCGGAGTTCAGCACCCAGGCGACCGCAAACTGGCCGGCGGTGATGCCCTTCTTCTCGGCATGGGTCTTGATCTCCTGCGCGAGCTGAAGCGATTCCGGCCGCCATTCCGTTTGCATCATGCGGGTGTCGTTACGGCCCGCGCGCGTCTCCTTGTCGGGAGTTGCATCGGGCTTGTATTTGCCGGTCAGCACGCCGCGCGCCAGTGGGCTGTAGGGCACGATGCCGAGGCCGTAATAGGAACAGGCCGGGAAGTGCTCGACCTCTGGCATGCGGTTCATGGCGTTGTAATAGGGCTGGCTCACCGCGGGCCGGTCGATGCCGAGCCGGTCGCAGATGTTGCAGATTTCGGCGACACGCCAGGCGCGGTAGTTCGAGACGCCGAAATAGCGCACCTTGCCTGCGCGGATCAGGTCACCCATCGCGCGCACCGTCTCTTCCAGCGGCGTCGCATGCTCTTCCTTGTGCAGATAGTAGATGTCGATGTGATCGGTGCCGAGCCGCTTCAGGCTTTCATCAGCTGCCTGCAACACCCAGCGCCGCGACAGGCCGACACGGTTTGGATCGGTGCCCATGGGGTTGGCGAGCTTTGTCGCAAGCACCCAGGCATGGCGGTTGTTGCCGATCGCGCGCCCCACGATCTCTTCGGATGCACCCTTCGAATAGGCGTCCGCGGTGTCGATGAAGTTGATGCCGGCCTCGTGTGCTTTCGCGATGATGCGCTTTGAGGCAGCTTCATCGGTCGGCCCGCCGAACATCATGGTGCCCAAACAGATCGGCGACACTTTGAGGCCGCTGCGGCCGAGCTGGCGGTATTGCATGGGCTGGCTCCTCAGTGCTTCATTGGCCAACAGCATATCCACCTAGCTCCGTCATTGCGAGCGCAGCGAAGCAATCCAGAGATGCATCCGCAGAAAGAATCTGGATTGCTTCGCTGCGCTCGCAATGACGGAGTTGGGCAGCGGTGGCGGCCTGATCAATCGACCTACCCCGGCCCCTTCAAAATCTTGAACACGCCATTTGCCATCACCACGCAACGGCCATCCACCGTCACCTCGGTGCTCATGAAGACGAGACTGCGCGTCGAGCGTACCACGCGTGGGCGGGAAATCAGGATGTCGCCGATCTGGCCGGCTTCGACGAAATGGGTGTCGAGCTGTACCGTCGCCATGAACTCCTTGCCGGAGACGTAGCGGGCGGTCATGCCGCAGGTGCGGTCCGCGAACGTCATCATCACGCCGCCCTGGACCATGCCGCGGCGGTTGTGGTGCTTGTCCTCGGTCGCAAGGGCGAATTCGTATTGGCCGTCGACCTTGCGCTCCCACAGGGGACCGATCAGGTGCATGAAGCCCGTGGTCTCCAGGATGGTCCAGCCGTCTGACTTGAGCCTTGCGGCCGTCTTGTTGGTCATGTGGTCGTCCATTCCTGCGCGGGCCTTGCGATCTCATTTCATCGGGGCCGGACGTGGTGTAGTCAAGCATCATGAGACCGTTCGACGATGCCACACGACGGAATATCGCGGCCGCCTGCGCTGCCTTCACGCGGCTGCCGGAGGATGAAGCGCCGGCGGCGTTGAAGCGTGCCGCAGTGGTGGTTGCGCTGACCGCGGCCAGCGAGAGCGATGACACGGCGTTACTGCTCACGCTGCGTGCATCGCATCTGCGCGCTCATCGCGGCCAATGGGCCTTGCCCGGCGGACGCTGCGATGCTGGCGAGACGCCGATCGAAGCGGCGCTACGCGAACTCGACGAGGAGCTTGGCCTCCGTCTCACCAGTGCAGAGGTGCTCGGCACGCTGGACGATTATCCGACCCGCTCCGGCTATCTGATCACGCCTGTCGTGGTCTGGGCCGCCGACAGTGTTGCGATCGAACCAAATCCGGACGAGGTGGCTTCGGTTCACCGCATCGCTCTCGCGACGATCGAGCGCGACGACGCCTTCGATTTCGTCGCGATCCCCGAGAGCACGCGCCGTGTGATCCGCTTCCATCATCAGACGAGCCTGATCCACGCACCGACGGCGGCGCTGATCTACCAGTTCCGCGAAGTACTGGCGGGACGGCACACCCGCGTCACCGAGCTGGAACAGCCGGTATTCGCCTGGAAGTGATGCAAGAGACGAAAAAAGAGGTAAACGGCGCGTTAACGTGACGGTTACCGGCTAGCTGCTAAGAAGGCGGCATGCATCGATCGATTCGAAATGCCGTGAGGCTGGTTCCACTCGCGTTCGTCCTGCTCGCGCCCGCCGCGCGCGGTAGCGAATCCGACGCGCTGCCGCCGGCCGTCAGCAATGCCAGAGCCCAGCTCTTGTCGCAGTTCTTTGCGCAGGGTGGAGCGTCGCCGGCGGTGCTCGAGTATCGCCGCAAGCTGCAGGAATATCAGGCAGCACGCGGCGCCTTCGATGAGGAGGCCGGCGCCTATTGGAGCCAGATCTCCGAGAAGCGTCGTGGCCGCAACGCCAAGCGGCGCAGTGGACAGCAGGTCGCGCTAGAGGACTACGTGCTGGAGCATCCGCCGCTCTATAACGGGCCGAAGCGACCGGTGAATCCGGAGCCGGAGGAAACCCCGGACCGTCCCACCAGAAAGCCGATACCCGTCGTCGCCGATCTCTTGCGCGCGGCGCAGGAGCTCTACCAGTTCACGCCGCAACGGCCGTCCAGCGAAGTCGAGTTCAAGCGCGTCTATGCACGCTACGCGCTGGCCTCGGGGCTGACGCGCGAGCAGACGGTGCGGGTCTATGCGTTCGAAACCGGCGGAACCGGCAATTACGACGTGCAGGCGGGCATCGAGCATGGCGGCAAGCGCGCGATCTCGACCGCGATGGGATACAACCAGTTGCTGACCACAAACAGCGTCGAGCTGCTGGCCGAGCAGGGCCATGAACTCATCCGCGCGCTTTCCGACAAGGTAGCGCGGACCTCGGGACCGGCGCGCCAGTCGCTCGAGCACAAGCTCATGGTTCTGAAGAAAATGGTGGCGCATGCCAAGTCGGTGCCCGACACCTGGTCGGAGCATGAGAAGATCGGCAACACCGCGCAAGGCTGGGCCATGCATGCCATGGTGCTCGACATCGATATCGGGCCGATGCTGCAGACCCACAAGCTGCTCACCTCCGTGCTGTTCGCGCGCACCAAGGGGTACAGCCGTCCGCTCACTGCCGCCGAGCTCGAGATGATGAACCTCACCGGCGACGGCACCGGCCTCGACATGGTGACGATGCCGCAGGCGATGCGCGAGCAGGTGCCGACCTCGAACTTCTTCCAGCGCGGCGGCTACGAGCGCAACCCGGTCGCGATCCGCCACAACACGGTGGCGAAGCTGCTGGCGGTGACGGATACGCGGATGGACAGCAACAGCAACAATGCCGGCGCGCGGGAGCTGGCGGGGGCGTTTTAGCTGGCGTCAGAACAGGTCGATGTCATGCCCCGGCTCGATCGGGGCATCCAGTACGCCGCGGCTTCTCCGTATCCCCATCACGGCCTCTGGAATACTGGATCACCCGCTTTCGCCGGCGATGACACTGAGTGTAACGCGCCGCCCCTACTGATCCGCCCCGAACTTGAACTTGCCGTCGCCTTCCAGATAAGGGCCGCTGCGCATGTAGAGCTGGCCGTTGTGGCCGATGAAGAACAGCGTGCCCTTCGGCACCTTCTTGGCACCCTTCAGAAGTTCGCCGGCATTGCTGGTGCCCATCTTGTAGGAGAAGGTCTTGCCTTCCTTGTCATAAGCATAGCCCGTGTCGGGCTTCAGCTCCCACGGCGTGGCCGCGGTCTGCGCCGATGTGGGAGCCGCGAACGTGCCGAGCACTGCTACGAGTGCAGCCGAAACAAGTGCAAATGTCTTCTTTGGAAATATCATCATCCATCCTCCCCGCCATTGGGGTTGCCCGTCTTGAACAAATCACGAACGGCATTTACAGGTCAACCTGCGTAAGTGCCGCAGCGCATCACGTCTTGCCCAGCAGTTGTGATTTTCCCATCGTCCCCGCGCGACTATGTTCCGCTTTCCGTCTAGAACGCAATTCGACAAAATATTGGGTAGGGATGATTCGGATGCACCATGTCATTAAAGCCTGCTGGGCCGCCGCGCTGCTGCTGACGGCGCTGGCGCCGGCCGCCCGGGCCGATGACTACCAGCTCAGCCACAACCAGCGGATTTCGTGCAGCCGCGGCCTGGCCCCGGGCAAGCTCAACACCGCGACCTGCAAGTCCTACACCTACCTCTTCAATACCAAGACTTCGGAATATTTCCGCTGCCAGGTCTCGCTGGCGCTGACCCGTGACAACAAGGAAGTCATCAACGTCCAGACCGACGGCGGCTGCACCAAGAAGCCGCGCGTCTTCGAGACCGACGGCCATTACGATTTCGACGCGACCGAGACCGAGCCGCCTAACACCAATTCGTTCTTCGGCCCCGGCGGCTACTCGGTCTGGGCCGCCGACGTCAGCGCGCAGAAGGTCCGCGGCTGCATCATCATCTCCTCCGGCCTCGGCTCCGACATCTCCAAATGCCTGGACATGACCTTCCAATGAGGGTTTGCCAGTAAGGGCTTGCCAGTGAAGGCTTGCCAGTGACGGTGCGTTCCCTCCTCGCTTGCGAGGGAGGTTGGGGAGAGGGGGTATCCGCAATGGGATAACCCCCAGAGGAGAAAGCCCTCACCCGGCGCTTCGCGCCGACCTCTCCCGCACGCGGGAGAGGTTGCACCGAGCCTGCTGCGTGAGTGATTGATCCCACGTAAGCGTGTCTGGCTGCGCCACCTCGCCGCACCTGCCCGGTTCCCCAAAAATCAAGCCAGGACAGCCATTTACCGCAGTCCTGTTTTGACTTTTGGATGGGTTGACCCGCTCCCCTCATCCGGCCAACTTCCCGGCCGGTTTGGGGAGTGGAAAGATCATGAAACGAACGATTTTCGGCGTGGCCGCGGCTCTTGCTCTGGCGGCGTCGGCACCTTGCGCGCAGGCGCAATCCTTCATCAATGTGCTGACCGGGGGTACCTCCGGCGTCTACTACCCGCTCGGGGTTGCGATCGGGAAGATCTACGGCGACAAGATTCCGAACGTGAAGACGCAGGTGCAGGCCACCAAGGCGTCGGTCGAGAACCTGATCCTGCTCCAGCAGGGCCGCGGCGAGCTGGCCTTCACGCTCGGCGACTCGCTGAAAGCGGCCTGGGACGGCGAGGAGGAGGCGGGCTTCAAGACCAAGCTCGACAAGCTCAGGACCATCGGCGCGATCTATCCGAACTACATCCAGATCGTCGCGACTGCCGAGAGCGGCATCAAGACGCTGGCGGACCTCAAGGGCAAGAGCCTGTCGGTCGGCGCGCCGAAATCGGGCACGGAGCTCAATTCGCGCGCGATCCTGGCGGCGGCCGGCATGAGCTACAAGGATCTCGGCAAGGTCGAGTATCTGCCGTTTGCCGAATCCGTCGATCTCATGAAGAACCGCCAGCTCGGCGCGACGCTGCAATCGGCCGGCCTCGGCGTGGCCTCGCTGAAGGATCTCTCGACCTCGAGCCCGATCACGGTGGTGTCGGTGCCGAAGGAGACCGTCGACAAGATCGGCCTGCCCTTCATCGCGGCGACCATTCCCGCCAACACCTACACCGGGCAGGACAAGGACGTGCCGACCGCGGCCGTGGTCAACTATCTCGTCACCAGCTCGGCGGTGTCGGACGATCTCGCCTATCAGATGACAAAGCTGGTCTACGAGTCGTTGCCCGAACTCGCCAATGCGCATGCGGCCGGCAAGGAGATCAAGCTCGAGACGGCGGCCAGCGGCAGCCCGGTTCCGCTGCATCCCGGCGCGATCCGCTATTACAAGGAAAAAGGGCTGATCAAGTAAGGTCGGCCCTCATTATCGGACGTCATGGCCGGGGCAAAAGCGCGAAGCGCGTCTTCGCGCAGATGTCCCGGCCGTCCACGTTCTAAGGCCAGGCGAGAAAGATCGTGGATGCCCGGGACAAGCCCAGGCAATAACGTATTCAGGATGCAGCGCGAATGCTGTAGGAACGCCCGATCGGGGGCGGGGACATATCGATGTTGCAGGCAGAGGGCACCGCGGCGCCCATCAAGGTCGAGTTCGACAATTTCGAGCACGGTTTCCCGGAAGGCTTTGGCCCTGGCTGGTGGGGCACACTCGCCTATTGGATCGGCATCGCGTTCGCCACGTTCCAGCTCTATGTCGCCGCCTTCAATTATCTCCCGAGCCAGGTGGTGCGCGGCGTCCATGTCGGTTTCCTCGTTCTTCTCACCTTCGGCCTGATCGCAAACTTCACCGCGAAGAGCGCCGCCGGACGCGCGCTCGGCTGGGTGATCGGCGGCGCGGGTTTCTTCTGCGGTCTCTACCAGTGGATTTTTTACGCGGACTTGATTGCGCGCGACGGCGATCCGACCCGCCTCGATCTCGCCGTCGGCACGCTGCTTGCGGTGCTGATTTTCGAGGGCACGCGACGCCTGATGGGGCCGGCGCTACCGCTGATGTGCGGCGCCTGTCTCGTCTATTGGTTCTTCGGGCAATATCTGCCGTCGCCGCTCAACCATCGCGGCTATGATTTCGACCAGATCGTCACGCATCTGTCGTTCGGCACCGAAGGTTTTTACGGCGTGCCGATCTACGTCTCGGCGACCTACATCTTCCTGTTCATCCTGTTCGGCTCGTTCCTGGAGCGCGCCGGCATGATCCAGCTCTTCACCGACGTCTCGCTCGGCCTGTTCGGCCGTACCCGCGGGGGACCTGCCAAGGTCGCGGTGTTCGCCTCGGGCATGATGGGCACGATCTCCGGCTCCGGCGTCGCCAACGTCGTCACCGTCGGCCAGTTCACGATTCCGCTGATGATCAGGTTCGGCTATCGCCGCGCGTTCGCGGCCGGCGTCGAGGCGACAGCCTCGATGGGCGGGCAGATCATGCCGCCGGTGATGGGCGCGGTCGCCTTCATCATGGCGGAGACGCTCGGCGTCCAATATTCGGAGATCGTGAAAGCGGCGGCGATTCCCGCAATGCTCTATTTCGCCTCCGCCTTCTGGATGGTGCATCTGGAAGCCGGCAAGCACGGCCTCACCGGCATGAAGAAGTCGGAGACCCCGAGCGCCTGGAAGGCGCTGGTGAAGGGTTGGTACCTCGTGCTGCCGCTCGCAGCCCTCGTCTACATGCTGTTCGAAGGCTTTACGCCGCTCTATGCCGGTAGCATGGGCCTCGCGCTCACAGTGGGGCTGATCCTTGGCGCCGCCATCACGACGGGCGCGTCTTCGATGGCGATCCGCAGCATCTTCTGGATCGGGCTCGCGCTCGTTGTTGCCGCGCTGTCGCGTGACGGCCTTCAGATCGTGCCGGTCGCAGGCGTCGTCGTCGCGTTGATCGTGATCACTGCGTTCGTGCGCGGCGGATTTTCCGCCCTGCGCGCCTGCCGCGATGCGCTGGCTGAAAGCGCGAAATCCGCCATCACCGTCGGCATGGCCTGCGCCATCGTCGGCGTCATCATCGGCATGATGTCGCAGACCGGCGTCGGCACCATCTTCGGCGGCTGGGTGATCGGCCTCGGCGAGAAGAGCCTGTTCCTGGCGCTGATCATGACCATGCTGCTGTCGATCCTGCTCGGCACCGGCATCCCGACCATCCCGACCTACATCATTACGGCAGCGCTCGCGGCGCCCGCGCTGGCGAAACTCGGCGTTCCCCTGATCGCGAGCCACATGTTCGCGTTCTACTACGGCATCATGGCCGACCTCTCGCCGCCGGTGGCGCTTGCGGCGTTAGCCGCGGCACCGATCGCGAAGGAGAATCCGGACAAGATCGGCTGGGAGGCGATGCGCATCGCGCTCGCCGGCTATGTCATCCCGTTCGTCTTCGTCTACTCGCCGGCGCTGATGCTGCAGGCCGGCGATCCCATGGCGGCCAGGCTCGGCTTCTACGGCGCGGTGGCGCTGGCGACCTTGAAGGCGCTGGTGGCGATCGCGCTGTTCGGCATGGTCGCGATCGGCTTCCTGTTCACGCGCCTGACGTTCCTCGAACGTTTGGTCGCGCTCGGTGCTGCGCTCTGCCTGCTCGGCGACTTCCCGTTCAGCGACACCGCGGGCTTCCTGCTCTCCGCGGCGATCGTGCTGTGGCAGTGGCGGCAGCGTCCGCCGGCGCCGGTCGAGGCGATGTGAGCCTCTGCTTCGCCACAGCCTCAGGCGTGAAGGCGCTGGCGCTGTCCGCCTTCACGCTGGTGTGGACACATTCGATCGCGAAGGTCGATTGGCAGGAAGACTGGCGCGTCACCCCGGCGGGGCTCGAACTGGTGCAGGCGCGGGTGAAGGGCACCGGACCCGGCATGGAGCCGCCGCCCGAGGCGCGGCTCGTCGACGGCTGGTTTCAATGGAGGCCTGCGCGCGCGCCGATGCCGGAGGTCGTGCTGGGCAATTCCGGCGCGGCTGGCGAATGGCGGCTTTGCCATGACGGTAAGTGCCAGACGTTGTCGGAGATTGTCGGGCATCCGATCGGTGCTAACGTCACGAAGATGAGCATCTGCGAAGAACAAGGGAAATAAGGGAGACACGCGATGGACCGGCTCAAGGGCAAGGTTGCGATGGTGGTGGGCGCCGGCTCGATCGGGCCGGGCTGGGGCAACGGCAAGGCCACCGCGGTCACCTTTGCGCGCGAGGGCGCGCAGGTGTGTTGCGTCGATCGCAACGGTGCGGCCGCTGAAGAGACCGCGAAGATCATCACGGACGAAGGCGGCAAGGCGACCGCGTTCACGGCCGACGTCTCGCGCGCCAGCGAGATCGAGTCGATGGTTGCGGCATGCCTCAAGGCACACGGCCGCATCGACGTGCTCGACAACAATGTCGGCATCGCCGAGATGGGCAGCGTCGTCGAGGTGACCGAGGAGAGCTGGGACCGCGTCTTCACCGTGAACCTCAAGAGCGCCTATCTCGCCATGAAGCACGTCATCCCCGTGATGGTGAAGCAGGGCGGCGGCTCGATCATCAACATCTCCTCGATCGCATCGATCCGCCATGTCGGGATTTCTTATGTCAGCTACAACGTCAGCAAAGCGGCGATGAACCAGTTGACGCGATCCACCGCGATCGAGTTCGCGAAGAACCATGTGCGCGTGAATGCAATCCTGCCCGGTCTGATGAAGACGCCGATGGTGGAACATTCCGCAGGTCTTGCGAACAGCTACGCCAAGGGCGATGTCGAGGCGATGTGGCGCGCCCGCGATGCGCAGGTGCCGATGGGCCACATGGGCGAGGCCTGGGACGTCGCGAATGCGGCGCTGTTCCTGGCGTCGGACGAAGCGAAATATGTGACGGGGATCGAGCTGGTGGTGGACGGCGGGATCACGTGCAAGGCGGGGGCGTAGCTCCCTTCCTCGTCGCCCTGGCTTGCGCCAGGACGACAGCCCGGGCCCTTACTGCGCCAGCGCCAGAATCCCGCCGGCAAACGAATGCCAAGCCGCAGTCTCGCTGATCGGCCAGTTCAGCACCTTCACCGCCAGCATCGCGAGCGTACCGTAGATGTACACCGGATGCACCCGGCCTTCGGTGCGCCAGTCGCGTACCATGGCGACGACGAGCAGCAGCGAAGCGACCACGGCCGGCGCGATGGTAACGGGCACTGGCGGCGGCCCGGGCGGTCCCGGAGGTGCAAGGAAGGTGAGAAACCAGCGCGCGATCGCCGCATCGAGGATGGAGACCGCGGCTAGCAGCATCAGGCGTTTGTGAATCTCGGGCTTTCGCGTGTTCATGATCGCAAGCATGAACACCACTGCGAAGAACGCGATCCCGCTCATCGGCACGATCGAGAAGGCGATGCCGGCCTCTTTCTGTCCGAGCGCGGCGGAATGCTGCATCACATGCACCGATGCGAGGAAGCCGAAGATCGTCATCGCGGTCGCGAGCGAAACGCCGGCGATGCCGATCGCGCGGTGATTGAGCACGCGGCCTGAGGCCGCGAGCCAGGCCTGGATCACGAAATAGAGAGACCAGGTGAAGAACAAGAGACCGTGAAAATGAATCACGGGGCTTGCGGACAATGTCCGTTGCGCGAGCGGCACAAAATAGGTCGGTGCGAAGCCGAGAAAAGCGGTGGCCGCGCAGGCCAGTGCCATGTGGAGATAAAAATATCGTGCGGGCGACGCATCTCGCGCGCGCACACGACGGTCGTCGATTAGGGTCGTCATCTGGAATGAGTCTGAAGAGGCGCGGTTTGGTTCAAGCCCCTGGCCACCTGTGCAGGCGGGGCGGATGTCAGGGGCGACAGGATTTAACCCCCCGCGCTCAATTCTGCGCGATCGAGCTCTTCCTCGATCCGATGAAATGCATCGTCGCCGATTACTTCGGTGGCGCGGAGGTCGAAGATCGACTTTCGCGCGGCCGCGATACCCCGGCGGCGCAGGGGATCGGCGGGCAATTCGCCGTTGGCGACACCGCCGTTCGGATCGTCGTCCGTCTGCATCAGGATGGCGCGATATTCGAGCCGCAGGATTTCAGCCTCCTCCGACGGATCGTCCTCGATCGCGTCGAGCGCCGCGCGATAGGCGACGGCGCGGGCGCGCGCGACC
The DNA here is from genome assembly GCF_023074185.1 of Bradyrhizobium sp. 132. Taxonomy (GTDB): domain Bacteria; phylum Pseudomonadota; class Alphaproteobacteria; order Rhizobiales; family Xanthobacteraceae; genus Bradyrhizobium. Next base: position 19,888 of record NZ_JADPKY010000157.1, on the reverse strand, counting down.
TCGATGCCGACGGGATCGTCGTCCTTGAGGTCGAACGCCAGGATCAGCGGCCGCAGCGTCAGGCCCTGCACGACCAGCGTGCCGAGCACGACCGCAAACGCCGAAAAGACGATGAAGTCGCGATAGGGAAAGTTTTCCGGCAGGGCAAAGGCGGTCGCGAGCGTGACGAGACCGCGCATGCCGCACCAGGAGACGATGAGGCCGCCCTTGGGCGAGGCGACCTGCTTCGGATCCTTCGGGTGATAGACCCCGTGCGCGATCAGTGCGCGCAGCGTCGTGCGGTAGAATGTGATCCAAGCGACCCGCACCAGCACCACCGTGAGCAGGATCCAGGCCGCGGCCACGCAATACTCCCAGCGCACGTCCGCATTGAGCCGCGTCCAGATCGGCCGCATCTGCATGCCGATCAGCATGAAGGCGAGCACGTTGAGCACGAACACCATGGTCTCCCACACCGCATAGGACGGCACCCGCAGCCGCGCCGGCATGCGTGCCCCCGCCGTGCGCGCGATGGTGATGCCGTAGACCACGATGGTGAGGATGCCGGAGAGGCCGAGATGCTCGGCGGCAATCCAGACCATGAAGGTGGTGGCGAACTGCACGATGATCGCGCTCGGCGCTTCCTTTACCCGTTCCATGAACAGCGGGATGATGCGGCCTGCGACCAATCCCGCGATGACGCTGCCGACCAGCGCCAGCGCCATGGTCGGCGCGACCTGGCTCCATGCCAGATGCTCCGTGGCGACGGCGCCGACCGCGATGCGATAGATCAAGAGCGCGGTCGCGTCGTTGAGCAGGCTCTCGCCTTCCAGAACCTTGACCATCCGATAGGGCAACTTCACCTGGCTCAGGATTGCGACCGCGGCGGCTGCATCCGGCGGGGCCACGATGGCGCCGAGCGCAACCGCGGCGGCCCAGGGGATGTCCGGCATCAGCCGGTGCGCGACGTAGGCCACGCCGGCCGTGGTCAGGCCGACGGCGGCGACGACCAGGGTGGAGACCGGAACCCAATTGTTGCGCAGATCGCGCAGCGAGGTGTCGAAGGCGGCATCGAGCAGGACCGGTGCGACAAAAAGAGCCAATGCCAGGTCGGGCTCCAGCGTCCAGGACGGGCTCGACGGCACAAAGGCGATCAGCGCGCCACCGATCGCGAGAAAGGTCGGGTAGGGGACCTTGATCCGCCGCGCCAGCGCCGATAATGCAACGGCGCCGAGCAGAAGCACGATGATCCATTCGAATGTCGACACGTTGATCCCCGAACCCGATTGAGCGGCGCCACAAGCTAGCACCAATCCGGCCGTATGGTGGATAGTGCGGCCCCGAGGCAAGACCTTAACCCGGACCTTAACTCAGGCCTTTCCGATTGTGACGAGCATGCGTTTTCTCATTCAATGGTCCGGCGCCGGGTTGCTCTTTGCGCTCTCGTTCGCCGCGGCTCATGCCGCGACCGGCGGCGAACCGGCCGCGGTCCCGCAGGTCGACGTCGCGCCGTGCCTTGCTGCTGCAGCGGCCGACGACATCGACAAGGCCGCCACGGCCTGCGCCGCCGTGATCGACAACGAGAAGGCGGCAAAAGGCGATCTGATCAAGGCGCTGATCGCGCGCGGCGCGCTGTTTGCCCGGCATGACCAGATCGACCGCGCGATCGCCGACGACAGCCGCGCTCTTCTGCTCGATTCCGGCCTCGCCGATATCTTCAACGCGCGAGGCGAGCTCTGGCTGAGGAAGGGCGACAAGCCCAAGGCGGTGCAGGATTTCGGCGCGGCCTTGAAGATCGATCCGAACCACGAGAAGGCCAAGGTCAATCACAAGGCGATGGCGCGCGAGATCGAGCGGATCGGCGCGCAGATGGCGGTCGCAGGCAAGCCCAGCTTCAGTTGCAAGGGTGCGCGCCGTCCCGTCGAGAAGTCGATCTGCGCCAACCGCGAGCTCGCCGATCTCGACCGCGAGGTTTTTGCCTCCAATGCCCGTGTGCTCCGCGAGGCCCGCAACGCGGGCGAAGCGAAGGCGCTTCAGCGCGAGCAGGACGATTTCATCGCCCGCCGCAATGCCGGATATGGCCGGCCCGGCTACGATCTGAAGAAGGCGATGCAGGAGCGGCTGCTGCGGCTGAACGGGGTGGATGGCTATTGAGGCTCCTCGTCTGCCGCCTCAAGAGCGGGGCGAGGGAGGGAGGGGTCGGTGCGCCCCTGACACGCCCGATTTGAACCGATTCTTTGGCCGCCGCGACAATGGTGAAAGCCTGATGTCTCGGAGCCCTATGCCATGTGCGGCACGCATCTTTCCGCGCAAATATTCTCGTTTGCAAAAATCTCGCTTCGCTCCTTCCTGCTCAGCGCGGCAATGAGCGTCGTCCTCGTCGCTCCTGCCTTGGCCGGCGTCGATTGCGTGATGGGGAGCAAGGCCGCTCCGGCCGAGCTGATCCCGGCATGCAGCGCCATCATCGACCAGGCCTCAAATCCATCCTCCGATCGCGCCGCGGCATTGCTGGTGCGCGCCGACGCCAATGCGCGGACCTCGGGCGGCGTCACGCAGGCGCTGAGGGATATCGACCGCGCCATCGCGCTCGAGGGCCGAAATGCAAAAGCCTGGCGCCTGCGCGGCGATCTCCTGCTCGAGGCCGGCGGCGATCTCAACCGCGCCGCGGCGGATCTCAGCAAGGCCATCGAGCTCGATCCGCAGGATGCGGAGTCTTACGAGCTGCGCGGCGTGGTCTACACCAACCAGCGCCGGCTCGACCGCGCGCTTACCGATTACGATCAGGCGATCAAGCTGAAGCCTGACAATGCGCAGACCTGGTCCGACCGCGGCGTGACCTACTATCTCGGCGGCGACAACGACAAGGCGATTCGCGATCTCAGCCAGGCGCTGCGGCTCGATCCGAACCGGCCGCGCAGCTACACCAATCGTGGCGCCGCCTACAAGAAGCTCGGCCAGCTCGACAAGGCGGTTGCCGACGACGGCGAGGCAATCAGGCTCGATCCGAAGGTGCCCGAATATTATGACAATCGCGGCCTGTCGCTGGCCGCGATGGGCGAGTACGACAAGGCGATTGCCGATTACGATCAGGCGCTGCGGCTGGCACCGCGGCCGAATTTCTTCACCAACCGCGGCGACTCTTACCATCTCAAGGGCGAGCTTGGTGCTGCGCTCAGCGATTACGAGGCCGCGCTGAAACTCGACCCGAATTTCGCGCAGACCTACAACAACCGCGCCGTGCTCTACAAGAAGATGGGCGAGCGCAAGAAGGCGCTGGCCGATTACGAGACCGCGCTACGGCTCGATCCCGGCAACGACAATGCCGCCAGCGGCCGCCGAACCATGATCGCGGAAATCGCGAAATTCGGCGTCGAGTCGCTGCGGCCGCTCGCGGCGAATTCCGGCAATGGCCCGTCGTTCGATTGTGCCACGGCGAAGCGCGAGGTCGAGAAGATGATCTGCGCCGATCCACAGTTGGGCGTGCTCGACCGCCAGATTGCCGAGACCTACGAACGCGTATTGAAGTCGGCCGGCTCCCGCTCGGCCGGCGACCTCCGCCGCACCCAGCGCGATTTCCTCGCCACCCGCAATACGAGCTTCCGCCGGCCGGGCTATGACCTGAGAAAGGTCATGCAGGAGCGGTTACAGCGGCTGAATGCGATGGATAGCTGAGCACCGTTCTTTCAGCTTGAACCACGGCCCGTTCCCGGGAAAATACCCCCCAAACAAGCCCGGTACTTGATCCCCGTCATGGCGGGACGTTTGTCCCGCCAAAGGTCAAGGCCAGGCGAATAAAGGGAACGGGAGCGCAAGCATGAATGTCCAGGGGAAAAGCAGCTATCACGACGTCTATGCGCGCTCGCTGGCCGACCCTGAGGGCTTTTGGGCCGACGCGGCGAAGGAGATCGACTGGATCGAGCCGCCGAAGGCGATCTTCGATGCTTCGCAGGGCGTCTACGGCCGCTGGTTCAGCGGCGGCGTCGTCAACACCTGCTACAACGCGCTCGACCGCCATGTCGAACGGGGCCGCGCCGACCAGGTCGCGCTGATCCATGATTCGCCGCTGGCGGGCAGCGTCACCAAATTCACCTACGCCGAGCTGCTGGCCGAGGTGCAGGCGCTCGCCGCCATCATGCAGGATTTTGGTGTCGCCAAGGGCGATCGCGTCATCCTTTATATGCCGATGGTGCCGGAGGCCGTGGTCGCGATGCTCGCCTGCGCGCGCATCGGCGCGGTGCACTCCGTGGTGTTCGGCGGCTTTGCCGCGAAAGAGCTCGCCACACGCATCGACGATGCGCAGCCAAAGCTGATCCTGTCGGCGAGTTGCGGCATCGAGCCCGGTCGCATCGTGCAGTACAAGCCGCTGCTCGACGAGGCGATCAGGCTTGCGGGCGCAAAGCCGAAGGCCTGCATCGTGCTGCAACGTCCGCAGCTCATCTGCGACCTCACGCCCGGCCGCGACTATGACTGGGCGGGCCTGCGCCGCAAGGCGATGAACGACGGCAAGAAGGCGCCGTGCGTGCCTGTCGCCGCCACCGATCCGCTCTACATCCTTTATACGTCAGGCACGACCGGCATTCCCAAGGGCGTCGTGCGCGACAATGGCGGCCATCTCGTCGCGCTAAAATGGTCCATGTTCAACCTCTATGGCGTCAAGCCGGGCGAGGTCTGGTGGTGCGGCTCCGACATCGGCTGGGTGGTCGGCCACAGCTACATCGTCTACGGCCCGCTGCTGCACGGCGCGACCTCGATCATGTACGAGGGCAAGCCGGTCGGCACGCCCGATGCGGGGGCATTCTGGCGCGTGATCAGCGAGCACAAGGCGGTCGCCTTTTTCACCGCGCCGACCGCGTTCCGCGCGATCCGGAAAGATGATCCGGAAGGAAAATTCATCCGGCAATACGACCTTTCGACATTCCGCACGCTGTTCCTCGCCGGCGAGCGCGCCGATCCGCCGACGGTGGAATGGGCGGAGCAGCAGTTGAAAGTGCCTGTCATCGACCATTGGTGGCAGACGGAGACGGGCTGGTGCATCGCCGGCAATCCGGTGGGGCTCGGCATGCTGCCGGTGAAGCACGGCTCGCCGACGGTCCCGATGCCGGGCTATCAGGTCGACGTGGTCGACGAGGCCGCAAAGCCGGTCGGCCCCAACACCATGGGATCGATCGTCATCAAGCTGCCGATGCCGCCGGCCTGCCTGCCGACGCTGTGGAATCAGGACGAACGATTCAAGGAAGCCTATCTCACCGAATTTCCCGGCTACTACAAAACATCGGATGCCGGCTACAAGGACCAGGACGGCTATGTCTTCGTCATGGGCCGCACCGACGACATCATCAACGTCGCCGGACATCGGCTCTCGACCGGCGGCATGGAGGAGATTTTGGCTTCGCATGCCGATGTCGCCGAATGCGCCGTGCTTGGCGTCAAGGATGCGATCAAGGGCGAGGTACCCTGCGGCTTCCTGGTGCTCAAGGCTGGCGTGAAGCGGGCTCCCGCCGAGATCGAGAAAGAGATCGTCGCGCTGGTGCGCGACAAGCTCGGTCCCGTCGCCGCGTTCAAGCTCGCCATCATTGTCGGCCGCTTGCCCAAGACGCGCTCGGGCAAGATTTTGCGCGGCACCATCAAGAAGATCGCTGATGGCGAGACCTGGACGATGCCAGCGACGATCGAGGACCCCAAGGTGCTCGACGAGATCGGGGAGGCGCTGAAGGGGAGGGTATGAGCTCCGTCGTCATTACGGGTTCGGTCCTGCGGACCGCTCCGGAATGACGGTGCAAACGACTTACAATCTCCTCATTCCGCGCTAAACAAGGCCGGCCAATAAGGATCTCGGATGCCACTCGCCGCCACGCCGCGCCTGCTTGCAGCTGTCCTGCTCGCCATCGCCCTCTCCGCCTGCTCCGCGCGCTACCAGACGCCGGTGGCGATGGGCGGCGACGATGACGACGCGGTCTGCCAGAGCCGTGGCAATGCGCTGGGCTCGCCCGAATACGTGGCCTGCCGCAAGGACCGCGACGTCCAGCGCAGCGCCGCGACCACCCGGGCCGACCGTCGCCAGCGCGACCTCGGCGAATACATGCTGAACCATCCGGACCGGCCGTAGAGGCTGCTTCCACCTGTTCCGTCCTTGCGTCACATAAAAAACGCGGCGGGTTTTCCCGCCGCGTTTGCATTCGATGACGACTGAAGACGAAGGATTACTCCTCATCTTCCTCCTGCTTCTTGCCGCCAAGCGTCTTGAGCTTGGCGAACACGGCGTCGACGTTGAGGTCGTCGCTGGATTTCTCCGCCGGCTCGAACTCGTCCTTCTTGGTGGTCTCGGAGGCCGGCAGCAGGGTTGCGCCGCCATAGGCTGCGTCGATCGGCTTTTCCTTGGCGGCGCGCGCGACCTCGAAATCGAGTTCGATCTGCGAGCAGAGACCGAGGGTCACGGGGTCGATGGGGGTCAGCGACGAGGTATTCCAGTGGGTGCGGTCGCGGACGCTGGCGATCGTGCTCTTGGTGGTGCCAACCAGGCGCATGATCTGGGCGTCCTTGAGTTCGGCATGGTTGCGCAGCAGCCAGAGAATGGCGCTCGGGCGCTCGTGGCGGCGCGAGACCGGGGTGTATCGCGGACCCTTGCGCTTGGGCTGCGGTGGCAGCACCACCTTGCTCTCCTGGAGGCGGAGCCGGTAGTCCGGGCTTCTCTCGCCCTTCTCGATCTCCTCGCGGGTCAGCTGGCCGTTGGAGAGGGGATCCATGCCCTTGATGCCCTGCGCCGCGTCGCCGTCGGCGATCGCGCGCACCTCAAGGGGGTGCATTTTGGTGAAATCGGCGACCTGGTCGAAGGTCAGCGCGGTGTTGTCGAGCAGCCAAACGGCGGTCGCCTTGGGCATCAGCGGTGCGTTGCTCATGGCAAATCTCCTTTGTGCTTCGCCCACCCCTTTTGGAGGCGAAACCGGTGGTCATCAGCGATGACTGGGAATTCGGGCTATATAAGCCCGGAGGGGGTAGTCACGCAATGGTTCTGCTATAGATAGTGCCTTGACAGCGCCCGAAAGGGGGCCCAATTCCCTCTGAAGTCGCTGTAAGCTCGTTCCCAAGCCCTATTCATCCATCGACCGCTTCCCGCCCATTTGGCGAGGTGATTCGGTCCCGAGATCGCTCAATGTCAGCCAAACCAGACCTTAAGATCGTGCTTTGTTCTCCCCGTGGCTTCTGTGCCGGGGTGGTCCGGGCGATCGACACCGTGGAACGGGCGCTCGATAAATACGGCGCCCCCGTCTATGTTCGCCACGAGATTGTGCACAATAAATACGTCGTCGACGGGTTGAAGAAGAAGGGCGCGATCTTCGTCGAGGAGCTTGCCGAGATCCCGGAAAACACCACCGCGCCGGTGGTGTTCTCGGCCCATGGCGTACCGAAATCGGTTCCGGCCGACGCCACGTCGCGCAATCTGTTTTCGCTGGATGCGACCTGCCCGCTGGTGACCAAGGTGCACCGCGAGGCCGCGATCCATTTCAAGCGCGGCCGCGAAATCTTCCTGATCGGCCATTCCCATCACCCTGAGGTGGTCGGTACGCTCGGCCAGCTCCCCGTCGGCGCCGTCACCCTGATCGAGACCGCCGAGGACGCCAAGACCATTGCGCCGAAGGATCCGAACAACCTCGCCTTCGTGACTCAGACCACGCTGTCGATCGACGACACCGCGGAGATCGTCGCACTCCTGAAGGAGCGCTTCCCGAACATCAACGGGCCGCACAAGGAAGACATCTGCTACGCCACCACCAACCGCCAGCTCGCGGTGAAGAAGGTGGCGCCGGTGGTCGATGCCCTGATCGTGGTCGGTGCGCCGAACTCGTCGAACTCGCAGCGCCTGCGCGAAGTCGCGGAACGCGAGGGCTGCCCGATCGCGGTGCTGGCGCAGCGCGCCGCCGACCTCGACTGGAAGCGCTTCGAGAACATCACCAGCCTCGGCATCACCGCGGGCGCCTCGGCACCGGAAGTGATCGTCGAGGAGATCATGGACGCGTTCGCCGAGCGCTTCACGCTGCATGTGGAGACGGTCTCGGCCGCGGAAGAGAACGAGTTCTTCCCGCTGCCGCGTCAGGTGCGCCCCGAAGCCGCCGCCGAGTAGATCTTCATGGCGGTCTACACCGACGTTGCCGCCGACGAGCTTGCGGACTTCCTGAACCAATACGATCTCGGCGAATTGCTCTCCTACAAGGGCATCGCCGAGGGCGTCGAAAATTCAAACTTCCTGCTGCATACGACCCAGGGCTCGTTCATCCTCACGCTCTATGAGAAGCGCGTAGCGAAGAACGATTTGCCGTTCTTTCTCGCGCTGATGACGCATCTCGCCGAGCACGGCATCAACTGCCCGCTGCCGGTGAAGGGCAGAGACGGCGAGGCGCTGCGCGAGCTGTCGGGCCGGCCGGCCGCGATCATCACCTTTCTCGAAGGCGTCTGGCCGCGCAAGCCGAGCGCGACCCATTGCGCGGGCGTCGGCGGGGCGCTGGCCAAGATGCATCTTGCCGGCGCCAATTTCGCGATCAAGCGTCCGAATGCGCTCTCGGTCTCGGGCTGGCGGCCGCTGTTCGATGCGGCGTCACGCCGGACCGACGAGGTGCAGCCCGGCTTGCGCGCGTTCCTCGCCGCTGAGCTCGACTACCTCGAGAGCGGGGTCTGGCCGAAGCCTTTGCCCGAAGGCGTGATCCACGCCGACCTCTTCAACGACAACGTCTTCTTCATTGGCGACCAGCTCTCGGGGATCATCGACTTCACCTTCGCCTGCAACGATATGCTGGCCTATGACGTCGCGATCTGCCTCAACGCCTGGTGTTTCGAGCCGGATCATTCCTTCAACGTCACCAAGGCGCGCGCCTTCCTCAATGCCTATGGCCGCGTGCGAAAGCTCTCCGAGGCGGAAGAGGCAGCACTGCCGCTGCTCGCGCGCGGCGCCGCGATCCGCTTCCTGCTGACGCGGCTGGTCGACTGGCTCAACGTTCCGCCCGGCGCACTGGTTCGGCCAAAGGATCCGCTCGAATATGTCCGCAAGCTGCGCTTCCACCAGAGTGTTTCCACCGTGCGCGACTATGGGCTGATGCCGTCAGGACTGGTCGCGTGAGCGAGATTCCAGTTGTCACGATCTATACCGACGGCGCCTGCTCGGGAAATCCCGGGCCCGGCGGCTGGGGCGCGATCCTCAAGTTCGGCGACAAGGAAAAGGAGCTGAACGGCGGCGAGCGTCACACCACCAACAACCAGATGGAGTTGATGGCGGCGATCTCCGCGTTGGAAGCACTGAAGAAACCGTGCACCGTCGATCTCTACACCGACAGCCAATATGTCCGTCAGGGCATCACCGGCTGGATCCATGGCTGGAAGCGCAATGGTTGGCGCACCGCTGACAAGAAGCCGGTGAAGAATGTCGAGCTATGGCAGCGCCTCGATGCCGCGCTGAAGGCGCATGACGTGCGCTGGCACTGGGTCAAGGGCCACGCCGGGCATCCCGAGAACGAACGCGCCGATCAGCTCGCGCGCGACGGGATCGTGAAGGCGCGGTTGCAGCAGCGGGTGGCGGAGTAGCGCGAGGCGTCGTCGCCTCATTCTCAACTGTCATCGCCCGGCCTTGACCGGGCGATCCAGTATTCCAGAGACGCTTATCATTCAGCCGAGAGGTCTCGGCGTACTGGATCGCCCGCTTTCGCGGGCGATGACAGTTGTGGTTAAGGCTAAAAGCGCTGGCCGCCTTACAGCTGCCCGAGCAGCGTATCGCCGCCGGACACCTCGACCTTGCCGGGCATCGCCTCGAGGTTCAGCTTCTTGACCACGCCGTCCTCGACCAGCATCGAATAGCGCTTGGAGCGGATGCCGAGACCGTTGCCGGAGGCGTCGAGCTCCATGCCGATCGCCTTGGCGAAGTCGGCATTGCCGTCGGCGAGGAAGATGGCCTCGTCGCGCTGGTCGGTGTCGCGCTTCCAGGCGTTCATGACGAAGGCGTCGTTGACGGAGACGATGGCGATGGTCTCGACGCCCTTGTCCTTCATGGCGTAGGCGTTGAGGAAGATGCTCGGCAGATGCATCTTGTGGCAGGTGCCGGTATAGGCGCCGGGCACTGCGAACAGCGCCACTTTCTTGCCCTTGAAGATATCGTCGGTGGTCTTCACCTGCGGACCTTCCGCCGTCATCACGCGGAATTTCGCCTCGGGCAGCTTGTCGCCAGTCTGGATGGTCATCGTGAAGTCTCCCTGAAAATCGGTCCCGCTTTTTAGACCGTGCGGCGGCGCTGCACAATGTTGCAGGTTGGGAGGCGGCGAGGGGCGCGGTCCTTCACCGTTATGTCATCAGCCGGCAAAACCGCCGCCGTCGAGGAAGGCCTGTTCGTCCTCGGTGGTCTCGCGTCCCAGGAGCCGGTTGCGGTGGGGGAAGCGGCCGAACCGCTGGATGATGTCGGCGTGCTCCCGCGCGTATTTCAGGTTCTCGGCGTTGTCGGTGTTCTGAAACAGCGCGACGCAATGCAACTGGTCGGATAGGTGCTCGGAATGCATGAAGGGCAAATAGAGGAATTCGAGCAGGATGGGATCGATCCTGCGATCTGTGCCCCTCTCGATTGCGCGGCGGGCGACGTTGCGCGCCAGCGCGTCGCTGGCAAAGGCTTCCGGCGTGCCGCGGAACATGTTGCGGGGAAACTGGTCGAGCGCAATGACGAGCGCCAGCGCGCCCTCGTCGCTGTCTTCCCAGGAGGCCAGCTCGCCGGCGATCGCCCTCTTCCATAGCAGAAGAAAGCGACGCCTGACCTCCGCGTCGAAAGCGTCGCTGTGCTTGTACCAGCGCTCGCGACCGGCCTCCCGCCAGAACGCGAGAATGCCGGCCGGCGTGATGTCGCCTACGTCAGTCATGAATCCAGGGAGCGGCTACGCCGCCTCCGCCTTCTTCTCGTCGCGCAATTGCCGGCGCAGGATCTTGCCGACATTGGTCTTCGGCAGGTCGGTTCGGAATTCGATCTGCTTGGGCACCTTGTAGCCGGTGAGCTGCTCCTGGCAGAACTTGATCACGGCTTCGGCCGTGAGGTTCGGATCCTTCTTGACCAGGAACGCTTTCACCGCCTCGCCCGACTTGGAATCGGGAATGCCGATCACGGCGCATTCGAGCACGCCCGGATGGCTCGCGATCACTTCCTCGATCTCGTTGGGATAGACGTTGAAGCCGGAGACCAGGATCATGTCCTTCTTGCGGTCGACGATCTTGGTGTAGCCGGTCTCGTCCATCACGCCGATGTCGCCGGTGCGGAAATAGCCGTCGGCGGTCATCACCTTCGCGGTCTCGTCCGGCCTGTTCCAGTAGCCCGACATCACCTGCGGGCCCTTGGCGCAGATCTCGCCGGGCTGGCCGAGCGGCAGCTCGTTGCCGTCGTCGTCGCGGATCGAAATCCAGGTCGAGGGCACGGGAATGCCGATCGATCCCGAGAACTCGGTCGTGGTCGCGGGATTGCAGGTCAGCGTCGGCGATGTCTCCGACAGGCCGTAGCCTTCGGCGATGAAGCAGCCGGTCACCTCCTTCCACTGCTCGGCCACGGGGCGCTGCACCGCCATGCCGCCGCCGTTGGAAATCTTCAGCTTGGAAAAGTCGAGCTTCTTGAAATCGGGATGGTGCATCAATCCGTTGTAGAGCGTGTTCACAGCCGGGAAGCTGTTGACCTGGTATTTTGCCAGCTCCTTGACGAAGCCTGCGATGTCGCGCGGATTGGGGATCAGCAGATTACAGCCGCCGGCGCGCACCGCGAGCAGGTAGCAGGCCGTCAGCGCGAAGATGTGGTAGAGTGGCAGCGCGCAAACGATCATGAGCTGATCGACATGCGGGGGTGCGACTATCGCCGGCTGAAGCCAGGCGTCGTTCTGCAACACGTTGGCGACGATGTTGCGGTGGAGCAGGGTGGCGCCCTTGGAGACGCCGGTGGTGCCGCCCGTATATTGCAGGAAGGCGACGTCGCCGGGCGACAGTTTCGGTTTGTTGAAGGTCGCGCCGCGGCCAGCCGATAACGCATCGTTGAACGACACCGCGCCCGGCAGCGACCAGGCCGGCACCATCTTCTTGACGCGGCGGACGACGAGATTGACGATCACGCCCTTGAAGCCGAGCAGGTCGCCCATGCTGGCGACGATGACGTGCTTCACTTGCGTCTTCGCGATCACCTGCTCGACGGTATGGGCAAAATTCTCCAGCACGATAATGGCTTCGGCGCCGGAATCCTTGAGCTGGTGCTCGAGCTCGCGCGGTGTGTAGAGCGGGTTGACGTTGACCACGGCGAAACCGGCGCGCAGCACCGCGGCGGTCGCGACCGGATATTGCAGCACGTTCGGCATCATGAGGGCGACGCGAGCACCGCGCTGGAGCCCACGGCCTTGCAGATATGCGGCCAGCGCGACCGACATCTGATCGAGGTCGCGATAGCTGATCGACTTGTCCATGCAGATGAACGCCTTGCGGTCGGCGAACTTCGAAAAGCTCTCCTCCAACAGGTCGACCAGCGATGAGTATTGCGTCGGCTCGATATCAGCAGGCACGCCGGGCGGATATTGCTTGAGCCAGATGCGCTCCATCGAAAACTCCCCTCATTTACCAGAGCCCGTTGTGTCTCGGGCTTGCCTCATTGCCGCCAGTATCGAGCTTGCCGGAACGGGTGGCAAGTCGTCGTGACTTAGGGCAAAGGCCAGGGAGTGGCTACCGGAATCCTGCCAAACCGCGCGGCCGCAGTGCAAAGTGGGCGTGGTCTCAGCTCGGAGCGCCGCTAACTGTTGTTGGCCGGCTTGGCGGCGGGCTTGGTCGCTGCCTTTGGCTTGGCGGGCTTGGGTGCCTGATCGCCGCTTGCCGCAGGTTTTGCCGCCGCATCGGACTTTGCTGAATCCGACTTGGCCGCAGCGTGCTTGGTCCCGGCCGGCTTGGCAGCGCTCTTGCCGTCGGCTGGCTTGGCAACCGGCTTCGCCGCCGCTGTCTTGGCCTCGGTCTTGGCGTCCGTCTTGGCATCCTTCGGCTTGTCGGCCGCGTCAGGCTTCTTGGCGACGCGCGACTTCTTGCCACGCGACTTTGGGGTGGCCTGCTGGTCGGCATCGGCCGCGACCGCGGCGATCAGGGCGGTACCGGTGCGGGTCGGGCCGGTATAGACCAGCACGGGCTCCGCGGCCGCCGCGGCCGTGGCCATCAGCTCGGAGGCCTTCATCAAGGGAGGTTGAAGCCCAGCGGTGAAGAACGTCACCTGGGCTTCGCCGCCGGTGGCGGAGGCCGATCCGCTCGTGCCGCCATTGGTGGCGATCAGTGCGTCGTCGTCGTCGCTGGCGGGCCGCTTGCGATGGCCGCCGCACATGTCCTCGCGCAGGTTCGGCGGCGAGGCGTCGACCGGCACCAGCTTTTCGACGGTGCCGAGCGAGGGGCGGAGCCAGGTGAGATTGTCTTGCGAGAAGCCGCGCTCGAGCAGCTGGGCTGCCTTCACCGCGCGCGCGGTGCCGGAATTGGCGCCGAGCACCACCGCAATCAGTCTCCGGCCATTGCGTGTCGCCGACGCAACGAGGTTGTAGCCCGAGGCGCAGATGAAGCCGGTCTTGAAACCATCGGCACCGGGATAGCGGCCGATCAGCTTGTTGAAATTGCCGGTGACGCGCTTGCCGAAGCGGATCGCCGGGATGTGCACGAAGTATTCGTATTCCGGCAGGTCGCGCAGGAACGAGCGCGCGAGAATGCCGAGATCGCGCGCCGACGTGATCTGGCCGTCGGCGGGCAGACCGTTCGGATTGACGTAGCTCGTCTGCGTCATGCCGAGTCTTTGTGCGGTGTCGTTCATCATCGCGGAGAAGCCGTCGATCGAGCCGCCGACGCCTTCGGCGAGCACAACGGCCATGTCGTTCGCCGACTTCACCATCATCATCTTCAGCGCATTGTCGACGGTGAGCTGTGTTCCCGGACGGAATCCCATCTTCGAGGGCGATTGCGAGGCCGCTGTCGGCGACACCGTAATCAGCGTGTCGAGCGTGAGCTTGCCGTCCTTGACCGCCTTCAGCGTGACATAGGCGGTCATGATCTTGGTGACGGAAGCCGGATACCATGGAATGGTCGCGTTTTCCGCCTGCAACACCTTGCCGGTGTCGGCCTCGATCAGCAGCAATGCTTCGGCGCTCGCCGCGCGCGGCGCGAGCGATGCGGCGCATGCGAGTGTCGCAGCGAACAGGTTGAACAGGGATTTACGAAGCAGCGGGCGAAGAGCGTGCACTATCCGATTCCGGTCCTTGGAGACCCGCCGGTTCCGGTCGGCTCTCGTGATCTGATGTTCGGTTCTGAATCCAGCGCCGCCGCTTGCGGCGTCGCAAACCTATACCGGCTGGTGCGTCGGGAATAGGGGCATCAGCGGGGTATTCCGCAATGAAATAGGCCGAATTTCGACGGTCCCATGAAGACTTGCTAAGGCGACTGGGCGGCAGTCGCGGCAGCCTCAGCAGCTGTCACGCTGGCCCGTGCGTTCTCCCGAACCATGAACTGGGCCCTGGCGAGCTCGGCGAAATGGCCGCCTTTGGCCACGAGTTCATCGAAAGTTCCGCTTTCGATCACACGCCCGTTCTCGAACACCAGGATCCGCGTGGCATTGCGGATGGTGGAGAGACGGTGGGCGATCACGAAGGTGGTGCGTCCCTTCATCACTTCGTCGAGAGCGGCATTCACCTTGGCCTCGGTGACGGCGTCGAGCGCGCTGGTCGCCTCGTCCAGGATCAGAAGTGGCGGATCTTTCAGCAGTGCGCGGGCGATCGACAGTCGCTGGCGCTCGCCGCCGGACAGCATGCGGCCGCGCTCGCCGGCATTGGTCTCGAAGCCGCCGCTGCGCTCGATGAATTCGAGCGCCTGTGCGCGCCCTGCCGCCTTGCGCATCTCCGCCTCAGTGGCGTCCGGCTTGCCGACGCGCAGATTCTCCGCGATCGAGCGATTGAACAGCAGCGCCTCTTGAAAGACCACGCCGATGTTCCGCCGCAGCGATGTCAGCGTCACCCCGCGCACGTCCATGCCGTCGATCCTAATGAAGCCGGACTGCGGATCGAAGGCGCGATGCAGCAGCGCAATCGCCGTCGACTTGCCGGCGCCGGTCGCGCCGACCAGCGCAATGGTCTGGCCTGGCAGAGCGGTGAAGGAGAGATCCTCGATCGCCGGCCGTTTGCCGTCATAGGAGAAGGTGACGTCGTTGAATTCGACGAGGCCGGAGAGCCGACCCGCGTCGATCGCATCGGGTCGGTCGTGCACCGCGGGCACGGCATCGAGCACGTTGAAAAACTCGCGCAGGCGCGGGGCTTCCATGAATACGTTGTTGATGAAGCTCACGACCTGCTCGAGCTTCTGGATCAGAAGCGTCGCGAAGCTCACGAACATCACGATTTCGCCGACCGAGGTCAGCCCCTGGTCGTGCAGCGAGATGCCCAGTGTGAAGATCGCGAGCACGGTGATGGTGGTGGAGGCGCGCGTGATGACGGTGACGAGCGCCCACCACGACAGCACCGGCATTTGCGCCGCGAGTAACTGGTCGGCGACGGAGCGCAAGCCCTTCACCTCGGATTCGACGCGCACGAAACTCTGCACCAGCGCGACGTTGCCGAGGGCGTCGGAAGCCCGCGCGGAGAGCTCGCTATAGTGCTCCTCCACCTCCATCTGCATGCCGAAGGTTCTGCGCACCACGAAGGTCGTCAGCGCCGTGAAGACGATGCAAAGCACGAACAGCAGGATCGCGAGCCGCCAGTTCAGGTACAATGATAGCGGCAGCAGCACCACGACCGACAGGATCGCGGCAAAGTGCTCGCGGAAGAAGCCGAGCCAGAGCCGCCACAGCGCATCGGTGCCGTTGAGCATCACCTTCATCAGCCGGCCCGAATGTGTGCCGGAATGGAAGGTCAGCGGCAATTGCAGGATGTGCTCGAAATAGTCGGTCAGCACCGCCTGGCGCTGGCGGTGCGAGAGCCGGTCGGCCTGCAAGGCCACGAGCGCGCTGCAGGCGATGGTGAACAGCCCGAATGCCACCCAGGCCATCAGAAACGGCCAGGCCGAGTCCGATCCGGCAACCGTCTTGCCGGAGAGCACGTCGACGATCCGGCCGAACAGCACGGGTTCTGCGAACTGCGAGGCGGCAAGCAGGAGATTGGCAAACGCCAGCAGCCAGCCGAGCCCTGCTTCCTTGCCGAGCAGTTCGAGAACGCGGGTGTAGAGACGGAGGATGGGCATGCGATACGCTGAACCGTGGGAAGGTCGTCAGTCAACCAGTTGAACGGCTGCAAGACTACATTGGTGTGGACGGCTCAGGCCACCTTCAACGTGGGGATATGGCTGACGTCCACCGTCTGTTCCGCGTGCCACGTGTCGTGGGCAACCTGCAGCCGGACCCAGATCCCGGCGCCGCCTCCAAACAGCTTCCCGACACGGACCGCTACCTCCGGCGACAGGGGCTTCTTCTCTTCCATGATGTCGTGAAGATGCTGCCGCGAGATGCCTAACAGGCGCGCGATCTCAACCTTGGTCTTGCCTGAGGCCGGCAGCATGTCCTCGCGAAGCACCGCGCCGGGATGAACGGGACAGCGGCGGGGATTTCGCTTGGCAGGATATTCGACCATGGCAGCTCCACGCCGAGTCAATCTCGGCTCGGTGTTAGCGATATTGCTCGAAATCGACCCGATAGGCATCACCGTTTTCAGATTCGAAAGTGATGCACCACGGACCATTCACATGGACCGTGTACCTGACCGGCTTCCCGTGCAGACGATGAAAGTCGAAGCCGAGCACATCCATGTCCTCGGGAAGCGTGGCGCTATCGAGTTGATCGAGCCGTCGCAGAACTCTGGCATGCATCTTTGAATCGATCTTCGCAGTCTTTCTCTTAGACCAGAGATCGCCAAAAGCCTTGTTCCGGAAGGACTTTATCAAGGTGCTGCCAAAACCGATGCAGTTTCTTATGTAAGCTAATTGCTTACACAAGCCAAGATCGGATGTTCAGTTGATCAACCGCCCTGCAACCGGCGGCAGGAACCGGTCGTCGAAGATATCGCCGGCAACCGGCTTCTTGCGGAATTTGAAATCCTGCGCGATCTGGTCGATCGAGCGGTCCATGCGCGCGGGATCGATGCCGCCGAGGCCGTTGCGACGGACTTCGTCGGTCTGGATATTGTCGACGAGGACGGTGCGCAGGCGCGCCAATTCGAGATTGCGGTCGCCGTCGTCGATGCGGCTCGCGGCTTCGTCCGCCGCACGCGCCGGCTCTTTCACGGTCGCGTTGATGCCTGCGATCAATGCGCGGACGAATCCCTTCACGGCGTCCGGCTTGGCCGCGGCGAAAGCCGGGTTGACCACGACGGCAAAGCCATAAGCCTCGCAGCCATAGTCGGCATAGCGAAGCACGACGAGATCGCCGCCGGGTACGCCGCGATCGCGCAGGTTCACTGCCGAGAGATAGCTGAAGCCGGCGACGGCATCGACCTGTCCCGCGGAGAGGATCGGCTCGCGCACGGCGGCGCTGATCCTGTGGAATTTCATGTGCGCCGTGTTGATGCCGTTCTGCTGCGCCAGCGCCGGCCACAGCCGCATCGACAGGTCGCTATCGGCGACGCCGACGGTCTTGCCGTCGAGATCGGGCGGCAGATGGATGCCGCGGCTCCTGCGGGCGACGATCGCGTAGGGCGCATGGTTGAACAGCACGAACACCGCCTTGACCGGTGCCGCATCGTCCTTGTCGCGGAAGCGGATCAGCTCATTGATGTCGACCAGCGCGAGCTCGCTTTCGCCCTTGGCGACGCGCGCGAGCGCCTCCGGCGATCCGGCCGTGCTGCTGAAGGAGACGTTGAGACGTTCGGCGCCGAAGCTGCCGTCCTTTGCAGCCAGGAAGAACGGAGCCATGCTTGCATCGATCGGACGGTCGAAGGCGAAGTGGATCGCAATAGAGGGCGCGGCGGTCTCAGCCGCCGTGACATCGCGTGCAGTCAGCGCGGCAAGCGAGATTGCAAGGGCTTGCAGGCAGCGAAGGGCGGTCGTCTTGAATCTGAACATCAGTCGCGCCGGTCTCGCCTTGTTGTGATCTCGTGACGCTCGCAGCGCCGGCTGGCGGAGCAGTCTCTGCGCGCCAACATGAACGGCGGATGAGCGGCGGTTGCGTCACGATCACGCAACCCCGTTCAGCTTGTGTTGGGGTTGGGGAACCCAACATGGGATGTGGGTGTTTGAAAGACATGAGCCTGTCGTCAGGCACCATTCGAGGTCCCAAGGAGGGTCCAGGACATGTTTGACAGCTTTTCGAAGTTTGCCGGCCGCAAGGTCGCTATTGCCACCGCCGCGGTGCTGGCGTTGACCGCGGTCGCCCCGACCGCCTCATACGCCGGCGGCCGCCACTGGCATGGCGGCGGCGGTGCGGCCCTTGCCGGCGCGGCCATTGCCGGCGCCATCGGCACCGGGCTTGCGATCGCCGCGAGCCGTGACGCCTACGCCTATGATGCCCCGGCCTATTACGGTGGCGGGCCGGCCTACTATGATGACGGCCCGGTCTATTACGGCGGTGACTCGTATATTGGTCCGCGCCCGTTCCACCGTTGCGGCGGTCCCTATCAGTCCGCGCAGGGTGGCCAAGGCTACGCCTCGACCTGTTACTAAGCCCGGCTACGAAGAATTGACGACAACAGGCCGTCGCGCTTGCCGCGACGGCCTGTTTGGCCGTTTATTGTCAGACGTTAACGCGCCCGCCATTGGTTTAGAGTAGTTTTCAGGACCATGAGTGATTCGCTTGAGCGGCTATATCTGGCTGTACTCGCGGCCAAGGACCTTGATCCGGCAACATCGCGTACAGCCCGGCTGTTTCAGCGTGGGCCCTCCAAAATGGCGAAAAAACTGGCCGAAGAGGCCATCGAGGTCGTCATCGATGCGGTCAATGGCGACAGCGAAGCCGTGATCCGGGAAAGCGCCGATCTGCTCTACAATCTCACTGTGCTCTGGGCCTCGGCCGGCGTGCGTCCCGAGGACGTCTGGCGCGAAATGACCCGGCGGGAAGACATGCTCGGCATCGCCGAGAAGCTGCCGAAATCGGCGATGAAGCTGCCCAAAGTTGCGTCACCGCGCGTGGCCGCCAGGCGGCCAATTGTCGCGATCGAGGGTCGCGTGGCGCGGAAGCGCCACTAGAAACGTCACAAAACTGGCGATGGACAAATCCGTCCGATGGTGCTTCATCGCGGCGCCATGCTGAAACGTATCTACGATTGGTGCATCGACGCCGCTCACAAGCCTTACGCGCTCTGGATCCTGGGTGCCGTGGCTTTCGCAGAAAGCTCCTTCTTTCCCGTCCCGCCGGACGTGATGCTGATTCCGATGTCGCTGGCGCGTCCGCAGCGCGCCTGGATCTATGCGGCGATCTGCACCGCGACGTCGGTGCTGGGCGGCCTGCTCGGCTATGCCATCGGCGCGCTGCTGTTCGACTCGGTCGGTCACTGGCTGATCCAGGTCTATGGCCTCGGCGACAAGGTCGATGCCTTTCGCGCCTCCTATGCCGAGTGGGGCGCGGTGATCATCCTGCTCAAGGGACTGACGCCGATCCCCTACAAGCTCGTCACGATCACCTCGGGCTTTGCCGGCTACAATCTCGTCCTGTTCATGATCTGCTCGATCGTCGCGCGCGGCGGTCGTTTTTTCATCGTCGCGATCCTGCTCAATCGCTATGGCGATTGGATCCGGGTCAGGATCGAGAAGCATCTCGGTCTCTGGGTGGCGATCGGCGCCGCCGTGCTGGTGCTCGGCTTTGTGATCGCGATCAAGTTGATCTAACCCAAATTGATCTAGGGTCTGTTGGGATTCATCTGGAGTTTATCGCGGCCGCGGCCAGATAGATCATTGAAGTGAAGCTCTGGTCGGTCTTGTCGGCGCGCATTGCGAT
>NZ_JADPKY010000140.1 GCF_023074185.1 Bradyrhizobium sp. 132 | reverse complement strand
GCGGGTGGACCAGATTATCAACATGAAGCACGAGCTGGTTCTGCTTGCCGGCAGGATCGATTGGGACTGGATCGACGGCGAGATCGCACCGCTCTACAGCGAGAACGGCCGGCCTGGGATCGAGACCCGCTTCATGATCGGGCTGCTGTTGCTCAAGCACATTTACGGGCTGTCCGATGAGGGCGTGTGCGAGCGCTGGGTCCACGACCCCTATTTCCAGTTCTTCACCGGCGAAGAGTTCTTCCAGCACGTCTTCCCCCACGAGCGTTCGGACCTGAGCCATTGGCGCAAGCGGCTCGGCGACAAGCTGGAACTGCTGCTGGCCGAGAGCCTGCGGGTGGCGCACGAGGCCGGTGCGTTGCGCAGCCAGGACCTCAAGCGGGTCACGATCGACACCACGGTGCAGCCGAAGGCCATCAGCTTTCCGACCGATGCCAAGCTCTTGCATGCGGCGATCCGGGGGCTGAACCGCCTGGCGAGGAGGCACGGGGTCAGACTGCGGCAATCCTATTGTCGCCTGGCAAGGCCGCAGCGATGATGGCGGGCCGCTACGCCCATGCCAAACAGTTCAGACGGCATCAGCGGTAGTTGCGCCTCCTGCGCAGCCGGCTGGGCCGGATCATCCGCGACATCCGTCGCAAGATCGAGGGCCAGCCGGCGCTGGAGGAGGCATTCGCCCTCCCGCTTGGCCGCGCCAGCCAGATCCGCTCACAGCAGCAGCGCCAGCGCGGCTGGAAGCTCTATTCCTTCCATGCCCCGGAGGTCGACTGCATCGGCAAGGGCAAGGCCTCAACCCCCTACGAGTTCGGCGTGAAGGCTTCCATCGTCACCAACAATCGCCGTGCTCCCGGCGGCCTGTTCGTGCTGCATGCCAGGTCGCTGCCCGACAACCCCTACGACGGTCACACCTTGCGGGATGTCATCGACCGCACCGAGACCCTCACCGGCCGTCCGATCGAGCGGGCCTATGTCGATAAGGGATACCCCGGCCACGACGCAGAAAGCCCCCGGCGCGTCTTCATCTCCGGCCAGAAGCGCGGCGTCTTCGGCAGCATCAAGCGCGAGCTGCGACGCCGCTCCGCCATCGAGCCCATCATCGGGCACATGAAAGCCGAAGGCCACCTCGGCCGCTGTTATCTCAAAGGCCGCGCCGGCGACGCCGCCAACGTCGTCCTCTCAGCCGTCGGCCACAACTTCCGCCGCATCCTCGCCTGGCTCAGAGAACTCTTGCGCCAATTCCTGGAGTTGCTATGGCGAACGCTCGCCTCTCCAACTCAGCTCAATCCGGCTTCTTAACGGACGACTAACTAGATATGGCACCCTTGCGCGAATAGGCGCCGCGCGACGCCGACTTCACGACAAGATTCCCCACAGCCGCAGGAAGACGATGACATTTCGGGCGGGCCTGCGCCATGACCGGATCGATACGCCATGGTTCACGGAAGGGCCGATCGATGGCGTGAGGTTTCTCGCCATGTCGAGAATGTCCTTCTGCCCGGCCCCTCGCCCCGGCGGTGGCGTCGTCTACGATAAGCTCGGCAGTGCAAAGCAGTTCGACAACTCACGCGCTCCGTCGGAGCCCCGCTATTCTTCCCACCAAAATACTTGCCCTACCTGAACACGATCGCACGTCTTTGCCAAGCTCAACCATCTGCTCCGTAAACCTGCCGCGCAAACTGTCGAGGCGGTCTGCGCCGCAATCGGACACGCACTCAGCGGACGAATGCGCATTCAGGCTATCAACCTCCTGCCATCACGCTTTAGGGGCTCAGCCACGCGATCTCGCCCCCGATCAGAGCGCAGCGCACCAGCTCGGCGCCCGGCGTCGCAAGTGCGTCCGCCAGTGGCGCCTTCAGCAGGCAAAGATCCGCCGTCATGCCGACCCTCAACTGCCGGGGTGGTCCGCCGGGCGCCTCTGATCGGCCGAGATAAAGGTTCAATGCAACGTCGGGTGCAATGCGCTCCTCCGGGCCGAGGCTCTTCCCGCCCCGTGTCCGGCGCTCGATAGCCGCAGCGATCCCCGCCCAAGGATCGGGCGAGGCATAGGGTGCATCCGAGCTTCCCGCCACGGGCACACCTGCGCGGATGAGGCTCGCGCACCGGTAGAGGTCCTTAAGTTCGGCGGCCGGGACCTGCGTCAGGTAGCGATCGCCGCGATCGTGGATGAAGCTGGATTGGGTCACAACCGTAACGCCGGCGGCCTTGAGCAGCCCGATCGTGGCCTGCGGGATGACACCGCCATGTTCGATGCGATCGCCGGGTCGCGCGCCGGCGGTCTCGAGCGCAGCAAGCGCCACCGCCAGCTCGGCGGCTGTCACGCAGTGGACGGCGACGGCGCGTCGCCACGCGCGGGCGCGCCCGATGCGGGCCGCAAACTCCTCAATGGGCGGCAGTTCGTGTTCATCGAGCAGCATCTTCACCGCGCCGACCCTGAAGGCTCTGTCCGGCGGGGCTTCGAGGGCGCCGCCACTCATGACCGTGAGCGCTTGTGGCAGCTCACCCGTTCGATGGGCTTCGGCGAGCCGGCCGGCAGCGGCCTGGTCAGTGGTGATGCTAGCATCCGTGAGCGCCGTGACTCCGTAGCTTGCCAGCCGTGACCCGATATTCGCGAGCGGCGGCGGCTCGGCCCCGATGCGTTCGCGCAGCCAGGCATCGCCGCGCCAGACGCGTCCCGTTGGTCGACCAGCCGCATCGCGCTCGAGGACCTCCGGTAGACCGCCCTCACCTACCGCTGCGAGGCCAGCGCTATTTAGCATCCAGAGCGAGCCGGTCTGATGCTGCACCCGCAGGCGGTGACGTGGGGCAAGCGTATCGAGGATTTCGCGGGACAGTTCGCCGGCTAACGTCTCGTGGTAGCCGATAGCGCGCACCCAGGCGCCGGGGGGGCGCTCCGCCGCGGCCGCCTCGATCCTCGCCCGGAAGTCGGCTGGTGACGCAATGCCGCTCAGGTCGACCGAGGCCGCCTGGGCCGCGAGGCCGAAGATATGGATGTGATGGTCCGCGAGACCGGGGATCAGGGCGCCGCCGCGACCGTCCAGATCATCGCCGAATTTAGCCAAGCGAGGCCCTATTTCGGCGACGCGACCAGCTGCGAGGCGAACGTCGAGGCCGGTGAGGCCCTCGACTTCCACGTTGCGGAGAATCACGCGGCACTCCTGAAACCGCATACTACAGCCGCGCCAGCAGCTGAATCAGCAAGCGCGGCGTCCACCAGGACGCCCCCACCGTCCATGATTGCTTTGAGCGCGCCGGCCGCCGCCGCGAGGCCGGTGACGGGATCGGCGAGTGCATCGCCCAGGAACCGCGGTGCGCCGGAAGCCGTCCATCTCACCAGCCCGCCCGCGGCTGCGGCGTCATCGCCGAAAGCGACTCGGTTGGCCTGAACCCCGGTCCAGCCATAGCCGCTGATCGCGACCCAGACGAGGCCGGGGCGAGCGGCGAAGACCTCGTCGCAAGAGAGGCCCAGCGAAGCCAGCCCCCGGGGCCGGGCGCTGGTGATCACCGCATCGGCGCCGAGGATTGCGTCCTTTAGCCTAGCGCGGCCATCGTTCGTTGCCAGGTCGAGCGGCATTTCCGACTTCGCAGCATTGAGCCTCCTGAAGAGCTCCGGTGTCGAGGCGCGGGTGGGATCGAGCCGCCGCGTGCTTTCGACCTTGATGACGGCGCAGCCGGCAGCGGCCAACACGGCGCCGCAAAGTGGGCCGGCCCAGAGCGCAGAGAGGTCAACCACCCGGAGCTGGCGGTCCGGAAAGGCGCGGCCCGCGGACATCCGCGGGCTCGGCGCCTCCAGGATATTGTGCACGACCTCGCCGAGACCCGCCGCAGGCAGCCCGAGCGTCTCCGCATCTGCGATTAGGGCGCGCCATGCCTTTCCCGGCGCGTGGATGTCGATCGCGGCCCAGGGATCGACGTCGAAGTCGCAACCAAGCCAGGCAGGGACCAGCTCCCGGTCCTCCTCGCGCGCCAGATTCACCGCGATCCAACCATCGGTGACGCGGACCAGCCGGCATGCGCCATTTGGGGAGACGAGGCCCGGCTCCTTGAGCCGCGGCAGGCGTGCCCGATCGGTGACACCCAACTCCGGAATAGCCACGCGACGTCCGAGCCGGCCAGAAAGCGTTGCGATCTCGGTGGAGAGCCGATCAAGTGCGAGGGCGATCGGACTCATGCGGGCTCGTCCACAAGGCCCCAAGCGAGGGCCGTCGCAAGCTTGAGTTCGGCGCCGGAGATTGCCAGGAAGCAGGCGCGCTCGCGGCCGATGCGGCGGGGGATCGCTGC
>NZ_JADPKY010000088.1 GCF_023074185.1 Bradyrhizobium sp. 132 | reverse complement strand
TCAGCGTCGGCCAGCCGCACGGCTTGAATCGGCGTCAGCATGCCTAGCGTAGCGCAAGTTTCCATACCGAGCCGCTTAATGGCGCTGACCATGTGCATATCTTATCAAGGTCGCGATCTTTTGGACTACGCGAGCCGCAGCCATGCAGAAACGGGTCGCGCCGGCGCTCTTGGCTCGTTGCGCGCTCGCAACTACATCAGCCCCGCCCAAAACTAGACGCTTTGAGCCGGTGTCATAGTGCGCGCTTTGCGAGCAGTAGCCACAGTCTTCCGGACATCCCCAGTCTTGATTCTAGGTAGACTTGCCGTTTCGATGTGATTTTGATCGAAGTTCTTGCGATGGACGCTCTGCGCTTGAAAAATCAGTCAGCAAACGGCCGCTGATAAAGCGCTTCGGCCTTGCCGATCTCCTAACTTATGCGAACTGACGCCTCCTGTTGGTGATCGCTCCTGTCCACTCTGACGCCCGTCGCCATAAAACTTGCCCTTAATCGCACAATGATTGTTTGCATTTGCTGGCGCAGGCCACACGTCAATTATAAGTCGTCGCAAAGAAAGGAAACCTACAAACGTGCGCTTTTGAACTCCCGTATCCCTTCGAGCCCGTGCGCAGAAATTCACCGAAGGACACGAATGGCTCGGCATGCGGGGCTTGAGGTAAGCCAGGCCAAAATCGCGGACGACCTAACACGTTGACGCGGTTGTCTCTAAACGGTGCGCTGGTAGCCAGCTCCGCTCGATATCGGCGCAAACGGCGCGATTGTGCGCAATTGCTGCGCAAACCTTAAGATACTAAGCAAATTCGACCGATGTACTCGGATACGATGCGAAGATCAGTGTCGTCGGATGCTCTCGCGCTTCAAAAAGCGCGCCCTGATTGACGATCGACAACAACTTGCGGTGTTTCGGCTATGAAAGAAGAAGTGGCTGCGAACGGAGGCGAGCGGTTAGGCGAGAGTGCTTGGAAGCATCTCATCGTCTCACGCGATGGCCCGACCGTCGAGGTTGAGCTCCACCGGCCGAGTGCTCGCAACGCGTTGAACGCCGCTATCATAAAGGAGCTGACGGAGGTGGCGCGTCTGCTCCGGCGACGATCCGACGTGCTCGCCGTTATTCTCGCTGGCGGAGAGACCAATTTCTCGGCTGGAGCGGATCTTTCCGCCGGCGAGGCTGACGCTGCGGTGGGGCCAAGCAAAGTCCCCACTCTGCTTGAGGCGCGGGAGGAGTTAATGACGGGCCCAGACCTATGTCGGGCATGGGAGGAGATCGAGGCCGTGACCATCGCAGCCATCGAGGGCTATTGTCTCGGCGGCGGATGCGCGATCGCGATGGCCTGCGATTTCCGTATCATGGCGGAGGGCGCTTACATGCGCCTGCCTGAGATTCCGCTCGGCATGAACATGAGCTGGAACAGCGTCCCTAGGATCACGACGCTTGTCGGGCCGTCTCGCGCTAAACGATTCGTCATTCTTGGCGAGGCAGTTGACGCCGAGACCTGCGTTGGATGGGGTATGGCCGACGAGGTGACGAAGAAGGGCGAGGCGCGCGCGGTGTCTAGAGCATGGGCCGCCAAAGTCAGCACGCTGCCGCCGATCCCGGTACGCATGACGAAAGAGGCGATCAACGCTCAAGCGACAGCGACCCATCTGATCAGCAGCTTCGCCGACCGCGACCAGTTCCTCCTGACGTCTCGAAACGGAGGATTACAAAGAGGGTATCGCTGCATTCCTAGAAAAACGGAAACCTGCCTTTCGGGGGAATTAGGCTATGGAAAGCGAGCCGCGCCGCCTTGTTAGAATCTTTTCGTCCTATCGCACTTTCGTGGGCCGCTTCGGGCGGCGTGCGGCGCGATCCGGTTCGAACCGCGAACAGGCCGGCGACCACCGAACGTCTTCGGTAGGGCCTACTAGCTCCCATCGGAGCTCAGCATGAGCATACAACCCCTGACTGGCCTGCGCGTCCTGGAGATCGCCGACGCCGCGAGTGGCGGATTTTGCGGCCGCCAGTTCGCGCAGTGGGGCGCCGAGGTAGTCATCCTCGAGCCACCCACGGGCGGCTCACTCCGGAGTCTTGGTCCACGGTGGCGTCTTAGGGCAGCGGAAGGCTCGGCGGCCTTCGAAATGCTCGGTGCGGGCAAGCGCAGCGCTCCGTTAGACGCAGTACACGAACTGATCGACGGGGCGGATGTGTTGGTCTGTGACCTAGCGCCGGAGACATTCAGTGCCCGCACCAGCTTGGATTTGCTTACGCTGCGGCAAGGGCGCCCCGGCCTGGTTGTGGCGGCTATTCGCCCTTTTGGCCTCCGAGGCCGAGAGGCCAGTGGGACCGCCGAGCTCGAAGCGCTGAGCGGATATCTCAGCCTCAATGGCCCGTCCGACGGTCCACCGCTTCCGGCGCCGCCGAATCTGCTTGACCACGTGCTGGGCGCGAATGCGTTTGTGGCCGCAATGGCAGCGCTTGTGCGACGAGCGCGCACAGGGGCTGGCGACCTGGTGGAGGTGTCGGGACTAGAGACAGTGGCGAGTCTTCTGATGTGGCTGCGCGAGCAGCATCAGCCCGCACCGACGAACCGAAATGACGGCACACCCGAAGGCGGGTGCTTGCTTGCCTGCCGTGACGGCGTGGTTTCGGCGCATTTCGGCTGGACCGAAAATTTGCCCGCCTTTCGAGAAGTGCTGGGCGTGCCAGATTGCGTTGACCTCGACCCGCAGCTTAATGGCGATTTACGCGCTATTGCGGAATGGAGGGCGGCCGTTTTGGCGCCCTATGCGGCGCAGCTCACTGTTGAGGAGGTCTTCCTGGGCTTGCAAGTCCGCGGCGTAGCCTGCGGAAAAGTTCAGACCCTGACGCAGGTGTTGGCCGATCCACAACTGGAAGATCGTGGCTTCTTCCGGACCTTGGCGCATCCGTTGGCTGGACCGATCCCTTTAGCGGGAGCCGCCGCGTCGATTTCGGGCGTCGTATCGTCCGCACCCGAGGCGGCTCCCGCTCCTGCGTCGATCACCGCAGCAGATCTAGCCTGGCACCCTCGAAAGCCGCAGCGCGGAACGGAGCTCGACCGTTCGCCACCGCTGGCGGGCCTTAAGGTTCTGGACCTCACCCAAGCTTGGTTGGGGCCGATGGTGGGCATGCTGCTGGCAGATCTGGGCGCCGATGTGATTAAGGTGGAGGCCGTGCAGCGGCCTGACGTCTGGCGGCTCATGGGACAGGTCGAAGCCGCGCCGGGCGCAGCCACCGCGGCCGTCAATCGCAGCTGTTACTTCAACGCCGTGAATCGCAATAAACGTGGATTGGGCCTGGATCTTAAGAACCCGGCCGGCGCGGCGGCGCTTCTACGGCTCGCCAGTGATGCCGATCTCGTGCTCGAGAACTTCACACCTCATGTGATGGGCCGATTTGGGCTCGACTACCATACCCTTGTGGCGAGACGCTCCGACATCATCCTAACGTCGTTCAGCGGCTTCGGCGCAACGGGCCCCTACGCATCGTTCAAGGCCAACGGCGTCTCGATCGAGGCGCTCGCCGGGTGGGATGGCCTGAACCTCGATGCCGCCGGGCGTCCGGTCCTCATGGGAGGCTACCCAGCCGACCCGATCTGCGGCCTGCAGATGGCGGGCGCAACTCTTGTCGCGCTATTTCGCCGACTGGTCACGGGCTCGGGCGCCTGGGTGGAAGGCTCTATGCTCGAGGCGGCCGTCGGGTACATTGCCGACGCGCTTCTTGCTGAGGCGTTCTCGATAGCCGGCGCTGAGATCACTCCGGCGTCACGCGCCCCGGTGGAGCGGGCAAGCGGAAAGGATTCTTGGCAGGTTTGCGGCCATAGCGGCATCGCGCCGGTCCGCAGCACCTGGGAGGCCCTGGAGGCGACGGACCTCGCGGACTGGTTCATTCGCCTGGAGGCGCCTGGTATGAGATGCCATCGGCACACGGGGCGCCTCTGGCGCTTTGCTGACGCCGTGCTGCCGTCACCTCGGCCGCCGCCCCGGCTGGGCGAAGATACGATCGAAGTGCTGTCTTGCCGGTTCACGCCGAAGGAGGTCGAGACCCTCCTGGAGGCCGGCATCGCAGGTTCGCTTCCCTAAGCCCCGATCAGCATTGTGCTGGCGGTTCAAGTCTAATTTAGATCTTCGCAGCCTGTCGTGGCCGCAATCGAGGGAGGGTGTCCCGCAATCAGGCTTTAAAGCAGTCTGGTCGCGATCAGCACGGCCTTTGGCTGGATGCAGCCGGTCGAGGAGACCGGCTGGGTTGAGCTAGCCAGGATGGGTGGCCACAAGCCGAAGGCAGGTTTCCGGAGATCATGCAGCGTCGCTATTGCAGCGGATCAAGGATGGTGATTTCACCATACGCGGCTCGTTGCCGAGCTTGCCGACGGCGGCCTGAAGGTCGACTACGAGTCGGACTGTGGGATGCCGAGAAGCTCAGCAAAAAAAGCGTGCTGGCTGGCGAACGCGATCGTCCCGAGATCGCTCGGCGGCGAGCCCGGTTGAAAATATCAAGGTCGTGTCGAGGCTGAGCGGCTGGTCTTCATCGACGAGACTTGGATTTTAACTAGTCGTCCGTGAACAAGGCTCTAAGCGATTGAGCGAGAGTCCGTTTTCCGACTGCGGATGGGTTTGAGATTGCAAGGATTTGGAGTTCGAGACCGCCAAACCTTGCAATTTCGTTTTGTGGATT
>NZ_JADPKY010000046.1 GCF_023074185.1 Bradyrhizobium sp. 132 | reverse complement strand
TCCCGAGAGAATATTCTACGGGAGGCAAAACGAAGCTGCTGGGGATAAGCAAGCGCGGCAATCGATATCTGCGCCGGATGATCATCCATGGCGCCCGTTCCTGCGTGACTCATCTTGATCGCTCGCGATACCGCCTTGGCGCGTGGCTTGATGGACTTCAGGCACGCATGCACACTAACAAGGTCACCGTCGCCTTGGCGGCCAAGATTGCGCGGATCGCATGGGTGGTGATGACCAAGCCCGGCGCAAGCTATGAACGGCGGGATCCGGCCTTTAGCTGATCCCGTTTGTTCCAGACTGCGAGGTTCGTGAAGGTGATGACGAAACAGTCGATCGGCGCGCCGTAAACCCTGTGCAAAAAAGCGGGCTTCGAGCCCGAACCATTTATCTGGGAACGGCACGCGCGGATCTCATCATGGCCTGGCCGCAACAGCGGCCCACTTGCAAGAGGCCGGATACATTTGTGCAGACTGCATCGTCCTCATTAAACGACCTTGCACGGGCGGGGCCGGTCATACATTTTTTGAAAGAAGCTCGCGAAGGGCGGCCGCATCGAGCATCTGCTCGGCCAGAAGCTTCTTCAGCTTCGCGTTCTCCTCCTCCAGCGCCTTCAGCCGCTTGGCCTCGGAGACATCCATGCCGCCGAATTTGGCCTTCCAATTGTAGATCGTCGTCTCGGAAATCCCATGCTTGCGAGCCAGCTCGGCCGTCTTCGCACCAGCCTCATGCTCCTTCAACACCGCGATAATCTGCTCTTCCGAAAACCTTGCTCGCTTCATCTGTCCGTCCTTCTGCGGGCCGGACTCTAACTTCATCTGGAGGAAAGGTCATGGTCGAGTAGCTCGGCCGTTGGCTTTGCCCTCACAGATCCGGGCAAGCGGCTTTCCCGCACCCGGCTCTTCCCGAGGGTAACCCGCGTCATATCCGCGCTTGCGCCCATGTGCGAGTGATGCGTGGAGTTGGCAGGCGGAAGCGTGCCGTCAGGGTCTCGAACTCCGGCCAGCTCATGCGCCGACTTTTCTGGCTGCGCCGTCTCAGACAACGCAGCCAGGTCCGACGCACTTCGCGGTAGAAGCCATTGAGCGCTGGATAGTTGTGCGGCCTGCCATAGTAGCCATAGTGCCCGCGCAGAACGGCGGCGAACCACTCGTACTGCGTGGCCAGTGGCGCGTGCATGAGCCGCCAGGCCTCCTGGCGCAACGCCCTCAGCGGGATCCTTCCAGAAAGCTTTGAATGGCGGCGAATACATTCAGCCGGTTTCGTTCGAAGAATGGGAGGTGGGTGCCATCACCGAAACAGATGTATTGCTTCCCGCGCGAGTTGGCCAAAAGCGGAAACAACGTTTGCGCCATATAGGGTGGCGTTTCGGTGTCCCACTCGGTCTGTACCAGAAGCACCGGAGCTAAAATCTTTTCAGGATCGTAGAAAGGCTTTCCTGCTGACCAATAGTTTCGCCAGTCTAAATAGTGTCCATTTGGAACTCGGATAAAGGGCGGGTCGGCTCTACTGCCAACCGGGTCGCTCGACCAAATAGAATCCAGGACGCTCTGGCTCCAGGCCTGGGGTAGAATCAGTTCTCGCTTGTGATCTGGAACCCCTCTGAGCCATCGAGCGAGGGCCCGATCTCGCTTCACGATACGATAGGCTGGAATTTTCTTAGGGAACGGATCGAGCACTGCCGGTAAATGGAACCACATTGCCCCGAGAAGCACGAGTCGCTCGACCTTCTCCGAATTCTCCGTTGTATAGCGTCCCGCTAGGCTTGCGCCCCACGACGACCCGAGCAGGGCGAGCCTTGATATTTGTCGACGGGCGAGAATAAAATCCACAGCCGCTGAAATATCGCGCAGGGCTGTTTCACCATCGACAATCGCAGAGTTTTCATTGGGATCCTCGAGCATCTCCGCCGGGCGAGTTGATTTCCCGTAGCCACGAATGTCGAGTAGGTAGACGTCGTAACCATGTCCGGCTAAGTAGTCCGCCCAGGAAAACCCCTCAAGGGGTGTATCATACATTGCATGCCCCGGATACGTCGACCCATGAATGCACAACACGGTACGCTCAGCTTTCCACTCGTGCATCGAATCCAAATGTTTGTTTCTGACATAGAGTTCGATGGCTCCGTCATACGCCGGGACCATAAACTCCTCTGCTTGCAACGCAGCAGTTTGCCAACGGGTGTTTTTCGAATGGTCATAGGAGATGCTCACGTTGCGATCCCTTCATCTTCAAACGAATTGGAGTGAATTGCGTCTTCTTCCGAGAAACTCCAACCCCTCATAGCCAGACCGAGATAACGTGCCAACCGGCTGCCATACCAAAGCGGATTCGCGCGGTTGATCGAAAATAGCCAAAACTAACTTGAGTGCGAGCGGTCGCTCGATTCGGAGTATCCAATCTGGATCTCACGCTTCTGATCACGCCGATTGTCGTTTTCTCCGCAGGCAGGCGGTTCACAAGCAGATTGCGAGCTCTCAGCATGACAAACGGGCCACCCTGTCCTTGCAAGACATGATCCCTCGCTTACCTCGAACGGCTAAGCAACGGACCTACTCAAGCTGGTAGTATTCTGCATAACTGGTCGTTGCCTCAGCCCGCTCAAGCACTTGTTTGCTGCCGGCCGTTTGTCAACGCCGATCCCGACGAAGCTGGAACGACACGTGTTATCCGTGTCAATCGGCCCTTTAATTGCGGGTTGTTGTCAACTCTCTTTTTGAAGCCATTCGGAAAAGTAGTAGCGCTTGGCCCGACGGAGCAGGTCGGGAGCGCAGACGGGGTGAGCGCGGCTGGTGGATCGATAGCCAGCTCGTAGTGAGGCCGATTAATTGTCACCTTGGTTTCAATGCGATCAGTTGCCCGTCGCCGGGGTCAGCGGAAGATCCCATCCTCGAGCCTCTTGGCGAACAGGCACAGGCCCGTTCCATCCCAGAACACCGCTTGATCCGGTCCGCCCGCTTGGCCCGGAACACATAGACAGCTCCCGAGAATGGATCTGCACCCATGCTCTCGCGCACCAGGGTCGCAAGACCCACCATGCCCTTGCGGAAGTCTACCGGTTTGGTCGCCACTGACCTGCCACTGAATTTTCATCCAGCGGCAGTTAGAGTATCGGAGTTTTGTACGCCAAGTGGCGCGGGTGGAGCAACGGACGATTGGCGGAGCTGGTCGGGGTTGCGCAGCCGATCGTCCGTTGCGGTGAGGTGGGCGGCGTAGGCCGCGGGGGTCAGGTATTACAGCGACGAGTGGGGACGCTGGAGATTGTAGTCGGCGACCCAATTGGTGATCTTGGCGCGGGCGTCGTCGAGATCGAAGAACAGAGTCTGGTTGAGTAGCTCATCGCGCATCCGGCCGTTGATGGGGAAGACGGCCCCGCTCCCTCGGACGCCGGCGATATACTGGCGATGGACGAAGCCGCTAACAGGAGCAATTCACCAATGGAAGTCGCGACAATTGGGTTGGACATTTCGAAGCACATCTTTCACATCCATGCAGTTGATGGCCAAGGCCAAGTGGCCGGTCGCCAACGCCTTCGGCGAGGCGAGATCGTGTCGTTCTTCTCCTCGCTCGCACCTTGCCTGCTCGGTATTGAGGCCTGCGCGACTGCTCACCACTGGGCGCGGGAGATTCGGCAGTTGGGACACGATGTGAGATTGATCCCGCCGGATAGCCGAAACGCCGCCGCTCGTTGGCGAGATCGCGCAATCGGCCACGCAGAACTGCGTCCGGCGGGCGGCTAGAGCGATAGCGGATCATCTTCCGATCCGCACCCACGATCGAGCAGGCCCGCCGTTCCGACAGGCTCATGACGGCCTGCAGATGCGCGACAGCAGCGCGCTTGGCGGCGGGCCCTACCATTTTTTTGAAAGGAGCTCGCAAAGTGCGGCTGCATCGAGCATCTGCTCGGCCAGAAGCTTCTTCAGCTTCCCGTTCTCCTCCTCCAGGGCCCCAATCGCTTCGCCTCGGAAACGTCCATGCCGCCGAATTTGGCCTTCCAATTGTAGATCGTCGCCTCGGAGATCCCGTGCTTGTGAGCCAGATCGGCTGTCTTCGGCCCGGCCTCATGCTCCTTCAGCACCGCAATACTCTGCTCTTCCGTAAGCGTAGCGCCGAGGCCCTTTGGATTGTTTGTGCGTAGACCTGTGAGCGCCGTTAGAAGAGTCATCTTCTGCAAGGGTGCTCACAATGGACGACCATTCGGACGACATAAGACGACCGTTGTCACCGCGCATCGAAGTGTACGCCGGCGCCGGCCGGAAGCAGTGGCCGGATGATTTGAAGGCGCAGATTGTCGCGGACAGTCTCGAGCCGGGCGCGATCGTAACAAATGTCGCACGTCGCCATGGCTGCCGGCCCCAGCAGGTGCATGACTGGCGGCGCCGGGCGCGTTTGGGCCAATTGGTATTGCCGGCGTCGGCGGACACGCTGTCGTTCGTGCCGGTGGCGTCGGAATCAGCGTTGCCTGCGGCCGCAGAGCCCTCCGGGCTGCCGGAAGCAGCAGCCATTGTGACGGTTGAGTTCCAGGGCGCGCGCGTGGAGGTACGCGGGGCGCCTGGCCTTGCTGCGTTGAGCGATGTGTTCTTGGCGCTCCGACGGACACGTTCATGCTGACGATGCCCGCGAGCCTGATGATCTACGTGGCGACGCAACCTGTCGACTTCAGGAAGGGAGCGGAAGGCTTGGCGCTGCTGGCGAAGGAGACGCTGGGCCATGAC
>NZ_JADPKY010000135.1 GCF_023074185.1 Bradyrhizobium sp. 132 | reverse complement strand
ACCAGCTCCGCCGATCGCACGTTGCTCACCCCGCGCCAAACGGCGTAACATCCGCTGAGGCTCTAATCGCCACTGGATGAAACTTCGGAGGCAGGTCAGATGAATACCAAGGTCTTTGGACGCCTGCGCATACGACACGCCGCGCTGCTTGATCAGCCGCACGGCCTCAAGCTTGAACTCCCGCGTAAACTGCCTTCTCTCCATGACGCACCTCCTGCTCCATAAAACACCTAACTTGGTGTCTTCGGAACCGGGTGCAGCTCAGAGATACTGAAGAAAAGCTTCAGGTTCTGGCTGCCGCAGCTAGACTCTTCGGCCAATCGAAAGGTAAGTGGAGCTTGGGAAATCTTTTGGGGAAAGAAGCCGTCGCGTATCGAACACGACTTTGCCGGCAACCTTGAGGCCAGGAAGAGCTTTGTATTCTGCCCAACGCGTAGCCACCACGATTGCGTCCGCGTGCGCAATTTCCGCTTTCCAATTCTTGGTGAATCGGATTGCGGAGGTTTGAACGCCCGAGAACTTGATGAAGTTTTCCGTCGCAATTGGATCGTGCGCAACCAGATTGGTCTTTTGTGCAAGCAATTCTTCCGAAATGCGGATCGAGGCCGATTCACGAACGTCGTCGGTTTCCGGCTTGAACGCAAGTCCCAGTAGCAGGATGTTTTTGCTCTCTAGATTTCCAAAGTGAGCTCCAAGGATTTTTGTAACCTGTTCGGGCTGCTTCGCATTCACACTCAAGACGCCTTCCAATATCTCCATGGGAAGGCCATTGTTTTGTCCTTGCGTGCGGATCGCCTGAACGTCCTTCGGGAAACAACTGCCGCCAAAGCCGGGCCCAGGCACCAAATAAGTCAAAATTTCGGGATCTGTACGAGATCCATCGGTTCGAATTGGATTCCATCGCTTGTCGAGAGTGACGCCTCTAAAAACATCCATAAAATCGATGCCACCGAGCTTGGCCGCAAAATTCGCCAGTTCGTTCGCCGCTGAAACTTGGAGCGCCAGTAAGCAGTTGTTCGCGTACTTGATCATCTCCGCTGTTCGGGTGTTGACATACACCTTGTCGACGTTCCAGGGCTCGTAAATCTTCGAGAGAACCTCACGAGTTTGGGAGTCGTCGAACCCAAGAACAATGCGATCAGGGAAATTGAAGTCGGAGATGGCTTTTCCCTCGCGCAGAAATTCAGGATTCATTCCAAGTCCAAATTGCGAAATCTTTCTGCCAGACGCTTCCGTAATCGCTTCGCGAACGGCAACATCGGTCGTGGTCGGAAGCACTGTGCTTTTGATGATCACGCTTAAAAACTTGTTCGTCGACTTCAAATACGCGCCGATTTGACGTATTGCTTGAACCAGATAGGTGAGGTCGAGTTTTCCGTCGGTCGTCGGAGTTCCGACGGCCACGATCACGGCCTCGCAAAAATCCAAGGCCTCATTCAGATTAGAGGTCGCGCGGAATCTTCTTTCGTCGATGACGGTGCGAAGAAGTTCTGGAAGGCCTTCCTCATGAATGGGCGGAATCTTACTATTGATCAAACGGACTTTCTCTTCGTTCACGTCGACACAAACGACGTCGTGGCCTTTGGAGGCAAAACAAACGCCGCTCACCAGCCCGACATAGCCTGTTCCGATTACTGACAGCTTCACGCTAGGTCTCCCTTCTCCTTCTCGTGCAGGAGAAACTGAACGAATCTCTCGACTCCGGTCTTTACGTCGATTTCGGGATTGTACCCTAGTTTCGTCCTAGCCTTTTCGATGATGGGGCAGCGTCTATTCGGATTGTGGGTCAGATATTCTTTGTCAGGGGATTGACCCAAAACGACCTCTCCCGTGTAGCCACGGAAGCGGGAGCCGGCCTCCTGATAGAGCGATGCAAGTTCTCGAACCGAAATCTCTGGCCTTTCAATGCCGATATTGAAGTAGTCGAACTCGCCGTAGGTGAGACACTTTAAGTAGCCCGCGAGCGCATCAGCGACATAGCAGAATGTGCGCGTAGGCGAACCAGAGGACAGAATTTCGATGTCTTTGTTTTCGATTACGCACTTTGCGAAATCCGCGGGAACGCGCCGATCATCGATTCTCATTCCCGGTCCGTAATTGTTGAATGGTCTTGCGACAGTGATCGGAATTCCATACTCTTTGGAAAACAGGCTGCACATGGTTTCGCCAAACCGCTTGGATTCGTCATAGCAGGCGCGCGGGCCAATGCAGGAAACGTTGCCACGGTATTCTTCGGCCGTGGGAATGTTGGCCGCGTCGGGGTCGCCGTAAATTTCGCTACTTGAGAAAAACAAAAAGCCCCGGCATTGCTTCGATGTATAAAAATCGAGTAGCCGCCTTAGGCCCCAAATATTCGCATCTAAGGTTACGATAGGGAATCTTCGATAAAAAATCGGGGAAGCAATGGATGCGCCATGAATCACATGGGTCGCCTGAGCGCTTCCATCAATGCTTGAAAGATCGTCTTTGGAAACGTCGAACTGGTGAATGTCGACCAAGCCCGCATGCCGGGTGGCGAGTTCCGAAATCCATGTAGGCTTTGTAAGAAGAAATGTATCAAGCCCGATGATTTTACGAATCTCCAATGCTGAGGCGTGCTCGGAAAAAAACTGCATGAAGCTAAAACCCAAAAAGCCCGCGCAGCCGGTGATGAGTATCGTGCCATCCCGGAAGGAATTTTTGTTCGACGGTGAAAGTTTGCTCAGTATGTAGTGAAGATCTTCTTCTAAAATGGGATTCATAACGATCTCATATGCAGCCAGTGGGCCTCGCCGGTCGCGTACAATTCTCTGAGTATATCGCGATCGCGGTGAGTGTCTATGCAAGCCATATCCGCGGTGGGGGAAATCTCGAGTTGCCGATTGGGAACGGCTGAAAGGCGAGCCTTTCTTCATTGAGTAGCTAACGAAGTCACCTGAGAGACGGCCGACCCGACGAACCATTCGGTCGATGCGCATGCGGGTCGAGGTCTTCATCAAGGCGCAAGATCGGAAGCTGTACAATCAGGCGGGTGCGCAAACGAGCGCGCTTAGCCTTCGCCGGACACAGCGACAGCCCTTGTAGTGCATGAGCACTCGGGGCTGGCCCGGGGCCAGGGACCTGCGCCCTGCATATGCGCGAGGTGCCCGGGGCGGGGGAGACCGGGGCCATCAAGTCGGCGAGAACTAGCCACGAGGCTCGACAAGCTTTGCGCCCTTGTTCGAAAGCTTGGCCGTGGACCTCCGATCAGAATGAGACCCCGATGGGGCGATCCTGGCGATGCTGCCCCGAATTCTTGCAGAGTCCGTGACCAAGTCCTCGCCCACCGCGGCACATTCCAAGCCTGGGCGCGGACCGGTCGCGTCGGACGTCTGTTGCCAGCGGTAGAAACGGCGGGCCGCTCGAAGCGCATTCCGCTCAACACACCCAATCGCTTGGCGTGCAAAGTCATTGCCGCGGTGAAAGCAAGCAGGGCGGCTTCAGCCCCCAGAATAATAAGAAACTCTTCCGGCATACTAGTTTCGGTCCTTTGGCAGCAAGCGCGCATTCAGGAAAGGGTCAGATGGCGCTAAATCAAAACAATAATAAGATCTCATGTTGCAATGCGCCTTCATTATGAGGAGCGAGATCCCGGGCTGGCCCATGGCGCGCCGCCGCGGATGTCATTCCGATGAAAGCGACGCCAATGCGCTGCCTAGCCAATTTATCTGGAGCCGGTCGAGCTCTCCGTTGTCTGCACAATGGAAATTAATTTATGTTATTTGAAATTGCAAGTTAAATGCATTTGAGTTAAATAGTATGAATTGTTTGCGGTCCTGATCGGCCGATCCCCTTACGCGAGGCTCGGATTCACTGATTGCGCGATCACACGTGCACCATGTTTGGTCTCCGCAGCGAAGCTGAATGTCGCGCGCGGCGCCCATTCCGAATTCAGCTGACGCAGGAACGGTAGTCGATTCTGAAAGAGGTCAATCGAGCCATCACCTCGCCATTGCTCCAGAGCGCTATGAACTCGGGCTTGCAGGATAGGAGTGGACTATCAACCCCGGGCGCGGCGATTGCAACGACTATGCGGTGAGCAAGCGTGATGAGTTGCTTCAGCGCGGCTGGCCAGCGCGCGCCCTGTTATTCAGTGAGGGGGTCGTCATTTCCGGAGAACATCACCTGGTGCTTCTGGTGCGCACCCAGAGCGGTGATCTCGTCCTCGACAATCTCACGCCCAAGCCGTGGTCGCGGGTCCCTTATCACTGGATCCTCAGTGGATCCGGTGCAAATAACGAGTCATAGTCGGCTGTGGACCATGATCGGCGGGAAGGGGGCATGAACCCCACTTCCTTTGGGATGACTGCAATGGATTGCCGTGCAGGAACCTCCGGAGTTGTTGATGGTCGCGCGCCGTCAACGCTCCACCGCAGGACGGGTCTATTCGTGGTCGCATCTGAGTTGCTCGAGCGAACCGAGCCTGCCTTAGTCCAGAGCAAATCCTCCTCTCCTTGCGGAATGTAATAGGCATTGGGTGCATGGACAGACAGAAAACGAGCGAAGATCGCATAGGGCCACAAGGGCTGCTGATAGCTCCGGGCCTATCTTAGCGTACTTTCATCTTAACTCTGGTCCTCATTGAGATACTTGCGCGCCGTTTGCTCTTGACCTTGTTGCGCCAATCCAGCGCTGATTTCTGATCTCGCGGAGGAGCAGCATGCGTTTGGTTTGTGCGGCATTGAGCAGCCCCTCGAACAAGACCAGGACCTCGCGCGCCTGCACGTAGACTTCGGTGGTGATGGCGCGTTGGTCGAAGCCA
>NZ_JADPKY010000138.1 GCF_023074185.1 Bradyrhizobium sp. 132 | reverse complement strand
CCGCCACCGCGTCCGGCGCCTTGGCGACCTGTGCCTCGAACAGCTCATGGATGCACTGCTGCTCGGGATACGGCACCGCCGTCCGGTTCAGCTCCTCCAATAGATATGCGCGCTCGTCGGCCGCCAGCAGCTCAATCCGCCCGACCGCTTGCCGCGCATCGGCCACCATCGCCCGCAGCAGCGCCAGCAGATAGCCTCGCTGCCGCTCGATGCTCGCCTGATCGAACAGCGCCGTGGCATAGCCCAGCGTTCCGGCGATCGCCTCGCCATGCTCGGCAAGGTTCAGCTCCAGATCGAACTTGACCTGATCGAAGCCGTCTGCCGCCGCCTCCACACGCAGCCCAGGAAGATCGAACGCCGGGGCGGCGTTGTTCTGCCAGGCCAGCATCACCTGGAACAACGGCGTGTGATCAAGACGCCGGGGCGGCTGCACGATCTCCACCACCTGCTCAAACGGCAGGTCCTGATGCTCCTGCGCCGCCAAGGCCGTGCGCCGCGTCCGTTTGAGCAGCTCCGCCACGCTCGGCGCGCCCGACAGGTCGAGCCGCAGCGCCAGGGTGTTGACGAAGCAGCCGATCAGCTCCTCGACCTCGCGCCGACCGCGATTGGCGCTCGGCACCCCGATCACAAGGTCGTCCTGCCCCGACAGACGCGACAGCACCGCAGCCCACGCCGCCAGCACCGTCATGAACAAGGTCGTGCCATGCTGCTGGCTCAGCCGCCGCAAGCCCCGCGTCAGATCCGCATCGATCACGACCGCCACACCGGCCCCGGCAAACAACTGCTGTGCCGGCCGCGGCCGGTCGGTCCGCAAGGCCAGACGGGCCGGCGCGCCAGACAGGGCGTTGCGCCAATACTGCGCCTGGTTCGAGAGCCGTTCCCCTGTTAGCCACCGCCGTTGCCAGGCGGCATAGTCCGGATACTGGATCACAAGCGGCGGCAGCGGATCGTCGTCTCCGGCCACGAACGCCCGGTACAGCTGACTGAGTTCACGCGCCAACACGCCCAGCGACCAGCCATCCGAGACAATATGATGCTGCGTCAGCAGGAACACGTGCTCCTCATCCGAGATCCGGATCAAGCGGCCGCGGATCAGCGGGCCGCGCGCCAGATCGAACGGCGTGCGCGCCTCTTCCCTGCACAGGTCCAATAGCGCCTCGTCCGCATCCGGCCTGTCCCGCCGATCGTGCTCCACAACCGGCAGCCCCGCATCCTGCGGCAGCAGCTCCACCCAGGGCTTGCCCTCCGGCGCGACAAAGACGCTGCGCAGCGCCTCCTGGCGCGCCAACACACGGTCCAGGCTGCGCTGCCAGGCGCTGCGGTCGAGCCCACCCTTGAGCCGCCACGCCAGTGGAATGTGATAGTTCGTGCCGCTCTGATCCAGCTGCGCCAAAAACCACAGCCGCTGCTGCGCAAACGACAGCACAAGCGCCGCATCACGCGGCACGGCCACAATGGCCGGCAGGTCTTGCGCGCCGGAGCGGCTCAACTCATCCACGAGGCTCGCGGCCAGATCGGCCAGCACCGGTTTCGCAAACAGCGTGCTCAGCGGCAGTGCGACGCCAACAACCTGCGAGACCCGGCTCAACAGCCGCACCGCGAGCAGCGAGTGGCCGCCGAGCGCAAAGAAGTGGTCGTGGCGTCCGACCCGCTCAACACCCAGAAGCTCGGCCCAGATCGTTGCCAGCGCGGTCTCGATCTCGCCTTGCGGTGCCTCATAGACGGCGCGTGCATACGCCTCATCTTGCGGCGCCGGCAGCGCCTTGCGGTCGAGCTTGCCGTTCGGCGTCAGCGGCAGCGCCGCCAGCTGCACAAACGCCGATGGCACCATGTACTCGGGCAACCGCTCACTTAGGTGCGCGCGCAAGGTGCCGGCAAGATCGCCCCCCTCAGCGTCGGCCGCATGCTCGGCCGCCGCGACGAGATACGCAACGAGTCGCGGCTCGCCCGTCCCATCCTGGTGCGCCACCACCACCGCCTCGCGCACCCAGGCGTGCTCGGCAAGCCGCGCCGCGATATCACCGGGCTCGATCCGGAACCCGCGGATCTTCACCTGGTCGTCATTGCGCCCCAAAAACTCCAGATTGCCGTCCGGCAGATAGCGCGCCAGATCGCCAGTGCGGTACAGCCGGTCGGCTTCGACAAAGGGACTGGCGATGAACCGCTCCGCCGTCAGCTCGGGACGGTTCAGATAGCCGCGCGCCACTCCCGCCCCGCCGATGTAAAGCTCGCCCACCGCCCCAGACGGAACAGGCGCACCATCACCGTCAAGCAGATACACCCGCGTGTTCGCAATCGGACGGCCAATCGTCTCAACGACAGCCTCTCCCCTTCGCAAGCAGATCCAGGTTGAGTACGTGGTGGTTTCAGAGGGCGCGTAAAGGTTATAAATCTTCTCTACGCGACTGCTCTCGAAGGCCTTCTCTATGAGGCCTACCTTCAGCCGCTCGCCGCACGAATTGATCACGCTTGCGGAAACCGGCACGGCTTTCTTGTCGACCAGAGCGGCGATCGCCGAGGGCACTGTGTTGATCAAGGAGATATCCAAAGACCTCTCGGCCAACGCCAGCGCATTCTCAACAACGTAAAGCGTGCTTCCTTGCGAAAGCGGAACGAAGCACTCGTAGACGGACAGATCAAAACTGATCGAGGTGGAAAACAGGGTGCGGCTGATCTCTGATTCCGCAAACACCTCGCTGCTCCAATGCAGCAGGTTCACCGTGCTCGCATGCTCGATCATGACGCCCTTGGGCGTGCCTGTGGATCCGGAGGTGTAGATCACGTAGGCGAGATGGCGCGAGGTCAGGCCGAGCGCGCGCGGGTCGAGATTACAAGCGGGCAGCTCGGCCCAGGCGGGTGTGGCTGCCATAAGATCGACAACGCTCACATCGGCCAGCGCCTCAGGGCCAAGCGCGGCACGGCCGGCTTCGTCGGCCAGCAGCAGACGCGGCGCCGCATCCTTGAGCACCTGGTGCAGCCGCGCACTCGGATAGGCCGCATCCAGCGGCAGATAGGCGCCACCCGCCTTCAGGATCGCCAAAAGCCCCACCACCACCGCAACGCTGCGCGCAAGGCAGATCGCCACCGGCTGGTCCGGCTTCACCCCGAGTGCGATCAGATGATGCGCCAGGCGGTTGGCCCGCGCATTGAGCTCGCCATAGCTCAAGCGTTCGTCCGCACAGACCACCGCCACCGCATCCGGCGTCTTGGCGACCTGCGCCTCGAACAGCTCATGGATGCACCGCTCTGACGGATACGCCGCCGCCGTGCGGTTCAGTTCCTCCAGCAGGTACGCCCGCTCGTCAGCCGGGAGGATGTCCAGCTCTCGCACCGGCTTGTTGGGGGCATGCTCCAGCGCCTCAGCCAGTTGCTCAAGCGCCCGCTGCATGTAGCCGCAGACCCGGTCCGCAGATATGGGCGCCGCCACCTGCGCCGTCAGGCCGAGCGCCTCGCCAAAATCCTCCACCGACAAGGTCAGCGGATAGTTGGTGCGTTCTTCCGCACCCAACCATTCCACGCCGGATAGCACATCGTCCGGTCCGGAGCTTGGCGCTGGCGTGTTATGACGGTAGTTCAACAGTGCGCTGAACAGCGGCGCCGGCGCCGCAACGCTGCTGCAGCGTTGCGCCAAGGCCAGCGAGGCATGCTCGTGCGCCAGCAGCTCGGCCAGCCGGCGATGCGTGATCCGGACACTCGCCTCGACCCCGGTGCCATCCAGATCAAGCCGCAGCGGCAGGGTGTTGATGAACAGGCCCATGGCGCGGTCGGCGCCGGCGCCTCCATGCATGCGGCCGAACAGCACCGTGCCGAACACCACCTGCTCACGCCCGCTGCTGCGCGCCACCACCTGCCCCCAGGCCAGATGGCACAGGCTCGCCAGGCTCACCCCGAGCCGCCGCGCCTGCACTCGCAGCCGCTCGTTGAGCTCGCGCGGCAGCATCCGCCGCGCCTCGCCGGCTCCACTGCCGTCGCCGCGCACCTCGCTCAGCCCAAACGGCAGCGTCGGCTCATCGATGTCTGCCAGCAGTCTCCGGAAGAACTGCTCATGCTCTTGCGCTCCAACTCCCAGTCGTGCCTGCGCCACCAGATTGCGGAACGGCTGTGGTGCTGCCAGCTCGTGATCGCGACCGCCGAGCACGGCCCGAACCTCGGCATGCATCACTTCCAGCGTGGAATGATCCCCGATCAGATGGTGCAGCAGCTCCAGGAGCAGCCAGCGCGCACTGCCGGGCTCGCGCGCAATCACAAACCGCAACAAGGGCGCCCGGCCAAGATCGATCCGGTGCTGACGCGGATCAAACTGTTGCCTGAGCTGCTCAGCACCATCAGATCCATCCAGCGCGACCTCGGTGACCTCGAGTGGTGTTCGCCGCCAAACCACCTGGGCCGGGCTCGACAGGCCCTCCCAGACAAACGACGTTCTTAAGATATCGTGCCGGTCCACCACCCGCTGGACCGCGGCAAGGTAGCGCTCCAACAGAGCCCGGTCGGCAAATGCCATCTGCGAGACCAGCAGGTATGGATCGCCTCGCCTCGCCAACAGATGATGGAACAGGATGCCGTCCTGCAGCGGCGACAGGGCATAAATGTCCTGGATGTTGCCGAGACCGCCAGGCACCGTGGCGACAATCCGGTCGATCTCCGGCTGCGCCAGCTCGATGAGCGGCAGCAGCTCTGGTGTAATCGCTGCACTCTGCTCCGTGATCAGGTTGGCGGGGATCGCCACCTCATGATGGCTGCCCAGGCTTGCGGCAAGATCGGCCAGCACCGGCTTGGCGAACAGGGTGCGCACCTCGACCCCAAGCGACAGCCGCCGCAAACGCTCCATCAGTTGAACCGCCAGCAGTGAGTGCCCGCCCAGCTCGAAGAAGTTGTCGTGCCGGCCGACACGTTCCAGGCCCAGAAGCTCGGCCCAGATCTGCGCCAGCGCGATCTCG
>NZ_JADPKY010000175.1 GCF_023074185.1 Bradyrhizobium sp. 132 | reverse complement strand
CCTTGTCGCTGGCCGCGTCTGTCGCGATGTCGTCGTCGGCTAGGGCCTCGACCAGCATGCGCTCGATCAGGCTGACAAGCAGAGGCTTCTGCGTGGTCGGAATGTCCAACATCTTTTGATCGACTTCGAACAGGTCTCGCTGCCGGCTCGGTCGTGGTCGCATGATCGCCTCCTTGGTGCGGGGCTGATTCCCCGTCAGGCGAGGCTAGAAGCGCATCGAGCCGGACGCGCAGCTCGACGAGCCTATCGACAGATAAACAAGGAGAGCCGGTGATTGCCGTGGAGCGAGCCGTCTCCTCACTCATCCATGCCGGAATCAGGGCGAGCGTGCCGTCGGGCTGAACCACGACCAGATGATCCTCGCCGGCGAACCGCTTGCGGTGCTCGACCTGCACCATCTGCCCGGCCCGTGGATGGAACGGATAGAAGATCCGCACCTCGAACGCCGGACACCCGGCATTGTGACGCTGGTTCGACAGGCGTAGGTAAGACGCACTTGTCGATCGCGCTCGGGCGAGAGGCGATCCTGGCCGGATACACGGTGCAGTTCACCACGGCGACGACGCTGGTCGCTAGCCTTGCCAAGGCGCACGGCGAGCGACGCCTGGACGAGAAACTTCTCGCGCTGTCGAAGCCAAAGCTGCTCATCGTCGACGAACTCGGCTACTTGCCCCTTGAGCCTGACGCGGCCCATCTGTTCTTCCAACTGGTCATCCGGCGATACGAAACCG
This sequence comes from Bradyrhizobium sp. 132, assembly GCF_023074185.1. Lineage (GTDB taxonomy): Bacteria > Pseudomonadota > Alphaproteobacteria > Rhizobiales > Xanthobacteraceae > Bradyrhizobium. The sequence goes on along the minus strand of NZ_JADPKY010000175.1, from coordinate 4,292 downwards.
GCGCGATGCTGATCACGTCGAACCGCAGCGTTGCCGAATGGGGCACAGTGTTCGCCGATCCCGTGGTCGCCACCGCGATGCTCGCCCGGCTCCTACATCACAGCCACGTGCTGATGCTGACGACGAGAGGAGCCATCGAGCATCCCGTTCTGCGTTGCGCATCTAGTTTGGGATCGTGGCCACGCTGTTCAAGCGGGCCGAGATCGAAGAGCCCGCAGATCTCGTCCTGCAGCCTCAGATGCGTCGTATTGCGACGGCCGGAGCCCTAGCCGCGGGCCACCAACCCGGAGAACTGGGACAACGACGTTCAGCGCCACCTCTTCTCCTCTGCGTCGTAGGCGCCGGAAAGCGGATCAGCTACGGCCATCAGCTCACGTTTAAGAACTTTGTTGCTGGACGTGGTTCTTGGAAGAGCCGGAGTGAAGGCGATGTACCGCGGCACCTTGAACACAGCAAGCCGTGCACGAGCATGCCCGAGAATACGCTTGACCGTGAAATTGTCTGGCGCACAGCCCTCCCTCAGCTCGACGTAAATCTTGACCTCCTCGCCCCGCTTAGCATCGCGAACTGGCACCGCTGCCACATCCGCAATCTCGGGAATCTCACGGATGACCGACTCCACCTCGCGTGCCGCGATGTTCTCGCTCGAACGGCGGATCATGTCCTTCATGCGCCCTACCAGCCAATAAAAGCCAAGTTCATCGCGTTGCATTAGATCTCCGGTCTTGAACCATTCGCCTTCGAACGAGGCGGCGTTTGCCTCCGCATTCTCCCAGTATCCCTTGAAGAGTCCGCGCCCTCTCACCCACAGCTCGCCGATTTCGCCATCTGAAGTGAGGTTGCGATCCTCGTTTATCAGCCGGAGTTCCCGAAAAGGTGCGCGAGTCCCTACTGAACTTGAGTCGGCCAGCTCGTCGAATTCGTTAGCCATCCGCGTGCCGAACCCGATTTCCGTCATTCCGTAAGCTTCCTGCGTGCGCACTCGAAAGCGCCTCCGGAATTGTCGTACTACATCCGGTCCCCAGCCCCAATTTAGGATCTGCTTTAGGCACGTCACTCCGTCTTCGTCGATTGCCTCGGCGTGGCGCGCGATCAGCTCGGGAAATTGGCACCACTCAATGCGGTGCTGCTTGAGCCACCCGATGAATCGAGTCGAACTGAGGCGCGGAGCAAGGTAATGGATGCCACCAAGTCGATATGACTGCAGAAGATGCCATGGCCCATCGACATAATAGAAAGGCTGCGCAGAGAGATACCTCTGGTACGGCTGATCATCCCAACTCGCGGCTTGATACGAGAAAATGCCCCAGTAATCGTGAGTCAACATACAGCCCTTCGGAAAGCCTGTCGTCCCCGAAGTATACTGAATGTTCAACAGGTCGTCGGGACGGATATCCTCCTCCACGTAGGAGTCGCGGGCGTCCTTTAGCAGCGCATCAAGAGCAGTGGCAGCCGTGTCGGAAAGCTGTCCAACTAGAATTGCTCGTTCCTTGGCGAGGTGTTGTGGCCACGGCTTCATAGCCGAAAAAACTAACCACGCGGACTCGTCCACGAGCGCGAACGTGGCCTGTGCGTCGCTCAGAATGTATTCAATCTCCCTTGGGGTGTAACGGATATTGAGGGGAACCAGCACTGCACCTAGTTTCGCGCTAGCAAACCACAGGATCGGAAACTCGATGCGATTGGGTAGCATTACTCCAATACGGTCGCCCTTGCGTACGCCGAACCCGCGCAACGCGTGCGCATATTTGTTGGATAACCGATCCATGTCGGAGTAGGTTGCACGCTGACCCCGGTCGAAAACGTCAATTGCAGTCCTTGATCCATGCGTTCTCGCCCTCTCTGACACAATCTGACCAACAGTCACCGTCTCATATGCGGATTCCTGCGCTTCGATTCTGCGCGTCACATTTCTGACACGCTCTCGAATCTGTTCTTGTTTCATTTTTGCGGGGGGCATCATTGGGCCTTCAACCGAAAAAAGTTTGGGCGACAGTCGTAACCTTTCCGCTGGCTCGCTTAGCTTTTCTGATCGCTGCGAGCAGCGCCACAACTGCACGGCTTAGTACTTCATGTTACGTCATTAACAGCTTATCAGACACTACCAGCTTTGGTGAGGAGCATCTGTGTCAAGAATTAGTCGTATCAGCATTCAAGGGAAAGTCCGCACCGGCGCCGGAGTTGCGTGGCGAAACGGATGGCGCGCAGGGTCGGCAAAGGTGACCATTGGGGCGGGAAATGGACCGGCTGATGATCGAGCGCGGCAAGCCGAAAGATGGTGGTCAATGACAACGGCACCGAACTCACAGCATGGCCATTCAATTGGTGATTACGGCCGCGTCGAATGGCACAACATCACGTCCGGCGACCTATGCAAAACGCCTTCATCGACAGCTTGATGAGCGCTTTAGAGGCAAACTCCGAAAACGAGACGTCTTTCACGTCTGGCCTAGGTTCGCATTGCCCTCGGATGCTGGCGGGGCGATTACAGATGACACGCGGCCACACTCGCAGCTCGGATCAAAACGCCGCGCGAGTTCGCCATTCCCTGTCCCGCGCTGCGATTTGACACGGCGCTATGCCAAGGCTCTACGCCAGGTCCCGCTGGTGCTACCCCCACCCCCCTGCGAAAACCCAACAGGCGGCTCGAACTGAGGATTGTATAAACTGGGGCCAAGGTTCAGCACTATTAGGTTTGATAGCTGGCTAAGCGTAGCAGTCAATGATTTGATTGTCTTTGAGACGAGGCGATCGAGCTGTCTCTAAAGTGACAACGATAAGCGCAATACGGAGATAAACCTATGAAAATTGATTCCGGATACAAAGCATTTTGGGAGACCGCAAACAAGAACTATCGCGATCAATTAAGGCCGTGGGGACCTCTCGACGTGGGAATCGCAATAAGCAATGTCGTGAACGCTGACCACTCCGAGCGATTTGCAAAACCTTCAGAGCGAGGATGGATGTCGTCCCTTCATCCAAAAATTTTTCCGAATCGCTCCACGACGGTTGGAGCCTTAGCGCTGACGTACAAAGGGTTGATGAACATCAAGACCCCTTTCGACTTGGCTCTGTATACTAGGCTCATTTGGGAGCTTCAGCCGAGGACAATCTTAGAACTCGGTTCGCTCCAGGGCGGTAGCGGATTGTGGTTTGCCGATCATATGTCGGTGCTATGTGAAGACCTAGGTGAGGTTCACTCGTTTGATTGGAATAGCAAATGTATCCATGAAACTGCAAGACATCCACTTCTCACCTTTCATCAGATTGACCTGAACGTTGCCAACTTCGATGAAGAACTTTTGATGAGACTGCGTCATCCGTGGCTTGTGATCGACGATGCGCATGTGCAGATATTCTCGGTATTTTCTCACCTAAACAGCTTTATGGAGTCCGGAGATTACTATGTGATCGAAGACAATCCTATGAATGCAAATAAAGAGATTATCGATGGCCTCGAGTTGATCGAAAAGGCGGGATTTTTAGTCGACACCTATTACACTGACGCGTTTGGGAGCAATCTCACTTGTGCTCCAAATGCATGGCTTCGAAAGTCGTAAGCCTCCGGCAGCCGCCCTTTATTGTTGCCAAGTATCGAGTGGGATTGGGATACAGGCGCGAGGCGCGCAAGCCTGATCAACCTTGCGCTTCGTGCGCAGGGTTTGAGGTGGCGGCTCGGTGTGTTCCGTGGCTCGACGGCATGGATTGTCGCAGCTCGGAAGCCTTGCATCCGGCTTTCTATCCGACTCCAGTTTGCCGCCGCTTGAGCTGCGTCTTGGTCGACGCAATTCAACTGGTCCGCCGCAGCAGCTGTTTGGCTGGCGGCGTCAGTTGCGAGAAGCCGCAGGCGGTCATTCCGAGGCGGACGAAGTACAGTTTGTGCCCGCGGTGGTGGACGCCGTGGTGCCGGTACCAACTGCTCACCGGGAGCGCAAAGCGGTGCGCAAGCCAGATAGCGGGATCATCGAGATTGAAGATTGAAGTCGACGGCATCACGATCCGAGCCGGTCGTGGAGCGGATACGGCGATGATTGCGTCGATCGTCCAGGCGCTGAAGGCGAGCCGGTGATCGGTCCGTCAGGCGGGGTCCGGGTGATGGTGGTGACCTGCCACTGAATATTTCCTCCAGAAGGAGTTGGAGTCCGGCCCGAAGAAGGACGGACAGATGAAGCGAGCACGGTTCACGGAAGAGCGTAAGCGTAGCTCTGCAGCCCTTTTGAATGACGCTTGACGCCTATTTTGTTCGCGTGGCGCGTCGCCGCGGTATCCATGTGTCGGACAACGCGTTGACG
>NZ_JADPKY010000019.1 GCF_023074185.1 Bradyrhizobium sp. 132 | reverse complement strand
CTTGGCGGTCGCTGCCGGCATCATGGCGGCGATCGGCGACATCAGCCGGTTCAACAGCCCGCAGAAGCTGGTGAGCTATTTTGGGCTGAACCCGCGGGTGCGGCAGTCGGGACTGGGAGCCGCCCATCACGGTCGCATCAGCAAGATCGGCCGCAGTCACGCGCGCGCCATGCTGGTCGAGGCCGCCTGGGCCGCGGCCAAGGCGCCCGGTCCACTGCATGCTTTTTTCGTGCGGATTCGCGCCCGGCGTGGCCATCAGGTCGCCGCGGTGGCCGTGGCTCGCAAGCTCACGGTGCTCTGCTGGCATTTATTGACGAAGGGCGAGGATTACCTGTGGGCGCGTCCGGCGCTGGTCGCCAACAAGACCCGCGCAATGCAACTTCAAGCTGGACATCCGCAACAGAAGGGCAGCCGGCGCGGACCAGCCTATGCCTACAACATCAAGGCGCTGCGCGACCGTGAGATGTTGATTGCCGCCCAGGCGGAGCGAAGCTACGAACGCTTGGTGTCGCAATGGAAACCGCGGCGGCCAAACCCCGGCGCGCGGGCGCCTCAGCTCGGCAAGACAAAATAGGGCAGCCTGGTGGCGCTTGCAGCCGATGCGCCACGCTTCGCCACGAGGTCGCCCGCGCCCACCCAGGATAATCCCGCCTGA
>NZ_JADPKY010000084.1 GCF_023074185.1 Bradyrhizobium sp. 132 | reverse complement strand
CGATTGAGCGAGAGTCCGTTTTCCGACTGCGGATGGGTTTGAGATTGCAAGGATTTGGAGTTCGAGACCGCCAAACCTTGCAATTTCGTTTTGTGGATTGAACGAAGCCGCTACCGCGGCGTGAACGGCGAGGTGGCGTAGAGCGCCTCCTGCCTGAGAGGATGTGGGTGTTGCAGCCCACCCCCTCAGACAGGAGTATTGAGATGGCCGATTTGAGCCCTCTTCGCCGCCGCATGATAGAGGACATGACCGTCCGCAATCTGTCGCCGGCGACGCAGCGATCCTACATCAGCGCGGTTTCGAAGTTCAGCCGTTATTTCGGCAAATCGCCGGATCGGCTGGAACTGGAAGACGTTCGCGCCTTTCAAGTGCATCTGGTCTCGACCGGCATATCATGGCCGGCGCTGAACCAGATCGTCTGTGCGCTGCGGTTTTTCTACGGCGTTACTCTTGGCGAGGCACTGATCCCGGAACGCATTCCCTATGCGCGAGAACCGCGCAAGCTGCCGGTCGTTCTCAGCGCCGACGAAGTGGTCCAGTTCCTCGAAGCAGTGTCCAGCCTGAAGAGCCGCGCCGCACTGACCACCGCCTATGCGGCCGGACTGAGGGCCTCCGAGGTAGCGGGACTGCGGATCGAAGACATCGACAGTGCTCGCGGTGTCATCCAGGTGCGCCACGGCAAGGGCGCGAAGGATCGCAACGTGATGCTGTCGCCCCAGCTGCTGGCATCCTGCGCACCTACTGGCGGCTCGCCCGGCCGCGCCTTTATCTGTTCCCGGGACGCGACGAAGACCATCCAATCGATCAGACCGTGTTGCATGCCGCCTGCCGGTCGGCGGTGAAGGCCGCGGGCCTGACCAAGCGCGTCACGCTGCACACGCTGCGCCACAGCTTCGCGACACATCTTCTCGAGAACGGAACCGACATCCGGATCATCCAGGTTCTGCTCGGGCACAATAACCTGTCGTCGACGGCGCGCTACACGCAGGTCGCCACCGATACGATCCGGGCGACGCAGAGCCCGCTCGACCGCCTGTCGCTGGAGGTGACGCCACCGGGATGACAACGCGTCCGGGATGCGGGTTATGGCCCGCCCCGACGTCCGTCCGCACAGACCCGCCATCGAGATTGCCGATATCTTGCGCCGGCATGGCGACGCCTATCGCCGTTTGCATGCCGGTCATCTCGGTCGGGTCGAGCGGCGCGTGATGAGTGCGATCGTGGCGTGCCGGACCGAGGCGCTCGGCGGCCACATGGAGGCTTGCGACGACTGCGGCACGACACGCGTCGCCTATAATTCTTGCCGCAACCGGCACTGTCCGAAGTGTCAGGGGCCAGCTCGAGCCGCGTGGCTCGCCGCGCGAGAAGCCGACCTGCTGCCGGTCCCCTATTTCCACGTCGTCTTCACACTGCCGGCTCCGATCGTGCGCATTTCGCTGATGGTGAGCGGTGATTTCACGCGATGGTGAGCAGGGATTTCGCGCGATCGTGAGCAGCCGCTTTGGCCGACATGGTGATTGGGTCAGGGGTTTGAGTTGGCGTCAAGAGTTTGATTGCGGGCGTTTTGTTTTCGCATGCTTTCTCCGGAGAGTTGAAGGCGGTGAGCGTTGTGAACGAGGCGGTCCAGGATGGCGTCGCCGAGGGTTGGGTCACCGAACACGTCAGAGTACCCCTATTCTCGGGCGGGTCGTGTCTCACGTCACGATCACTGACCCGCATCATTTTCTGTTCGGGCACCGGCGTGAGGTGCTGAAGGAGCGGTCGGGGCGCGGTCCCGCCTATGTCGTTGTCGCGCTGCCGGACGGCCGACCGCGGGCGGTTCGCATCGCGTCGACGGATTTTGCCGAGACAATAGCTTCTGGCCCGAACGCGGCCGATCTGCCGCGCGTCGGCGCACGTACGCTGATCCCATTGATGCAACATTTGAGCGCGAGTCTGAGCCTTCTTGACGAGAAGGTGATTCGCGATGACCCACCGACCGCTTCCAGGTCGCGTTGCGTATCGACCCATGCCGACGTTGGCAAATCCACCCGGCCGTCCGACGGACGACATTCCGCCCCTGTGGCCGAATTTGTCGACCGCGACGCAAACCCAGATCGCTCAAATCCTCGCCACGCTGCTGCGGCGGATGCAAGCGGTTCCCGGCACGCCCGGAAGGGAACTGGGTCGTGCTGATCAGCTTGAACGTCGCTGACGAGCGGCTCACGACTGCGCACAGAGCGAAGTTGGCCTATGTCTACGTGCGGCAGTCATCCGTGAACCAGGTGCGCCAGCATCAGGAGAGCACGGAGCTGCAGTACCGCCTCGTCGATCGCGCCATCGGTCTGGGCTGGCCGCCGGAGCGCGTCCAGGTCATTGACGAGGATCTGGGCAAATCCGGTGCTGGCGGTGTGGATCGTCATGGCTTCCAGAAGCTCATTGCCGAGATCGGTCTTGGCAACGCCGGTCTTGTGGTGAGCCTCGACGCTTCTCGCTTGGCCCGCAACAACCGGGACTGGCATCAGTTGCTCGAACTGTGCTCGGTGTTCGGTGTGCTCATTGCGGATGGCGAGCGGCTTTACGATCCGCGCGCTTACCACGACCGCCTGCTGTTGGGCTTGTCCGGCATCATGAGCGAGGCGGAGTTGCATCAGCTTCGGATGCGCCTTCACCAAGGGGAACGCCAGAAGGCGGCGCGGGGCGAACTGCGGCTGCCCCTGCCAGCCGGGCTCGCCTATGATCGCGCCGGCACGATTATTCTCAATCCTGATGAGGAGGTGCAGGCCCGTCTTCACTCGTTTTTGCCAAATTCCAGGAACTGCAAAGTGCCCGCCGTGTAATGCGGTACTTGGACCGGAACGGATTGTCCTTGCCGGTTCGGCCGCTGCTTGGACCAGCTCCACACGAGACCGTCTGGCGTGTGCCAGATAGTGCACGCGTCCTTAGTATCCTTCAAAATCCGGCTTATGCTGGGGCGTATGTTTATGGCCGCCGGCAAAAGGATCCGAGCCGATGCCAACCGGGATCGCTGACGGGAACGGTCAAGGTGGCGATCGCCGACTGGGCGGTTTGCCTCCGCGCTGCTCACCCGGGTTATATCAGCTGGGAGGAGTTCATGGCCAACCAGCGGCGACTGGCAGATAACGTCGCCCACTTTGAGGCAGGACACGCTGGCGTGCCGCGCAAGGGGGCAGCCCTGTTACAAGGAATTGCGATCTGCGGCCGTTGCGGACGGCGCATGAGCATGCGCTACACTGGCCCGAATGCCGACTATCCGGTCTATTGCTGCCGGTCGGATCGGGATCAGGAAGGCAGTGCACTGTGCCAGGAAGTCCGGGCCTTGGCGGTTGACGCCTTGGTCCAGCGGGTGGTCCTCGACGCTCTGTTGCCGGATCAGATTGAGATCGCACTCGCGGCGGCGAACCAACTGGAGCAGGAGAGCCGCCAGCTCGAGCGCCAATGGGCGCTTCGCGTAGAGCGCGCCCGCTACGAGGCCGAGCGCGATCGGCGTCAGTATGACGCCGTAGAGCCCGAGAACCGTCTCGTGGCGCGCTCACTTGAGCGGGCTTGGGAAGAGAAGCTGCGTGCCGTGGAGGCGGTCGAGCAGGAGCATGCGCGTTGTCGTGGGCAAGAGCCGCTTCTGATTGGCCCGGTGGAACGCGCAGGGCTACAAGCACTCGGCGAGAACCTGCCGCAGATTTGGAACGCGCCCACCACGTCGACAGCCGATCGCAAGCGCATTTTGCGATTCGTCATCCGCGAAGTCGTTCTTGATCAGAAGCGGATCCGAGGTCAAGTGTGGCTCAAAATCGTCTGGCAGACCGGCGCAACCAGCGAGCATCACGTGCAACGGCGCGTTCACACCTACCGCAATTACATCGACATTGATCGATTGCGGCAGCGGATCGTCGATTTGAATGCTGAACACAAAATGGATGCCGAGATCGCGGCAATACTCAACCAAGAAGGCTTCGTCGCCGCCCGAGGCTGCGCCTTCAAAGGCGAGAACGTCTGGCTGTTGCGCACCCGCTGGGGCATTCCCACCGTCAAGATCAACGGCGTGGACCAGAATCCCATGCGCTGGCCCGACGGCAGCTTCTCGATTCAAGGGGCAGCGGCTGAGCTTGGATTAACCCCGCAAACAGTGTTCGATTATCTTGCGCGCGGATTGCTGGCAGGTCGTCAGTTAGCCAAAGGTCAGCCATGGCAGATCGAGCTCTCAGACCAAAAAATTTGTCAGCTGCGTAATCGGGTACGACACACCAAGCATTCGAAGAAGGAGGCATCATGAAGTCATCGGCTCGCCGATAACGTCGTGCCAATGTTCGACGGGGACCTGGCTGGTGACGATGGTGGAGGCGCGACCGTGGCGATCGTCGAGGATCTCTAGAAGGTCGCGCCGTTCGGGCGGATTTAGAACTGACAGGCCCCAATCATCGAGGATCAGGAGTTGAACGCGGCCGATGGTTTTAAGCAGTCGGCCATATCGGCCGTCGCCGCGAGCCAGGGCAAGTGCCTCGAACAGACGCGGGACGCGATGATACTGGACCGAACGATTGTCGCGGCAGGCCTTGTGGCCGAGGGCGCAGGCAATCCAGCTCTTGCCGAGCCCGCACGAACCAGCGTCACAATGCCGGGTGTCCGGCGTTCGAGGTGCGGATCTTCTATCCGTTCCATCCACGGGCCGGGCAGATGGTGCAGGTCGAGCACCGCAAGCGGTTCGCCGGCGAGGATCATCTGGTCGTGGTTCAGCCCGACGGCACGCTCGCCCTGATTCCGGCATGGATGAGTGAGGAGACGGCTCGCTCCACGGCAATCACCGGCTCTCCTTGTTTATCTGTCGATAGGCTCGTCGAGCTGCGCGTCCGGCTCGATGCGCTTCTAGCCTCGCCTGACGGGGAATCAGCCCCGCACCAAGGAGGCGATCATGCGACCACGACCGAGCCGGCAGCGAGACCTGTTCGAAGTCGATCAAAAGATGTTGGACATTCCGACCACGCAGAAGCCTCTGCTTGTCAGCCTGATCGAGCGCATGCTGGTCGAGGCCCTAGCCGACGACGACATCGCGACAGACGCGGCCAGCGACAAGG
>NZ_JADPKY010000101.1 GCF_023074185.1 Bradyrhizobium sp. 132 | reverse complement strand
TCCTCTTAGCTGTCTGAGGACGACGACCAAACGACTATACCACCTGTTGACCATCGGTGCAGGTCACTTTCTGACCTCGACTGCTAACGCCCTCACTTCCGCAATGGGTCAAAATGCGAAGAACTCAACCTGAGCAAATCTTGTCTGCCATGCCTCGGTAAGCGGACCTCAGTGAGGTGCGCCGCCACTTCCATGGTGGGCCACAAGCCGACATCCCGGTGCCGCGGCTGACAGATCGCTCGCGTTCGCCGTTTATGTCCGCTACCTGGCGCAGCTGACCGACGACGGGCGGAAGTCCTCTGCGATCCAGTGGCGTGTCGCCGTGATCCGGAGCGCACGCGATATACGGGCGTCCAAGCGGCCTCCGTATCGGTTCCGCATAAGTCACCTTGCCGCGCGGTCAAAAAGCGCGCGACGATGGGTAGCATTGTTTTTCTGATCGTAAAGGTTCGTCTTTTTAGAGAGTGGATTTTATCGATCGTGGGTGCGCTCTCGCGAGAGGCAAGCATATGATTGAGCTTTGGGACAAATGGTCCGGGACCCTGGCGTCCGTCGAGACGCTTGCAGCCGTCGTTATTATTGCCGTGGTGGCGGCCGGCGCTATTACGCTGATCGAGACTCGGCGGCATAGGACAAAACATTGATCGGGGAGACGTCGGAAAACGGTGCATCTAGGCCAGAGTAGTTCAGTAATTTGCGGCGCTGGAAGACACTCCTATGCAGGAGGACAAAATGATCGCTTCTCATGCAAGTTGGACAAACAGGAATGCTCCTTGGCGGGACACATTCTGCATATTCGCGCTGTTGAGCATCCTGGTCGCAGCTCCCGCATTCTTGATGATGTACTTCCTGGATGTCCAACTCGTCTTGCCTGCGCTCAGCATTCTGCTTTTCTTGGACGCGATCGTCACAGCGCTCTTTGCTCGGGCAACTTCAGAAAATGAAACGTTAGAAAATGTAACGCTTTGGGATATTGCCGGTGCATTCACCATGATGGGCTGCGCTGCGGCGATTCTTGGCGAACCGGATCAAGTGGCACTGTTTTTCGAGCAACCGGTCGAACAACATCCGGGCACGCCGGCTGTGGGAGACAGTCACCAAGCCCCCTGACAGCCGGCGACGTCGAACTAGAGTTGAGTTAGAGCGGCCCCGTTTTGTCTGCGGCACGGGACTGCGACACGCATCGGCGAACCGATTAGACACATACCAACCACCAAAAATCCGCGCTGAGAGCGGGCCATTTCTCCCGGCACGGGGGAGTGCGACGCGTGTTGGATTTCTCAGATGTCTTGAACGTATTGTTGCAGGTCGTTCTGATCGACCTTGTGCTCGCTGGCGATAACGCCATCGTCGTCGGACTTGCCGCAGCGGGACTTCCGCAGGCGCAACGAGTCAAGGCGATTTTGATCGGAATCGTTGCGGCGACGATACTGCGCATGCTGTTTGCCGGGTTAGCGACGCAAATCCTCCAAATCGTCGGCCTCCTGCTCGCTGGCGGGATCCTGCTGTTGTGGGTGTGTTGGAATATGTGGCGAGAGTTGCGCGCATCCTCCACAAATCCTATGGGTGCGAAGGAGACTGCTGGAGCAATTGCAGGAAACAAGCCCCGCAAGACACTCGTCCAAGCGAGTTGGCAGATTATTGCGGCCGACATTTCCATGTCGGTTGACAATGTCCTGGCCGTCGCAGGGGCGGCACGAGAGCATCCAGTGGTCATGATTTTCGGGTTGGGGCTTTCCATTGCGATGATGGGCGTGGCCGCTTCTCTTATTGCGCGCCTTCTGCAAAATCATCGATGGATTGCTTACGTCGGCCTGGCCGTCATTCTCTACGTTGCAGTCGAGATGATCTTTCGCGGAACATTGGATATCATGAAGGTAGCGTCGATATGACATGACATACCGCTGCTTGGTGGCCTGCGTCTGTTCCGGTCCCCTCATAGGAAGCACTTCCGCTTTGGGTCAAAGGCGGCGGTCGGCCCCCGAGTGGGACGAATTCCGTTCTACTCGTGCTCCGGACATGTCGCTGCGGTGTGCCAACCAACGCGATAAGCCAAAACCACCGTTCGAATGTGAAAGCAAGGAGCAGCGCGCGCACCACATACAACAGAGCTTGGTTGGAGAAAATGCAATGCGTTTTGTCTTGGGATTATGCCTTGTGTTCGCGTCGTGTGCTTCTGCGAGCGCCGCGCCAAGGTGGCATCACAACTCGCGACAAGCCATCGCGCGTCCTGGCCAGGTGGTCACCCCGAGCTATATCACTCCAGGCGGCGTGCGCATCTATCGCGACGATTCCGTTCCGGGAGGTCTCCGGACCGATCACGACGATCCTCCTGCCTACGATGATCCATCCAAGTTTGGCGGCGGCTGATGACTGAATCAGCGCGCGTCTGCTTTTGGTCACAGTCTGACTTTCATAGCGACTAGAGCTGGGGTCGGCTTATCTCCTAAAGGCAGACATAGCGGCCCTGTAAGCGAAGGTCGGCGACGGGCCAACAACGGAAGCCGCAATTCTCGTTCGCGTCGCGGCAATCGAGGCAAAACTCGAACTGTCCTACACTCTCGCGCATAGCAGGTGGGCGGCTATGGGGAAGGCCAGTTCATCATTGCTCGTGAATTTACCCAGGGCGTTCCTGACGTCGGTGATTAGAGCTGCGCGCGCCGCAGCGTCTGCCTGTGATACCGGACCAGCCAATGGCGAGCCCGCAACGTAACTCAACACAAATCGCTCGACCGTCGGAAAGCGCACGGTCCCGCTCCGCTGTTGAATTGCAACGTCCTGAAAACCTGTGGCACGAACGAGGGCTTCCAATTCGTCGGCATTGGACAACCCAAATGGCGCACGCATGATAGCTACCGCGGCTCGACCAACGTGTCGCTGCAATGCGTCAGCCAGAACAGCAAATCCGGGACTTTCGTGAATGCCGTTCCACACCATCAGCGCGAGTCTTCCTTCGGGACCAAGAGCCCTACGCATTTCGCGTAAGGCCGCGGGCCGGTCGGCGAAGAATTGCAGGCCCAACTGGCAATATACGACGTTAAATGAACCATCTCGGAATGGCAGCTTATCCGCACTCGCCTCTTGCCACTGGAGTTGTCCGCCGGACCGCGAATCCGGCGATACGACTGATCTAGCGACGCTCAACATTCCAGGATTGAGATCAATCCCAACCACGGTACCACTTGGACCGACGCGCGTTGCGGCGATGCGCGCCACAACACCAGTGCCGCACGCGACATCGAGAATACGCTCGCTAGGCCGAGGTTGAGCTAGCTCAACAAGTATCGGAGCCCACACCCCAAACACAGCCGGCACCAGCTCTCGCTCGTATACCTCGGGCGCACTGCCCACGACCTGCCACTGTGCTTGCTGGCTCATTTTCATGCCTCCTACCTGCAAGAAATGTTTGACCGCAACCAGACTTTACAAAGTACGTTGGCCGTGAGGGCAGTATAACTCGATGCTATGAAGTCAGCTATGGGTCAAGGCGGCGGTCCGCACCGGGGACGATGACTGGGAGATGTAGGGCATCGGCGCAGGGGCAAACTTCGGGTCACGTGCCGAGATCGCTATAAACGAGCGTCAAGGTTGCCACGTAATCGCACCACTGGATGGGGTTAGAACGCCATGACTTATCGTGCGCGTACTTCTCCAAAAGCAGCCGATTACATTCCTCTCCCGGAGCCTTCCGCGAAATATGCCCTGCGACCAGCACACACACACACACCGTAGAACCAGTCAGCCACACTGACTTGCGTATTCAGTTGGACGCAGTGTGAAGTTGCCGACAGCGAGTACGATCTTCGGGCCCTGAGCAAGCTGAGGCATTTTGCCTCTTGGGGCGAAACACCCATTTCTAGGGGTGCATCCAGTCTTGTAGAATGTGGTTGCCCCTGAAGCGGGATGTGCCGAAGTCACCGTTCGGGACGAACGAGCAGTTACTAGCGCTATCGGCAGGTACGCTACCCTAAGAGACCGCCCCCTTTTCGGTTTCACACCACGATTTCACATTCCCCACGCGCGCAACTTTTGCGGCGGCTTGTTGCAGAGGAGAAAACCGATGAGCAAGATCGACCGAAGGTCTGCATTGGCATTCGGGTTGGCAGCGGCTACGGCGGCCACGATAAAGCCCGCCGCCGCTCAAACCACGGGCTACAAGGACACAACTCCATGGCCGGGTGTGGTGGTGCGCCAGTATGATGGCGACACACCATCGCTGATCCCGGGTTTTAAGACCGTCTCAATGCGTGACGTCATCATGCAGCCGGGATCGAAGACCATGGGGCCTCCGATGATGAATGCCATGGTCTGCCATATCACCGAAGGAGAGCTTCGGCTTGAGCAGGACGAAAAGACCTTTACCGGCAAGAAGAATTTTGTCTGGACCTGCAACAAGGACACAAAGGAGCAGGCGTTCAATGATGGGAACGTGGTCGCGATCATGAGGATCACCGACCTGAAGGCTTAAGGCTCGTTCTTCGCAAGTAATAGATTGTAGAGCGAATGGCGCACGCGACGGCGCGCCGATCGCGTCGGTGTGCCCTCTGACGTGCCTTCCGGGTTGTGTCGAATTTCTAGATATGCCCGCTGCGCTAACCGACGCGATGGGTCATGACCGGGCAATTTCACGACCAATGAGGTCGCTCTCGCCGCTGCTAACACTTGCGCGACCGCTCGCACTTAAGATTAGATGGGGCGCGTGGCTCACTGTCCAGTTTTGAAGGAGGTGTTTCATGAAATACATGCTCGAATATACAGTTCGCACTGCCGGTCTTTCCTTTGACCAAAACTTCGCAGGGTCGCAATCGCTTCTTGCGGCGTTCAGCAAGTGGACGCCGGATGAAGAGAAGGGGCTGACGATACACGTGTTCGTGGCGAACCTGGCGGGACGAGGCGGCTATGTTTTGGTCGAAGCCAACGACCCAAAAGCCATCACCGCCTTCGTGGCAAAGTACACTTTCTGGAATGACATTGATGTCGTTCCGGTCGTCGACATCGGTGAGTCGGTGCCGATAAACGCAAGTTCACTCGAATGGGCGAGACAGGCGTCTAAAGGGTAGTTGGCGGACGATATGAAATCAGCGCCCCGACAATTGGTCGGGGGGTCTCAATTCAAGGCAACGGAGAGAGCGAGGCCGATGTCGCGATCCGATACGATCGGCGGCACTGCCTGCCTTGTTGAAGTTATCGGGAGCTCAAATCGAGACATTCTGCCGCGGCATGCGGAAATGCGTTCGAGCAAATTCGCTTCCCACCTAAGCCGGGGCCTTGTGGTTGTTACCGGGCATTGGTGCGCATGCTCGTTGAGCGGTTCGGCGAGTCGGTCGGCGAGCCCCTCTGTTTCGGCAGGTGCGACCGGCTCGCTTTGATCTCGACCTCCACGGGGAAGTCGTCTGCTGCAAGTGAGGTATCCTGCCCGTGCGGCACCTCGACGCGTTTGGTCCTGCTCCAGCTTAGGAACGAAGGTTACAGCGGTCGGTTGCAAGCAAACTTAAATAGGAGGAAAGCACCATGAAGATTGGCAAGATGGCGCTCGTAGCTGCACTTGTGTTCGGATCGATCGCTGCCGCCTCCGCGCAGGGTGGCGCTGGGGGCGGGGCGGGAGG
>NZ_JADPKY010000043.1 GCF_023074185.1 Bradyrhizobium sp. 132 | reverse complement strand
GCGGAGGGTTGGCTCTATGTGGCCGCAGTCGTTGATCTGTTCTCGCGGCGGGTGGTCGGCTGGTCAATGAGTACAGCAATGACGGCACAGCTCATCACCGATGCCCTGGTGATGGCGATCTGGCGACGAGGCAAGCCGGACGCGCTGTTGCATCATTCCGATCGTGGCAGCCAATACACCAGCGAACAGTTCCAGAGGCTGATGGCCGATCACGGCGTGGTCTGCTCGATGAGCCGGTCAGGCAATATCTGGGACAACGCTGCAATGGAGAGCTTCTTCTCGTCCTTGAAGACCGAGCGAACAGCGCGCAAAGTGTACCGGTCACGCAACGAGGTCAAGGCCGACGTGTTCGACTACACGAGCGCTTCTACAATCCGAAGCGAAGGCATTCGACGATCGGATATCTGAGCCCTATGGAGTTCGAACGGAAGGTTGGATTAGCTTAAGCCGGTGTCAACAGAACCGGGTGCAGCTCAGTCCGGGCGATTTTACGTTGGGATCACGACACCGAACTTTACTTCAATGTCTCACAGTAATATTCAAAACATTCGTCCCAGGCTTTCGACTCCTCCCAATTGCCGACATACTCGACCGCGGAATCTGCGTTGTACCTTCGCATAGGTTCGCTAAAGTCCGTTTGGTCATCGAGAATGACTTGAAGGTCTCTCCCCGCACGCTTTGAAAACTCCTTCGCGTATTTTTGCGCGAACTCCCCCTGCTTGCATACGTAGCCGCTGGGATTCAATTTGTTGAGAATTTGATTTTGCGAAGGAAGTGCCTCGACAAACTTGCGATAGCAACGGGAAAGCAACGAAACGTGCGCATTGTCGCGCAAGTATTCCGGCGTTCTTACGCGCGGAGTCTGGCCACTCGCCCATGTTTTAACGAGATAGTGTGTAAAGCGTTCTTCTTCGTAAGGACCGAATGGATTAGTAATCACGAATTTACCGAGTTTCAACTTCCGTTGCTCACAAAAATACAGAAAGATCTCGTAAGTCATCGTCTTCGAGAGTCCGTAAGGATTGAAGGCTCCGGAATCTCCCAAGCCTTCATTGGATTCGAAGACAGAGCCAGTAAGAACAAGGCCCTGACCACCGCCTCCTTGGAAAATATCCAATACACGTCTTAGGTTATTGGTGTTGCTCGCGGTTGCCGCCATGTGATCGAAATCGGGACTTCGATAATCCTTCATTTCCGCCGCATGATGGCAAATGAGCTCAAACTTGCCCGATTCTAAAAGTTTCAAGAAACTTTCCGAGCCAAATGAGACATTCAACTCTATCGATGAAACTTTCTCAAGTTCCTTAAAACGCTCGCCGCGAACCCCTTCATAAGATTCGCTTCGCACGGTCGCTACTACTTGGTGACCAGCCCCAGCAAGCTCTCGCGCGAACCATAAACCAGTAAACGATGTGGCTCCGGTCAAAAGAATTTTCATAGCAATCCTCAACAACAGCGGAGAGTAAAGTCGGGCCCACTTCGCGTCTTTCTCCCACACGTACGCCGGTGACTTACTCGCCGCTTCAATGGAACCATCGCATTGTGACCAGAGCTGCGAGAGTGCGGAGCTTTCTTCAGTAAGAAGAATCTTCACAAGCCTCGGAGCAATTCAATCCCGTGAAAAGCGGGATTGAATTCGGGCCAGTTACGATCTTTTTCGGAGACTTCCACGGGAACGCGAGGCCACCTCATGTCGAAGCGTGAGTCATTGAAGCGTATCCCGCGCTCGGCTTCGGGAGTGTAGAAGGCGTTGACGAGATAGAACGCCTCCGTGTCGTCAGTCAACGTAAGGAAGCCGTGCGCAAAACCCCGCGGAACATACATCATCAACCGGTTCTCGGCTGATAATTCCGCCCCGAACCACTGAGCATAGGTTGGAGAATCCGGGCGGAGATCGATAATAACATCATATAGCGTGCCACGGATGCAACGCACGACCTTGATTTCGGCTGCTGGCGGCAACTGGTAATGCATACCGCGCAATGTGCCCGCCTTGGCAGTAAGCGAGTTGTTGATTTGGACGATCGGAGTGGGAATTCCAGCTGTTTCGAATTGCCGTTGGCAGTATAAGCGCGAAAAAAAGCCTCGATCATCGCCTCGCTTTTCTAGTTCGATCGTATATGCGCCAAGAAGCGGCGTCTGGTGGAATTTCATCGGCAGATCCTTGGGTTCTGGGCCTTGTTTGCCAGTGCGAGGCACCGCCTTACCGCTGATAGCCTCGGTGACTGCCTCATTTTTTTTCCCATCCGGGCATTGTAATCGCGGCGAGATGTACCACTGCGTCGCCGCCGTCGAGACGGTCGAGGATACGTCCAAAATGCATGCATGCTGTCGAGCGATTCCGGTGATCTGTTGGCTCTCGGCGAGATTGTGCGCAAGGTAGAGTGTGTCAGAGCCAACCAGTTCGGAATCGGGAAGCTTGTCGCGGCAAGCGGAACGAGCGTTCGGCCGACATAGCCCGCCACAACGGTAATGAGGATCCGCTTTGAACGCCCGTTACCATTTCTTCCAGGGAGCTTTGTTGCTCAACCAGAGGTCTTCCAAGTACCGCTTGTCGCGCAACGTATCCATCGGATGCCAGAACCCGTCGTGAAAGAAAACACTCATTTGGCCATCCTTTGCCAAGTTAATCATCGGCTCCCTTTCCCAGATCGTTGCATCTCCCTCGACATAATTTCCGATCTTGGGCGATAGAACAAAAAAACCGCCATTAATCCAGCCGCCGTCACCGCGCGGCTTTTCCTGAAAGCCGGTTACTCGGGTGCCATCGTAATTGATCGCACCAAAGCGTCCGGGAGGCTGGGTTGCCGTCACGGTTGCAAGGCGTCCTTCACGACGATGGAATGTGATACTCTCGGTTATGTTGATGTCCGATACGCCATCGCCATAGGTGACGCAGAAATCCTCGTCTTTTGCGAGAAAGGGCAGAATCCTCTTAATGCGGCCCCCGATCATCGTTTCCTCACCTGTGTCGACCAGAGTGACCTTCCAGGGCTCGGAGTGGTTTTCCAAAACTCGCATACTGTGTTCCCGCATGTCGAAGGTAACGTTCGACTGATGCAGGAAGTAATTGGAGAAATATTCCTTGATTACGTACCCCTTGTAGCCAAGACAAATGATGAAATCATTGATGCCGTGGCTACTGTAGATCTTCATAATGTGCCACAGGATCGGCTTGCCGCCGATCTCGATCATGGGTTTGGGGCGGATATCGGTCTCTTCTGCAAAGCGCGTTCCGAGACCGCCGGCCAATATCACTGCCTTCATCGATCGCCTTGAAATGTTTGCTGTTTTCGCCCAGACCACCGAAACTGGTGCCTTCGCCAATAATCGCGCGAAAACATTTAACCTCAGTAATTAAATATTATCAAGGTTTAAAATTCGATCAAAATTTAAATTTTGTTCGCCCATGCGCGCCTGAGATATAAATACACGATTTTGAGCGTGCGCTGCCGACTTTGCGCATCCTCCCTCCCGTTCGAAGCAGCAGATGGACCTTTGTCGGACAGGATTATACGAACCTGTCAGATCGTCCGCGGGCCGTTGGTATAACTGGTGTGCGGCAAGCGCGTTCACCGGTTAGAGTCAGGAGAACTTACCTTGCAATCCGAGGAAGTGCTCGGTCATCCCCCTCCCACCTACTCGTCGCCCTGATCTAGTCGTCCGTGAAGAACGCTAATTTCAGGCCGGATTGATCGTCGGCCCCACGAAGAGAGCGCTGAGGATTTGGCGCAACAAAATCCTCAGCCAGCGGATCAGGCGGCGGAAGTTGTAGCCGACGGCGGCGAGGACGGCGTTGTTGGCATCGCCGCGCCGGAACCAGAGATAGTTGCGGCCCATGCGATGCTCAGCTTTGAGATGGCCGATGACGGGCTCGACGGCGGACCTGCGACGGAGTTCACGCTTGATCTGTGGCGTTACCCCTCGCTTCTGGCCGGAGAGGAAGACCCTGAACTTGTAATGGGGTGGTGCATTGTGGCCGCGGTAGCCCTTGTCTGCGAGGATGCGCGCGATGGTGTTGCCGACCAGCGCCTCCATGTCCGGGATCACGGTTTCCAAGGTGTGGCCGTCATATGGATTGCCGGGCAGCGCCTTCACGTGGGTAACGAACTGGCCGCCCTTGCAGTGCTTGAGGGTGGTGGCAACGCTGACCTTGACGCCGAACTCGTAAGGCCGATGGGCCTTGCCTTTGCCGATGCATTCGACTTCCGGTGCATGCAGGGAATAGACCTTCGGCCCGCGTTGACGTTGCTGCTGCTCGCGCACGCGGCGAGCCAGCAACAGCAGCCTGGTGAACGCTGCTTCGAGCCCGCCATTGCCCTCGATCTTGCGCCCGATGTCGCGGATGACGCGGCCGAGGTAGGTGCGCAGCTTCCTGAGCATCCGGTTGGCGCGCTTGAACTGTTTGGCATGGGCATAGCGCTGATGCTGGATCAGGGCGAACTTGCCCACCCGTGCATAGGACTGGCGCAGATTCACCCCATGGCACTGCGCCAGCCGCACCAGCTTCTCGCGCGCCCGGTTCAGAAGCTTGGCATCGGTGGGGAACGTCACGTTCTTGGGCTGCACCGTGGTGTCGATGATCACCCGTGACAGCTCGGACGGCTTGATCGCCATGGTCCTGGTGGCAACCGACAGGCTCTCCTGCAGCAGCGCCTGCAGCCGTTCCTCGCCCATCCGGTTGCGCCAGCGCGTCAGTGACGAGCGATCGAACACCAGCCGGTGCTGGAAGAACTCCTCGCCGCAGAAGAATTGGTAGTAGGGGTTCTCGACCCAGCGCTCGCACAGCACTTCGTCGGACAGGTCATAGGTGTGCTTGAGGATGGCCAGCCCCGCCATCAATCGCGTCGGCAGTGGCGGGCGGCCCGGGTCATCCGTGTAGACCGCGCCAAACTCCCGTTCCAGGAACTCCCAATCCACCGTGCGCCCCAGCGCCACCAGCGGATGCTTCAGGTCGATGATCTGATCGAGCCGGGACCGGAACAGATCCTGCTCTCCCGTCTCCCGCCGTTCCGGCGGCCGCACCTGGTCCCCCCGCCAAATCGTTCAATGGCGAGTGAATCACAAATCAAATTTGCAAGGAATCCCCTTCGCTGCACCCGATTCCCGGCAAGCTCAATTAGCCCAGTGCGCCGTTTCCAGATTCTAAATCAACGACTTGGGAATTCTTCACGGACGATGGTCTAAGCTCGTGGGCGATCAATCGGCTGCAGGCTACAGCGCGCGACGTTCATCCGACCGGAGCGCGCTTTTCGCACGCTCCGCCCTGTGCTGCCAGCCAATCTGCAAGATCAACGCTCCTTGAATGCTCGTTCCGCCTGATCCTGCAGCGGCTTGAGAAGGTAGGATAGCGCGGTTCGACCCGGCGTCTTGATGAAGACCTCGACTGGCATGCCGGGCAACAGCTTGGCCGACCCGAGTTTCGCCAGCTCTTCCGGCTTCAGAAGAACGCGACCCGTGTAGTAACTGGTTCCGGCACGTTGATCCTGGGTGATGTCTGCCGAGACCATGCTGACCTCGGCGTCGATTTCGGGCGTGGTCTTCTGGTTGAACGCCGCGAAGCGCATTGTCGCGGTCTGCCCCACATAGACCTGGTCGATATCGCGAGGTGCGATCTTGACCTCAACCGCGAGCGAATCCGCATCAGGCACGATCAGCATGATCTGCTCGCCGGGAGAGATCACACCTCCAACCGTGTGGACGCTCAGCTCGTGGACGCGGCCGGATTGCGGTGCCCTGATATCGACCCGGTTCAGTTGGTCGACCGCCGCAGTTTTGCGTTCGCCCAGCTCGGAGAGTTTCGAGCGCGTTTCGATCAGATCCTTGCCGACTTCCGTCCGCAGGTCCTGGTCGATCTGAATGATCTGGAGTCCGATTTCGGCGATCTTGCCCTTCGACTGAGCGATCATTCCTGCCAACTGGCTGCGCTCGCCTTCGAGGCGCGCGGAATCGCGCTCCAGGGAATTAAGCCGCGTGATCGGCACCAGATTTTTTTGCCAGAGACTGCGCACGCCCTCCAGCTCCTGCCGGATAAATTCGACTTCCTTCTGCTTGGCCTCGGTTTGCCCCGTAAGGCCCTTGATCTCGTTTTCCAGTTGCGCGCTCTTCTCCTGCAACTGCGCTTTTTGGCCGCTCCTCGCCTGACGACGCAGGTCGAACAGCTTTCGCTCCGCGATGATTGCACGGCTCGCCTCGGAGTTGCTCTCCTTGGCCCGGTCGAGCAGCACCTTGGGGAACATGACCTGCTCGGCACCGTCGCGCTCAGTCTCGAGACGAGCCTGCCGCGCGAACAGCTCATCGAGGCTGTTGGTGACGATCGTCGCATTCGCGAGCGTCTGGGTCTCGTCGAGGCGGATCAAAATATCCCCTGCATTGACCCGGTCGCCCTGCCGCACGCGCAGCTCTCCCACGATCCCACCGGTGGAATGCTGAACTTTCTTGACGCTTGAATCCACCACGACCACGCCTTGGGCGATCACCGCGCCCGACAATTGGGTCGTTGTCGCCCAACCGCCGATCCCGAAGGTGACCAGACCGAACATGATCATACCGACGATCATGTAACGCTGGATGGATTGCATTGCAGGAGCCACCTGGCCGTTCATCGGCTGCCTCCTTGAGCTTCCGCGACGACCTTGAGCGCTACGGAATTTCGCAACACTCTGTTGAGAACCTCCTCTCTCTTGCCGAAGGACTGAACCCTGCCTTCCCCGAGGCACAGGACATGGTCCACGCCCTCCAGCGCCTTCGGACGATGCGCGATAACCGCAACAATCCCACCCCTGCGGCGTACGTTCAGGATCGCCTCGGTCAAGGCTTCCTCGCCCTCGGCGTCAAGATTGGAAGAGGGCTCATCAAGCACGACCAAGAAGGGCTTGCCGTAAAAGGCTCGCGCAAGACCGATACGCTGCCGCTGCCCCGCCGACAGCGCTAACCCTCCCTCGCCGATCTTCGTGCTGTAGCCGTCCGGAAGGGAGAGGATGAGGTCGTGCGCGCCCGCGGCATGCGAGGCTTCCAGAACTGCGGCGGCCGTTGCCTGCGGGTCGAAACGCGCAATGTTCATCGCAATGCTGCCGTCGAACAATTCAACGTCCTGAGGTAGATAACCGATGTGCTTGCCGAGGGCGTCCGAAGACCAATGATCGAGCGCGGCCTTGTCGAGCCGGATCCTGCCTCGAATGGACGGCCAGACCCCGACCAGCGCACGTGCCAACGTCGATTTGCCGGATCCGCTCGGACCAATGATTCCAACCGCCTGCCCGCTCCGCAGTTGGAACGACACTTCACTGACGGTGGGCCTCTCCGAATTTGGCGCGCCAATATAGAGCTGCTCGACAGTCAGCGTTTCGGTCGGAGCCGGCAATACCAGCCGTTCTTCTTCCGCGGGTAGGAGCTTCAGCAACTGATCCAGCCTGCGTCCCGATTGCCGCGCGGCGACGAAGCCTTTCCAGTTCGCAATGGCCAATTCAACGGGCGCCAAGGCCCGCGCGGTGAGGATCGATCCGGCAATGATGATGCCGGCCGTTGATTCCTGGTTGATGACGAGAACGGCGCCAACGGCGAGAACCAGCGATTGCAAGATCGCCCGGAAAATCTTGGAGGCGCCACCGAGTCCGTTTGCGACATCGCTGGCCCGCTCATGGGCTGCGAGGTACTTCACGTTGACATCCTGCCAGCGTAAGGTCGCCTGTTGCCGCATGCCCATGGCCTGCAGGACTTCAGCATTTCGCCGCCCCTCGAGCGCCAGTGCGGTTCGCGAGACGGCGAGACGCGAGGTCGCCTTTGCCGGCCCTCGGGTGCGCGTTTCCGTGAGCATCGTAATGCCGACCAGCACCAGCGCGCCGGCCAGCGCAGTGACGCCAATCCAGAAGTGGAAGAGAAAGCAGACGCCGAGATAGATCGGCATCCAGGGCAGATCAAAGAGCGCCGTCGGCCCTCCGCTCGACAGGAAGCTGCGGATCTGATCAAGGTCCCGCACCGGCTGCAAGCCATCGCCGTCGGCTCTGGTCTTCAAAGGCAGGCGAACAAGCGCGTCGAATATGCGAACGCTGAGCCTTTCATCGAAATACCGGCCGACACGGGCGCTGATCCTGCTCCGGACGAGGTCGAGCCCACCCTGGAACAGGTACAGAACCGTGGCCAGAACCATTAAGGCGATCAGCGTCGGTATGCTGCGCCCGGGCAGAACCCGATCATAGACTTGCAGCATGAAGAACGAGCCGGTGAGCATGAGGAGATTGCTCATTCCGCTGAAGGCCGCGAGAACCCAGAAAATCCGGCGGCAAGACCGCAGGAAAGCCGACATCTCTGACTGCGGCTCGTCATAATCTTTCGCCGGCCGGGATCGACCAGCGAATATCCGTTGCCGCAGGACTTCGACCGAGCGCTTTGCCCAGCCGATCAGTCGCGAGGTCCGCAGTTCGGCGTCATCCGCCGACTGTCCTCCGCCAGCCCATAGTCCTGAAATGTGCAGAAGTGGAATACGAAAAAGATTCGCAGGCGGGGGGATGACCCCCCGCCGTCTAAAGTCCATCATGGCAGCCGCCCTTGAGTCATGCCTTATCAGGGGATCCCCAAGAGATCCCCCGAGGCCGTTGTTGAGTACTACTCTGTGTGGTTACGCAGTCCCCTACGCGAAGTGGAAGTCGTGGTTGGTCAAGGCATCCAGCTTGGTGTTCTTCAGCGTGAGCGTGTCGCTCCCCGTCGCGATCACCACGTCGCCGCCTGACTGGGCCGCGTGGGAGAGAACGCTCGCGAAACTGTCAAACACGGTCTTGCTGAACTCGATCGTGTCGTGGGCAGCTCCGCCGGCAACGAAGCCCTTGATGACGTCGTTGCCGAAATTCGCGGCAAACGAGAAAGTGTCGGCCTTGCTGGTGCCAACGAAGACGTCATTGCCTGAAGTGCTCGTCTGTATGTTGCTGCCTGTCGAGCTCGAAGTAGCAACGACCTGAGTCGTGCTTGTGGATGACGTAGCTACGTTGGAAGCACCGATCTGCCCGTCACCATTGAGATCCTGGTGAAAGCTCGTCTCGAGCGATTTAAGCCCAGAGTTCGTACCCGACACGGAGCCGCCGGACGTGGAGCCGGTCAGGCTGCTGACATGAGAAACGTAGTTTCCGTTGTTATCGGTGTTCCACGCCGTGTACGGACCCGTGCTCCCCTCCTTCCAGACGACCTGATAGCCCGTAGCAGTCTTCTCCGCACCAATCGGCGCCCAGGTGCCATCTGACCCCTCGACAAACTCCGCGCCGTGATACTTCAGCGAGGGGCCCGTCCCGGTGCTGCTGTTGAGATAGTATTTGTCGCTACTCTCAACGAGACGTGTTGCACCAGCCGACTCGATTACGGTGCCAGCAGTCGGCGTTGGCGACGTCGGTGTGGTCGAACTGGTAGCTCCGATCTGCCCGTCACCGTTCAGATCCTGGTGGAAGGTCGTCTCGAGCGACTTAAGGCCCGAGTTCGTACCCGACACCGAGCCGCCCGACGTGGAGCCGGTCAGGCTGCTGACATGGGAGACGTAGTTGCCGTTGCCGTCGGTGTTCCACGCCGTGTATTGACCCGTGCTCGCCTCTTTCCAGACAACCTCATAGCCGGTCGCTGTCTTCTCCGCACCGATCGCCGCCCAAGTGTAATCTGACCCGTCGATAAAATCCACGCCGTGATATTTCAGCGACGGGCCCGTCCCGGTGCTGCTGTTGAGGTAAAATTTGTCGCCACTCTCAACGAGACTTGTCGCACCAGCCGACTCGATTACTTTGCCAAGAGTTGGTGTTGGCGACGTGGGTGTGGTTGGCGACGCCGAAGTCCCGATGTTAGCCGCGAAAACGGCGGACGCCGCGCCGGTGTTGCCTGCCACGTCCATTGCCTTCGCGGTGAGGCTGTGCGAGCCGGCCGCAAGGGCGGCACTGGTGTAGCCCCACAGGCCGCTGCTGTTGGTCGTCGCGGTACCGATCTGGGTCGTGCCGTCGAACACCTTTACGACGCTGCTCGCTTCGGCATTGCCCGACATCACCGCCTGATTGGCGCTGTTCACCGTGTGGCTGACAATGATCGGCGCTATCGGCGCTTTGGTGTCGACGGTGATCGCCAACGCAGACGATGCCGCGCTGGTCTGCCCCGACGAGTTAGTCGCCGTTGCGGTCAGCGTGTGCTTGGCGTCAGCCAGGACCTTTGTGATGTAGTCCCAACTGCCGCTTGAGTCCGCAGTCGTCGAACCAATCTGGGTCGTACCGTCATAGAACTTGAGCGTGCTGCCGGCAGCAGCGGTGCCCTTGAGCTCGAGCGTATTATCGCTGGTGATTTTGTCGCCGGCGACGCCGCTGTCGGTCGAGAACGAGGCAATAGTGGGTGCATCCGGTGTGGTGGGTGTGGTGGGTGTGGTGGGTGCCGTCGGCGTGGTGGGTGCAGTCCCTGACAACGGCTGCGGCGGAGGGATAAGAGCGCCCGGAACAAGCTGACCATTCACGATCGTTGCCCAGCGCACATTGTCCCACTGAGTGATATTTAACGTGGCGCCCTCATAACCAGCCGGAACCGAAATGGAAAAGGGGGCAGAACCAAATGAGTCCTGTATGAAATAGACATCTTTGAGGGCGACGTTGTATGTGTGACCGGGTCCCGCATCCGCGTTAATACGCAGACCAAACGGACCACCTTCGAATACATCGTTAGCGAACGTGAAGTTTCCGTCAAAATAGTCCGCAACGAACAGTCCGGCGGTCGCATTTTGATCGTGGGAAACGATCATCGTATTTGTGATGGTCACATTGCCATGGCCGCCGGGAGCATAGGCCTGAATACCATCCGCGTGATCTCCCGCCAGTCCCGTCGTTTCGATGTACGAATTGTTGATGTTTACAGTCCCGCTACCACCAATGCGCACACCTTCCTGTGAATTGATACGGACATCGTCGATGTTGAACGAGCCGGTGCCTACAATCGACGCGCTACCGCCGGTGTCGGTAATACTCTTGTTCGAAATCGTCCCGTCATTTGGAACGTTGACCGAATTCGAAGTAGTAACCCCGCTAAACATCGGGTCATTCCAGCTCAAAGGAATGGCTGCCATCTAGTTTCTCCTAGTAGTTTTCGATCTGGTTTGTCCCCGGTACGCGCCCAATCTTGAGCCACCCGAGCGTCGGTACCGCAAGTGCGACGCCGCTGGCGCAGCGCCGTTGGTTGGTCTTTGTCGATTAGCAGAGGCTTTTTTGCGACGACATGACGGCCTGCTCAAGGTGATTATTGGCTGACCTCGCCAGGCCGCAAACGAATTTAAATACGGCGGCAATTACTTAATTAACTCAGGCACTCGCGTGGGGAGCAGCAGTCACATGAAGAAAATCAACAAATACCGAGGAATACTGGTGTCGACCGCCTGCTCCCATGGCACGCTTCATTTCGCCTGGCTCGACTGCCACTCGACGATACTAGGACGCTCGACCTGCTGGCAAACCCCTTCGCCTCGCGGGCAACGCAAACTCTGAGATCTCGACGGGACGGTGCGCCAATCAACCGAGCCGTTGCGCCCCGCGCGGCATCCGCCGCGTTGGCTTTTCACCGTTAGGGGCTCGTCACAATGATTTAGACGGTTTGATACCGAGCCAGGTTAGGATCGGCAAGTTTTCTGGCGGCACGAGGATTTCGATGCTTTTGCGGGTGTCGGCCTGACGGCGAATGAGGCCGTTCCGTTCGAGCGTGACGATCATCTTGATAGACTGAGGGCGGGCTAAGACCGAAGTGACGCTGCATGTCGGCTTCAGCGGGGGGCCGTCCGAACATATGCGAGTCGGTGTAGATGAAAGCCAGATAATGGCCCTGCTTCTCGGTAAAGCGTGCGCCTGATTTTTGACTCATGGATCGATTCGTCCGCAGCCTCCGACAGGGAGGCGAACGATGACTGTACGGTACCGGTTTGAATTGAGCCAAGCCGAGCGCGAGGAGCAGACGGCGATGCCGGGCGGCGGCAAGCATGCCGCTCGCAAACTCAAGCCGGCCCAGATTTTTACTGGCGGGACAGCGGCAGCCGCGACGAGGAGATTGCCCAGACCGTCAGAGTAAGCGCCTCCATCGTTCATGGGACCAAACGCCGCTTCGTGGAAAGCAATCTCGATCGGGCGCCTCCATCATCGTGCCGAGCGCTTGGATTCTTGTCGCAAGGCAGAACCAATCGAAGCTCGCCCGCAGTTCCGCAAACGAATTCGTCCACAGTCCTGGTCGCCGGCCAACCGGCGGGCGTGATATCTCTCGTCTTGGCGTTTCTCTCCTTTGTGGAATCAGCACCCCGACCTACCGGCTCAAGGTGGGCAACGCCGACCTCTTCAGAACTCAACAGAACCCGGGACATCCCCCTCCAGCACCCGTTCAGGATTTTGCCTAATACGATTTTACCTGATCCGATTTAGGAGTATTTTCCATTTTGTTGTTGGCCACCCGAATATGTGAGCCGCTGGCTGGTTGTTCTTAAAAGCTTCGTTTGCCGCAGAATCCAGGCGGTTCATTAGGGCCTGTACTCATCTGTGGACGCCCCGCGAGATGCAAGCGATTTTTGAAGAAGATCGGCACGTAGTCGGATGCTGCCATCTGTCCGGCCTCTGATGGTGCAGCGATGAAGCTGCGGGCCCGTATGGGAGTTCGCAGACCGGAACCAAATCATAAACGCGTGCTCGGTAGGCACGATGAGTACACCTGGTTCTTCCGGTCTCGTCTCGGAGACTGTTGCGCCATACTCTCCTTCGACCGACTACATCTCTGACGACCTCAGGCCGGCCAGGATCACGCCTTGGCTGCGACCGGAGCCCTGTAATTCTCCGGCTTGATAAGTAGCGCCCAGACGATCCGCGCCATCTTGTTGGCGAGCGCGACCGTTACCAGCATGCGCGGTTTGCGAGCCAGCATCTGTTCGAGCCACGATCCCCTTGGCGCACCGCGTTTGCTCGCCTGTTGCACGACCGCGCTGCTGCCGATGATGAGAAGGCGCCTGAGCGTGCGTTCGCCCATCTTGGATGTCGCACCGAGCTTCTGCTTGCCGCCTGTCGATCTTTGAAGAGGCGTGAGACCGAGCCATGCCGCGAAGTCACGGTCTTTGGCAAAGGTCTCGGCCGGCGGTGCTAGAGCGGCGATCGCGGTGGCGGAGATTGGGCCGATGCCGGGAACGGTCATTAGCCGGCGCGATACCTCGTCCTCGCGAGCACGTCGCGCGATCTCCTGGTCGAGATCCGCGATCTTGCCATTGAGGTCGGTCAGCAGGTCCAACATCAATCGGAACATGGCGTGGCCGCTTTGGGAAGCGAGCTGGCCATCTCTTCCTCCTCGATCAGATCGATAAGCATCGCCACGTGCGATGGCCCCTTAGGTGCGACCCATCCATATTCAGTGAGGTGTCCTCGGATCGCGTTGATAAGCTGGGTTCGCTGTCGCACCAACAGATCGCGGGTTCAGAACAGCAGACCCGCCGCCTGCTGCTCTTCGCTCTTCACGGCAACGAACCGCCTGCTCGGTCGCTGCGCCGCTTCGCAAATCGCTTCGGCATCGATCGCATCGTTCTTTTGCCGCTTCACGAACGGTTTTACATAGGCGGGCGGGATCAGCCGAACTTCATGGCCAAGCTGTATCAGCTGACGAGCACAGTGATGTGCTCCACCACATGCCTCCAGCGCTACCGTGCAACTCGGCTACGCCGCGAAGAAATCCAGCAGCTTTCCTCGGCTGATCCGCTTGCTGAACATCGCTCGACCCCGCCCATCCGCTCCGTGAACGCGAAAAACGGGCTTGGCGATATCCAGACCGATTGTGATAACTTCTGACACGGACGCCTCCCTTAAGTGGTGCTCAACACCTCCACTTTGGCACATCGATGCCGTCGGGCGGGGCGTCCACCCCATCATAAACCCACGCGGATGTCCGGTTTTGAGAGCAGAGAACTCGTCCCTAATTGTTTGAGGCCGCCCTGCATGGCGGCCTCATCGTCCCTCCAGAAACATTACCGGTCGCTAGTCGCGGTCATGATGGTGATGGTGGTGGCGTTCGTGGTGCTCGTGCCGGATGCCTCCACCTCCAGATTGCGCAATTGCGTTTGACGTGAGGGAGGTCGAGAGCAGCATGGTCACGGCAGGCGGCGTTACCGCTGCGAATTTTTCCAAAAACTCACGCCGGTGTTCGTCTTCCGGGGGCATGGGGAACCGTCCTATGACTGTTGGGGGCAAGGGCAGCGTGTGACAGGACAACGCGCGGAGCATCCCACTGTGCCGGACGCGCGAGGACTGTCATCAGTCCCACTTGCTCAGTATCGGCCCGAGGTGCTGAGCAATCCTCGGTACGAGCGGACGAGGCCATGGATGACTGAGAAGATGCGCAAGGTCCGGGGCAAGGACGCCGTCATCTTTGACCTCGGCGCGGGCGGCTAGGTGATCGTGGGCCTCGGCGCGGCGGCGCGCCAAGCGCGCCTGATGTTGACGCCGCTGACGAACCTTCCGCAGATATTAAAGTACCACCAATTAAATAAATTAAAACAACTTAATTGGCCACAAAACGAAATAAATCACTCGACCGGCTTCTCATTCGGCGGTATTTTCTCGTGGCCCAACCCGGAAGTCAGGCAATCTCCGCTTTAGCGCTGCTATTAGGGAGAAGCGGACGTCGCTTGGGCAAAGCGCTTAATGAGGTACACGTCCGGAGGGCTTGAGGGAGCTATCGCGCATTTTAACTGGCAACGTTGAACAGATTTGTCGATCAGGTAGATGAGCGCTTACGGATTTCCCGTCATGGAGAGCATAGAACCGGGGCACAGCGCCTGGCAGGTCGCAATTTGGCTCCTACAAGCCAACTCAATCTAAAATGGTAATCCCGCATGGAAGTAACAACGAGGCCGCTTAATCCATCCCCTAAGTCGACGTGCTTGGTCACAGGTGGGGCCGGTTACATCGGAGGTCACACAGTCCTCGCCCTTCTCGATGCGGGACATGAAGTTATCGTTCTCGACGACCTGTCCACGGGCTTCCGCTGGTCCGTCCCAAACACCGCTAAACTTATCGTAGGCGACGTAGGCGATTTTGACCTGGTTTGTCGCGTGATTAGGACAAACAAGATAACTTCTATCCTACATTTTGCGGCGAAGACTGTCGTGCCGGATTCGATTCGAGACCCGCTCGGCTATTACTTGACGAATGCTGTGAAAACTCAGACGCTTCTGGCTGCCGCTATAAGCGAAAAGGTCGGTGCTTTTATATTCTCTTCGAGCGCTGCCGTTTACGGAAGTTCGGAATCGCTTGTTTCGGAAGCCCAGAAGCCTGATCCCAAATCACCATATGGCCGATCAAAGTACATGGCCGAGTGCATGATCGAGGATACGGGAGCAGCGCACGAGATGCGTTATGCTATTCTGCGATACTTCAACGTGGCCGGCGCCGATCCAAACGGTCGAATGGGTCAATCAACGAAGAATGCTACTCATCTCATTAAGGTGGCGATTGAAACAGCTCTTGGGAAAAGACCCCGCATGGAAATCTTCGGAAACGACTATCCTACACCCGATGGATTTGCTGTCAGAGACTACATCCACGTTGCAGATTTAGCGGACGCTCATGTCCTGGCCCTTAGCCGTTTGCAAGGAGGGACTGAGAGCTTCACCGTAAATTGCGGATATGGTCGGGGTTATTCGGTTAAAGAGGTTGTCGATATCGTCAAGGCAGTAACTGGAATTGATTTTAAGCTTAGGTTAGCCCCGCGTCGAGCTGGGGACTTGGCATCGGTGGTCGCAAATAGTGATCAGCTTAGATCATTCGGTTGGTTCCCCCGTTATGATGAACTATCAACAATGGTGCGACATGCGTACCAGTGGGAATTGGAGCTGGCAAGCGAGAGGCATTGAAGGACCGAGCAGTAGGTATCTGCTCGGTCAGAATCCAACTCGCTTCGGAGGGGCGATCGTCGATCCCGGTACAAGCAGCCCATTTACAATCGTGGCGTAACGAACGTTGTCCCAAAGCATGATGTGATTCACGTGCCCGCCATAATCGCTGAGCAAGAACGGGCCGTATTGGAATGGACCGACGAAGTACACGTTCCTCAGGTAAACGAAATTGTCGCCCCCGCTGTCGGGATGCACGCGCAGGCCATAGGGACCGCTGATAAAAACGACATCTTGCAAATCGATCGTGCCGGTCCAGTTATCTGCGACAAAGATGCCAGCGGTCGCATCATGGTTGTAGCAATGAAACGTCGTATTTCTGATGGTTATGGCCCCACGGTTCCCCGGTGCATAGGTCTGCAGGCCGTCAGCGTGATCGCCGGATATGCCTTGTGCCTCGATGTAGCAATTGCTGATGTTGAATGCCCCCGAGCCACTGACGCGAATACCCTCCTTTGAAAGGATGCGGCAGTAGTCAATGGTGTTGTTGCCGCTCATCCCTATGCTTGCCGGTTCAGAGACCTGCTCCCTAATAGATGTACGCGAAAGGTTCTGGCCCCTACTGAGCCAAAGCCCGCTGGTTTTTTCCGTCATCCCTGTGAAGATCGCATCGTTGAACGTGAGCGGGATGGCGCCAGGAGGCGTGCTTTGCGGGGCGTCGTTGATCGCTTCTGTGCCAGCGATGTTGCCAGAATCATTTGTTGCCCCGACGGTCAACGCGATGCTGCCCACGCCCTTGTCGAGAGCAACAATACCAGCTGCCGTGACGGTCCGGTCCGACTTCATGCAATGGCTGTCGGACGACGTATACCCGCTCGCACATTGCCCCACTTTCGGGATGGCAGGCTTGGCGTCGGTTGAGGGCAAGCAGTATGAGGCCGAGGACGAATAACCCGCTGGGCATGGATGAACGTCCTTCGGCAACGGCATCGCCGCTGTGCCGAGAATGATGACCGGTGACACGAACATCGGGACCAGCTTAGCCGCGAACCGGGGCCGACGGGTGGACTTTGAGCATAAGTGAGCATCACCGCCCTTGCTCCTGGCCGCCCGGACGCACCACGAGCCACGCAAGGCCGCTGAAGGGCAATCCGGTGCCGGCGCGCCGGCGCGCTGCTTCTGACTAACGGGCCAAACTCGCAGCAGTTGGGTCACATGGAGGGCCTTTCTTTTTGCGTTTTAGCTTAGTATCCGACCGCGATAGACCTGCGGCAAATCCGGCTGCAGCCCTCTTTCTCGCAGCATGTACCAAGTACCGGCCCGGCCCATCTTGTGATAGATCTCTTTGAAGTGGTCTTTGACCCGCATTACCGATGCCTGCGCGCCCGGTCTTAAGTGCTCGTGAATTTCGATGACCAGCGAGCCGATGCAGTCGATCCATCCGGCACAGCCCTCGAAGACCTCTCTCTCTGCTCCCTCAATATCCATCTTGAGGAGGTCGACTCGCGGCATGTCGTAGCGCCGCATGATCTCTGGAAGCGTCAGTCCAACGATACCTCCATCGGCCGATGCCGTGGTCTGCATCCCCCACGATCCGGTGCCGGGGTCGAACATGTCCAGCTTCGCATTCTCCTTCCAGACTGCAGCCTGAAGCGGTTGAATGTTCGGGTAGCGCCTGGTGTTCTCAACTAACAGTTCAAAGTTTGCCGGGTCCGGTTCGATTGCCACGATTCGCGCGTTGGGCCATCTATTTGCAAAGTAGATCGATGCAAAGCCAATATTCGCGCCGGCATCGATTATGGTTGAAGGTGGCCCTGGAGGATTGAACAGGTACTCATGCTGCTGAAAGATGTCATGGAAGACTCGGTGGTCTGAGGATCGCATTCTGATCGTGAGAGGTTGCTTGAGCCCGTTCATTTGCACGCGAACGCGTTTCGGATGCCCTGTAAGGCCAAACCTCGCAATGCTCAAGACACCGCCAAATCCGAATTCAGTATAGTATGTGCGTAAACCGGCGAGAAGCCCCATTTCTGCCTCCTAACTTCTAAACTGATATCATGGCGCGTACAAATTCCATTGCATAGGTCGGCAAACATCTTCACAGGTCGGGATGAGTGACCCAACGGGAATGAGCGTCTTGCGCGGCGGACGGAGTGGAAGCGATCCCGTTATTGTGGTCGAACATCCACATGCCGCTACCGAGCAGGAAGATGAGCAAGACGTAAGGAGCATCCCACAAGTGGACTGTGCAGGCGGCGAAAGCCAATCCGCAAAGCGTGATGATAAGACCCTTTCGGCATTGCGCTACCTCAAACGAGAGGTTTCTCAGCCGGCCCAGACCAAAGCAAATTGAAAGAAAACCGCCAGCCGTAAACAACAAGCCGGGGATACCGTACCGAACGGCGGTTTCCAACCAGAAGTTATCGATGCTGCCGGGCATCCACTCGGGACGATCCCAGTCATATAGAGCAGTTCCAAAGATCGGGTGCGCCATCACTGATCCCGTACCGTACTGCCAGATGAGCACACGCATGTAGGACGTGTCCGCATTGAACGTCAGGTACGAAATGAAGACTTCAAAAGGGGTTCGGTTGGAGAGGACGTTCACGACAAGATAGGCACTGATCATGACTAGGGCCAATATTGCCCAACGTCGCGTCACGTTCACCGTAACTTTGTCCCAAGCGATAAACATGGCCTGAACGACAACCGATAGGAGAGCACCGGAGGAAAGGGAAAAGAATACCGCCATCACCACAGGGCCCAAGGCTAATCGCCCCATTTGGCGCCGGGCGGCGCCAAATGCGTAATAGCTCAAGGCGAATGCACTTGAACACACGACGCCAAACAGGATCTGGTGTTCGAAGGGGCCCTGAGCTCGTCTAAGCCCCATCCGTGACTCATCATGAACGATGCTGTAGACGGAAAATACCTTGCCAAACAATTCAATCAAGATCGGCGAGCCCGAGATACTTTCGTACGCGGCGAATGGCAGCAGCAAAACGACCATGAGTGCCAGACACCTCACCATGCGATGAAACGCGAAAACATCCCGAACGTATCGCTTTGCAAGCAGAAAGGTTCCGAGCGTCTCTATCACGAAGATCCCTGCGGACTGCAGACCGCTGTCGATGCCGTGCTGGCTCACCAATACGATCGCTGGCCATATCGCCGTCAAAAGCATCAAGATGTCCGGCAGCCGTGTTCGCCCCATCCGTCCAGACAACCACGCTATCAAACACGGAATGAAGGTCGCAACCAGGACCAGCCGGTAGGGAGACAAGCGTATCGGGCCTATGTAGATAAGAATCGGCATGGCCAACGAGAAAACGAAAACGGTAAGAAGCGGAGAGATCTTGGGGCTTCGCGTCGGCTGAGCGGCTGCAACTTGTCGGCCGACGGAAGGCAACGACCTTCCAACCTGACGAGACCTTTTTGCTGCAATGCTTACCACCGGCTTCCATCCTATCTGAAATGCCCTGCCCGCTGCACCGTGACGATGTTATCGATACCGCAAGCGCATCAGTTGGCGATACAGCCCCAGTCTTGTGCTGATCCTCCAGGCAAAGCCGCGCATCGCATCCGGATCAATCAAGTGCTGGCGCATGTAGGTCGCATCCATGTTGTTCGTCAGGCAAAGACGGGAATAGAGAAAGAATTCGAACCCGCGATGATAGCCAAGCTGGATTGTAAAGAGGTGCGAGTAGCCCGCCTTCAGAGCCGCATGCCAAACCCGTCGGGAAAAGCGCCCATATGGGAAGGCGAAAAGGGTAACTTGTTGCCCGAGGCGATCCTCCAGCATCGACTTCGACATCGCAAGCTCGCGATGGAGTTCGACATCCGAGACAGTGGTCAAATCGACATGGGCCATGCCATGCGAGCCAATCACAACGCCGGCCCTGCTAAGTTCCTCAATCATGTCCCAGCTCATGCGTCCCGGCGAGCCTACGAAATCCACAGGGATAAAGGACATGAACCCTGGAATCCGTCCGGTCTTCACGTAACGAGCATAGACATGCGTGTAGTCCGAAAGAAATCCATCGTCGAACGTGAGCAGGACAGCACCGCTGTGGCTGGCTTTCGGATCGCGGCAATGCTCCAGAAACGCTTGAGGCGAGACCAGTATGTCCCCGCAAAGCGCGAGATGCGCATCGAATATTTCATGCGTCAGGCACCACGCATTCGAAGGCGACGCTTCCACCAGTTCGTGATAGTTGAGGACAATCATAGAGCTTGTATCAGGTCCGAGACCCGTCGGCCCCAGGCCTGCCAATTCAGTTGGGTCTCGTAGGCGTCGCGGCTCGATTGTCTCAGGCGGGCCAGCCTGTTCGGGTTCGCAAAAATCTCCGCAATGACGCCAGCGTAGTCTGACTTGCTCGCGTTCGACGGCACCAGTACGCCGGTCGCTCCCTCGCGGACGGCATAAGGAACGCCACCGGTGGCCCGCGCAACGCTCGGCACACCATGGGCTGCGGCTTCGCACAACACGATGGGGAAGCAGTCCGCGCGGGTCGGCAACAGAAAGAAATCCGCATCGCGATATAGTTGCTCGAGCCGGCTGCGCTGTGCAGGATCATTCTTGTCGAGGTAAGGGATGATCGTCAGGCCATCCCGGGTGACAGGCTCCGGCGGAGAGCATCCGCAGATCACGAGTTCCGCCTTTACGCCTCTGTCGTTCAGTTCAGCAAGAATCTCGATCGCGGTGTCAGCGCCCTTCTCTTTCCAGTTGACGCCGATCAGGAGCATCCGACACGGGCCTGGCTTCCGGCATCCAAGCACGGAGTCGCGACCGGGCGCCTCTTTGAGGTTGGCGCCCCAAGGAACGACATGCACCCGCGCAGGATCGGCACCATAATCCCTAACGGCGGATTCTGCCGCCCACTGCGACGGATAGAGGATCAAATCGGCGCGCGTGATTGTATCGCGCTCCAGGCGTTCCGAGGTCTTTCGAGCCGAGCGTGACAGGTTTCGATAATTGGGATGATAGTCCTCGATAAGCCGAAAGGTCGCATCGGACGCATAGACGAGGGGAACGCCATCGGGCACGCTCCAGGCGAAGGTGGATCCGGCGGGCGCGAAGACGATATCGGCCGACACGGCGCGGATCTTGCGTACCGCGTCCGCTGCATATTGTGCAACAACGGGGCCCGCCTGGAATGGAGAGAGGCCCCGACGGCGAAAGGTACGGCAAAGCCTGGAATACGCCTTGTATAAGGGCAGGCTCGGTGCGCTTAGGGGTCCGATATGGACCACCTCGTGACCTTGGTTTGCCAGGGATTTGGACATGTGGAACGGCGTGCCGGACCAGAACTTCACCTGGCTCGCATCGCCGATAGTGGCGAATGCAATCCGCCGCGCTGCCTGGCTGCTGGGGACGTGTTGATTGTGACTCATTTTGTTCCCCTACAGAAGGCGCAACCAGCAGATGGCCCCAAACCGACGAGAAGGTGCGCTCCAACCACTTCCCGCCTCAATTAATGACTGGCAATGTCGCGAATCCTCCATCGTCATGGCCACGCTAACGGCTCTCCGGGAGAGCAATTGAATCCCGCCGAGAGCTTCCAACCCGATCGTTTGATCCATAATGCCTATCAACGACCTTAACCCTTTCACGCCAGAGGCCAACCCGCGCAAATATTCTTGATTATATATAATCGTCAATTAAAAAACCATCTTAAATTTTAGCCCGGATAATCGCGACCTGGACTATACTTCCTAACGGCAGGTTCGAACCCCATTTTCAACTACCATATTAATTGGGGGAAGATAGTTATTGATTTGCGACAAGATTGAATTTAATAGCCATATTAATTTTTAGAATAGGATTTACTGGTGGCAAACGAGCAAACTGAAGCATCCGACAGAGGAGTGGTCAGGTCTCTGCTCAAGCGCGCGCGTTCGACGCTTCGCCACCGCTCGCACCAGTTTCGCCTCTTCTTGGATGAAGCAAGTGCCGATCACGCTATTGGCAAGCTCCGGGCGAGCGTTTTGGCAGCACGAAATCCCGCTTCGTCATCTCCAACTGCCTGGTTCCTATGCCCACATTACAAATCCCCGAGCGGCGGAGTCCGCAAGTTATACCAATGTGTCGACACCCTAAACGCCGCTGGACTGGATGCAGCCATCCTACACGCCCGACCAGGATTTCGCTGCAGCTGGTTTGAAAACTCAACGCGAGTCGTCAGCGCAAGCGAGCTAACCTTAGGACCGCGCGACATATTCGTTGTACCGGAAGTTTATGGCCGATCGATCTGCAACCTGCCGCGCAACGTTCGACAGGTAATTTTCAATCAGAACGCCTATCTTACATTAAGCTCTCTGGAAAATGGACTTGCCCACGCGGAACCGTATACAAACAACCCAGATCTCGCGCTGGTGTTGGTCGTCTCTCAGGACAATGCCGACGTCATCAGACGCACTTTTCCAGCAATCCCCGTTCGGCGTCTTCGACTTGGGATTAATCCTAGTTTGTATCATCCGCCCCAAGGCTCGAAGCAACGTCGGATCGTTTACATGCCGAGAAAACGACCGGATGACGCAGCTGCCGTACTTGCGCAACTGAGGCTTCGCGGCGCTCTCAACGGCTGGGACATCGTTGCCATCGCTGGACGCAGCGAGGCAGAGACGGCCGAACTGCTTCGAACCGCGAGATTATTCCTCAGCTTTAGTTTTCGAGAGGGATTTGGGTTGCCACCACTCGAAGCCCTTGCCTGCGGATGTATCGTGGTCGGGTATCACGGCTCTGGAGGTCGCGAATATTTCCGTCCTCCGTTCGCAACCGCCGTTGAAGACGGCGATGTTGCTGCTTTTGTAAGCGCGGTAGAACAGGCCATTCACGGCATCGATAGTGATCTGCGATCCGCAGATTCCCTGGCGACCGCAGCTTCCCGCTTCGCGTTTGGGCGCTATCCGCCGGAGGCTGAGAAACAGGATATCCTCAACATCTTTGGGTCCCTCCTCCAGTCGTGAACATACAAAGCTGACCTCGGATCAGAACACTAGCAGTTGATGCCTTATGAAGAGTCTCGTGCGCAACGGCCTTTCAAAGCGGGCGATATTGTGGGCTCAGCGAAATTCCTGGCGCTTACCCCGCAGCGTCCGTCGTGCCGGAAGAAAGCTGATTGTTGGCGCACCCTCCAGCTGGGAGAACAATGAAATCGTCGACGATTGGTCTAGACCGCTCATTTTGCGCAATACGAATTCCGTGCCGATCGTTCCTGATCCGCATTCTCCAGGTTCGCCCGATATCCAGCCGACCGAACTCTTAGCATCATCCCGTCATGCGCATTGCCTGATAGTTACCCCAGCGCTCGACGCCGGTGGTCTCGATGAATTTGTTGCCTTCCTTGCGCGACGGTTACCCGTCCTGGGACTTCGTGTGACCGTCATGTGCACGCCCCCGACTTCGGGGCCTGACGTGAGAACCTATTTGGGACAACTGTGCACGGCGCTCCAGCGAGAAGGAACATCGGTTCTTGTCGCCTCACCCAGCCAATGTCGTCAGTGGTTGGTTGCCAACCGTCCTGATGTCATAAGCGCCCACGATCCGCCAGTTTGGATTCTGGAACAAGCTCTAAGCGCGGGCATTCCGGTTATCGAGACGCTCCACGGCATTCCGACTCCAATAAGTACGGACTGGAGCAGAGAGGGGACGCGGTCCGCGTGGATTACATCGTTCGTGGCGGTAAGCGAACTCGTCAGACGACAATACTTGAATGGCAATCGCTCGTTTCCGGAGGATCGGATCGTCACGATTCCGAATGCCTTCAATGACACACATCGTCCGTCCTGCGATCGTGCCGTTGCGCGCGCCTGGCTTGGGCTCAATAACGAATTTCTTTTTCTTAGCCTTGGCCGACATTCGATCCAGAAGAATGCATATGGCCTCGTGCAGGCCTTTTCCCAGGTCGCACAAGGTGATCCGAACGCGCACCTCTTGATCGCTGGCCGTCTAGACAACCACATGTACACCAGCCAAGTGCGCGCACTTCGGGACGAGCTGTCGATGAAGAGACGAATTCACCTCAGGCACTCCTTTGCAAGTCCATCCATTTTATTGGCGGCTGCTGACTGTTTCGTTCTCGATTCGTTTTTTGAAGGATGGTCGCTGGCCAGCATGGAGGCGCTAAGCGCAGGGCTGCCTGTTGTCCTGAGCGAGGTTGGCGGCGCGCGCGACCAGGTCGGTACGGACGGCAGCCGAGGTTTTGTCGTCGGAAACCCGCTCGGGAGCGCGGAGTCGGCGAGCTGGGATAGTGCAAGCCGTATGCGGTTTAAACCGCAGCCAAATAGGGAAGAATTTGCCGCGGCAATGAAATCCGTGATTGCACAGCGTGACCGATGGTTGGCAGCGCGAAAGCACTTGTCGGAGGAATCAAGAGAGCGTTTCAGCGCCACGGATTGCGCAAAGCGTCACGCTGACGTACTCTTTCGTGCGATTTCCGTATCGTAGATTCGGAGCTGAAATTAATCCAGCGTGTACCGATCGCGGTTCACCGCAATAGAAGCGAGTGACGGGCAATCCGCTCAGCTAGCCGTGCAAGCTGCTTGCGGTCCATAGCGGCTTGGACTTCCGCCATTCGCTAGTTCTCATTCGAGTGAATCGGCCGAGAGCGCCGCACGAGAAGTCTCATCGCGTTGCCAGAGATGAGCTCTGCTTCGCGACCAGAAGGTCGCCCTGCATCGGGCAAGAACGTTGACAAAAAAATAGATCAACAGTCCGGGCCACAAATGAAGCTCTTTGATTAGTGAAATGAGCGCCCGATGATTGGCTTCACCTTTGTGCACATTCAGCTCGGGAAAGCGCCGGGCCAGCTCGAGAGTTCCCCTGTACACGCGACTTCTGACCGCAATCAGCTGAAGCACAGTGCGTGGGGGGAATACGGTTGAGCTCACGCAGGGCAGTGTCTCCCGTTCTTCGGGCCTGAACTGAAGACGAACATACGTGTCATCGGCAACGATATCTGGAAACAGGCCGAACCGCCCGCGCCCGACCTCTGATAAGGCGTAGACGCCGGAACCGCCAATTCCCTCTCGCGAAGACGGCAGCCGTGACCGGATTCCGTAGTATCTGCGGACCAGCGACGAACAGCCGGTCAGATTGATATCGGCCGTAGGTGCCACCGCCAAAACGTCGCCCTGCTCAAGGCGTCTTGCCAGAG
This sequence comes from Bradyrhizobium sp. 132, assembly GCF_023074185.1. Classification (GTDB taxonomy): domain Bacteria; phylum Pseudomonadota; class Alphaproteobacteria; order Rhizobiales; family Xanthobacteraceae; genus Bradyrhizobium. The sequence goes on along the minus strand of NZ_JADPKY010000043.1, from coordinate 155,941 downwards.
CTCGAATGGCATCAAGCGTAATCACGATATCGGCGTCAGCATAAATCCGCGGAAACGCCGCCGAAATTTGATCCCCGAGGTTCAGGGCGTGGGTTTTCCTTGCAATATCCGACTCGACGACACGGACGGTTGGACCGAATCGCCGGGCGACTGCCGCTGTATCGTCTGTACACCCGTTACAAACGACGACCACCTCGATCTCGCCCGAAGCCGGGTCGCTGCCTCCGGGGTTACCGACCCATTGGCTCAACGTCCGTGCAACAACAGATCTCTCATTGTGGGCCGGGACGACGATCGAAATCATGCCAGCCCGGTTGGAATCGATCAAACTTGAATTTCCATTGGCTGCCATCGATCAGATCATTCCCATGGCGAACTTCTGGGTGATCGCTTCCCGGGCGAGCTACGCAAGGCATCGGCTGCGCCGATCTCGGAGGCTGTTTGCTGCTTCAATTTAACAAAGTACATCAATTTCCCAGCATTTCACAATTGTCCATTAAATAAGATCCTAAATACATAATTATCATTAAATCAACTCGCAAGGCGCTTGAGCTGCATGTGTCATGGTGACGTGAGCCATCAATCTCGCCAAATCCTTCCTTCACCCTTCACGCCAGCGCGGCCGGCGCTCAACGCCTACTTATTAACACCTTTCCATGCATTTTATTTCTTGCTTGATTTAATCAGAAATCTATTTTAAAAAGGAATTAAATAACTAATCCAACAAAAGGATTGCGCCTTGATACCTTTTCTGGACTTGAAGGCCCAGTACCGCCAGATCAAAACCGACATCGATGCCGCTGTGGTGCGGGCCATCGAGAGTACGCAATTTGTACTCGGGCCGGAGGTTGTCGCTTTCGAAGAACGCTTCGCAGACTACTGCAAGGTTGCTTACTGCCGCGCGCTAAACAGCGGCACCTCCGCGCTCCATCTAGCGCTGCTCGCAGCCGCTATCGGACCGGGCGACGAAGTCATCACGGTCTCGATGACGTTTGTTGCGACGACGGCTGCCATACTCTACACCGGTGCCAAACCGGTTTTCGTGGACGTTGATCCTGCTACATGGACAATAAATCCGACGGCCATTGAGGCTGCGATCACGCCGCGAACAAAGGCCATCCTGCCGGTTCACCTTCACGGGCTGATGGCCGACATGGATCCAATCATGTCGATCGCTCGACGGCATGGCCTCCTCGTCATCGAAGACGCAGCGCAGGCTCATGGCGCGGAATACAAGGGGCGACGCGCAGGTTCGATCGGCGATCTGGGCTGCTTCAGCTTCTATCCAGGCAAGAACCTCGGCGCGTTTGGCGAAGGCGGCGCAGTCGTGACGGATCAGCCCGAGCTTGCGCATCGGGTCTCACTGCTGCGCGACTGGGGCCAAAAGGCCAAATACAATCACGTTATCGCCGGATACAACTACCGCATGGATGGCATTCAGGGCGCGGTGCTGAATGTCAAGATGGACTACATTGAAGCTTGGACAGAGTCGCGCCGGTCAATTGCCGCGGAATACGATCGGTTGCTGTCGGGTCTTTCGTCCGCTCGCCCTCGGCCACCGTGCCATAGCCGCCATGTCTATCATATTTATGCCGTCAGGATGTCGCGCCGTAATGAAGCGCTGAGCGCCCTGCAGGAAGCCGGTATCGGCGCCGCCATTCATTACCCCGTTCCCGTGCATCTGCAGAAAGCGTACGCGGAGCTCGGCTACGGTCCGGGCGATCTTCCCGTTACTGAGAGGCTTGCGAACGAGTTTCTTTCGCTCCCGATTTATCCGGAGTTGTTGTCCGAACAGGTGACCGAAATCGCTTCCAGGCTGAAGAAAGTGGCGCCCCTGGACTTCGCTGGGGCAATCGACGGCGAACGCAAAGATGCTCTGGCAAGGCCCAACAACAGGAGGGCAAGTTGATCGATCTTAAGGGTAAACGCATTCTGGTCACTGGCGGCGCGGGATTTATCGGCTCCCATATCATCGACCAGTTGTGCGACGAGGGCTGCATCGAAATCGTCGCTCTCGACAACATGGTAAGAGGTCGGCCGGAGAATCTTCGCCGGGCGCTGGGACGCGGGCCGGTGCGGCTGGTCCAGGGTGATATACGCGATGGCAAGCTGATGAGCGCGCTGGTCAAGGCGGCCGATCTTGTGTTTCACCAGGCGGCACTGCGCATCACCCATTGCGCCGCCGAGCCTCGTCTCGCCAAGGAAGTCATGGTGGATGCCACGTTTGACCTGCTTGACCTCTGCATCAAGCATAATGTCGAGAAGGTGATTGCCGCCTCCTCTGCATCCGTCTACGGCATGGCCGAGGAGTTTCCCACGACCGAGCGACAGAATCCGTACGATAATCGGACTCTGTACGGGGCCGCCAAGGCCTTCAATGAAGGGCTACTGCGCACTTACAACGACATGTACGGCCTAGATTACGTGGCGCTCCGATACTTCAACGTCTATGGCAGCCGTATGGACATCCATGGACGCTACACTGAGGTCCTGATCCGCTGGATGGAGCGACTGGAGGCCGGCCTGCCTCCCGTTATCTTCGGTGAGGGCCGACACACCATGGATTTCGTGCACGTCCGCGACGTCGCCCGCGCCAATATTCTCGCGGCGAGGGCAAAGGTCACGGACGAGGTGTTCAACGTGGGCACCGCCACGGAGACGAGCTTGGTGCAGCTCGCTCAAGCCCTCTCGTCAGTGATGGGACGGCAAGGAATAGGCTTGGAGTTCGCACCAGAGCGTTCGATTAATCCGGTGCCACGCCGGCAGGCGTCTATCGGAAAAGCTGAGCGCCTGCTCGGCTTCCGGGCCGCCACTTCGCTCGAGCAGGGCCTGTCGGAGCTCGTGAGATGGTGGCGCGCGGAGCGCGAACTCACTGCCGCTAGTCCACCGCAGGCGGCTGCATCGTGATTCCGATCGCAACGCCGCTGCTTGCCGATGAAGAGGCCGCCGCCGGGCGAGCCGGGGCGTCCGGCCGGGTGTCGTAAGCGGGCCGCCTTCGAGCGCCGGTTCGGCGCCGCCGTCGGCGATCCTTTGAACCTTCGCATGTGGGTGTCAAATCGCACGACCTTCCGGGCGGCTTGCTCAATACTGCCGATGCACAGCTCGATCGCAGGTTCAGAGTACTTCGTCGTGCGGCATGGCTCTCCGCGCGTAGTTCGAGGCTCATGCCGCATCCAGGCAGCCGTCGGGCACAAAAACTCGAATGGCTTCCGGAACTGTTGCCGGCCATCCGTTGGTATAGCGTGGGCCCCCGCAACGCTATCCATGAGACTTGGAGTTGGCCAAAGTCTCGCGAATGTCAATCATCTTGTCCCTCAAGGTGACCACGACGTCTCCTGCACGGAGACCAAGAAGCGCTTGTTTGACCGGCCGCGCAAGTCGCGCGCCATCATACTTGCAGCTCAGCGCGTAATAACTCTCTGCCCGTTCGAATTCGCGCCTGCAAAACCAGCGATCCGCCACAATTTCCCACGTTCGTGCGCGGATGGCACTCTCTTAGAGGGGTTCGGTAGCGTTCTCACGAAGAGAGTCCTCGAATTCCTGCACAGTCATTAGAAAGGTTGAACTCCCGAACTGTCTGCCAACAATATTGTGGCCGTATTGATAGGCGATACGATGCCCACACAGTTGCACAAGCACACGTGCCTCGTCGTGAATGCGCCACAAAACCGCCAAGCCGTCTTTAAAGCGGACAGCGAAATGTTCGCCGGTCAGGTGATTTGTCATACTGAGATCATGCTAGTGTCCTGAGTCACAAGTTCGCAATCGTAGATTCGCAGTAGATTCGCGTCGCCGTGCCAAGGATAGAGGCGCAGCAGCGACGGAGGATCTGATGGCAAGTCCAGCAACTTGCGCCCCTAACATTGAGCGATGAAGAGCGTGCCCAACTGAAGTCGCTGACGATGCGGCGGAAGACGGCCCGGGCGCTGGCTCTGAGAGCCCGGATCGTGCTGACCTGTGCGGAAGGCGGTCAAAACAAGGACATGGCGGCCAAGCTGGGCCTTGGAGAGTCGCCCCAGAACGCCACCCATTGGAGTTCCCGCGACATGGCGAAAGCCAGTGGCCTATCGGTGTCAACGGTGCAACGCATCTGGCGGGCCTTCGGGCTCCAGCCACAGCGGATGGAGACGTTCAAGCTCTCGACCGATCCAAACTTTGTGGCCAAGTGCGCGACGTGGGCCTCTACGTCTCGCCACCGGAGCATGCCATCGTTCTTTGTGTGGATGAGAAGTCCCAAATCCAGGCGCTGGACCGCAGCCAGCCGATGCTGCCGATGGGTCCGGGCCAGGCGGCCCAAAGGAGCCATGACTACAAAAGGCATTGGTACCACATCGCTGTTCGCCGCCCTCGACATTGCGAGCGGACGGGTCATCGGCAAGTGCTATGGACGCCACCGCGCTGCTGAGTTCCGCAAGTTCCTCGATCGAGGCTCCCGTGCCGCGTGAAACTCGACGTTCATCTCGTCGTGGACAATTACACCACGCACAAGACCCCATTGACCCGAAAATGGCTGGCCAAACGGCCGCGTTGGCACGCGCACCTGCCCCCGACCAGTTCGTCATGGCTAGTGAGGGTTTGCCTCCTGATTCCAAGGTAGCGCTCCAGAACGAAGGGGTTCCGCAGGCGGTCATCCGCGGAGTTGAGCCACATATAACGACCGGGCGTTGTAGTTTTGAGGTGACCGAGATTTTTCTCGTTTCGAATAAATTTCAGATGGGGACCATTAAACGAGCGTGCGACGTCCAGAGTGTTGTCCGGAGAGCAATCATCCAGAATGAGGAGCTCGAACTGTCTATAAGACTCTACGTTTTTCGGAAGCAGACTTGTAACACGGAACAATGAAACTGGTCTAAATTGCGCCTTTCCAAATGCGGGCTGCTATATGCAGTTTCGCAATGCGTCGACAACACGAACCTGATCTCCTTCGCTCATCTGCGCGTAGATCGGAAGCAGGATAGAACGATCCTGCGCGATCTCGGATTGGCGCAGGTCATGGCGTTGCCTATCCCCAGCATAAGGCGGCTCGCGATGCGAACACATGATGCCACGACGCGTCGCAATGCCCTGATCCAGTAAGCTCTGCATCACGGTTCGCTGATTGATCCGATCCGGCAGGCGCACGCAATAGCTCTGCCAATTGGACCGCCCCCAAGATGGCTCGAGCGGCAACCTTAGCCCCTCAATTTTTCCGAGCAAATCAGCATAGCGGGAGGCGATCGCACGGCGACGCGCGACGAGCTGAGCCAACTTCCCAAGCTGCTTGCGACCCACCGCGGCCTGGACATCCGTCATGCGGTAGTTGAACGCGACCATGAGATAATCCTCGAAAATCACTTCCGGCGCCCCGTGCCGAACCGTATCCGGCACGCTCATTCCGTGTTGGCGCAGCAGTCTGAACTTGCGGTCGAGCTGTGGATTGGACGTCGTCAGCATGCCCCCTTCACCTGTCGTAATGACCTTGCGCGGATGAAATGAGAAGCAGGCGATGTCTCCATGCGGCTTCCCGATGGGGTCCCACCGGCCGTCGATGCGGATTTGGCTTCCTGCAGCACAAGCCGCGTCCTCGATTAGAGTGATACCATGGCGCTTGGCGAGAGCTACCAGGGCCTCCAGATCGCAGGGCATGCCCATCTGGTGGACGGCGAGTATTGCTCGCGTGCGCGGCGTGATGGCTTCAGCCACACGTGCCGAACCGACATTGTAGGTCTCCGGATCGATATCCACGAAAACTGGCGTGGCACCGCAATATCTGATTGAGTTCGCTGTCGCGATGAACGAGTGGCTCGCGGTTATCACCTCGTCGCCCGGCCCCACATTCACGGCCGTCAAAGCGAGGTGTAGGGCGGTCGTGCAGTTCGCGACGGCGCACGCATAGGGCGCGCCCACCGCGGCCGCAAATTCGCACTCGAACGCGGCCACCTGCGGTCCTTGCGAGAGCCAGCCCGACAGTACAGCCTCGCGGGCTGCATCGGCCTCGTCCTCATCAAGCAGTGGCATCGCTATCTGGATATCGATTTGCGGTTTGATCTGACCGTCTTGAGCCTTCGAATCGCGAAAAGGAATCAAAGCGATAGCTCCTCTCTGTTGGAAACGTTTATAAGTCATATTAACTAATGCCATAAATTATCCAACCGACCAACCGCTCGATTATTAGGCTCCGCGTCCCCGGCTCCCCGAGCCTGCCGCTGTTATGCTTCAGGCCTCGAGATGCCAAGGCCTGGCACACGGTGTCACATTCCGGTAAACCGCCATATCCGCCAATCCAGTTTCGCGCTGAACATCCTAACGTGCTCACGGCCTAGGAAGATAGGATTGCGCCGAGCACTTTCGATTCCTGCTTTTTGTCGTCGTTCCAAGGCGGCCCATTCTCGCGAATCAGCCACTTCCGGATAGAGCTGCAAGGCAAACGATTTGTATGCTTCCACGCGTCCGGATCCTCCCAGATCCGACATGAAATCGGCGATGGCAAAATGAAGGGCGTTCCGCGCGAGGGCTTGATAAGCCGTTCTACGTAGGTCCGAACGCTGCGCCTCGGAAAGCGCGGCATCGAACGCCCTCTTCGTCTCCTCCAGATTAGCCAGTATCGTGCCGTACTGAACCCTGCTCATGTTCGAGCCGTGAAGGCGATAATAGATCTGATCCACACCACCGACGATGCCGACATCCGACACCAGAGCCGCGCGCAGCCACCACTCGAGATCACCACTATGAGGAAGATCTTTTCGGTAACCTCCAACTTTGTCGAGCACGCTGCGCCTGACCAGCGCATCACTGGATCGAATGACGTTGGCCCCTCGCCGGCACAGAGCAGACACCCATTCCTCACCCTTCCATACCGCCCAGCGCTTCGCCTCCGTGCGGGCCGGCGGCAAGCTCGACGTGAAGGGAACCGACCAACCATAGGCAAAACCGATGGTCGGATGCATTTCCATCAGCGCCGCCGCGCGAGCTAATGCGCCAGGGACCAACACATCGTCGGCTGAGAGAAGGAATACATATGTTCCTGTGGCTTGGGCGAACCCAATATTATAGGTCTCGATGTGTCCCCTGTTGTGGTCGTTGCGAATAAGCTTCACTCTTGAATCAGCGTCTGCGAAGCGCCACGCAACTCGGCTGCTTTCGTCGGTTGAGGCGTCATCAACGACGATGACATCGACATCGACGCCTTCCTGAGTCAGGATGCTTTTCACGCAATCAGGTAAGAAGCGGCCATAATTGTAGCACGGCACCACAACCGAGACCCGAGCCGGTGCTAACGCCAAGCGGGACGGCCGCAGGATACGCGGCGAGCTTCCCGATGAGGCAACTAGTTTCTGAAGTGCCAGATCAAGCATCGTGGCCCACGTCAATGTCCTTATTCACCGACATAGACTCCGACGTCGGTACGGCAGCGGGCTCTATATTTTTCGAAAGCAACATGGTTCGAGCAGGTACTCCTGCCACGATCGAGCCTGGAGGAACGTCACGCGTCACCACCGCGCCAGCGCCGACGATAGCTCCAGCACCGATCGTTACGCCGCACAGGATGGTCGCATTCGATCCGATCGAAGCTCCCGCGCCGACCCGCGTCGATCCGACCACCCAGTCGGCACAGCCCTGAAGCCGTCCGTCGGCGGTAGTGGCCCGGGGATATTTATCATTGGTGAACATGACTCCATGCCCGATGAATACTCCATCCTCGATCGTTACACCTTCGCAAATGAATGAATGCGAGGATATTTTGCAGCGCGCGCCGATCTTCGCGCCCAGCTGAATCTCGACGAAGGTGCCGATTTTCGTCTCGTCGCCGACTGCGCACCCATAAAGGTTGACCAGCTCCGAGTGAAAGATTTTCACACCCTTGCCGAGTTTTACGTCCTTCGCAATGGGCATCTACCCCTCCCAATCCCAGGAATATCTACAACGCTGAACGCGACGGCAGCAGTCCCGGTGCAAAGCGGGCCAGACCGGCTGCGGTGCGATGGAGATGATACAGAAGCGGGTGGCTGGTCAGCGCCAAGCCCAACCACCAGCTCAGCGCTGCTACAGACAACGCCAAGACCAGTCCGGAAAGCGATGAGAGCGTGCCCGCTGCCGTGAGCGCCGCACAACCGGCGACGCCGGTAGCGGTTATTGCCGTAACGATACTGCTCTTCATTAACGCCAGAGCAATGTCCGCTAGCCCAAAGCGCAGATGCCGCCCGATGAAGTAGATCGCGACTCCGGCCTGGAACGGCAATGTTAGAAGTGCGGATGCGGCGACAGCCTGCACACCAAAGAAGGATGCCCCTAAGACCACAAGTAGGGATGGCGGGATCGAGATCATTGAGGAGGTCAATGCGTCTCGCACGCTTCCCACAGCTACAAGCACGGGATAGCTCAAGCACGCTGCAAATACCGCCGTGCTTGCGACACAAAGCAGGCGCACGAGCGGCACAATATCAAGCCAGGTCTCGCCGAGCCATAGCAAGATGATCGGTCGCGCCATCAGCGCCATGAATATCATGAAGGGCCACTGCACCGCAGAAAGCAGCTCAATCGCCTTGAGGTAAATGGCCTTGAGGTCTTCCCCGGCCTTACGGCTTTCGACGATTGCCGGCATCATAACCGGGTCCAGAACCCGCGAGACGAGCTTGTCAAACATCTGCGTCAGGTTGATCGCGCGGCTGTACAAACCCAGCGACATGAAATCGAGAATCTTCGCAAGGAACAGTTGAGGCGCGAGATTGTAGAATACATTGATGACGCTCACGCCGCTCGAGAGGAGGCCAAAGCTGACGACCTCGCGATATGCGGCGAACGAGGGACGCAGCAGCGCCCCGAAGTCGCGGTGCCTAGCGAGCAGAATTAGCATAAAAATCATGTTCACCGCTACCCCGCCCCAGATCGGCGCCATATAGCTCCATCCTGCCATCGCAAGGGCGATCGAAACCAGGACGCCCCCCGCATTGGACCCGAGACTGTAGACCGCGAGCGCGCCGAATTTCATGTCTCTGCGCAACAAAGCGGCGATTGTTCCGGAGAACGGCACCAGCAGAAAGTTCAACGCGGTAACCTCGACACCTCTCTTCAGCTCGTGCTCCGCGAACCATTGCGACAGAGGCCCGCCCAGGGCGAACAGAAGGCCCGCAATTCCCAACGAGATCCCGAACGTGACGGTGAACGCTGAACGAACGTCTTCAGATGACAATTCGCGCTTCTGAACGAGATAGTTCGCGCCGCCGAACTCCTGAAAAGAGGCAGTAAGTACGGTCGCGATGGCATTTACGACGGCGAAGACCCCAAACTCTGCCGGCGACAAGAGGCGGGAGAGAACCGCGCTCGCCACAAAGAACAAAATTAGATTGCCATAGCGATCGGCAGCCGAAAGCAAGATCGAGCGTTGTACCGAAGTCATTGCGGCTCCATCGCGTGTTTTTACGCAGGCTTCACGTCCGAGCGTCTTGACCGCCGGTCTGGCCGATCTCGCTCGTAGCTTCACCTGCCGAGTGCATTCTGACTCTGTAGCAGTGTTGTACGTTCAGCTCAGCCGGCCGGCTCCTTTTCACTCTCCGGATGGGTCAAGCGAACCGGCTTGCCTTGCGCCATGATGGAGCGGGAAGCAGCCTCCAGGATCTGCACGACCTGCAATCCAGTAGTCCCGCTGCTTAGAGGACTGCTACCGTTGCGGATACAATCAACGAAGTGCTTTGCTTCGACGCTGAGCGCCTCGCTTGCGCCGAGGTGTGGGGCCCACATGTCGCCGGCTCGATAACCAATCCGAAGCTGGTGCGCCGCCTGGGGGGAGGGGTTGACCGAAATGCCCTTGTCATAGACTTTGATCTTTTCGGTTGGCTCAAGATCGTCGTACACGATCATCTTGCGACTTCCCCCGATGAACGTCTGCCTGACCTTTATTGGAGACAGCCAGTTAACATTGATGTGCGCGACACAGCTGTTTTCGAAGAACAGCGTCACGTGCGCCATGTTTTCCGGAGTTCCACGGACATGGGTCGCCCCTGTCGCAGAAACAGCAACCGGCGCCTCTTTCAGAATGTACTGAATGATCGATATGTCGTGGACGGCAAGATCCCAGATGACATTGACATCCTGCTGAAAGAGCCCGAGGCTTGCGCGATTGCCGTTGTAGTACAGAATCTCACCCAACTCGCCTTCACGAATCAGCTGACGAATTTTCTGCACGGCCGGCGTATAGACAAACGTGTGGTCGACCATAAGGGTCAGATTGCGGAGCTGCGCCTCATCGATTAGCCGACGCACCTGGTCCGAACTCTGCGCCAGCGGTTTTTCGACCAAAACGTGCTTTCCTGCTTTGAGCGCCGCCATCGCGATTGCGAAATGGCTATGAACAGGAGTTGCGATTGCGACCGCATCGACGTTCGTACTCTCGATGACATCGCGAAGCCTGGTTGTAGTTGCCGCATTAGGGTGCAGACGCGCGCATGATGCGAGCCTCGAAGGCTCCAGATCGCTGACTGCCACGAGCTCGCAACCATCCGTGTTCGCAAAGTTGCGTACGAGATTGGGACCCCAGTAGCCATATCCTATAACCGCGACTTTGATCGGCACGCTCGACATCTTTTACAACCTATCGATGATTGAACTGCATTTCCAAGCCGCGAGATTAGAGCCACACGTTCCGGCCAGCTATTTAATTCGATTATAATCGACGCATTTTGAATCATCGAATAGAATGCAGAACAGAGTTATTTTCGAGCAGGACTCCCCTGAACGACCCTCCACGTTCAGCCAAACTGCCCGGCAGACTTTGAATCTTCAGTAGACACGGCGTTTACGGCGGCTTCTGTCCAGCCATTTACCCAGCGCCAGCGGTTTCCCCAGACCTCATGCCATTCACGCGCATTCGCGCGGTAATTCCTTTCCCGTAACAGCGCTGCTGCCGTTTCATAGCCAAGCCATCGCGTTAACGGCATAAGCAGGTACAATCCCCTCCCGATCGCGCGGGAAAGGGGCGACCAGTGACGGTCCATCAGGGTCACGCGGCCGGCCAGTAGGTGAATTCGGAGCTCGCTTTTCCGAGGATATGAAGCTCCACCGTAATGTACGATGGTTGCTGTTGGAGTAATCTTCGGCCGCGCACCAAGTTTTCGCGCCCGAATGCACAGATCGGCTTCCTCTGCATACATGAAGAACACCGGATCGAAGCCTCCGAGATCCTGCCAGAGAGCGCGGTCGATCAGGAAGAAGCAGCCCGATACGATATCGACCGACCGGACGCAATCCCGCTTCCAATCTGGATAGCCTTCTGGATTGAACACCATGCTGCCCTTAAGCAGGTTCAATCCGACGGCCCAGCAGAACACGCTCCATAACGTCGCAAACTTCCAGCATGATGCGGGGTTCAGCGATCCATCGGCGAAGACCGTGCGCCCTCCCCATATGCTGCACTCGGGAGTCGTGTCGGCAAATTCGCTAAGTCGATCGATGGCGTGGTCCAGAACCACAGTATCCGGATTGATAAGCAACAGCCGGCGCCCCTGTGCACCTTTCGCTGCGATGTTGTTGGCTTTGCCGAAACCAATATCCCGTTCGGACGTGATCAGCTTGACCGCCGGAAAATGTTCCCTGATGGCTTCGGAAGAACCGTCAGTCGATCCGCTATCAAACACGATCAGCTCATATCGAACTCTGGTCGTTTGCTCCAAAATTGAACGAATACATTCAATCGTCATCTCGCGCGTATTGTGTGTTACGACGATGATACTAACATCCATTGCAAGCCTCCGAAGACGATACAAGCGTTCTCAAGCCGCGTGAACATGTGCGGATATGAGCCTAGGCCCGGAGATACCCGACGTGTCGTCGATTCCCTCGTCCAAAACAGCAACACCTCCGGCCATTACGCTCTATTCTCGAAACGAATACGTTCCGCGTCGAGGAAGGCCCGAATGGTGCCTATAAGATGAGATGACGCTTGCCCTCCGAGCCGCTCAGCGGTTTCAGTAAAGCTGACTCGATCCAGCTTCTGGATTAGCTCCTTCTCGTCGAGAGCAACGATGATCCGGCCCTGTTGCGCGAAACGCTTTGCGCTTGCGAGCTGATGGTCATTTCGATGCTCGCTCAGATCGGCTCGACGAGGCATTACAATGATTTGCTTTCCCAGCTCGAGAGCCGTGATGATTGACCCCATGCCCGCATGGGCGACCACAAGGCTTGCTGATTCTACGCGACTCCTGAATTCGCTGGGATCAATGAACGGTTCGACGCAGATGTGCCGGGCGCGATAGGCTGACGGGCCCGTCTGGGCGAACACGTCCGTTCTTCCACGTACGCCGGCCCATTCATCGATGGTTCGAATCAACCGGTCAAATTGCCCCTGCGTTCCGACCGTCACAAAGATCATAGCACGGCGCCTTCATAGTGAGGTCCTTCGGGTCGCGCCAAGTGGGGCCACTGTGTCAGCCAGAGGTCGGCAGAACGACCTATCCTAGACCCGGACATCGAGAGATGCTCTACGTTAGCGATGCTATCAAGCCAGATAGTTCGCGCACCGACGATCCGTCCAAGCCGCAACGCCAAATATCCTGGAGCGGCTCCCGTGGAAATGACAATATCAGGCCTCTCCGTCCAAATGATCCGCGCGACACTCCGCGCAGTTTTCAAAAGCCTGATCTTGGTCCAGCGGTTGGCGTCATTCACCACGTAAAACTTTTGACCCGCCACTTGCGCGCGATAGGACTCGTGAACAGTCACGAAAACGACTTCACAGCCTCCGAATGCATCCTTGATGCGCATAAGTTGCACCCAGTGCCCTCCTCCCGAGGAAACCGCCAATACTTTCGGACGATCGCGAGCCGACGGCACACTTCGGTGGTGCTGCAACACGGAGCCTCCAAACATCGGCTGCCTCCTTAGGTTATCCCCAGCTAAATTAGTTCGAATAACTCATGCGGGGTTAGGCACTTCTCGATCTCAAAATAAATAACATTAAATGTTTTAATCGTCAAAATATTTATTTTAGATTATTTAAAGTCGATCAAGGAACCCGTCTGAAGTTCAAACAGGGAAAGCTATCCAATGGGCCCATCACGGCTTGCATGGGAGCGTCAATCAGAATTCGGCCTTACAGAATTGGTCAGTATTCCCGGATGCTTTCGTCCAGACCGCGAAGCAGTGGATACAGGAAATACGAAATCACAGTCCGCCGCCCCACCTTCAGTTCGGCGGTGACCGCCATACCGGGAATCAACTGAACGCGCTCGGACGGCAGCCGAAGGTGCGTGTCCCGCAGATCGATCAGTACGCGGTAATAGGGAGCTGACGACCGACGCACACCTTCGGCCTTCGCCTCTGGCGAGAATGAGTCCTGACTGATGACTCCGACCTCGCCAGTAGCGGTGCCGTACTTTTGAAACGGAAATGCCTCGAACTTCACTCGTACGGCCTGCCCGACCGCCACCTGCCCGATATCCCTGCCCTCCACGTTGACCTCAGCCCGGAGCGTCTCGTCCCGTGGAACCAGCACAAACAAAGTTTCGGCCTCGCGGACCACCGAACCCACCGTCCGATTGGCAATGTCGAGTACCACCGCATCCGCCGGTGCATTCAGCACGATCAGCTGCCGACGGAACTCCGCCTTTTTGAGCTCTTCGGCAGTGCCATCCCGCTTTGGCAACGTCTCGACAAGTTCCTGATAGGCGCCGCGGCGAAACTCGGCGGCGAACACCTTCTGGTCCGCACGGACCTTGTCCAGGCGATGCGTGTTGTCGACGATGCTGCCACGGACTCGCTCTAGGTTGCTTTCGACCTCCAACCGCGCATCCCGCGATAGCAGGAAGTTCAGTCTTGAACCGACCTCCTTGGCCATCAACGCATTCCGCATGGCTTCAATGGACTGCATCGTGTCCAACCGCTGCGCCAGGACCAACTCCTCGCTCTGAGCCGTTTTTAGATTAGCCTGTGCGGACGCAATCTGCGCGTCATAGTTCTGGATCTGAAGGTCGTAAGCCGCCTTCCTCTGGAGGAACACCTTTCTCTGCAGAGCTTGGTCGGCATTCGCCGTCTCATCGAGGCCGTAGTCCGTGCCGTCCAACTCGGCTCGAAGCCGGCCGATGGAGGCGTCGAGACCCGCCAGGCGGCCGCGCAGTTGGGCAAGATCGGCCTGAGAGAATGTCGGATCGAGGACCGCAAGCACGTCGCCGCGGTTAACGGCGTCGCCGGCCTTGACGCGAATCTCCCGAATAACCGAGGTTTCCAGCGGCTGTACGACCAGGTTCGGACGCGTCGTGATTAACTTGCCCTGTGCAGTCACAATCATATCAACTCGAGACACGCATGCAAATGTGATCGCAGCAGCGATCAGGGCGACGACGCAATAGAGCGTGATCCGTCCCACACGCGGTGGTGTCTGCTGCTCGATCTCGGCTGCGTCTGACTGAAATTGCGCTACAATGCGAGAATCCGTGGGCGCGGACCTCATGAGCCGGAGTCTCGTCCGTGAACCGGACGGAGGCCCGGATCTGCCTGAGGCTGCTTCAGCTCTGGTCTTTTCAGCCGCAGTCATGCGATCTGCCTGGTCTGCTGGTTCCAGAGATGCCTGTAGAAGGTGCATTTCGACAGCAGCGCGTCATGACGATCTACATCGACGACCCGTCCGCGGTCGATCACCAAGATCTGGCTTGCGTCCGACAGCATCGAAAGCCGATGCGATACGATGACGACGGTCCGTCCCTCCGCGATACGTCGCAGATTGCGCCGAATGATCGCCTCGCTTTCGGAATCCAGTGCGCTGGTGGCCTCATCGAGGATCAGGATACGCGGGTTGACGATCAAGGCCCGCGCGATCGCAAGCCGCTGCTTTTGCCCGCCTGACAGGTTCGATGCCTGCTCCTCGAGCATGGTGTCGAACCCCCTCGGCAGTCGCTCTATGAACTCGTCCGCACCGGCGAGCTGAGCCGCCCGGACGACCTCCTCGAATGTGGCGTCGCGCCTCACGCATGCGATATTTTCGCGCACAGTGCCCCGGAACAGGAAACTGTCCTGGAGCACGATCCCTAGATTCCGCCGCAGATGGGCGAGATCGATCTCGCGCGAATCGTGACCGTCGATGCGTACCAACCCCTGTTGCACCGGATACATTCCCGCGATCAGGCGTGTCAGCGTCGTCTTGCCCGAACCGCTCCGGCCGACAATTCCGAAGATCGAGCCGGGAGCGATCGAGAACGACACGTCGTCCAGCGCCGGCGTTCCCTCCCCATAGCGAAACGTGACGTTTTCGAACTCGATCTGCCCGGCGAAGTCGGGCCGCACGCCTTCGCGGCGACCGTCGCGTTCCAGCTCCGTGTTCATAACCTCGCCGAGCATCTTAACGGCGAGCGCAACCTCTTGATATTCGTGCACCATGGTCACCATCTGCACCAGCGGCCCCGAAACGCGTCCCGCCAGCATGTTGAAGGCGACAAGTGCGCCGATCGTCATCTCACCGCCGAAGACGTCGAGCGCACCAAGTGCGACGATGCCGAGGGTCATCATCTTCTCGAGGAAAGCGGTCAAGGCCTGAGCGCCCGCCGAGATTTTTTCGACGCCAAACCGCATCGATACCGACTGCGCGCAACGATCGTCCCATGTCCTGTTCTGGCCGGGCTCCATGGCCAACGACTTCACGGTGCGCATGCCGTGCACGGTCTCAACGAGCAGCGCCTGGCGCCCGGCTTCGGCCTGATAAAGCCGGTAGAGCCGCCGTCGGAACGGTCCCATCAAAATAGCAATCACGCTCGCGCTGATGGCGGTGAAGGCCAGCACGACGCACGTCAGCTTGATGCTGTATAGCGCAAGAACAGGCAGAAAGACGAAAAGCGAAAGCGCGTCCAAAGCGGTCAGGAACAGTCGGCCGGTCAGAAACTCACGGATTCGTCCGGCCTGCTGCATGTGCTTCACCAACACGCCGGCCGAGATGCGCTCGAAGAAAGTTACCGGAAGTCCCAAAAGATGCCGAAACGTCTTGGTGGCGACCCGGATGTCGATCTTGTTCGTGGCATAGAGCAGCAGGTAGCGTCGCAAGAAGCTGAAGACGGCGTCGAAGCAGAGCGCAAGGATCGCGCCAGCCGAAAGCACGTAGAGTGTCGTGAGGCTCTCGTGGACAAGAACCTTGTCGATGACGAGCTGAAAGAAAATCGGAAGCGCCAGCCCGAGAGCATAGAGGAAAACCGCAGCAATTGCGACGTCGGAAAAGAGCCGCCACTCCCGCAGCATTTCGGGTATGAACCAGCGCAGCCCAAAAGGCCTTTGGCCCTGCGATGGAGAGCTCTCGCGCTTGAACAGAACGACCTTTCCGGACCACATAGCGCAAAATCGGTCCGCATCGACCAGCAGATGCTCGTCCCTCCGCTCCGCCAGGGGATCGAAGACCGTTACAGCATCGCCTTCCGGCCCGGCGCCGACCACGAGGACCCAGTTGAGGTTCGAGAGCTGGACAAGAGCCGGATAGGCTTCGCCGAGCTGGCATATCGCCTTCCAATCGAGCTGCGCCGTGCGGGCGCGAAGGCCCGCATCATGAGCCATGCGCAACAAGAGGTCGGTCGAGATGCCGGTCTCGTCGACGGCATAGGCGTGCCGCAGCCGGTCGGAAGGCAGATCGATGCCGTGATGGGCAGCGATCCTTGACAGGCATTCAAGGGCGGTCTGAGCAGCCCGACGCAGCTCGTCCTCCGACGAGGGCGGTTCCGGTTCGAGCCTCTCGATTTCAACGGAAGTTGGTTGAGACATTGGGAGATCGTGGATTGTCCGAAACTGACGAGGCAGGCTCGACGCGCGCACTCGCCTGTGGCGCGGCCATCGGCGTCCTGGGACGAGAGCGCTGGACGACGCCGGCGTCAACCAGACCCTGAAGCGCGTTCTGCATCACCTCCACGGAGTTCGCGAACGACTCCGCCGAAAAGATCAGCCTTTGCCGAAAGACTTTCTTTGGCGCGTTGTTGGCATCACGTTCCGTGGGTGAGAGACTGACCAGGTCCACTCGCACGATCGACCCACCAATTGTGACCTCGTCAATCCCGTCAGTATAGAGCTCTGTATGCATTGCGGTTCTCCTATGCTGCGAGCTGCGGCCTGAAGAGGACGTCAACCGCGTAGCTCGTCGCGTTGAAGGTGTTGGTGGGGAAGAGGCTTCCGGATCCGTATGCATAAACGCCGTTCCCGCCGCTGGACGCAGATGACGGGGCGGTCAATGGCCCGTTGGTCACCGAACTGGCAAACAGGTTGGGATCGGCCGAGTAGTTGCCCGCAGTATGGTAGGATGCGACATAGGTTGTCCCCGCCGCTATCGTCACCGGCGTACCGAAATTGACCTGCTGCCAGCCGCTTGCTGTCTCGTTGGTAAAAGTGGCAGTGGCTAGCAGCGCGCCCGTGCTGCTCCATAGATCGGCAACGTGTGTGCCCGTATTGTTCGGGCCTTTGTAGAAGCGCAACCCGACAATGTCGCCTGTGGTGGAAGCCTGGAATTTCATGCCAAGTTCCACCGAACTTGGATCGTTGACGGAGACAATGCTCGGCGTGGGATTGGAGCTGAACAGGCTCACGGTGCTCGACGAGGGCGCCTGGACGGTGACGCTTGCTGTTGCGCTGGCGATACCACCGCGGCCATCGGAGATGGCATAGTTGAATGAGGCCGGTCCCGTATAGCCATTGGTTGGGGTGAACGTCACCGTGTTGTTCTGAGCGTTGAAACTGGCGGTGCCGTTGACGGCCCCACTGACCCCCGTGATCGTCAGAGCGTCCCCGTTAGGATCGGTATCGTTTGCTAGAAGTGATGTTCCGGGAATGCTAAGCGCCACGTCTTTGGTCGCGTTGAAGCCGCTATCGTTATTGGCGATCGGCGGCTGGTTGGTTCCGCCGCCGGAATTGCTGAAGACGACATCCACCCAATAGTTGGTGGCGTTGAACGTGCTCGTCGGAAACAGATTCGCGGTTCCATAGGTGTAGACACCATTGTTGCTCGCAGAGGCCGTAAGCGGCCCATTCGCGTGAGCAGTAGTGAAGTAGCTGGGCGTATCGGCATAGCGGCCGTTGCTATGGAAGCTTGCGATATAGGTGGTGCCAGGCGTGATCGAGACCGGACTACTGAAAGTGACGGTTTGCCAACCGCTGCTGGTCTCGTTGGTGAAGGTGGCGGTCGCCAGAAGCGTGCCTGTGCTACTCCACAGTGATCCGGTATGGGTGCCGGTGTCGTTCGCACTCTTATAATACTTGATGCCGGTAATCGTGCCGGCCGCGGAGGACGTAAATCGTACCCCCAAATTGACCTGCGACGTGTCGGAGTCCGATAGCACCGAGGGCCTATCGGAGGTCGAGAATAGACTGACCGTCGATGGAGTTGTGCTCACCACGATATTGAACATTTCGCTCGCGGAGAGGCTGCCGAGATCGGCGGCAGTCGCCTTCACACTGACGGTGCCGACATCCGCAGACGTCGGTGTGCCACTGAAAGTCCGCGTCGACGCGTTGAAGGTCAGCCAGGCAGGAAGTGGCGAGCCATCGGCGGCGGTTGCGGCGTAGGCGAGCGAATCGCCGGAATCGACATCGGTGAAGGTGCCGGCAGGCAGCGTCAGCGAGAACGCCGAGCCGACCGTTGCCGTTTGGTTACCGGTTTGGACCGCCAGCACCGGTGCGTCGTTGGCGCCATGAATCGTGATGGTGACCGTAGACGATGATGTCGCACCGGCAGAATCGCGCATCGTGTAATTGAAGGCATCAATCAGCGTATTGGTCGAGAGCCGCAATGCCTGCACGGCGGGATCCGTTTCATTGACCGTGTAGGTAAACGCGCCCAAGGCGTTGAGGACCAAGCTGCCGTGCGCGCCATTGAGCGACGATCCGAGCGTGCCAGACGTCGAGCCAAAGCTGACTGCGGTCACGGTCTTGGTGTCGCCGGAATCCGGATCGGTATCATTCGTCAGCACGTTCCCGGTGCCGGGCGAGCCACCCGTGCCATTGTTAGTCCCACCCTTCTCCGTGGCGTCGCCGGTATCGGCGACGGCAGTCGGCGGCCTGTTGGTGCCGCTGCTGGGGACAAACACCACGTCAGCCCAGTAGTTCGTAGAACCAAACGTACTCGTCGGGAAGATACCAGCCGTGCTGGTACCGCCGTAGGAATAGACGCCGTTGCCGCCAGATGTGGCGGACGAAGGCGCCGTCAAATTGCCGCTGGTAAAGGAATTGGCGAAGAAATTGTTCGTGGCGACATACGCACCATTGGTATGATACGAGGCGATATAGGTTGTATTGGCACTGATCGTGACGGGGGTCGCCAGATTGACCGTTTGCCAGCCGCTCGTCGTCGTGTTGGTGAAACTCGCGCTGGCAAGCTTGGTTCCGGTCGCGGTCCAGAGATCGACGAGATCAGCCCCTCTGTCGCTCGGACTACGATAGAATTTCAGCGCGGTGATTTGACCGGCCGTGGCGGAGGTAAACTTCACGCCGACTTCAAGCGGCGTGCCATCATTCAAACCGGTCTGCGCCGGTACGTTGGAAGCTGTGAAGAGGCTTCCTGTACCGCTCCCACCTGTGACGTTGACGCTGACCATGGCAGGTGTCGCCTGCATATTGACACTGTCATCAGTCGCGCGCGCTTCGATGACTCGCGTACCGGAGCCCGAAGCAAGCCACGTATAGCTCCAGTTCGTCGTGCCGCTCGCCGGGTGCCACGTCGTACCGCCATCAGTGGAAACTTCGATCCCGGCAACACGTCCGCCGGCGTCCGAGGCTGTGCCGGTGATCGTGACAGTCTGGCCCTGGCTGATGTTGGTCCCACCTGTCGGGGAGTTGATGACGGCTGTTGGCGCGGTATGGTCGGTGGACGCCTGGGCGCTCACAAGGCCCGCCTGCAACGTTTGCGGCATCACCCCCATCTCGGCGAGGAGATTCACCATCGATTGCTGCACGGCCGAGCTGACTGGGGCGGTAAGGCCCTTGTACGGAACGTATTGATC
Organism: Bradyrhizobium sp. 132; assembly: GCF_023074185.1. Taxonomy (GTDB): domain Bacteria; phylum Pseudomonadota; class Alphaproteobacteria; order Rhizobiales; family Xanthobacteraceae; genus Bradyrhizobium. The sequence continues at coordinate 136,016 of NZ_JADPKY010000043.1, read as the reverse complement.
TGACAATCCCCACGGATACATGACCGTGCCGGCACCGAAAACCAAGGCACCGCTCTCGGGATCACGGTAGAGCGTAAGGTTGTGCGTGGCCGTCCCGGGGCCAGTGGTCAATCCATTATCCAGCAGCAAGGAGTTGACATTTCTTGTCGTCGACGACATGTCGATCAACCCGGCCGGCCGGAAGCCGTTGTCCAGATCACTGTCCCACTCATAGCCAAGCAGGCGCGTCAGCGTTCCTCCGTTGCCACTGGCAATGCTGGTGTTCCGCCAAAAGCGCAGCTGTGACATGCTTGCCGGAACAGTGATGTTGTCCAGCGTACCGATGTCGTCGACGGTAAAAATCGTACCGGAGAGAGAGTTTTCCGGAGTGCCAGGCCCATAAACCGGATCACGAAACAGGCCCGCTCCACCGTTGGCGGTGCCATTCGGGTCGAGCTGCGCGCCGCTCCATATGTCCTTGTACTCGACGATCGTTCGATTCGCCGTATGGTTCCCATCGAAGCTCGCAGCAAGCTCGATGTCCCAATAGATTTCGTTGCCGCTCAAGAAGGCGAGGTCGACTCCCGCGTCGCGGGCGGCAGTGACATTGGCAAACTGCGATTGCGACCAGTATTCGTCGTGGCCAGCGTCCATGTAGGCGCTGGCGTTCAGCAGCAATCCTGGTTTGGTTGCGGCATCGATGCCGGAAATGTAACTGGCGTCGTAGCCGTTCCGCTCCAACCAGTAGATCGCCGCGTATTCCTCGCCAAATAGGAAATCCGTCGGCTGAGCCAGGTTGGAGTTGACATTCATGGCGATCGGACGGTTGTAGCTAACGGCATACGCACGATCGCTATTGGTTCCGCTGGGACCTTGATACAGATTGTAGCCGCCCCAAGGATTGTACGCCTGCCATGTCGTGTCGCTGGTTTGGTACAAAACGTCCGAAAAGGTGCCGTCGTTGCGAACGATGAAAGGAATCATGTTCTGGAAATTGCCAGTGTCCGTCGTCAACTTCGCAAAATAGACGCCGGAAACGGCGGTGGCAGGAACTGTCCATGAATCCGTGATCGACCAATTTCCGGCATCAACGGTGTTGGTTGGATCATTAAAGAGCGGGGCCGGTTGGTTGGCAGCTCCTGCATGGTGCGTGCTGGTGATGAGGCGCGCGCCATTGCCGCCATAGTAGCCGAGTCTATAAACATCGAGAGTATAGCCGCTCGAGGCGGTATCGACCTTGAAGGAGACTGTCTGTCCCGCATTAGTGCTGATCTGTGTCGTGAAGCCTTCGATCTGCGAGTCACCTTGGTTATCGAAGGAGCCGTGGATCGCCCATACGCTCTCCGGCGTGCCCGCATTCTGATTCTCAGTGACGATTTTGTTGTTGGCGTCCGTGAACGTTGTGGTTGCCGTCTGGTGCCCGGAGGTTGCAGAGAGCTTCATAGTGGCGCCGGTGGCCCGACCATCGGCTGGGACCTGCCACCGCGCGACCACCGTGCCGTTGAGGAGACCATCCATGTCGCCGCTACCGCCGTCCGTGATGGTGAACGGCGTATAAATATCGGCGTTTCCGTCGATTCCCGGTGCACTCGGCAGGTCCGCGATCTGAAATGTAATCGGCGCGCCAAAGCGCGCACCGTTGGCAGTAAAAGTTGCAGTACTGCCAGGCGCATAGTCGGCATGGTCAGTTGTGACGGAGAGCGAACCAGCGGTGAGTGAATTGACGGCCGGCCCGCCAAGTACCCCGAGCGCCGATGCGGCGTCGGCTGACGGCAGGAACGGGACCTGCCTGTTGAACGAGACCTGCCTGCTCAACGTGGCGGTCGTGGACAATAAATCCACCAATCTTGCCTGAGTCGCCTGCCGGCCTGTGCCCGTCATCACATTGGACAGGTCTTCTGACCCGCCCGCGGGCGCGGCGCGCGGCCGATTCCAAAACCCCTCCCATGCGGGTAGACCGTAGCTGCCATCGATCGCATTCAGGATTGCCATGCGCGGCGAGTCGATGTCCGGCCAGCCGAGATCACCTTTTTCAACACTTTCTTGCGAAGAGAAAAGCCCTGCTTTTCGAGAAGCGCTCGCCCCTGGCATGGCCACCCTCCGTAGATTTCCGCAGAAATACATTTAATTTAAAATATCCGTTCACGTCAATTCAATGCGATATAAATTTATTGTTAATTTAAATCGGAACTCGCTTTGGCGGCGAAGATAGGCGCGGAGTCGCAAATTTTCACCCAGGTATTTGCCATACCCGCTTTTCTCCAACGCCTGGGCCAGCGCGAGGACCTGATCACGAACCTCCTCAAGGCACGCTCCGCCTCATCAAACGCGACCACGCCATATCGTTTCTCGGTCGCGCACGTGATAAGCAAAAACCGTTGCGCCCTCTTCACGTTCTTGCCGCCCTGGCAAGCAGTTCGCTCAGGCCATCGCCGAAGCAAATTATTGTCTCCAAGCACCATCGCCACACGATCGCTTCCGATGAAATCGGCATCGACAATAAAAGCGTCCGCGAGACCGGCGGGACGGGTTTGTTCCGCGTAGCTGAGCCGAATGCCCCATTGGCTGCCGTCACCCAACAACCGCTCGAACTGACACCGATCTGAAGGCGTGGTGATAATCAGAATTTCGCGGATCCCTGCCAACATCAGCGTCGACAGGGGATAGTAGATCATTCGGCTTGTCATAGATCGGGAGCAGCTGCTTGCTGACCACGCGCGTGATCGGATAGAGGCGCGTTCCGCTTCCGCCAGCCAGCACGATTCCCTTCAACATCGGTTTCTCCTCCTATTAGCTGGTCGAGACAGGCTTCTAGCGAATGGCGCCAAGGTGCCAATCGAATGCCGAACACGCGTTCGGCCTTCGATGAATCCAGGCGCGAGTTTCGTGGTCGACGTGCAGCGGTCGGAAACTCTTCAGTCGTGATCGCCTCGAGCGCCGGAATCCGCGCTCCACGACGGGACAATTCGCCGAAGATAGCCTGCGCAAAGTCGTACCAGCTTGCCTCGCCTTGACCGGCGAGATGAAAAATGCCGGCCGTGGTTCTCCGATCGTCCGCTACTGACCGTTCTGCGATCCGAAGGACGGCCTCCGCGAGGTCGAATGCGTAGGTCGGAGTTCCATGTTGGTCCCCAACAACCCTTACCATGGGCTGCGTCTTAGATAGCCGCAACATCGTTCGAACGAAGTTACCGCCATAGGGGCTGTAAATCCACGAGCACCTGATCACGGTCGCGAGCGGATGCGCGGCCAATACAGCAGCTTCGCCGGCAAGCTTTGACGCGCCGTAGACATTCAACGGAGCGGGAATGTCACTTTCCTCGTACGCATCCGGCTTTGCGCCGTCGAACACATAGTCGGTCGAGAGATGGATCAGCGGAATGTTCATCTGCCACGCGACATCTGCCAGCGCCGCCGCGCCGTCGCGGTTGATGCTAAACACCTTCGCTGGTTCGGATTCGGCTTGATCAACTGCCGTATATGCGGCCGTATTGATAATTGCAGATGGCGCGATCGACGCGATGAGTTTGTGGATTCCTTCGCGCTTCTCTAGATTGAGCTCTCGACGCCCGAGGGCCACCGCCGGCAGACCGCGCATTGCAGCGAGATCACGAAGACACGTCGCCAACTGACCATGCCGTCCGGCAATCAGGATGGGTCGATCTGTCATCTTCACCTCAGTGTTGGGCGGCCAGAAGACCGAGACGCGAGCCGTCATAGACACCGCAGCGAGCACGCTCCCACCATGCACGATTTTTGAGATACCATCCAACGGTTTCGGCTAAGCCTTGTTCGAAGGTTCTCGTCGGTTCCCAACCAAGTTCGCGATGTGCCTTTGACGCGTCGATTGCATAGCGGGCATCACCGCTTTCACTTTCCAACTGGATGGCGATGTGCTTGCCGAAGCTGGGTGATGAGCGCCGGAGATCAACAGCAATATCGTGAATAGCTCCGTTCAACACCCGTATGAGCTTCGCCTGGGCGAAGGGCGGTCGCTGGAAATGCAAGCCGCGTACAGTACCGATCCGATCCGAGCTGGACTGATTATCCTGAACGAAGTCATGGAGAATTCCTTTTGCTACAAACGCCGATCGCTGGAACGTTTCACAGAAGTAGCCGCGGGCGTCGGAAAACCGATTTGGGCGAACTACTTTGACATCAGGGATCGCAAAGGATCGCAGTTCCAGCATTGGGTACCCTCCTGCCCGCCCTCAATTCGGATCGGGCGTCGATGCGCTGGACCATAATCCGGATGGAATTAAGTTCCCGCCCTCTCGATCCGCTTCCAAACGCACATATTATTTCCGATGGTATACTGACCAACCGCAAACCACTGAAATACCTTCCATTTAATCCATGCAGATCAAAAAGACACAGCCAAACTTATTGTTTTTCAGTCTGGCTCCAATTAATATATTTTTGATTTAAATTGGCAAGCGGATTTTTATAAGATATATAATTCGTCGCCGTCTCGCTGGCCGCTTTAAATGTGGTCTGCGGGCGGGCGCCCGCAACGTGACCCACCGTCCGACAGGTACGTGATGCTTCAGAGCAATCTTCAACACACGGATAATCTTCGGCCGCCGGCGAACCTGGCACAACTCGCTCAGGCAGATGGCGGAGGAATCAGCGACGTCATCAATTTCGCAATGGGGCTGCTACGACGCCAATACCTCGTAATCCTTGTCACTGCTGCACTCGGCACTGCGGCCAGCACGCTCTATCTTCGGTTGGTGTCTCCAACTTATACCGCGCAGGTTCAGATCCTGTTGGCTAATCCAAGGCCCCAATTTGTCCAGCAGCAATCACTCCTCGCCGAGCCGGCCTTCGATCTCAATCAAATCGAGACCCAGCTTCAGCTCCTGAGATCAAAGGCCACTGCGGTTGCGGTCATCGACCAGCTGAAACTGGCGGACGATCCGGACTTCGATGGGTCAGGGGTGTCTCTACAGTCGCTCTGGCAGCGAATTCGGTCATGGACCTCGACTCGATCGAAGAAAAATGCGACATCCGATACGCATACCGAACCATCAGACCCTATCGTAGACGCATTTCTCGATCGGCTTTCGGCAGGGCGTGTCGGCCACAGCAGCGTCATCGAGATCAGCTTTAATTCGAGCACCGCAACCCGGGCGGCGGAGATCGTCAACGCCGTAGCGAATACCTATGTTGCGGATCAGCTCAATGGGAAATTCGATGCCAATCGCAGGGCAACAAGCTGGCTGCAGGAGAGACTGCGCGATCTCGGCGACCAAGCCCTCGCTGCACAACGTGCCGTCGACGTCTACAAGACCCAGAACAATATCGTTTCTTTGGACGGAAAGCCCATCGACGAACAGCAGATCACAGAAATCAACAATCGATTGGCTGCCGCGCGCGCGCAGACCTCTGAGGCCACGGCCAAATTGGCTCGCTATGAAGCACTCCTTGCCTCCGATCCGACAAAGCCGTCCTCGATGGGCAATCTGGACGCTATCGGAGCCGATGCGACAAACAGTCTGATCATCAACGGGCTGCGTCAGCAGTATCTAGAACTCATAAGACGTGAGGCCGAGTTGACGGCCAGGGTGGGTCGCGACCACTTGGCAGTCGTCAGTGTCCGGAACCGCGCGCGGGAATTTCGCGTCTCCATTCTCGACGAAGTCAGGAGACTTGCCGAAGTCAGCCGAAGCGAATTCGAATTCGCCAAACAGCGCCAGCAAGAGATCGAAAAGCAACTGTCCAAGGCCGTTTCGCAGTCCCGTTCAGTCAATTCAGCCGAGCTGACTATCAAGGAGTTGGAAAGCCGGGCAAAGGGCTTGCGTAGCTTGTACGAGACCTTCCTGCAGCGTTACATGGGCTCCGCGCAGCAGGAGACATTTCCCGTCTCGGAAACGCGGGTACTTTTCCCGGCTTCACCGCCATGGAGCAAGAGCAAGCCAAAGACCAGCCTGGTGCTGGCGTTAGGCATTTTAGGCGGTCTCGCGCTGGGCGTCGGCTTGGCGCTCCTCAGAGACATCATGGACCGTGTCTTTCGTACCTCTTCACAACTGGAAACTGTGCTGGAATTGCCTTGCCTGTCTTTGGTCCCATTGTTACCGGCCCGCAAATCCGGGAAGCCACCAGTTCGCTCCCAGCCAACCGATGAACAACGGATAGTTCCGTCTCCAACGGCAATTCATCAGACCGTGGTCGGAATGCCGCTATCTCGCTATACCGAGGCCATTCGTTCTATTAAGCTAGCCATCGACCACAATCCGGCGAAAATTTCCTCTCAGGTCATCGGCATTACCTCGGCCCTGCCGAATGAGGGGAAGACTACGATTGCAGCCTCGCTCGCGCAATTGATCGGGCACACCGGCAAGAAAGCTATCATCGTCGATTGCGACCTCAGGAATCCCTCACTTTCTGCTATTTTTGCGCCCAAAGCGGTCGCCGGAATAATCGAAGTTGCGAACGGCAGCCGCTCCCTCGCGGACGCTATCTGGCGGGATCCGACCACCAATCTTGCATTTCTACCCGCCGTGCGGCGGGGACCTCTGCTTCACACCAGCGAAATTCTGTGCGCCGACGCGATAAGCAAGTTGTTCGACCGCTTGCGAGCTGACTATGACTACGTCATTGTCGACCTTCCTCCCTTGACCCCGTTGGTTGATGTCCGAGCCACTTCATCTCTCATAGACGGCTATATTCTAGTTGTTGAATGGGGCCGCACCAAAATTGATGTCGTCCAGCACGCACTGCACACGGCACCCAACGTTCACGAATTGCTGATTGGGACAGTTCTCAGCAAAACGGATACCAAGGCCATGGCTCGATACGACGGGCACCGGAGCTACTACTATCATGATAGCCACTACATCCGTTATGGTCTTTCCGGCTCTTGAGGCTGTCTCGTAGCGGTCTCCCCGTTCTCCGGCTGGCGGATCAGCGGAGTGGCCGCACCACAAGATGGTGTTTACATGCTAATCTGGCTTGTCATGCTAGCCGAGCTAGTGGCGATTACCGCGGCGCTCGCAATACCGGAAAGCGTGCAAAGCTGGGTGTTGGCGTCGTCCATACTTGCAACAGCGGCACTCATTGTAGCGATCTTTCCATCATCCAGCTCCCTCGGGCTCGCCAGGCTGCTCCGGCCTGGTCTGGTCGTTGTACTCGCGGCTCCCGCGCTCTGGATGGCGCTACAGGCAGTGCCGATGCCCGTGGACACACTCGGCAATCCGATCTGGGCGACTGCATCGGCGGCCTTGAACGAGCCTCTCGCCGAAAAAATCACGGTCGATACTGGGGCAACTGTGTTCTCGCTCGCGCACTATTGCGCTGTGCTCGCCGCAGCCCTCGTCACTGCGGTCATCACGCTTGATCGATATCGCGCAGCGCAAGTCCTGCATATTCTGCTGTCGATAGCCACGATTGCCACGGCCATGTGGTTCGGCAAGGAAACAACTGGTATTGCTGGGCCCAATGACTCAACCGTCGCAGTGCTTGGCATCTTGCTCTCCTGCGCGACCTCAATACGCGCGTCCGATCAAATAGCGCGGCACAGTCGGCCAGGAACAATTGCGCCAGCTCCGCTCCTTTCTATGTTCGCCGCGACCATCGCACTGATTGTCTGCTTGGCCGCGCTGCTCATTCGGACCAACTCCACCGCCGTCGTCGCCGCCCTCCTCGGATCAGGAATCTTGCTTTCAGTGTTCGCTATTCGCAGATGGTGCTTGGGCTTGTGGGGTACGGCTGGCGTTTTCGCAACCGCCGCAATATTCTTTATTGCCAGCGTAACGGTTATTCCGTTCAGGACGAACACCGATGTGACGATCGCCTTGTCAACGAGCAATCAGATCGCGACAGAACGGATGCTACAGGACGTCAGGCCAGCGGGATCCGGCGCCGGCGCTTCGACGGTCCTTTTGCCGCTTTATCGGGACATTGGAATCGGCGCCCCGCGAGAAAGGCCAACGGCTGCCGCCGCAATGGTTATTGACATGGGCCGGGCGTTCCTTTGCGGCCTTGTAGTTATAGCGACGCTCGGCGCTTGTATTCTGATCAGGCGTTCTCTGTCACGAGCTTACGACTACGTATACCCAGCCTTGGGCGCCGGCGCTTCGATTGCACTGACGATACTGGCCTTTGCCGACCATGGAATTCTGGATTTGGGCGCATCGCTTTTGGTCGCCGCGCTTTTTGGGCTGGCGTTCGGTCAAAGCGTCCCCGGTGCGGGCCGTGAGGCCATATCCTTGGAATCGAAAGAGGCTTCGGACTGGATGGCCGGTCCAGTTCCGGCGTCTCGTCCAAGGCTCGCGCCAGTGTTTGTCAGCCTTTGGCCGCGCGTTGCCCTGGCGGTGCTTGGAATAGCGCTGATCATCCAGACGATATGGATGGTCCTCCCTGGGTGGTATCTCGGAGGGCAGCCTTCTTTGTCGGCAGCTGTTTCGGCCCCAGCAGCATGGCCAAACGAGATCTCGAAACCAGTTTCGGTTGCGGCAGCGCGTGAAGAGTTTTGGATCCGAGGGGAATCACCATCCCGTGGAGATCCGGCTCTCGCCGCGGACGAGCAAAAGACGGAACTTCCGGCAGCGTCGAATGCGTTTGCCCGCGCTCTGCACTCGTCGCCCCTCCGCGGCGACTTTTGGCTCATGCTCGCGGCGGCGTCGAAACAGAATTCGATCCAGACGCCAGCCATGCTCAAGATGTCGTATTACACTGCGCCGAACGATCTGGATCTGCTTCCGCTAAGGCTATCCGTCGCGCTCGCTACAGATGCTGTGGTACGGGACCTTGAATTTCGGGACTTGATCAAGCGGGACGTCAGCCTCGTCGTTACGCGCCGACCTGCTATCAGACCAGCTCTTGTGGCCGCGTACCGGTCAGCCTCGGCCGAGGGGAAGATCTACCTCGAGAACCTGATTTCGGAGCTCGATCCGACCTACCTCGACAACATGCGCGCGCGGAATTCCCGACAGTGATCTCGATAGGATCTTCTGAGCAGTGCGACATATTTAAATGGCAGAAGCCGGGATTTTTCTCTTGATAAAACCGATTAATTAATAATATATTAAATATTAACTCGTGGATGTCCCGGCAATGAATTTCGTGAACCGACATTTCCCCGATCGGGAGGTTAAGGATCGTGTCAGGCCCGGGCCGAGAGTATCCCGCCAGCACAAATGGCCTCTCCGTTACGACTCGATCGAATACGTGGTGCTCTGTGCCGATATTGCGACCATTGTTTTTGCGAGCGTCGTTTCGACGTGGCTGTGCCAGGCTCGGAATGGGTGGGCTGCAGGCGACTTAAGCGACGCACTTGGCTTGGCGCTAGTCAGCGCAGCATGTCTCGTTTGCCTCTTGAAGACCCACGGCCTTTATCGGCCAGCTGAGCTTCTCGTCCTCCGAAGTCAGATGCGCGCCGTCTGGATGGCATGGGCGTCATCGTTGCTCTTGATATGGGCCGGGCACGGCCTTGCAATTGGTCCGGGCTTTTCTCAGCAAGCAGGCACACTTTTCGCTATCCTGGGCCTAGGCTTGCTGATGGCCGAGCGGTGGGGGGCGAGAGCGCTTCTTGGAAGGGGCCTGAGCGGCAGAAAATTCGCCACCACAAACATTGCTCTGGTCAGCGACCAGCCGCCATCGAAAAGCGCCGGACTGTCTGAAACGCTGGCGATGCATGGTTATTGTGTCCGAGGCCGGTTCAGCTTGCCCCCAGTCGGCTTCGGTCCTGCCTGTCGAAGGCGGCTCACTGCTCGCGTGATTGAGTACATTCGCAGTTCCGAGCTCGACCATGTGGTGGTGGAAGCGAACCCGGAACGATGGCCCGAACTTCGGGCCTTCGTTGCCGACTTGCGGGTCTTGCCGCTACCGGTCGTGTTCGTGCCGGTCGGTACGACATCCGAACTGCTTCGACATCCTACGCGAAGTCTTGGAAGTGCCGTTTGTGTTGAACTCCAGCGTGGTCCTCTTACGCCGCTCGACTGTGCGACCAAGCGAATGATTGATCTTTTCGGCGTGGGGCTCGCCTTGACGATATTTGCCCCGCTGCTTGTGCTGGCCGCACTTGCGATCAAGCTGGATTCTCCTGGCCCTGTATTCTTTCGACAACAACGCTGCGGCTTTAACGGCCGGACCTTCTTGATGCGCAAATTTCGGACGATGCATGTGCTCGAAGACGGGCCTGTGATCCTTCAGGCCAACCGCGCCGATCGACGCGTTACCCGCGTCGGCAAATGGCTGCGCCGGACAAGCTTCGACGAACTGCCACAGCTGCTGAATGTACTCGACGGCAGCATGTCACTGGTGGGCCCTCGTCCTCATGCCTTGGCTCACGACGGAGAATTTGACAAGCTGGTGCGCAACTATGCCCTTCGCCGCAGGGTCAGGCCGGGATTGACCGGGTGGGCTCAAGTCCACGGCTGCCGCGGCCCGACTCCCACAGCGGTCATGGTCGAAACACGTGTGCAATATGATCTCTGGTACATCGACAACTGGAGCCCTCGGTTGGATCTCGCAATCTTGCTGCGAACGCCCGTGGAAGTGCTGCGTGGCCGCAATGCCTACTAGGCGCACAGATTTATGTGGTTGCGCCGGCTAGCTTGCCGCCGATCATTGCCGATCCGGTCAGCCCCGCTGACGAAGCTTAGGACCCGCTTCGCCTATGCGAAAGTCCTCGACCCTTCGACCAGACTTCACTGCTGCAACCAACCACCGCGGCCGCTTGCCGCGCCCTGACCAGGTCTCGGACGTCTGTGGATTCCGATACTTCGGCAGAACTCGCGGATATTTTCGCCTCTGCTTGCCGGTCGGAGACGCGCCTGCGCCACGGGAATCCGCTAGTACAGCCATCCCGCCCCCGAGAGCTGCTAAGCGCTTTTCCAGTTCGTGCTTCTCCGCTTTGATCCGCTCAGACAACATCCCGCTAATTTCCTCATGAAGCGACCAGAGATCGTCAAGAGACATGGATTCTAGTTCGAGTTTCTTAGCCGACATAGGCTCACCTTTTAGTTGCGATCATCTAATATTGGCCCGATTGACATTAATCAAGACAAAAAGCAAAATTATCCCCGCAAAATGCGCGGAACCGACTGGAACCTTCGTTCCAGATAGCTGCGTCTCGGTTATTAATCAAGTCTGGAAGATGAGTGATCCGCAGAATTTAACCGCGGAGAAGTAATTTCGCGCGCCCAGCGCAGGGCCGCGGAACACATCAAACATCAAACCGGGACCTGGGGGATGAGATCAAGCCGGCCGCGTGAACAACTTTCCGCGCCGCAGCCTCAAGAAGGACGCTTGACGCGCGGAGGCGCCCCTCCTTCGTCTGGGCATCCTTATTACCGTACGGTCGTCCCATACCCGCAGACGGCAGCGAATAACTTCGATATCCCGCAGTGCACGCTGCCTGAGCTCGATTTGGGCCATCAGAGCCTGGACGTCCGAAAATGAAGCCGAGGGAACAATAAATCGGCTGACTGAATCTTGAAGACGTTCAAGAGGAAGTTCGATCAAGACCACTCCTCCATCCGCAATTTCTTTGCTTGTCGAAAGCATTAATAAATAATCGTCGCAATAACTATTAAATCATATATAATAATTTTACTGTCAGGTCAATTCCGGTGCTGACTTCGTCAATCGTTCATTCGCGGCTCGGGTCACGATACTCGAATGTAGAAGATGATAGATGGACAACCAGTCAGTCGAACGGTGACGAGAATGCTATGCGCAAGCAGGATCTCGAAGCTATGGATTTTGAGGAACTTTGGCTTCTCCACGAGGAGCTGACCAAGATTCTCGCTGAAAAGATAACCGCCGAGAAGCGGGAACTGGAGAAACGTCTTGCGCAACTCAACCAACCCGAGCAGTTGGGCCAAGCTGGAAGCGGGGCGGCGGAGACGAGCCAACCCCCGCGCCGCAAATATCCCAAGGTCGTGCCCAAATACTACAACCCGCTGCAGCCGACAGAGACTTGGTCAGGACGTGGCAAACAGCCTCGGTGGCTGGTAGCCGCCCTCCAATCAGGCCACACGCTGGAGGAGTTCAGAGTCCGCGAGACCGGCGAATCGTCAGACCGTAACGCTCATGATCGAGAGCACTCCTGACCCGGCTTGCGATCGCAAAATTTTACCGCTGATCTGTCAGACGTCGCTGTCGACCCTAGACTTTTCCCGCACGAGCCACCGTAGCCGCCTTCCACAGAAACTGTAAGGTGTCCGCTCTCGGCATCGACCACAATCCACGGCGCGCGCTGGTTTGCGCGTGATCAACGGTCGCCTCCCGCCGGTAGTTCCTGAGGTCCAGGACCGTCATTGCCAGGAGGGGCAGACGTGAGGCCGGAAAGCGCGCTTGCATCAATTGACGAATAAGCTGTAGGCGCGGAATTAGTCGGGAGCGCAGCGCGTGCGGAATCTCGACTCCAAGCAGCGCAGCGAGAGCGATCAGCTGGGTTTCGATTGCGTTTTGAATCAGTTTGCCAGAGGCAATGGAGGTAAGTTCCTTCCAGTCAAGGCCCCCGACGAAATTGTTCAGATCTCGTAACTCAACAAGATGTCGCAGATCGATATCGCCGAGCCAGTAACCATAGTCCTGAAATTGATCATGCATGATCAGCGTGAGCGCCTGGTAAGTTGGTTTGGGAATATGCACCCTCCCCCGTCCCAACGTGACCGGAACGCAGTGGCTCAGAGCAAGTCCGGGGCCGCGGTAGAGATACGCCGGGCCGGGAGCGCTCTGCTGCAGATCGATGGCTCCGACGTCCCGCGGCCGATTCAGGTCGGCACACCATCTCTGGCTTCCGGGGGGCGCCTGTTCATGAATCTCGTAGCCAATTGCCCTCAGAGCGGCGACTGCGCCTTCGATTTCTTTCGGCTGAACCAAAATATCAAGATCAGACATCAACCGAACGCCTCGCCGTCCAACAGGCGTGGTAGCCAGCGTCGCTGCCCCCTTGAACAATATTGGCGTAATTCCGTGGCCATTCATCGCAACGACGGTTTCCTCGAGTTGAGCGACCAACCGATTGTTGCGCAGCACGTTTCGGCGATAGATCTCGCGGATATACGCGCAGACGTCGTCCGGCAACACCGATGCAAATTGATCGACGAAGTCAATAAGCGCGGGCGTCGTCAACGTCTGGTTTGCGAGGCCGATTACGGACGTCCACTCCACATCGGCAGGCGGCAAACCTCGAAGGCAATTACAGAGGCTCGTCAGTGCCGCACTATGCTTTGCCATTGTACAAGTCCATCAGCAGCGCCCGGGCCTCTCCCGACTGGGAGTAGGTAAGCTGAAACGATCGCGCGCCGGCGACAATCCGCTTCAAAGCAAAAAACCCGGCCTGCGACAGCCTTCCGTCGGCGGCAAATGCGCCGTCAATGAGCCGCTTCATCGAATCCAGCTGATCCAGCGATGCCAGCTCGGCCGTGCCGCTCGCAACCCGGTTCAAAAAAATGATCCAACTCGCAGAAAGGCTTCCAATGTGCGCGTTCCGAATAGGCAAGTATCGCACCTGAGCGCCGTCGGCCCTGCAATGCGTGACGCCGTCCCAACTGCTATGCAACAGCGACAACAACTCCCATGACCCTTCCTTGAGAGTGAGAGCAAATGGAAATCCACAGACCGCGCCATCATCACCAATCAGCGCAACATCGTCACCGGCATACTGAAATCCTGCGTCCACCAATTGCAGTGTAAGCGTCGACTTGCCGGCTCCCGGCTCGCCGCACAACAGCAAGCCAGTCCCGCAATTCGCAAGAGACGCGGCATGGAGGGCGAAGCCCGATCGATCGCTTCGAATAAGCCGCTCGGTCAAGTACGCTTTGACTGTAGGTGCAAGTGCTTCAATTTCACATCTGTGGACGCCCCCGTCAATTCCTCGGAAGAACACTCGATCGTCCAGCAGCATCGCCTCGATTGTGATATCGTTTTCGCCATCCTCATTGTCCAGGATGCAAAATAGCGAAACCAACCGCTGCAAGAGCTTCCGATTGTCAGCCCGGACACTGATACGATGCCGCCCTAAAATGGCTGAGAAGGCACAACTGGCCGAGATTTGCCAATCGACGTCGAGCAGCCCTTGATCTGTCCAAGCGTCTATAGCCTGCCACGTGAACCGGCGCGCAGCGTGCTCAACAATGTCCAGCTCTCCGAGCTCCCGATAAACGGTTGCCAAAGAAGCGCCTTCTGCCAACTTGCACCAGATAAATGCACCCAGCTGGTCCAGCTGATAGATGTTCTGCCTTGTCTCACTAAATAGCACCGGTCGGCCATCCAGCAGTGCGAAGACTGCATCCACAGCTGGCCTCAACACCACTTTTTCTGATGATTTTTCGAGCACGGCTCCAGCCAACATGAGCAGTATTCAATCTCGTCACCGTGCCGAGCCAGCCGCGACGAAATCTGCGATGCACTATTCCACAGCCCTCGATGGAACGAACAGCCGCCTCAGATCCAAGCCCAGCATCTAGCGTGGGCACACATCACTTCGAAAATGGCCAGACACCGGCGGGTCAAGCAGCCAACTGATTGCCCTCGCCTGTTCTGGTTCGAGAATTGTTCACCACATCTTCTGTACAATCGCTGTGCAGCACAGCTAATCGGTGAGCGTCCAGCAGATACCGGTAGGCTTCACGATCGGCACTACGCTCTTTTAAAATTCGTTCTCTCTCACTGATGATTATTAATTGGTCGCGCGTTTTGGCGAACTGCAGCGTAGCGGAGCCGATGTTGCGCTTGTTATGATTTGATTCCCACATGGTTCCCTCCCAGCACAGCACAACTTACAAAGTTAGCTTACGTCATGCGGTAGAATTGACAATAAATATTCGCGGCCTCAAATATAATAAAAATGCGCCGTATGATTGAACCTGCACCATCCCCCTTGATACCAAGGGGCGCTTGTAGAAGGCGCCCAGATACCCGCCGACGATTAGCCGGCTCCATCAACGGCAGATATCCATCGAGCCTTATTCCGATTTACAGAACGCATACGCTCGAATCATTCGAGCAAATGCGATTTAATTTGCAAATTGATTTTTTCGAAGCGAACATATGACGAAGTGAAGAACGGGGAGTGAAGCTGTCGAGAAGCGCCGTCACCGGCATCTCTCATGGCGCCAAGCAAACGCCCAGTGCCCGATGCCGCTAAGTAAACAGCACTCCCACTCAAGCCAGCCGGTTTCCGATCAGCAGCGAGCAATATCTAGGAAAGGCCTACATGGGTATGATTATGGTCAAGTGCCCCCAAACCGGTCACGTTATTCCCACCGGTATCATGTCCGATCGTGAGACATTTCTGCGAAGCGTCGTGTTTTTCGGCAATACTCATTGTCCAATTTGCCGCGCCAATCACAATTGGTTTGCTCGCGAGGCTTGGGTGGAAGAGCCGGTCACTCAGCTTGTCAAGTTGTTCGGAGGGGCGCCGTCGTGCTGATGTCGAATATCGTCGGCGTATACGTCTAGCCGAATTAACGATGGAATGCGGACCGGATGGATAACCTTATTTGGCACCGCGCTTGCTGAGTTCTATTGCGTTCCCCCTTCCGATCCGTGGAAAGGAACTTGGCCGCGCCTGATAGAAGCGAAATGATGCGCTTCTCAATGGAGACTGTTGCTATCCCGCTTCGGCCAGATCCGCAGCGGCTATGTGCAGTTGAGAGATCGGGGTCCTACCTCCTCTCAGCTGATCGCTATCATGGTCGTTTCGCCCTCACCGGGTAGAATCGCCTAGCTTCAAACTTCGCAGGCGACCGCGCTAAGCGGGGATGCGGATCTCGTTCATCGGCCCGATCGCCGATAACGGCTCCTGCAAAACATTAAACGACTGGTCGCCTGCAAATTGTCCGAGCGAGAGAAGCCGCAGCGAATCTCCGCTGCGGTTCTCGACAGGAGGCGCGCCGCCTGGATGTGGAGTCTTGATGGGACGCGCTGCACAATGCTGCTAGGCTGAACGAGGGTTCACGATGGTGTACCCCCTCAGGGAGCGCGCGTGGATCCTCGTTGCGTGCCCTCCCGAGTTTGCGTCATACGCCAACCAGATGTCACCGGCGATGTGCCGCTCCAGGACAAAGACGTGTCCGCGTCGCGCTGCAGCCATTCCCGGGGCGGGCGAGGCGCGCGGAAAACGCAGCCAATTAGCCGCCAGGTTAAGTTCCGGCACTATGCGACCAAATACTCGTATTGCCGCACCACATCCACAGAACGATCGAGGGCAACCGGCTGGACGACCGCCGACGATCTCAGTCCCAGCCATGTCTGAGCTGACTGCGGACATCCTTAAGCTCCGAACAGCATCTGGTTTTAGACCCCGTGCTGATCTGCTAGATCTCTGCATGTGCACCAACGACGTTGAAAAATCGCAGGGCATAGTGACGTTGCATTCGGGTGGAGGAGGACGTAAAGGGCGCGCCTCCGAAGAAACGGAAGTTGTTAAAGCGAAAATTGACGCAGTTACTACTCGACTAAACATGCAGATACTCCCGATTAATGGCCCTGCCCCAGCCAAGAGAACGCCTTGTATTTTGTCGGATTTAAGCTTGCCGTTTAAATTTTCTCACTTGAATAAATTAAATACTTGAACAAGGATTTGGAGACCTATGCCGGCCTTATGTCTCTTTCCGATGCATTGCGAGCAAGGTTGGAGCGCACGCGGACAGGCGGTGATTCTCACATTCTCCGATGTTGGATAGATCCCTGGGAGGCCCTTACCAGCCTCAGCTTACAGGTTCAGCGCTTGGTCGGAAAATGAGAGCCCAAGGGCCGGGCACACGCAATCGCGGGCATGGGCTCTCGCCGGCTTTGAGGCCAAGGCATCCCTCCGGCAGCGCACGGTTGAGTGCCGTCGCCCTAACAGCTTCCGCTCGCTTTGCCGTCGTGAAACAATGTTCAACCGCATAAATTCCCGGGACATGGCCTCGATCGGGCCCGCACGTTTTGGCGGAGCGCCTGCTGCTTAGTCCTTCCTCCCGCCGGGTGACATCTTACTGATAGATCCGTCTGAGTTTTCGAATGATCCACCGTGCTCCATCGGCGCAGCTTTATGGCCTGGGACGAAAATCGGAGGCAGCCTGGTCGGCAGCGAAAGGGACACTGCGTGCCACCTCCTCCGCGTTACTGTCGTGCACCCCACGCTAGCGAGACGTAAAGATGCACCGCAAGCAGAAAGACAGCCGCATATCCCGTGAAGAACAACATTTGGGGTACCGCGCGAAGAAACACTTCTTTGATATTGCCCATACGAGCCTCTCGGTGCTCCCTGTTCGGTGGCACGGGGCTAAAGGTTGCGCTCTTACGATCGAAGCTGCTTTTGCAGATCGTTACGCTCTTCAAGTAGTTCGTTCAGACGTTGAGCATTGCCAATTTGTGTTTCCTGCCACTCGATTCGATCCTCTGCAGTCCATAAGTAAGACTCTCGATTGAACCGATCTTTTTCAAATCCATCGACTTGAATGTACATCTCGATTTCACGCTCAACGTTGTCCAACTGCTCTTGGAGAGCCCTCCGTTGCCTCGGTGGCCACGTTTTAGCAGTATCCGTCACCCGCCTGAACCTACACCCCAAGTGAAGAAGCTTGGCATCCGCATGCTCCGACGAGAATAGGAGCTCCGGATTGGGTTTATTGGGCGACCTGTTGAGCGAAGCGATATGTGTGCTTGGTAATGAATGCATCGACATTGGAATAGCTCAATTTATGGGAGCGACATCGACAATATTATTCTACCCAAATATCTGAGGAATATACCTTAAGCTATAGCATTTCAATTCCATAGATAATCACAGACGTCGCCGGGCTCCCCGACGGCGCCTTGGCTGCCATGTAGGGAATTGAGCCCGTTGCAATTTCTTATTTATATGCTCCAATGATTATTTTTATTAATTGAAGAATGGACACACTGAATGCCATGAGGGCCAATCCAGGCTGCTTCGCTGTCGATGCGACAGGGGCTGACGGCTCTGCCATGCCCTTTCGGCGAACGAATAGAACAACCATCTGCCTCACGCGGATGAAGGTGGCGCTATGATGGAGTGGGGATGTCCGCGCCTCCCGCTATTCTTTCCGCAGGCTTTCGGCATGCCCCTTCAGGACCGCCGGTTGTCGCGATATAGCGATCAAGTTCGTGACCATTTGCGTCAGGTGCGGCAGGGCATCGCTGGGCTGGGCGACATCGATATCATCCACTTGCCAATATAGGACCCGGTCCGCCACAGCCGGAAAGTGGCGTTCGATCATCGATCGATGCTCCGCCTCTTTCAATCCTATGACGACATCTGCTTGACTGAAGTCAGCTAAATTGCAGGCCTGCGGAAATTTATCAGCGCCCTTCGGGCTAATTCCTAGGGCTTGCAACCCCTCGAGTGCAAAGCCGGAGATGGGACCGGTGTTCTCAAGCGCCCCCCTCTCGGCAGAGCCTCTGGAGAATGCTCGTCAGGGCAGCTCCTCTTGTTCAGCAAGGTGATTGAACAGTTCCTCCGCAAACCGGCTGCGGTAGTAATTGCCCGTACAAAGGAAGAGAACCCATTTGCAGTTTTGAGTCATTCCGAGACGCCAGGAAATGGAAGTTCGATGGTGGCTGGAGGCGTGAGTTTATCTCGAATCGCGCCAATCTCCTCGACCCAACGATCACCAGCTTGTCTCCCAACATCGCTGGCCGAAAGCTTGGCGAAGGCGCCGCGAGCGCCATACCGCACCGTCAGCTATTCTGTCGAATGAAGAATGGCATCAGCTTTTCGAAGATTTGCGACCGAAAGCGATCAATCTCCCAGGTAAGCGCATCGCTAAACCCTGTGGCATACGCATGGATAGTGGCTCGGTCCGCAGTTACCTTGGTGGGCACTCCATTTACAACCACCAAACCAGTCAGAACCTTTCCATCCCATTCAACAGCGCGACTACAATCGACCGACATGGCAACTTCCAATATATCCAATATAAATGATGGTCTTATATCGCACCAAATCACGTAGATCCGCACGGGCACAATAGAAGGATAAAGAGGCGTGATCCCAAACTTGCGCCAATCTACTTGATTTTAATAACACGATTAAATCGAGGATTGAAATGGAATCTACGTAATTAACTGCCTCTTTTGATCGATTGACATTGCCGATGATCACCTATTCGACTCCCATTTTGCATTTAATTAACGCGATACGCGGAGACTGGCTCTGGGTCTATCGGGCGATCAATGCCGGCAGGACGTGCGTTCTCCAAGCTCGCCGACCGGCTTACTGCCGACGATCTCCACCTGCTCGCGGTTGCGCCCGCAGCGTCAGGGGAAGGACTGGAACAGCGCCGGTCCGCCGGATTTCACGCAGACGAAGTCCTGTTGAAGCTGGACGAGGTTGCTAAAGGGCCAATCGTAGACGCCGTTCTGGATGTCAGTCGGGAAGACCGCAGGAACAACGGCGCGGCGGTATTGATCGGCCTGATCGACGGTAGAGGCGCTCATCGACCGATTTCTTGCAACCACAAAGGGCGCGCGCGATCGAGAACGACAATAGCCGTCCATGGCACAAGCGCGATTAGCTCGAAAAGTCGCACGGCGTGCAACAAAATCGATCGCACAACGTGTCGCACGGCGGCCAAAAGAATGAACCGAGGCCGGCCTAAGCAACTGATGCTGTTGGGGATTAGATGGTGGGCGCACCAGGGCTCGAACCTGAGACCCGCTGATTAAGAGTCTCATCTTCTACGAACGCAAACAGGTACTTAGCTGTAAAATGGTCGTTCAATGAGCCTATATAGACCAATAGGTTACACGCGGATTGTAAATCGCATGGGGAACCCCCAGCCCTGCGTCCGGAACGTAAGTAGCGATCGAAAAATCCAGCAAAAACAACCCAAGTTCCTGATCGACCACCCTTATCGCCGTTTATGCGCACGGTTTCGGTGCTCAATCGGTGGTCGAGTTCAGGTTAAATCGCGGTTGATCTCAGCAGCGCCTACGCTCTTCGTCATCACCTTAAAAAAACAGCGTGACAGGCGGACGAAAGCACCCGCCAAGTGCTATTTCGATCAATCGATGATGCAGGTTGAGCCAAATGTCCGTTGGATACAGGGCGCTAGCCCTCGTGAGGCCGACCGAAACACCTCAATCGGCCAGCGCGACGCTCGCGAAGGGTTTGCTTTGGCCAAAAGCTGATTGTCCGCCGCAATACGAGCCGCTGAGGCCGAACAACGACCTTCCAGTCGGATCTTTTTTCCGAATACTGGGGCTAGTCGCACCGGTTCGCGTCGCATCGTGACAAACGTTGGAGGGTCAGAAGACGGAGCAGAGACGGCGCCCAGAGAGCCGTTACCAGCGACGTCCCCAGGAACTCCGCTTTTTGGGAGAGTTGTGGGCTCGGGCTCCGGCTCATGGGCCGGCGCCGAGCCCGTGCCGTTGTAGACGTCGCAGCGGATTCGAGGGCGGCCGGTTTCGTCATGCCTCGCCGGCGCCGGAGAAGGCAGAGACGGGCGGCGCGGTGCGCGGCAGCGGCCGTTCGATCATCCTCAACGCCACTGAAGGGCTGCTGGCCCTGGCATCGTACTGACCTGCCAGATCCAGCAGGCGCCGCCTGGTGAACGGATCTGCCTTCTCGGCCAGATCGCGGACGCGCCGCGCCTGCTGCCGATAGAACTCCCGATCCATGACGCACCCCCACAACGACATCGCCCTGCGCAACGTTCAGTACGCCAGCTTCGGCTGCGTCAAGAGCCAGGCTATGTCGTCCGGCGTGAGCGCGCCCCAAGCAACTTTCCGCGATCCACTTGAGCCCGCCGCCATCGCAGGATTAAGCTACGGCGGCAGGGGAAATTCTAAAATGACGGCGCTCCACCCGATCCGGAAGGCGTGCCCGTCGTGCGGCAAGCCGATGGCCGCAGTGCCCGACGACGTCGCCGAGGGGCGGCAGCGCTACGTCTGCGCCAGTTGCGACGACGACCCGCTGCACGACCCAACAGCCCGCAGGTGGGCGGACGGCCCGTTGCGGGCTCCAGGCAAGGCGTAAGGGTGAGGCGGCGCCGACAGAATTCGCCCCCGGGCAACCAATGGATTGCCGAGGCCGAATTGCTCGCATTTTCGTGCGGCTGGTCGCCGATCGACCCGCAACGCCGGCTGTCGTTCCGGCGGAGTCGCTCTCGGAGCCAACTCCTGTCTGCGGTCGCTAGTTATAAAACGGAACCCGGATGCCTAGGAGCCCGGGCGCCGCAACCGTAACAGCACCTGAGCGCGCTCATGCCGCTCGGTACGATTCTAACTTTAGGGCGAGGCTCCGATCTCGCCTTGACCCACCTCAAGTTCGCGTCTGACCGTTGGCCGCCTTCGGAAAATATCCAGTAGACTGCCCGCCGCTGTCCTCCGGCCCCGGCCGGAACTTTGCGGGTTTGCGTAATTGGCGAACCGTACCCAGACGCGGTTTCTCGCGCGAACGGTCGACGGCTCGAAGCCGTCGGCGATGCCGGGATTCATCTCGCCCAGCTCGCCACGCTGAGATCCAAGGCGCCCGCCGGCGACCACTGGCTCCACGAAATCAAGTACGACGGCTATCGGCTCCAGTTTCACCTGAACAAGGGCCGGGCGAGGGTCTACACCCAGACCGGATTGGATTGGACCAAGCGCTTCCCGTCGATCGCGGCCGCGTTCGATCTTTCCGTCGCGACTGCGATCTTCGACGGCGAAGTCGTCGTGGTGAAGGACGGCCGCACCAACTTTCCGAACTCCAGGCCGCGCTCGCCGCCGGCCGGCGATTGGCCTTGGCGCACTTGCTGCAGCGGAGCCGGCTTTCCGAGCGCGGACATGATGACCGAGAACGGCTCTCCGCCTGCTTGCAGGATCGGACGGACGTCGACATCGATGTATTCGGTCATGTTGCTTCCTTTCGTCGGCTCATCAGTTCCTAGCGAACAGAAGATGGGGTGCGTGCGTGCCACCCGGGAGACGCAGCGGGCTCGCGACGTCGGCAAGCCGCCGCGTCCGGATCACTTCGCGGACGATTCCCGCGATGCCTAGGGTCATTACAGCCGCAAACGCGCGGAACGCGTGCGGTTCGCCGGCCAGCAGCATCAGCGTCCCGAACCACACGGCAGCGTAGTAGGTGACGAACCACTTCGAAGCCCTCCCCTCCGCGACGAGGTCTTGGATGCGGGGAGTGGGTACACATCCCATGAGGAGGCCGTAGGTCTCGAGCCAGGTCAGGAATGCCACGATCTTGTAGAGCTTTGCGAGGACTAGGCCAGACAGCCATCCGAAGATGGCGAGGAAGGCGAAGGCGCCGACATGCGCGGCGAACGTGTCTGTCGCCGCGAGCGCGACCCCAGCATTGCCGTTGCCGCCAGGCTCGCGAAGGATAGCGTCGCCATCCGCATGTTGAGCTCGAGCTGCCGCCGCTTGCGGGTGCGGAAGATGCCGGCGATGTCCCGTGCGTACAGGGCGGCGGACGCAAGACCGAAAACCGCGGCAATAGACAGCACGACGCTCAATCCCGATGCGAGCCCTATCGCGAGGATCCCGCCCGCCACCGTCACGCCGACGGCGAGCGCGCCGGCCGCAAGCGGCTCTGTCGGTCGTCCACGTCCGGCGCCAGCATGAACATGGCCAGGAGCCGGTAGCTGACACCCATGGCCGTCAAGGTCAGCCAGCCGCCGAAACCGGCGATGGCGTGGAGCGGGATGCCGGACGCCAAAATTGATTCGCCTATCGATCCCGCCCACCCCGCAAGCGAACACGAATACCGCGCCGAAGGCCGCTGTTGCGCAGAGCGATGCCAGGCCGACGAGGACGAAGCTGGCCGGCCCCGTCGGCCGCAGCCACGCAGTCAGGCCGAGATCGACGACAACCAGACCGAAGCCGGTGACGAGCAGCATCCCGCCGACGGGAAGAAGCCAGAGTCAGGTGGGCAAGCGGCCTCCCAAAGCCAGAAAACCCGCGAGCAGGGAGACGAGGCCGGCGGTCAGGAGGCCCAAAGCCGGCAAGGCCCACTTCTCGGAAAACAAGGGTTTCACGACGAGCACAGGAACGAACTGGAACAGCGCACCGCACATCGCTAGGCTTAGCCATCCGATGCTGACGACGTGCACCAGGACGAGCGTATCCGGCGCAGTTCGTTCGGCGGCCGGATAGCCGACACCCGCGACTATCAGGGCCAGCGCGATGAAGAGCCACACGAGCGCCACCGCAAAATAACTCATCGTCCATCTTGATGTGCTGGCGCCGATCATCGCGACCTCAGAACCTTCGTGTCCGGCACAGGAGCGGCGCGTAGGCGAGCGCGAAGCCCAGGAACGCCCCGGCCCACGCGATGCCCGAGACCGTCAGCACCGGCATCGAATAGGTCGGCTCAAGCGCCGCACACACCCGAGCCACCGCCGCGACGACGATCGCAGCGTAGATCGTTTGGGTGGCAACGGACGCCGAGAAGGCCTGCCCGGTATGGCCGAGCGAGGCACGCGTCATCACGGCGATGGTCATCGTGCCGATTGCTCCACCGGTCCAAGCGTGCACGCCCGCGCCCGGGGCAACGATGTCCATCGCGGCGAGTGCCGCCAGAAAGAAGCCGACCGGCACGAATGCGTAGGCCACGTGAAGAATGAGGACGAGCCGGTCCGACAAGGTCCGGTAGCCGGCCCAGCGAGCCAGGCGGGCGACGTGAAGCACTCCGGCGACGCAAAGCGCGCCCGCGACGAGCCCACCCGAAGGGTTTACGGTCCAGGCGGCCATGGCGCACACGCCCGCGACCATCGCGATCGCGTCGAACCGACCGAAGGGAACGGGGAGCCGCCCCGGCTCGCGGCGGGCGAGCCAGTTGCGCGTGAAGCTCGGCACGATCCGTCCACCGATCAAGCAAACCAGCGTGACGACGAGGGCAATGCCGGCCCGCGTGGAATACTCCGCCAGGCCGTGGAAATGCGCCTCGATGTGAAACGCGATGTTGACCATCGCAAGAAGCGAGACGATGCCGACCACCTTCAGATTGTTCCACTTGCGGCCGGCGACGATCTCGCGGGCGGCGGCGGCTGCGAGCAGCAGCAGAAAGACTGCGTCGATCGCAAGGGCGGCTTGCCACCCGATAAATGCGGAGAACGTCATCGCAAGCCTCCCTGCGAACCAGGCCGCGAACAGGCACTCCAGCCGTGCGCCCTGGAACGGCAGGCGACCGGTCCAGTTCGGAACGGCGGTCAGAAGGAAGCCAGCGATCACCGAAGCCATATAGCCGAACAGCATCTCATGGACGTGCCAGTCCCGCGGCGCCAGCACCGTCGGAACGTGGACGTTGCCGGCGAACACCGCGAGCCACAGCGGAACCATCGCGCCGGCGTAGATCGCGCCGAACAGGAAGAACGGCCGGAAACCGTGCGAGAACACCGCCGGTCCCCGGTAGGCCCTGAATTTCTGCATCGTTGCCATGGATGTATTCCTGTTCAGTGGCCTCATCGTAGATCGTCGTGATCGAGGGCTCTTTGTCGGAGCGCAAATTGCAGCAATGTTCAGCTACGGGTTTCATCCGCGACAAAGAGCGAGCCGCGTTCGATTTTCGACTCCGTCATCAATGGAGGTTGCGATGCGATTTTCGAGAGATTGCGGGACCGGAACCGGAGCGGAAGCAGCATCGAGCGCAAGCTTTTCGAAGCGATCGCCGGCGATCTTCTCCGCCGCATCGAGCAGGGAACCGAGGCCACGGTCCTCCCCGAGAGCAAATCCACGTGCTGTTCCTGTTGTTGGGCCGAAGAGATGCCGCGTCGGTAATTGCGCCAGATCAATGCGGACCCTGCATTCGGCGACACAAGAAGCCCCGATGTGCAATACCGCTCCGCGCGATGGTTAGCTTCCGATCGCGCTTGCCTCCGATAATTGTAGCCTCGAACTCGGCCAAGTCCGCCTGGTCCGCATCGAGGCGCTGCGCTTTCCGAGCAAGCGCAAATCGGGCGTGTGGTACAACGTCTGGACGGACGAGGCGGTGCTCGTCCATCCTACCAACTGGCGAATCTGGCGGCCGTAGATGCTCACTTCGACCCACCTTCACGAAGGCGGGCTCGAAGGCCATGACTGCACCTTCGGATACCTTGTTCAGGAGCTTGACTTCGACCTCCGCCGCGCGGGCGGTTCCCGCCAGCGCCAAACTCGCCGCCACGACGGTCAAAATTGCCAACTTGTTCATCTACCGACCCTTTTCGAATGGATTTCCCGAACTCCGGGTGTCCAAAGGGTCGATATCCTTTTCCGAGAGGCGCGAGTTTGAGCCAGCGCAACGTTCCGGTAGGTTGACTCGCTATCAGTGGCGTCAACATTGTGGCTTGCTGCTGCGGCAGATAATGTGTGCCCGCATCGAAAATGAGGATTGAAATGGCCGCGGTCGACCGATCCCTGGTCGCGAATTTGGCGATGTTCGCGGGACTTTCGCCCGCCGAGCAGGACGAGCTCTTGCGCGAAGCACGCTCGGTCCGCTACCCCAAGGGAACGGCGGTCTTCAATCAAGGCACAGAGGCCGAGCGCTTCTTCGTGCTGTTGCATGGCCACCTGCGTGTGGAGAAGACCACCCCGCAGGGGCAGCAGATGGTGGTGCGTTACGTTTCGGCCGGCGAACTATTCGGTGTCGCGCAGGCGATGAACCTCAAGAGCTATCCGGCGACCGCGGTAGCCGCCGTCGACAGTATCGCGCTCTCCTGGCCGTCCTCGTCCTGGCACCGGCTGATCGTCACATTTCCGACCCTTGCCGTCAGCGCACTGCAAACCGTCGGCAGCCGCCTGCAAGACACGCAGGCCCGCGTGATCGAGATATCCAATGAACAGGTCGAGCAGAGAGTTGCCCACGCGTTGCTGCGCCTGGCGAAACAGGCCGGACGCAAGGTTGACGCGGGAGTTGAGATCGACTTTCCGATCAGCCGGCAGGACGTCGCGGAGATGACGGGCACGACCTTGCACACCGTGAGTCGCATATTGAGCGCTTGGGAACAGCAGGGACTTGTGGAAGGCGGCCGCCAGCGCATCGTGCTCCGGGATCCACACAAACTGCATATACTCGCCGAAGGCAACGAAGCGGATCAAGTCAGAGGATCGGCCCCTTGAGGCGCTCCCTGGGTGTTGGGTGCGATCAGCGCCGCCGCCTCGCTGATCGGCGAGAGCGATTCTGAGCTTCTCGAAATTGTCGCTCTGTCGGTGCGCGTCAGCCTAACGCCAGCATCGTCGCGCTGGCGGTCGGCGCTCCCGTCGGCGCCTGGGCTTGCAATCGCCCGCTTCCCGGGCCGGCAGCCGCTCATCATCTTTGCCAACGCGCTACTCGGTTTGCCTCCCGTCGTGGTGGGTCTCGGGATCTACTTATTCCTTTCGCGCTCGGGCCCCTTGGGAACTGCGGGGCTACTATTCACGCCTACTGCCATGGTGATCGCCCAAACGCTTCTTGCCACTCCGATCGTGGTCGCGCTCGTGCACCGAGCCTCCACATTGCTCTGGGCAGAATACGGCGACCTCGCACGTACCGACCGTTTGTCAGTCCTGCGCAGCGTCGCCTTGCTGTTCGCACTCGGAAGAGCATCGCTGCTGACAGCCTTCCTAGCCGCATTCGGGCGCGCCATCGCCGAGGTCGGTGCCATTATCATCGTGGGCGGCAACATACATGGTTTCACTCGCACGATGACGACCGCGATAGTGCTCGAAACCAGCAAGGGCGACCTTCCGCTGGCGCTCGGGCTCGGGTTGATCCTGCTGATGCTGAGCGTGGTTGTCTCGACCGTCGCGCTTCTGCTGGTGGGCCGCGTCGAAGAAAAATAGGTGCACGCTGCTGATCCTTTAGCGACGATACTTGCGATCGGAACGCAATTGAAGCACGTCCATCCGAAGACGATCATCCTGACGCGACTGGCTGCGCACCGCGAAGCACGAAGTTGGTGCGCTGCAACGTCCCCAAGGGCGCGCCCTCAAGATCATCGCGAACCGAACTTGGACGATCGTCGCAGACCTGAAGACGGCAACCGGGATCAGGTCGACCACGTTGAGCAGTCCTGATGGCGAGGGCGTCGCGTGGAGAAGTTGTCTGCGATGCGATACCTGCTGGAAGCTACACGGAAGCCCACAGATACGCGTCCATAGCCCCCGTGAAAGCAACTCCGCCCGCCGTGACCACAAGGCCGCTCACCAGTGGTGTGTCCCAGTTGAATGCCATTCCAAGCGGCGTACGACGGCGAGCCGAACGGGTTGAAGATCGCGCGCGACGGGCGGATCGTCATCACGGACTATCGCTATGGGCTCATGACGCTCGATCCAGCCAGCGGCAAGGTCACGTCCATGCTGGAGCGGCGCTGGTCGGAGCGTTTCAAAGGCATCAACGACCTGGTCCTTGCCAGCAATGGCGACATCTATTTCACCGACCAGGGCCAGACCGGCATGCACGACCCGACCGGTCGCGTCTATCGCCTGCGCGTGGACGGAACGCTCGACCAGATCGTCAACAACGTCCCCAGCCCGAACGGCCTCGTGCTCAACGGCAGCGAACACATCCTCTACGTGGCCGCCATAAGGGGCAATGCGATCTGGCGGATACCGCTGATGCCCGACGGCACGGCATCGAAGGTCGGCATCTTCATTCAACTGTCCGGGAGCCTCGGCGGGCCCGATGGCCTTGCGATAGACGAGCAGGACAACCTTGCCATTGCTCACGCCGGTCTTGGTACCGACTGGATTTTCAGCCGCCTGGGCGAGCCGCTCTATCGGATCCGCTCCTGCGAAGGGCTCGCCACCACCAACGTGGCCTATGGCGGTCCCGACAACAAGAGCCTCTACATCACTGAATCCGAGAGCGGCTGTGGTTGCGCGCCTTCCCGTCGCCGGTCGGTTGATGGCGTCGCATAGATAGCGAAAGGATAACCTTCATGTTCTGGACGGTGCAGACGGTAGTTCTGATTCTTGGCCTGACCGCGTCGGGGACGGCCTAGGCCGCATGGCCCGACGACAACCCGGTCGAAGTCGTCGTTGGCTTCGCCGCGGGTGGCGGGACCGACGTGATGGCCCGCAAGCTTCTTCCCTTCGACGAGAAAAGACTTGGCGGGAACGCGAGATTTGTCGTCGTCAACAAGCCCGGTGCCGGCGGCGAGATCGCGGTCGCAGCGATTGCGCGCGCCGTCCCCGATGCCTACGCGATCGGGTCGTCAACGTCCCCGGCTACAACTTTCTGCCGATGAAAGACCCAGTACACCATGGGACGAAATCCGTCTGGTTGCGCGCGTGGTCGACGATCCCAGCGTGATCGTCGTTCGCAACGACAGCCCGTTCACGACCCTTGCAAGCGTGCTCGACGCGCAGCGCAAGAAGCCGGGTTCGGTCACGTTCGGCCATAACGGCGCGGGCACGAACGGACATCTGGCCATCTGCATGCTCGCAAAGGCGGCCGGCGCCGAGCCGAATGAGATTTCCTATCGCGGAACGGCAGCGGCCATCTGGTCAGCCTGAGCAAAGTGCCTAAGCTTCACGGTACCAACAAAGCAGAGCTCCGGGCTATCGCAATCCTGTCTAAGCCTAGTTCCTCATCATTGCCCGGCGTACCCACGGCCGAGGAAGCCGGCGTTCCCGTCATCATGACCGCCGAGCGCGGCTTTGCGCCGCCGAAGGGGGCGCCCGATGACATCGCAAAGAAGCTGCAAGCCGCGATCGCCGAGAGCCTCAACGATCCCGAATACATCAAGAGCTCAGCCGGTGGTGCTCCAGTGCTCGCTTTCATAGCCGGAGCCGAATGGCAAGCGTCTCGACGATATGACGAACGGGTTGCAGCCGCTTGCGAGCGAGATTCAGTCGATCGGAGCGCGCCGCGTACGCCAATCCGTAACTGACTGCAAGTCCTACTGACGGCAGGAAGTCATTGAATTCCGGTGGCGTCCGGGCTCTCTCGGGCTCCCCAAAAGCCTACCCAGGCATCCGCTGAGATCGACGATATGCGGTTCGATCCGACTTCCGCTCATGGCCATAGCTGACTTTCGACAACTCAAGCCTACTAGATGGGCGGAAGCGGTCACCCTGTCTACGCCCGGCCACCACTGATAAGCTTTCGGCTATTTCCTTATCAGTTCGCGAACTGCCTCCATTTGCGACCAAGCCATATCGGTTGCCGACTGACTGCTGGGCTCACCAACCCAACTTTCGTGTCCGAGTCGCTAAATGAGCCCTATCTGCCAGTCGACTCCGCAGGCCAGGAGATTGCGCGCGCGTCTTGGTATCATTCCGTGACCCCGTTCATTCGATGGCCGCGCGCCGGGTATGCCAGTCCGTTACCGACTGGAAGGCATGACCAGCGCGGGCAAGCACATCCTCGGACAGATGCGGACCCACCAGCTGCATGCTGAGCGGCAGGCCGTCCGACGCCATCCCGTTCGGCAGCGTGATAGTGGGGCTGCCCGAGAAGTCGAACACCGCGGTGAAGCGCAGGATACTGAGCAGCACGTTCGGATCGGCACCGTATTCGGCCATCTTGGCCAGC
The DNA here is from genome assembly GCF_023074185.1 of Bradyrhizobium sp. 132. Lineage (GTDB taxonomy): Bacteria > Pseudomonadota > Alphaproteobacteria > Rhizobiales > Xanthobacteraceae > Bradyrhizobium. The sequence continues at coordinate 106,642 of NZ_JADPKY010000043.1, read as the reverse complement.
GTCGGGATCGGCACAGGCATTGTGGGGATCAGCAGCAAGTCGATATCGCCGAACAAGGCGGCGAGACTTCCGCAGAACTTCAGTCGCTCATGATGGATCTGCGCGATCTCGATACCGCTCATCGACCTGCCCTGCTCGATCAGCTGCGCCAGATCGGGGCCGTATTCCGATTTTCGCGACGGATAGGTCTCCAGGTGCGCCTCCGCCGTTTCGATCGAGCACATCGGGATCCACATGCTGACAAGCTTCTCGTAGGCCGGGAACTTGACCTCGCGGATATCGGCACCGAGCGCTGCCAGCGTGCGTTCGGCTTCCAGCAACGCAGCGACCACCTGCGGATCGATCCCGTCCTGGATGTAGCTGCGGTCCACGCCGATCCGTACGCCCCGGATGCCGTCATCGATGCCGGCCAGATAGTTCGGCACCGGCGCCTGCAGGGCCGTGGGGTCGTTGACATCGGCACCTGCGATGACGCCGAGCATGGCCGCCGCGTCGGCAGCGCTTCGACACATCGGCCCGACATGGTCGAGCGAGTCCGCCAGCGGAAAGACGCCGTGGCGGCTGACGCGTCCCCAGGTCGGCTTGATGCCGGTCAATCCGCAGGTCGCCGACGGAAACCGGATCGAGCCGCCGGTGTCGCTGCCGATCGAGCCGAAGCAGAGCCCCACCGAGGTCGCCACGCCCGATCCGCTTGACGAGGAGCCGACCCAGTAATCGACACCCCAGGGATTGAGCGGCGCCTGATCGTTCGGATGGTGGCTGGTATAGGCGCCCTCGGTCATCTTGAGCTTGCCAAGAGTGACGGCGCCGGCGTGCTCGAGCCGGTCCACGATCGTCGCATTGAAGGACGGAACGAACTTGGCATGGATCGTAGTGCCGCCTGCCGTCGGTGCGAACGTGGTGTAGCAGAGATCCTTCAATCCGATCGGCACGCCATGCAATGGTCCACGCCAGACGCCCTTGGCAAGCTCCGCGTCACAGCGCTTCGCTTGCGCCATGGCCCGCTCGGCAAGCACGAGCGCGTAACCGTAAAACTTGCTATCGAGCTTCGCGATCCGGCTCAGCATGGCCTCGGTTACTTTCGAAGGCAGGAGCTCACCCCGGCGGAACAGCTCGGAGAGTTCGGTGATCGACTTGTAGTGAATTGGATCCGCTGACATCTGACAGCCCTGCTGTTGTCGGAAATGGCTTCGCTCACCGGCGCCGCAGACGGCCGGCCTCGTGACTACGCTGCTCGAGATGCGCCTAGAACTGCACGCCGCGCGTGAGGGCACCATCAACCACGAGGTTGGTCCCCGTGATGAAGCTCGCCGCCTTGCTGGCAAGGAACACAGCGCCGTTCGCCATCTCCTGCGGCGTTCCCATGCGGCCGGTAGGATTGAGCGCCAGCGCGGTGTTGTACAGTTCGGGATTGCCGTCCTTGATCTGATTCCAGACACCGCCCTCGAAATAGGTGTTGCCGGGAGAGACCGAGTTGGCGCGGATGCCTCTGCCGGCAAGCTGGAAGGCGAGCCCCTGCGTGTAATGGATGATCGCAGCCTTGAACGTGCCGTAGGGGCCGCTGGCGAAGTCGACCTCGCGGCCCGACACGCTGGAGATGGTGACGATCGCAGCGGCCTTGCTCTTCTCAAGATACGGCATCGCCGCATTGACCAGCCGCACCGTGCCCATCATGTCGGTGGAGAACTCCTTCTCCCAGCTCTCCTCGTCCTGCCCAATCGACAGCGCGCTGACATTGGCAACGACGATATCGATCCCGCCAAGTTTCGAGGCCATATCCTCGACCCAGACCTTGAGCGCCGGCCCATTGGAGACGTCGACCGAACCGCCGAACGCCGCAACACCTTTCGCCTTGATCGCGGTGACAGCACTATCGACGTCGGCCTGGTTGCGGGCGCAGATGCCGACATCTGCGCCTTCCGCCGCGAAGGTGTCGGCTATCGCCTTGCCGATGCCCCTGGTGCTGCCGGTAACGAGAACCTTTGCTCCCTTGAGTCCCAGATCCATGTCCATTCCCTCCCTATTGACGACTTATAACGTGCGACGTGGCCGTTCAGAGCAGAAGCTGCTCGCGGACATTTTGCTCGTTGACCTCGCCGCCTGCCAGCGACTGCGTGATCTTGCCCTTCTCCATGATGTAACAACGCTCGGCGATCGCCAGGATCGTGTCGAGATTTTGCTCGACGAAGATGATCGTAGTGCCGAGCTCGTTCCGGAACGATCTCAGCGCCCCGCAGATGTGTTGGACGATCGAGGGCTGGATGCCCTCAGACGGTTCGTCCAGGATCATCAAGGATGGATTGCCGATCAGCGCGCGGCCGATGGCGAGCTGCTGCTGCTCGCCGCCCGACATGGTCCCCGCGACCTGCCGCCTGCGTTCCCTGAGCCGCGGAAAATACTCATAGACGAGCTCCGGCAGCTTCTTACCGTCGGGACCGCCGATCAACTCGCCGACCTGGAGGTTTTCCTCAACGGTCATCTGCGGAAACACGTCGCGCCCCTGCGGGATGTAGCCGAAGCCCGCCCTCGCCCGCGCGTCGGCTTCGAGCTTTGTGACGTCCTGATCCATGAAGCTGATCGTGCCGCGCCAAGTCTGCAGCAGGCCGATCAGGCACCGCATCAGGGTCGACTTGCCGACCCCGTTACGGCCGATCACGCCGACGATCTCGCCGCGCGAGACCGACATGGTGACACCCTGCAGGATCGGCGTCGCGCCGTATCCCGCCCATAGATCCGATACGTCAAGAATCCGATCAGTGGGCATGGGTTTTACCGAGATAGATTTCCGCGACCTTCTCGTCCTGCAGGATGTTTTCGAGATTGCCGCGCGCAAATATCTTGCCGAGATGCAGCACCGTGACGCGCTGGGCGACCTGGCGCACGAAGGCCATGTCATGCTCGACGACAAGCACAGTCATGCCTTCGGCATTGAACGACTTGATCAACTCCCCGGTCTTGAAGGTTTCCTCGGGAGACATGCCGGCGGTCGGCTCGTCCAGCAACAGGAGCTGCGGCTTCAGCGCCAATGCCATCCCGATTTCAAGCCATTGCTGCTGGCCGTGCGACAGTGCCCCCGCGAGCTTTTCGCTGTCCGGGCCGAGATTGAGCAGCGTCAGCAGACGATCCTCCTCTGTGATGCGTTCCGCCCCGGACAATCGCTCCTGGAGCGCGATTTGAATGTTCTGCCGGACCGGAAGTTCCTTGAACACGCTCGGAGCCTGCATCTTGATGCTCATGCCCCGTTGCACCCGCGCATATGGACGCTCGGCGGTGATGTCGACGGTATCGAACAGGATGCTGCCCTGGGTGGGTGGGTAAAGACCCACGATCAGCTTGAACAACGTGCTCTTGCCGGCACCGTTGGGACCGATCAGGCAGTGCACCTCGCCCGCGTCGACCGTAAGATCGACATCGGAGACAGCGGTCAATCCGCCGAAGCGCTTGGATACGCCTTTGACCTCGACCAGCGCCATGATCAGGATTCTTCCGGCTGTAAGCGACCGGCCTCCTCCGCGACGGCGCCATCATCGCGCCGTCGGCGCCCACCCCACCAGTCGGCGGCAAGCTTGCCAATTCCGAGCACAAACCCCTGCGGCGCCAGCATCACCGTGGCGAGCAGCAGCGCGCCCATCAGCACCAGCGCGGCCTGCTGGCTGTAGACCGTGATTGTCTGAAAGCCGAACAGCAACAGGAACGACCCGACCAGGGTCGCCGTCAGATCGTTTCGCCCGGAGAAGGCCACCCACACGATCGGCATCGCGGCTGCCGGCAGGCCGATACTGGAGGGCGTGATAAACTGTCCCCAGGACGTGTAGAGTGCGCCGCTGAGGCCCGCGAGGCCGCTGCCGATCACGAATGTCAGCAGCTGGTATTTCCGGACGTCATAGCCCAGCATCTCCGCGCGTTGGGGATTTTCGCGCGTTGCCACGATGACATTGCCGATCCCCGAATTGACCAGCATGCGCAGCGCGAGATAGACGATCACGATCAGCGCGATCATGGTGTAATAGAGCGCCGATCCCTCGATATAGAAGTCACCCACGGTCAGCGGGTCCATGCCCTTCATGCCGTTGAAGCCGTTCAACCGCGCCGGGCCGATGTGCCATTCCGGCCCAGCGGTCTGACCAAGGAAGAAGGCAAGCACGAGCGTCGCGGACAGCGTCACGATGCCGAAGAAGATGCCGTTGATCCCACCCCAGATCATGAAGTAGCCGAGGATTCCCGCCGCCAACATCGCGAGGACAACCGAGAGCACGAGTGCGGCGATCGTCGCAGTGCCGCCGCCCATGTTGATGGCGAGCACGCCATAGCCATAGCCGGCAATGCCGAAGAACAAGGTCTGGCCGAACGACAGCATGCCGCCATAGCCCCACATCAGGCAGAGGCCGAGCGCCATGAAGATCCAGATCAGGAAGTAAGCGAAATTGCCCACGTCGTAGGAATCGGCGAACAGCGGATAAGTCAGCGCACCCGCGAGCACGGCGAGGAAGCATGACCAGAAGATCTTGCCGCGTCCGAGCGTCTGTGGGCCTTCCAGCAGCTTGAACATCAACATTTCCCCTTAGCGCCCACGGCGGACCAGCACGCTAGAGAGCCCTTCGGGCAACACCCGAATGATCAGGATGACAGCCACCAGCATGCCGATCTGACCGATGATCTGCCCATAGCTCGCGTTCAGCGCCATCCGGATCATCGCCAGGAAGACCGCGGCCGGCGCCGTTCCAAGCAGCACGTTCGCTCCTCCGATCACGACGGTGACGAAGCTTTCGACCACGAATGTCGCACCCATGGTCGGAATCAGCGTCATGGTCGGCGCGTAGAGCGCCCCGCAGAGCCCGGCGAGGCCGGTGCCGATCCCGAAACTGATCGCATAGATGCGGCCTGTGCGCGCGCCCAGCGCCTTCGCCATCGCGGCGTTCTGCATAGTCGCGCGGGCGATCACTCCGAACCGCGTCTTCATGAAGATGATGTAGAGACCGCCCAGCACGGCCACCGCGCAACCGAACAGCACCAGACGATAGGTCGAAAACGAATAACCGCCGATTGCGAAGCTTCCCTCCGGCGTTCCGATCCCCCGTACGGCAGACCCGACAATCAGGAGCATCGATTGCGTCACGATGAGACTGAGCCCCCAGGTCGCGAGCAACGAATCCAGCGGCCGCTTGTAGAAACGCCGCACGACCAGGAACTCGACGAGGACACCGATGAGCCCCGCCGTCAGCGCGGCCAGCATCTGGGCAATCGCGAGCGGCACACCGAGATTCACAAGGCCAACCGTCACATAGGCACCACACATGATGAACTCGCCGTGGGCCATGTTGATGACGCCCATCATGCCGAACACAATGGCGAGGCCGGCGGCCGAAAGAATGAGGAACGCAAACACGTCGGCGAACTGATAGAACACGGAGAATACTTCAGCCGACATCTTGATCCCCCTTGCCGATCCCGGCGCCGCATCGTTGCGGCGCCGGCCTTGTTCAAGATCGTGACGCACATCACGAGCAAAATCCGTGCCCGCGGCACCTCACGACTTCTTGGGAAGATGACTCGGCGTGTACTGATCCTTGTCGTTCTTCTTGGTGAGATCGCACCCGATCTCGCCCAGCCAGTAGGGCTGGATCGTTCCGTAGTCCTTCTCCACCGTCACCTCGTGCTTGGGCCCGACCGAGATCAGGCGCATGCGGTGCGATGTGTGCTGGCTCTTCGGATCGATGCAGACCTTGCCTTCGGGCGCATCGATGCAAGCATCACCCGTTGCGATCACCTTCCGCATGTTATCGAGCTTGGTCGACTTCGCCTTCTCGACCAGCGCCTTGTACATGTAGAGTGCATTGTAGGCGTTATAGCCCATGTCGTTGATGTAGAGTTCATCCGGGAATTTGGCGTGCCAGCGCTTCTTGAACTCGGTCGCTTCAGGCGTGTCTATTTCCTCGAACCAGTTCGCGGTTGCGTGCATGTTGTTGAGCGCCGGCGGCTTGAACCGCTTGTGCTCGAAGCCGAGCATGACCTTGATCGAAGACCCCATCGGCAGGTTGAGGTTGGCGGCAGCGGCTTGCTCGAAGAACGAATCCTGGGCGGCACCGACATTGATCGTGAGCAGCCAATCCGGCTTCGACTTCTGGATGTTCTGGATCGTCTGCGCGAACTGCGACACACCGAGCGGAATGAACTCTTCGCCCACTACCTCACCGCCGAGATCCTTCAGGATCTTGCGGTTCCACTCTGCCGAGATCTGACCGAAATTGTAGTCGGCGGCGATGACGTAGACTTTCTTGCCGAACTTCTCGACCATCCACGGTATCAGCGTCGAGAACTGCTGCTCAGGCACCGCACCCATGCTGATCATGCTGGCGTCGCAGACACCGCCTTCATACTGGTTGGTGTAAAAATAAGGCGTGGAGGTGCGGTCGACGATCGGACGCAGCGCTTCGCGCGAGGCCGAAGTGATGCCGCCGATCAATACGTCGACCTTGTCGCGATTGAGCAGGCGTCGGCCGAATTCCTGGTAACGCGCATTGTCGCCCTGCGGATCGAGATGAATCAGCTCGATCTGCCGCCCCATGATGCCGCCACTCTTGTTGATCTCTTCGACCGCCAGCTGAGATCCATGCAGCTTGGGCATGCCCATGAAGGCGAGATCGCCGGACACGTCCTCGAGCAAACCCACTTTCAACGGCGGTTCGGCCCCCTGGGCAACACTGATCGCTGCCGCTGTGCCGAGCATGGCGCCGAGTAAAACCATCCCTAACTTGCGTCTCGAAGTCATCGTGATGTCCCCCTGTTGCTGAAGCGATTGGATGTCATGGCTTGAGGTAATTCTTCAGGATCGATGCCCCCATCGTGTATTTGGGGTCGACCATATTGCCGAGGCGCATGCGGCCGGCCTGGCTCAGCAGCATGTAGGCGTCGATCTCGTCGAAGCCGTAATCGGCCGCCATCCACCGCACGAGCTCGCGATAGGCGATGCGTGCCGCGTCCTCGAGCGGACGCGCGCTGCCGATAGTCATGATGAAGTCCTTAGTCTCGAGCCGGGGCCAGGCGAAGCTCCAGTTCTTGATCAGGTCGATCTGCAATGTAACGGTGGCGCGCTGCTCCAGCGCCACGCCGGAGAGTTCGCCGTCGCCCTGGGTCGCGTGACAGTCGCCGACATAGAGCATCCCGCCGTCGGTATGAACGGGGAAATAGATGATCGCACCTGGCGCGACGTCGGGCAGATCCATGTTGCCGCCGTGGTAATCAGGCTGAAGCGACGAGATGGCCTCGATTTCCGGCGAGACACCGATGGTTCCGATGAACGGCTCGTAGGGCAGCGTGATCTTGTCGTTCCAGCGTATGCCGTTCCTGTCGACATGCAGTTTCTTTACGCGTTCCGGCAGCGGCGGATTGAGCAGCGCCGTCGAGCTTGTTCCAACCAGCCCGCCGAATTCCGGAATGATACAGGTCGTACCGGCCGGCTGTTCACCCCGCGTCTCGACGTCGCGGATATAGATCGCGAGACAATCGCCCTTCTTGGCGCCCTTGACGGCGATCGGTCCGCATTGCGGGTTGAGATAGGGGAAATTCAGTTTGGCGGTTGGGCTGTCGCTTTCGCTGGTGAGCACGCCGCCAAAGGCATCTTCCGTCTCGACGACAACGATCCCACCCGGGTCGATCGACAGGGTCGGCTTGGCATAGGGGCCGTAGACATAATGGAAGCCGCCCTGCTGCTCGATCGTCAGGCTATGCGTCGCGCCAGTCGCGCCTTTGGCGACCGCGCGCTTGGTCATGATTGATGTCTTCAACCAGTCTTCGGACATGTGATCAGCTCCTCAACTCAGACCCCGGGATGACGTTTGTGCCAGTCGGTGACGCGCTGGAACGCGTCGCCCGCCCGCACAAGTCCGGCCTCGTCGAAATGACGACCAACGAACTGGAAGCCGACCGGACCGCCATTCGCCGCGAACCCGCCGGGCAGCGTCACGGTCGGACTTCCCGTCATGTCGAATGGACACGTGAAGCGCAGCAGTCCGCCGATCAGCGAGGCGTCCTCGCCGAGCGCCGCCATCTTGGCGAGCGTGGGCGCGGCGAACGCCTGTGCCGGCACCGCGACGAGATCGACGGTCTCGAACAGGACACGGACCGCGCCGCGAAATGCCTCGCGGCGAAGCACGATCTTCTGGTAGTCCATGCCGGACTGCTGCCGGCCGAGATCGAGCAGACCCGCGAGCGCCGGGCCATACTCGTCCTTGCGCGCCGGATAGGTGTCTTCGTGCGCGACGGCGACCTCGATGCCGCAGAGCGGGAACCAGTCGTCGATGACCGCCTTGGGATCGGGGAAAATGATCTCATTGATCTTCGCGCCGAGATCGGCCGCCACACGCAACCCTTCGGTCAGGACCTTCGCCGCATCGCCATCGGTTCCTTCGCTGGTCCAGCGCCGGTCGACGCCGATCGTCACACCGCGCAGGTCGCCGGAGAGACCGGCGAGATAGTCGGGCACAGGCAGCGGCACCGACGTCGTGTCCCTGGGATCCTGCCCCGCGATGACGCCGAGGATTGCGCCGCAGTCGACGGCGCTCCGCGCCATCGGGCCGATGTGATCCAGCGTCGCCGCAAGTTCGAAAGCGCCGTAGCGGCTGACTCGTCCCCAGGTCGGTTTAAGCCCGGTGACGCCGTTGGCCGCTGACGGAAAGCGGATTGAACCGCCGGTATCGGTGCCGAGCGAGCCGAAGCAGAGGCCAGCCGCGGTAGCGACGCCGGAACCGCTCGAGGATGCGCCGGGCCAAAGATCCGCGTTCCACGGATTTTTCGGCGGATCAATCTTCGGATGATGATCGGCGTAAGCTCCTTCGGTCTGCTGCAGCTTACCAAGAATGATTGCGCCGGCCTCCTTCAGCCGCGCAACCACCGTTGCGTCCTCAGTCGGACGAAAATCGTGATGGATCGTCATGCCGTGCGCGGCAGGCGCGCCCCTGGCCCAGCAGAGATCCTTGACCGCCACCGGCACCCCATGCAGCGGTCCTTTGACCTTGCCGGAGGCGATTTCCTTCTCGGCCACGGCGGCGTCGGCAAGCGCCGAGTCAGCCATCACATGCGCGAAACTCTTGAGCTTGCCGTCGAGCTTCTCGATCCGCCCGAGCATCGCCTTGGTCGCTTCGACCGGCGACAGGTCCTTCGCCTGGATCTTTCGCCCGATGTCGACGAGCCCGAGATAGTGGAGATCCGTTTCCGCCATCGCTCTTCATCCTCCCGCTCACATGACACATCGCCGTCTCGCACATGCGTCACCGTTCTGGCTACGCGGACGCATCGCCAGCTTTCCCGGCGGCAAACGAAAAAAGCCACCCGTCCCTCCCGAATGAGGTGACGAATGGCTCAAATGCCGCGGCTATGATCTTCGCTTTAGGGTCCGTGATCGAACAAAGCACTCAGTGCAAGGAGCTGGACGTCATCGGCCAGATCGGCGCACGCGAGGTTCGACAGGTCACCCTGTAGGAGAAAAGTCTAAGGACCTGCCCATCGCGTTGTCAACGATGCTGTCTGCCTAAATTTCGAGAGTTCTGCGCAGCAAAACGGCAAGCCACTTGCGCTGTCATCGGCGATGATGATTTCATCTTCGCGTTACGCGATCGAAAGCCGTCAATGACCAAGCCGTATGTTCCCGTTGGCATCATCTGCTCGCAGTCCGGGCCTTATCAGGCAATGGGCCGCGAGATCCTCAAGAGCGCGATGATGGCGGTCGACGAGATCAACAGCCAGGCGGAGTTCGACTTCGCGATCGCGCCCCATATTCGCGATCCCCGCGGCATCGTCTCCGAATATCACACGGTCTGTGACGACCTCATTCGCAATGTCGGCGTCGAGCACATCATCGGCTGTTACACCTCGGCCTCGCGCAAGCAGGTGCTTCCCATCGTGGAGCGCACCGATCGCCTGCTCTGGTATCCTGCCCGCTATGAAGGCTTCGAGTGCTCGGACAACGTGATCTATGTCGGCGCCTCGCCCAATCACAACGTGCTGCCGCTGGTCCGCTACGTGCTCGACAATCTGTCACGGGAAATCTTCTGCGTCGGCTCCAACTACGTGTGGACGTGGGAGACCAATCGCGTCACCCGTGAACTGGTCAGCGCGGCAGATGGCCACATCCTCGCCGAGCGGCTGCTCGAGCTCGGCGAAAGCGCCGTCGGTCACATCGTCGACGAGATTGTTCGCCGCAAACCGCCGATCGTGTTCAATACGCTGGTCGGAAGCTCGAGCTACGACTTCATCCGCGCATTTCACGCCGGCACCAAGGCTGCCGGGCTGGAGATTCCCATGCTGAGCTGTAGCCTGTGCGAGCCGGAACTGGCGATCGTCGGGCCGGCATCGGCCGGCTGTATCACGTCGTCGGCCTATTTCGAGAGCATCCGGCTGCCGGAGAACCGCGCCTTCGTAGCGCGCTGGAAGGCGCGCCATGGCGAGGACAGCAGCCCCTCCGTTGACGGGCAATCCGCCTATGTCGCAGTCTATCTGCTGGCGCGCGCGCTGCAGCGCGCGGGCACGTCCGACATTGCCGAGGTGCAGCGCGCCGCGGCGGGATATCGCTACAATTCGCCGCAAGGACCGGTGTGGATCGACGGCGGCAACAATCATTGCGTCCTTACACCGCGGCTTGCCGTATCCAATCCGCGAGGACAGTTCGATATCTTCTGGGAAGCCGACGCGCCTGTTAAGCCTGATCCTTACCTGACGCAGCTCGACGTTGTCGCCAGTCCATCGAGGGAAACCTCGGCGGGCGGCGCATTGCCGAATGCGCCGCATTTGCGGGTTGTGAAATGAGCAGACCGTCTTCATTTTCGCTGCGCGGACGCAGGGCGCTCGTCGCCATTAAGGACGAACGCGATGTGACCATCGTGCGACGCCAGTTCGAGCGCCTCGGAATCGAGTGCGTTGCATGGACACCAGGAGAGCCCGTCGACTTCGCACCGGATCTGTCGCTGATCGACGACGAGTTCCTGCCCTTGCTGCAGGCGGCGCAACGCGCGTTCCTGGCGCGGTCCCCTGTCATCGCGCTGCTCGGCACCGAGACCCCAAGCCGCCTGAAGCTGGTGTTCGAACTCGACCCAGCTTCGTTCCTAGTCAAGCCGTTACGATCGGCCGGCATCTATGCCGCGCTCGTCATGGCATTCGAGCGAAACGAACGCACAAGCGAATTGAAGCAACAGATCCTCAAACTCGAGCAGCGCCTGCGGTCACGTCGTGTCGTACTTGCCGCCGTTCTCCAGGTGATGCATTCGCATGCGCTTGCCGAACCTGCCGCCTTTGCGCTGATCCGAAAAGCCGCCATGGAGCAACGCAAGACGATCGAAGAGCTTTCGGCAGAGATTACGGCAAGCGGCATGCTCCCACGCGCAACGGGTTAGATCGCCTCCAGCTGCGGGCGGGCGTGACAGGCCGCAATCTCCTATGCCCCGCTGGACTCTTTGCTGTTGCATCGTCACATCGAGAAGATGAGCCGTAGCACGCGCATCGCATAGCGCTCGATGAGCTCTCAACTGATTGGCACCATCGGGCAAACTCTGGTTTCGGCTTCTGGCCGCATAGTTGACATCCCAACGGCTGTAGCTGCGGTCTGCTATTCGGGACAAATCAGGCAACCATCTCCCGTCCAGCGCCCAACTGATAAGCTTTCGTATGAAACCTTATCAGTCGGCATGCTTACTCCGATTCGTATGCGTCGCTTTTCAGTTGCTCGGATTTCCAGGACAACCGCGCGTCAACTAAATTCGGTAACGCTCTCTCGCTGGAACAGAAATTCCAGGAGACACTTATTCACCCAGATGAACCTCAGGTCCACTGGGGCACCGAATGTAACGTTTTCCAAGCTCCTCCACGCGGCGCCAAATTACCTCGCCAGGCCAGTTCGAGCAGGCGGTGTTCGCCTCTGGAAGTTGCTCCAATTTCGGCCTGAGGCGTGTCCAGGTGCTCTGTTGACAGACTCGCTCTGCAAGAACTCGGCTTGCTAGCGCGAGAAGCGTCGCGCACCTCCGTCAACGTGGACTACCTGTCCCGTGATGTAACGGGCAAGTGGTGAGGCAAGAAAGGCGACCAGCACCGCGAGATCTTCCGGTTCGCCGATATAGCGGCAGGACAATTTTCAGCGACCCATTTGCGCTGAGCCTGGCAACAATTCTGGTCGATCTGCTCGGAGTGCAGCCGACCTGGCGGGATTGAATTGACCGTGATCCCATCCTTGCCGACAACGCGGGAAGGCGACTTTGCCCAGATGTCGGTGGCCCCATTGGGGGAATGCCGCCGTTCAACGCCAACGGATCGTCGCCTCCCGTCAGATTGATGATCCGGCTGAATTTCTGTGCTTGCATTATGGGTACGAAGGCATGGGCGAGTTCCCGACCGGCATGAAATTAAGCGCCATAGCCTCATCCCATTGTTGACGCGTGCCGAGCCCGTCGAAGGGCCGCGAACCGCCGGCATTGTTGACGAGGATGTCTAGTCGGCCGAAAGCGGCAACCACATCATCTCTGATCCTCGTAGCTGCGTCGTGCTGCGTGATATCCGCGACAATGACCAACGGCCGCTCGCATCCGATAACCGCAATCTCTTCCGCAGCGTTCTTAGGCGGTCTTCTCGCTGGGCCACGGCTGCGAGGCAACATCCTTTCTTCGGCAAGCATCTGCGCGATCCCGCCGCCGAGGCCGACGCTGGCACCGGTGACAGGCGCGACCTTGCCGGCGAGCTTGAGATCCATGGTTTTCCCCTTTTTGCCACACCGCGCAAGGCTGATCTCGCCTAGCGGTACCGGCGCGCATTCTGTCCTTTGGGAAAGACCGCGGCATCATTACCAGCAACCCCTGTGAGCGCGGTGGTCGGCTCTATGTCGCAGACCGCCGAGACAAGATCTGGACCGAGCAGAACATCGCCGCAGTCCTGTCAGTCGGCTCCCCCGAGATCCAGCTGGCGCTGGTCTTGGCTTTGTGGAGCGGACAAAGGCAAGGCGACCTGTTGCGGCTGCCCTGGTCGGCCTACGAGAGCCCTTACATTCGCCTTCGCCAGTCGAAGGGAGTCGGCGCGTCGCAATGCCTGCCGGCGGTCCTCTGCGAGCTCTACTCGACACCACCGAAAGTCGGGGACCCCTTATCTTGACGAACACGCTGGGCCGGCCTTGGACGTCCGACGGTTTTCGGACATCGTGGGCAAAGGCTTGCGAGCGCGCCGGTATCGAGGGCCTGACATTTCATGACCTGCGCGGCACGGCGGTGGTTCGGTTGGCGATCGCCGGCGCTAGTGTGCCACAGATTGCCGCAGTCACCGGTCACTCCCTGAAGGACGTCGAGGCTATTCTCGATGCACACTATCCCGGACGTGACATTCAGCTCGCAGAAGCTGCCGTGCTCAAGCTCGAAGCAAGAACAAAACTGTAAACGGTGGTGTAAACGGCGCTGGTTTTGCCGTTTGCTCAAACCGCTAAGTGTTTGATTTATTTGGTGGGCGCACCAGGGCTCGAACCTGGGACCCGCTGATTAAGAGTCAGCTGCTCTACCAACTGAGCTATGCGCCCGAAAGGCGGTCAATGCCTTGCGAGGTCGGTCGTTTAGCAAAGCGATCCCGGTCTGGCAAGCGATGCAGCGAAGGTTTTTCCACAGTCCTCAGAAAGCGAAAAGCCGCTGGATTCCAGCGGCTTCGCCAAGGTTGATCCCGGACCACACTTGAAGGCTTAGAGCCGCCCCTCGCGGTCCCGGTCCGGGCCGGCATCGCGGTCGAAACGGTCACGGTGGAAGTGGTCCATGCCGCGCTCCATCATGCGGTCCATGCCCCGTTCCATGAAGTGGCGGCGCGGGCCGTCTTCGCCGCCGCCGAACGGGCCGCGGTGACGGGTCAGTACGGCGAGGCGCCGCTTCTGGCCCTCGTCCAGGGTCTTGTAGAGCGGATCGGCTGCATCGGCGATCTTCTTCAGGGCCGCCGAGTTCGTGCCCATGTCCTCGGCGCGCTGGCGCAGGCGCGCGATTGGATCCTCGGGCTTGTCGGCATCGCCGGGGCCGGCATTCATCCGCGCATTGGCGCGGTCGATGCGCAGCTTGGCGAAGTCGCGCACCGCACTCTCGACCGCCGGCAACAGCTTCTCCTGGTCCGCGCTAAGCTTCAGTCCGGCATGGACGGCGGCGATCCGCGCGTCGACGAAAGCGGCGCGGTCTTCCGGATTCATGCGCATGTGGCGCATGTGCTCGTGCATCCACGGGCGATGATATTGGGCATAGACCGCGCCCGAGCCGGCGATGCTGAGCACGGCAATGGCGGCGATGGTAAACTTCCTCATACGAACCTCCTTGGAAGGACGCCCTGAAGATGAGGGTCGCAAGGCTGACGCGCAACTTACAAGTTGGACAGAGAGAGCCTTCTTACACCCCTGAATGTCCATTCAGATGCAGACTGAAACGATTTGCAACAAAAACGGGGCCTCCGCGGGGTCTGCACGGAAGCCCCTTCATTCACGGCCGATCCGGATCAGTTCGTCGTGCTCTTCGCTTCCTTCTGGAACTCGTCGATCAGCGGCTGGCCGATGCGGCCTGCGGCGTCTTTGTAGACCGCCTCCATGGCCTTGCGCATCGCCTCGTCCTGCTCCGGCGTGAGCTTGATGATCTCGCTCTTTCCGCTCTTCTTGATCTCCGCCAGCGCGGCGTCGTTCTCTTTCTGCGACTGCGTATTGTTGAAGTCGGTCGCTTCCTTCATCGCCTTCGAGAGCTGGTCGCGAATGTCGGCCGGCAGATCGTCCCAGAACTTCTTGTTCACGATCACGACGTAGCCGATGTAACCGTGGTTGGTCTCGGTGATGTACTTCTGCACCTCGTGCATCTTCTGGGTATAGATGTTCGACCAGGTGTTCTCCTGCCCGTCGACGACGCCGGTCTGGAGCGCCTGGTAGACTTCCGAGAACGCCATCACCTGCGGCAGCGAGCCGAGCGACTTGAACTGGGCCTGGAGCACGCGCGAGGACTGGATGCGGAACTTGACGCCCTGATAGTCCGCCGGCGTCACCAGCTTCTTGTTGGCGCTCATCTGCTTGAAGCCGTTGTCCCAATAGGCCAGCCCGGTGATGCCCTTGGAGTCCAGCAGCTTGAGCAGCCGAAGGCCGAGCGGGCCTTCCGTCACCTTCCGCAGCGTCTTCAGGTCGGGAAGGATGTAGGGCAGATCGAACACCTCGAATTCGCGGATGCCGAGCGGGCCGAACTTGGAGTTGGACGGCGCCAGCATCTGCACGCTGCCGAGCTGAAGCGCCTCGAGCTCTTCCTTGTCCTTGTAGAGCGTAGAGTTCGGATAGATCTCGACCTTGACCTTGCCGCCGGTGTACTTCTCGGCAAGCTCCTTGAATTTCTCCGACGCCTTGCCCTTCGGCGTGTCGGTGGCCACGACGTGGCTGAACTTGATGATGATCGGCGATTGCGCCGATGCCGGCCCGGTCAGCGCCAAAGCCGCAATCGATGTCGCAGCCAAAATGAGTTTCCGCATGCTTCCTCCCCCCATGTCCTTATGGGGCACGGACCGCCGGCCCCCGGGACTTGAACTCTTGGGGGCAGATTTATAGGGAAGCACGCCAAGGCGCCATTGCCCCTTAGCAGGGGCCTCCTTGCAAAAATGCGGTACCCGGAAAGAAGCGCCCGCACTGGACGATGAACGAAAAACGCGGCACCGAGGCGCCGCGCTTTTGCAGATTGGCCGCGAGAATGAGCGTCAGCTCGCCGCTGCCGTCGTCACCGTGTCGCGCTGGCGCTTCATGACGATCTTGTTCAGCGCGCCGAGATAGGCCTTTGCCGAGGCAACCAGCGTATCCGGATCCGCCGCGCGCGCCGTCATTGCACGTCCCTCATGCGACAACCGCACCGAGACCTCGGCCTGCGCGTCGGTGCCTTCGGTCACCGCATGGACCTGGTACAGCTCGAGCTTGGCTTCGTGCGGCACCAGGCGCTTGATGCAGTTGAACACCGCGTCAACCGGACCGTTGCCCTCGGCCTCCTCGATCCTGATCTGGCCGTCGACGTCGAGCTTCATGGTCGCGCGCTGCGGGCCATGGGTGCCGGCGATCACGGTCAGCGAGGTCAGCTTGATGCGGTCATGCGAAGCCGCCATTTCCTCGTCGACCAGCGCCTCGATGTCCTCGTCGTAGATGTCCTTCTTGCGGTCGGCCAGCGCCTTCATGCGCGTGAACGCATCTTCCAGCTGGTTCGGACCGAGCTTGTAGCCCATCTCCTCCAGCTTGTGCACGAAGGCGTGGCGGCCGGAATGCTTGCCGAGCACCAGCGAGGACTGCTTCAGGCCGACCATCTCCGGCCGCATGATCTCGTAGGTCGAGGCGTCCTTCAGCACGCCGTCCTGGTGGATGCCGCTTTCATGCGCGAACGCGTTCCGGCCGACGATGGCTTTGTTGTACTGCACCGGGAACGAGGTCGCCGCCGACACCACTTTCGAGGCGCGGGTGAGCTGCGTGGTGTCGATCTTGTTCCACCACGGAAACTTGTCGTTGCGGACATTGATCGCCATCACGACTTCTTCCAGCGCGGCATTGCCCGCCCGCTCGCCGATGCCGTTGACAGTGCATTCGATCTGGCGCGCACCGCCGGCGATGCCGGCCAGCGAATTCGCAACAGCCATGCCGAGATCGTTATGGCAGTGCACCGAGAATACCGCCTTGTCCGAATTCGGCACGCGCTCGATCAGCGTGCGCATGAAGTGGGTGTATTCCTCGGGCGTGGTGTAGCCGACGGTATCCGGAATGTTGACCGTGGTGGCGCCGGCCTTGATGACGGCCTCCACAATCCGGCACAGATAGTCCATCTCGCTGCGGGTGGCGTCTTCGGCCGACCATTCGACGTCATCGATCTGGTTGCGGGCGCGCGCGACCATGGCGACCGAGGTCTCGAGCACCTGCTCCGGGGTCTTGTTCAACTTCACCCGCATATGCAGCGGCGAGGTCGCGATCACGGTGTGGACGCGGCCGCGCTTGGCGAATTTCACCGCCTCGGCGCAACGGTCGATGTCGGCGGGATGCGCGCGCGACAGGCCGGCAATCACGGCGTTCTTGGAGCGGCGGGCGATCTCGCTGACCGCCTGGAAGTCGCCTTCAGAGGTGATCGGGAAGCCGGCTTCGATGACGTCGACGCCCATCTCGTCCAGCATCTCGGCCACCTCGATCTTTTCCTCGAAGGTCATGGTGGCGCCGGGGCACTGCTCGCCATCGCGCAGGGTGGTATCGAAAATGATGACGCGGTCCTTCTCGGACTTGTTCACGGTAGCCATTTCAAATTTCCTTTTGAGCTTCTGCGCCATCAGTTTTCTGGGCGCTTGAGGTGTCCGGTGATCTCGACCAACCCCTGAGCGCCCAGGCGCATGGCGCCCAGCCGGCCCTCAGGGGCAAGTAAGAAGAAGCCCGCCAATAAGGAGGGAGGGCAGCAGCGCGGCCGGGATCGTGGCGGCGGCCAGAGCCACCTCCCCCGAAATCCCATCGATTTGGCCGCGAATCAGCATTGCCAGACCCTGTTGAGCCCTCAAATCCTCGGTCAAAACCGTTGACGGTTGGTTGCCGGGGGGCTCGATCGGCCGTTTCTAGACGAAAAATAGGAGCAACTGCAACGCCAAAAGATGGACAGAAAGGCTGACGTGATTGCAGCGCGGGCGATATCACCAGATGTGCTGCAAGTGCTTGCGCCTTCCGCCGGTAGCTATCCCGTGCGGCGAGCGCGAGCCCTGGTCTCCCAGCGGTCCAGCATCTGACCCAGCTCGCCGGTCGCGACCGGCGCGGCTTTATCGGCGTTCGCGACCTCGTTGGTGTTGGCCGGCGCGTTGGCACCGAGCCACTCCGGCTCGGAGTACTCGCGCCAGCGGCGCGCCTCAGCTCGCCTTTTGCGGGAGACGTGGTCGCGGGTGAAATAGCCGGCCGCAAATGCAATCCCGAGCAGCAAAACCAGTACGACGACAGCGACCACGGCGAACTCCGACTTTACACCCCGAGTGACGTTCTGCCAGCGTCGCGCAGGAGGTCAAGGCTTGACATGCTCCACAGTTTGGCAACGCTCCGAAGGCGTTCCGGGGAAGCCGTCACGCGGGGACGAATTTGTCGTTTCCATGTTCGACGTTCCCACGCTTTTGCCGGCCCGATATCACGCGGAGGATGCGTACCTCCCCCTCGCAACCGTCATCGGACCGGACTAACTTGCCCTGCTCGGCCGGATCAACCGGCTAGCCGAACATGACCGGGAGGACGCGATGACACGCCAGGAAGCTCGTGACCACGAGCAGCGTGACCAGGATGCTGCGCTTTCACGACGAACACTCGTTCAGGGGCTCGCGCTGGGTGCTGCCGCCACAATGGCCGGCGCCGGCTCCGCGCTGGCCCAGACCGGACCCGCCGCACCGCCGACGACGATCACCACCCCGCCACGCGATTTCGGTCCCAACGGTGCCCCGACCACCTATTTCTGGGATCCCGACATCATTGCGGTCGATCCGTCCTTCAACGATCTCGCCCAGCCCAACACGGCGATCAAGCGTCTCTATACGGGCGTGCTGTGGGCTGAAGGCCCGGCGTGGAGTGCACAAGGCCGCTATCTGCTGTGGAGCGACATTCCCAACAACCGGCAGATGCGCTGGAGCGAGGACGACGGCCGCGTCAGCGTGTTTCGTTCGCCGTCCAACAATTCCAACGGCAACTCGTTCGACTTTCAGGGCCGCCAGCTCTCCTGCGAACATTTGACCCGGCGGGTGACGCGCTACGACCACGACGGCACCGCGACCGTGCTTTGCGACAATTACAACGGCAAGAAGCTGAACTCGCCTAACGATGTCGTCGCGCATCCCGACGGCAGTTACTGGTTTACCGATCCGCCCTATGGCGGCCAGCTCTACGAAGGCGAGCCCGATGCCGCAGGCGGTCCAACCAACTCCGGCGGCAAGCTCAATCCGCGGATTGGGCAGCCGGCCGGCTTCGTGCCGGGCAAGCGCGAACTGCCGACCAATTGCTATCGCATCGATCCCTCGGGCCGTGTCGATCTCGTCGTCACCGAGGAGCAGGTGCCAGATCCGAACGGCCTGTGCTTTTCGCCGGACTTCAAGAAGCTTTACGTCGTGTCGACCGGCAAGGGACCCGGCGACACCGGGCCCGGCGGCAAGGGCGAGATATTCGTGTTCGACGTTGGCGGCGACAACAAGCTCACCAACCAAAAGCGGTTCAGCGAGTGCGTGATCGACGGCGTGAAGTGCGGGCCGGACGGCGTGCGCTGCGACGTCAACGGCAATGTCTGGGCTGCCAGCAATGCCGGCCGCGCCGTCGGCTACAGCGGCGTGACGGTGTGGTCGCCGGACGGCAAGCTGCTCGGCCGCATCCGGCTGCCCGAAGTGTGCGGCAACATCTGCTTCGGCGGCCCCAAGCGCAACCGTCTGTTCATGGCCGCGAGCCAGTCGGTCTACGCGGTGTATACGGCCACGCAAGGCGCAGGGCCCGGCTGAGCCCGCGCGAGAGACCGCAAGCACGGGCGTCGGCGTGGACCGCCGGCGCCCGATCGCTTTCCGCGGGTGCGATCTGCACAAATAACGGTCACGAGCACCGCGGCGAACTTGCGCGTTGTGACAGCAGTTCGAACGCGTGCGCAGAGTTGCGGTTCCCTGGTCGCAATCAAGTTACGCCTCGGGCAAATCTCCGCCATCAATCCAACGAAGATTGAATGGCGCGCCAAGGCCGCAGTGCGGCGCGAAGGCATGCTGCTCTTCGTTCCCGCGCCCGGCTTGAACCGGGAGTTGCGCGATGCGCCGTATGCCAAACGACACCATCATCGTCAGCGTTGGGACCCAGCAATTCGTGACTGAGTTTGGAGACCCGGGCCTGCCGACAATGACGTCGTCATTGCATCGATGAAAAACAGATCGTCCGCCGCGTTCAGCGGAGACTCCGGTAGTTCCATCAGCGATCATGCGCATGGCGGCTGGAGGGGGTCCATACCGCGGATCTCCATGCGAAGGATTTCATTGTGTAGAGGGAATTCATGCGCGTTGTGATCTGCGGCGGCGGCGTGATCGGGGCCTGTACCGCCTGGTTTCTCCGCCGCCGCGGCATCGACGTCATCGTCGTGGAGCGGACAGACATCGCGGCCGCAGCATCAGGCAAGGCGGGCGGCTTCCTCGCGCGCAACTGGTGCGAGGGCTCGCCGCTCGATGCGCTGGCGCGACGGAGCTTTGCGATTCATGCGCAACTGCCGGAAGAGATCGCAGGCGATTGGGGCTATCGCCCGATGACCGCTTATAGCGGCTTCGTTGCTGCCGATGGCCATCCGCTCCGGGATGCACCCTCCGCGCTCGGCTGGCTGAGCAACGGCGTCATCATCGCACAGCGCATCGGCACGACGGAGACCACCGCGATCGTTCACCCCAAAAAATTCACCTCAGCCGTGATGAACGCGGCGCTCGCGCAAGGCGCCGAGCTTCGCGCCGGCAACGTGGCCGGTATCATGCGCGATGCGGACGGCACGACCGCGACGGGCGTCGAGGTCGACGGCCGCACCGTGGAGGCGGACGCCGTCGTGATCGCGATGGGACCATGGTCGCTGCTCGCCGCGCAATGGATGAGCCTGCCCGCCGTCTTCGGCCAGCGCAGCCCGAGCATCGTGTACGACACCGGCACGGATGCTCCGGCCGATGCGCTGTTTCTGGAGTCTGAAGAGAATGGCAGCGCCGTGTCAGTCGAGGTCTTTCCTCGCGCTGACGGCAGCACGCATATCACCGCTCTCTCCGACTTCGCGCCGCTTCCGCTCGATCCGGCCGCCGTGACGCCGGACCACGACGCGATCGCGCGCCTGCAAACCATGTCCGAGCGGCTGTCGCCGCTGTTCCGCTCCGAGAGGATCATTGCGCGGCAGGCTTGCTTCCGGCCGCTGACACAGGACGGCCTGCCGCTGATCGGCCGGGTACCGCAGAGCAACGGCCTCTATGTTGCGACCGGGCACAACGTGTGGGGCATCCTGAATGCTCCCGCCACGGGCGAGGCAATGGCGCAACTGATCGCTGAGGGTGCGACGCGCAGCGTCGACATCTCGCCCTTCTATCCGGCCCGGCTCGAGCCGCTCGATCCATCGCTGCTGCGAGCGCGCTGAGCCAACGCGCAGGTATCGCAATTCAACGATCCGGTTGCTGGGCGCGATAGCTGCGCATGCCTACCGACGAAATCTGCATGCCTGCGCGTGAAACGGGTCCGGCAGCTCTCCCGCCCGCTAATTGCGCAGCGCTAGACTTTAGTTCGTCTGTCGCAATCCTGAACGCGGTTTCACTTGCCGAGAATGCCTCCGCCGGTATAGTTGCCGACATAATGGCTCACAAGAGGCCTTTTCAAAGGGAGAGAATAACATGAAGAAACGACTCTCTGTCGCATTGCGAATATCGCTCGGTGCGGCCGCGGCCGGTGCGTTGATGACGGCGTCAGGCGCGGCACTTGCCGCCGATCCCATCAAGATCGGCGTGATCGCGGAAGCGCAGGCGATTGCCGGCGCCTCCATCCCTCAGGCGGCACAGCTTGCCGCCGACGAGATCAACGCCAATGGCGGCGTCGACGGCCGCAAGATCGAGATCATCGGATACGACAATCACTCCTCCTCGGCAGATTCAGTGCGCGCGTTCCAACGCGCGGTGAACGAGGACAAGGTGCAGGTCGTCATCGCCAGCTACATCAGCGAGGTCGTGCTGGCGCTGGAGCCCTGGGCTTCGCGGCTGAAAACGCCGTTCGTGACGCCCGGTGCTGCTTCCAACGAGATCAGCAAAAGCGTCCACGCCGATTACGAGAAGAACAAGTATACGTTCCACGGCTATCTGACGTCAGCGGCACTGGCGCTCTCGGTTTGCGACGGCGCCAAGGACCTCCTCGTCGACAAGATGCACATGAAGACCGCGGTCATCATGAGCGAGGACGCCGCCTGGACCAAGCCGCTCGACGTCGGCTACGAGGAATGCCTGCCCAAGATCGGGCTCAAGGTGCTCGATCACATCCGCTTCTCGCCTGATACCACCGACTTCACGCCGATCTTCAACAAGATCGAAGGCTCAAAGCCCGACGTGATCATCACCGGTATCTCCCATGTCGGCGTGCAGCCGACGGTGCAGTGGAAGAACCAGCAGGTGCCGATCCCGATGTTCGGTATCTCGTCGCAGGCCACCAACGAGACTTTTGGCAAGGATACCAACCAGGCCGCTGAAGGCGTGCTCTACCAGGGCGTTTCCGGGCCCGGCGTCGCGGTGACGCCGAAGTCGGTGCCGTTCGCAGAAGCCTTCAAGAAGAAGTTCGGCAACTATCCCTCCTATGCCGGCTACACCTCTTATGACGAGGTGTACTACATCGCCGATGCCGTGAAGCGCGCCGGCTCGACCGACGCCGACAAGCTCGTCGATGCGCTCGAGAAGACCGACTGGGAAGGCACGATCGGCCGCGTCCAGTTCTACGGCAAGGACGATCCGTTCACCCACTCGATCAAATACGGCAAGGGCCTGATCACCGGACTGATGCTGCAATGGCAGGACGGCAAGCAGAGCGCAGTCTGGCCCAAGGATGTCGCCAAGGTCGGCGTCAAGTTCCCGAGCTTCATCAAGCTCTCGAACTAGCCGGAACAGCTCCCGGGACCACTTCCCGGGAGCTTCCACACGCGGCTTTCCGCAGCACATTCCTCCAGCAAGATCGTCTGGCCAATCATAGATGCGAGCTTTCCAGATTCTGATTGATGGCTTTGCCATCAGCGCCCTCTACGCTCTCGGTGCCACCGGCTTCACACTGATCTTCGGTGTCTCTGGTGTGCTCAACCTCTCCCACGGTGCCATCATGGTGGCGGCAGCGGTGGCGGCCTGGGCCGCCGCCAGCATTCTCAATGTCGGCACCTATGCTGGCGCACTGATCGGCGTCGGAGTTGCCCTCCTCACAGCCTTTGCCACCTATTTCGCGGTGGTGAAGCCGATCCAGGACTCCCGGCGCATACCGAATGAAGAGAAGGAGATCTTCGTCCTCACCGGCACGCTGCTGTGGGGGATCATGATCCAGGAGGTGATCGCTTATTTCTTCACCAACAACGCCAAGACCGTGCTGCCGATCGTCGATGGTGTCGTCGAGATCCTCGGCGTCCGCACGCCCAAGAACGAGATCTTTACCGCGATCGTGTGCTGCTTCGTCATCGCGCTGTTGTGGCTCCTGGTGAACCGCACCCGCACCGGAAAGGCGGTGCTGGCGGCATCGATGAACCCGCGCGGCGTCACCCTGCTCGGGCTCGAGCTCACCAACATCTATGTCGTGGTGTGGGCGATCTACGGCATCCTCGCCGGCATCGCCGGCGTGCTGCTCGGAATGTTCCTCGGCGTCAGTTCCTACAGCGTCGGACCGCTGACGGCGAGCGCATTCTCGATCGTCGTGCTCGGCGGTCTCGGCAGCGTCTCCGGCTCGCTGATCGCGGCCTTCGTGGTCGGCTATCTCGAAACCCTCACGGCCTATCTGATCTCGCCGGCCTATCGCACCATTCCGGCGCTGCTGCTGCTCGTGTTCGTGATGTACATCCGGCCCCAGGGCCTTCTGGGGAGGCGCTGAGATGGCCAGCTTCTTTACGACACGCCTGTTCTTCATCTCGCTCGCCCTCGTCATCATCGCGGCAACGCTGCCGCTCTACGTCTCCGGCTACGTGCTCGGGCTGCTCACCGTCGCGTTCTATTTCGGCGTGTTCGCGATGGCCTGGGACCTGCTGTTCGGCTTCGCCGGCGAGGTCAATTTCGGGCCGACCTTCCTGATCGGCGTCGGCGCCTACACCGCCGGCATCCTGAACGCCCAGTTCGGCTGGTCGGTTTATCTCTGCATCGTGCTCGGCGCGCTCGCCTCCGTGATCGCCGGCCTCGTGCTGGCGCTACCGGCACTTCGGGTGCGCGGACCGTATTTCGGCCTGACCACGCTGGTCGCGGTGCTGATGCTGCAGAATTTCATCGTGGTTTTTGCCGATCTCACCGGCGGCGAGATCGGCCTGACCATCCCGGATGTCATCACCATCAACGCCGGCGCAAACTACTGGATCGCGCTTGGCTTCATGACGATTTCGGCCGCGATCCTCTACGGCCTGTCGCAATCGCCGGTCGGGCTGGTGCTGCAGGCGAGCGGCCAGGACCCGGTGCAGGCCGGCGCGCTCGGCTTCAACATCGTCAAGCACAAGCTCGCCGCCTTCATCGTCAGCGCGTTCTTCTCAGGGTTATCAGGCGCGCTGCTGGTGTTCTACTTCGGCACCGCCTCGGTCGGCACCGTGGTCGACGTCGCGGTCGGCGTCAACGTCATCGTCTCGGCCGTACTGGGCGGCCGGCGCACGGTGCTTGGCGCGGCGCTGGGCGCGATCTTCCTGATCGTCGCCGGCGAATTCCTCAGGCCGACCGGCGAGCTCGCGACCTTCATCGTCTCGGCGGTCGCGCTTCTCGTCGTGCTGTTCTTCCCCGGCGGCTTCCTCGGAGCGGCTCTCTCGCGTGAGGCGCGCTCGTGATGGATATGAAGACTTCAAACCGGGCCGTGCTCGAAGTCCGCGGCCTGACCAAGCGCTTCGGCGGATTGACGGCGGTGAAGAACCTCGGCTTCGAGGTCAACAGCGGCGAGATTTTTGGCCTGATCGGGCCGAACGGCTCGGGCAAGTCGACCGCGATGAAGAGCGTGATGGGCATCGAGCGCCCGACCGCCGGCGAAGTGATCTTCGAAGGCGAGAACGTCGCCGGCCTTCCCGCGCACAAGATCGCGCGCAAGGGCTTTGGCATGGTGTTCCAGCACTCGCGGCCGCTGAACCGGCAGACGGTGCTGGAGAACATCATGGTGGCGCTGCTGCCGGACAGCCTGTTCATGCTGTTCCCGGACAAGGCGCTGGTCGACCGCGCCAAATGGATTGCCGACCGCGTCGGTTTGGGCGCCGTCATGAATCGCCGCCCGCCGACGCTGCCCTTTGCCGACCTGCGCCGGCTCGAGCTTGCGAAAGCGATCGCGCGTGATCCGAAGGTGGTGCTGGTTGACGAACCCTTCGCTGGCCTGACGCGCGGCGAGGTCGACGTCTTCTCCGACCTGATCCGCAGTTTTCGCGACGAAGGCCGCGCGGTGATGCTGGTCGACCACAACGTCAAGAGCGTCGCGGCCCTGGTCGACCGCGTGCTCGCGATGTATCTCGGCGAGGAGATCGTCACCGGCAAGGCCGAGGACGTCATGAAGAACGAGACCGTGCGCCGGGTCTATCTCGGCGGCGCTATCGAGACTCACGCGCGGCCCGAGACCAGCTTCAAGGACAAGGTGCCGCTGCTCCAGGTCGAGAATGTCAGCGTGTTCTATGGCAAGGCGCAGGCGCTGGAGAACGTCTCGATCCACGTCCACGAGGGCGAATTCGTCTCGATCGTCGGCCTCAACGGCGCCGGCAAGACCACGCTGTTCAACACCATCTCCGGCTTCCTGCCTTATAGCGGCGAGATCGCGCGCGGAGGCGAGAAGCTGCGCGGCACGACGCCGGCCAAGATCGCGCGCAGCGGTCTTGTGCAGTGCCCGGAATCGCGAGAACTGTTCGGCGAGATGAGCGTTCGGGAAAACCTCGATCTCGGCGGTCAACATCTGACCGACGACAAGCGCGCGACGCAGCTCGCCTGGCTGTTCGAGCTGTTCCCGATCCTGAAGGAACGCCAGGGCCAAATGGCTCAGACGCTCTCCGGCGGCGAGCAGCAGATGCTCGCGATCGGCCGCGCGCTGATGATGCAGCCGCAGATCCTGATCCTGGACGAGCCAACGCTGGGCCTCGCCCCTGTCATCCTCGAACTCCTGTCCAAGGCGTTAACGAAACTGCGGCAGACGACGTCGATCACGGTGCTGCTCGGCGAGCAGAACGTGACTTTCGCGCTTCCACATGCCGACCGCGTCTATGTGCTCGAACATGCAAGGATCGTCTGGGAGGGCGATCCCGGCCGCTTCGCCGCGGAGGCTGGCGCCGATTTCCTGTAATTCACAGCCCAACAACAAAACAAGAAGGGAAACGACCATGCGACTATCTACGATTCTCGGCAGCAGCCTCCTCACCTCTGCGCTGGCGCTGTGCCTCGCCGCCCCCGCCTACGCGCAGTCGAATGATCCGATCAAGATCGGCGTCATCGCCGAAGTGCAGTCGATCGCGGGCGCCGCGACGCCCGGCGGCGCGCAGATCGCCGCCGACGAGATCAACGCCAAAGGCGGCATCCTCGGCCGCAAAATCGAGATCGTGACCTACGACAACAAGAGCTCCTCGGCGGACTCGGTGCGCGCCTTCCAGCGTGCCGTGAGCGAGGACAAGGTGTCGGCCGTGATCGCGAGCTATATCAGCGAAGTCGTGCTGGCGCTCGAGCCCTGGGCGGCGCGGCTGAAGATGCCGCTGATCACGCCCGGCGCGGCCTCGAACGAGATCACCAAGGCGATCCACAACGACTACGAGAAGAACAAGTACACCTTCCACGGCTATCTGACCTCGGCGGCGCAAGCCCAGCTCGTCTGCGACGCTGCCAAGGACTTGCTCGTGGACAAGCTCAAGTTCAAGACGGCCGCTATCATGAGCGAGGACGCGGCCTGGACCAAGCCGCTCGACGTTGGCTACGAGGCCTGCCTTCCGAAAGCAGGCCTGAAGGTCGTCGAGCATGTGCGGTTCTCGCCCGACACCACCGACTTCACCCCGATCTTCAACAACATCGAGGGCAAGAAGCCGGACGTGATCGTCACCGGCATCTCTCATGTCGGCGTGCAGCCGACGGTGCAGTGGAAGAACCAGCAAGTGCCGATCCCGATGTTCGGCATCAGCGCGCAGGCGCTGAGCCCGACTTTCTGGAAGGACACCAATGGTGCCGCCGACGGAGTGCCGTCGCTGGCGGTCGCCACGCCCGACGTCGCCGTGACCTCCAAGACAAAGCCGTTCGCGGCGGCGTTCCAGGCCAAGTTCGGCTCGCCGCCGGCCTATACCGGCTACACCGCCTATGACGAGGTCTACTTCATCACGGAGGCGATCAAGCGCGCGGGCTCGACCGATCCCGACAAGATGGTCACCGAGCTCGAAAAGACCGACTACGAGGGCACGATCGGCCGCATCCAGTTCTACGGCAAGGACGACGAGTTCACCCACGGCATCAAGTCCGGTCCCACGACCGTATCCGGTCTGGTCTTCCAGTGGCAGGACAGCAAGCAGATCGTGGTCTGGCCCGAGAAGATCGCGGAGGGCAAGCTGAAGTTTCCGAGCTTCGTGAAGCTGTCGCAGTAGCACTTCGGGCTGGGCGCCGGGCTCGGTACCGAGCGCCCCATCACCCTTGCAAGGCCCGTCGCTTCAACTGCGACGGGCCTTCGCTTTGTGCAGAACGCAGCTGGTGCGCTGGCATCGGAGGACCCATCCTGCGATCTTGCCGTTAACCTCCTATGCGCGGCTGGAACAGCCAGATGGACGACCGACCAAGACAACCCGATAGACTGATGCAGGACGACGGCTTCGTTCGTGTGCGAGGCGCGCGTGAGCACAACCTCAGGAACGTCGACGTTCGCATTCCCCGCAACGCCCTCGTCGTGTTCACGGGCGTGTCGGGATCAGGGAAATCCTCGCTCGCCTTTGGAACGATCTATGCCGAGGCGCAGCGTCGATATCTGGAATCGGTGTCGCCTTACGCGCGGCGGCTGTTCCACCAGATGCAAATCCCAGAGGTTGACGACATCGAAGGCCTGCCGCCCGCCGTAGCGCTCCAGCAGCAGCGCGGCGCGCCGACGACGAGGTCGTCTGTCGGCAGCGTGACCACCATCTCGAACCTGCTCAGGATGCTCTACTCCCGTGCCGGCGATTACCCGCGCGGACAACCGATGCTCTATGCGGAATCGTTCTCGCCGAACACGCCGGAAGGAGCCTGCCCGACCTGTCACGGTATCGGCAGGATGCTCGACGTCACCGAAAAATCCATGGTGCCCGACGACACCAGGACCATCCGCGAGCGCGCCGTCGCGGCCTGGCCGAGTGCCTGGCAGGGGCAGAACCTCCGGGACATCCTGACGACGCTCGGTTACGACGTGGACAAGCCCTGGCGTGAGCTGCCCAAAAAGAACCGCGACTGGATCCTGTTCACGGAGGAGCAGCCGACCGTTCCGGTCTATGCCGGTTACACTGCGGCCGAGGTCAAACGAGCCCTTCGCCGCAAGGAGGAGCCGAGCTATCAGGGCACTTTCACCGGCGCAAAGCGCTACGTGATGCAGACCTATGCCAAGTCGGAGAGTGCGATGATGAAGCGCCGCGTCGCGCAATTCATGATCACCCAGGACTGCCCGACCTGCCACGGCACGCGATTGAAGCCCGAGGCGCTGAAGGTCAAATTCGCCGGCCTCAATATCGCCGAGATGTCGCATCTGCCGCTCAAGCAGCTGCAGGAGGTGATAAAGCCGTTCGCAAGGGCATCGACGGAAGAGGCATCGGAGAAGACCATCGTCGCCAGGCGCATCAGCGAGGATCTGTCGGCGCGACTAGCCGTCCTGCTCGACCTCGGCCTCGGCTATCTCGCTTGCGAGCGCAGCACGCCGACGCTGTCGCCGGGCGAGTTGCAGCGGCTGCGACTTGCGACGCAGGTCCGCTCCAACCTGTTCGGCGTCGTCTACGTGCTCGACGAACCCTCCGCAGGCTTGCATCCCGCCGACACCGAGGCGCTGCTACGGGCGCTGGACCGGCTGAAGCACGCGGGCAATTCAATCTTCGTGGTCGAGCACGAGATCGAGGTGATCCGGCATGCCGACTGGCTGGTGGATGTCGGCCCTGACGCCGGCGAAGGCGGCGGGAACATCCTCTATAGCGGGCCGCCCGGTGGGCTTGGCCAAATCGAGCAATCGCGAACCGCTCCTTATCTCACGCATCCACGACAACCGCTGCCGACGGTCCGTCGCGCGCCGAAGGGGCATCTGAAAGTCCGGGGTGTGACCCGCAACAATCTTCGCGGCCTCGACGTCGATATCCCACTGGGCGTTATCGCCAGCGTGACCGGCGTGTCGGGCTCCGGCAAATCGAGCCTGATCAGCCAGTTTCTGGTCGATGCCGTAGCGGAGCATCTCGGCCATACACGTGCCGCGGAAGCGGACGACGACAGCCTGGCACCTACGGTCGAGACATTGGGCGGCAAGATTGTTGGCGGCCTCGACCAGATCAATCGCCTCGTCGTGGTGGATCAGAAGCCGATCGGCCGCACGCCGCGATCCAACCTAGCGACCTATACCGGCCTGTTCGAACATGTGCGCAAGCTGTTCGCCGCGACGCCGCAGGCAAAATCCCGCCGCTACGATGCCGGACGCTTCTCCTTCAATGTCGCGAAAGGCCGATGCAGCACCTGCGAGGGCGAAGGATTTGTCTGCGTCGAGCTTCTGTTCCTGCCCAGCGTCTATGCGCCCTGCCCGACCTGCAAGGGCGCGCGCTACAACGACAAGACGCTCGAGGTGAAGATCCGCGGAAAATCCATCGCGGACGTGCTGGCGATGCGCGTCGACGATGCCTTCGAATTCTTCCGCGCAGATCCAACACTGAACCGCTCGCTATCGGTCGTCCGCGAGGTTGGCCTCGGCTATATCCGCCTTGGCCAGTCCGCCACCGAATTGTCCGGCGGCGAAGCCCAGCGCATCAAGCTCGCGACCGAGCTCATGCGGCCGCAACGCGGTCACACGCTCTACGTCCTCGACGAGCCGACCACCGGTCTTCATCCGCAGGATGTCGAGCGGCTGATCGCCCAGCTCGAGCGGATCGTGGAGGCCGGCAACAGCGTGATCGTGGTCGAGCATGACATGGATGTCGTCTCTCACTGCGACTGGATCATCGACCTCGGCCCCGGCGCCGGTGACGAGGGCGGCCGTATCGTGGCATCGGGGACACCGCATCAGATCGCCGAAGCCGGCGGGAAGACCGCAAATTACCTTGCCCGTCGCTTGAAACAGTAGCGCACGATCTCATCGCCACTCATTTCGCAATTGCGTTCTGCGCCGCGGAGGAGGAACCCCGACTTTCGCCATGTTGACTTTCCGCCGTCCCGCTCCCCATACTTCGTAAAAAGATAAGCAAGACCAGTCATCGGACGGTTTTTGAGGGAGGATAGGATGCCGACTTCACGCAGGCAGCTGCTGAAGAGCTCGGCGGCTGCTGCCGCCGCACTCAGCCTCGATTGGACAAGGGCCCAGGCGCAAGCCGAGAATTTGCGCATCGGCCTGATCTACGACCTCACCGGCCCGTTCGCCGCCGGCGGCTCGGTCGCCTCCTCGGTCGGCGCACAGATCGCCATCGACCTCGTCAACGAAAAAGGCGGCATCGGCGGCAAGACCAAGATCGTGCCGGTCGCGGCAGACTCGCAGAGCAAGGCCGATGTCGCGATCAACGAGGCCGAGCGGCTGATCAGCCAGGAAAAGATCGACATCATCAACGGCGTCTATTCCAGCGCGCATGCGGTGCCGATGGCGGCAAAGGTCGAGCAGCAGAAGAAGATCCTCTGGATCACGACCGCGGTGTCGACCGCCGTGTTCAAGGACAAGAACCTGCAATATGTCTTTCGCGCGCAGATCCATTCCGACCAATATGGACAGGCCTTTGCCGGCTTTATGAGCGAGCACGCCAAGGCCAAGCTCGGCATGGAGCCAAAGGACGTCAAGATCGCGTTGATCCACGAGGACGGCCCTTACGGTGTTGGCGTCGCCGCCGCAGACGAGGCCTATGCGAAAGAAGCCGGACTTCAGATCGTGCTGAAAGAGGGTTATTCGGCTTCGGCCCCGGATTTGTCGGTGCTGGTCACAAAAATCAAACGCGCCAAGGCCGACGTGATTTCGCATGCCGGCTACAACCCCGACATCACCCTGTTCCTGCGCCAGGCCCGCGAGAGCGGCCTGCGCTTCAAGATGCTGTTCGGCGCGGGCGCCGGCTATAGCCAGCTCGACAAGCTGCGCGCGACTTTCGGCGCAGACATCGACAATTTCTGCAACATCGATCCGGTGCCGGCGCAGCTGCTCGATCCGGCGAAGCTTGCGCCTGGAATCGGCGATCTGACCAAGACCATGGTCTCGCGCTACCAGACCAAGACCGGCGCGACCGACGTGCCGCCGCACTGCTCGATGGGTTTCAACCAGACCTGGGTGCTGCTCAACAACGTGCTGCCGGTCGCCAAGGAAAAGTACGGCAGTTTCGAGCCGGATGCCATTCGCAAAGCCGCGCTCGACGTCGACATCCCCGCCGGCGGCACCATCCAGGGCTACGGCGTGAAATTCTTCCCGCCCGGCACGCCGCTTTCCGGCCAGAACGAACGCTCGACCCCGGTCGTGATGCAGAACGCCGGCGAGCACATCTCGGTGGTGTGGCCAACGAACATCAGGACGCAAGACCCGGTGTTTCCACTGCCGAAGGGATCGACTTACGGGACGTAGGATTGAAGCCGCGCAGACGGTGCGTCCCTCTTCCCTTGTGGGAGAGGGTGGCTCGCCGCTCGCCCTACAACACCACCCTTCGCCCCTCCTCCGCCGCCCAATACCCCGCGTAGTTCACCTTGATCGTCTCATACGCCAGCGCCAGATCCGACAGCGGCGGCCTTCCGCTCGCGGCGCATTCCATGAAGTCCTGAATTTCCTGGAGATAGCCGCGCGTCCATTCCTCCTCGAGACAGACATATTGCCAGCCGGTCTTGCGGTCGACTTTTTCGGTGATGTAGACCGAGGCGAGCTTCTCTTCGGAGGTCTGATAGCTCATCAGATGCGTGTTCGGCGTGATGTTGGCGAACAGCGAGCCGCCTGACGTATAGGTCTCGATCAGATTGCGCACGCCGCCCATGATCATGTCGCCGGAGAACACCGTCGCCTTGGTACCGTCCGAGAAGGTGGCGGTGAGTGTGCCCCAATCCTCGACGTCGACCGGATTGGCCTTGATGTAAGTGCGCTCCTCCGGCTTGAGGATGGCCGTGACATTGCCGACATCGCCGGTGACGCTGGCGACGCGGATAGTCTCGCCGCGCGCCTTGGCTTCGACCTGCTTGAGATACAGCACCGCGGAGAGCGGATGGCAGCCCATCCGGATCAACGAGCCGCCGCCGGTCATCGCCCATTGCGCGGCATGGGCCGCATGCGAGCCGGAATGACTCTCCTCGCCCTTCATGAACAGGATTTTGTCTTTCGTCGCCCTGATGATCTCCGCGGTCTTGGTCACCGCGGGTGCGTAGATCCAGTCCTCGGCATACATGAAGAGCTTTCCGGTGCGCTCGATCGCGGCCCGTGTCGCGTCCATCTCCTCCAGCACGCGCTCGTACATCAGCGCCTTCGGCACATGCTTGCCGATCGGCTGCTCGTCGCCCGCGCGGCCAAAATAGCCGGCGAAGGGTTTTTCACAGATCACGTGCTTGCCGGCTTGCACGGCGGCCACGATCATTTCGGCATGCAGATTGGGCGGCGTGCAGATGTCGATGATGTCGAGTTCGCGGTCTGCGATCAGCTCGGTGAAGCTGCGATAGACCCGCGGGATCTGGTGGCGGCCGGCGAATTCGACGACGCGGTCGCCGCGCGCAGCGACCGCCGCGACCTCGACATCCACGCCGTAGACGCGCCGGAACGCATACATATGCAGCTCCGACACGAAGCCGCAGCCGACGAGTCCCACCCTGATCTTTGCCATAGCGCCCCCTTACCCATGCTTTGGGCCGCACTATAGCGCGCCGGCAGGCCTATTCCACCGAGACCCGCACCACGCCGGCGCTCATCATGCCGAGCGCACGAGCGGCGGGAACGGAGAGGTCAACAATACGGCCGCGGATGAACGGACCGCGATCGTTGACGCGGCACTGAATCGAGCGGCTCCCGTAAGACACCCTCAGCACGCTTCCGAAGGGCCGCGTCCGGTGCGCGCAGGTCAGCTCGCCTTTCCCGGCTTTTCCGTATCCGTAATAGGAGGCAAGCCCGCTCTCGGCGTGGGCAAAGGAAACAGCAGAAAGCGAAAAAGTGGCAAGGCAAGAAAATAGCGTGGTCTGCGCTCGCACGGCACCGCTCCCGGTTGGCCCTGGCCCGCGCAGCAAACGTTTGTTGGTTCCCGTGGGTTCCTGAGCCGCTGCCGGGCGACGCCCGGCAGCGCCATCACACATTGTTACCGTTTGTGGAACACGAGCGTCCGGACCTCGATGCTCTCGCGCGGCGCCGCATCCGCCGGCGTGGTCGGATCGGCGAAAGCCGTGTGAGGCCCGAAGCGCGTGCGGCCATCGGTTGCGGAATCGTAGCACTTGAGCAGCAGCGCTTCCTCGGCCGTCATCTCGGGGAAATAGAACCAGCGATGGTTCGGATTGTATTTCACCGAATAAGTCTCGCCGCGACGGTTGGGATAGATCAGATCGGAGGCGACGAGATCGTCGGGCGCAACCGTCATGCCGTCGGCCATCGCCAAGGGTGAATCGCGCAAGGGGCCGCGGATCGGCCGCCAGAGGTTGATCACTTGCACGCGTCCCTTCAGCAGCTCTTCGGCTTCGTCGGGCAGATGTTCGCGCACGCGATTGGCGCCGGAGATTGCGGTCTGGTCGACATGGACGCGCGTTGCCGGCTGACGCGGACCGCCGTCGCGAATGTCCGCGGCGCCCTCGACCCGCCTGCGCACGGTATGGTCGAAGATGACGACGCGGTCGGCTTTCAGCGTTGCGCGCAGGAAGGCCTCGACGGCGGGATAGTAGACCACCCTCACCTCTTCGTCGTTGTTGAAATTTTTCACCAGGGTCGGATGCCGCACCAGCGCAAAGCCTTCGCGATCGAGCGAGATATTTTGCGCGATCAGGCGCGCATCGAAGATCGGCACCTGATGCGGCTCCGGCAACGACGTACTTTTGGGCTCGCCCGGCGGCGGATCGAAGGCGTAGGTGCGCGGTTTGCCCGAAACCGGCGCGAGATAGTTGAGTTCGGCGGTGACGAAGGGAAGCGATTCGATCTTTGTTTCTTGCAGGCCCATGGCCGGTCTCCCGATGTGGTCGTCTGGATGATTTTTGAGGGGACCGCGCGTGGCGCAAGGGAGGTGGTGCAAATAGCAATGGGGGTGTTGTCGAGAGCAAGGAATGCAGAAGGAACGTTTCGAAGAAGGCAATCGGATTAGGAGGTGCTCTCTCCGCTTCACGGACACTTGAGAGGCATGTGGGGTTTCGTGCCCCGGACGCAGCGCAGCGCTTCTTCAGCGGTGCGCTGCTGAGCCGGGGCCCATATCGCCGAGCATTTCTGTGCAACACGGGTCCCGGCTCTGCGGAGCAGCGTTGCACGCTGCGCCGCGTCCGGGACACGAGAGCTGTTCCTACAAGCCCGCCTTCGCGATCGCATCCGAGAACGAGCGATCCACGATCTCGGTCGCATCCAGCTTCTGCTTGATCAGGCCCCAGCGAAAATAGAGATCGATCGTGCTCTGCTCGTCCGCGACCACGCCGTCGTCGATCGGCGCGATCCTGATCTTTGCGCGTGACAGCCAATTCTGCGGCACGGCGGTCGGGATGTTCATCAGCCTGCCCCAGGTCGCGGCATAGCTCTCGACATTGTTCAGCGACCACGCCCGCGCCGCGGTGAGGCGCCGGATGAAGTCGGTCAGCTCCGCGCGCTTGTCGCGGATGGCATCAGGCCGCGCCACTTGAAAGCTCAGCCCCGGTGTCAGGCCCTCCGAGGTGATGACGCGGCGCGACTTGAACAGCACCTCCTCCTGGCTGACATAAGGCTCCCAGGTCGACCACGCGTCGACGGAACCTTGCGTGTAGGCGATCTTGGCGTCCGACGGCGCCAGGAAGGCAATCTGCACGTCGGCCGCACTCCAGCCGTTCTTCTCGAGCGCGGCCAGGATCAGTTGATGGCCGATCGAGCCGCGGCCCGTTGCGATCTTCTTGCCGCGCAGATCGGCGAAACTCTTGATCGGCGAGTTCTCGGGCACGAGAATGGCGAGACCCTCGCGCGTCTGCCGGATCGCGGCAATCGCTTTCACCGGCACGCCGGAGGCGGCGGCGAAGGTGAAGGGTGCATCGCCAACGAGACCGGTCTCGATCGCGCCAGCGCTCAGCGCTTCCAGCAGTGGCGCGGCGGCCGGAAACTCCTTCCACTCGATCTTGTACGGAACGTCCTTCAGCACGCCAGCGGCTTCCATGACCGCCTGCGAGTTGCCCTTCTGGTCGCCGACACGCAAGGTGGTCTGCGCCGCCGCCAGCTCGAACGAGCCGAACAGCAGCGCGCCGGCTAGCATGAGGCGGATCATTCCGCCGCCTCGCCGCGAACGGCCTGACGCTTGGCGACCAGCTCGCGCGTCAGCGGAATCAGCTCGCGCCCATACTCGATGGCGTCGATCAGGGGATCGAAGCCGCGGATCAGGAAATGGCTGATGCCGAGGTCGTAATAGTCGCCGAAGACTTCCGCGACCTGCTCCGGCGTACCGACCAGCGCCGTGGTGTTGCTGTTGGCGCCGGTGAGCTTTGCGATCTCCGTCCACAGCCGCTTGTCGATGCGGCTGCCCTGGTCGGCGAGCGAGAGCAGGCGCCGTGCGCCGGCCGTGGCGTGGCCGTCGGCGGGCTTGCGATAGCCGGTCTTGTCCTGGAGCGCGGTGGCGCGCGCAAGAATCTCTTCCGCCTTTTCCCAGGCCTGCTTCTCGGTCGGGGCAATGATCGGCCGCACCGAGAGGCTGAAGCGTGGCGTCGGACGGCCCTGCCTGACGGCTGCGTTGTGAACGCGCGAGGTGACGTCGCGCACCTGCGCATAAGATTCCCCCCACAGCGCGAACGTGTCGGCATGCTTGCCGGCGACGTCGATCGCGGCATCCGAGGCGCCGCCGAAATAGATCCGGATGCCCTCTGGGCGATACGGCTTCACCTGCGAAAACGCGTTCTCGACCTGATAGTGCTTGCCCTTGTAGGTGAAGGGCTTGTCGCTGGTCCATTCCAGTTTGAGGACATCAAGAAATTCCGAGGTGCGCGCGTATCGCTCGTCCTTGTCGTCGAGCGTGTTGCCGTCC
This sequence comes from Bradyrhizobium sp. 132, assembly GCF_023074185.1. Taxonomy (GTDB): domain Bacteria; phylum Pseudomonadota; class Alphaproteobacteria; order Rhizobiales; family Xanthobacteraceae; genus Bradyrhizobium. The sequence continues at coordinate 70,661 of NZ_JADPKY010000043.1, read as the reverse complement.
TGCCGCAGCTCGGTGGCGTTGCCGCCGGTGATGACGTGGAGCGCGACACGTCCGCGGGAGAACTGGTCGAGCGCTGCGAACTGCCGCGCCAGCAGAGTCGGGGCGGTGAAGCCCGGGCGCTGCGCGATCAGCACGTTGAGGCGGCTGGTCGCACCGAGGACGTGCTGGGCGACCTGAAGCGCATCGGGCGCCGTTGAATGAAACGCCAGCAGCGCGCGGTCGAAGCCGGCATTCTCATGCGCCTTCGCCACCGTCTCGATGTGGGTCGGGTTGAGGATCGGTCCCTCGCGAACGACGGTCTCGGACGAATTGTTGTTGCTGATGAAACCGATGAACTCGATCGACATGATCGTCTCCCTGATTGTTTGGCGGAAAAGCTAGAGTCCCAATGCGGCACGGCCGAGGCCGGCGCGCGTGGAATCGTCCTGCGGCGTGTGCACGCGACCGCACAGGACGTCGCGATAGTGCCGCTCCAGCGGATTGGCACGGGAGAGGCCGTGATTGCCGGTGAGCGACAAGGCATCCTCGACCGCAGTAATGGCGTTGTTGGTCACCGTCAGCTTGATGACATTGGACTCGGCCGCCGAGAGCGCGATGCCGTCATCGAAATCACCGGCGAAGGATGCGATCAGCCGCGCATTGACCGCGAGCCGTGCCTCGATCGCGCCGAGGATCTCCTGCACGCGCGGCAAGGTCGCAAGCGGCGCACCGAGGCTGGCCGGCACCCGCTGCTTCAGGAACGCGACCAGCCAGTCGCGCGCAGCCCGCGCCACGCCGTCATAGATCGCGGCGACGAAGATTGTGTGCACGGTCGCCTGCGCGACATCGGGTGCGCGCCAGTCCGCCGGCTTGCGCACATCGATCTCGGCATCGAGAGGAATCACGACGTCGTCGAAGATGACGTCGTGGCTGCCGCTGGCGCGCAGGCCGTGATGATCCCAGGTCTCGACGATGCGGGTGCCCGGCAGGCCCGCCGACACCAAAAATTGTCCGACGCGCGGCTCGGCCTCGTCCGTCCGCGCCCACACCACATACCATTTCAGGATCGGCGAGCCCGTCGAATAGATCTTGTGGCCGGAAAGCCGCCAGCCGGTTTCGGTGCGACGTGCAATGGTCGCGGGCAGTCCGCCGCGCGCAGGCGAGCCCAGTTCGGGCTCGACGCGGAGCGCGTTGACGAGCGCAAGGCCTTCGACGCTCTCGCGTGCAAGCTTGCGCGACAGCCGCGCCGGCCAGGTCGGGCTCCGTGCCATCACCAGATGATTGATGTAGTGCATCGACAACACCAGCGCGGTCGACGGATCGGCCTTGCCGATGATGCCGAGGACGCGTGCGGCATATTGTGCGCCCGCTCCGGCCCCGCCATGGGCGGCCGGCACCGTCAGCGACAGCAGGCCTGCGTCGGACAGCTCGCGAAAATTCTCGAACGGGAAGCTGCCGGTGCGGTCGTGTTCGGCCGCGCGCGCGGCGAAGGCCCCGGCCAGCGCCTCGGCACGTGCGATGTAGTCGGGCTCGCTATGGCCCACGCGCCCCTTGGCTATCGAACTCACCATGTGGCGTCCAGTCCCAGCAGGCCAAGAATCTGGCGGCGCAGATCGGCCAGATACGGATCGCCGCGATGGCGCGGATAGGGCCGGTCGACACGGATGTCGGCCTTGACCCGCGCCGGGCGGTCGCTGAACACGATGACGCGGTTGGCGAGTACCAGCGCCTCCTCGGCGTCATGCGTCACCAGCAACGTGGTAAAACCCTTGCGCTGCCACAACGAGACCAACTCGGCCTGCATGGTGATGCGGGTCAGCGAATCGAGCTTTCCGAGCGGTTCGTCGAGGATGAGGATTTTGGGATCGTTGACCAGCGCGCGGGCCAGCGCGACGCGCTGCGCCATGCCGCCTGAGAGCTGGTGCGGATAGGCATTGCGGAAGGACGATAGCCCCACGAGATCGAGCGCGGCATCGACGCGATGACGCTGGCTCTTCAAGATGCCCTGCGCCTCCAGCCCCAGTGCGACGTTGTCCCACACCGTACGCCAGGGAAACAATGTCGGATCCTGGAACACGACAACGCGCGACGGGTGCGGTCGCGTGATGCGAGCCTCGTCCTCGCGCAGCGTTCCGGACCTGGGTTTGTCGAGGCCTGCGACGAGGCGCAGCAAGGTCGACTTGCCGCAGCCGGAGGGGCCGAGCAGCGCGACGAACTCGCCCGGCTCCACGGAGAGGCTGACGTCGCTGAGCACCGGCAACTCGGCACCGTCGATGTCGAAGGCGTGGCTGACCTGCTCGATGTCGAGCGCGGCGCCTGCGGCCGGGTGAGCGTCGATTTCGGCGAGTGCAGTTGCGGCTACCATTTTACGGTCCCCTTCTGCCAGACCAGCAGGCGATCACGGATCGCGAACAGCAGCGTGATCGCACCGGAGCAGAGCAGCGACATCACGATCAGCGCCGCATACATGTTGGCGTAGGCGGCCCAGCCCTGCGCCCATTGCAGGTACCAGCCGAGGCCGGCCTTGACGCCGATCATTTCGGCGACGACCAATACGGCGAAGGACGAGCCGAGCCCCATGAACAGGCCGACGAAGACGTGCGGGAGTGCCGCGGGGATCGCGACCTTCAACACCAGGAAGGACGGCTTTGCGCCGAGCGTCCGCGCGACGTCGTAATAAGCGTTGCTCACACTCGCGACGCCCGACCAAGTCAGCACGGTGACCGGGAAGCCGGTTGCCAGCGCAATCAGAAAGGTCGAGGCGCTCCAGCTCGACGGGAAGGTGAAGAAGGCGATCGGCAGCCAGGCGGTCGCCGGCAGCGGGCCGATGAAGCGCAGCACCGGATGCACCCAATAGCCGACGGCGCGCGACCAGCCGATCGAGACGCCGGTCAGGAAGCCGACTGTTGCGCCGATCAGATAGCCGCCGAGCTGGAGCTTGACCGAGGCGAACACGCTGTCGAGCAGTTTTGGCAGATCGTCGGTATAGACCTCGATGATCGACTGTGGCGGCGGGAAGAACGGCAATGGCAGCCAGGCGAATTTCGCGGTCGCGACTTCCCACAGGGTCATGAAAACGCCGAGCACGACGAGCCACGGCGCACGCTGGCGCAAGGCCCGGCCGGCCGAGCCGAGATAGTCGGCGGCGACGGTCCCGAACAGCGCGACGACCGCGATGACAAAGGCGGCAATGCCGAGCGAATGGGTTCGCGACCAATCGCCGACGTCCTCCCACCACAGGCAGGACAGGCCGAAGGCGATCCACGCCACGCTGGCGAGAATGCCAACGCCGGATTCACGGACCCAACTCGCAAGCAGCGGCGCGCGCGAGAGACGCGGCGCGCCGGAAGCAAGGCCGTCAGACAGCGAATACGTCGACATAAATGCGCTCCGCGAATTTGGCCGTATCGGTACTCTGTTTGAAGACCTGCACGCTCTTGAGATCGTCGGCATAGGCCTTGAGCTCGCGCTTCAGTACTTCGCCGACGGGGTGATGGTGGTGAGTGTGGTAGCGCACCATGCCTTCGATATCGGCGAGCGATGCCGTCTTAGGCGCGTAGGGCTGGAACGATTTTGCCGCCACTGTCGGGTTCTGCGAGGTGAACATGGCGGCGTCGAGCAGCGCCTGCGTGATGGCGCGCGCGACCTGCGGCTCCTCGCGCACCAGGCTGCCGCGCAAGCCGACGATGCAGCAGCTCTTGTCGCGGTATTCGCCGTCGAGATTGGAGGCGACTTCCTTGTACTGGCTGTCCTTGAGCCAGAGATAGCCGAGTGGGTCGGACGACAGGAACGCCTGCACCTCGCCTTTCTCGACGGCTACGTTGAGGAGGTTGCCGGGATAGGCGCGCCAGTCGACGTCCTTGTTGGGATCGATGCCGAGCTTTGCCAGCTGGATCGAAAAGAAATTCTTGTCGGGACCGCCGAGATCGCCGACCGCGACGATCTTGCCCTTGAGGTCGGCCAGCTTGCTCACGTTGGAGTCGGCGCGCGTCAGCACGCGCATGCAGCCGCCATGGGTGCCGGCGGCGATCTTGACGTCAAAGCCCTGCTCCAGCGGCTTCAGCCAGCGCAGCGCCATGCCGAGACCGGCATCGCTCTTTCCCGTTGCGATCGCCTCTAGCAGCTGGTCGGTCGATCCGGAATAGTTGACGAGCTCGACGTCGAGATTCTGCTTCTGGAAGAAACCGTGCTCGATGGCGACCGGCAGCGGTGCAAGGCAGACCGCGCCGGCATTCCACGACAGCTTCAATTTGCGCGGCGCACCGGCGAGCGCGGGCGCATCTGACGCCGTCCGGCACAGCGGAAATTCCGAGAAGTCGACGCCGGACGCAATCCCGTGCGGCACAAAAGCCTGTGCCGCACCGAGGGCGCCGAGCGGCGCGGCGAATGCCGCCGCGAGCCCCGCCTGGAGCAGGTGACGCCGGTCGAGCCTCGATCCGCCGTGCTTGATGTCGTCGTTCATCCGTCCCCACTCCTGCGCTGGCACGGCTCCGCCATCTGCACAACAGTTTGCGTTGCGCCTGTTCCGTGCGGAGCTGCGTTGAGAGAAAATCCTTTCGCCGGCGCCTGCTGCGCCTCGTTGATGCGATGCGCAAATCATGCGGCGTGCTCGCCGCATCGTCAATGAAATGGATTTTCGAATGTTGCGCGAAGCGAAGTCATTCTCTCCATCGGCGCGTCCGGGACGATGAAAGGATTTCTTCCGATGCATCGGTTGGCAGCGTGCTGGCCTACTCCCTCTCTTGCTTCATTCTTGCGCAGCATCAGTGGCGCACACCGCACGTTCTCGAAAGCAGCGCCTCGCTAAAACGTCCTTGCCCATCGCGCGCGCAATACGGTTAGCCATTTCATTGACTGCGCATCGCGCGACCATAGACTTGATCGTCTCGCTGGATCGTTCGCTCACGCGTCGTGAGCAAAGCACCAAGACAGGCAACATGAGCATCAACTCCCTCCACCATTCCGTCACCCGCCGGCTCGCCGCATCGCTGCTTGCTGCCGCCATCACCCTGTCGACGGCCGCGACGTCATTCGCAGCCGACGCAATCGTGCTGCGCGTCGGCGACCAGAAGGGCGGCAATCGCTCGCTGCTCGAGATCTCTGGCTACGCGAAGGATCTGCCTTACAAGATCGCATGGTCGGAATTCCCCGCGGCTGCGCCGATCCTGGAGGCGCTCAACGCCGGCGCACTCGACGTCGGCTACACCGGCGACCTCTCGTTCCTTTCCGTCTACGCGGCCGGCGCGCCGATCAAGGCGATCGGCGGCACAAGGTCGGATGCGAAGACACAAGCCATTCTCGTACGCCAGGATTCGCCGATCAAATCGGCCGCCGACCTCAAGGGAAAACGCCTTGCCGGCACGCGCGGCGGCTGGGGCCAGTTCCTGATCGACGCCACGCTGGAGAAGGCGCAGATCAAGTTGGAGGACGCGACCTTCGCACCGCTCGGCCCGGTCGACGCCAAGATCGCGTTGGTCGCGGGCTCGATCGATGCCTGGGCAGTGTGGGAGCCCTACGTCTCGTTCGCGACGCTCAAGGACAACGCCCGCGTGATCGCCGATGGTGAGGGCCTGACGCCGACCATCACCTTTATCGTCGCCTCTGACAGCGCCATCACTAGCAAGCGCGCGGCGGTGCAGGACCTCGTGCAGCGGCTGAACAAGGCGCGGCTGTGGTCGCTGGATCATCTCGGCGAATATGCCAAGAGCACGGCCGAACTAACCAAGCTGCCGGAGGACGTGCTGCTCTCGGCCTACACCGCGCAGCGCACCAGCCCGATCGTGATCGACGAGAACGTCGTGAAGGAAGTGCAGGAAGCCTCCGACCGCTCGACGCGCTACGGCATCCTGCCGAAGAAGCTCGACGTCAGCAAAGCCGTCGACCGCAGCTTCACCACTGCGGCCGCAGGATCGAACTAGGAGGCGGCGGGATGCGAAGGCTTCGCCTCAAGGCTGGCCCACTGCATCTCGCCGCGATCGTGCTCGCGCATTTCGCTTGCATGGGCCTGATCGTGTGGCTGTCACTTTAGACGCCGGCCAACGTCGCCGCTCGCTGGCCGGGCCTTAAGGAAAAGATCAGGACAACATAAGGAGCACATAAGGACTTACGAGACGCCACTGGCCTAGCATCGACCCTGTGATCTCGTCGGTAACAGGATGCCTCGTCCACGGCTTGTCCAGGCAACCGCAGCTCGTTCTCCGATTGCCGATCCCGACTGGACGGGCTTACAGTGGAACTCGCCCTGCGGCCGTCAACGCTTGCAATGGGAAGGCGACCTTCGGGCTGGGAGATCAGCGCCATGTCAGCCGGTCAGTATCTTCGTTACGATCCGTCCGTCGAACAAATCCGGCCGGAGGAAGCGGAGGCCGTCGAGGCGATCGTTGCCTCGATCTCGCGAACGAGCGCCCGCACTTTTCACAACGACAAGCATGGGACCCGGCAGCAGCACGCCAAGGGCGCCGGCTATCTCCGCGGCGAGCTGATCGTCTACGACGATTTGCCTGATCATCTGCGCCAGGGCCTGTTCAAACAGGCTGGCCACTTCCCGATCATCGTCCGCCTCTCCACCGCATTCAACAGGAGCGATCGCGTACGTTCGCCGCGGGGGTTTGCCATCAAGGTCTTGGGCGCGACTGGGCTTAAGGCGCTCGGCGACGACGACTCGACGAACCAGGATCTTCTGCTCGTCAATCACCCCAGCTATTTCGCGGATGCGATGGCCTATATGCGCGCGCAGCACAAGGTCGAGCGCAGCCTGATCCTGCCGGATCTGGCGTATGGACCCATAGGCTTTGTCGCGCGCATCCTGGTCGCCGCATCGGACAGAACAGGCATTCCGATCCCGATAGTCTTGAAAGCGCTTGGTGATGCCGGCAGCAACATTCTTGGAGAAACCTTTCACACAGAGGGAGCACTGCGGTTTGGCGATTATATCGCAAGGCTTCGCCTGGTGCCGATCTCGGCCTCGGTCCGCCGGCTCACCGGCCAGCCCTGCCACGATGCCGATAATGCCGTGCTGAACACTGTCGTCGCCTTCTTCAAGGACAATGCGGCCGAGTACGAACTATTTGCCCAGCTCTGCACCGACCTGGAGCAAACGCCGATCGAAGATGCCTCAATCGACTGGCCCGAAGACGTCGCGCCGCCGCAAGCACTCGGCAAGATCACGCTTCCGCGCCAGACCGCCGACAGCCCCGCGCGTCGCGTCTATTCCGACGAGGTGCTTTCGTTCGATCCATGGCGATGTCTCGCGGCCCATCAGCCGCTCGGCTCGATCATGCGATTGCGCAGGGATGCCTACCGTGCCTCCCGCACGCTGCGGCAGCAGCAGAATCAACACACGGTCAAGCAACAGCCCGGAGAACCGCGACAGATCGCGGACCTGCCGGATTGAGCCCGATCACCGTTCCGCACTATCGAGCCGGGTGTCCCGGCCTGCGTCGAAAAAGGACGCCGATCGCAGCGGATCGCCGGGATCAAGCGTCTCTGCCAGCGATCCGATCACCTGGCAGGAGCGGTCCCGCCACTTGGCAGCCCTTTGCGTTTGTCCAAGGCCCGCATAAAGCGCTGCGGTCGTGCGATAAACCCGCCAGGTGGCATGCGGCAACCTGGCATGGCGGACGATCGAAATTGCCGTCGACAAATGTTCGCCGGCGAGTTGCACATCCTGCTTCAGGATCGCAATTCTTGCCATGACCTCGTGGCACAGCGCGAGAAACGGGCGGTCGGGTGCCGCGCTCGTCACCTCATGAAACTGGCTGGCCGAACTCTGGGCGCGATCCAGATCGCCGATTGCGATCCAATAGTCGCAGCAAGTCAGCAGATAGTGGGGGATGACCAGCGACTCCATCGGTACGCGATCGACCTCCATTCGCCGCTCCATCGCATCGAGATGCTGGCGCGCCCGAGTCAGGTCGCCCATCCTGACATAAGCTCGCGCCAGCAGGTTCCTGCCAACGAAGAAGGTGAACGGATTGGCCTCGATCATCGGGCCGAGCGCATCCTCCGCACGCCGTGACGCGCTCCCATATTCCTCGGCCTCGGAATACAGCCATCCGATCGCAAGATGACACAGCGCGACGGCCTGCGGATTTGCATTTCGCTCCGAGATGGCCAATGCGGAGACGACGTTTCGTTGCGCCTGCCCCCATTCACCGTGATAAATCTGGGCAAACGCCTCGACCGTTTCATAGAGCACGAACAGATAGACGTCACCGACCAGGCGGGCGAGCTCCTTGCCCCTGGTCGTCGCATCGCAGCAGGCCGGATAATTCGCGCGCAAGAACTCCAGCACCATCTCCATCGAGCAGCGTCGCAGCCGCATGCTCAGATCCTGTTCTCCGGTGATCAGTGCTGACGCATGCTCGGCAAGGTCCGCATTCTCGCGATCCCAGCCGCGGAGCATCAGCTTCAAATTGGCAACGTTCCCCTGGACCAGAGCGCTGAACGCGGCGTCGTCGATCGCCCGGCTCTTTACAAGAGCCTGTTCCGCAACAGGCAGGCTCTGGCGTCGATCGACGTAAAGACAGAATCTGCTGAGGTCGACCAGTGCGTTCACCTCTTCGCGCACGTGTCCGTTCTCCGCCGCGTGCGCGACGACTGCGCTGAGATCCTGCAGGGAATTCAGAAAATCTCCACTGGCCCGCCAGGCCCAGGCGCGCTGAAGCAGCAACTTCAGACGTGCTGTCACCCGAAACTCCGGCGGCAAATGCGGCACCAGTTCCAAAGCACGGGACAGGTAGTTGGCGGCCTCGCGTGTGCTGAACCTTCGCGCCGAGCCCTCGGCGGCCGCGCCAAGATAATGCATCGCTTTCGGGAAATCGCGGCCCAGTTCGAAGTGGCGCGCGAGAACGGCGGCAATCTCCGCAGCCTGCGGCCCATAGCCCTGCTCGAGCCCCGCCCCGAGTAGCGCATGGGTTTTCGTGCGGCGCGCCGGCGCGAGCCGCTGGTAGAGGATCTCCTGGTAGAGCGCGTGCTGGAACGCGTAGCGACCGGAGACACCTCCGCTCGGCCACTCAGTCATGCCGGCAACGACGATAATGCGATCAGTCCGCGCCAGGTCCTCGCACATCTCCTCGACATCCAGCACGGGACGGTCCAGCGCACCGGCGATATGGAGCGCAGAAAACTCCGCTCCCGCCGCACTGGCAACCTCGAGCAGGCTGCGCTCGTCCACGGTGAGGTGATCAATTTGCTGCTTGATCATTCCTTCCAGATCGCGCGGCATGCTGTCATGCGAGGCCGCGTCTTCGCTGACCAGCCGCCAGCCCAATTCGTGCTCGACAAGCGCGCCTTGCGCCACGAGATGATCGAGGAGAGACGACACGAACAGAGGATGCCCGCCGGTTCTCGCGAAGATGCGCTCGACCAGCTCTCTGGCAAAATCGGCCGAGTTGAAGCGCAGGGAAAGATAACGTTCGACGTCGATGCCGGTTAGTCGATCGAGCGCGAGCTCGGTGGCGTGTCCGTGAATCCGCAAGTCCTGGTGAACGGCACGGATAGGATGTCCGCCGACGGCGACTTCCATCGGCCGATAGGTGGCCAGCACGAGGATAGCCGCCCTCCGATCCCGGCGCGCAAGCCGGGAGAGCACATCCACGGTGGCAACGTCGCTCCAATGCAGATCTTCCAGGATGATCACCCATGGTCGCCTGACGGCGAGATGTTCCATGAGATCGGCAAATTCGCGCAGCATGCGCTCCCGGGTTGCGCCAAAGACTTCATGCTGGAATGCGGCCCGGTCTGCTTCGCCGAGGAATCCGGGCATTTGCGCGAGCCAGGTCGGCGCGTGCTCGCGTATGGAAGTCAGCAGCGATGCTCCATCGGTTCGACGGCAGCACTCGTTCAGCGCTCCGATCAGCGGAAGAAAGGCCTCATGAGTGCCGAACAACTCGTTGCAGCTACAGTGCAGCACGCCCAGTCCCTGCTGGTTCATCCTGTCGAGCGTCATTTGCAAGAGGGTGGTTTTTCCGATCCCGGCTTCGCCGGTGATGAAGACGATCTGACGCTGTCCGGTACGAGCGAGTTGCAACGCCTTGTCCAGCGTCTCGAGTGCCCCAGTGCGGCCCACCCTCCAGTGCCGGCGTCGATCGACGACCTGCTCCGTGGCGGAAGCCGCCTCCTCTTCGGCCGGCCGCTCGATCGCAGCCAATTCGACGGTCGCGACCGGCGCAATGAAGCGATAGCCGCGCCGCGTCACCGTCTCGATGTAGTTGGGGGACTGCCTGTCGTCGCCGAGCACCGAGCGCAGCGTGTTCACGGCAACGGCGAGGCTCGACTCGCTGACGTGCAGATCGGACCAGACCGCGTCGAGCAACTCTTCCTTGGTGACGAGCGCACCGGGCCGACCGACAAGATAGCAAAGAACCTCGAACGGCTTCGGCGCCAGCGCGATCCGCTCCCCGCCTCGCCACAATAGCGCGTTGGCCCGGTCGAGGCGGAATTCACCAAAGGCAAGCGCGTCTCTACGCACGGCTCCAACCCCCGGATGCTCCCCGATCTTAAGGGAAAGCTCAGCCAAATGTAAGGGCGCGCTAAAGACCTGCGCCCTGCGCCGGCACTAGCATTGGCCTGTCCACTTCAGAGACGCCGGCAAGGCGTCGGACGGCCTTTTCATCACGCTGTCATTTCAGTCGACAGGCAGTCGATGCCTGAATTCCGGCAAGGAGTTGGCCATGAGCATTTTAAAACACCTGGCGATCTCGCCTCTCGCTTTTGCCATTCGCCATTACGACGTCAGGGTCATATTGAGCGTCACCGTCCTCAGCCGCATCTTTCTCGTCGCCATCTATCTTGCGTGCGGCGGCCCGGGCCTGTCCGAGCCCGATCTCACCAACACCATCGCGCTGCCATGACCTCGGGACCGCTCGAATGGTGCATCGAGATCGCGATCATCGTCGCGATCTGCATCGGGATTGTCGCGGGCGGGCATGGCCGGCTCGTAGTGCCGCATCACCGGGTTCAACGCGCGCAAGCCGATCGGACCGCTTGCGTACAGCGGCCCTCAAACCTCTTCAGCATCGTCGCGCTGCAGCGAGGCGCTCCGCCCGTTTGATCGATCACCAATATCCGCGATGATAGGCCCGGTACGGCCGGTAGTAGCCGTAGCGCGGACCGTAATATGGACGATAGGCGCGATAGCCGTAGTAGCGTGGACGCGCGTAGTAGCCGCCATAACCGTAACCCGGACCATATGCGTAACGCGATCCGTAGCCGCCGCCATAATAGACGGGCGCATAACCGTAGCCCGGCCCCGGATATCCATAGCCGCCCCCATAGTATGGGCCGCCGCCATAGCCATAGCCATAAGGCGCGCTGCTGGCGATTGCGCTGCCGATGATCGCGCCGGCCGCGAGGCCGCCAATACCCCATCCAAAACCTCGGCCGCGCCAGTACACCTGCGTAACATCATCGCCGACCGCGGCCTTCATGGTCGCGACATTGGTCGGCAGCGGAGCTGCTGCCGCCTGCTCGACCTGGCCGGCCATCACCGCACCCGCCAGCGAACAGGCAATTGTCATTTTCCAGATACTCATCGCCTCACTCCCTGTTTGACGTTTCGCTCGGAAGAGGATCGCGGTCGCATGATCGGGCATCCTTGCGCCAAGTCAAAGGCTCAAAAGTCGCGCCTCCGATTGCGTGCACCGCACAAGATGGGATGCCTCAATTGTCATCAGACCGGAGGCCGCAGACCCGGCAAAGCATTAAGCTTCCCGCGCATTCGCAACCAACAACCACCTTCCCGATTGACTATTCGTGCCGTTACTATCGGTTCCGAAGTGCGCGGCCGGGAGGCTTCTGGCGAGCGCCAGAGTTGTGGGAGGATGACATGAGTGCCGCGAGACCCGAGCCGCTTGCCCGTCAGGCCCTGGCGTTCGTCCTGGCCGGCGGACGCGGCAGCCGGCTCCTAGAGCTGACCGACCGGCGCGCCAAGCCTGCGGTCTATTTCGGCGGAAAATCCCGCATCATCGATTTCGCGCTGTCGAACGCCGTGAACTCGGGCATCCGCCGCATCGCAGTCGCCACCCAGTACAAGGCACACAGCCTGATCCGGCACCTTCAGATGGGTTGGAACTTCTTCCGTCCCGAGCGCAACGAGAGCTTCGACATTCTCCCGGCCAGCCAGCGCGTCTCCGAGCACATGTGGTATGTCGGCACGGCGGATGCGGTCTACCAGAACATCGACATCATCGAATCCCACGCCTGCCGCTTCATCGTGGTTCTCGCCGGCGACCATGTCTATAAAATGGATTACGAGGTGATGCTGCGCCAGCATGTCGAGAGCGGCGCCGACGTCACCGTCGGCTGCCTCGAAATGCCGCGGGCGGAATCCTCCGGCTTCGGCATCATGCATATCGACGAGAATGGCTGGATCAAGTCGTTCCTGGAAAAGCCGAAAGATCCGCCGCCGATGCCGGGGAAGCCGGACGTCTCGCTCGCCAGCATGGGCATCTACGTGTTCGACGCGAAGCTCCTGTTCGAGGAGCTCAAGCGCGACGCCGAGGATCCGAACTCCAACCACGATTTCGGCAAGGACATCATCCCCTACCTCGTCAAGAACGGCCGCGCCATGGCGCACCAGTACTCGACCTCCTGCGTCCGCTCCGGCAGCGACCCCCGCGCCTATTGGCGCGATGTCGGCACGGTCGACGCCTATTGGGCCGCCAATATCGACCTCACCGACGTGGTACCCGAGCTCGATTTGTTCGACAGCGCCTGGCCGATCTGGTCCTATTCGGAGATCACGCCACCGGCAAAGTTCGTCCACGACGAGGAGAGCCGACGCGGCCAGGCCGTGAGTTCGCTGGTCTCGGGCGGCTGCATCATTTCCGGCGCCTCGCTGCGACGCTCGCTGCTGTTCACCGGCGTACGCGTCAACTCCTACGCCAATGTCGAGAACGCCGTGATCATGCCCTACGTCAATGTCGGCCGCGGCGCGCGCTTGAAGAACGTCGTGATCGACCGCGGCGTCGAGATCCCGGAAGGACTCGTCGTCGGCGAGGATCCCGAGTTGGACGCGAGGCGCTTCCGCACCACCGAACAGGGCATTTCGCTCATCACCCAGTCGATGCTGGACAGGCTCAATACATGACGCCTGTTCGCGTCCTCGCGGTCGCCTCTGAAGTCTATCCCATCGTCAAGACCGGCGGCCTCGCGGACGTCGCGGGCGCGCTGCCGCTCGCGCTGAAAGCTCACGGCGTCGAGATGCGCACGCTGATGCCGGGCTATCCGGACGTGACGCGGATGCTCGGGGGAGCCGACGAGATCCGGCGCTGGCCGGATTATTTCGGTGGCCCCGGGCGCCTGCTCGCGGGCTCGCATGACGGGCTCGATCTGTTCGTGCTCGACGTGCCGCATCTCTACGCGCGGCCGGGCAATCCCTACGTCACCGCCGAGGGCGTCGACTGGCCGGACAATGGCGTGCGCTTCGCGGCGCTGTCGCGCATCGCCGCCGATATCGGCCACGGTCTCGTTCCCGCCTTCGTGCCCGACGTCGTGCACGCCCATGATTGGCAGGCCGGGCTCGCGCCGGCCTATCTGCACTATGACGGCCGACCGCGGCCCGGCACCGTGATGACCATCCACAACATGGCCTATCAGGGCAAGTTCGCTCCCGAGCTGATCGGTTCGATTGGCCTGCCCTGGCACGCCCTCGGCATCGACGACCTCGAATATTTCGGCGGCATCAGTTTTTTGAAGGCAGGCCTGCAATTCGCCGATCGCGTCACCACGGTCTCGCCGACCTATGCGCGGGAGATCCAGAGCGACGAGGGCGGCATGGGGTTCGGCGGCTTGCTTCGCTCCCGTGCGAACGTTCTGAGCGGCATTCTCAACGGCATCGACATCGATGTGTGGAATCCGCAGACCGATCCGCACATCGCCTACCGCTTCGGCGCAGAGGATCTCACCTTCCGGGCCGCGAACAAGGCGGTGCTTCAGCAGCAATTCAATCTCGATTCCTCGGACGAGACGCCATTGCTCGGCGTCATCAGCCGCCTGTCGTGGCAGAAGGGGCTCGATCTCCTGCTCGAGGCCATTCCGACCATCCTGAGCGAAGGCATGCAGCTCGCGCTGCTCGGAAGCGGCGACCGCGATCTCCAGGAACGCTATCAGGCCGCCGCACGCGCGAACCCGGGCCGGATCGGGGTCGTGATCGGCTACGACGAGATCATGGCGCATCTGATCCAGGCCGGCTCGGACGCGCTCATCGTTCCGTCACGCTTCGAGCCGTGCGGCCTGACCCAGCTCTGTGCGCTACGCTATGGCGCCGTGCCCATCGTCTCGCGCGTCGGAGGCCTCGAGGATACCATCGTCGATATCGGCGAGGCCGATAAATCGGGCCATGATGCCACCGGCTTCAAATTCGGCCCCGTGACCGCGGATGCCCTCGCCGGCACGCTGCGCAAGGCAAACACCACCTTCCACGACAAGCTGACCTGGCGCCGTCTGCAACTGGGCGGCCTCGCGACCGACGTGTCCTGGCGCAACCGTGCCGGCGACTATGCCGCGCTTTATCGCGGGCTGATGGCGTCCCGCCGCGCCTGAGGCCTGATCGTCCACGAATCCATGCTATAGAGCCGGCATGGAACCCCTTACGATCAAGCTGATCGGCTTTGCCGCCGCCACCTGCACCACCGTCGCCTACGCGCCGCAGGTCATCAAGGTCTGGAAGACCCGCTCGGCGCGCGACATTTCGCTCGGCATGTTTCTCATCATGGTGCTGGGCCTCGCGCTCTGGCTCGTCTACGGCCTGCTCTCCGGCGACGCGCCGCTGGTCGCTGCCAACGCCATCACCATGCTGCTCGCCGGCGGCATCTTGTTCATGAAGCTGAAATACGGGTGAGGCTAGCGCGATGCCAGGGTGGATTAGCGAAGCGCAATCCGCCCTACGAGTTCACCCGAACACATACGACGCCATCGCAACGTTAGCGACCTCGTCGACGAAGACGCGCTTGCCCGCGTCGCTGCCGGCGGCGCCGGCGGCCACCATCAGCGGCAGCAGATGATCTTCACGCGGATGCGCGAGACGCGCACTCGGCGCGTTCTCCCAGTCAACCAGCATCGCGTTGCGGCGCGCCGAGTCCGGACTGCCGATCGCCTCGTTCAGATAGGCCTCGAAATCATACGAGACCGGCTTCGACTCCGCCCGGCCAAACCCGCGCATGTTGTGATAGGTGAGCCCGCTGCCGACGATCAGAATGCCTTCATCCCGGAGCGAGGTGATCGCCTGCCCCACCCTGATGTGCTCGGCCGCGTCATAGCTCGATCTCAGCGACAGCAGCACGATCGGCATGTCGGCATTCGGATACATCAGGCCAAGCGGCACGAAGGTGCCGTGATCGAAACCCTGATTGGGATCCTCGCGGCAATCGAGGCCGGCGCGCGCAAGCAGCGCCTTCACTTCCGCCGCGAGTTCAGGCTTGCCCGGTGCCGGATATTTGAGGTGATAGGTGTGCTCGGGAAAGCCGTGATAGTCGTACACCATCGGCGGATGCGCCGAGGTGGTCACCGTGAAGGTCTCGGCCTCCCAATGGCCGGTGATGACGAGCACGGCCTTCGGGCTTGCCGGCAATAGCTGCGGTAGCCGGCCGAACGCCTCGGCAGTCTTCGCATATTGCACCCGCCTGTCCTCCATGAACGGCCAGGGACCGCCGCCATGCGACAGGAAGAGGGTCGGAAATCGCGTCATGGATGCGGGCTCGTCTCGTTGACAGCATGCGCGTGTAACAGCCGCGCGATCGGCGGCGAGCATAGGCAAACCCGTATGGTTAGCAAGGCGTTAACGATTTGCCGCCCAAAATCCGGGCGTGGCCGAAGGAGTCGGCCAGAAGACCAAGGACGTGAGATGAAGAAGTTTGCGCTGGGGGACGTCGTCAACAGTGACAAGGGCCGCCGCGGTGTGGTTCGCGCCGCCTACAGGTCGAGGGAAGGCCAGCAATTCTACGCCGTCGAGAGGGATGGCGCGATGGATTATCTGGAGGAAGACCGGCTGAGCCCGGCGCCGCGCGTCGAGCTCGCGGCTTAAGTCCAACTCATCTAACGCTCGAGCCGGTCCAGGCGCTCCGACCAGGGGTCGCCTCCGCTCGCGAGGCGATCATTCGTGATCAGCAGCAGGCGATCGCTGCCTGCCGCAGCGTCCCATCGCGGCAGGTCCGCACCGTTCGGATCGCCGCTCTTGGCGAAGTTGATCCAGTAGGCGCGCATGCGGCTTGCGACCTCGCGATCACCGCGTGACAAGATGCCCGCACCCGGCATGCCTTCTGCGCCGAAGATGAACTGCAATTCCCGCCCGTGACCGCCCTCGGGGTTGGCGCGCCGTGCCTCCGGCACATAGGCGAAGCGATAGCGGAAGGTCGGCGCGCCGCTTGCGGCATGCAGCCGCGCCAGCAGCCGCACCGGCTCCGAGAAGGCCTTGTCGGTGTAGAACCTTGCCGCGCGGTCCGAAGGTTTGGCGAGGTCGGGATAGAGCTTGCGCAGTTCGTCGCTGGTGATGCCTGAGGATGCCAGCTCCTCCCGGATATCGAGTTCGCTGTCGAAACCCGTCTCGTCATCGTTCGAACCGATGATCATGGGAATGCGGGCTTCACGTCCGGCCGCGAAGCCTGCGGCGATCTCCTCGCTCACCAGACGTCCGTCGATCGTCGGCGCAAAACTGCGCGGCGATTTTTCGAGCAGATGTTTTTCGGCGGCAATCAGGCGTCGCGGTTCGGCTGCGCGCAAATCAGCCTGTTGACCAAGCGCCGCGACGAATTGCCGGCCCGCAATCTCGGCCTCTTTCGCCGAGCGCAGCCGCGCACGGCCAGGGACCGATTGCAGAATGGCTTTCTGAAAGAGCGCGCGCGATTGCGCACACAGCATCAAGAGCGCGATCGAGGTCGCGCCTGCGCCGCTGCCAAACAAGGTGACGTTGTTCGGATCGCCACCGAAGGCCGCGATGTTGTCGTGCACCCAATGCAATGCGGCGATCTGGTCCATCAGGCCGTAATTGCCGGAGCCGCCTTCCGACAGCGCAGGCTCGGTGAGCCAGCCAAGCGCGCCGAGGCGAAAATTCACGGTCACCACGATGAGGCCGGCCTGCGCCAGCCTGCCGCCGTCGAACAGCGGATCGTTCGCGGTGCCGCGGACGAAAGCGCCGCCGTGGATGAATAGCATCACCGGCAGCGGGCCATCGACCCCGAACGGACGGAACACGTTCAGCGTGAGGCAATCCTCGCTCGCGCCCGGCAGCGACGACTGAAGGCATGGCGCGCCGTACTTGTAGGCCGTGCGCATCTCCGAACTCTCGGCCGTTGCCTGCGGCGGACGCCAGCGCAGCGGCCCGATTGGCGCGGCCGCATAGGCCAGCCCCTTGAACGACGCCACCTCGCCTTCGACGGCGCCAAGCATCTGTCCTTCGCGCGTCAGCGCGAACGGAAATTGGCCGACCGGCTGGGCCACGGCCGAGCCGTTGCAACAGAGGATGACAGAAGCCGCAAAAAGCGCGAACACGGACCGCATCTTCGGAGCATCTCGATGCGCGGAAGGGTTCGGTCAGGTTATGTCCGTCGTCCATAGTGAGGCAAGCGCCGCGGCCGCACCTAGCTCCCTTTGGCGATAAGCTCCGCCAGTGCGTGCCGTGCGATGATGCCGAGCTCACCGAGCGTGGAGTGGCCGGACTGCGCCGCCTCGATCAGGCGCTGGGCGATGAACCTGCGGCTGTCGTGATCGCCGCCATGCGGCAGTTGACGGCACGTCTCCTCCAGGACGACGTCCATATTCGCTCTGGTTCGCTCACTCAACTCTGTCATGACGCCCTGGATATGCGTGGCTTGTAGCCGCAAGCATACACAGACGGATCATCCATGATTAGCCCGGGTAATCACGGCCATTGTGCATCGCGATGCGTGCATTGAAGCAAGGTTCGCGCGGCCATGATGACGCCGCAAACAGCTACCGAAGATTGCACTTGCTCTGATGACAAGCCGAGCCTGCGGCGATAGCCTGCCGGCAAAACAAAACATACGGGAGGAAATACCATGCCTGACGCAATGGTTGCTGCACGTGCCTCTGACGCGGGTCGCGGAACCAGTCAGCAGGTCGATGTTGCCGTGGTAGGGGCCGGATTTGCCGGCCTCTATCTTCTCCATCGGCTGCGCAAGGCCGGCCTCACGGCGGTCGCCCTCGAAGAAGCCGGCGATGTCGGCGGCACCTGGTACTGGAACCGTTATCCCGGGGCGCGCTGCGATATCCAGACCATCGATTACAGCTATACGTTCGATCCGGAACTCGACAAGGCCTGGACCTGGTCGGAAAAATACGCGGCCCAGCCCGAGATCCTGCGCTATCTCGGCTTCGTCGCCGACCGCTACGATCTCAGGCGCGGCATCCGCTTCAAGACCAAGGTGACCGAAGCCAAATGGGACGAAGCGACCGAACGCTGGCAGCTCACCACCGACAATGGCGCACCGGTCTCCTGCCGCCATTACATCATGGCCACCGGCTGCCTTTCCGCGCCAAAGCCGCCCGAGATCGACGGCGTCAAGGATTTTGGCGGCGAGGTTTATTTCACCGGACGCTGGCCGCATGACGGCGTCAATCTTGCCGGCAAGCGCGTCGCCGTGATCGGCACGGGCTCATCGGCCATCCAGTCGATCCCGCTGATCGCCGAGCAGGCCGCGCATCTGACCGTATTCCAGCGCACGCCGAATTTCGCGCTGCCGGCGGGTAACGGTCCGGCGCCGGAAGATCGCAAGACCTTCTTCGAAAGCGACCGCGCCGCATATCGCGATCAAGCACGCTTGTCGATGACGGGCGTGCCGTATCCGCAGCAGACGGTGGTGAGTTGGCAGTTGAGCGATGCCGAGCGTCGCGAGCGCTTCGAACGCGCCTGGGCCGCCGGCGACCTCGTCCACATCCTGACCCAGCTCTGGGCCGACCAGGGCGTGGATGTCGATGGCAATGCGCTGATCGGCGAGCTGATCCGCGAGAAGATCGGCGCTGCCGTGAAGGATCCGGAGACGGCGGCGGCACTGATGCCCCACGATCATCCCTTCGGCGCAAAACGCCCCTGCCTCGACACCAACTACTACGCGACCTACAACCGGCCGAACGTAACGCTGGTCAATCTGCGCCAGGAGCCGATCAAGGCGATCACCGCAAGCGGCATCACGACGGCCAAGCGCAGCGTCGACGTCGATGTCATCGTGTTCGCGACCGGCTTCGACGCCATGACCGGCGCGATCCGCGCCGTGCATCCGATCACCGGACGTGGCGGCAAATCGCTCACCGATGTCTGGGCACAGGGACCGCAGTCCTATCTCGGGCTCACCGTCGAGGGCTTCCCGAACTTCTTCATGATCACCGGCCCCGGCAGCCCGTCGGTGCTGTCGAACATGGCGGTGTCGATCGAGCAGCATGTGGACTGGGTTGTCGACCGGCTCAAGGCATTGCGCGACGCCGGCTTCACCACGATCGAGCCGACCGAGACGGCGCAGGCCGGCTGGGGCCGGCACATGGCCGACTGCTCGATGGTGACGCTGCACCGGCTCGCCAACACCTGGTACACGGGCGCCAACGTGCCCGGCAAGGCGCAGGGCCTGATGCCCTATACCGGCGGCGTCGGCCCCTATCGCAGCATCTGCGACGAGGTCACGAGCCGCGGCATGCTCGGTTTCGAGCTGACCGGCCCCAACGTTGCCGCGCAATGCAATGACGGCGAAGTGGTGCGCCTGCAGCCGGATGTGCGGCTGGTGCTGAACCTGTTGGCGTCGCTGAATCTGCCGCAGATCGAGTCGATGGGCGCGATCGGTGCCCGCGCCTTCGTCGACGAGTTCAACAAGGGCCGGCCTGCGGGACGGCCAATCGGCGACATCGTCGACGGCACCCTGCCCGGCACCGACGGCCCGCTGTCGTACCGCGTGTACCGGCCGGCGACGCCGGGGCCGCATCCGGTCGTGGTCTATTTCCACGGCGGCGGCTGGGTGCTCGGCGACCAGCAGTCGGACGATCCGTTCTGCCGCGACATGGTGCGGCGGACCGGCATGATGCTCGTCAGCGTCGGCTATCGTCATGCGCCCGAGCATCGTTTCCCGGCCGCAGCCGAAGACGGCTATGCAGCGACGCGCTGGATCGCCGAGCACGCCGCCGAGCTCGGCGGCAAGCCGGGCCCGGTGCTGGTCGCAGGCTGGAGCGCCGGCGGCAACATCGCCGCCGTCACTTGTCAGCTCGCACGCGATCGCGGCGGCCCGGAGATCGCCGGCCAGCTCCTGATCTGCCCGGTCACCGACTGCACCTTCGATCGTCCCTCCTATAACGACAATGCGACCGGCTATTTCCTGACCCGCTCGCTGATGTACTGGTTCTGGGATCTCTACTGTTCGCCAGCCGACCGCACCGATCCGCGCGTCTCGCCGCTCCGCGGCAAGGTTGCGGGCCTGCCGCCGGCCTTCGTCGTTACCTGCGAATTCGATCCCCTGCGCGACGAGGGCATCGCCTACGCCGAGGCAATGGCGGCCGCCGGCGTCCCGGTCGAGCAACTTAGGGCGCGCGGTCATTTCCACTCGTCCTTCGCCATGGTGGACGTGGTGATCACCGGGGTCTCCGGCCGGGTGCAGATGGCCGAGGCGTTGCGGCGCTTCGCCGGGCTTCCGCCAAAGGTCGGTCGCGGCGACGAGATCAGCCACGGTCACGCCAGCCCGGAGCCCAGAATCGCGGCGGCCGCGAGCTGACAGCGACAAAGCGGCCGGGAACTTTTTCCCGGCCGCTGCGTTTTGTGGGGCGGCACCCGTGTAATGGAGTGCGTGTTGCGTGAGGTGGGGCGATGGGCGACGTGGTTGCGGATTCAAAGGTTGATTTTGGCGCGGCTGCGGCCCTGTATAAATGGCCTTCGCTTGCGAACCAGCGCCGGCCGGACCGGGATTCCTATCAGGTGAGCCAAGGCACTCTGGACGAATGCATCTCGGCTTTCATGGAGAAGCCGGCGACGACCAGGCATCTCTATGAAATTCACACGGCGGCGCAGCCGTCGCTGGTCACGGATATCCTCTCGCCCGAGCACGTCACCGAGCTATCGCGGCTCAGGGAATATCTCTGATTGCCTGCAGGCGCCGAAGCTGCACGCACACGACAAGCTTCTCACAAAGCAGGAACCTTCTTCCGGTTTTTCCCGTTAGTGGTGATCGGAAGCGAAGGTGTGAGTGCTTCACATGCTTGAAGCCGGCGTGCCAGCCCAGGTCGTGCCCTATGGCGCAGATCAGACCTTGTTCGTGGTGATCGATCGCCTCGACAAGGCGACTGAAATCCGCATCGAGCGAAGCGATCTCGACGCCACCATCGGCGAGCTCGTCGCCGGCTGCTTCAACGATCCCATCCAGGTCATCTCGTTCAACACGCTCGAGCACTGGATGAAAGACATCTCGACCGACGTCGCCGGTGAGATTCGGGCGCGCTGCGACATCGATGGCGTGAGGCTGCCCGACTATCTCAGTGACTTCGTCGAAAGCTATAGCTGAGCGCGCGTTACTTCGATTGCTCAGACGGGGAAGCGAGGCGTATGCGTTCAGCGCATGGATGATAAGAATCAGGCGCGCCGGTACTTGCCGGCGATGACCTCAATCTCGCGGCGGCGTTCGCCCGCGAAGCTCAGCAGCTTTTCGATCGTCACTGTATCCGTGATCCGTTTGGCGAGCCGCTCGGCGCGTGTGGCCTGATCTTCGAGATACTGGATCGTGTTCAAACGCCGCCCCCCAAGAGCCCCGATTTGGAGTCCGGAATTGTTTGGATGTCGATCGTGCGTCGGAGGCGGCTAACAGCCGGTTAAGCACAGCGTCGGAAATCGATGAGAATCGCGCTTTATTGCACGACGTCGAGCCGGACATTGGTGACGCCCTTGTCGACCATGCCGAGCGCCTCAGCCGCAGAGGGAGAGATGTCGACCACGCGTCCGCGAACATAAGGCCCGCGATCGTTGATCCTGACGGTCACGAAGCGACCAGAGGAGACATCGGTGACGCGCAGCTTCGTGCCGAACGGCAGGGAGGGATGGGCCGCGGTCAATTCGTTCTTGTCGAACCTCTCGCCGCTCGCGGTCTCTGTATCCGAATAGAAGCTGGCAACGCCATGCGAGGCGGTTTGCTTTGCGTCTCCGTCGGGGACGCGCACCCGGCTGATCGGCCGTGGATGCAGTGCCGCCACCCTGTGCGGGCGCTCGACCGTGGCCTGCCGGCTGGTGCCCGCCAGATCGGCCTTCTGGCGGCCGACCGGCGATTGCGCACACGCCGCAAGCGACGCCGCACCGGCGATGGCGAGCAGCAACCGGCACGAGGTTGCCAGCGAAATCCGGGTATTTTCGGCACGTGCAAAGCGAGACATGATGCGCCCTCCGAACGGCCCGAGTTTCGGCGGGCAATGAGGGCAGAACCTTGTCGGAACAAAAGCGGGTCGGAGGCCGCAGCCGTTTCGTGTTTAGCTGTGACGATTCCACCACACTGGCTTGTCCTGAATCGAGACAGGCTCGTGGGATAAGTCCGATACAACGTGCCAGACGATGCGCGTTGCCGGCTGAACCTCGGCAGGCTTGGTGTCACCCTTCAGGAGCCGCGCGAACTCGCGCCGATAGAGCCACTGCCAGCCTGTCTTGAGGCTGGCGAGAAAGTCGAGCTCCCGCGGTGTCAGTGTGCACATCTCGAACCCGATCCGGCTGCAAAGCCGCGCTATCAGCCGACGAGGCCGCCCATCGGTCTGACATCGGCGCTGCCGGGGAAGACCGCATCGGCCAGCACCTTTTCCTCGACGCGCAGATGATCCCTCAGCAGGCCCTTCAACACCGCGCGCAAATCCGTGGTCGGCTTGAGATCGCGATCCTCGAAGAGTTGCGCCGGCTTCAGGCCAGGCCAGTCCGCGATCACGCGGCCGCCGGCAAGCGCACCGCCGATCAGGAAAGCGACCGTGCCGGTGCCGTGATCCGTACCCTGCGTCCCGTTGATGCGCGCGGTGCGCCCGAACTCGGTGACGACGGCGACCACCGTCTCTCGCCAGGCCTCGCCCATGTTGCTCTCGATCGCAGCGAATGCGCCGTCGAGCGCGCCGAGCAGATTGTAGAGCTGGCCCGCGGCCGCGCCTTCGGCGATGTGCGTGTCCCAGCCGACGAAGCCCATGGCGCCGACACGCGGACCATCGGGCTTTGCGAGATAGCGCGCGGCGGTGCCGGCGGCTTCGGCAAAATAGGCGCGCACGCGCGCGATGCCGGGCGCCAGCGTCGGATCGTCGGACATCGGATCGCCCGTGCCCGGTGCGCCGCCGAGCGAGGCGAGCTTCATGCGGGCCTGGAGCACGGTCGCAAGCTTCGGATCGGTGTGCCGGTAGAGATCGAGCAGGCGGTTCTGCGTGTCCTCGCTCGCCGGCAGCAATTTCTGCGGCACCCATGTCATGACAGGCGCCGAGCCGCGCACCACCAGCGGCGTCACCGAGCCAATGCCGAGTGCGCGGCTGCCGCGCGGGTCGACACGCCCGCCCGATTCCAGCGCGAGCAGCGCGCGGTTGAGCCATCCCGAGTTGGTCATGCCGGGCTTGACGAGCCCGCTTTCCAGCACGTCCTGGCCGTCGAAATGCGAGCGCTCGCGATAGGGCGTCGCGGTGGCGTGGACGATCGCAGCCTTGCCGGTCTTGTAGAGCCGATGCAGGTTCGGCATCGCCGGATTGAGCGCGAAGAAGGCATCGAGCGGCAGCGCCGGCGTCTTGCCGTCCAGCACCAGCGCGCGATCGCCGCGCAAGGAGATCCAGTCGGAATCGCCGACCGGCGCGACCGCACCGAGACCATCGAGCGCACCGCGCAGCACGATGACCAGCAGGCGCGGATCGCGCCCTTCGGCGCGCGCAATCCGCGGCATTTGGCTCCATGCGAACAGCGCACCGGAACCGACGAGAAGCTCGCGCCGCGTGGGCAAATGATTGACGAAGCCCATACTCACCTCCTCAGAAAATCCGCCGACATGAACAGCAGCGCCAGCGCCTGCTGCCGACTCTCGGCACGCCCGACCGCCTGCTTCACCTCGGGCGCGATCTCGGACGCGAAGACATCCTTGATGATGGCTTGCGGATCCGCAGTGGCCGCCACGCGCTCGGCAAAATTATTGGCGATGTCGAGCCTTCGGCCAACGCCGTCGATCCAGCTTGCCTCGTCATCCGGATAGCCCTTGGGCGCCGACGGGCGCCACAGCCCCTCGCCGAGCAGGTCTTGGCCGCCGGTGAAGCGCGTGGGATCGACTTCCCTGATGCCGGTTGCGCGCACCATGCCGACGACCCATTCGCCGGGACGCTTGAGTTTTGACGGCGGCCCGCGCCACGCTTCGTCTGACGAGACCAGCGCGATCGCGACCTGCTTGAGATCGCCCTCGGTGTCGCGAAAGGTTTTTGCCATCTGCGCGACGAGCGCCGGCGGCGGTTCGTCTGCCACGAAATGGCGCGCGAGTTTTGTCGCGACGTGGGTCGCGGTTGCCGGATGCGCGGCGAGGTCGCGCAGCACGGCGCGGCCCTGCTCGGCATCCTCCTGCTCGTAGCGCTTGCCGAGCACGGTCTGTCCGCCGGGCTCGTGCAGCCGCGGATTGAAGATGAACTCGCCACCGTGCTCGGGATTGTCTCCGGGCGGAACAAGCGTCCATCCCGTCAGCACATTGGCGAAGCCGATGACGTCGTTCTGGCTGTAGCCGGTACGCACGCCGAGCGTATGCAGCTCCATGATTTCGCGCGCGATGTTCTCGTTCAGGCCACGGCTGCGGTTGATGCCGGCAATCGAGTTCGCGCCCATCGAGCCGAGATTGTCGAGATAGAACAGCATCGCCGGATGGCCCTCGACGGCCTGAAGCAGATCGACGAAGTGACCGAGCGCATTGGCGCGAACGGCCTCGCGCTCGTAAGCACCCGACATGCTCTGGATCTTGTAGGCCGAGACGCAGAAATGATTGGACCAGAACCACACCAGCCTCTCGGCGAAGCCGATGTCGGCGCCGAGCGCGGCTTCGGTCCGCAGCTTGGCTTCCTGCAAATACATGGGACGTCCGGGATCGGGAACGGCTTCGGCCGCCTGCTTGGCTGCCATCTCAGCCCCGTCCTTCTCCTGACCCTGCGCTGGCCCTTGCGTCTGCGTTTGCTCTTCCGACATGACCGGCGCCGACGCCGTCTGCTGCTTCTTCGCCTGCTGCTGGGCCTGCTTGGCGCGGGCCGTTCGCCGCGCATTGGCGTCGGCCACGGTGCGATAGGCTTTCGCACTGGAGGGCAGGCTGGCGGCTGCGGTGAGCACAAGCGGGCGATCGAGTTCGGCGATCAGCGCGCCGCGCGGGTCACTGCCGAGAGCGGCGATTGATCCCGGCCGCGGCCCCATCCCGAAGCGATGAAGCGCCAGCACAGCTTCGGCCCTTGCAGAATTGCTCATGGCGAATGCCCACTTCTTCGAGCCTGCCCGACAACGCGCCGCTACGAATTGTAATGCTACATAACGTAGCATTCGATGCATAAGCTCGCAAGCGGAGATTGAGACGTCGCCTCAAGACGTCGGAGGCCTCCGGTCCGGCAGACCGGCAGCGGTCCTAGAAATTCGGCCCAAGCGCGATCTTGGTGATCGTGCCGTTCCTGACACCGATCCGCCATTCCGCCGAGCCGTTGGCGAACTGGGCGATGTAGATGTCGCTGTCGAGCGCGGTGACGCCGCGGAACGAGACCGCACGCAGCGCGCCAAGCTTCGCCAGGATCGCCTGGTCGAACGGAAGCTGCTGGCGCGTGACGTCGGCGACTTCCGACGTCATGTGCTCGTAGTCCGGCTGTCCCTTGCCGACGCCCTGGATGTAGCGGCGCAGCATCTCCTCGCCATTGGCGATCGGAACGGCACGGCGCGCGGCGCGTCCCGGCTTTGCGCCGATGTTCGAAGCCTCGACATTGTGGAAGCGCGTCTGCCGGCCCGGCATCAGGACCTCGAGGCACCGCCCCGACTTGTCGGCGATCACCCAGGGATTGTTCACGGTGGTCGTGGCAGCCCAGCTCATGTTGGGCCTGACCACGCTTTGCGTCTTGCGATTGCCGTCGGCACCGAGATTGAAGACCTGGATGTCGTCGCCCATCTCGTTGTAGACCAGAATTCTGATCGGCGAGGTGCCGGCACGACCGCGCACATTCGCCTCCTCCGAGCAAGGCACGATGCCGCCGAGTTCGTCATTGCCGTCGGCCCGGAAGATGACATCGCCGGCCTTGCCATCGGGTTCGAGCAACAGGCGGAATTCGGCCGTGCCGTTCTCGAACTTCGCGCCATAGATGTCGTAGCCGCCGGGCCCGACGCCGCGGAAGAAAATCGACTCCAGCCCGCCGAGCGCGACCAACGTCGCGTGCATTTCACTGAGCTGCCGGTGGACCTTGGCCGCTAGCGGCGCGCTCATGCGATCGTAGTTCGGTGTGCCGCCGCGCAGATCTTCGATCCCACGCAAGATCATTTCCTTGCCGCCGGTGGCTGGAACCTGCTCCCTGAATCGGTCAGGCACTTCGGCGAGGCGGCGAGCGAAGTCCGCTTCGACGGCCTGAGCCACCCCCCGCATCGACGCGGGCTGCCAGGCGGGCGCCGAAAACCGCACTCTGCACCAGCACGCGCGAGACCTTTGACTGCTCGTCGCGCAGGAAGATCAGGAGATGGTCGCCGCGGAAGGAGAACGCATCGGTGCCCTCGGCAAGGACTTGCGTCGTGCCCTGCCCGGTTTCGTTCAGCCAGAGACGATCCCCGTCGCGGCGCACGGTGAGCACGCGGTTCGGCGCGACCCTGTACCAGCCGACATATTGATCGAGCGATGCGGGATCGGCCGCCGCCGTCGGCATCTCGGCGACGCGAACCGCGCGTATGTCGCGGCCGTTCATGCGCAGCATCAGTTCGGCCGAACGACGCTCGGCATCGAGCGGGAACGTGATCTCGCCGGACGAGGCCGCGTAGGACGCGGTACCGTCGCTCCCGACCGTCAGGCGCAATTTGCGCCGCCCGGTGAGCTGGCCGTAAAGCTCGTCACCTTCGCGGAAGATCGCGAACACCGAAGCTGGGGCCATGGCATAGAAATTGACGAAGGGTCGGTAATGCTGGGCCGGCACCTCGCCGGCATCCGCGGCGAGGGGCGCCGAGTCCGGCGTGCGATAGGCGATCATGCCGGCGGATACGATCACGGCCGGTCCGATCGCGGCCGCAATCCAAAGCCGCTTGCGCCAGCCGACTGGGACGGGCATCGCGGCGGCCGCGATAATGCGCTCGACGCGGGCACGCACGGTCGAGGCCCGCGCCATCGCAAGCTCGGCCGGTCGCGGTCTTACGGTGCTTGCAAAATCAAGCAGGATTTCCGCATAGGACAGCCGGTCGTCGATCACCTCGATCGCCTCGGCGTCGCTGATGATCTCGGCGAGTTCGGCGAGGTGCGCGAGCTGCCACCACGAGAACGGGCTGAACCAGAACACCGCTCGGTTGAGGGAAGCGAGCAAGAGAACGTAGAAATCGCGGTTGGCGACGTGCGCGCTCTCATGCGCGAGCACCGCGAGCCGCTTCTTCGCGTCCCAGCCGAAAAATTGCGGCGGCACCAGAATGGTCGAGCCGAAGGTCACGGGACCACCGACGTCGCAGCTGACGCGCACATCAGCGTCGATCATCTGCGGGCCCTTCATCGGCTTCGCCACGCGCGCCAGACGCCAGGTCAGGCAAAGGCCGATAGCGAGCCGCAGCAGCAACAGGCCGGCGACGCCGGCATAGACAATAGTGGCGACCAGCCACCAGTCGATCGAGAACCCGGTCTTGGCCGGTGGAACAATCGCCGGACCGGGCGCGACCGGGAGTGTCGGCTGCGGCATCTCCAGCGTCGACATGTCGGCCGGCAGAAAATCATCCGGCATGGATACCGGCAAGGGCAGCCGGGTAATCGTGAGCGTCGGCCAATGCATCACGAAGGGCATCGCAAGCGACGCCAGCAGCACGACGACCCAAGCCGTCATGTGGACGTGCGGATTGCGCACCCGAAAAAGATTGAGGCCGAACCAGACGACGCCTCCCAGCATAAGGGAGCGCAGCGCCGCCTCCGCCAGAGTTGCGATCATTCTTTCTTCACTCCCCTCGCCTTCTTCGCCTTGGCCACCTGATCGGCCAGCGTGCGCAATTGCTGCTGGTCGAGCATCGCGTTGTCGACCATGCCGACGAGAACCTCCTCGATCGAGCCGTTGCAGAACCAATCGACGATGCGCTGCACCGCCTTGGCTGCAACCCGCGAGCGTTCTTCAGCCGCGTGGTAGACATAGGTCCGTCCGTCCACGGTGTGCCGAGCATAGCCTTTTTCTTCCAGCCGGCGCAGCACCGTGCGGACCGTGGATTCCTTCAGACGCCGCGATAGCCGCTCGCGCACGATTTCGGCCGTAACAGGACCATGGGCCCAAACCAGTTGCATGACCTCGTGCTCGAGGTCGCCCAGATCGGGCAAACGATCGTCCATGGGCATCTGACCTTGCTTCGAATTTTCTTGTAGCGCTACAGATCGTCGCATATACGGCCGCGCCGCGCAACGGCGTTTCCACCTGAAATGGTGTCGCGTGCTGACCTAACGAGGCGCGTTGCGACCCGCGGGGGCGGTGCGCTCCCTCTCCCGCTTGCGGGAGAGGGTTGGGGTGAGGGTGTCTCCGCAGTGGGACTTCCCAAGAGGATAGAGCCCTCACCCGGCGCAAGCGCGCCGACCTCTCCCGCAAGCGGGAGAGGTGACCGGGCCAGCCGCCAGATCGAGTCAATCAAAAGTCATCACGCTCAGTACTTCGGCTCGTACATCTGCGACTGGACCAGGCCTTTCACGTCGTTCGGCGCGGGTCCGTCCGCGAGCCCGCGCTGAAAAGCGACGTCGGCGACGGCGGCGGCGATGCGAACCGAGACCTCGCGGATGCGCGGCAGCGCCGGGTAGAGGCTGCCCTGCGCAAGATCGTCCTTGCCGACGCAATTGGCGAGCGTATGGGCGGCGGCCATGAACATCTCGTCCGTCACCAGCCGTGAACGGCTGGCGATGACGCCGAGGCCGACGCCCGGGAAGATGTAGGAGTTGTTGCCCTGGCGCGGCACGAAGGTGCGGCCGTCGAGCTTGACCGGGTCATACGGGCTGCCGCAGGCAAACAGCGCGCGGCCCGCGGTGTAGCGGTAGGCATCTTCCGCAGAACATTCGGCTTTCGAGGTCGGGTTGGAGAGCGCAAACACGATCGGCTGCTCGTTGAGCTCGGCCATTGCCTTCAGTACATCGGGTGTGAAGGCGCCGCCGACCGCGGCAACGCCGATGATCGCCGTCGGCTTCAGCGTCTTGATCGCGGTAAGGAAGTCGGCGATCGGCGCCTGATCGGCATGGGCATAACGGAGCTTGTGACCCGAGAGGCCTTCGCGGCTGCTAACGACAAGACCGCGCGAATCCACCAGCCAGTTGCGGCGGAGCGCTTCCGCCTCCGAGGCGCCCTCGGCCTTCATGGCGGAGACCACGAGGTCGGCGATGCCGGTCGCAGCCTCGCCTGCGCCAAGGAACAGGATGCGCTGATCCCTGAGCTTGCCGCCGTTGATGCGCAAGGCCGAGAAAAGGCCGGCGAGCGCCACCGCTGCGGTGCCCTGGATGTCGTCGTTGAAGACGCAGGCGTCATCCCGATATTTGTGCAGCAGCTTGAACGCCGAGTGATTGGCGAAATCCTCGAACTGGATCAGCACGCCGGGGAAGGTCTTTCGCGCGGCGACCATGAATTCGTCGACGAAGCTGTCATAAGCCTCGCCGGTGAGCCGCCGCTCGCGCAGGCCGAGGTAATAGGGATCGTTCAGGAGCTCTTCGTTGTTGGTGCCGACATCGAGCACGATCGGCAGGCACAGTTCGGGATGCACGCCGGCGCAGGCCGAATAGAGCGAGAGTTTTCCGACCGGAATGCCCATGCCGTTCGCGCCGAGATCGCCGAGGCCCAGGATGCGCTCGCCGTCGGTGACGACGATCAGCTTGGCTCGGTAAGGCCAGTTCTTCAGGATTTCGCCGATCTGGCCCCGATCGCGCGAGGATATGAACATGCCCCGTGGCCGCTGGAAGATCAGGCCGTATTTCTGGCAGGCGAGCCCCACCGTCGGCGTGTAGATGATGGGCTGGATCTCGTCGATATTGTCGACGACGACGCGGAAGAAAAGCGCCTCGTTGCGGTCGTGCAGCGCATTCAGCGCGACGTATTTCTCGAGATCGGTCGGCAGCGTGCGCAGATTGGTGAGCACGCGCTCGACCTGGGTCTCCATCGTCAGCACGCAAGGCGGCAGCAGGCCGCGCAAGCCGAGCGCGTCGCGGTCCTGCGCCGTGAAGGCGGTGCCCTTGTTGAGCAAGGGATCGCGCAGCAGCGTCATGCCGTGCGCGGTGTCGGATGACGTCGAATGGGCGCTGACCCGAGCAGGTCTATTCACGAATTCCCCCAGGGAGTTTCTTGTTGAGCCGCAATCATTGTCGGCCACCCCTCACCTGATATCAAGGACGTAGAAACTCAGGCATTGATTGTGATCTCGCACCGCAGCGAGATTTTCGTGAAGACCGGCAGTTGCGCGCGAGAAAAGATTAACGCCGCAAGACTCCCGCTCCTCATGGTGAGGAGCGCGTCTTCGCGCGTCTCGAACCATGCAGGCCCTGCTCTCTCCCGCGGCGCATCCTTCGAGACGCCCGCTCCGCGGGCTCCTCAGGATGAGGAATTGGTATTATTCCGCCTTGATATCGGCGGCCTTCACGATCGGCCACCATTTCTCGGTCTCGGCCTTCTGGAAGGCTCCGAGCGCCGCGGGCGTTTGCTGATCCGCTGGCGGAATCTCCTGCCCCAGTTCGCCAAAACGCTGCTTGACGGAGGGATCGGCAAGCAC
Source organism: Bradyrhizobium sp. 132 (assembly GCF_023074185.1). GTDB lineage: Bacteria > Pseudomonadota > Alphaproteobacteria > Rhizobiales > Xanthobacteraceae > Bradyrhizobium. The sequence goes on along the minus strand of NZ_JADPKY010000043.1, from coordinate 39,811 downwards.
GGTCACGATGGCCGCGTTGAGCTTTGTGACGATCTCCTTCGGCGTGCTCTTCGGCGCCCAGATGCCGTGCCAGTAGGAAATGTAGAGGCCGGGTAGGCCCGCCTCGTCGACGGTCGGAATGTCGGGCGCAGACGCGAGCCGTGTCGGCGACGTCACCGCGAACGCCTTGATCGCATTGTTCTTGTATTGCGGCAGAGAATTAGAGGCCTGATCGAACATGATGTCGATCTGCCCGGCCACGAGGTCGATCATGGCAGGCCCTGCGCCGCGATAAGGCACGAACTGAAAATCGGTGCCGGTCCTTCCCTTGAAGAAGACACCGGCGACATGGGCGCCCGTGCCGGCGCCGGCTGTGCCGGCAGTCGCCTTGCCGGGGTTGGCCTTCAGCCAGGCGATCATCTCTTTCAGATTGTTGGCCTCGAGCGACTTCCGGCCGACGATCAGCTGCGTGCCCATCGCAATCGTTGCGACCGGTTCGAAATCGGCGATCACGTCGTAGGGCAGCTTGAAGATCGCGCCGTTGAGCACATGCGTGCCCCAATGACCGATCGTGATCGTGGTGCCGTCAGGCGTTGCGCGCGCAACGCGGGCGCCGGCGATGCTGCCGGAGGCGCCGGCCACGTTTTCGACCACGACCGTCGTGTGTAGTTCGGCGGCGATGCGTTCGGACAGGATGCGCGCCAGCGTGTCGGTCGGACCGCCCGCAGCGAACGGCACCACGAGGGTGATGGGACGCGACGGAAACGGCTGCGCGCTCGCAGGTGCGATCCCCGTCGTACATCCAATCAGCGCGCCCACAACCATCGCATGGCCGCGCAATCCGACCCACAGCCCCCGCATCAGTCTCTCCCACCCTTTTTGCCGCCCGCATGTTGTCAACGGGCTGGGGCCGGAGTGAACGCTGCCGGACGGGCCGAGGCAAGTCGGAAATTTAGCGGAGCGACTATACGGCCGCCCGCCTTGGCGTCAAATTGGCGGCGCTATCAGCCGGAGGCGCGACGTGCATCAAGATGGTCTGGGTGGGGGATGCGACCTCGATGCCGTTCTGTTGGAAACGCTGTTTCATGCGGCGGTTGAATTCGCGCTGCACCGGCCAGCGTCCGGCCTCTGTGCAGCGGATCTGGCCGACGATCGACACCATGGCGCCGTCGACCTTGTCGACGCCCCAGAGATCGAGATCGCCGCGGATCAACGCGCGGAATTCCACCTCGCGGCGCATCTCGTCGACGATATCCTTGAGGATCTGACCGGCGCGGTCGGTGTCTTCCTTGTAGGCGACGTTGACGCTGACGGACGCATTGCCGGCGCCGCGGCTGGCATTGGTGATGGTCGTCACCGCGCTGAACGGCACGATGTGCACGGAACCGTCGCCGGCACGGAGCCTGATAGTCCGGATCGAGACGTTCTCGACCACGCCTGATAGTCCCGACACGCTGACGCTGTCGCCGACCTGGACGGTGTTCTCCAGCAGCAGGAATAGACCGGTGATCAGATCCTGCACCAGCTTTTGCGAACCGAAACCGATGGCGATGCCGACGATGCCGGCGCCCGCCAGCAGCGGCGCGACGTTGACGCCGATCTCGCTGAGCGCCGTGAGGCCGACGACGGAGGCGATCACGCAGAGCAAGGCTGTCCGCAGCATCGGCTGAAAGGTCCGCAGCCGCGCGGCGCGGGCATAGTGCCCGTCGCGCGACAGCGTATTGATCTGGCGGTCCAGCAGCGCGTTGCTGGCTTCCCAGATCGCCGCCGCGATGAGTACGGCAACGCCGATCGTCATCACCGCCGAGATCAGCCGGCTGCCGATCTGGCCACCATAGAACCAGACGATGGCATCGACGCCCCAGACTTCGAGCACGGCCACCAGGCCGATGAAGGCGATCACGCTGGATACGATCTTGCGCAGCAGCGGCAGATAGCGGTTGGCGCGGATCTCGAGACCCGGAAAGCGCTGGAGGATCTCCGGCTTGATGCGGAAGCCGCGGTCGATCAAGCCCAGCGTCAGCATGATGGCAACACGCGTGATCAGCACCACCGCGATGGTGCCGACGAAGTATTGCAGCAGCAGCGAATAGCCGTTGCGGATGTTCAGCGCCCACACAGCCCACAGCGCAAGATCGAGTGCGATGGCAAGATAGTGCCAGCCGCCCGCAATGCGGTTGCGCAGTCGCGCCGCGATCCCCTGCCGGTCGGCCGGCGCGCGGATGGCTTCGGCGACCTGGCGGCGGCTTTGCAGGATGATGACGACGACGAAGAGATGCACGACCAGCATCACCATGCGCAGGAGCGCGGCATAGCCGGCACGATGCAGGCCGAGCAGCAGCGCCACGTTGGCAAAGGCGATGCCGGAGACGCCGACACCGACGATACGACGCGCCCAGATCTCGATATAGGCCGCGGTTTCGGCCCTGACCGGAAACAAGCCGAACGGTCCCGCCAGCGCACGGACCGCACAGATGAGCGCGCGCGAGAACGCATAAGCATTGACGACCGCGAGGATCACGAGGCGGACGGTGGTGGGCTCGCCGATCTCTGTGCCGAGCAGCGCCGTGGCGGCGCCGACAAAGACCAACACCGGAAGCAGCTCGAGCAGGAAGCGTCCCAGCACGAGGGGCAGCCGCAGCATGACCTGCCAGGCCCGCGCCAGGCTGTGGCGGCGCCTGTGCAATTCGGGCGCGGGGGTGACATCGGCCACGGATGACGGCGGATCGGCAATCGGCAACACCTGCACCGGCAGACGCGCCGCTTGCGGCATGCGCACTTCCAGGAACGCGACGGGGCGCCGGATCAGACGGAACATCACCCATTCGGCGCAATAGGCGCAGCCGAACACCAGCGCTAGCTTCCAACCGATCTCGATCAGGAGATTATAGGCCGCAGGATCGTTCGCGGTCCGCACGATCCAGTAGTAGAACGCCGGGAAGTGCGTGAGCGTCCTGGCCATATCGGCGACGTCTCGCGAAATTTCGCCGATCTCCTGAGACACGGTGAGCATGAGCTGCGCACCGAGGCCGTCGGCCGCGAGCGGGATCGGCGATTTCTGCTCGGGCGCGGGTTGCTGCTGACCGGGCGCATTCGCGATCGCGCGCAACGTATCGATCATCTGCGCGCGCTTCTTGTCGTCCTGCAGCGTCTCCAGCGCGCGCTTGGCCTCCTCCGGCGACACTGCAGCAGCACTGTTGGCGGCCGGCGGCTCTGCGCGAGCGCTGGTGAAAGACGAGATCGCGAGGAAGAGAACGGCGAAGAGCGCCGGGGCAAGCTTTTGCGACACGAGGATTCCCTGGAAAAAAACAAAAGCGCCGGCGGAATCGGAATCGTCATCACCGAAGCGCATGCGTCATGTCGGAAGGCGTTATTCGCCCCGGTCCTGTGTCGGAAATTTGCCGATGCGGCGACATTCTCTTGGCATTTGCCGCAACGCAGGAAACGGGAACCGCGGTCTCGGAGACACCGGGCGCGTATTAGACGCAGTACGCGCAACCTCTCCCGTCATTCCGGGAGTCGGCCCGGAATGACGGCGATGAGGAGGAGAGAGGCAGGATGTCAAAAACGCCTGTCGCGGCGGCCCCGTCACGGCCATCCGACATGATCGATGTGATGCGCAATACAGCGCCGGGCAGGTAGGGGCTTTGCCTTACTGATGCAGCCCACTAAACCTTGACCCGGCGTGCCGTTCGCGGATTCTGCCGCTATGCGATAGTCCGAACGAGCTCCATCGCAATTAACGCGGCTGGGTCTGCGGAGGTGGTGTCATAGACCTCCCCTTGCTCTTGATGTGGACATTGCGCGTCGCTTGTTTGCGACCATTGCGATGCTCCACCCGTGACACAAAACTGTCAAGCGGGATCGACCGCCTGAGGTATCACATTTCAGGACGCGTTCCATCTCACTGCGACAGATAAGCCGCAGCGGACCGCGGAATAAATTCCCTTCGGCAGTGGGCAAATTACGAGGCCGTCCTTCCCACCAATGTCGAGCGCCTCTGCTACTGGTGGGGCCGCGGGTATTGAGGGGACGACGGGGCCGATGGTGACATCCTGCTCCTGTTTTGCCCGACGAGTCAAACGGCTTCGTAAAATCCGCAGCCGTCTATAGTGTCCCTCAAGCCATTGATTTCGCTATCCTCGGCTACTGTGCATGGGGTTGTTTTCGCGTTTTTTGTCCGTGACCACGAGTGGGCGGGCTTCGCGCCAATCGACTGTCACTTCGCTCGCCCCTTGCTTCCCTTGCCCTCTTTCTCCAGCGCGTTGCGCACCTCGCCGAATTCCTCCCGCGACGCCTTGTCGGCGCGCGGAAAGCGCAAATCGAGCTTTTCGAGCGCTGCGACGATGGCCGACCCGATCACGACGCGGGCGAACCATTTGTGATCGGCCGGCACGACATACCACGGCGCATGCGGCGTTGCCGTGTGGCGCACGATGTCCTGATAGACCGCCTGGTAGCGCGGCCACAGCGCACGTTCCTTGATGTCGTCCATGGAGAACTTCCACTGCTTGGACGGATCCTCCAGCCGGTCGAGGAAGCGCTCGCGCTGCTCGTCCTTGGACAGGTTGAGGAAGAATTTCAGCACCACGGTGCCGTTACGCGAGAGATAGCGCTCGAAGGCGGAGATGTCCTCAAACCGCTCTTTCCAGATGTTCTTGGTGACGAGCTTTTGCGGCAGCTTCTCTTTGGCAAGGATCTCCGGATGCACGCGCGTCACCAGACATTCCTCGTAATGAGAGCGGTTGAAGATGCCGATATGGCCGCGTTCCGGCAGCGCGATCACGTGACGCCAGAGGAAGTCGTGGTCGAGCTCCTTGCTGCTCGGCGCCTTGAACGCACTGACTTCGCAGCCCTGCGGATTGATGCCCTCGAAGATCGCCTTGATCGCAGAATCCTTGCCGCCGGCGTCCATCGCCTGGAACACGATTAGCACCGACCAGCGGTCCTGGGCGTAGAGCTTCTCCTGAAACGCGATCAGCCGCTTCTTGTTGGCGTCGAGAAGCTCCTGCGCCTTCTCCTTGTCGAGGTCGCCCTTCGCGTCGGTCTTGTGGTCCTTGAGATGAAACTTGCCCGATCCATCGTAGCGGAACGGCGTGATGTAGCGGTCAAGTTCCTGGGCGAGCGATTTGGACGGCTTCTTGCTCATGAGCGCGGGGCACCTTGCGTTGCGGCTTCAATCGATCGAGCAAGCTACCAAGGATACCCTTGGGAAGGAATATGATGAAAAGCACGAGCAACACGCCGTAGACGAGATTGTCCCAGCCGACCGCCTTGGTGCCGAAACCAATGCGCAAGGTCTCGGCCAGCAGGATCGTGATGACGGCGCCGAAGGTCGGGCCGAGCGAGACGAACAGGCCGCCGACGATGGCGGCGAACACCATCTGGAGCGACACCGCGATGCCGCTGACGGTGTCGGGCGTGATGAACATCTGGTACTGGCAATAGATCGCGCCGGCGAGCGCCGTCATCACCGCGCTGAGCAGCGTGATCTTCAGCTTCTCCGCCGTGACGTCGACGCCAGCGGCGGCCGCAGCGTCCTCGTCTTCCGAGATCGCCTCAAGCGCATAGCGGGCCATGCTGCGGTCAACCCAGTGCCAGACCACGATGCCGAACAGCCAGACCCCGAGCGCGATCAGGTACCAGGTGATCTTGTCGTCGAATTGCAGCGCCAGGAGCTTGTTGCCCGGGGCCCGGTTCGGCGTGTAGCCGAGCGAGCCGCCGGTATAGTCGCGCGTCGCCGTGATGACCTGGAGCACGATCCCGGAGAGCGCGAGCGTCACCAGCACGAAATAGTGCCCGGTGATGCGGAAGCGGAAACAGGGATAGCCGACGATCAGCGCCAGCACGCCGGCCGCGACCATGCCGATGGGGATGCCGATCCAGGGTGACCATCCCAGATGATTCCAGAGCAGTGCGGTGACATAGGCGCCGATACCCATGAAACCGCCATGGCCGAGCGAGACGAGGCCGAACCGCCCCATCATCGACCAGGACGTATAGGCGAACGACCAGATCAGGATCAGCACCAGGATGTGCAGATGATAGGGATCGCGATAGACGAAGGGCAGCGCGACCAGCGCCGCTAATCCTATCGCCCAGGCTGCAAGCCGCCCCCGCCCCATCATCGGCGCCTCGCCAGCAGGCCCGCGGGGCGGATGAACATCATGACGATGAAGAAGGCGAAGGCGAGCACATAGCCCCATTCGAGATCGGAGAACAGGCCGCCAAGCGAGATGATCTCGGCGAACACGAAGGCGGCGATGAAGCCGCCGATGAAATTGCCGAGGCCGCCGAGCACGCAGATCAGGAAGGTGATCGGTCCGAACGACAGACCGACGAAGGGATGCACGTCATATTGCAGAACCAGCAGGCAGGCGGCGAGCCCGGCCAGAGCGCCGCCGAGTGCCGAGGTAATGAGATAGATCCGCTTGGTGTCGACGCCCATCAGCGCCATGATCTGCCGGTCCTGCGAGATCGCCCGGATCGCGGTGCCGGTGAAGGTCCGCGTCATGAACAGATAGACCACGACCATGCCGACCAGCGCCGCCAGAAAGGACAGCAGCCGCGCATAGCTAAAATGCATTTCGCCGAAGGCGAGCACCGGCAGGCGGATGCCGAGGTTGCGAAAGTCGATGCCGAAGGCGACGGTCGCAAAGCTCTGGAGCACGAACAGCACCCCGCCGGTCGCGAGCAATTGATTGATCGGAGGCGCTGTGAGCAGCGGCGCGATCACGAGGTAATGCAGCGCCGCGCCGAGCACCGCGACCAGCAGGATGGTAAGCGGCGCGGCGACGAAATAGCTGATGCCGTAATGCTGCACCATGAAATACATGGCGTACATGCCGATCATCACCAGTTCGGCGTAGCAGATCCAGGTCACGTCGATGACGCCGAAGATCAGGTTGAGCCCGAGCGCGAGCAGCGCCAGCACGCCGCCGAGCAGGATACCGTTGATCACGGCCTCCAGCAGGTAGATGTCGAAAATGTCCAAAAATGCTTGCATGCCCGCATGAACCTCACACCCCGAGATACGCTTCCTTGACCGTGTCGCTCGCCAGCATCTCGGCCGAGGTGCCTGAGGACCTGATCGTGCCCGCCTCGATCAGATAGGCACGATCGACCACTTTCAGCACCTGCTGCACATTCTGCTCGACGATCAGCACGGTCAGCCCGCTTGCTCGGATCCGCTTCACCAGCTCGAACACCTGCTGCACCACCACTGGCGCCAGCCCCGCCGACGGCTCGTCGAGCAGCAGCAGCTTTGGATTCGACATCAACGCGCGTCCGATCGCGCACATTTGCTGCTCGCCGCCGGACATGGTGCCGGCCATCTGGTGGCGGCGCTCCTTCAGGCGCGGAAACAGATCGAACACGACGTCCAGCCGCTCGGCATAATGGCCGCGCGCCTCCTTCATGAAGGCGCCCATCTTGAGATTGTCGTCGACCGAGAGCTGCGGAAACAGCCGCCGGTTCTCCGGCACATGCGCGATCCCGAGACTGACGATCTTGTGCGACGGCGTCGCCACGACGTCGATGCCCTCCATCGCGATCGACCCACGCGCGGGACGGATCAGGCCGGAAATGACGCGCATCAAGGTGGTCTTGCCGGCGCCGTTCGGGCCGATGACGCCGACCGCCTCGCCGGCCTTCACGTCGAGATTGACGTCGAACAGCGCCTGGAAGGTGCCGTAACCGGCATTGACGGCGCGGAGCTCCAGCATCGACTATCCTCCCGCGCGGCGGCGCGCTTCGGCGGCCGCGGCCTGCGTGGTCTCGGCATCGGTGCCGAGATAGACCTCGATGACGCGCGGATCGCCGGCAACCGCGCTCGGCAAACCTTCCGAGATCTTTTCGCCGTGGTCGAGCACCATCACGCGATCGACGACGCGCATCAGAACGCCCATGATGTGCTCGACCCAGATGATGGTGATGCCGAGCTCGTCGCGGATGTTGCGCAGCATGTCGGCGGCCTGGCCCATCTCGGCTTCGTCGAGCCCGCCGAGGCTCTCGTCGGCGAGCAGCAGTTTTGGCCCAGTCGCGAGTGCTTTCGCCAGTTCGAGCTTTTTCAGGCCGGCTGCGCCGAGGCCATCGACGCTGGCGTGGCGATCGGTCGGCAGGCCGACCATGGCCAGCGATCGCTCGGCCGCCTCCTCGGCCCTGGCACGGCTGTGGCGGCCCTGGCCGTAGAATCCGGCGAGCGCGACGTTCTCGAACATCGTCAAGCGGCGGAACGGCCGCGGGATCTGGAAGGTGCGGCCGATACCACTGTTGATGATCCGGTGCGGTGCGAGGCCCGCGATCTCGGAGCCGCCGAACAGGATCGAACCGGATGTCGGCGCCAGCGTGCCTGAGAGCATGTTGAAGATCGTGCTCTTGCCCGAGCCGTTGGGGCCGATCAGGCCGAGGATCTCGCCCTGATCGACTTTGAACGACACGTTGTTGACGGCGGTGAAGCCACCAAACCGCTTCACCAGCCCGCTGACTTCCAGCACCGCTCCGCCCTCCTTGCTACGCGTATTTGCGCTACTGGTTGCTGTAGGTGGTGCCCTTCGGAAGCGGCAGCACGGCCTCGCGCTGCGCCTGGCTCTTGGGCCACACCACCGAGGATTTATCGTCGATGTACTGGATCACGACCGGGAATGAGCGCTCGTTCTGCCCGGCCATCGGCGTGCCCTCGCCGTAGAACTTGACGCCGAAGCCGAGCATGGTGCCGCCCTCGGGGATGTCGGTGTCGAGCGCCGCTTTGCGCAGCGCATCGGGATCGACACCACCGTATTTCTTGATCGCGCGCGGCAGGACGTCATTCATGAACACATAGGTGTTGGACGCGCCGATGCCGACATGGGCCGAGCGGATGGCGACGCCGGGCCGGATCTTGTCGAACTCCTCGCCGACCATCTTGATCACCGCAGGGAGCTTCGGATCCATGGTCTTCTGGTTGGCAAGCCAGATCGAGATCGGGTCGGTGTTGAAGATGTAGGTGGCATCGGCGCCCATGCCTTCCTTCAGCTTCTCATAGACGCCGTAACCCGCACCGTGCCCCATCAGCGCACCGAACTTCAGGCCCTGCTCGCGGGCCTGGCGCAACAGCAGCGTAATGTCCGGATTGTAGCCGGTGTGGAAAATGACGTCGGGCTTGGCGCGCTTCAACTTGGTCACCAGCGCGGAGAGGTCAGGCGCGGTGGCCGAATAGCCCTCCTTCATCACGACGTTGAAGCCAGCCTTCTTCGCGCCGGCCTCGTTGCCCTTGGACACGTCGACACCATAGGCGCCGTCCTCGTGGATGATGGCGACGCGCAGATCCTTCGGCTCCTTGTCGAACTTCGCCTTGGCGTTCTGCGCGATGAAATCCATCGTCATCATGCCAAACTGGTCGCCGCTCGCCTGCGGCCGGAAGACGTATTTGTAGCCCTTCTCGTTGAACACGGCCGACGAGATGCAGGTCGTCATCCACATGAACTTCTTGAGCTGCTCGACTCGCGCGGCCACCGGCACACATTGCGCCGACGAGAAGAAGCCGAGCACCATGTCGACCTTCTCCTGCTCGAGCAGGCGGACGGATTCGTTGATGGCGATGTCGGGCTTGCTCTGCGCGTCGGCATAGACCGCCTCGATCTTGTAGCCCTCGACGCCGGTCCTGGCGAAGTGGTCGAGGATGATCTTTGCGCCGATATAGCCGAGCTCAGAGCCGCCGCCGGCGAGAGGTCCGGTCAAATCGAAAACGACGCCGATCTTGATCTTCTTCTCTTGAGCCTGGGCGGAGACCGCCAAGCCCGTCGCTGATATCGCGACCAACAGCCCACGCACCAAGCGGGCAGCCATGCGCACGCGCATCAAAACCTCCCTGAACGATTGTGCATTGCATTCTCTTTGCTTTTGCTTTTTTGCCCATCACATGGGCTGAGCGCAGCGATGTCAAGCCTCGCGCTTCAGCGCGACGCGAACTGCTGCTCGACGAAGGCCGTGACAAATCGCGGCATGGACGGCGTGAGATCACTCATCCCGTGCACGAGATGGATAGCCGAGAGCTCCGGCTCAGCCTCGCGCGCCAGATTGGCTTCGATCCGCGCACGCGCCACGTCACCCGGCATGTCCAGGTTGATAATTTGCATCATTGCAATCGTGGGCCCGGAGACGACACAATGCCAGTCCGGCTCGGCACGGTAGTCGGCCGCGGTCAGGCCGGTCTCTTCCTCGAGTTCGCGGACAACGCTGCCGGAAATGTCGAGCGTGTCGCCCCTGACGTCATCAAGGTCGGGCGTGCCCGAGGGGAAATAGATGCGCCCGCCGTTGGCGGTGTGCTGTGCCATCTCGCCCATCACGAAGGCGCCGTCGGAGGTGCGCAGCGCGCCCATGCCGAAACCGTTGAACACGGCTTTGTCGGGAATGCCCCAGTCGCGCCAGGCGAGGAAGCTCGCGAAATCGGTCTCGAAATAGGTCGCGGTGAAATGGCCATCCGTAAACACGGGATCACGCCCGAGCAGGACACGGCCGTTCCAGATCTTCGGCCGCTCACGCTGCTTCTCGGCGAAATGCGCGGCGATCTCGGCGCGCCGCACCTCGGCGAACGGCCAGACGATCGGCCGCACGGCGAGATCAAGGGTGGTGACGCGATGAATGATTGGTGACGTCATGACGCCTGATGACCACACCTTCGCGTCAGTTATTTGGCGCTCCCCGTGGTCTTCTTGGCCTGCTCGACGTACTTGTTGGTGAAGGTCTTGCTGACGTCGATCTTGGCGTTAGCGACCTCGGGCGAGCCAACGCTGAACACCGCGAGCACGGCGTCAGCGCCCTTCGGATCCATCTTGCCGGTCTCGGAGAACATCGGAATCGTGTTCTTGAGCGCCGCGAGATAGAGGTCCTTGTTCTTTCCGACCGTCTCCTCCGGCATCTTCGCCATGATCTCCTCGGGCGAGTGCGAGTGGATCCAGGCGAGCGTGCCCATGATCGCGTTGGTCAGCGCCTGCGTCTCCTTTTCGTGGCCGGCAACCCAGGCCGCGGTCGAGTACAGCGCACCGCCCGGATATTCGCCACCGAACGTCTCGAGCGTGTCCTTCTGGGTGCGGGTGTCGCTGAGGATGCGAAGATCCTTGTGACTGCCCTGGAGCACGGTGACGGAGGGATCGAGCATCACGGCGGCGTCGATCTGGCCCTGCTCCATCGCGGCGACCGCGGTGGCGCCGAGGCCGACGCCGATCACGGCAGCGCTGGCGGGATCGACCCCATTCTTCTTGAGCATGTATTTGAGGAAGAAGTCCGTGGAGGAGCCGGGCGCGCTGACGCCGACCTTCTTGCCGGCGAGATCCTTGATCGACTTGATCTCGTTGGTGTGCGAGGGCGAAACCACCAGCACGAGGCCGGGATAGCGGTCATAGACCACGAAAGCCTGGAGCTCCTGCTTCTTGGCGGCGAGGTTGACGCAATGGTCGAAGTAGCCGGAGACCACGTCGGCGCTGCCGCCGAGCACGGCCTTGAGCGCGTCCGAGCCGCCCTTGAGGTCCACCAGTTCGACACTGAGACCCGCCTTGTCGTATTCGCCGAGCTGCTTGGCCAGCACCGTCGGCAGATAGCACAGGCAGGAGCCGCCGCCGATGGCGATCGTGATCTTGCTTTGCGCCGCGGCAAGACCGGTGGTGAGCGTCAGCGCGAGCAACGCGCCGGCGAGCCGGCCAAACAGTTTCTTCATGGTTTCCTCCCGGTCTCAATTCGAGGCGCACGATAGAGCAGCGTGCGCCGCCTGAGAAGATGCCGTGCCTACGATAGACTAAAAGCCGATCCGGAGGCCGCCCCGGCCGCTGACGATCGAGCCCGAATTGTTCCACGCGAGATATTCGGCCGCAGCGAAAAGAGACACGTTGCGCGACTGCCATTCCACGCCAAGGCCACCGAAACCACCCCAGACATTGCCCGCGCCCGGTGCGGTGAAGGCGAGCGGCTGCGTGAGCAAGGTGGCGTTAACGGTATCGCCACCGACCCGCTGCAAACCGAGCCCCCCGCCGGACAGGTGGATGGTTAGCAGCGATGCCGGGGATATCTGCGTGGTTCGGATGAACTTCAGCTCGGCCCGCTCCTCGATATTTTGCGTATTGCGGCCGCCGGCCGTCAGCGGCGCGGTGGTACCGGTCTCGGTATAGCCGTCGAAACCGGCATAGAGGTAACGGACCTGCACGTTCGGCGTCAGCGCGTAGTGCGAATCGAGCAGCGTTCCGAGCGCGAAGCGATGGCCCCATGTCAGTTCGGGACTGACGTACCAGCCGGTGTAACCCGCGGTCGCCGTCTCCAACCCATTAGCCACGAGATTGTTGTTGACCAGACGAGACGTCGAACTGCGCAGGGCCCCGCCCTGCAGCGCCGCATTGAGAAACGATGCGCCCGACGTGTAGCGCGCGTAGGCTCCGCCAAATGCGAGATTGCTGTCGGTGGCGTCGCCGTTCAGATCGAGGCGGTTATGGGTGCTGCCCGCGCCGACGAACAGGCCGAGCCGCAAATCCGGCCGCAGCGATTTGTCGATGCCGATCGCACCGCCATACCAGGTCGTGACGTTGCGCGACAGCAGGCCATCGGCAGCCTGCACATGCCGTCCGCCAAACCCTCTGCCCCACACGGCGGTGCCGTCGGCATAAACCGCGGTCGGACTCTTGTAGGCAACCTCGTCCGAGGCATAGGCCGAAAGGCCGGGAATGCCGGCAAAGGCATCGGCGATGCCCGACATGCCGCTATCGGGCGCAGCGAATGCGGACACGCCGCCACCGGATGCCATCACGCTGTCGAATGCCGGCACGACCGCAGAGACGCTGCGCGAGAAGTCGGCAAGCACGCTGCCGGCCGTTGCAAACGAGGACGGATCGACCGAGGCGATCCGGTTGCCCGACACCACGTAAGGCACCGTGCCGTTCACCGTTGCGCCGGCCAGCGTATCGAAGGTGAGGTTCTGGTTGACCGCCCGCATGTTGACGGTGTCGCCGCCGCCGCCAAGATTGACGGCGCCGATGATGCGCGATCCCTGCTGCACGGTGAGCGTGTCGGACAATCCCACGAACTGGAGCGCGGCGAGCCGCCCGCTGAGGATCCCGGAATTGGTCAAATTGCTGGAGCCAAAGGCCTGAATGCCGAAGCCGCCGGCCGAGACGGTGCCGGAATTGATCACGGTGGCATTGTGCTGATCGACTAAAATGGCAATGCCGCCCGTACCATTCGCCGAAATGATTCCGGAATTGACGATATGGGCGTTCTGAAGACCGATGATCGCGACGCCGGAGCGTCCATTGGCAGCGATCACGCCCGAATTCGTCACATTTGCATCTCGCACGGCGATGATAGCTGTAGCGGACAGACCGTCAGCCAGAATGGACCCGGAATTGAATACATTTGCATCTCGACCGGCACCGACGCCGGTACCGACGCCCGACGACGAGATGGTGCCGGAATTGACCACGTTGGCGTCTCGGCCCGCAGAAATTCCAACCGTGCCCGCGATCGTGCCCGAAATGACTCCGGAATTGATGACGTTGGCATCCTGAAAAGCGCGGATCGCGCGCGCGGTGAAGCCGCCGACCGAAATGGTGCCGGAATTGACCACGTTTGCGGTCGTTGCAGAGATGGCGAACAGATTTCCCAGGACGAGCCCTGAGTTGTTGACGTCGGCGATCTGGGTGGCGGCAATGGCGGTGCCGCCGGTATCGTTGGCTCTGATGAGCCCCGAATTGGTCACGGCGGCATTCCGCAGCGCGTGAATGGCGACGCCAGTGCTGGAAGCAGTGATCGTGCCGGTATTGGCTACGGTGGCATCTCGAATCGAAAGGACACCGCGACCGCCGTCCCCGGCCGAGATGATTCCGGAGTTGGTCAAACTGGCGTCTTGATAACTCTTGATACCGATGCCGCTGACGCCGTTCACCGAGATGGTGCCGGAATTGGTCGCAAGGACGGTCTCGCCGGAGACAATGCCGATGCCGCCGCTTCCATTGGCCGAGATGACCCCGAAATTGATAACGGTCGCAGTGTGCAGATCGACGAAAATACCGAAGCCATCGGGGCCGTCGGTCAGGATGCTTCCGGAATTGATCACATAGGCATTTCGACTGGCGATAATACCGGTGCCTTGGGCACCGTTGGCCGAAATCGTGCCGGAGTTAATTACGTTGGCGTCGCGCGTAGCCACAATAGCGTTACTCATACCATCGTCAGCCTGGATGATCCCGGAATTGCTAATGGTGGCATCCCGTCCCACCGCAACGGCGCTGTTGGCAGCACCCGCGGCAGCGACACTTCCTGAATTCGTCAGGTTCAAATCCTGATTGGCGAAGATGCCCAGACTGCTGAAGCCGCTGCTGGAGATCACGCCGGCCGCGGTGTTGGTCAGACTTAGCGTCCCCAGATCCTGTAAGCCGACATTGCCAATGCCCCGAATACTGGTATCAGCGAGCGTCCCGCCATTGGTGCAAGTCTGATTGGTCTGGACCGGGAAACCGACGCACTGCGCATTCGCAGCGTCCATCGGCCAAAGCATCAGCGGCAACATCGCCGCCAAGAACGCAGCCCCCGACATTCGGCAGCCGCCGAAAGGCATTCCCAGACAAGACCTGAAAATTCGCAAAATATTCCTCAAACGCTCATCAAAAATAACGCCGAAGCGATCCAAGCGTTGGCGGCATGTTATTCAAATCAGGCGACTAAAGTCGATCAGCCCCGCGAATATGGCCGCCTATTTCAAATCCCTGTGGCAAACGCGCAACGCTGGGAACGTCGACCATATCGGCCGATCACCGCAAAGCAGCATGCGGCCCTTGAGACGGCGACTTTCCGACCGCTGGTCAAGCAAGTACCGGCGGCATACCATCGCTCGAATAATAATCAGCACGGGGAGGACTACCCATGAATCGCCTGGCCATCACGCTATCGCTCGTCGCCGCCTTTGCCGCCGGGTGCGGCGCAACCCACCTGATGCGGCCGGCGCTCGCCGCCGAGAACATCGCCCCGCAGATCATTCACACCGCCGAGATGGAGGGCGACGCACTCGGGAATGCCAACGCTGTCGGCTACCGTTCCAAGACGTTCGCAAGCGCCGATGGCGCCACCATCTCGATCCAGGTCGGCAATGTGCCCAAGCACATGCATCCCAACACCAACGAGATCCAGTACATTTTAGAGGGCACCGGCACGATCTGGTTCGGCGACAAGGAAGTCACGGTGAAGCCGGGCGACCTCGTCATCATCCCGAAGGGGACGCCGCATGGCGGCACCAAGCCGATCAGCGGACAGGTCAAGGCGATCGCGATCAAGACACCGCCGCAGGCGCCCGACGACACCAAGCTGCTGGACTGACCCATCGCGCTTCCGGGCTCGCGCCAATGCGCGGGCCCGTTCTTGAAATCCGGGCTAGATCGGGCGCGCCTGCTTCCGGATCTCGTTCGCGATCGGCTTGAGCGTGTCCGCTGGAAGCTGGGCGACGAGCGTGTAGCCCATACCCCTGTCCGCCCAGGCGAAGCCCGTAATATTGCCGGTTGATTGCGGCAGCATCGGCGTATCCTGCCTGGGATTGCTCATCGGACGCGTCAGCACGACAAGACGGTCGCCGTGATCGTCGTCGTACATAAACATCGCGGCCGGACCATGCGAGGTCGCAACGAGGCGTCCTCCCATCAGCCGATAGCCGGAGACAGCAAGGTCCGGCACCTTGACCGGCTGTTTCAGCCGATTGGAGACCCATTGCGTCAGCTCGGCACTGTCTGAAGCTCGTATCTCGACCGGCCGTACACGATCCGGAGCGTAGACTCCGTAGGAGTAAGCCGCCTCCTGCGCCAACGCAGACAGTCCGCTCGAACCATCCTGCAACAGGCTGCGCATGGTCCAGCCGCCGAGACCGCCAATGCTCAAGAGCAACAGCGCCGCGATCGCCGCCCACGCCCGCAAGGGACGCCGCTTCCGGCGCTCAATGATGCGCGACAGGTTCAGCGCGGACGGCAATGGTTCATCGGCGATCGACGCCAGCGCGCCGCGCAACTGCTCGCGCTGGGCGGCGAAAGCGGCGACGCGCCCCGCGATGTCAGGGTGATCGTCCAGATAGGATGCGATCTCTGCGCGACGCTCGGGCTCGAGCGCCTGGTCCACATAGGCGTGGAGATCATCCTCCGTGATCGGCCGCTGGCTCATTTCATGCTCCGCAATGCCACGACGTTCCCCGGTGCAATGCCGTCCATCTCCTGAAGTAGCCTTTCTCGCGCGCGCGACAGGCGCGACATCACGGTCCCGACCGGGATATTCAGCACCGCCGCGGCATCGGCGTAGGAGAGATCCTCGACGGCAACAAGCAGCAATACAGCCCGCTGCTCTTCCGGAAGTTTC
Source organism: Bradyrhizobium sp. 132 (assembly GCF_023074185.1). GTDB lineage: Bacteria > Pseudomonadota > Alphaproteobacteria > Rhizobiales > Xanthobacteraceae > Bradyrhizobium. The sequence continues at coordinate 23,482 of NZ_JADPKY010000043.1, read as the reverse complement.
GCCAGCCTGTTCAGGACATCCTGATAGATCACCCTGTGCTCCTGCGCGGCAGCGCTGACGAGCTCACTCTCGCCTGCATCGTCGATCGGCATATGCCTGCCCCGCGCTGTTGCTTGACGGAACTGCGTGACCGCCAGATTGTGGAGGATGGTGAACAGCCACGCGCGCACGCTGCCGTCGCGCCGCTGATGCCAGCGGCTGACGGCGCGCTCCAGGCAATCCTGAACCAGATCGTCGGCAGCCGCGCGATCGCGTACGAGCGCCCGCGCATAACGACGGAGCGCGGGGATCAGCGGCTCGACCTGAACCAGCATATCCTTCATGAGGCGCTCCGCCCGATCTTCGTTGCCCCCCTACGGCGGGTCATTGCGTCTCGATTTGGACCGCTTCGCCGGGCCCGGCCGCGTCTCCGGAACCGATCACCAGATATCGCTTTCCTGCCACGGCGGACGGGTCGACGATCTGCCGGATTGGGCCGGCCGCGTTGACGATGGCCGATCCGGCCGGATTGGTCATGAAAGCCGCCAGCGGTTGCAGCGGCCCGCTCCCGTCGCTGCGTTCCGCCAGTGCAAGCACATATTTCTGCTTGGGCTGAAGGCCCGTCACCGAAGCCTGCAAAATCTGAATCAGGCCCTGGTCGAACAGCGAGACGCTGGTCGGCGCCTTGCCGTCCTTCGAACTGTCCCTGGAGGCGAGCGACAGATGGGCGACCTGGCCGGCAATGCCGAGGGCCTGCAAGTTCTGACGATCATCCGGGTCGGGCGCCGCTCCCGGAACATAAGCGATCGCCTGCGGCGCCTGGCCGATCGCGATATTCGCGACCACACTGTTGGTCGCGGTGTCGATCGCCGCGAGGGCGTCGGCATTCTCAAGCCCAACATAGATGCGCGTGCCGTCGCCGGAGGGCCAGATGCCATGCGGCAGATTGCCGACCGGGATCGTTGCGGCCTGCGAGAAATCGTCGGTGCGGAACACTTTCACCTCGTTCAGTCCGCCAATGGTCACGTAAGCAAAGGTCCCCTTGGCGGTGTGCGCGAAGTTGACGTGATTTGTAATCGGACCGGTGTCGATCGTCTTGATCGGGTTGAACGGCGGCTTGGCATTGAACACCTGGGTCCGGCCGATGTCCTTCAGCGTGAACCACACCTGATTTCCGTCCGGCGTCACCGCGATGTTCGGGCAGAAGGGGCTCTCCTGCTTCACCCTGGCGATGATCTTGTGCTCGGCGACCGCGACGACATCGGTCTCGGGATTGAAGGACGAGCAGATGTAGCCGTATTTGCCGTCGGGGGAGAATACCTGCATGCCCGGCCCGTTCGGGGTGGCGATGCGGGCTTTCTCCGCAAAACTCTTCGCATCGATCACGGAGACATAGTTTTCGCCGCGAATGGTGACCCAGACCTCCTTGCCATCAGGCGTAAAGAACGCCTCGTGCGGCGACCGCCCGATATAGGTCGTGTGCTTGACCGCGTTGGTCGCGGTGTCGATGAACGTCACCGAATTGGAGCCGATCGACACCACGGCAAGCGTCTTGTGATCGGGCGAGAAGCCCACGCCGTGCACGAGGACTTGGCCCTTGTACAGTGGGCTGAAATTGCCGGGCTGCGGGTCGCCCAGCCGGATCACACCAAGCAGCTTGTTGTCGACGGGATCAGTGACCGAGACCGTATTCGAGAACTGCTCCGCCGCGTAGATGCGGTCGTGGTGGCTGATCGGAATATCGGGCGCGGACAGCGCGCCCGGCGCCTGCCCAGCCCATGCGACGGAACCGGTGGCAAGCATGGTGGCTGCCAGAAAAATGCTCTTCATGATGTTGCTTTGCGACGTCGTCATCTGCGGCTCCTACTTCCTCATTTTCATTCCGGCGGACATATCCATCTGCATGCCCGGATGTTGATGAACGTTTGCGGCGGGAACAGCCGACGGCTGCGTCGGAGCCGGCGTCGTCTCCGCCGCCGGCTTGCCGATCGCCAGCTTCATCGCCGCGATCTCCTGCATCTGGTCGACGATGATTTCCTGCGCGATGCGTCGCAGCTGCTCGTTCTTGCCGTAACGCAATTCGATGATCGCCATGTCGATCGCGCCCTGATGATGCGGAATCATCATCGCGGCGAAGTCGCGATCGACATCGCCGGTCGGCTTGGCCGCCATATCGTTCATCATCTTGGTCATCGCGGCTTCGTTCTCTTCCAGGAACGCACGCTCTTCCGCACTCAGCGCAGCCGGTGGGACGGCTGGATGAGATTCATGCGCGAGCACCAGCGAAGGAAGCGCGAATGCGACGAGAATGCGCGCGCAAATGAGCGCCGTACCGAAACCGGGCTTTGGCCTCCGGCATCTGCCTGCGAGCGCCGCAACGACGAGGAGAAACTGTGACCGGGGCATCCTGAACTCCCATGCGGGTGGTTGCATGGGGGTATGACGCGCGGGCGCGCGTTCTATTCCGGCCGGCCCATCACATAAAAGTCAGCAGGCAATCGAGGTAGATTAGCCGCGCTCATCCACGGTCGGCCGCCAGACCAGCAGACGGCGCTCGACCAGCGTGACGCCAAAATCGATCAGGATGACGAAGGCCGACAGCACGAACATGCCGGCGAACACGCCGGCGACGTCGAATACGCCTTCAGCCTGCTGGATCAGATAGCCGAGCCCCGCCGCCGATCCCAGATATTCGCCGACGACCGCGCCGACCACGGCGAAGCCCACCGAAGTGTGCAGCGACGAGAACATCCACGACAGCGCCGACGGCCAATAGACGTGCTGCATCAACTGCCGCTCGCTCATGCCGAGCATGCGACCGTTGTCGAGCACGGTGCGGCTGACCTCCTTCACGCCCTGATAGACGTTGAAGAACACGATGAAGAACACCAGCGTCACGCCGAGCGCGACCTTGGACCAGATACCCAGCCCAAGCCACAGCGCGAAGATCGGCGCCAGCACGACGCGCGGCAACGCATTGACCATCTTCACGTACGGATCGAACACGGCGGCGACCAGCGGCTGGCGCGCGAACCAAAAGCCGACCAGCACGCCGCCGGCCGATCCGATCACGAAGGCCAGGATCGATTCCGTCAGCGTGATGCCGAGATGCCTCCAGATCACACCGGATGAGAACCACTTGACGATCTGGGCGAAGACATCGACCGGGTTGGAGAAGAAGAACGGCGGCAGCAGGATCTTGCCGAACACGGGCACGGTCGTCAGCAATTGCCACAGCACGAGGCAGACGATGGCGACCAGGATTTGCAGCGCAAGCAGCGTGACGCGCGACATCAGACCGCCTCCGCCGCTTGCGTGGACTGCGCATAGCCCTTCATGACCTCGTCCTTGAGCACGCTCCATATCTCGCGATGAAGCGCATGGAACTCCTTGTCCAGCCGGACTTCAAAAATGTCGCGCGGGCGCGGCAGGCTCACGCGCCAGTCGCCGATGATGCGGGAGGACGGCCCCGCCGACATGATCACGACGCGGTCGGCGAGCGCGATCGCCTCTTCCAGATCATGGGTGACGAACAGCACGGCCTTGCGGTCGGCGTTCCAGAGGTCGAGCAGGAGGTTGCCCATCACCTGTCGGGTCTGCGCATCCAGCGGCCCGAACGGCTCGTCCATCAGCAGGATCTTTGGATCGCGGATCAGCACCTGCGCGAGCGCCACGCGCTTGCGCTGGCCGCCCGAGAGCATATGCGGATAGCGGCCGGCGAAGGCGCCCAAGCCGACCGAGGTCAGCCATTTCTGCGCCCGCGGCAGCGCCTCGCTGCGCGGCGTGCCGCTGACTTCGAGCCCGATCGCGACGTTGTCCAGCGCGGTCTTCCATGGGAACAGCGCATCGGCCTGGAACAGATAGCCGGCATCCCGGTTCAGCCCGGCGAGCGGCTGGTTGAATATCTTGACGCTCCCGGCAGCCGGCTTCAGCAGCCCGGCCGCGACGTTGAGCAGCGTCGATTTCCCGCAACCGGTCGGGCCGACGATGGCGACGAACTCGCCCTGCGCGACCGTCAGATGCGCCTTCTCCACCGCCGTATAGACCCGCCCGTCCCCCAGCCGGAACGCGACCTTGGCATCTTCCAGCGCCACTGCCGTGGGCGTTGTCATGTATTCCCTCCGAACTTGGTCCGATGCCTTAGCCGCTCGCGCGGCCAAGTTCAATCAAGCCGCCAAGCGTGGTACGCATAGACCTCGTCATCCCCTCCCTCCCGGGTGGGTCAGCGCAGTGAGCCCCCGCCCGATGCCGTCCATGCCGATGATTCGCTATGCCCATGTCACCAAGAGCTTCGGCGCGCTCAAGGCCGTGGACGATGTGTCACTCGACATCGCCGAAGGCGAGTTTGTGGCCGTCGTCGGCGGCTCGGGTTCGGGCAAGACGACGCTGCTGCGGCTCGCCAACCGCCTGATCGAGGCGGATGGGGGCACGATCACGGTCGAGGGCGACGACGTGCAATCCGCCGATCCGGTCGCGCTGCGGCGCCGCATCGGCTACGTCTTCCAGAGCGGCGGGCTGTTCCCGCATCTGAGCGTCGCCGACAATATCGGGATCACGCCGAAGCTGCTCGGCGTGCCGGCGGGAGATATCGCAACGCGAGTTGATGAGTTGCTCGAACTCGTGCAGCTCGATCGGGCCGTGCATCGCGACCGGCTGCCGGACGCGCTTTCGGGCGGCCAGCGTCAGCGGGTCGGCGTGGCGCGGGCGCTTGCGGCACGGCCCCGCATCGTGCTGATGGACGAGCCCTTTGGCGCGCTCGATCCTCTCACCCGCGATGCGCTCGGCGACGATTTTCGCGAGCTGCACCGCAGGCTCGGCCTGACCACCGTGATGATCACACACGACATGACGGAAGCGATTTTGCTCGCCGACCGCATCGCGGTGATGCGCAGCGGAAAGCTGCTCGCGCAGGGCACGCCAGTGGAGCTCTCGAAAACCAGTGACGCCTACGTGCTGGAGCTGCTGCGGACGCCGCGACGCCAGGTCGAACGGCTGAACGCGCTGCTGCCACAGAGCGGTGCGGCATGAGCCTGTTGTCTGATCCGCGCTGGGGCGAGGCGCTGGCGCATTTGCCCGACTATCTCGGCAACCATGTGCGGGTGAGTTTGGCCGCGCTCGCGCTCGGCCTGATCGTCAGCCTGCCGCTGGCGATCCTGACGCGCAACCGCCCCACCCCGCGCGCTGTCCTGCTCGCGCTCGCCAGCATCGTGCAGACGGTGCCGGGGCTGGCACTGCTCGCGCTGTTCTATCCGCTACTGCTGCTTACGGCCTCCGTGACGCTGGCCTGGTTCGGCGTCTCGTTCTCGGCGTTTGGCTTCCTGCCGGCGATGCTGGCGCTCGCGCTCTATTCGATGCTGCCGGTACTGCGCAATGGCATCACCGGCCTCAACGGCATCGATCCCGCGCTGATCGAGGCCGCGAAGGGCGTCGGCATGACCGCACGGCAGTCCCTGGTGATGGTCGAACTGCCGCTGGCCCTTCCGGTGATGATGGCGGGCATCCGTACCGCCGCAGTTTGGGTGATCGGCACCGCGACGCTGTCGACCCCGATCGGGCAGACCAGCCTCGGCAATTACATCTTTGCCGGGCTCCAGACCCAGAACTGGGTGTTCGTTCTGTTCGGCTGCTTTGCTTCGGCCCTGCTGGCGCTCGCCGTCGATCAATTGCTCGGCTTGATCGAGAGCGGCCTGCGCCGGCGCAGCCGCGTGCGTACAGCGCTTGGCGTGGCCGGGATCGCGGCACTGGTCGTCGCAACATTGGTACCGACGATGGGACGCTCGTCGCAGAGCTATGTCGTCGGTGCCAAGACGTTCGCCGAGCAATACGTGCTGTCGGCGTTGATGAGGGACCGGCTTCAGGCGGCCGGTCTTTCCGCCGTCGCACGATCCGGCCTCGGCTCAAGCGTGATCTTCGAGGCGTTGAAAGCCGGCGATATCGATCTCTATGTCGATTATTCCGGCACGCTCTGGGCCAATCAGCTTCATCGCACGGACATCAAGCCGCGTGCGGAACTGTTGGCGGAGCTGAAAACAACGCTCGCGAAGGACAACATCACGCTGCTCGGCGAGCTCGGTTTCGAGAATGCCTATGCGCTGGTGATCCCGAAGAAGCGCGCCGAGGCACTTGGCATCCGCACCATCGCCGATCTCGCCGCGCATGCGTCGTCCCTGTCGATCGCCGGCGACTATGAATTTTTCTCGCGGCCCGAATGGGCGGCGCTGCAAAAGACCTATGGCCTCTCGTTCCGCGCCCAGCGCCAGATGCAGCCGGACTTCATGTACGCGGCCGTCGCCAGCGGCGAGGTCGATGTCATCGCGGGTTACACCAGCGACGGGCTGATCGCAAAATACGATCTCGTTGCGCTCGACGACCCCCGGCACGCGATCCCGCCCTACGATGCGATCCTGCTGCTGGCCCCGAAGCGCGCCGGCGACGAGCGGCTGCAGGCCGCGCTGAAGCCGCTGCTCGGCAAGATCGACATCGCGACCATGCGGGAAGCCAATTTGCGCGCCGCCGGCAATGACGCGAATTCGTCGCCGGATGCGGTGGCGAAGTGGCTGTGGGAGAAGGTGGGGAAGTAGGTTTTGCCGTATGTCCCGTCATCCTGAGGTACGAGGCGTGCGCTGCGAAGCAGTGCGCGAGGAGCCTCGAAGGATGAACGGCCGCGATGCAGCCGGGCCGCGCATCCTTCCGAGGCCTCCGCTACGCTCCGGCACCTCAGGATGACGGTGACGAAGACTACAGCCCCCGGATCATCCCCGCATCGATCAGCAGCCGGTTCAGCCGGCGCGCTTCGGCGCCGTTCTTGCAGCCGTAGAAGATCCCCTTGCAGCGGAGCATGATCTCCTTCTGCTCGGCGAAAGACGGATCGAGCGGGATGCCGGCGGCTTCCTGGATGACGAGCGGCAGATACGGGCCGTCGACCGTGTCCATCACGGCCTCGCTCTTCACCGGCTCGAAATTGACGGCGTCGATCGCGTAATAGGTCGCGTAGAGACGTGGGTCGTAGGCGTCGAGCTTCTTGCCGAGAGCACCTTCGTCGAGCCCGGGCTCGAGGATACCAGGCGCGAATTCCGGCTGGTGATCGCCGTAGCGCACGATCAGGAAGGGCTCGCCGGGGTAATTCTTCTTCAGGCCCGCGAGGAAAGCCTTGTACTGCTCGGCGCTCATCGCCTGTCGGCGCAGATATTCGTCGATCGACGGCATATTGCCCGGCGCGCGCCAGTTCGGCAGCAGATCGGGGCGGAAGCGCGTCTCCCAGGGGAAATGATTGGCACCGAGGTAGATGAAGGTGAACAGCGGCTTGTTCGGCGTCCGCTCACCCATCAGCCGGAGCGCCTTGTCGTAGAAGAAGCTATCCGGCTCGACATCCTTGGCGCCGAGATCCTTGGAGTCGAAGAATCGTTCAACGCCGGTCGTCAACTGAAAGCTGCGCGCGGCCATGAAGCCGCCATAGGCAGGATAGAGCGACATCGTGTCGTAGCCGCAGCGGCGCAGCGCCAGCGGCAGGCCGCGCTCGACACGGCCTGTCGCGATGCGCGTCACGAAATAGGCGAAGCGGCCGAACGAGCGCGAGGAAAGGCCCGCAAGCACGTTGTATTCGGTGAACCAGCTCGGCCCGCCATTGCTCTCGGCCAGAAATGTGCGCTCCTTGCCGTCCCAGGATTTGAAGTGGCGGCCATAGCCTTGCGGCACCTTGATGCCCTGCGCGGCGCGGATGTCGAAGCTCGATTCATCATGGACCATGATGATGTTCGGCCGACGGCCCGCGGGATGGCACGCATCGACCAGTGGCAAGTTGAGCCGTTCGTTGGTCGAAGCAGCGGACTCCATGAAGCCGTATTGCGCGAAGTCGGAGACCGCGCTGACGCCGGAGCGGAAGAATTTCGAGAGATAGCCGTCGTCGTAATAGCCGCGCCAGGCCTCGTCCGGATGATAGAGCGAATAGCCGACCAGCGCGGCGAGGCAGCCGAGCATGGAGGCGAGCGCCGGCAGCCTGCGGATGCGGAACGGATCGAGCCACCACAGCGCATACATCAGCGGCAGCGTGACGAGACCCGCCAGAACCACCGACCAGCGCAAATTCGGGAAGATCGTGAACAGGAACGCCACCGTGTCGCGGTCGATCATCATCAGGTCGATGAAATTGACTGTCATCTGCACGACGTCGTGCTTCAGGCGTGACAGCAGCACCAGCACCACGACCATGGTCAGCGACAATGCACCCGACAGCGCCGGCCGCCGCAGCAGCGCGATCCAGAAGAAGTTGAGGATGCCCCAGGCCAGCACGAAGGCGAGCCGCGCGCCGAAATCCGTCTCGGTCTCGTACATCAGTGCGAGCGCGGCAAGATGGGGCGCCGCAACCGCGAGCAGCCGCCAGATGCCGAGCGCGGCGACACTCGCCAGCACGGCGGTCGCGGCAGAAGGACCTGGATTGGGCGCGGGCGGCATCGACGACACGCTAAACTTTAGTCCGGCGGGTGATGCCAAGCGTCTCGCGTTTGAAAAATCGCGAAGGCGTCCGACGCAGCCGGAAGCCTGCACCGTGTCACAAAACTGTAACGGAACGGTCAAGGACAAGCAACGCGCGCAGCGATCCGACCTTTGCTTATTGTTAGTGAGCGGCGAAGCGCCGCACGGCCAACTCTATCTCCTCACGCTGAGGGCCGGCAGGCGCGCTAGGGTTTGGCAATCCCGGCGATGAACAGGTCGATGACCCCTTCCGCCATCCGCTCGATCTCGTCCTCCTCCACGCCCCAGCGCGGAAGGTGGCCGTCGAGATTCATCCTGGCAAAACCATAGACCAGGGCGCGGCCGGCGATCTGGATGCGCTTGAGGTCGGCCGACCGCAGCAGGCCCTGCTTTGCCGCCTCAATCAGTATTCCCTCGGTCAGCGCGATCAATTCGGCATTGTCGCGCGTCAGCTCCGCCGAGCTGCCATGGGCGAAATAGCGCCCGGTGGAGATGATCTCGAAATGCGCGGGATTGCGCCTCGCCCAGCGCACGTAGGCGAGGCCGAAGGCGCGGAAGCGGCCGAACGGGTCGGCGGCCGGTGCCTGGTCCAGCGCCACCTCGATCTCGGCACGGAAGCGCCGCTGCGCCTCCTCAGCCACCGCTGACATGAGCGCGTCGCGGTTGGGGAAGTGCCGGAACGGCGCACCCGGCGAAACCGCGGCCCGGCGTGCGGCCTCGCGCACCGAGATTTCGGCCCCCTCCGCCGCCAATTGCAGCGCAGCGTCGATCAACACGCGGCGGAGATCGCCGTGGTGATAGGGCCGGACTTCAGAGATGTTGCGGCGAGCACGCGGCTTGGCCGGCTGTCGGGCAGGCATGGAGCTTCCTAGCATCACCCGAACGTGAATGTAAGCAGTGATTACACCATTGACCGCGCAGCCAAGCCATATGTAATCGGTGATTACATAATGGAGCAAATCGCATGTCACAACGCCAAAGCTGGTTTGAAGGCTGGCGGCTGCTTGCCGTCCTCGCATTGAGCCTGATCGCACTTAGCCTGTGGATTGCCTCGATGCGTCAGTTCGAGGTCGAGGGCGCACGGATGGTGATCCGTTTCACGGCAAGAAGCTCGCTCCTGCTGTTCTGCCTTGCCTTCAGTGCCGCGGCACTGGCGCGGCTGTGGCCCAACGCCTGGACGCGCTGGCAGTGGCGCAACCGGCGCTATCTGGGCCTGAGCTTCGCCACCTCCCACGCCATCCACGCGGTTGCGATCGTCGCGTTCGCCAGGATGGATCCGGCAAGCTTTGCCGAAGCCACCTCGGCGGCCTCCTACATCTTCGGCGGCATCGGCTATGCCGTCATCATCGCCATGAGCGCGACTTCGTTCGACCGCATCGCAGCGCTGCTCGGGCCGCACGCCTGGCGCGCGCTGCACCTTGCGGGCGGATACTATCTCTGGTTCCAGTTCATGGTGTCGTTCGGCAAGCGCGTGCCGGCGATGCCGCTCTACGCCGCGTTTCTCATTCCGCTGATCGCGGTGATGACGCTGCGCCTGGTCGCGATGGCCGCTCGGCCGCGCCGACGGACGGCCGAGGCGAGCTGAACGTCGGTCAGCCCTGCGGCAGCAATCCGAGACGCTTGGCGATGATACGGTCGACCACGCGCTTGGGCAGCGTGGCCGTCATCAAATGTCGCATCCGGTCCGGCGTGATCTGGTAGCGAACCTTGGGTCTCTCAGTCGTGAGCGCCTCGAAAACGACCTCGGCGATCCGCTCGGCCGGCAGCCCGGTCTCGCCGAGCTTCATCATGAACGCCTTGACCTTGTTCAGCGCTGGCAGATACGGCGAGTTCTGGTAGACGGAGAGATCGATCTGCTCGGCCTTGCTCCAGATCGGCGTCTTGACCGCGCCGGGGGCGACGATGATGACGTCGATGCCGAACAGCATCAGTTCGCGGCGCAAGCTTTCCGATAGCCCCTCGATGGCGTGCTTGGAGGTGCAGTAGGGCGCCGACAGCGGATTGCCGTTCTTGCCCGCGACCGAGCTGATCATCACGATCCGTCCCTTCGGCCCCTTCAGCGACAGGTCGGCACCGAGCAGCGGCCCAAAAGCCTGCGTCGCGATCACAGGGCCGATCACGTTGATGTCCATCTGGCGCCGGAAATTGTCGACCGACAGTTCGAGCACGGGACCGGCGACCGCGACACCGGCATTGTTGACCAGACCGGCCAGCGTCTCGCCGCCCAGCACCCCGCGTACTTCTCGTGCGGCGGCCAGCACGGCAGCCTCGTCGGTGACATCGAACAGCAGCGGGGTGAAGTTCGCGCCAAACTCACCGTTGAGCCGGTCGGCGTCCGCCTGCTTGCGGACGCTGCCGAAGACGCGATAGCCGCGCCCGATCAGCAATTTTGCAGTGGCCCAGCCAATGCCGGTGGACGCGCCGGTGACGACGACGGATCGCATGGTCTTTCCCCCCAACAGTTCCCGCGATCATAGGACAAAGACGTCAGTGCGCAACGCCGCCCGACACTCAAGGGGGCGCCGCAGATGTCAGTTCTTAAGATGAAGCGGCGCGCGAACGTCGCGGCGCGGGATGGATCGCGCCTTCACAATGCGGGTGAAGAGCCGAATCCTTACCCCTGAAGACGCTAGGCTTTCGGCGTTCACGCGCTTCTGAAAGATTTTGAAAAACCACGCGAGACCAAGAATGTGGTTTAAGCGTCAGTTCTTCGTTCTCAGGGAGTACTTCAGTTCGCGAAGAATTTGAATGAAGCAGCAATGCTTCGCGCGAGACGAAAAGAGCGAGACCGCTGTTTGCGATCCCGCTCAGATATAGTCGCGAAGGTTTAAGAATTGGTTTGGCGAGCGAAGCTTGTGTTTCGCTCCCGTATCCCGACGCGGCGTAAACGATACGCCGCGTCCGGACGACGGCGACTTAGTTCTTCGACTTGTCGACCAGCGCGCCCTTCTTGATCCAGGGCATCATGTCGCGCAGCTTGGCGCCGACTTCCTCGATCGGGTGCTCGGCGAGCTTGGCGCGGGTCGCCTTGAACGAGGTCTGGTTGACCTTGTTCTCGAGCATCCAGTCGCGGGCGAACTTGCCGCCCTGGATGTCGGCGAGGACACGCTTCATCTCGGCCTTGGTCTCGGCGGTGACGATGCGCGGGCCGGTGACGTACTCGCCATACTCCGCGGTGTTGGAGATCGAGTAGTTCATGTTGGCGATGCCGCCTTCATAGATCAGGTCGACGATCAGCTTCACCTCGTGCAGGCACTCGAAATAGGCCATCTCCGGCGCGTAGCCAGCCTCGACCAGCGTCTCGTAGCCGCCCTTGATCAGCTCGACCAGGCCGCCGCAGAGCACGACCTGCTCGCCGAACAGGTCGGTCTCGCACTCTTCCTTGAAGGTGGTCTCGATGATGCCGGCGCGCCCGCCGCCGACGGCGGAGGCGTAGGACAGGCCGAGGTCGTGGGCGTTACCCGAGACGTCCTTGGCGATCGCGATCAGGCAGGGCACGCCGCCGCCGCGCTGATACTCCGAGCGCACGGTGTGGCCGGGGCCCTTGGGCGCGATCATCAGCACGTCGAGATCGGCGCGCGGGTCGAGCAGATTGAAGTGGACGTTGAGACCGTGCGCAAACACGAGGGCGGCGCCCTTCTTCATGTTGTCGTGCAGGTGCTCGCGATAGATGTCGCCCTGGAGCTCGTCCGGGGTCAGCATCATGACGAGGTCGGCCCATTTGGCGGCCTCGGCGACTTCCATCACCTTGAAGCCGGCGGCTTCCGCCTTCTTGGCCGAGGCCGAATCCTTACGGAGCGCAATCGTCACTTCCTTGACGCCGGAGTCCTTCAGGTTGAGCGCATGGGCGTGGCCCTGGCTGCCGTAGCCGACGATGACGACCTTCTTGCCCTTGATCAGGTTCAGGTCGGCGTCGCGATCGTAATAAACACGCATGGTCGTTTCCTCATTCAGGGGCCGGAATCGGCCGTTGGTCAGATCTCGTCAGTCAGGTCTTGTCATTCAGGTCTTGGACGCTGAAATTTGCGGATTTCGGAGGCTGTCTAGAGCATTTTCAGCCCACTGGGAAACCCGATTCTGCATGGAAATCCGCGACATCATGCATCCATGAAAACGGGGTAGAGAGACGTCAGCAGCAGGATCGCCATCAGGATATTGAAGGCGCGGACCAGCCGCTCGGAGGTCAGGACCGGCCGCAATGCCGTGCCGAAAAAGGCCCAGACCACGGTCGAGACCGTGCCCACGAGCAGACTGATCAGGGTCTGGATCGCGATGTTGAGCGGGAATTGGGCGATGGCCGCATAGGCGGTGATGGTGCCGATCACGATCACCCAGCCCTTGGCATTGATCCACTGGAACATGGCGGCGCCCCAGAAGGTCATCGGACCGCGGGCGCTCCCTTCGCCCGGCTTGACCGCGCCGGAGAAGGCGATGACCGCGGCCAGGTAAATCAGATAAGCGGCGCCGGCATATTTCAGGATGGTCTGAAGAATGGGATAGGCCAGGAATACCGTGCCGAGACCGAGGCCGACTGCACCGACCATGAAGGCAAAGCCGATGGTGATGCCGGCGATGTGCGGGATGGTGCGACGGAAGCCGTAGGTCAGTCCCGACGACAGCAGCATGATGTTGTTCGGCCCCGGCGTGAAGAACATCACGAGGGCGAAGATGATGAAGGCGTAGAGCAGCGACTGAGACATGTTCACCTCACGCGACCTTGGCCAGCGCCCGCGGGCGCCGCGCCAGCACCATCACCGCGATGCCACCGACCACGGTCAGCATGCCGGCAAGCCGCAACGGGCCGAACTTCTCGCCGAACACGATGCTCGACGCGGCCGAGCCGACGAACGGCACCAGAAGCGCGAACGGCACCACTTGCGCCGCGGGATAGTCACGCAGCAACCGGCCCCACAGCCAATAGGCGATGCTGGTGGAGATGGCGCCGATCACCAGCAGGCAAATGAGGCCGGTGAGCGACATGTGGATCAGCGACTGCCAGGTCGGCGCCGGTCCGTTGACCACCAGCGTGAGCGCGAACAGCGGCATCGCGGTGGCGAGACACAACCAGGCGAACAGATCGAACATCGGCACGCCGCGAGCACCGCGTAACAGGATATTGCCGATCGCAAAACTGACCGGCGCGATCATCAGCACGGCGAAGGCACCGACGCTGAAATCATAACCAACGGTGCCGCAGATCATCAGGAGACCGACGGCTGCGATGACGATGCCCAGCGTCTGCGCCGGCGTCGGCCGCTCGCCGAATGCGATCGCGGCAAGGCCGATCGTGAACAGTGCCTGGCTCTGCACGACGACGCTGGTCAACCCCACCGGCACGCCATGGGCGATGCCGTAGGCCTGGCTCAGAAACTGGCCGAGAAAGAGCGTGAAGCTGATGGCGATCAGGAGCGACCAGGCAATCTTCGGCTTGCGAATGAACAGGCACGGCACCGCGGCAATCGTGAAGCGCATCGCCGTCATAAGCTCCGGCGAAAATTCGTCGAGCGCAATCCGGCTCGCCACGAAGGCAAGCCCCCAGATGATCGCCACCAGGATGGCGATGAGGATGTCGGCCGGCTTCATTGTTGTTCCCGGTTCTGCCTTGTCGTGCAGCCCTGTTGTTGTCGTCTAGTCTTGCTCGCCGGCCTTTACGTGGAAGAATTGGATTTCCGCAGCAGATAAGTGCCGTGCATAGGGGCGTGGTAATCGGCCGAGACCACTGTGAAGCCGACATCGGTCAGCATCCGCTCCATGACCCAGCCAAAAGTGGAATATTCGTCGCGCATGTGGGTGACGACGCTGTCACGCGAGACATCGTGGTTCTTGATCTCAAAGTCGGCCCATTGCTCGACGTCGCGCTCGACGGCATCGGGCATCGAGGCGTAAACGATGTCGCGCAAATAGAAGGTCGCACCGGGCTTGAGCGCGCGATAGATCCGCGACATCGCCACCGCCTTCCAGAAATCCGGCAGATGGTGCAGCGTGAACTCGCTGACGATCAGGTCATAGGATTCCGGCCGGTAGGCAAAACTGAGCAGGCCGGCAGACTGCGTGCGCACAGGCGCCTTGCGATCGCGCGCATAGATCTCGGCGAGCGCCAGCATCGCGGGCGAGATGTCGATGGCGTCGACCTCGGCACCCATCAGCGCCGCCTCGGTCGCGAGCACGCCGTTGCCGCATCCGATGTCGGCGATGCGCCAGCCGCGTTGGACCCCGAGCATTTTCAGCGCGGCGCGCGCCCGCAGATCGGCGTCGTCGTGGCTGTCGTAGATCGACGCCACGGCGGGCCCGATGCCCATCCGGTTCCGCTCGTTATAGTACCAGTCGCGCGCCAGCATGGTTCACATCCCTTCGGGCCCGCGGCCGATCGCGGCAACGCCGGTGCGCGACACTTCGACGAGGCCAAGCGGACGCATCAGGTCGATAAACTGGTTGATCTTGTCGGTATTGCCTGTGATCTCGAACACAAAGCTCTCGGTGGTGGCGTCGATCACGCGGGCGCGGAACGCATCCGCCAGCCGCAGCGCCTCGACGCGATGCTCGCCCTGCCCGCGCACCTTCACCATCGCCAGCTCGCGCTCGATCGAGCGTTTCGTCAGCGTCATGTCGACGACGCGATAGACGGGGATCATGCGATCGAGCTGATGCTTGATCTGCTCGATCACCATCGGCGTGCCGGTGGTGACGATGGTGATGCGCGAGAGATGCTTCTGGCTCTCGGTCTCCGAGACGGTGAGGCTCTCGATGTTGTAGCCGCGCCCCGAGAACAGGCCGATGACGCGCGCGAGCACGCCGGGCTCGTTCTGCACGAGCACCGAGAGCGTGTGCGTCTCGTTCGGATCGTGGCGCTCCTCGATGAAATAGGCGGATGCGGGTTGGTTCATTGTCGTCCCCTCTATTCTCGTCGTTACGCCGTCGCCCGAAGGGCGACCGGCGCATCCGTCCCGACCCAATCGCGGAACAGATCGAAATCGATATTGCCGCCGGACAGCACGAGTCCGACGCGCTTGCCCGACAGTTTCGTCTTTTCCTGAAGCGCCGCGGCGAGCGCGGCGGCGCCGGCGCCTTCGGCGAGATTGTGCGTGTCGGTCCAGTAGGCGCGGATCGCGGCGGCGACCTCGTCGTCGGTGACCTCTACGATGTGCGAAGCGCCCTTGCGGATGATGGCGAGCGCTTCCGGATCGGGAATCCGCGTCGCCAAGCCGTCCGCGAGCGTGTTGCTGGTCTCGGTCGTCACGACGTGGCCTGCCGCAAACGACAACGCGTAGGACGGCGCCTCCGTCGATTGGACGCCAACGATCTCGGTCTTCAGGCCCAGCAGATCTCGCGCCATGATGCAGCCGCAGATGCCCGAGCCCTGCCCGATCGGCACATAGAGGATGTCGAGATCCGGTGCAGTCCTGAACAGTTCAAGCGCATAGGTCGCCACACCCAGAACAAGGTCCGTATGGAACGACGGCACGATGTGTAACCCGGCGAACTGCGCACGGCGGCCGGCCTCCTCACGCGCAGCTTGAAAGTCCTCGCCATGCTCGACGAGCTCGGCGCCAAACATCTGCATCGCGCGGTTCTTCTCGACCGAATTGCCGCGCGGCACGTAAATCACCGCAGGCACGCCGTGGCGACTCGCTGCAAAAGCGAGGCTCTGGCCGTGGTTGCCGCGCGTCGCCGAGATGATGCCCGGAATGTTCGGCCGCTCGCGCTTCAGACGTTCGAGATAGACCAGCCCGCCGCGCACCTTGAAGGCGCCAATCGGCGTGTGGTTCTCATGCTTGACTACGACCTGTGTGCCGAGCCGCTCGGCGAGCAGCGGCCAGGCGTACGCCGGCGTCGCCGGCACCGCCTGCCCCACGATCGCATGTGCGCGTTCGAGCTCCTTCAGGTCGAACATCGCGCTCACACCAGCGCCTTGCCGCCGGCGAACGCCTTTGCGGTGGCTTCGTCGTTGGCCTGCTCCGGCAACAGCATCTCGTTGTGCGCCTTGCCGGAGGGAATCATCGGGAAGCAGTTTTCCAGCGCCGCGACGCGGCAGTCGAACAGCACCGGGCGCTTGACCGAGATCATCTCCTGGATGGCACCGTCGAGATCGCCGGGCTTGTGCACTTGGAAGCCGACGCCGCCATAGGCCTCCGCGAGCTTGACGAAATCCGGCAGCGCCTCCGAGTAGGAATGCGACAGCCGGTTGCCGTGGAGCAGCTGCTGCCACTGCCGCACCATGCCCATATACTGGTTGTTCAGGATGAAGATCTTGATCGGCAACTCGTACTGCACCGCCGTCGACATCTCCTGCATCGTCATCTGCACCGAGGCATCGCCCGCGATGTCGATGACGAGGCTGTCGGGATGGGCCACCTGCACGCCGACCGCGGCCGGCAGGCCGTAGCCCATGGTGCCGAGACCGCCCGAGGTCATCCAGCGATGCGGCTCCTCGAAACCGAAGAACTGCGCGGCCCACATCTGGTGCTGGCCGACCTCGGTGGTGATGTAGGTGTCCTTGCCGCGCGTCGCCTCGAACAGGCTCTGGATCGCGTGCTGCGGCAGGATGACGTCGTTGCTCTTTCTAAAATAGAGCGAGTTGCGGGCGCGCCACTGCGCGATCTGCTGCCACCACGCCTTGACGTCGGGCTTCTTCGCCTCCGCCTTGAACACCTGGAGGATGTCGCCGAGGATGTTGCCGCAGTCGCCGATGATCGGCACGTCGACGCGGATGTTCTTGTTGATCGAGGACGGGTCGATGTCGATGTGGATCTTCTTCGACCCCGGCGAAAACGCATCGACGCGGCCGGTGATGCGGTCGTCGAAGCGCGCACCGACGCACAGCATGACGTCGCAATCATGCATGGTCATGTTGGCTTCGTAGGTGCCGTGCATGCCGAGCATGCCGAGCCAGCTCTTGCCCGACGCGGGATAGGCGCCGAGACCCATCAGCGTGGAGGTGATCGGAAAGCCGGTGACCTCGACCAGCTCGCGCAGCAGCCTGGTCGCCTCGGGGCCGGAATTGATGACGCCGCCGCCGCTGTAGATCACGGGGCGCTTGGCATTGGCGAGCAGCGCCACGGCCTTGCGAATCTGCGTCGCATCGCCCTTCACGCGTGGCGCGTAGGAGCGATGCACGTCGGACTTGCGCGGCGGATGATAGGTGCCGGTCGCGAACTGCACGTCCTTGGGGACGTCGACGAGCACCGGGCCCGGTCGCCCCGTAGTCGCAACGTAGAACGCCTCGTGCAGCACCTTGGCGAGATCGTTGACATCGCGCACCAGCCAGTTGTGTTTGGTGCAGGGGCGCGTGATGCCGACGGTGTCGCATTCCTGGAATGCGTCATTGCCGATCAGATGCGTCGGCACCTGGCCGGAGATGCAGACCAGCGGGATCGAGTCCATCAGCGCATCCGTCAGCGGCGTCACCATGTTGGTGGCGCCGGGGCCGGAGGTCACCAGCGCGACGCCCGGCTTGCCGGTCGAACGCGCATAGCCTTCGGCGGCGTGGCCCGCGCCCTGCTCGTGGCGGACCAGGATGTGCTGGACCTCGCTCTGCTGGAAGATCTCGTCGTAGATCGGAAGCACGGCGCCGCCTGGATAGCCGAAAATGTCGGTCACGCCATGATCGATGAGCGCGCGGACGATCATCGCGGCGCCGGTCATCTGGTTCGGATCGTGGCTCTTGTCGCTCATTGGCTTGCTCCGGATGCGCTGTTGTCAGCGGCTTCGTTCGTGTCGGGTTCGGGAAATAAAAAAGGCCCCAAAGAGGGCCCCATGCACACCGCCTGTCATGTGGATGGCAGCTAGCCACCCCCGGCGGTGTGCCTGGGTACGACGGCGATAAGAAGTTTGGTAATAATGTTACGCATGGCAGTGCCCAGCTTCCCAAAGGTTGCGCGAAACATAGCGACCAACGCCCCGATGTCAAGGCAATGTGGCCGTTCCCGCGCGATTTAGGCAGTGTAGCGGCGTTCCCGGAGTTCGGCGAGCGGTAAATATGGGAGCCAAGGCACAAAAGCACGTCAGCCTGAGTCCCGTGCCGCGTTCACGATCGCCGCGAGCCAGCCCCTTGCCTCCTCCGGCTTGACCCACTCGAACTCCGGCAATTGGTGCCGGAACCAGGTGAACTGCCGCTTGGCGTAATGGCGGGTGTCGGCGCGGCCGATTGTGGCCGCTTGCTCCAGGCTGAGCTCACCGCGCAAATGCCGGATCAGGGCCGGCACGCCGTGAGCCTTCATCGCCGGCAGCAGCGGATCGAGGTTTCGGGCGGCGAGACGCTCAACCTCCTTCAGTGCGCCGGCCTCTAACATGGCGTCGAAGCGGGCGTCGATGCGGGCGTAGAGCTCGTCGCGCTCGGGCGCGAGGAACACCGCGCGAAAACTGTCCCTGCGCAAGAGCGGCGGCTGGCCCTCATGGTGCCAGTCCAGTAGCGAACGGCCGGTGGCTTCTACCACTTCGAGCGCGCGCGCAATGCGCGTGCGGTCGCGCAGGTTCAATCGCTCGGCCGCCCGCGGATCGCGACGCGCGAGTTCCGCGTGCAGCGCCTCGACGCCGTTCCGCTCCAGCCGCGCCCGAACGTCCTCGCGTAGCTCGGCAGGGATCGGCGGTACCACGGAAAGGCCCGCCGTCAGCGCCTTGAAATACAACCCGGTGCCGCCGATGAAGATCGGCTGGCGGCCTTCGGCTTTCGCCTCTTCGAGCGCCTTCGCCGCGTCGCTCACCCAGGCACCGGCCGAAAAATTGACGGCCGCATCGACGTGGCCGTACAGGCGATGAGGCACCCGCGCCTCGTCGCCCTGTGTCGGGCGCGCGGTGATGATGTGGAGGTCGCCATAAACCTGCATGGAATCGGCATTGATGACGACGCCGCCCGTGGCGAGCGCAAGCTCGAGCGCCAGCGCCGACTTGCCGCTGGCGGTCGGGCCTGCGATAAGCACGGCCTTGCCAACATGCCTTCTGCCGACTTGCCCCTCGCTCACGAAAACCTCAAATGTCCCTCGTCGCCACGCTGATCTGCAACCCGAATAATCCCGCGCTCGACTCTACCATCGTCGACGGCGCCCGCGCCGTGCTGCCACAGGCGGCTCCCGCGCACTGGCTGTTCGACGGGGTTGCAGTCGACATCCCCTTCGGCGCCGACAGTAACCTCGAAGGCGACCGTCACGCCATCGAACAGCGGTTGCGCGAGCTTCGCGGCGACCTTCCCATCGACATCGTCGTGCAGCCAGTCGGCTTCCGGCGCAAGAAGCTTTTTCTCGCCGACATGGATTCCACCATGATCGGGCAGGAGTGCATCGACGAACTCGCCGATCTTGTCGGGATGAAGACCCACGTGGCCGCCATTACCGAGCGCGCGATGCGCGGCGAGATCGAGTTCGAGCCGGCGCTGCGCGAGCGCGTTGCGCTGCTCAAGGACCTCCCCGCCAGTGCCGTCGACGAGGTGCTGGCCAAGCGCATCACGCTGACGCCGGGCGGCCGCGAACTGGTCGCGACCATGCGCGCCCACGGCGCCTATGCCTGTCTCGTCTCCGGCGGCTTCACCCTGTTCACCAGCGCGGTCGCCACCAGGATCGGCTTCCAGGAGAACCGCGCCAACGAGCTCGTCGTCCGCGACGGCAAGTTCACCGGCGAGGTGAAGGAGCCGATCTTGGGGCGCGCTGCAAAGCTCGCGACGCTGGTGGATTTGATGGAGTCGTTCGATCTCGACGACATCGACTCGGTCGTCGTCGGTGACGGGGCCAACGATCTCGCGATGATCCAGGCGGCGGGGCTGGGCGTGGCGTATCATGCCAAGCCGTCGGTTGCGGCCGCGGCCGCGGCGCGGATCGATCACGGCGATCTCACCGCGCTGCTGTATGCGCAGGGGTATCGGCGAGAGGAATTTGTGGACGGGTAGATCAGACCGCTGCCAGCTGCCTTGGGCACTGCGGCACTAATGGGTGATTGTATCGTTGACCTGATTCGAGTAGCGATTGTCGTTGGGAGATTCGATTTTAGACGCAGGTGCCGGAGATCAAGTTGGCGGAAAAAACGCTAGCGAGCGCCATTTCAGAGTTCGGGACCAATGCAAAGGCCAAGCTGAGCAATCCTGCCATTGCCGGCGCACCAGAGGACCAGCTCCGGGCCCCGCTCGAAACGCTCTTGCGTGAGCTGACCGAAATCGTCGGGCTAGCACCGAAGTCCCTCGGCCTAGTCGGCGAGACGACGCTCGCTCATTTAAAGACACGGCCTGACTACGCGGTCACGATCGCAAACGCGCTTGTCGGTTTCGTCGAAGTCAAGGCTCCGGGTAAAGGCGCCGATCCCCGAAAATTTTCCGACCCGCACGACAAGGAGCAGTGGGACAAACTTAAGTCGCTTCCCAACCTACTCTATACCGATGGCAACGCTTTCAGCTTGTGGCGCGATGGGGAGTTGGTCGGAAAGGTCATCTATCTAGAGGGCGACATCGAGACGTCGGGCGCTAAACTTGCGGCGCCTCCGACCCTTGCACCGACTATCGACGACTTCCTTCGATGGAACCCGGCTCCTCCCAGAACGGCCAAGAAGCTAGCGGAAGTCTGTGCCCGCCTATGCCGGCTGCTGCGCGACGAGGTTGTCGAGCAGATGGCGCACGGCAATGCCGGACTTACGGCGCTTGCTCAAGACTGGCGAAAACTCCTGTTTCCGCAGGCCGACGACGTGCAATTCGCGGACGGCTATGCGCAAGCAGTCACCTTTGGGCTCTTGGTCGCGCGCTCGCGAGACATTCCCCTTTCGGAAGGCGTCGACCACGCGGCCAAGGAGCTGCGAAAATCAAACTCTTTGATCGCAACCGCGCTGCGGCTTCTGACTGAAGAGGCGACCAACCAAGAAGCCCTAAAAACCTCACTCGCAACGCTGGCCCGCGTACTTGATGCCGTCAACTGGCACACCATCAGCAAGGATAAGCCTGAGGCGTGGCTCTACTTTTACGAAGACTTCTTGGAGGTCTACGACAACAAGCTAAGGAAGCGTACGGGATCGTATTACACTCCTCCGGAAGTCGTATCCGCGATGGTGAACCTTGTCGACGAAGCGTTGCGCGGCCCGCTCTTCGAACGCTCATCCGGCCTTGCCGCAGCGGACGTCGTCGTGGCCGACCCTGCGGTCGGCACCGGAACGTTTCTGCTTGGTGTCCTACGCCAGATCGCGTCCACCGTTGGAGACGATCAGGGACCCGGCGCAGTGCGGGGTGCCATAGAGGCTGCGGCAAAGCGCGTGATTGGTTTCGAACTACAGTTCGGACCGTACGCGGTGGCACAACTTCGGATCATGGCCGAGATGCAAGCACTGATGGCTACATCTCAAGTGCCTGTTCCTCCGATACCTGATCTTAAGCTCTTCATTACCGACACGCTGAGCAATCCGTTTGTCGAAGAGGAGAGCCTTGGGCAATTGTATGAGCCCATTGCAAAATCACGCCGCGACGCAAATACGATCAAGAAGACGCGGCCTATCACCGTCGTGATTGGCAATCCGCCTTACAAGGAGAAAGCCGAGGGTCGGGGCGGCTGGATCGAGCGTGGCTCGGGCGGAAAGCTCGTTGCCCCTCTCGACCGCTGGCGGCCGCCTGCGGAATGGGGCGTTGGAGCCCACACCAAACATCTGAAGAACCTCTACGTGTATTTCTGGCGTTGGGCGACTTGGAAGGTATTCGGCTCCGGGAACTACGCCGCAACCGGACTTCAGGACAAGGATGAGGAGGGGATCGTCTGCTTTATCACCGTGGCCGGATTTCTGAATGGACCCGGCTTTGAAAGGATGCGGGACGATCTTCGTCGCACGTGCTCCGAAATCTGGGTGGTCGATTGTTCTCCCGAAGGACACCAGCCCGAGGTGGCGACTCGAATATTTCAGGGGGTACAGCAGCCAATCTGCATCGTGCTCGCTTCGCGTAGACTCGGCAAGAATACATCAGAGCCCGCCAGGGTACGCTTCTACATGCTCCCCAACGGAAAACGCGAGGAGAAGTTTGAAGCTTTGAAGGAGCTGTCACTCGATGCCGGGGGATGGATCGATTGCCCTCTGGAGTGGCGAGCCCCTTTCTTACCTGCCGCGACCGGCGCATGGGCAACCTACCCCGCCCTGAGTGATCTGTTTGTCTACAATGGCCCCGGTGTTATGCCGGGCCGCACATGGATAATCGCGGCTGATCCTATGTCATTGACCCTCCGCTGGGATCGCCTAAGGGAGGAAAGGGATCCGGCGAAGAAAGAGATTCTATTCCATCCTCACGAGGGCGGCGACAAGACGCTTTTGAAAGCATCGAAAGGTGGACTGACGGGTCATGAACATCGCGCGGAGTCAGTCAACAACGATCCCGGTCCCGCCATCTCTCCGACCCGTTACGCTCTAAGATCGTTTGATCGTCAGTGGATCGTTCCAGATGCTCGGCTAATCAACCGACCAAATCCGACGCTTTGGAACGGGCATTCTTCGCGGCAGGTTTTCCTCACGGCACCCGAAGACCGCTCGCCCACAGACGGTCCTGCGATCACTTTCACCAGTCTCCTCCCGGATTTGCATCACTACAACGGCCGCGGTGGTCGAGTTTATCCGCTCTGGACCGACCAATCGAACTCTCGCCCGAACATCAAACTGAACCGCCCCGGGTTTACCGGAGGCCATTTGGTTTAAGTTATGCCGCCATGGCCGGCTGTTCCAGCATGGCGTAGTAGCGTTGCTCGGCTTCGGCCGGCGGTATGTTGCCGATGTGCTCCAGGAGCCGCCGGTTGTTGAACCAGTCGACCCATTCCAGGGTCGCGAACTCGACGGCCTCGAAGCTGCGCCATGGCCCGCGCCGATGGATCACCTCGGCCTTGTAGAGGCCGTTGATGGTTTCGGCGAGAGCATTGTCGTAGGAATCTCCGACACTGCCGACAGAAGGCTCCACGCCTGCTTCAGCCAGGCGCTCGGTGTATTTGATGGAGACGTATTGGGCGGATTCAAACGGTCGTCGCAACACTCGGAGGTAGGAGGTTGCGATGAACGTTGTAAGGCGCCGATCGGCGCGGTCAGGACGAGCCCCATT
>NZ_JADPKY010000190.1 GCF_023074185.1 Bradyrhizobium sp. 132 | reverse complement strand
TGAATACCAAGGTCTTTGGACGCCTGCGCATACGACACGCCGCGCTGCTTGATCAGCCGCACGGCCTCAAGCTTGAACTCCCGCGTAAACTGCCTTCTCTCCATGACGCACCTCCTGCTCCATAAAACACCTAACTTGGTGTCTTCGGAACCGGGTGCAGCTCATATCAAACAAAGCAGAAAGGTAGAGGCGACCGCATCCTGTGCAGTCACACAGGTGTCTACGAAGAGGAAGCGCTCTATCTTCGAAACTTTGCTTCCGTTAACAGCACGACGGCTTGACGCAGCGAGCCAACGCCGAGCTTTGCTCGGGCATTATCCAGATGAAAGCACACAGTACGCTCGGTGATGCCGAGAATGATCCCGATGTCGCTAGCAGATTTGCCGCGCGAAGACCATTCAAGGCATTCCAGCTCTCGGGGAGACAATACTACCCCGGCGACCAAGCGATCGGCCGTCCAGAAACGCTTTACATGTGCATGGAAGAACGTTGCGATCAACCGTAGGTTCTGGGCATGTTTGAGTATCGAATGCTCAAAACTGGTTCGACGATCGTCGGTCGCAAAGCTCAGCGCCGCGAGCGGACCGCTTTCATCGTGGATTGGAAATGTAAATCCATAACGGATGCCGAATTTCGCCGCTTCTTCAAATATTTCGCGCTCTCGTTCCGATCGGACGGGCGGACCAAATTCCAGCCCCCATCGAAAGGGCTGACTATAGCGGATCGCCTGACGCACCACGGGATCATCAGACTCGTATTTGTTTTGAAGATAGAGTGCTGTCCAGGATCCCGGATATGTCGAGATTAGGGTCGGGGGACCGCCTGGTTTACGAGGAAGCGCAAGATAGGCGAAGCTAGATAGATTCAGCGCCTCTGCGATATCGGCCATGCTCTGCTGAGCAGAATCACGATCTGTGCTTTCGAGGAGGCGGTCGGCGAGCTTTTGAAAGGCTTGATACAGCGTGGATGACCACACGGCGGTCCTCGGTGATTGATGATGTCTAACCGCAAGCTATCTGGACGGGTTGCTTGAGAAAGCCTGCATCGAAGTATGCTGGAGCCATGCTAGCTGCAACCTCCATTTCAGGAGCCAGGTGGATTCGACACTGCATCTGCTATGTTGTGGTCTTGAGGAGACCTCCTGTAGGCCTTTCGGCGTTCCGCCATTTGGAATCCTGCACGATCCCCAGGAAAGATGCTGAATTTCTGCAAGATTTGGGCGTCTGCGGCGTAGGTCGTGCTGTTATTTCGATTAAAAGCAGTCTCAAGGAGAGGGCAAATGAAGATCGGTGTTCCCAAGGAAATCAAGAGCCACGAATACCGCGTGGGACTTACGCCGGGAGCCGTTCGCGAATACGTGGCCGTCGGTCACAGCGTGCTCATCGAGACGAATGCTGGCGCTGGCATTGGCGCAACAGATGAGGACTATCGCCAGGCCGGCGCAACAATCGTGGGCTCCGCTCGTGAGGTGTTCGCAGCTAGCGAGATGATCGTAAAGGTCAAGGAGCCCCAGCCTTCTGAATGGAGCCAACTGCGAGAGAATCAGATTCTATTCACGTACCTGCATTTGGCTCCAGATCCGGAGCAGGCTAAGGGTCTCCTCAAGTCTGGGTGCACGGCAATTGCCTATGAAACGGTGACCGATGCACGCGGTGGGCTACCTCTCCTCGCGCCTATGAGCGAGGTCGCCGGCAGGCTCGCGATCGAAGCGGCAGGTAGCGCCCTCAGACGACATGCCGGCGGACGGGGACTGTTGATCGGGGGCGTACCGGGTGTCCCGCCAGCTCGTGTCGTGGTGCTCGGAGGCGGTGTGGTCGGTACGCATGCCGCGAGGATGGCGGCAGGCCTAGGTGCCGAAGTCACGATTGTCGATCGTTCGATTTCCCGACTTCGCGAACTGGATGAGCTGTTCGAAGGCCGCGTTCGAACACGTTTTTCGACAATCGACGCCATCGAGCAGGAAGTATTTGCGGCGGATGCCGTCATTGGCGCCGTACTCGTCGCCGGCGCCAGCGCGCCCAAACTTGTAAGCCGTGGCATGTTGAGTTCGATGCGCAAAGGCTCTGTCGTCGTAGATGTGGCTATCGATCAAGGCGGATGTTTCGAGACATCGCATGCGACTACGCACGCTGATCCAACTTACGAAGTTGATGGCATCATCCATTACTGCGTCGCCAACATGCCGGGAGCTGTTCCGCTCACCTCCAGCCACGCATTGAATAACGCGACTCTTCCACTTGGTTTGGCTCTGGCCAACAAGGGATTTGCAGCCGTGCTCGAAGATCCGCATCTGCGCGCAGGTCTCAATGTCTACCGAGGCCGGTTAACTTACAAGGCGGTAGCCGAAAGTCTCGGCCTGCCGTTCTCACCGATCGAACAGGCTGCGGCCTGATCCCAGAGGTCCCACCATGGGACGTTTCCTCCCTGACTTGGCGGGCCACTCCTTCGGGAGTGGCCCCTTTTTTGTAGACTATCTATGAATTGGTTTAGCGAAGCCTAAGCGGGGCGAAAACGGTATCTCGACGCGAATTCTGTAAGGCTACGCTGCGGCTTTGGTGGTCTGCAAAAGGCTATCTAGTTTCTGTCGGAACGTGCATTTGTGCAGACCTGACACAGCCCTCAGGGCCTCGACTGCCGAGCCGAAGACCACCCGCAGATCCACGGTGAGCTCGCAACGAAGGCGATACCGGTCATCACGGCAAACGCCATTCTCTGGTCGAGCTTCGAAGGGCCGCAGTGCCGAAAGGTACTGGTTTCCGCGGGAGAAGAACGCGAGATGCCTCAGGGCAATATCGAATTGGCGCGGGTCTTGGAAATGACATTACCACGTTCGGCTCCGCCCAAGTCGCCTAGCAAGACTTCGTTGGCGGCATGGTCAGGTACATCATCCTTCCACCGGACGGACCCAAACGGTCGCTCTAGCATGCGACGGATTCGCACGGGCTCCGGACCGACGTGGAAGGACGCCGCTTGACGATCCAGCGCGCGTTCGGAGTGGGTCGAGCGGTTGCGTTGACGTAGATAATCAAGCCAGGTCGGGCAATGGTAACGCTCGGTCCACAGTTCCGGATCGGCAATATCGCGTGCGATGGACCAGCCATACGCGCCATTCCTTTTGCGGAACAGCTGCACGTCTTGCATTGTGTTGTGAAAGGCCCGCGCATTCTCTTGGGTCACACGATATTCGATTTCTATCACAAGCGGCCCGCTGCGATCGGTTAGCGCAAGGCGAACCTCAGGATGGGCGAGCGCCTCGGCGTCCTCGCTTCGCAGGTTTATGCGAGGCATGCGGAGCCGAAGTCCCAACAGCGGAGAACTCAACATCAGGACGGCCGATATCAAAAGTGCCGTTTCGACCCCGGCGGCATCGGTCAACCGACCCCAGCCCCAGCTACCGACAGCAATTCCGCCTGAGCTCGCTGCTTGGTAGGCCGCGAGCGAGCGTCCCGCGACCCACCGCGGCGCTGACAGTTGCACGCCAATGTTGAAAAGGGCCCACGTCATCATCCACACGGCGCCCGCAAGGACAAGGGCGGCCGATGTTAGAACTAGATCGCGGCTCAACGCCAACGCGGCAAGCGAGCCAGCCATCGACAAAGCGCACGCTCGGATTGCAGCCTCTCCGCTCAAGCGCTTCCGTATTTCGGGTATATTTAGTGCTCCGATCACCGCACCCAAGCCAAACGCGCTGAGCGTAATCCCATACGTCTGGGCACCGCCTCGCAGGAGATCGCGTGCGACGAGTGGCATTAGCGCAATGATGGCGCCGCCGATCAGGCCCGTTACCATCGAACGGATCAAAACAATCTTGATCGGGGGCGAATTAGCGATGTAGCGGACCCCCGACACGATGGCACGGTTTAGCTTTTCGGGGGGGAGATACGCAGGTTCGGAACTTCTCTTCCAAAAGAATAGCGCAACAAGGAGCGGCAGATATAGCAAGGCGTTCAGCGCGAAGGAAGCTACAGCGCCGGCTGTCGCAACCACAATGCCGCCGATAGCGGGTCCTACGCTGCGCGCAATATTGTAGCTGATGCTGTTCAGCGCGACCGCCGCCGGAAGGGCTTCCGCCGGCACCTGCTCACTAACGGAGGACTGCCAGGCAGGATCCATCATGGCCACTCCGCTGCCGATCACGAAACACAGTATCAGCAACAAGTCCGGCGTGACCAAACCAAGCCAGGCAAGTGTCGTCAGCGCGGTCGCACCAGCGAGCGAGATGCCGAGCGAGACGAGCATCACGATTCGCCGGTCATACATGTCAGCAATGGCGCCAGCTGGCATCGAGATCAACATAACAGGCAGCAACAACGCGGTCTGAACAAGGGCGACTTTGTCGGCCGACGATGTCATCTGAGTCATCGCCCAGGCCGCGCCGACGCTCCGAATCAGGGCGCCCAAATTCGTAAGCAGACTGGCGAGCCAGATGCGCCGAAAGGTAGGGTGGCGGAACGGCGCAGTGATGCTTTCAGCGCTAAAAGCCCGAGGCTTGGGAGAATAAGTCATCTCGCTTGCTGCGTTACCTCCGATGAATTGAAGATAGGCTCCGAAATTCGGCTACTGGCCAACGGTGAGCGGCCCTGTCTGCTTTGTGCCGCATGTGGGTGCGAAACGCCTTAATAGAGCGAACCTCGCTCCGAGGATTCGCTGTGGCTCTAGCCGGCCCTGGAGCGAACGGATCTGACCCTTGTCCTTGAAGCGTGAGCATGAACGGGGCCGATGTCTAATCACTCGGCGCGACATCCCGGCCGCGTCAGCAAGGTGTGGCACGCACTCAACCGCGCCAAAGGCGGGATAGTCCTGGGCCAGGTCTTGATCCCGTATAATGGATTGTATCTGGTCCGGCTTCGGCAAGCGAGCTGCTGCATCAGCCCTGCTGCGAAGGGATCGCCGTCGAATTCTTGAGATCTGCATATTTATGTCAGAGTGGGATGCTAGCAATATCTGAACGCATATAGACGGGCGTTCTACTCGAAGCCGATCTAAAAATCCGATCGAAGGTTCGCTAATTGCGCAGAGTACAAGATCGATGTGGCGGTTGGCAGCGTTTTACACGCACTGAGCGATGAAAAAGCGCGGTGTGCGACGCATGCTGTGCAAGCCGCCACCACCTCTCCATTCGGTAAACGTTCGCGAGTTCCGCTCGACCGAATCAGTCAGCTCGCGTGCGCTACAACGCAGAACCGTTAGCGCAACAAGCGCCACTAGTCCGAGTGAGACGCTGCTCAAGTCCTATGAATTGCACCTAGCCCAAACATCATCTGCGCTCGATTCCTATTGTAGCTCGGCAGTGCGCTTTACCTTGCCTGCGATGATAAACGATAGCACGCAGATTTGCGTCGTGAGACAATCGCTTCAATCCTCGGACGGAGCCTCGATTGGAATAGCGAAGCCAGCTTTTACCCGGTCCATTCCAACCATGGTTTTGAAGCCTTTGATATCGGGGTTCTCACGGAAGAATCGTCGCGTGAACTGCTCATAGTCGTCCATGGTGCGTGCGGTAATGTATAGGACAAAGTCAGCATCACCTGTAACGTAAAACCCATTGACTACTTCAACTGATGATTTGATGGCCTTCTTGAATCTATCGATTATGTCCGAGCGCTCCCGCTCCAAGGTCACCAACACCAGCATCTGAATGGGTCTTCCTACCGCCTTCGCCGAGACGATCGAAACGTCGGCCTCAATAATGCCTGCCGAACGAAGCCTCTTAAGTCTGCGTTGACACGCGGTAGCAGAAAGCCCGGCCAGTTCGCCAATCGCCTCGGATGTCAGACGGTTATTCTTTTGCACGATCTCGAGGATGTGAGCGTCGATTCGGTCGTATTGCATAACCGGCTCCAGGTGTGAGAGGAAATCCTGCAAAGACTCCCAACTCTTCGCAGAAAAAACTCCCCCTGTGGGGAATCTCGTTGAAAAACATCATTGCGACATCAGTATCGTCGATCTATCGGCAATTTCAATAAATATGCAGCGCGCGTCGCAAAATTGATCTCCAAAAGACCTTTGTCCTGCTACTCAGCGAAGATCGCCGCTGGGCGGCGAACAACCGTGGCGGTCGTCCGGCAGGGTCCGGTGCCGACATGACGTCGAGCTCGACTTCGTTGTTCATGACGATGATTCCGATGTCTTGGGCATGGTTTTCTGCCCTGCGAGAAATACTAGCAGAGCGGCCCGCGAGCCGACTTTGCAGCGCGAGTCCGTTTTTTGGCGATACTAGGGTCTGTACCTAATTAACACGTTCTGATTCCCTTGCACCGAGTTGATTCGGCAGGGGGGCTTCGATGCGAAAAGGACTATTTTGGCTCAACGACA
>NZ_JADPKY010000040.1 GCF_023074185.1 Bradyrhizobium sp. 132 | reverse complement strand
CTTGGAGCGCTTGGCGCGAATACCGTGGCCAAACGCCTCCTTGGCATCCTCCGGCAGCAGCTTCTTGAGCTCGGTCTTGGCCAGCTCGTGCTCGCCATGGGCCTGGCGGGTGCGCAGATAGGTCGCCGCGCATTCGGCCCACAGATTGGAGGCGGTCATGTCGACGACCTTGACGGCGGCAAGCCGCGGCCGTGGGGTCTCGATGCCGAACAGCAGCGGCGGCTCGCCGCTCTGCACGCAGCGCCAGAACTTCTTCTTCGCGGTCAGCAGCAGGTGTTGGTAGAGCGGGTCGGCATGCACGGTGATCTCGACCCATTTGCCGCCGCCGGTGATAATCGAGAGCACGGCCGCGCGCGCCGCGACCACCCACATGTTGTGCTGCAGCTTCGCCATGTGCTTGTCGGCCGCCGCCTCTTCGGTAAAGGCCCAGGGCAGCATGAACTTGGCCTCGAACACCGCGCCGCTCGGCGCGACGATGCCGTCCAGCGTGGCCGCCATCCAGGCATGGACGGGGTGCCGCACTCGCTTCTGGATGTCGGTGATCGCGTACCCGGCGGCGCGCTGGTACCAGCTGCGGTTGAGGTCTTCGGTGACGCTGCCAAGCTGAACGATCAGGTTGCGCGACAAATCTTGCGGCGCGATCTCGCCGCGTTTTTCCTGCCACAGGCGCGTGAGAGCCTCCTGGTCGTCACCCATGATAATGCGCGCGTCCGAGCTGGAATTTTGGAGCGAGGCTTAGGGCGTGCAGAGAGGCCGAAAAGAAGGTCCATGAAGATGGCGTCAAACCGACAAATCGAAGCCAATCGTGCCAACGCCAGGCGCAGCACCGGCCCGAAAACGTGTGGCGGCAAGGCAAGGTCCAGCGGCAATGCGCTCCGGCACGGGTTGGCGCGTCCCCGCGGCCGCGATGATCAGGATACCGCGCGTCCAGTCAGCGCCACCATTTCGGCATTTCAGCAGGGTGGCGCATCCTGGAATTCTTTGATGAACGGCCGAAGCGGAGCTACTCGTCAATTCAGAATGGTGATCGATCCGATATGATAATCGCGGCGCCGGCCTAACGCGCGGTTAAGGAAGAACCTATAGCCTGTTTCCGTCGTTGACCCGTACGCCACCCGAAAGGTGGTTTAGGATCTGGGCCGAATCACATGAGGGACCTCAGGGCAAAATTGGCCAAGCTCCGCGCCGATGCCGCAGATCTCGCCCTGATGAGCAGACGGGCGAGCGATCCGGAAAAGCGTGAACTGTTTGGACGCTTGGCAGATGAGCTTGCCATAGAGGCGCTTGAGCTTGAGCAAGTGGTCAAAAGGCAAAGCAAGAGATCAGGTTCCAGCAACCCGGACAAAGTCGTGATTCTTAAGAGGCCTTCTGAGTCGCACTAACCGCTTTTTCTCGATCCCGCGGGGGGATCGCGGGGACGCGATCCAGACTTACCGTTAGACAACCTTCCAAACGGCCCAGCACGATCCCCAGCAACCCCTTGGCCGGAGCCGCATTTGTCCCGGCTAACGATGGCCCTCTAGTGTCCCGAGTCACAAGTTCGCAATCGTAGATTCGCAGTAGATTCGCGTCGCCGTGCAGCAGCGACGGAGGATCTGATGGCAGGTCCAGCAACTTGCGCCCCTAACATTGAGCGATGAAGAGCGTGCCCAACTGAAGTCGCTGACGATGCGGCGGAAGACGGCCCGGGCGCTGGCTCTGAGAGCCCGGATCGTGCTGACCTGTGCGGAAGGCGGTCAAAACAAGGACACATCGCTGTTCGCCGCCCTCGACATTGCGAGCGGACGGGTCATCGGCAAGTGCTATGGACGCCACCGCGCTGCTGAGTTCCGCAAGTTCCTCGATCGAGGCTCCCGTGCCGCGTGAAACTCGACGTCCATTCGTCATGGAAAATTACCCCAACGTCCCCAACCAGTTCGTCATGGCTCAACCAGTTCGAGCGCTTCTTCGCGCACCTCACCGATAAGAAGATCAGGCGCGGCATCTATTGCAGCGTCGCCGCTCTCAGGGCTGACATCACTTCCGGGAAATTTTCGCTGGCGATGCGCGCACCAGCTCTAAGCTTGGCCCGCACGAGATCCACGATCATGTCGCAGAACGAAGCCAATTTGCTCACGCATCAGCCCCGCGCGAGGGGTAAGCGAAGCGCCCGCTTTTGCCGACCAGAGCGGCGCGCGCTCATAGTGGTCCAGGCCCGTGAGACGCTTTGCATCCGCGGGGACCGGGCAGTCCAGCAGCGCTGCCAACATCTGCTGGCCGGCGGCGCGGATGCGGCTAGGCCTTAGATTCGCAAGCAAATCCAGACCATGGGGGATGGCGGCCCTGCGGCAGGCGCGGGAACCCGAACCATTTGAAATATTGGTTATGACCGAACGAACCGGGCCGCCGACTCGGTCGCCGCGGCGCACAGGCTTGACGCGAATCTTCAAAACGCTTTGCGCGGAGCCGAAGCCAGGGTCATTCTCATTCTCCCGATTTAGACATCACCCAGGATCAGCGCGCCGGCACAAGTTACTACACGGGTCGCATCCTGCTGAAGCCCGAGGAGCTGGCGAAGCTCGGCTCCGCCAAGCTGCTGCCAGGAATGCCGGTCGAGGTCTTCATCAAGACGGCTGGTCGGACCGCGCTGTCCTATCTGCTCAAGCCGTTGCACGATCAGGCGGAGCGTGCATTCAAGGAGCGCTGAGTCTCGGTGCAAGCCGTGGGCAGCGCTTGACGAAACGCACGCGGGCTGGCGCCCTACACCTGGGCGTCAGCGTCGCTGCGACCACCCCCGCAGTAGATCGCGCGCCCGCCAACCGATCGGCCGCGGCGGGTGCCTGTCGCGCCGCGCTGAGATCACGGGTTGTTCAAGCGATCGCCCGCTCAGCACGTCCATCCGCTTGGCGCGCAGGGCCATCGCGACGAAGCCGAGTATCGCAGCCTCAGCTCCCACAATGACGAGCAACTCAATTGGCATAAAATCGGTCCTGCCTGCGAGGCCGTTTGCGATTTGAGCGTGGCGATAAATTAAATCAATAAAATAATATGCGTCCGCAAAATCCGTCGGTCTCGCTCTGGGACGGCCGCGCTTGTTGCCTGTGATTTGCGCTCCGCGCGGCCTGGATGAAAGAGCCTGTCTGACCGGGGTTTCTCGATCAGTCTCGCTCTTGGTTTGCAGGCGTCAGCGGCGCCGATCGAGCCCGCCTGGATTTAAATGTGATAATTAATATATTTAATCTTGAAAATTAAATTACAATATATAATTTAAATAATGGAGTTGCGACCTGCGTGTTCGGCGGCTTCGTGCTTCGGCCCGCGTCGATTTGCATTCGCAGGAGGATCGCCAGATGCAACGAACCTCAGGCTCGATCATCGCAGCAGCCGTCGTGATGATCATCGGGGGCGTTCAATGGGCGGGTGCGGCATTTCTGGCCGTGCCCCAAGCGGACCCTGCGCACATCGAGCTGGGACGCCCGACGCTTCCGCCTATCACTTACACGGTGTTTTGCCTGCGCTATGAGGCCGAATGCAGCCCGCGACGCTTCTTCCGCGGCGGGCCGATCGGGTTGACTGAGAAGCGATGGGCGGAGCTGCGGGAGATCAATCGCGCGGTCAATCTGGCGATAGAGCCCGCCCACAACGAGCTTGGTCTTGCGGGCGAGGCGTGGATCATTAACCCCGCACGTGGCGATTGCAACGATTATGCGGTGAGCAAGCGCCACGAGCTGCTTCGGCGCGGTTGGCCTGCGCGTGTCCTGCTATTGAGCGAAGTCGTTGTCAGTTCCGGCGAACATCATCTGGTGCTCCTCGTGCGGACCAGAAGCGGCGATCTCGTCCTCGACAATCTCACGCCACAGATCAGGCCGTGGTCGCGGACGCCCTATCGGTGGGTTCGCGTGCAGAGTCCGGGCCGTAACGGGCTGTGGGCGGCGGTTGGGCAGGAAGGGACGTGAGCGCGTGGGCGCCAGCATCGCTCTGCACAAGGCGTGGTGCACAATAACCTCTCTTGTATTAATCCAGTTGTAAATCAAATATCGAGAATTTAATCTGGTCGAACTAAAAACGTGAGGCCCAAAAAATGGAGTCCCGGGCGCATGTTGGTATAGAAACTGAGGAGTTTCGAAAGACGAGGATTGTTCCGTCGTCGCGCAAAGGTGTGCTGAGGCGCTTCAAGCTTCTCGATCAAACGGGAGCTAGAGCGAATTCTGGCCGGCGCCAAAGTCCGCCATGGCGTTATCTGGTCTTGTGGTATGCGACCTCTGTCGCGTTGCTTTTCCTATTTCCAATATTGAGTTTTGGGCCGTCATTTTGGCGGCTTCCCGCCGCCCAGTCGCTTCCATTTGGCTGTCTTATAGCGTCTTTCGTCCTAAGCGCCGCATATACTCTTTTGATCCCGCCCTCATCCCCAAGGTTGCGATTGGGCAGGACCATCGCGGCCACAACGGCGATTTATGGTGTGGTCTTCCTGGGGTTTGTCCTAGCCAAAGCCGATTATTCCCGCGCCATCACGCTCGGCATTTTCACGTCTGCCTTGGTACTCGTCCCCGCCCCGTACTTCGTAGGCACTGCGGCGCTGCACCAAGCTTTGGGGCTTGGCGGGCTGCTCGCCGCCGCCGCCGCGGGTTCGTTCGCATTGCGCGCTACCCCCGAGACCGCGCTGCACACCAACAGCTCGATCAAGACTGAGTTATACAACCTAGAGGTTCACACTTATTCGAACGCATTTCCAAAATCTGCGGTGCGCGGCGGTGCGCTGGCCCGGATCGGCGATCGTTATCTTGTGGTGAGCGGAGATGGTCATCTCCATGTCTTCTCCTGGGAAGCCGTGGACCATGTGACCGTCTCTACACTGCCGTACCGGGTGCCCATCAACGGTGAGGCGTTTTCCGCGGCTGCTGGGCGTCCGTGGGCGCATTACTTTCACGCGAATGCGCCGCAGGAGGGCCAAAGGAGGCAGGCCGGACACGAGATTCTCAATGCCGAGTGGTTCAGAGCGTATGGCTTGCTAGTTCAGGAGGTCGGAGCCGTTGCGCGCATCTTCGTCTCGCATCCTTACTGGCATGCCACTGAGGAATGCTGGACCGAACGAGTCTCCGTGCTGGAGTCTGACCGCGCCGCAATCCTTCGCGGCGAAGCTTCCTCCGAATGGAAAACTCTGTATGAAACCACGCCCTGTCTTCCGGTCCGCGGGGAGCACCGCCGCCGCGGCATTCCGTTTGTCGGTTATTTTGGAGGCGGGCGGATGGCCCTCTTGGGCACAGATACGCTGCTGTTGACTGTCGGTGATTTTGGCTTCGACGGGCTTGCTTCAGTTCATGCTTATCCGCAGGATCCGTCCGTGTCGTACGGTAAAACAATTGCGATCAACATCCGTGATGGCTCCGCTGCAATCTTCACGGCCGGTCACAGGAATCCGCAAGGCCTCTACGTTGACCCGTTTGGGACAATATGGTCGACCGAGCATGGCCCGCAGGGCGGCGACGAACTCAATCGGTTGGTCCGGGGCGCAAACTACGGCTGGCCATACGCGACCTATGGAACAGACTATGGTTCGTTCTCGTGGCCGCTGAACAAGCCTGAAGCGGAGCAGAAGGGCTATGAAGCTCCAGTGTTCGCTTGGGTGCCCTCGATCGCAGTTTCGAATCTAGTCGGGGTGGAGCGCGGAGCGTTTTCGCAGTGGCAAGGTGATCTCCTGATCGCCACACTCAAGGCGGCGACGCTGTTTCGTGCGCGCGTTCGGGACGGTCAAGTCAAATACCTCGAGGCTGTCCCGATCGGAATTGGCATTCGCGATATCATCGAGGGGCATGATGGCAGCCTGTTGCTATGGACGGATGATCAATTATTGATCTCGCTGCGTCCGAGAGAAAGTTCAACGGGCGAAGCCCTTTTTGCCGAAAAGTGCAGTAGCTGCCATCAATCGAAGTTGATCAGTGGAAATCGGATCGGACCGGACCTGCTCGGCATCGTGGGTCGTCGAGTCGCATCGGTCGAGAGCTATCCGGATTATTCGTCCAGCTTGCGCCGGATCGGCGGCATATGGACCGAAGAGCGCCTCGACGAGTTCCTCCGTACCCCAAGCAATTTCTGCCCGGGGACTATGATGGATTTCGTGGGTGCTGCCAGCGCGACAGAACGTCGAGCCATCATCAGCTATCTGCGGACCCTTTGATAAAAGGCGCCGGCTTTGACATTCAGCTGATCGCAAGTGGCATTCAGCGCTTTCTGGAAGAGATCTTGGCCGTCCGATCGATTGAAGTTGGTCGAGTTGTTCGGGGATCAAGGTCTTCTGCCTGAGATCTACTGCGGCTTTCCGTGCTGGGGCTCTTGCTCCAACCTGTCGGAGATACGCGAGCTTGCCGATCTGCGCGTCGGACTCCGGACGCGCGCTCCTGCGAGGCAAGCCACATCTTTCTGCTAAGCGGATCGAATGGCAGGACCAAATAGTACCATGAGGACAGCTGCGGTCCGTGCTCTCGGTTATCCTGATCTCATCGAGGTGCTTGCGCGCCGTTTGCAAGCCTTGATCTTGTTGCGCCCGTCCAGCTCCGATTCCTGATCTCGCGCAGCAGCAACATCCGTTTGGTTTGTGCGGCATTGAGCAGCCCCTCGAACAAGACCAGGACCTCGCGCGCCTGCACGTAGACTTCGGTGGTGATGGCGCGTTGGTCGAAGCCA
>NZ_JADPKY010000044.1 GCF_023074185.1 Bradyrhizobium sp. 132 | reverse complement strand
TTCGTCGGGCGCGCTCAGGTTGGGACAATGGCCGGTTGCCTTCAGAACCACCATTTTGCTGTTCGGGATGTTGCGCTGGACGTACGCACCCACCTGTTGCCCGGCGATGATGTCTTCGCTGCACTGGAGGATCAGCGTGCGAGCGTTGACCTTGGCCAGGTCGGCGCGATTGTCGGACAGGAACGTGACCCGGGCGAACTCCTTGGCGATCGCGGGATCCGTACGGCAGAAGCTGTTGGTCAGCTCCTCGCCGAGTTCGGGACGGTCGGGGTTGCCCATGATGGCGGGCGCCATCTGCGCCGACCAGCCCATGTGGTTCTCCTCCAGAAAAGAAAGAAGCTCCTCGATCTGCTGGGCGCTGAAGCCGCCGAAATAGTCGCCATCGTCGATGTAGCGCGCCGAAGGCCCCACAAGGATGAGGCTTTCGAACAGCGTGGGGTCCTTGACCGCGGCCAAGACCCCGATCATTGCGCTGACGGAGTGCCCTACGAAGACCGCGCCCTTCAGCCCCAGCGCTTGCCCAATCTCGACGACGTCGTCGGCATAGCCGGACAATTTGGAATACCTCTGGCGATCATAAGCGGTGAGGTCTGAGCGTCCCGCTCCGACGTGGTCGAACAGCACCGTGCTGAAATCCGACTCGAAGGCCGGCGCCACGAAGCGCCACATGTTCTGGTCGCATCCGAATCCATGAGCGAACATCATGGCCCGCTCGCCTCGGCCGCGGACCTGCACGTTGTTGCGGAATTCGACTGACACCCGATTCTCCTTCGCTTCAGGCGATTATCATTCTTTTGACAAGCCTAGCGTCAACTTGAGCGGAACCCTTTTTCGGGCGGGCAGGGATCAGGAGTTCCGGATCAGGAGATCCGACAGAGCCTCGACCAACTGCGCCGGCGCGAAGGGCTTGGGCAGGATGATGCTGCGCGGCACGCCGTTGGAGGCCCAGCGATGAGCGCTGCCGCCAGAGACGTAGAGGATCGCGCAGCTTGGATCGTGTTCCCGTGCGAGGCGGGCGAGCGCCCACCCATCGATCCCAGCGCGACCCAAGTTGACGTCGGTGACGAGTGCCCGCGGCAGAGGCGCTCCGACTAGCAGATCGGCCGCCGCCTCGGCGGATGCGGCGCTTAGGACGCCATAACCTGCCTCGACTAAGGTCTCCTCCAGCATCTCGCGGAGAAGATCTTCGTCCTCCACCAGAAGAATGGTCGATCTTTCTGCGGGGCCGGGAGAGTTGCTCAGGTGCATCCTATCGCATTCTTTATCAAAACGGCATCCGCAGTTCACGACGGGTAGGCCACCCGCCTCAACGGAGGAAAGGACGAAGCGTTCACTTTTTCTTGCGATCGCACCAAGCAAAAATCAGGAGAAATGCTGGTGCAGATTTCACCGATGGGCTGGGAGCAGTCAATTCGCCAATCGTCGGCCCGAGACGCACCTACGCAGGGACGAACGTCGGTAAGGCACTTCCCGCCGGCACCTCCGGTCGGGGCACTATCGCCCTGTGCGGATGAGGTCGATGAACCGATTCCAAGCGATCGTGGGAACGAGCCGGCGCTGGTCGGCGGGGATGCTGTCGTCCATCATTTTTTTGGCCAGGCGCTGTACCTCTTTGGAGGCCTTGCTCATGTGACCGGCATCGAAGGGCGGACGCGGATCGTATTCGATAACCAGTTGAATAGCCTCAGCCTGTTCGGCCCCGGCGATCTCGCCGGCCAGCCATAGCGCCAGGTCGATGCCGGCCGACACGCCGGCCGCCGTAACGACCTTCCCGGAGCGCACGACGCGCTCGTCGGGCCTGGGCTTCGCACCCATGGTCCGGAGCACGCCCATCTTGTACCAATGCGTGGTCGCGGGCTGCCCTTTCAGGATTCCCGCCGCGCCAAGGATCAATGCCCCGGTGCAGACCGAGGCGGTCCACCTGGCCCTCCGGTGCACCTTACGCAGCCACTCGAGGACCTCGTCGTCGACCATCTGGCCCGGCGTTGTCGAGCCTCCGGGAACAACCACCACGTCTGGAGCGGTTGTCTCCGCGATCGAGTGGGTGGCTCCGAGCAGAAGCCTGCCGCCTTCCGCGACGACAGGTCCGACTTCCTTGCCGACGAACCGCACCTTCGCACCGGGGAGGCGCGACAGCACTTCCCAGGGGCCGACCGCATCGAGCGCCGTCACCCCCTGATAGAGAAGGATTGCGATCTCAAGGGATGCTGCCATCCGAACTCCTCCTTCACAGGTCCTGGGTTGGCCGGCCAACCCAGATAACCGGACAAGCCAGGTTAGTCCTGAGTCCCGTTGCGCCTTCGTCACATCCATCTTCGCTGTCGCGGCAGGTCCGATCTCAATGGTCCGAAACTCCCCGGAAGAAGCTTTCCAACTTCTGGGTAGGGCCCTATCATCTGGTACGCCAAATAGGTTTTGCGAGAAGGATTACGGCCACCTCAGGTAGTGCGTCGGGCAGCGCACGTGCCTTGTGGACGTAAGCCGTGCCGCCCCTGCCGAGCCTCGAAAAGTCTGTGGAAGAGCCTAAGATTCGCGCCGCAGCGGTGACATTGAATGCTGGGCGGCTTCTGACGTTGGTTCAGTAGGTCCACAGCCGCAAACGGGAGCGCAATAGCGTCCCGCGAGCCGGGCTCAATCCAGCGCTGGAATAAAATGGAGGCCGCCGATAAAGCCGGCCTTACTCGTTGTCGTTCCGATAAGCTCTGAGTTCTGCGCGCATGCTAGCGCTTTCGAGAATGGCTAGTCGGCAAGCACTCCGCACGACCTCGGCCGTTTGCACAAGCTCTTACCGCTGATCTCTCAGCTGGCAGGCTTCGTCGATGGCAAGTTGGGCGCGATCGTGCACGGACTCAAGCATAGGCCAGCTTTTCACCGAATCGGCCATGTCACAAGTTAAGATGCGGCCTATTCAGCTTGCGGAGCTTCCCGATCAGTCCGCGCTGGTCGTCGGTGTGCAATGCGCGCCGGGGCACTGCGAAACGGACAGTAGGTACGTCAGTTCCAACAAGATGAACTTGACCTGTGCCGTTCGAACTTCGCTGCTCGCGATCGTGTCTTCGGCACCCTTCCTCGATATAAGCGTTGAGGGATCATGAAGGGCGCGTCCGGTGAACAAGGCGGGGAGTGGGTACTGGAGAAGCTCCGGCGTCACATTCGTATTCTGGTCGACATTGGACGACTTTCGGGTGAGACCGGCGACTTTGACCGATTTTTAGGCCAAATCGTTGTCCAGATCGCCCGCGCGGTCGAGATTCATCACGTCAAGATCCTTCGATACCGTCCTGAGACGTCCGATCTCCTCCTTCTCGCCGGTGTCGGATGGAAGGACGGTGCGGTCGGCGCAGCTACGTTCTCGATCGGCCTGCGTTCTGCGCCAGGGCGAGCCTACCAAACAGCAGAGCCGGTCAGCATCAAGGAATTTGGTGAGGACAATGACTACCTCCGCTCCGATTTCCTAAAGGAACACGGCATCGTCTCCTTGAGCAACGTGCCGATTCTGATTGATGGCGCGCGGCATGGGGGGTGTTGGAAGTAGACAGCACGACGCCGCGCGACTTCAGCGAGGATACAACTGAGTTTCTAACGGCGGCGGCTGCATTGATAGCTATTGTTTTGCGTTATACGGCTCGGCCGGATCAAGAGGCTAGGCTGATAGAGGCTCTCGCTGAAGCGCAAAATCGCGAGGTCTTGCTTAACGAGATGCAGCATCGTGTGAAGAACAATTTCCAGCTCGTTCTATCCTCGATATCTATCCAGAAGCGCCGTTACAATGACCCCGAGGCCCGCCGGGCCCTCGACCAAGTTGCAAATCGCATCACCGCAATTTCTCTCGCGCACGATCAGCTCGCCCCTCGACAGGAAGGTCAGGTTGTCAGGCTTGGCCAATACATTCGGGCTCTTTGCAGCGCGATCCGCCAGCAGGTTGATCAGGTTGAACTCGACGTTGAATGCGACGAACTCGAATTGAGCATTGATCGGGCGTTGCCGGTCGGGCTTATCTTGAACGAGACTGCGATGAACAGCATCAAGCATGCGTTTGGCACCAGCCGCGGCACCATCAGGGTCCGATTGGTTGGAGGGGTCGGGTACGGCGAGGCCCGCTTGACGGTCTCAGATGACGGACATGGGATCCAAGGCGCCCACCAGAATGGGTCTGGGCTCAAGTTGATCGCCTCGCTTGCCAGGCAGATAGGAGGCGCTATCAACCAGGAAAGTAACGAAAGCGGCACGACGACGACCTTGACATTTCCCCTGATGAGATAATCGGCCGTCGACCGACGCGAATACCCCACATCCTCAGAGAGCTTCCAGCTTTAACAGATTTCGCAGCATGACGATGTAGACGACTGAGCCGATCGATATGGCCATTCCAATCAGTGTTAATCCGAGAAAAAATTGGCCAGCCGTTTCGTGTAAGGTCGGAGTGACAGCCGATTCTTTGCGCCGCTGGTGAGGCTCGGAAAGTTCGAGGCCTCCACTTCAGCGGAATTCGGCGCCTGAATTCCGGCGCGGCTAAAGGCGGGAGGCATGAGGCGGCTTCAGAGCTTCTTATAACAGCCGCTAGAGTGGTCTTCGCGCATGGCGGACGTCGAATGTGCTTGCTGCAAAGGCGGCCATACAATCGCGACCGGCTGTCCAAACTTAGCCGCCCAGCGATACTCAATCGGAAGCTGAAGGATGCGGATTGTTGATCTCTACCGCCGAGGGAAATCCAAATACCCGGCAAAATAGGTATTAGGTATTAGTCTGCGACGGCAGGATCAGCCGCAGGGCTTTTCGGGTCTCGGAGCGGTTTCGCCGGCCAACTTTCACGGAGCCCCCGAGCTTTCGCCGAGAGACGTCCCGCCGGCCCTCTCGCTACCCGCAGCCTCTGTCCGTCGGCGCACACGTCCGCCGGCTTTAACCCTCCAGGAACTTTCATGTTGTGCTCATCCGTGGATGCGGCATTTTGGCGTGCTTTTTTTCTTTGAGGAAAACAAGGTGATGGGCGAAATAAGCTCTCGGTTGCGTGCGAACATGGACCTCATTTTGAGGAGGTGTGCCGAGAACTTCCGCGTGGCGGCGATCACGAGAGCCGTAAGTACATCGCGGAACAGTTGATCCAAGCGGCCGCGGCTGGTCAGAGCACCTTGGGCGAGCTGACGGCGGTCGCCAGAGGCGCCTTGGTGCGTCTCAACACTCGACCTAGGTCTGCCTAGCGGCTCCGGCTCAGGGCGCCGCCGGGACTAGCCGTCGGCAGGCCCTCCACCAGTACGACATCGCGCAGATCCTACGACCCTTTTCCAAGCCCGCATTTTGAACTGGCCGGTTAAGAAGCTGTGTGCAACATATGATCCGGCTGTCGGGCGATGCCGGCGGCCATAAGGCGCCGCGCTGCGGTTAGGTGCGGACCCCGACGCGCGGGGCCCATTGCTAATCCGATCGACCAGATGGAAAGCGGTAGCGAGGCGCCTATGATCACCACACGCTCAGCAGCCCCAAGAAAAAGCCAAA
Source organism: Bradyrhizobium sp. 132 (assembly GCF_023074185.1). GTDB lineage: Bacteria > Pseudomonadota > Alphaproteobacteria > Rhizobiales > Xanthobacteraceae > Bradyrhizobium. The sequence goes on along the minus strand of NZ_JADPKY010000044.1, from coordinate 1,181 downwards.
CACCGAGCAAGGCGATCCCTAACCCTAACAAGACCAAAACCGAATTGGGATTTTGCATTGCAGGAACGCAACTTGAGGGAAGGGCGATAGATAGCAACCGTATCGAACGCCGTTGCTTGCGGACGGAGGATTGACGCGCTCTCCCTTGCGGACGCCTTACACTTCTTCGCGCTTTTCTTTTCGGTCATGATTTGGCTGCCCTTACGTTGCGCTCAAGGCGATCGCCGGCACGAATTCACACCCGGACCCGCCAGCGGACCTTGTCGATCTCGACCTTAACGCCATTGGGCATACGCGGCATTCCGCCCTTGACGCGCACCGGCGTCGCCACAGGGGCAGGCGCGGAATTGTTCTCGCAGACCAAGCCGGGGTCGTCGCGTTGGTGACGCATGTCATGAGAACAGCTCTTGCCGGAGAGACGGCCCCGGCCGGGGTGTCTTGGAGAGGTGGATCGGAGCCGCTCCGCCAGCCATCGGCGGCTATGGCCAGCAGACCTTAACCTTCGACGAAGTTCCACGTTCCTCCGCCGGGTGAACCGTTGCATAACTTTCCCATTGGAGATGCCACCTTTTTTAGCGAGATTTTGCCATGGCGAACGGCACCGAAGATCTTCAAATGCTGCGGTTGATCAGGGCTTTTCAGAAGCTGACCGATCAGAATACGCGGCGCAAGGTGCTCTTGTACGCCGAGGAGCAGGTTCACCAGCAGCAAACCGGTGCCCGGGTCGAGCATACGCCTGCTTCCGAGTGCACCAGCAAGTCGCCGCCCGGCAGCGGCGGCGGCACAACCGGAGATTCGTAGTCATTGGGCGGCCGACATGTGAAGCTAAGGCATATTTCGCGTCTCGGAGGAGAAACCCGATGCGCCTTGCATTGCCTTATCTTGGAATTGGTCTCTGCGCGTCGCTGGCGGCGTGGATGTCGGTGATGCTCTTCTATTGAAGTCCGTCCGCCCAGATTCGCCGATGCGGGCGGTCCTTAACTGTCTAGCCGGCAGGGTCGTTCCCTTTCGGCTCTTGCGAGAATTTTGGCATGTGTCCACGCGCTTCACGGTCACGCGGGGCGGGGCGCTCTGACGGGTCGCGGCCGAGCTTGGCCTGCAGCTCGACGAGGTCGGTGAAGACGTCGGCCTGGCGGCGCAGCTCGTCGGCGATCATCGGCGGCTGGCTGGCGATCGTGGAA
>NZ_JADPKY010000166.1 GCF_023074185.1 Bradyrhizobium sp. 132 | reverse complement strand
CATCTTCGCCCATTGGGCGTCAGTCAAAACGAATCGGTCCATCCCAAGCTTGAATCACAACCAAGCCCCGATGAGAATCCTGAATCCCAACAGACCCTAGCAGACAGGCGGCGTCATGGAGTCGCCCGACCTCATAGACGAGCTGCTCGATGTCCATTGAGATTTGAATTGCCTCCGCGATGCTGCCGGCGTCCGCACAAGCACGGGCTGCCCTGGCAATTTTTTCTGCGTCCTTAAGCTTGATGTAAATCTCGCAAAAGCAGGCTTGAATGGCAGGTTCAATAGTCTCCGGCTTCATCATCCCGAGGCCGCGCCGGTTTGGTTATGCAGCAATGACACTTTCTCCGCTCTCGGTCGGGTCCTCGGTTGGCCTGGGACGAAGTTGGGCGGGTCCTGCATTCGGCGGCGGCTGTTGATCTCCTTGAGCAAGAACAGCCGTCTTAGCTGTGCCGCGTTCATTAACGTCTCGAATAGCGTGAAGATCTCACGCGCCTGCACGTAAACTTCCAGGCTAATGGCGTGCTGATCGAAGCCATATGATGCGAGACGCGCTTCGATTTCGTCCGCTGCAATAGGATCGAGCCGCCAGTCCAGCGCGTTCTGAATGGTGTAGCGCTCGGCGTCGTCTTTGAAGATTGGCGCGATGCCGGCGACATCGATCCGACGAAGCGTCATCTCTATTGCTTTTTGCCGATAGGACTCCAGCAGCTTGTGCCGCAAAATGCGGTAGCGCTGGATTTCCCAGGATAGCTCCGCAACATCAATGGCAAGCAGCCACTCGATCGCGGATTGTGGGGCTATGTCTTGGAAGATGATCGCCTGCAGCGCGCGATAGTGGTCGATGCTTTCTCCGGGCAGGAGTTGGGGTGCAGGACACAAGGCCTGGAATTCGACCGGAACAGCGGATTCGGCTCTCGCTGGGGCGTTGCTGAAGGGGCCATTCATTGACGCGAGGCCTCCGGCCGGGCCTGTGATGAAGCATCATAAGTGGCCATGCTTGGCTTGGTGGGGTCGTGAACCGGACTCGCGGCCCATAATTCGCTGGCGACAGGCAAGGGCGATATCTGCATATCCACCCACCACGCCTTTTCGTTGCCGTGCCGGTGGAGAGCCTGGTGGTGCGAGCGGCATAACGGGACGGTGAATTCGTCGCTGACCTTGCGCCCGAGTGTCCGCGGTTGCGCGAACTTGAGGTGATGGGCATCGGACGGAGCCTGCTTGCAGACCAGGCAAGGCTGTGCGCGGACAAAAGCAAGGTGGGCCTTGCTTCGCTTGCGCGGAGGCTCCTTGGGGAAGGCGAGGCCGGCCTCGCGCTGATCCGATGACCCGCCGAGGCTTGGGTTTGGGATAGCGGCTTGGGGGAGGGTAGGCACTTGCGCCGGCCCCTGTCCCAGGGTGCGTGCAGTCTCGTGTGGTGGCGTATCGGCGTCGGTCTCAGGCCAGCCCACCTCCTCGAACCTCATCTGATAGGCCGCCTCAAGCGCCCGGGCGTCCGTTTCCAACAGGGTGTTCTTCAGGGGTAGGCTGGCCTTGGCCCAAGCCAGTAGGTTGTCGCTACCCAAGACGGCCGCCAGCTCGGCTAACAGCCGCTCCCGTAGCTCAGCGGATTGCTGAGGCTTCAGCATCGCCGGTCGATTCAAGACGGCTTTAACATGCTTTCCCTTGGAGCCGGGAGCGGTTTGCGGCTCGGCGGCAGCGGGAGGTCCGGCGATCGCATCGGGGGCATCGAGGTCGTCCTCACCGGCAATGCCAACGAGCGCGAACAGGGCGTAACGGCGGGCATAGGTCAACGAGGCGCCCATCCGATGCGGGGCCTCGACCTCCTTTGCGGCGCAGACCGGCCAATCGGAGGAAATCCATTCGCCGGAGGCGTGGGCCAGTAGCGTCGTGAGATGCACCTGGCCGCTAGCGGGGTCAATCCGTGTGGTCTGAACGGTTGCGATCTCCTGCTGGCTCAGCGTTTTGCGGACGATGTCCAGGCCGGAGGCCAAGGAGGCATAGCGGAAGATCCGGTCGTCCTCCCGCGGGAAGGGAGATCGGATCACCGCCGTCAGGGTTTTTTCCGGGTTGGTAAGCTCGGCCTGTGCACGGGCGAGGGCGCCCGCAATTGCCCCGATCCGCTCACTGGACTGATGCATCGGAGGCCTCCAGGGCAAGAGCATCGAAGCTGATGGCGCCCGACTTGGAGCGCTTGGCCTTGATCCCGTGCCCGGTTGCCTCTTTGGCATCCTCGGGCACCAGCTTCTTCAACTCAGTTTTGGCAAGCTCGTGCTCCCCGTGGGCGTCCTTGGTGCTGAGATAGGCTGCAGCGAACGCGGCCCAGACGTTGGAGGAAGCCATGTCGACGATTTTGACGGCCTCCAGCCTTGGTCGCGGCGTCTCGATGTTGAACAGGACAGGCGGTTCGCCACTTTGAACACAGCGCCAGAACTTCTTCTCGGCGGTGAGGAGCAGATGCTGATAGAGCGGGTCGGCGTGAATCTTGATCTCGACCCACTTGCCGCCGCCGGTGATGATCGAAAGCACCGAGCTGCGGCTAGCGGTGACCCACATGTTATGCTGCAGCTGGGCCATGTGCTTGTCAGCAGCGCCCTCTTCAGTGAAGGCCCAGGGCAACATGAATTTGGCCTCGAATACCGCGCCAGTCTGTTCGACCATGCCGTCGAGCGTTGCCCCCATCCATTTGTGCACGGGGTGGCGAACTCGCTTCTGGATATCCTTGATGGTTTGCCCGGAGGATCGTTGGTACCAGGCGCGGTTCAGAACCTCGGTCACAGTGCCGAGCTGGACAATGAGGTTGTCGGAAAGATTTTCTGGCTCAATCTCGCCGCGCTTCTCCCGACAGAGCCGAACGAGGGAGTCCTGATCGTCTCCCATGATGATCCGCGCGTCCGAGCCGCCGATGAAATCACGGCGATCATTCGGATTGAACCTAACGATATGATTGGGCGCATCGGCGCCATTTGCCTGGACGAAAGCCACCGGAATCTCCCGTTGTCGCGTTGCGAATGCAGCTCGTGGCTGCACTGCCGCGAGCCCCGCAGCTGCGAGGCGAGACGCCGGCGCGACCTATGCGCCCGGTCGAATCAGTAACGCTCCGATCGCGCGGGAATGCCAGTCGTTTCTGCAGCAATGTTGTTGCTCACCTTGCGGCTAAATTCGCGCTGCCATCGCCGGAGGACACTTAAGTGCGAGCGGCGGCCCCGGCTCTCACCCAAAAGCCACAAATCGAAGCCAAATGAACGAAGGGAGCGAGGCAACGAAGCAGCAGCACCAATGAGCGAACGAATGCCTGTTGATCGCCGCACCGGTTACGCCGAAAATCGAGGCGGACTGGAGGCAAAGCCGAAGGAGCGGCTGATGCCAAGAACTCCAAAGGAACAGCTGTACCAGCTTGAGCGCGATATCGAACTATACGCAGAATTTGATAAGGCCGAAAAAGCCCGGTTCGATCGCGAGTCTTACTTATGGACTGCGGAAGATCGCATCGAGTGGCAGGAGACCCAATCAAGCAATGCTCAAGCGCTTCGTGAATTGCTCCAACAGCGCGACGCTTTGCGCCGGCACTGGAACCTGTAAAGTGGCTGTCAAACGGAGACTTGAGACTATGAAGTACGTCCGCCTTCTTCACTGAGTCCGACAGTCGGCTCTCTACTTTTCTGTTGATGTTGCGATTGGCATTGCCGCGGGCTTTGTTTTGCCGGCGTCCGCCGCAAGTTTTATGGCCTTGTCGTTCTCCACCCGCTCTTCGACGAACAAGAGGATCATACGGCGAGCACCTTCGTCTTTCACCTTCTGAAAGGCTTTGATCAGCCGCAGCATCTGAAGGTCTTCGATATTGTTCGGCATCATTGTTCTGGGCTCAAACGCGAGCGTGAAAGGGCGCGCACGCTGCCAATCGAGCGGCGCGATCGCAGTGTCCGACGACTCGGGGCCAGTTCTCCGCGCAACAGCTCGCCGCCGTTCACGACATGTCACCCACGTGACGCATTTTCGCGGCAGATGGAAGCAGCTGACCGAGTCAAGGCTTCGGGCGTGCCGCCCGCCCGCGCCACATCGTTCTTCGCCTGTGAATCAATCCTACGCGGACCTTAGTCGCTTCGGCCCTGAACACGCGGAGTTTAAGGCTTTGAAGTTCAGTAAGCTGTGAAACTAGCGCATCGCAATGCTGTCTCAGCAAAGTTCCTTGATTATACGCGTTAGCAGTTTTATTCATTTGCACGCCCCTGAAAATATACTTGATCAAAAAAAGCGGGAACAATATGCAAAACAATTACAACCTATGAATTTACATCAGTCAAGCTGCACCGCAGCGACGCGCGCCGATACCTCAAAAAAAACTCCAGCACCGCCTTTTTGGCGATGTATTGCGCCGCGGCCAATGCAATTGACCCAATTGACCGCAATGTCGGGCGTCACGATGGGGCGATGCACCTCAGGCGGAACCGGAGCGCTGTGGCGGTGCGGCGAGCTCTGGTGCCGGAACAGACACCTGATCGAGCAGCGGCCTGTAACCCGATGAGTCTGCTCCATCGATGCAAGCGCACCCTGCGTCACGTCAGGCTCGACGACCTCAAAGGTCGCTCTTTGGGGCCGCGCGCCGTTCTGGAACGGCTGCAGTTGATGCAGAAACACCCGTACGCCGAAACCGAATTTACAGCAGGTTTTTTTTCGAGCTGCAGGCTTGAATTGGTAGCCTGTCGGAGGAAATGTTTCAGAAGGAGCGGAAGTCAGGAGGGTCGCATGGCGTCACCAAGAAAAGTCCAGGCGAACCGCCTGAACGCCAAGCGAAGTTCGGGACCGAGGACGGAAACCGGCAAGGCGCGGTCGAGCCGCAACGCGCGTCAACATGGGCTCTCGCGCCCCAGCCTGGAGGACGATGTCAGCTCCGATGCGTTGGCCAGGGCGATCACCGCAGGCTTGCTGCAGCAACAGAGCACCTCGACCGTGCACGAGCTGGTCCGCGCCAATGTATGGCTAACCCAAATCCGAGAGGTTCGCCATGCCATGCTTGCTGCGTTGCTCGAATGTCCGTGCCCAAAGCAGATGAAGCGTCTTGCTGGACTGGAGCGCTACGAGAGGCCGGTCCGCACCGCGCAACGCCGCGTCCTGAGACGACAACTGAAGGAGGGATAAGCGGCGAGAAAGCTGGGCCGCGAGGTTCATCGAAGAGCGGGTGCACGCTCCGCTTGCTGCTGAAGTCCAGCCGCTCTCGCGCAATGTTGTGCTCGTTTAGCGGGTATCTGAGCAGATCGTAAGTCAAACGCGCGTTCCGGCGGCGCAGGCTCCGGCTATCCGGACTTTTCTCGCACAAAGCGCCGAAACAGTTTCAGCGGATCGGCCCCAAGTGCCTCGGCAATGGCGATGAACTCAACGACATCCAACCGCCGCTCGCCGCCCTCATATTTAGCGACAAAAGATTGCGGCTTGCGCAGCTTCCTGGCGAGCGCCTGTTGACGGATACCTGCCTTATGTCGCGTTGCGACAAGAAGCGCGATCAGGCGGGCATATTCGGCGGATTTGAGGGATTTTTCCATGGCCGCCGGGCTTGCGATTCGGCGGCGGTCAATCTGATCCTGGAACAGGATTATCCCAAAAGAGGATAGTATTAACTCTGCTGTGCGAAGCTGGCTGGCGAGGAGCGCGGTCGCGCTGGACTTGTGCGGCCAGCGGAGCGCAGGTGCGTGCCATGACCAACTTAGTTTCATCCATCCAGGCGATTAGCCCGACGAAGCCGCCGCGGCAGCCGATCGCGTCACACTCCTCGGCATCCAGTCTTCGCGAGCAGGCGCTGTCGCATCTCTTCATCTGGCAATTGATCGCGGCGCGCTGGCGCCAGGGCCGTCAAGATATTGAGGTGCTCAAGGGCGAGGTGGACCGCGGCGGCTACGACATTGTGCTGGAAGCAGGCCATGTGATCCGCCACATCCAGCTGAAATCATCCTTCAGAGGCTCCAAGGTCAGCGAGGTCCCGGTGAATACGAGGCTGCTCGACAAGCCGAGCGGCTGCGTAATTTGGCTGGACGTGAATCAGGAGACATTGGAGCTGGAGTGCTACCGCTGGTTCGGAAACCCGCCGGGATCACGATTGCCGGATTTGGGCTCAAAGATCAGCCACCATTCGCGAGGCGATTGCTTTGGACGGAAGGCCGAACGTCCGATGCACCGCGACCTCAAAAAGTCTAGCTTTACGTGCATCGATACTGCCGATGAGCTGCTGGTCCGGCTGTTCGGCTAACCTGTCCCGGTTAAGAGAAAGCCAGTCATGAACCGATGAATGCGGTTGGGCTTCATCGCCTCGGAGACCACATTGGTATTGAGCAGGATTATTCGAAGCGCATCGGCTCCGCGGGACGCGCGTCGCGGCCATTTTCAAGCGCCTCGACATCGGCATTGGTGAGGCCGATCTTACGGCTCATCTCCGAAAGAGCGGTGCCGAGCCGCAGCCGCCCCTCGGGACGCCCGGCGGCCTCCAGAATGGCGCACATTTCCGCTTCCACGCTGCGATTGTGCTGCGCGGCGCGGACTTTAAGCGCGCGATGCGCCTCCTCGGAGAGGTTGCGGATGGTGACAGCGGCCATGATAGCATTCTCGAAAATTGACTGCGGTGCTATCAATTATAAGGTTTGATAGCACTTCTTCAAAGTGCAGGCCCAAATCGGACGCTGATCGTGAATTAAAGCAGCGGCCGCCACCCGCGAACGCCCTCTTCGGGCACAACAGCAGCGCAAGGATCAAAAAGCGAAAAAACTCGATTGAGCTGCACCCGGTTCCGAAGACACCAAGTTAGGTGTTTTATGGAGCAGGAGGTGCGTCATGGCGAGAAGGCAGTTTACGCGGGAGTTCAAGCTTGAGGCCGTGCGGCTGATCAAGCAGCGCGGCGTGTCGTATGCGCAGGCGTCCAAAGACCTTGGTATTCA
>NZ_JADPKY010000180.1 GCF_023074185.1 Bradyrhizobium sp. 132 | reverse complement strand
CCCAACGGCGCCGGCAAATCGACCTTCTTCAAGATGCTGACCTGCGAGATCGCGCCGACCTCCGGCCAGATCGTGTTCGAGGGGCGCGACATCACGGGATTGAGGGTCACCGAGGTTTGCCAGCTCGGACTGACCAAAAGCTACCAGGTCAACCAGCTCTTCACCGGATTGACGGTACGGCAGAACCTGACGATCGCCGCGCTCGCCGAGCTGCGCGGAAAATTCCGGCTCGACCTGTTCCGCAAGCTCTCCGGCGTCAAGGGCCTGACGGAACAGGTGGAGCACACGCTTGCCCTCGTCAACCTGACCCGCCGTGCTGATACGCCCGTATCGGAGCTCGCCTATGGCGAGAAGCGCAGGCTGGAGATCGGGCTCGCGCTCGCGACGTCGCCGCGCCTGCTGCTGCTCGACGAGCCGCTTGCCGGCATGAGCCCGCGCGAGCGGGTCGAGACCGTCAAGCTGCTCAAATCGATCGCGCGCGGGCGCACCATGATCATCATCGACCACGACATGGATTCGCTGTTCGAACTGGTCGAGCGCGTGACAGTGCTCCAGGAAGGCAAGGTGCTGCTCGACGGCACGCCCGAGGAAATCAAGTCCAACGCCGCCGTGCAGGAAGCCTATCTCGGCGGTGTTCACGGAGAGATCGCCGCATGAGCCTGATCGAGGTCAA
>NZ_JADPKY010000058.1 GCF_023074185.1 Bradyrhizobium sp. 132 | reverse complement strand
GATCGCAATGCGCGCCGACAAGACCGACCAGAGCTTCACTTCAATGATCTATCTGGCCGCGGCCGCGATAAACTCCAGATGAATCCCAACAGACCCTAGGAGACCAACGAAAAAGCCCCGGACGATGCCGGGGCTTTGACGTATGAAAGGTTAGACCAGATCAGTACCTGCCGATGCCCGGGCCGCTCCAGTTGAAGCGATAGACCAGCGAGGTCGAGATCGTCTGGTTCCAGCTGTTGGCGCGGATGTCGTGCCCGCCCACGAACGGGAGGTTGGTGACGTTGTCGAGCTCGCTCTGAGTCTTGCGCTCGTAGAAGGCCGAACGGTATTCGGTCTTCATGAACCAGCCGGGCGAGTTGATGCCGAAGAAGTTCAGGCTGTTCTCGACGCCGCCGCCGACAAACCAGCCGTTGCGGTTGTAGCCATTGAGATGGACGCCAGCATCAACACCGGCGAGGTCCATAAAGTTTGTGCGGCCGAAGTGAGCACCCGAGTAACCGCCGTTGACGTAGGTGAGGACGTTCGGGGCCGCGAGCCAACCGAGACGGACACCTGCGGCCCAGGAGGTTTCCAGCTTCTGGTTACCGGTGATGTCGAAAATCGGGTCCTGAATGGTGGAACGGATGCTGCCGAACTGACCGTCAGCGAACACACCGGCGACCCAAGTGCCGTTGAACTGCCAATCGTAGCCCGCGCCGACCGTGCCGAACCAGCCGGAACCGCCTTGACGCTGATCGATCGTCAGCGGGGTGCCCGTGGCGGTGTCATTAATGTGCTGGTCGGCATTCGAGAGGCCGCCACCGCCGCCGCCGAAGATGTAGAAGCCGGTCCAGTTGGCGACGGGCGCCGGCATCGGGGCCTTCACGTAGGGACGGGCAGCAAGGTCAGCGGCCGAGGCCGAACCGGTCATCGCGGCTAATGCAGTCAGAGCAAGCAAAGTCTTTTTCATTTCTAAGGTCCCCAATTTAATCGGCGTGCGGTTCGTTGACGGGCATCCTACCTAGAACCGACAGGAATGCTGTATCTTGGACGACACACTGAGCGATAAACGAAGGCAAATGGTGCCCGATAATAAAGCTCTCCTGGTCAGCTTATTTCGCGACAACCCCGACGCGATCGCCGCGTATCTGACTGATAAGTTTGCGGAAAACGACTTAGAGGCGGCGACGACAGGGCTGAGCCAGGTCATGCAGGCGCAGAATGTTCGGATGCTTGCACGGGACGCCGGTCTGAGACGGGACAGGTTGTACAGCACGTTCGGCGGCCGAATCGACCCTCAAATCAGCCGGATTTTGAAGCTCTATGACGCGCTGAATGTTCAGGCCGCGATCGCGCCTGCAGGCGGTGGTATGGATTTAGCGCTGCAGCCTGACAGTGCCGAACCGCTCACCAATCGGCTGACCAAGGCCTTCGTTGGCAACCATGCCGAGGAGGCCATTCTTGCGTTGAAAGAAGTCGTGTTGGGTCAGAATGTCTCAGCGCTGGCGCGAGCGTCGGGCATCCAGCGGAGAACGATTTACAAGACGTTCGGAGGCAAGGTGGATCCTCACTTGAGCCGGGTATTGGCACTTTTCGCAGCTTTGAGAGTACGGTTGGTCGTGGTTGCACTTCCGCATAAGCCAAGAACATCGCGACCGAAGCTGGGCCGTCCGCCTAAGCTGCCTGCGGGCGGCTCCCGAGCGTAGTGCCTCGACGCGGAGCCGGTCCCAAATCACACGCCTGCCGTTTTCGCCTGCCGGGTCTGCGGTGGCTGCGGAGGCGGCACAGCCCCCGCTATCTATCGGGTCAAGGCGCTCGCTCTCGTCGGAGCAGAGGCGCGGTACGCGCGATGACGAAATTGCGCTGAGCCGGCCGGAATGCGGGAGCACTGCGGATGCGTCGCTCGACTTCTTCGACCTGAAGTCGAAGGTTTTCCAATTTTGAGAGTTCGGAAGAGAGTTCGTTGAATCGTTGGGCGAGAAGGGTCCCGCGAGAATTCTGCATGAATACCCCCAACACAAAAGCCACTGAAAAAAACGCCTCAAAGTAAACAGTAACGGCGGGCGCACTCGCATCAAAGAATGTGAATGTTCGTGCTGCCAAGCCAAGGCCGGCGCCTATGAGGAATTCTAGTCCAATTCCCGACAGACGCTTTGTGAACTAGCGCACATTTGGCGCCGGAAAGGCGCGCACTATGACCAATGATAGGGCCGCCCGGCTGTACGCAAACCCGCCCGACCGCAGATCTACCGCGCGCCTTCAGTTAAAGGATACCAATGTCCAACGACCTCGTCGTTATTCCGACTGAGGAGCGTCAGCGCGCAATCGTTAGTCGCTCGTTACTCAACTGCCACGTTTGGGGGTCGCTGAAATAGTCCGCCGATTTCGGCGAGCGATGGCGCAGAAGGAACGAGACGCCGCAAAGAGTTCCTTTTCTCCACACGACGCGGCAGATAAAGATTGCGGAATGGCCGTTGAACGACAGTACAAATTCATTCGCAAACACGTAGTAGGGTGTGGAGATGCAGGCCCCAAGGGCGTTGATATCGCGCACCATACATGGATGTGTCCCACGAATTCCACCAAATGACAGCTGCGCCGCCCGGTTAATCGTTATGCGCTCCATTGCACGACGTTCGATCATGGCGAGATGCTCCAAGATGAGGAGGTAACTTTCGAATCGAAGCGATCGCTGCGATTGCGATTCGCCCTTTACGAAGTCAGTTTTCCGGTCCCGCCGAAGCCCGAAAAACGGCCATACTCACACGTTGAGCCGGTGGGGCCCACGCTAACAAGCAGTGTTGTTCTCCAATTAGAATTGATCGGAATTAGTGGTTAATTCGAGCACGCACTGGGTTGGAGGCAAGACTCTGCTCACGTCAATCGACGCCTACGCGGCGCGTGGTGCATCAATATGCGAATGACCACGCTGGCGCGGCGATCCAGCCAGAACACGACACCGATTGGAAGACGTTTCGCCGCGAGCTTAAAGGCAGGCGGAAGTGGTGGAGGTGAGGGGCATCGAAGGCGCGTCGGGTGTCGGGTGGTCCAAGGCGCGGGCGCGTCTCGCGACCAGCCTTTCTTTAGTCAAACTTCGAGCACTAGTTTTGGTTTTTGAAAAATGGAGAAGTTAAGTGGCTATAGGCACCGTCAAATGGTTCAACCCGACGAAGGGATACGGGTTCATTCAACCGGATTCTGGCAGCAAGGATGTTTTTGTTCATATCTCCGCAGTTGAGAAGGCTGGTTACACCTCGCTCGCAGAGGGAGCTAAGGTCAGCTTCGACGTTGTGAACAATCGCGGAAAAGACTCGGCGGAAAATCTACGGATAGGTTGACGCAGCAGCCAGTCGCTACGAGTGGTCGCTAGTCATTGCTTGCTGTTGGCACTCGCCGCCCGCTCGACGGCCAGTTGATCAGTTCGGGTGCCGCGGGTGGTATTTTGAAGGACCAAACCTTTACCCGTGCTTTTTCGGAAGCCCTTTGTCCACGCGCGAGCGCCGAGACCACAACATGGGTCTCTTTAACGACAACGACGCTGATGGCATCAAAAGGTAGGCGATTGCTTGCGACGTCGCCGGGGGACTACCCTGATCTCCAATCCCATGGCCGTGAGCACACCAAGAACAGTCGAAAAGTTTGGAAGCCGTTCGTTCCCGAAGGCTCGATAAATGCTCGTTCGTTGCAGACCGGCTTCTCTTGCGACTTGTGAAATGTTGAAGTTGTCTAGCGCCTTCCCAATGGCCCTGCAGATCGTGCGAGCTTCGGCCGACTCGAATGCCTCTCCAGCAATTCGGCATAGTGTTCGGCCATGCGGGGGTCTGACGGGATATTTTCAAGCATTCCATCGTATAGTTCGGTCATCGGCTGCTCGTCTTGGTTCGTCACTGCGGATGGCGCGCCTCATGCGCGTGATGAAGGGCTTATACGGTGATGAAGCTCTGACACTAGTTCGAAGAGAGTGGTCAGTTCTCTAAGAGAATGATCAGTTACCGCCAACAGCGTCAAGCCCGCGATGATGGCCGGCACGTCGCGCATTGCCTTTCGAGTGTCATATGTCACGGTGCCGTTGCTGTAGTCTGTCGTGGTGTACATCTGATGATGACCGAGGGAGTTTGGATGGCAACGCTCCGACAACCGGTTGTAGTGGTTCAACGCGCCGGGCAAAAGCTTGTCCAGCTTTTCGATGTGTGTGAGCACATTCACCGTTTTGAACTCAGGGGACTGCTTCAGCCATTCCTCGTCGCGGCTTGAAAAGATCCTGTTCATCGTCAGTTCGTCCAGGCCCTTCAGATCCCTGGCCTCGAGCAGCTGCGAAACGCGGATTTGAAAGTCGACAAGCAAGGCCACAGTTTCAACGAGTGCTCGGATGGACAGAAAGGCCGGTAGCGGCATCGCCGCATTCCATGAATGGGCCGTCCCTTCGGCAAGCGCCACGATCCTATAGAGGACCGCCTCGGCAAAAGTTTCGATTTTCCATGCGATCTTTGATCTGGCCAAGGAACCAACCACTACGATCGTCGATCGGCGCTGTCCCGCAAGCCTTACAATGTCGTCATTGATCGAAGTCAACGCCTCTGCGTCGGCCGACGCAGCATCCGGCGGAATCTTCGAAGCCCTTCGCAACCGCGTGCTCGAAGCTGAGCAAAGAAGGATTGGCACGCCGCACCGACGGCGGAGAGGATCAGTCAGAAGAACAGCTAAAGTTCGCGGGCGCCTCTAACCTTCCGCGCTCCACAGACGACTAGTTGCCAGCTTCCCCTTGTAGGCCCAAGCTATAGACAATTCGTGAGTCGGGGGATTCATGGAACGAAAGCCCTTTGAGAGCATGTCGGTTAAAGAGCTGTGGCGACTCCACACGCTCGTCAATGACGTTCTTGCCGTGAGGCTCGTGGCCAAGAAGGAAGAGCTGGAGCGACGGCTCGGGTTTCTCAACCGAGACGACAAGCCGCTCAATTCATAAGGTCGTCTGGATTGTCGCGGCCGCCATTCGCTCTGACTAGCCTCTGTGCTAACAGTTGCAGCCGCCGCGCCGATCGTGCGGAACGTCGCGGCGTCGGTCGCAGGAGCAGTCTCTGGCCGTTCCTGCGACCTTAACTTTCGAGGCTCCGGCGCTCAAATCCGCAATTGGATTCGGCAGCCGGGAGCATTTGGGGGCTGGAATGCGATCCGTGCCATGTTCCCCCTTTAACGACAATGGGTAGATCGGCGGACTCCGGTAGTTGTACCGACTCCATTTTCGGAACGGGGTGTTCTACTGTGAGAACACCGGCGAGATTTAAGTACCAAAACCGATTTCAAGGTGTCCGGGAATGCCGCAGTGGGGGCTGGAACCACGCTGCGGCTTTTCCCGTGGGCTAGGCGCAACCTGAGGCTGCCTGTTTTTGGTCACGGTCCCGAATAACCAGCCCGTCGATCCTCTTGGGCTTGCTCCTACGCTTAGCGGTCCGATAGGAGCGCGCGCGGGTTCGATCGTGTCGGTAACGGCGGTAGGGACGCCTTCTTACCCGTCCCGGCGGTGAATAACGCCAAGTCGCGACGGATGTTGTGAGGGATAGTTCCCTGGCTAACCAATCCATTGCGCGAAGGCGCGTCCGCTGGTTCGGCTTATTCGGTCTCGCTGTTTGCGGAAACGTTGCAACCGACCGTAGACGACCTGCTGCGTGCGACCTAACCGCTCGCCGAGCTCGGTTGCAGTCATGCCCTCATCCGGTAGCGCAAGCAGTTGCGCTTCTTCTTCAGGCGACCACGGACGTATCTCTTTGTCGATTGTTGGACATCGATTTCATGCCAGCAAAAGGGCTGCGAACCATCATCGTACAGCAAGATGGTAAATGATGAGTTCTGCCACCGATGGACTGGCGACGGGGGAGTTGAGGGCAGGCGGCGCTGAGGGAAGTGAGGGGCCTCGCCAAGACGCGGCGGGTCTTAGGATGAGCGGGCGCGGGCGCGTGTCGCGACCAGCCTTTCTTTAGTCAAACTTCGAGGACTAGTTTTGGTTTTTAAGAATGGAGAAGTTAAGTGGCTATAGGCACCGTCAAATGGTTTAACCCGACGAAGGGGTACGGGTTCATTCAGCCGGATTCGGGCAGCAAGGACGTCTTCGTTCACATCTCAGCGGTTGAGAAGGCTGGTTACACCTCGCTCGCAGAGGGAGCCAAGGTCAGCTTCGACGTGGTGAACAATCGCGGTAAAGACTCGGCGGAAAATCTAAGAATCGGCTGATACACCCAAGCGGGTTGGCGGCGTTTGCCACGTCCGGAAGGTCGGTAGGACGCCTCGGCACAACGAGACGCGTGGCTGATGATCAACAGTTGTCCACGCGCGATTTCCGAAACTCAACTGGGCCATCTATGAGTCGGCTCTTACGAGCGTTGACATCAGCGGCGCTAGCATCTTGATCGAGCAAACCATCGATCGCATCTGCCGCCAACTCGCCGGCCTGATCACTTTGTATCGTATAACCGTCGAGCCAATCCTGTTCTGTCGCTAAGGCGGACCAAGCCCGCGCCATCCGCTTGTAACGGAGTGCCGCCTGCGCATTCGTCGACCCCTCAGCGAGTTGCAGGCAGTTCTCGGCATTTTCGCGAAATTTATCGGACGTTTTGACCATGGGAGACAACGGGCTTCCGGTGAGATCGTTCCGACGGATTACGTCGAACCGTCACCGTCCAAATCACATTCATTAGGGAAGTAAATTGTCCAACGACCTCGTCGTTCAGCTAGGCGCAAAGCTGGACCAATTCGCCAGCGTTTCGGGTCTGCGGTGGCTGCGAAGGCGCTTTCCACTTAGGGCGTCAGCGCAGCCGTCTGATCTTCTTTTTGCGCTTAGCAGTCGCCTTCTTAATCTGCTCTCGCAAGCGAAGGATTTCTGCCCATCGAGCCGCGGTCTCCGGGTCGAATGGTGCCCATGTCGGCTTGTCTTTTTGACGGTTGCGCTTCGCCATGTTTGCAGCCTAGCGGCTGCAACCGGCGCTCGCGCGATCATTCCGTCGTTAAGCTTGATGGGCGCGCGCCGGGTTAATTCTGGAACCGCACGCGCGGAGGTCATTCGACGATGACGATTACCGCTGATGCCCCAGACCAATTCCCAAGTACAGCGCCTTCTGGCGTAGCGAGCCCTCGGTTCGCTTCGTCATCTTGGCTATTTTTACGACAGGCGTCCGTGCTTTGGAGTGCGCCTTCAGGTCCTTGATATCGTCACGCGTCCATTCGCGACGAACAGTCTTCTTTTTCTTCTTGGCCAAGGCGGGCGCTCCTTCAATCGTTGGGCGCGCGGTTTAACACACGGTGCGGTGTACGCAACCCGACATCCCCGTTCGTTTAGAAATACAAATGATCCAACTCAACAACCTCCCGCCTGACATGACCGAACACACCAAAACGAGTATCGTCGATTATGCGTCGATCACAGCAAGAACGCCATCAACGAAAGCCTGGCATTCAGCATGGGTCTTGAAGGTGCCTTTGAGCTGCACCCGGTTCCGAAGACACCAAGTTAGGTGTTTTATGGAGCAGGAGGTGCGTCATGGAGAGAAGGCAGTTTACGCGGGAGTTCAAGCTTGAGGCCGTGCGGCTGATCAAGCAGCGCGGCGTGTCGTATGCGCAGGCGTCCAAAGACCTTGGTATTCA
>NZ_JADPKY010000061.1 GCF_023074185.1 Bradyrhizobium sp. 132 | reverse complement strand
CAGCCATCAGCAGCAGAAAAGATTTCTTGTTCATTTCGTCCTCCAGTAGTGGCACGGCACAACATACGCCGGGCTGAGAAGTTCCAGGTTTTCCCGGTCGCGGGGGCGATGCAGGATCTGCAAGAAGACGGCAGCGGCCGTCGGCTGTGCACTTCCAGTAATCGGTGTCCTGATCGCCGTGAGGCAGCAGGGTGCTGCCTCACGGCACACTCGGTTTTGGTCTAGCTTCCTGACCGCCGCGCTTGTTTCCAGGCAGGCCCTTGACGTTGGACGGGTCCTGTCTTCGAGTATTCGGGATGGCCGATCACTCGAAGTCAGCGCACTAAGCCAGCGGGTTGTCCGGCGAGTAGATCGAGCAACAGCACCGCGAGGCCGACCGCCTGAACAACCGTTTCGGCAAGGATTTCCGGATCCTGAAGGGGATCGAATCCATATCCTCGCCGACGGCTCGCTGGACTATCCCGACGAGGTCTTGGAGCGTTTCGACTTAGTCGTCGCGAGCATTCACGGTGGCTTCAAGTTGGAAAGGAAGGCGCCGACGCAGCGCCTCGTCCGAGCAATCTCAATCCACACACCACAATCATTGGCCACATGACCGGGGCGTCAGCTGCTGCGGCGATCGGGTTACGACATCGACGTCGAGAAGGTGCTCCGCGCCTGCGCCAAGTATGGCGTTGTCCTCGAGGTCAACGCACACCCCCTGGCGGCTCGATCTCGACTGGCGCTGGCACCAGAATGCGCTTGAATATGGCTGTATCTTCATCATCAATCCCGACGCTCATTCTATTCGCGAGCTCGATCACGCGCGCTGGGGTGTCGAAATGGCCCGCAAGGGCGGCGTGCCGGCAGATCGCGTCCTGAACGCCATGCCCCTTTCAAAAATGCTTGCGTATCTTGCGAAACGCAAACGCGCGGCTGCAAAAGGCTCTCGTCGCCGTGCCCCCTCACGGGAATCTTCCGTGCGATAGATGAGCACCCCGCGCGCCGTATCATTGCCAAAAACAAGCGCGGGCATTCTCCTGTTCCGGCGCAAAAGCGGAAGTATGGAAGTTCTCCTCGGGCATTCAGGCGGACCATTCTGGAAGAAAAGGATCACGGTGCCTGGAGCATTCCGAAGGGGCTGATTTCATTCGGCGAGGCGCCGCTCGACACAGCTAAACGGGAATTCGAGGAAGAGACAGGCCACAGACCCCGCGGAGAGTTCACATCGCTTGGCGAGGCAAACCACCCGCGCGGCAAAACC
Organism: Bradyrhizobium sp. 132; assembly: GCF_023074185.1. GTDB lineage: Bacteria > Pseudomonadota > Alphaproteobacteria > Rhizobiales > Xanthobacteraceae > Bradyrhizobium. Next base: position 6,440 of record NZ_JADPKY010000061.1, on the reverse strand, counting down.
GCACATGTCTGGGCTGTCGAGGATGGCTGGAATCCGGATGAGCTCAAAAGCAACATGTTTCAAATGGAATAGCCGCCGCATTCAGGCAGGGTTCAGAGCTTTCCTGAGCTGGATCGCGCCGGGTGGTTCAACATCGCAGAAGCGCGCGAGCGCATCCTGAAGGGCCAGGCTGTATTTCTGGACCGTCTTCTGGCAAGTGCAGTGCAGTAGCTTTCGTCAGGGCGGGAACGAGAGCTCCGCGCAGATGTTGTTACTCCAAGCTATGACAACATCACTCAGGAGGCCTCGATGGGTTTCGGCAAAGGTGCACTTCTCTGGCTGATCGGCATTCCCCTTCCCATCATTCTTCTTCTCGCTCTTTTTATGCATCACTGAGGCACCCCGATGACGAGCCTGACGCACAAGCTTCCGCCGGATCGCAGCAAGATAAACCTGCAGGACAGGACCGAGCTGCACTACTGGCTCAAGCACTTCCGTCTGTCCCAGGAAGAGTTGCAAAGGGCGATTGATAAAGTCGGTAATTCGGCGGCTGCCGTCCGCAAGGAGCTGGCGGTTTAGCCGAAGGCGCGCGGTATGCTCGCGATCTTCAGGAGCGAGGGCCGCGCGCTTTATTATGAATTGCATGTTTTTCGTACTCACGCACGACTTTTCCCGCGGGCTTGTCTTCGCGCAGGCCGAGATAGACCGGATGCCTCATTTCGCCGGAGCTTGTCCATTCGGTGAATTTCACCTCGGCGACAAGCAGCGGCTTTACCCATGTGGTAACGGCCTCGCCTTTCACTTTTTTTCCGAATGGTGATTTGGCAGACTTCAGCTTAACGAGTTTTTTGTGAAGCTCCTCCAACGCTTCATGACTGAATCCCGTGCCGACATGTCCGATATATCGCCAGCCATTTTCTTCACGCAGCGCAATGGTCAGGGCGCCGAAGAAACGGCCGCGTCCGCCGCGGGGCTGTGAAGCCCGCAATGACGACCTCCTGGCGCTTAGCGGTCTTGATCTTGAGCCACTCATCGGTGCGTGCGCCAGACAGGTATTTGCTGTCCGCGCGTTTTGCCATGATGCCTTCGAGACCCTTCCGCTCGGCTTCCTCGAAGAATTTTGTCCCAAATGTCTTCCGGTCGCGGCTGAACGCGATCAGCTCGTTTTCGGGTAAAATGGCCTTCAGCCGCTTCTTGCGTTCTGTGAGCGGCAGACGGCGAAGGTCTTCTCCATCCTTAAACATCAGATCAAACGCACAGTATTGCAGCTTCGCTTCATGGCGGAGCGCATTCTGCAGCAGCTGGAAATGAGAGACGCCGTCCTTTCCAAGAGCGACAAGCTCGCCGTCGATGACGGCCTCGGCTTTTACGCCCTCCAGCGCTTTCGCGACCTCGATATAGCTCTTGCTGATAATCTTGCCGTTGCGGCTGTAGAGAGTGACCTTGCCGCCTTCGATCTTTGCCACCATGCGGAAGCCGTCATACTTGTCTTCGAATATCCAGCCCTTGTGGTCGAACGGCGCATCAGTGAGCGTCGCGAGCATCGGCTGCAGGCGCTTCGGCAATGTGGAGACGCGGGCCACTATGATGCGCGCCCTTCGACTACGTTGCGGAATGAAAGTGAGTAACGCAGGCTTTCGACGCCGGGAATGCTGTGGTGCCATTCGGTGCGCGAGGGACCCCGCAGAAGACAGATGGAGCGCGGCTCGGCAACGAGGTTCATTCGCTCAAATCCGATTTTTTTCTTCTACGGAGCCGGACGTGCAGGGCGACAGGAGTGAGATGCCCACGACGTCGCCAAATACCGAGCGGTCCTTGTGCCAGCCGATGCCGGCGCCCGGCGCGTATTCCGTGACGAGAATCTGCTGAAAGCTACCGGAAGCGCTTCCGGCAAAGGTTTCGGCGCGGGCGCGAAGCTCGCTGAGAACTTCCGGCATATCTTCCGTCTTCGTAAGGCCCCCGCCGTTGAAATCGTAGCGCCAACCGAAGGAAACGGTCCGGCGCTTGCCGGTGAATCCGTGAAACTCAAATTCGCTGAACGGCAGGCGCTCGACATGACGCAGCAACGCGTGCTCCTCCTCGGGCACGAGAAAGTCCGGCTGATACTTCGTGCCTTCCGGAAGGTGGGGCGCTCCGAAGAGATCTAATGTGGTGCTACGTTCGCGCACTCGTCTTTTTCCGCGGCTTTGTTTTGGACGACTTCCGGTCACCGCGATGGACCTGCCCCGCCTTGGCCGCCTTCTCAGCCTTCGTGCGGCGATTGTGGTCCTCACCATTCGGCTCGATCAGATCGCGCCTGGCTGCGGCCCGCCATTTGGTAATACGCTTCATATCGTCTCCCCAGCTGGTCTCACAGTACCCAACTTCCCTCAAAGCCGCAGAGTTCCGTGTCACAGGGCGCGCCCTCTGCTGCGCGGCCGACCGGGCTCTAGCGCGTGCCGCGCCCGGGTCTTGTCTGGCCATCCGGTGACGATCCCTCGCGCATCAGCCCCCTTCAGCCCTCAAGGGCGAGCTCGCTGACGCTCGTGCGAAGGCGCCCCCTTGACCGCTTTCCCCGCTCATTGCCGCTTGGCTAGCCGGGTTGCAGGCCGCAACCCTTTTCAGGACAGGAACCAAGTCCCGCGTCGTCCCGTTGGAGCTGGCTTTTGGGGATAAGGCCATGTCAAAGAGCGACGAGCTCCGCTACGGGGCTCGAGAATGCAGAGGATGTTCGCGGAAGACGCGGAATGGAGGACGCCGTGGCTGCCGCGGGTGCTGCCGAATGTTGTCTGCAGCGGCGCATCCTGAGTGAACCCGGCGGCCTCGCCTTTAAACAGGGAAATATGGATCTCGAACTTCTAAGAGCGGCGGCTGCGGCTAACACCCTCGGCAGATACTCTTGATCTTCTTATCCAGCGCTTTATCCGCTGGATCGCGAATATCTGCAGCAGGTTTATTTTGCGGATCGCCTGCAGTAACGGGCTGCGGGCGGTGATGATGGTGCCGGCTTTTCGCATCTGCCGTGTGAAGCACAGGAAGCGCTGCAATGAGGAGGGGATAAAAAACGCTTTTCAACAGTTTTTGCAAATCTTCCCCACCGTTCTGTCTGTCTTGTCGTTCTCTTGATCTATTTTAGCGTCGCTATCTTGCGTGTTGGTTGTCGTCGGTCTCCCGATGCCGCCTGCTGGCGCCGCGGTCTGCACGCTGGCGCCTGGAGATCCTGAGGACGTTGCAGTACCGGCGGCATTGGTACCCGGTGCCTGTCCGCCCATGGCAGAGCCGTTTCTTTCTCCCGTTCCCTGGTTAGTTGACGGGGCTGCGCCGGGAGCTGCCGCGGTGCCGGTTGGGCTGCCGGCCACGCCCGAAGTTGTGCCGGCGGCATTTGCTGCGCCGGACGCAGCATTTCCCGCGCCGGAGGGTGAAGAACTCGGGCCAGCGCCGCCCGCAGCTGAAGAGGCTGCGCCACCGGCGCTACCACCAGCAGACCCGCCACCGCTGCCGCCTCCCCCGCTACCGCCTCCACCACCTCCTCCGCCTTGAGCGAAGGCGGCACAGGGAAGGACGATTGCCATGGCGAGAGCGAGACGAAGGACTTTCATGCTGCGATTCCTTTAGCGACCAAGCGGCCTCTGGTAATTTCGTTCCTATCGCTGACGCGTCCTACAGGAGAGGGATTCCCTGACACGACGGATTAGTAACCCGGGCTGCCACAGAGGCTCTTAATCTGCGCGCTCCGCCTTGTTTTGCGGCCGCGCAACGTCATCGGCCGGACCGGAGTTCTTATGCTAGCTTGGTATTCGATGCTGACACTTATGGCAGATGCCCTCCACGTCATCGACTTGCGGCTGCGGCAGATCGCGGCCGGCACGGGCACCGCTGACGAGATGTTCCTCGTGGTCACGGAAAAGCTGGAAGCTGCTGAGGAGGCTCGGACGATATTCTTCCGCGGCGGCAACAGCGGCGAGGTTCTTGATCACTACAGAAAGGTCGTCGCTCGCAATGTCGAGCGTTTGTCATCAGGTAAGATTATCGGGTCCGCGTGAGACGAGAAGCCCATAGGAACGCGGCGCAGGAACGATCGTTTTACGTTCATGAAGCGCTTTTACTTCGATCTAGCTGGCGCGTTCACGGCCTGCGATAGGGTAGGACATCAATGCGCGTCCCGCCGCGAGGCAAAGGCTCGCCAAGTTCATCGCTCATCGCATTCACGCTGAGAATCCACCCTTCGCGCAGCCTGGCAACTACATCAGGGTCCGGGACGAAAACGGCGTGGAGATTTTTGAGATTCCGATACACGTTGGAACTGGGCTATTCTATGCGGCACGCTGCTTAGCGACGAGTCGCCATTGTTCTGGCAGTCTTTCCGGCTGCGCGTTTTGTGCGCTTCTTTGCTCACCGTGGACGCCATGGAGTTCGCCGAGCCATCGAGCAAATGGTGCTTTTTTGGGCGACGGCGACTTCCGCTACCTGGTCGAGGCCGTTCAGCGCCGCGGCGTGCGGGTCACCGTGATCTCCACCATCGCGATCCAACCGCCGCTGATCGCGAGCTGCGCCGCCAGCCCGACGTCTTCACCGACCTCGTCGAGCTGCAGGCCAAGCTCGGCCGCGACCCGTCCGAACGCCCCGCCCTGCGTGGTCGCGAAGCGCGTGGACACATGCCAAAATTCTTGCAAGAGCCGAAAGGGAACGACCCTCCCGCCTAGACAGTTACGGATCGCCCGCATCGACGGACGGACTTCAATAGAACAGCATCACCGACATCCATGCCGCCAGCGACGCACAGAGACCAATTCCTAGATAAGGCAATGCAAGGCGCATCGGGTTTCTCCTCCGAGACGCGAAATATGCCTTAGCTTTGCATGTCTGCAGGCCGACGACTACGAATCTACGGTTGTGCTGCTGCCAGTCCCAGGAGAGGACTTGGTGGAGCACTCGACCGGTCCCTCGGCTTGCTGCTTCTGAACCTGATCTTCGACGTACAAGAGCACCGTGCGCCGTGTGCCTTGATCGGTTAGCTTTTGAAATGCCCTAATCAAGCGCAGCATCTGTAGATCTTCGACACTGTTCGACATGGCGAAAACCTCATGGAAACTTGGCAAGCAATGGGGAAACTATGCAGCGCTTCGCCTCGCAGTGGAACGCGGAACTTCGTCGCAGGTTAAGGTTTTCCGGTCGTGCCGCCGACGCCGCGGAGCGGCCCCGTTCTTCACACCCCAGCCCCCGAAGCCGTGGCCGTTACTCCGCCCCCAACTTTCCGAGCCAAGAAATTTATAGTTTGCAACCTGCACGATGACCTTTGATGCCGGCATGCTCTCGCCGTCCGCATCCGTAAGCACGAAGCTGTGCCTCAAACCGGCAGCTAAGAAGTCTGCTTCGCCGATGGTCGGCCGTGCTCGGCTACAATCTTTACCAAACGAAGAAGCAGCCCGACGGCCTGCAAATCAATGTCGGTCTCAACGGGCTGAAGATCCAGGGCAAGTAGCGGCGGCTCCCGGCCGCGGCCAGATCCGAAAAACTCTGGCCTGAGAATTGGCGCGCTCGGAGAGATTCGAACTCCCGGCCCTCGGAATCGAAATCCGCTCAGCCGCTCAATAATATCAACGCGCGTTCTGAACTTTCCCGATCCGTTCACCACGGCATTGGTGAATTTCGCGCGTTCAGAATGCAACGGGCACTCTCAAGTCAGCTCAAGCCACTCGGGACTTTGAAGCGGTCGCTTATTAGGTTAGCCGGGGAATGTCCTTGCGCGCCTGGATCGCCGCTATCGCAAGCTGAGCGAATGATGGCGGCCTCAAGTTCTTTCCGCCCGACGTCACAATCCCCTATGCCCATCACTGCGTCCTGAGCCGTAAGCGTTCCTTTGTTCGTTAATTCGCGGTACTCGATGGCGGTACGAGGTTAACGCGATCACGAGCGCTCCAACGGCAACCATCGGCAGGCTTAGCAGCATCCCCATCGTGACAAATGAAAAACTGAACAGGTCGGGATCGGGCGCCTTAAAAAACTCACACAGAATTCGCGCTACACCGTAGCTAAGGCCGAACAGGCCGATCAATAAGCCAGGACGCTTCAGGGCGCCGCCGCGAATGGCAAACCTGAGAATGACAAAAACGACGAGTCCTTCAAGAACGGCCTCATAGATTTGACTTGGATGCCGCGGCAACGAACCGGCCCCGGGAAATACCATTGCCCACGGCACGTTGGTCGGACGTCCCCAAAGTTCCGGCTGGATGAAGTTCGCAATCCGGCCGAAGCAAACGCCGATGGCGCCCCCCGGCGAGCAAATATCGAGCGCAGTGAGCAAGGAGCAGTTGTTGCGGCGCGCGAAAACCCACACCGCGATGCAGGCGCCGACCATGTGGCTTGTTTCCGACCTCAGTGGCCTAGGGTCTGTTGGGATTCATCTGGAGTTTATCGCGGCCGCGGCCAGATAGATCATTGAAGTGAAGCTCTGGTCGGTCTTGTCGGCGCGCATTGCGATG
>NZ_JADPKY010000074.1 GCF_023074185.1 Bradyrhizobium sp. 132 | reverse complement strand
GCCCCATGCGGTCCCCCAACCCCATGTAGCGCGATCAGAGGGTAATGCCCTTGTAAGGCCGCCGATCGATGTCACGCGATGTACGCGACATCTGAATAGGACTCCATTCCGGATCACTACGGAGACGAACGCGCGTGATTCCGCGCGCGGATGCATGCGTCTTCCCTCCGGCATATCCTGCCCGACATCGTCTCGCCCCTGATCGTCTCGACCACGCTGGCGGTCTCCGCAATTGGCGACTGATTGCGCGACCGCCTCGATCCGACCCTCCAATAGACCGCGCCGGGAGCAGGGGAGGCCTGCGAAAGGCCGATCCGGCCCTGTCCGGCCCAAGTTACCGTTGCGCCGGCCCATTCCGTGCGCTATCCGGCCGGGAAAGGCCTGAGGCGGCTTCCATTTTTCTCGCCCGGCCAGCCAAACCGAGGACGGAAACCGCCATGCCAGCCTATCGCTCCCGTACCACCACTCACGGCCGCAACATGGCGGGCGCTCGCGGCCTCTGGCGCGCGACGGGCATGAAGGATGGCGATTTCGGCAAGCCGATCATCGCGGTCGTCAACTCCTTCACCCAGTTCGTGCCCGGCCACGTCCACCTCAAGGACCTCGGCCAGCTCGTCGCGCGCGAGATCGAGCAGGCCGGCGGCGTCGCCAAGGAGTTCAACACCATCGCCGTCGACGACGGCATCGCCATGGGCCATGACGGCATGCTCTACAGCCTGCCGTCGCGCGAGCTGATCGCCGACAGCGTCGAGTACATGGTCAACGCCCATTGTGCCGACGGTATGGTCTGCATCTCGAATTGCGACAAGATCACGCCCGGCATGTTGATGGCGGCGCTGCGGCTCAACATTCCTGCCGTGTTCGTCTCGGGCGGACCGATGGAGGCCGGCAAGGTCACGCTGCAGGGCAAGACCAAGGCCGTCGACCTGATCGACGCCATGGTCGCCGCCGCCGACTCCAAGGTCAGCGACGAGGACGTCAAGGTGATCGAGCGCTCGGCGTGCCCGACCTGCGGCTCGTGCTCGGGCATGTTCACGGCCAATTCGATGAACTGCCTCACTGAAGCACTTGGTCTTGCGCTGCCCGGCAACGGCACGGTGGTCGCAACCCACGCCGACCGCAAGCGCCTGTTCGTCGAGGCTGGCCACACCATCGTCGATATCGTGCGTCGCCACTATGAGCAGGACGACGCCTCCGTGCTGCCGCGCAATGTCGCCAACTTCAAGGCGTTCGAGAACGCGATGACGCTGGACATCGCGATGGGCGGCTCGACCAACACCGTGCTGCATCTGCTCGCCGCCGCCCATGAAGGGCAGGTCGAGTTCACCATGCAGGACATCGATCGGCTGTCGCGCCGCGTGCCTGTGCTCTGCAAGGTCGCGCCGTCGGTCGCCGACGTGCATGTCGAGGACGTGCATCGCGCCGGCGGCATCATGGCCATCCTGGGCGAGCTCGACCGCGCCGGCCTGATCGACACGTCGGTCTCGACCGTGCACGCGCCGACCATGAAAGACGCGCTGGAGCGCTGGGACATCAAGCGCTCGAAGAGCGAGTCGGTCCGCACCTTCTTCCGCGCCTCGCCCGGCGGCATCCCGACCCAGGTCGCCTTCAGCCAGGAGCGCCGTTACGACGAGCTCGATGCCGACCGCGAGAAGGGTGTCGTGCGCAACCTCGAGCACGCCTTCAGCAAGGATGGCGGCCTCGCCGTGCTCTACGGTAATCTCGCGCAGGACGGCTGCATCGTGAAGACCGCGGGCGTCGACGCCTCGATCCTGAAATTCTCCGGTCCCGCGCGCGTGTTCGAGAGCCAGGACGCATCCGTCGAGGCCATTTTGGGCGGCAAGGTCGTTGCCGGCGAGATCGTCGTCATCATCTACGAAGGCCCGCGCGGCGGCCCCGGCATGCAGGAGATGCTGTATCCGACCAGCTACCTGAAATCGATGGGTCTCGGCAAAGCCTGCGCGCTCGTCACCGACGGACGCTTCTCGGGCGGCTCGTCGGGCCTGTCGATCGGGCATCTGTCACCGGAAGCCGCCGAAGGCGGCAACATCGGTCTGGTGCGGACCGGCGACCGCATCGCCATCGACATCCCAAACCGTAGCATCAGCCTCGAGGTCTCCGACGAGGAGCTCGCCAAGCGCCGCGCCGCGGAAGAGGCGAAGGGCGATGCCGCCTGGCAGGCGACGGGCCGCAAGCGCAACGTCTCGACCGCGCTTCAGGCCTACGCTGCACTCACCACCAGCGCCGCGCGTGGCGCGGTGCGCGAGGTCAAGCGTCGCTCGAAGTAGGAGCGTCTTGCGCGGGCGTGATCGCAAGCGTCGCGCATCGCGCATGGTCAACAAGTTCTGAACGGCCGGCGAAAGCCGGCCGTTCGCATTAAGGATGCCCCGACGAACTTCGGCAAAGCAAGGTTTTGCGGCATATACTGCCATCGACCTTCGCAAATCCATTTTGGGCAACTGGGGCACCACAATAATGTCTCGTACTCTTGCTGTCGTTTTCTCGACGGTCGTCGCTGCGATTTCCATGACGACTGCTGCTTCCGCCGGCTGCTACAATTGCTACACGCCGCCGCCGTGCACGACCTGCTACCAGCAGCAATATGTGCAGCCGCAATACCGCACCGTCGACGAGACCGTGATGGTTTCGCCCGGCTCCGTCGTGGCGCACCGCGCGCCGGCGCAGTACCGCACCGTGATGGTGCCGCAGACCGTGATGGTGGCGCCGCCGAGCGTCCAGTACGAACGCATCCCGCCGCAATACGCCACGCGCCAGCGCGTCGAGATGGTCCAGCCGGGTTATTCCTATTACGCCCCGGTGCAGATGGGCTGCGCCTCCTGCGGCTACTGAGCCGAGGCAGCAACGAAGAACTCCATGCGGCGCTCCCAACGGGGCGCCGTTTTGCTTTTGAGAGCAGCAAACGAGGCCCGGAAACGGAGATGAATCCAGACCGGGCCTCGCAACCGGCGACGCCCTGGGAGATGTCGCCAGTGTCCGGATGGCTGAGGCGTACAGGCTAAGGGAACAGGCTGACGCTCGCCTGACAGATCGTGTGCGGGCGAGGGGGTTTCGGGTCGGGCGCCAACTTCGCGTTGCCTTGGACCGTCGACTGCGTTAAGCGACAGCAATTCCGGACTTGGAAGGGTGGCCGAGTGGTTTAAGGCACCGGTCTTGAAAACCGGCGTGCCCGCAAGGGTACCGTGGGTTCGAATCCCACCCCTTCCGCCAGTTCCGATTTCCCGAACGATCCCAGCTAGTCCCAATCCTACCCGCAACCCATTGATAATGGCTTGAAAAAGACTGCGGGATCGGCTTTTATTATCCCGGCTAGTCCCGGCCAATCCCGATAAATCCGGCTCCTCATCGTGGGTAAGACCGTGGGATTAGGCGGACACTTTTGGGGGTAAGACGAATGGGCCTCACAGTTAAACAGGTTGAGCACGCTAAACCCGGCGATCGGCTCGGCGACGGCAACGGCTTGTGGCTGTTCGTGGCGGCGAGCGGCAGTAAGAGTTGGATGCTGCGCTTCACGTCGCCCGCGACACGCAAGGCCCGCGAGATGGGCCTTGGTCCGGCTTCCGCTATATCTCTTGCCGAAGCCCGCGACGTGGCTCAGCAGGCCCGCAAGCTACTGGTGGCTGGCAGAGACCCGATCGAGGAACGGAGCGCCAGGCGGGCCGCTGTGCGGGTTGAGGCCTCCCGCTCGGTCACGTTCGAAGTTTACGCCAAGCAGTATGTGGTGACGCACCGGCCGGGCTGGAAAAACCCGAAGCATGCGCAGCAATGGGAAAATACCTTAAAGACCTATGTCTATCCCCGCATCGGTGCCACGCCTATTGCCGATGTGACGACCACCGATGTGGTCAACGTGCTGGCTCCCATTTGGCTGACGAAGCGCGAAACCGCCGCGCGCATTCGGGGTCGAATCGAGAAGATATTGGACGCGGCAAAGGCGAACACGCTTCGTGTTGGCGACAATCCGGCGCTGTTCGCAATCGTCACGCACTTATTGCCAAAGCAGAATCGCAAGAGGCACGTGAAGCACCACCCCGCCTTGCCGCATGACCAGATGCCGGAATTCTGGCGGTCGCTGGCCAGGGATGCGAGCGATGCAGCACGCATGCTGCGATGGATCATCTTGACGGCATGCCGCTACGGGGAGGCGCGTGGAATGACGCCTGACGAGATCAGGGGCGATCTGTGGCGCATACCCAAGGGACGGATGAAGGCGGAGCGCGACCACTACGTGCCGCTCACGGCTCTTGCGCTGGAGCAGTTGCCGTTCCGGCCAGTTTCGGACGTGGCGCTGACCACTTGCATCAGGCGCCACACCGAGTCGCCGGCCTCTACGCACGGCATGCGGTCGACATTTCGAGATTGGGCTGGCGACGAGACCGAGCACGAATGGGAAGTGGCCGAGGCGGCACTGGCGCATCAGGTCGGCGATGAAACGGAGCTAGCTTATCGCCGTTCGACCGCGCTGAAGAAGCGCCGTGAACTGATGCGGGATTGGACCATGCATTGCGCGCGCCCCGTTGCCTGAGAGCAACAGTCTTAATCAATCCTAAAAATGGTACGGGAATGTACGGGATTCGACTTGCCAAATCAGCCGGGCAAGGGCACAGTGTCAACCCTGCGAACGAATGGGGTCTAGTTCGGCAGCCTCATGATAGACGGCCCCAAAGCAATGTCAAGCGGGATTTCCCAGACATGCTTCTCTTAAAACTCGCGGACGTCACCAAGGCCACCGGCCTGGGGCGCTCGACCGTGTATCGCAAAATCAGCGAAAACACTTTTCCCAAGCCCCTCCAACTCGGTCCTGGATGCGTCAGGTGGGACGCGGACCATCTGCAAGCATGGCGCGACAGCCTGCAGGTCGCGAACGATAACAAAGCCGGCGAGGTGGCGGCGCAGCGTCATGAACATGGCGGGCGACCATATCTCGATGCCCGCCTTCTGGACTCGTGAGTTCGGTGACTGGGCCAGCTTCGCCGCTACCAAAGAGATGGTTCAGCTCGCGCTTGATGCGGCCCTTATGTGGAGCAATCTGGCCGTCGATTTGAAGCAGCGCCTTCGCGACGAGGACCATCAACAAGCTGCCTAAACCACCCGCTCGATCGGCCCTTCCGCCGAGAGCACCCGAACCCCAACAGGGGAATCCCACCTTGCGAATACTCGACATTAGACCCGGTTCACCGGGGTCGACGACGCTTGCGCGTTTCGACCTCGAACTGAACGACCATTTGCGCCTGTACAACCTGGCTTTGCGGCAGCGTGGCGAAGAGCCCGCCCACGTAATGGCGCCAAACGCCTTTCAAGAGCGCACCGCTGGCTTTAGCCCTTCGTTCAACAAGGCGCTGGCTGAACTCGCCCTCAATTCCCTCGTGGAGCTACAGACCGAACATGCAATCAATTCGTAGCATTGCCGTCATCCTCGGCGGCAACGCCGTCCGAGACTATGTTCTATGTCCCGGTCCCAGTCACAGCAAGCGCGACAGATCCCTCAAGGTCAAATTCAAACCTGACGGCTCATTCAGCGTTACGTCATTCGCTGGCGACGATTGGCGCGCATGCCGAGATTACGTCCGCGAACAACTCGGCTTGCCGAACGACCGGCGCCGCGAACCGGCGAATGATGACGTGCCCATCGTCAGGTTGCGCGAGTTTGATGACGATGAGCCGGCTCGCATTCGCAATGCCTTGCAGCGGTGGGAACACGCCATCTCGCTCGCCGGGACGCTAGCGGAAACCTATCTTGCCGGCCGTGGCTTGGCCTACAGCGGTGATGCAATCCGCTTCCGAGCGAATGACCGGAGCATGGTTGCGCTGATGACAGATGCCATCAGCAATGAACCTTGCGGCGTTCACGTCACCTATCTGGACCACGACGGCTGTAAGGTCGGACGCAAGATGTATGGCCGCGCGAAAGGTGCAGTGGTGCGGTTGTCGTCCGATGCCGACGTCCACTACGGCCTAGCAATTGCTGAAGGCATTGAGACCGCCTTGGCGGTGCCGTTTCGGCCGATATGGGCTTGCCTGTCTGCCGGCACGATGGGGACGTTTCTGGTATTGGCAGGCATTGAGGCGTTGAGCATTTATGCCGACCGCGACCATGCAGGAATGTCGGCGGCGAACGAATGCGGTCGACGGTGGCATGGGGCTGGCAAGGAAGTTGAGATAGTCGCACCACCAGATATCGGCAGTGACTTCGCAGACCTGCGGGGTGCTGCGTGATGAGTAGCCACAAGTGGAAGTCTAATCCGGGTAGCGGCTTCAAGGAAGCCGAGGTCCCGCCAAAACCCGCCAATGATAACGCCAAAGGCGCGAATCCGTCCGGGGCGGCAAAACCCTCGACCTATCCTGGCATGGTTTCCAGCGGCGAATTCGTCCGCGGTTTCAAGCCGCCCGATTATCACGTCGATGGAATATCGCAGAAGGGTTATCTTTATTCGACGACTGCCATGACAGGCACAGGAAAGACGGCTGTCCTGTTGCTGATTGCCGCGCTCACGATGCTAGGCAAACCTCTCGGCGATCGTGAGGTTGAGAAGGGGCGCGTCGTCTATTTCGCGGGCGAGAATCCCGATGATGTGCGCATGCGCTGGATCGCAATGGCGCATTATCTTGATTTTGATCCTGATGCCGTAGACGTCCACTTTATCGCCGGAACGTTCGGCGTTGCTGAGATGTTTGAGCGCATCAAAGCCGATGTTGAGAAAATTGGCGACGTCGACATGATCGTGGTCGATACGAGCGCGGCTTACTTCCACGGCGACGACGAAAACAGCAACTCACAACTGGGAGCCCATGCGCGCAACCTGCGCATGCTAACGACATTACCAGGCAAGCCGGTGGTCTACGCCGCCTGTCACCCTATCAAAAATGCGGATCCATCAAACTTGCTGCCGCGTGGTGGTGGTGCATTCATTGCAGAGATGGATGGTAATCTGACCCTCAACAAGGGAGATACAGTCAAGCTGCATTGGCAAGGCAAGCACCGCGGCCCCGACTTCGACCCAATCTACTTCGAACTGAAGACGGTTACAGTACCAACCTTGGTGGACAGCAAAGGCAGGCCCGTCCCAACCGTGATGGCTGAGGCGCTGTCGAAGGGCGAGAGCATCAAGCGAGCCGACAAGGCGCGCAACGACGATGACGAGGTGTTGCTAGCGATTGAACGCGGCAAGGGCTCCTCACTCGCCGAGATGGCCGAGGCTCTCTGTTGGTGCACGCCAACCGGCGAGCCCAACAAGGACCGCGTTCGTCATGCGAAGGACCGGCTTTATAAGCGAAAGCTTGTCGACGTCGCGCGCAAGGGATGGAAACTGACAAAGCGTGGACACGAAGTGGCGCTTGAGGCGCGCGCCGACAAGCACAGCGCCGAGGCTGGTGCGCGGATGGCGGCTGGTCTTGCACGCAAGCGCGACGGCTAACCGTGCGCCAATCGTGCGCGCACGAAAGTACCGCGCACGATTGCAGGACATGACGGATATCATACTATTGACAAGGACTTACACGCATGAACACGGCGCACGATTTTCAGACAAAACCAAATACTCTGCGGTGGGGTGTGATTTATCACACCCACCGCAATGGTGGGATCGTGCGCGAATGCCGTGCACTCACTTCTCTAGGGCGCACGTTGGTGCGCGTCGCGTGAAACAGTGCAACATATACAAGTACTTAACTGCCGTGCGGATTTGAGAATGGTGCGCACGATTTCCGCACGGCGGCGGTGGGGAGACCTCGATCTCTCTTCGGCGCCGTCTCCGCAAACCAGCCGTCCAGCCACGCGTAAATTTTATTCCGCGTTTGATTATTTATCAAAACCCGCCAGCTGTACGGACATTCCAGCACTTGGCCGCAGAAGCCGCACTAATCAGTAGAGCAGATAACGGCCAGGTCAGCAGCACCATCGTCACGAGGTTTCCATGAAAAAACATTCCCCACTCGAGTCCCGCCTCGCTCGCGCCGGCAGGCGCTCTGATTTGCGACTCCTGCAAGATTACGCCGCGCCAATCGCGCCTTCGGCCTGGATGCCGTCGAATGACAACGAAGTTGGTGGCACCCAGGTTGACCGGATCGTGGAAATCCGACCGTCGCCTGACGAAATGGTTCGGCTCGCCGCGAAGGACGCTATTCGCGCGCGC
>NZ_JADPKY010000147.1 GCF_023074185.1 Bradyrhizobium sp. 132 | reverse complement strand
CATCTTCGCCCATTGGGCGTCAGTCAAAACGAATCGGTCCATCCCAAGCTTGAATCACAACCAAGCCCCGATGAGAATCCTGAATCCCAACAGACCCTAGTTGAGCGTGAGCGACTTTTCCCGCCGTGGTCCCGTTTCGGCCATCCAAGCGCTCCAGGCTTGCTCATGCTTGGCGTAGAGCTCCAGCCATCGCTGCCCGGGCTTGTCCTGATCGATAGGACCGTCAGTGCCCGGAAGGGTGTCGGGATTGTCCAACGTCTCGAACTCGATCGTCTCCGCAATCGTCAGGCCGACAAGGACGCGCTGTCCGGCACCATCCACGATGTACCGTCGCGGAGCGTCCTTTCTAAGCTCGGTCATGTCGCGTGCTTCCCTTGCCGGAAGAATCGATGTGCCGAGGTGTCGCTCCTAAAAGGCCCGTCGAGCATGACCGAACGCTGAGCTGGGGTTCGGTCGGGCAATTCGGCTTGAGGTGCCGCAGGGATCGTTCGTGCTCGTTCGTTGGAGACGGCAGGCGCGAAGCGCATATCCTGAAACGAATCCAGCGCAGAAAATCAAAGCGGAGATAGATACAGATGCCATGCGAGCCGTCCTGAATGGTGGTCCCCATCAAGAGCGAGTAGTGTGTCGACATCATGGTTCTCGATGACATCTGGCGCCGAAAGATTGCTCACGCCTGATCTCAACATGAGCAGCATCCAAGCTTGCCTTAGCGCAGTCTTCGGCCAGCGGCACCGATAGCTTCTGAAACCGGTGGTTGCTGCCGGGTCCGTTCGGTTCGAACCACACACTCCTTCCTCCGGCGCACCCGAAGAACGGAGTTCGCGACCGTTCTACGGACATCCACACTTGCAACCTTTCGAAAGCCGTCGCATTATTTCTCGTCCATTTTGAGAGAGATCCATCCAATGAATGTCCGCACCTTTACTCCAACCATTGCTCTTTCTGTTCTTGGCCTCACCTTGATGACGGCCGCAGCTCCGGCCGCGGAACTCACGCTTGCTCCGACGCACCATCGGGCGGCCTACGTCCGAACCGGTTACGTGTTTTGGGATGGAGTCTACCCGCCTGCGGTCTATGGTCCCAATCTTCGTCCCGTCGAGGAAGTTGCGGCCATGAAGGCAGAAGCGCGACCCGTGTCGCAACGCTGGTGGGGGTATTGGTATGCTCGGTGAGCGGCAAAGCCGTTGAGCTGATAAATGCGTTCAACTCTGAACCGCCGCAACCCGGGCCACCGGTGGCGGCGGTTTTGCTGGACGTCCACGTGAGCCGATCAACAGTGATGATTGAATGAGCGGCCGCATGAAAATCAAAGCAGCCGCTGCGAGCTTATGTATTTTTGCCGGCTGCTGGCTACAAGCCTACGCTGCGACCGCGGGTGAATGCGTCTCCCGGCCCGAGCGCTTCGAGCTTGCTTCTGACACCGTGTATTGGACTGTTTCGATTCCATCCGGGACGGAGTGCCTGCAAGGTCTGCGCGGCAAAACACAGCTCCTGAATGAAGTTAAACTGGTGGATGCGCCGAGTGCCGGCGTCGCGACGATCGCCGGCCCGTCGTTTCGCTACCAAGCGTCCTCGAGCCCTGGAACTAACCGGTTTCGCATTGCAGTGTCGGGCGAAAACCGGAGGCAGCGCGGATCATCGATCATCATCGTGGACGTCACTATCAGGTAGCGTGATGTCGCTGCGAGAAGTTTCGATACTCGCAAAGCTGCGAGTCCAAGCCTGTTACTTCAGGCCCCGCTATTTCGGTGGTGCCCCTCGTTCCCATGGCCGCTTGCCATCCGCGCCCCTGTCCCAAGGGCGGGCTGTCGGGGCATTCTTCTCCTCCGAAGCCGCCCGCGCACGATCGGCCTGAACCTGTTCGCGATCGGTTATGGGTGCCTTCGGAGGGACCGGCTCGCTCTGCGCCAATCCAGATGTCGCAATGAGCAGCATCGTGAAAATGAATTTTTTCATCCCCGGCTCTAGCACAAGTGGCCGCGGGCTGTCCGATCTATTCGCTACTTCTGGTCCTCGTTGCTGGTGCCCGTGCCTGGACTACCGATAGGCATACCATTCGAGGTATGCCCAGCTCCGGAGTTTCGCTGCGCCTGCGCGGCGGATGGAGACGTCCCATTTGCCGTCGGGGGCTGGACGTTCGGATTGTTCTGCGAGGCGGTGCTGTGATTGGCGCCTGTCGTGGTGCCTTGCGTTCCCATACCGGAGGGGCCCGAGGGTCCGGAATTGGCGCTGCTCGACGAGGTGCCTGTGCCCGCGCCGGAACTCGCCGCCGAGCCCGCGCTGGCGCCGGCGGCCCCTCCGCCTGCACCACCACCGCCGCCACCGCCGCCACCTTGGGCGAAGACCGGCGCGGACAGAGCAAAGCATGTGAGTGCCACGAGTGCAGAGTTTCTAATCATCGATGATCTCCCTTGTTTGGTGGACAATCCATGGCTGTCCTAGTTGGTTCCTCTATCAGCTCGCTCGGGGGAGATATCGGCGGTCGTCGTTCCCATAGGCTCCGTCCGGTGAGGATATCGCGAGTGAGATCAGGACCAGGACTATTGCGAGACCTTCACTCGACATCAAAGCCCGCAACGTGCTCGGGCGCCGGCGGAGCGGCTCGCTGTAGGCTTCCGCGAGAGGACGCCGCCTTCAACAGAGACCCGGCGGCGACAGAACCGATGCGAGGCGGGATAAACCCTTTCGGAGTTTGCCTGCAAAAAATCGCGATCGATGGCCGCGGTCGCGGCTGGCGACAAAAGCTGCTGTCCAAACAGAGACTTGCGCGGCCCTCTCCGCTTGCGAAGGAATGGCCGAGCAGGTTCGAAACAGGGGCTGAACAGGCGCTTAACAGGTGCCGAACACGGTCAAATCTCGATCAGTGATGTCGTGACCCAACACTCACCTTCCGGACTGAAGGACTGAGTCGCCGCGCATTGCGAACACAAAAAAAGGGAGCGCGAGGAGCGCTCCCAATTGGAGAATGAAAATCTTCGCGCTTTCTAAAGCAAGTAATCCGGATCGATCTTCATGCGCAGCAGTGCGAGCACGCGCTTGTACTCGTCCGTGACGTCTTCAGGGAACATACGGATCCGGTCTTCACCCTCAAAGATGAGTTCGAGACTCTTAAGCTGCGACTTGACATGCTCAAGCGTGAAGCGCTCGCGCCTCTTATTGTATTCGCAGATGGCACGCATGTCCCCTGACACGGCCTTGATCACCAACTGCTTGTCTATGGCATGGTGCGCTGGGATCATCTTCCGCTCATTCCCTTCGATGATCGGCACCAGCATTTCTGTCGCATCAAAGAAATCGCGCCGCACTTGACCATCCGAGATGGGATGCGACCGCTTCCGCGGACGGCCCTTCGGATTGCCGGTGGTCCCCTTTGAAAACTGCCCGTTGCGATTACGGCTCATATCGTTACTCCTCGAAAAAAAGCATTCAAGGAGGACACACAAAACAAAATTGGCGTGGCCTCCGGTGACCAAATCCCTGCGAGCAGGAATTCGGACCCATCAGGCGTCACGCCATCATTTACGTACTACATGCCGGGTTTGTGCATCACGCAAAGCCCATATGGGCTCAACCGCAGCTCTCGTGCGAGGTGATGTATTATAGCTCGGGTCAGCGTCATAATCAACAAATGCGCACGCACTCAGCAAAGCGCGATCGCGCAATCACGCTGGTCGATCTTGAACGATCAGGCCGCCAAAACATCGATCAAGACCGATCTGCAGCGAACGACTCCTGAGCAGAACCAGAAGGGGCGTGGAAGCGGCGGGCGAGAGCGGCCCAAATCGCCTCGACCGCTAGTGGTCCTCCCGCGTTCTTCGTTCCCCAACTGCCGGTGTGAGGGACGCCGTAGATTTCGGTGGGGCCCATACGCGTGTGTGCAGATGGAATGCAGGCCTCGCGCCATCCCAGCCGCCCCAAACCGAGGGCCGACCGGACGGAATCGAATGTCATGGCCCCAAGGCATAAAGCCATTCGCGGCTTCACGATGTCGAGCTGAGGGAGCGTGTAGGTGACAGCGCAGCGGTACAGATCCTTCATCGGGACCTTGCTGCTCATCCCCCCTGGCTTGATGAAGACCAGCACGTTTGTGGCATAGGTCTGCGAAAAGCACAGACCAAAATGGGCCAGCAGACGCTTCAAGTTCTGGTTGGTCGCAAGATGGGCGTCCTGCCCGGTCAGGGCCCGGTCCGCACGCTTTTCCGCATCATCGTTACGCCGAAGGTAATCCTCAGACGCCCAATCCTGCCCGACGATCATGAGGTCGGCATCCAGACGACAGGCCGACTTGGTCCAGGGCACGACGAAATCGAAGTCCCAGCTCCCCCCGTCATACAGGTGCAAATGATTATAGCGGCCTCCGGCCTCGGCGCGGCGCTTTGCAACCAGCAAAGCCATGGCGTCCTGCTTGTCCATCCCCTGCCTCCTCGTCGACAACCCACATGCTTGCTACAAACTATTGACGAACAGTAAGTTTGCCCGCCATCCGACCGGTAGCCGGACTTGCTGCATTAAGCTGTGCGCACCATCAGCAACAAGTGCGCTTACTCACGGCGCTGCTCGACTTCACCAAGGTTCCCCGTCACCGCTATATTCGGGATTCGGATGAGCGCCTTTACCGTTGGGGCTCTTTGCTCACGTCACCCGCGCGCCTGGCAAGTGTCGCAGGCTGACTGTGCGCGGCCGCTGCTGAGAGCCTTACCACCCGCATCGGACACGAGCGAGCACGCGCAGACATTGCAACAGAAATCGTCAGGTGCGAGCCGGAATGATATCGGTGTGGACGAAATCATCGCCCTTGAACAATAAGGCTCTCCGGTACTCTTGGCGAGCGCGTAAGCAAAGCAGTCGCCGAAATTCAGCTTGGCAGGATGGCCGCTGCCTTTGCCGAAATCGCGATAGGCCTCGCGCGCAATTTGGGCCTGGGCTTCGGTCACAGACTCGATCGAAATCTGCGCTTCCTTCATCAGTTCATCGAAACGCCGGCTGGCTATTGGATCCCGGCTGCCATCGATTACGACAGCCGCCTCGACGAAATTTGCAGCTGACATGCGTCGGATCGGATGACTTTCGATCGCGAGTGCGTAGCGCTGTGCCTCGGACTTCTCGCCCAGAACGGCAACTAGCGCAGAGGTATCGATGATCATCGAGGCTGCCCGCGCTCGTCATAGAGCAGATCGCCGTGCTCGGCCGATCGGTACGGTTCTTTCAAGCGCTTGGCGCAATCCCGGCCGATCTTCAGCAAGCGATCCGATAGACCCACGCCCTGCTCATGGCGAACCCGTTCTAGCCGCTCGCGAACGGCATTGGTCACAGCAGCCGTCAGTGTCTCCCCGGTCCGCCGTGCCAGCTCAGTCGCCAGTTGATGCGCCTGTGGGCTTTTGATGTTTAAGCTCATGTTCCACCTTCTAACCCAACCAGATATACCACTCTACCAAGCGGTTTCGAGCTCTTGACGCGGGGCCGCAATTGCGCTGCCCGGCCAAAAACCTAGCCAAATGCCTTACTGAAGCGGGTCGGATCGACGCTGCTCGACCTCGGCAAAGGTCTCGCCGGTCAGTGTCATTGTCGCAGGCTGTCCCGTATAGGTCTGCCAGCGGCGGATGGCGACATCGACATAGAGCGGGTCGAGCTCGATCGCACGCGCCCGCCGCCGGCACTTCTGTGCCGCCATGATGGTGGTCCCGGACCCACAAAATGGATCGAGCACGATCTCGCCGCGGCGCGAGCAATCCTTGATGGCGTCGATCACGAGTGCGGTGGGCTTCACCGTCGGGTGCATCTCGAGCTCGGCCTCCCGCCCCGAGCGAAAGCTGTTGGCACCGGCGTAATCCCAGACATTGGTACGATAGCGGCCGTGCTTGCCGAGCTCGATCGTATTCAGATGCGCCGCTAGGCCCACCTTGTAGACGAACACCAGCTCATGCTTGGAGCGGTAGAACGACCCCATGCCGCCATTGCTCTTGTTCCAGACGCACAGGTTCTTCAGCTCGGAATAGACGCCACCGGCCGCCTTCAAGACCTCGTCGATATGGCGCCAATCCATGCAGATGAAATGGATCGCACCATCTAGGCTCACCTCGGCCATATTGCCGAACACCAAGGCCAGGAACCCTGCAAATTCGGCTGAGCTCATCTCGCCTGAGGCCATCTTGAATTCGCGATGCTTGACCGCCCCAAGCCCGCTGACGTGCCCATCGATTGGCACGTTGTAGGGCGGGTCGGTAAAGACCAAGCGAGCCTGGTCGCCGTCCATCAGATCGGCAAACGAAGCCGCATCGCACGCATCGCCGCAGAGCAGACGGTGGTCTCCCAGCATCCAGAGGTCGCCGAGCCGCGACACCGCCTCTGACCTGATGGGTGGAACCAGATCGCTGCGATCCGGCTTCTCGCGGTTCGCTTCGCCATCGACCAACAGGTCAATCTCGGCAGTCTCAAAACCGGTCACTTCCAGATCGAAATTGACCTCGGCGCCCGTCAGCTCGCGCCAGAGCACGCGCAGCTGGTCTGTGTCCCAATCCGAGTTCAGCGCAACCTTGTTGTCGGCGAGCGAGAACGCGGTCTTCTGCGCGGGAGTCAAATGGCCGACCCGCAGCACCGGCACCCGCTCCAATCCCGCCAGGCGGGCACCCTCGACCCGGCCATGGCCGACAAGGATCACCCCCTCATCATCGGCGACAACGATGCTGTTGAAACCGAACTCGCGGATTGAGGCTGCGATCTGATGCAGCTGCTTGCGCGAATGCCGCCTGGCATTGGCGGGGTTCGGCTTCAACTCGGCAGTGGGTAGGTGCTCGATGCGAAAATCACTCATTGGACCTCTCCTTTGGGGATAGGCCTCAGGTATACCATCATCTATCCGGATATTTCAAATATACTTGTTGAATAGCAGGATTCGAAGCGCGCCGTGGTTAATCTCCGTCACCCCTTGATGATGATCTCGATATCTTCGGGCCGCACGCCAAAGGTGGCCGCCAAAGCCTTTTTTGCCTCGGCAATGGTCAAGCCACCACGCTCCTTGCCCGGTCCCGCCGGTGAAGATTCGGGGATCGGCTGAAACTTCAGCCGCCGCTGCTCGATCCCGAGCTCCTTCAGGCCGGCATAGGCCACCGGATTGCGCAGCTCCTTGCGCCAGACATCCGCGGCGGCAATGTCGGCGAACTCCGAGATTCCAATCCGAAATCGCCCCTGTCCCCTCGCATTCACATGGTCGTCAAGTGTCGTGAGCGACGAAATACGTCCCACCAGGAACGCTGCTCGCGACGCGATGCCTTCGGCCTTGTTGTTCCAATCCTGCCGTCGGCAGCAGACAAGATAGGCGCATCGCTCGACGCTTTTCGGACTGAGCACCCAACCGCGGGAGCCCGCCTGATCCAGAATGTTCTGCCTGGTCTCGGAGGTGAAGACGACCACGGCAGCATCATTGGCTTTGGTCATGCGCGATCTGCTTTGGTCTCAACTGCATTCTCGACCTTCGCCTTACCGGCGCCGTGCGCGACCAGACATTCATTCCCGGCCTGCTGCAGCAACCGGCTTGGCGCAAACGCCCCGTAGGCATTACGCTCGTTACGTGCACCGTGGACCATCAGCAAGAGCTTGTCGGCGAGCTCCACAGGATCGCGCAATCCGGAGGATCGACAAAGCCCGACCACCCGGCGCCGCTCGGCCCGCCAATACTGTTCGATCTCGCTCAGCTGAGGGTTCTTGCGATGCTCGTACAATTCCGCCGCCGTGCGCGCGAGCAGCATCTGGGGCTGCATCGGACGACCCGCACTCTCTTGCTCCGTCGCAAGCCACCCCCGCAGCTGCGCCTCCGGATCGCCTGGATGGTCCTCCTTCATCACCTCCCAAACCGTCTCCGACTCCGCAATCAACGACTTGATGAAATAGCTGATCAGCGCATCGCCATGGCCGAAATACTTGACCAGGGTTTCCATATTCGAATGCGCCTCGTGGGCGATCAAGCCGTTCGCGACCCTGATACCGAGAAAACGAAACATTGTCTGGGCGGCGTCGATCAAGCGCTCCCTGGCGGGCTTGTCGAATCCGAAACTGGCCGGCTGTTCCGTTTTGGGAAGCTTGCGCATCAAATTGGCTCCTCAACCATGTATCAGCTGATTATAGCACAACTTATGCCAATCCCTCTCTTCTGGACGGTTGGCGCGTCGAAAGGACCATCGTCACCTTCTGGCCAACCATGGAGGCAAATTGTCACCATCTGGCCGCGTCTTAAGCCTGGTCTTAAGGCTGGTCTTAAGCCTGGTTTTTGCTCGATGTTCTCGACTGGACCATCGACGGACGCGCCGCGAAGACCTTGCTCTGGGCGTGATTTAAAGGATTCCAGACCTGTCGGAGTGCGGCCAGGTCACAATCTCCTCCACGGCCTTCCCTGGGCCTTGGAGGGCTATCTGAGCTGCACCCGGTTCTGTTGACACCGGCTTAAGCTAATCCGACCTTCCGTTCGAACTCCATAGGGCTCAGATATCCGATCGTCGAATGCCTTCGCTTCGGAT
>NZ_JADPKY010000079.1 GCF_023074185.1 Bradyrhizobium sp. 132 | reverse complement strand
CCAGTAGCGTGTCTCGATCCTTGCTCAGGCAATCGGCGGCCTTCTCGTACTTCAGCGCGTAGCTCTCGATGAAGGCGTCGAACGCCAGCTCGGCGGCGAACTTCGTTTCAGCCATCCAGATCTCCTGCAACGCGCGTTTGGCCTTCGGCTGCTGGCTCTTCGGCAACTTGGCGAGCACGTTGGCGGTCTTGTGCACCCAGCAGCGCTGCTCGCGCGTTTTCGGCCAGACCTCGCCGGCCGCCTTCCAGAACCCGAGTGCGCCATCGGCGATGGTAAGCTGCGGCGCCACGTCGAGCCCGCGCCGCTTCAGATCGAGCAGCAGATCGCGCCAGTCCTGCGCGCTCTCGCGGGCGCCATCGGTGAAGCCGACCAGTTCCTTGCGGCCTTCCGGCGTCGCGCCGATCAGCACCAGGATGCACTGCTTTTCGTCTTCGAGGCGCGCTTGGAGATGGATGCCATCGGCCCAGATGTAGACGTAGCGCTTCGCCGACAGATCGCGCCTCTGCCACGCGGCGTGCTCGTCGAGCCAGCCATCCTTCAGGCGACCGATGGCGGATGCCGACAACCCGGCAGCATCCTTGCCGAGCAGCGCAGCCAGCGCCTCAGAGAAGTCGCCGGTCGAGATACCCTTCAGGTAAAGGATCGGCAGCAGCGTCTCGATCGACTTCGACCGGCGCATGTAG
>NZ_JADPKY010000183.1 GCF_023074185.1 Bradyrhizobium sp. 132 | reverse complement strand
TGAATACCAAGGTCTTTGGACGCCTGCGCATACGACACGCCGCGCTGCTTGATCAGCCGCACGGCCTCAAGCTTGAACTCCCGCGTAAACTGCCTTCTCTCCATGACGCACCTCCTGCTCCATAAAACACCTAACTTGGTGTCTTCGGAACCGGGTGCAGCTCAGCTCCGCCTCCCGCTGCAATCCCAACTCCCCCGACAAAGAATCCCACGATCGCCCGCGTTTGGTGGTGGCCCATCGAACCGGTGCCGCCGCCGACCGTGCAGATAGAGCGCGTCGCTTAAGACAGCCTCGCTGCCGAACTATCGTCGCCCTTGAGGCAACCGAGTCCTTGCCGCATCGTGCTGACAATTGCCCTTGCGTGGCGCAATTGTAGGAGCCGGCATCCGGGGAATGTCGGTTGTGATGCCTCGGATGGTGCCTCGCTCATCTCTGCTCCGAAATGGGGACGTTCCCGATGGTCGTTACCGCAACATACGATCCGTCTCTCGTTGCCCTGTCCATCCTGGTCGCTGGCTTTGCATCTTACACGGCCCTGGATCTCGGCGGACGCGTGGCGCTGGCCCAAGGACCCACGTACCGCATACCCGCGCACCGCATACCAACGCGCCGCATACCCACGCAGCGCATCTGGCTGGCGGCGGCCGCACTCACCATGGGAGGCGGCATATGGTCGATGCACTTCGTCGCCATGCTCGCCTTCGAGCTGCCGATGCCGGTGTCCTACGATGTCGGCTTGACTGTCCTTTCCCTCGTGCTGGCGATCCTGGGCACGAGCGGCAGCTTCTACGTCATCAGTCGCCCGGGCGCATGGCGTCACCGTCTCGTCCTCAGCGGCGTCTTCATGGGGCTCGGCATCCTCGCCATGCACTACACCGGCATGGCGGCCATGCGGGGGCCCGTCGAATTGAGCTACGACCCCCTATGGTTCGCGCTGTCCGTAATCGTCGCGATCGGCGCGGCGACGGCGGCGCTGTGGCTGGCGTTCGGAACCAGGGACCCTGGGCAGAAGCTCGCCGCCGCCATCATCATGGGCGTCGCTATTTCCGGCATGCACTACACCGGGATGCGCGCGGCCATCTGTACCGCTCAGGCCACGACGGAGGAGGCCAACGAGGTCGCGACCCTCGATCGGACTCCGCTGGCGGTGGGGATCGCCGGTTTCGTGCTCGCCGATCTGGCCGCCCTGTTCGCCTCCGTGGCCAAGCGCAAGCGCGCCGATGAGGCCCTGCGTCAGACGCAGGCAGATCTTGCCCACATCCAACGGGTCACCGCCATGGGAGAGCTGGCGGCCTCGATTACGCATGAAGTCATGCAGCCGCTCGGGGCGGGAATGAACAATGCCGGAGCGGCCTCGCGCTGGCTGGATGGCCAGCCGCCAAATCTGGACAAGGCCCGGGAGGCGCTTGGTCGTGCCGTCGAAAACGGAAGGCGTGCGGCCGAGATCATCGGCCGCATCCGTGCCCTCGTCAAGAAGGAGCCCCCGCGGAAGGATGCCTTGGAGGTCAACGAAGCGGTCGTTGAGGTCATTGCCCTGACCCGTGGCGAAGTGATGAAAAACAATATCTCGGTGCAGACGCAACTCGCGGAGGGCTTGCCGCTGATCCAAGGAGATCGAGTCCAACTGCAGCAAGTGATTCTTAATTTGATCATCAACGCCGTCCAAGCGATGAGCGGTGTCAGCGAAGGGTCGCGCGGGTTGCTGATCGGCACCGGGAACGATTCGGGCGGAGTGCTCGTCGCCGTGCAGGATTCTGGCCCGGGACTGAAACCGGAGAGTTTTGAACACCTGTTCGACTCGTTCTACACCACCAAGCCCGGCGGCATGGGCATGGGGCTATCGATCTGCCGTTCGATTGTCGAAGCTCATGGCGGACGCATATGGGCCACCCCGAACGCCGGGCCAGGCATCACCATGCAATTCACTTTGCCGATCAACGATCAAGCCATGGCATCCGCGCGTCCGGCAGGTGTGATCTTCACTTCTATTCAGAAATTCTCCCCCGCCGCCAACAAGAGATGATGAAGGTCGGGCACTCCGAGAAGTCTGGTTCTGGCTCAAATCAGTTTGAACGTCGGCCGCCGCCGAGGTCTGCTTCTGACCCTCAACCGACATTCGGTCGATTTTGGCCTTAGTTTAAGGTTGCGCTGTCATGATTCAAGTAGGGGGCGCGCGCGGCTCATGGCCCATCAGCGAAGTGGCGGCAGTAGCGACCAGGCGAATGAGCATGTCTCCAGCTACAGAGGTTTTCCATGAAAGCTAAGCCATGATCCCTAAAATATTCCACCTCACAAGCAAGAGTAAGAAACTGTCTTCGACCGCGCAGGGCAATGTCGATGTCATAAGAGCCTTCTATCCCGACTATAAAATACTGATCCACGACGACGATGACATACTGCAATTCATCAAGAAAAACTATTCTGAGTATTATGAGAGCACGATCTCCCAGATGCCCAAATTCATTTGGGTTGTTGACACTGTCCGATACCTCATGATGGATCACTATGGTGGAGTTTACTGCGACACTGACGTTCTATTCAGAAAGAGATTTGAATTTGACGCGGGAGTCATTTTTGTCGAGCGGGAATGGACTTGGCCCAACGATCGTTCGATCACTGATAGTGTGCACAACTGCCTATTTGCAAGCGA
The DNA here is from genome assembly GCF_023074185.1 of Bradyrhizobium sp. 132. GTDB lineage: Bacteria > Pseudomonadota > Alphaproteobacteria > Rhizobiales > Xanthobacteraceae > Bradyrhizobium. Next base: position 6,031 of record NZ_JADPKY010000183.1, on the reverse strand, counting down.
GCCGAAGCATCCGGTTTGGACAGATATCCTCAATGGAATTACCCAGAACGTTCGAACTGTGCAGTCTCCAACTGCGCAAGCGGGCCGATTTGCAAAGCGAGTGGTGGCTAAGCTGCTAGGAAAATCAGTTTATCCGTTGGTCTTTGGTGTCACCGGGCCAAATGCTATTTCAAAGATCATCACCCAAAATGGTTCATTGAAGCAACACAAGGACATTCCGGTCGTTCCTGGAAGTCAAATCTTCCAAGCAGGAATGAGCAAGGGAATGTTGGAAGAAGCTTCCTTCGTGCATGGGGCTGCCGGAAGCTGGCAATAGCTTCAACACCGCGGTCGCTTTCGACTTTCTGTCCGGTTGTGGCCCAACGCGCAAGTTCTGCAACGTCCGATTTTGCGCCCCTGTCAAGGGCATAGTGGATGTCTACGGCGTCCGTGATTTATGAGTACGCGCCCCTTAGCCCGTCATGGCCTATCGTCGAATCTCCTCCGATTTCCTCGTCGGTCATCCTCTCTTGGTTCGGTAGGACTCGAATGATGAGCGACGAGGAAGCTGACCGCTATCGAATCGAGGGAGGAATGCCGCCGTTTGACCGATAGGGCGATTAGATAGCGGACAAGGAAGCCTTGTTGAGGCTGGCGGCGGATTGGCTGAAGCTGGCCGAAGTTGCCGCGCGCGGCGCTGCGATGTCAAGGAAGGTTGTTGCCACGGTGAACAACGCGACGTCGCGGTGTTCTGAGGGATGGTTGCCCAACTAACCAATCCATTGCGCGAAGGCGCGTCCGCTGGTGCGGCTTACTCGGTCTCGCTGCTTGCGGAAACGTTGTAACCGACCGTAGACGGCCTGGCGACTGCGACCCAACTGCTCGCCGAGCTCGGTTGCAGTCATGCCCTTGTCGAATAACGCAAGTAGTTGCGCTTCTTCTTCAGGCGACCACGGACGTATCTCTTGTCGATCGTTGGACATCGATTTCGTGCCATCAAAAGCGCTGCGGACCATCATCGTACATCAGGATCGTGAATGATTGAGTTCAGGGTAAGGAGGTCTGAACAGTCGGCGGATTGGCGCTTGCAGACCCAGGTTGCTCAGCCAAGGCCGAACTGCCACGGCGCTAGGGCCGCAGTCAAAGACGCTAATACGAGGAAGGTGTTGGGGAGGAACGCGCAAGGCAGAGCGAGGAAGGGCGGTCCTGGGTGCTCGCGTAACGATCTGTAAGTATTTAAGCCTGCAAAATAGCACCCTTCTGCGCGTGATCAGTCCGACCAAAGAGATTGCCGTGACCTCAGATAATGATGACCAACTGGCTGGTTTGACGCGAGAGATCTGTGACAAGGCAAGCAATCCTGATCGAGGTCCTTAAGCGAGACGGACACGACGTCTCCGACCATGAGTCGGATTTGGCAGCACGGATCGCGAGGCTGTTTAGGCTGCTTGAAATAGCATCGGCCAGTGAAGGACACGAGACAGCCGCGTCAGCTCAAGGGTAATCATGCCGGATCGCCGAAAGATTGATCGTTCGGACGTCGACTTAGTCGCATACATTTTTGGAGATGGCGGCAGCCAACGTTGCCGCGTGTTCAACATCTCGGAGGACGGGGCTGGGATCGAGTTAGCGACGAAGCTGCACATGCGTCCCACATTCAAGATGATGTTGGAAAGAGACCGTATCATCAGAGATTGTCGTCTCGTTTGGTCCAGTGATACTCGCATCGGGGTCGTTTTTAAAGCCGATTGAGCCGGCTCTGCTAGGTCGTTGGTCCCAGCCCAGAGCCGCGCGGCTCTCCAAATCTCGGGTGCGGAATTCAATTATTCGGTGTCGACTGCATCACGCGCTGCGGCTGCTGGAGCGGCATCAGCGGCCGTCACTGGGGGTATCGATGCATGGTGCAAGGCATTTACTTTGCGATGTTGCATCCAGCCGCAACTGAAGCGCGAGCGCAAGCCGAGGCGCAACAAAGATCGAAGGCCTTCAACTGAGGATTGCTTGTTGTCGGCTCTAATGCCGGCCTATCGGGGCATCCCTGGCGAATGGCGCTGTTCGACAAACCCCTGTCGTTTCCGACAGTGCGCGCCATCCCCATGATCGCGGCCAGGAAAGCTATTTAGCTCTGCTCAACTACGCGTCCGATAAGGTGCGCGGATCGCTCGGGAAATCGCAAGCGATCCCGATTACGAGCTTGGCGGCGGTCGAGCTGATGGGAAAGCCTACTGGTTCGATCGATCGCCCGGACGTGCGTCCCCGACAAGCCTTTCTTTCTTTAGTCAAAATTCGAGACCTGCTTTTGGTTTTTGAAGAATGCAGAAGTTAAGTGGCTACGGGGACTGTGAAGTGGTTCAACCCGACGAAGGGCTACGGGTTCATCCAACCTGACAACGGCAGCAAGGACGTCTTCGTCCATATTTCGGCGGTGGAGAAAGCTGGTTGCACCTCACTCGCAGAGGGGGCCAAGGTCAGCTTCGACGTCGTGAACAATCGCGGAAAAGACTCGGCTGAAAATCTACGGGTCGGGTGAGCGTTTCAAACCGCGACGTAAGGCCCTACACGGAAAGGCCGCAGCGGCAAACCACTGCGGCCTGCCGGGTTAAAATGAAGACGTGAAATATTGATTCCAGCCCCGGCAAGATAAGCCTACAGCGACGGCTCGAGTCCGCAATGTCGTCGATGTCACACTTGGGGAAAACTTAAACGTCAGCCTTGCCGACTGAGGGAGGGCTCGACGGGGCCGAATGGCGAGCCGTCACCCCCAAAGCCGCGAAAACCTCCCGTCGGATTGAACAGCAGTCTGCACCTGATCGGCGCAGATGCGAGTGTTGAACAATATCGGATGTTGGCGGCTCGCTCAACGGACTCACTATGACCGAGACCAGCGTCACTTTACCGCTGATGGCCGAGTCCCATCCCCAGCACGATAGCCTTCTGACGGAGCGCGCCGACGGTGCCCTTGGTTGCCCTGGATATCGTGACGACAGGCGTCCGAGCATTGGAGTGCGCCTTTAGTTCCTTGATGTCGTCCTTCGTCCACTCGCGGCGAACTACTTGTTTCGTTTTAGGCAAGCGACGCTCCTTCGGTGTTGAAGGCACGCTCTAATAACATGAATTAAGAGCCACCGATAAAACAGGACAATCGAGTAATCGCTACTACTCCGTGCGCTTAGTGAGCCAGAGCTGTAGCCGCCAGATGCTCCCAGTACTCTGCCTCTGCGAGCAAGTTCCAGCTTCTCTCAGGATCACGCGCGGCAGCCTGTCAGCATAGCAACGCCATCGCGCGAAAGCGGCGCATAGCTTCCATCGCAAAACTCCCTGCTTCTGTTTTCCCCAACTTATTGTTTATTATCGCGACAGAGTCATCATCATTATGAGACAGGATTAATTTTGGCGTCGGCCGCCGACTGGCGCTCCGATAAGTCCGTCTGAGCGGGAACTATTTTCGCTTTGGGCTTCACATCGCTTTCGAATGCTACTTGGGTCTGTAGACGGATCGCTCCGCTTCGGATCGAGCAGGTCCGGGGCATCAAGGCCGATGCGCGCGGGGTAAGGCTTAGCTTAGGAGCGTGACCGGTCAGCAACACGCCCGTGCAAAGTCGCGCGAGCCGGCGTCCAACGTTACAATCCGAACCGACTGACAGCGGAGAATCTTCTCCAATCACTCCATTGCGAGCACGCAAAGCTTACTTGCGATCAGCCCGGCGCAAATGCCGGGCTTATTCGCTAAGGATCCTCATTCTCGCTCGGGATCAATTCTCGAGAACGCTATCATTTCCCTTCGGCCCCGCGACGGGACGCTCCGGGACCTGCTGCGGTGATGACCGCGCGTTCGGACGGACCGTGGCCGATCTTACCTCGGAGCTCGACAAGGGTCGGTGAACACCTCGACCTGGCGGCGAAATTCGTGGGCATCATTGGCGGGCTGCCCGCGGTGACCCGCACGTGGCGGCGCTGCAAGCATATCGTTGATACGACGATCGTGTGTATTGACATCCTCGGAAGTTTTTTTGCCGAGAGTCGCAAACCGAACGGACAGCTCTCCTGTCGTTGGACATAGTGGTATCGGGACTGGATTGAAGCTCATCAAAATTGACGACGCTGAGGTGGAAAACTTTCCGCCTTCACGAACTCCCGTGGCGCAGCCAGCGTTTCGGGAAACGGTTTCGCTTGAGAAATGGGGACAGCAGCTGTGAGTGAAAGTAAAGTGAAAGCTGAAGTGAACGCACCGAACGGCTTCGCGATGCCGCCGTTCGGATTGCCGAGGTTTGCGGTGCCCGGTGTGCTCGGTGAATTTTCCGAGCAGGGCGTCGCCCGCGCATGGGAAGGCTGCGAGAAGATCAAAGCCGCGTCAGAGGATATGGCTGAAGCGCTGCGCGAGACCTATTCGGGCAATGCCAGGAGCGCGACAGACTACGGGCTCAAGGTCATCGAGATCTCGAACTTTAATACCGCCTCTGCGATCGATTTCTTTGTCCAACTCCTGGGTAGCAAGTCGGCGGCGGATGTCGTCACCCTGTCCGCGGAGCAAGCGCGCAAGACTTTCGACACCGCATCCGCCCAAGGCAAGGACTTGTGGGAGCTTACCCAGAAGCTTGCAACGGCAACCGGCGAGCCACTCAAGAAGCACATGGCCAAGGTCCTTCACCAAGGCAACTAAGCGGCACTCAATTTACATTCAGGTTCATTCAAGAGGGAGATCCGGCCGGTTGGACCGAGCCCCGCCGCGAGCATGCCCAGCCATGCTCGACCAAACAACGGGCAGGTGCGCGATGCCCCCCAGCCAGCGCACCAACAAGAGGCGCGATCCAACCGGCCGGTCGCTTTTCGAAACCGAATAGGAAATTGAATTCAAGAAAATTAAAGTTCAGGGAGGCTCAAATGGGCATGGTCATGGTCAAATGTCCGCAGACCGGACGCGCGATCTCCACCGGCATCAAGACCGATCGCGAGAGCTTTCGGCGTAGCCCGGTTTTCTTCGCGCACACTCGCTGCCCGATCTGCCAATCCAATCACGCCTGGTTCGCACAGGAGGCTTGGGTCGAGGAGCCCGGTGCCTGGGCGCGTCACCGCGTGGGATCGCTGGCCTGATCATCCACACAGGCATCGATGATCGCGACGGAGGGACACCATACGCACATGCAACTCTCCATGAAACGATTTGCGACTCAGCGAGGCGGCCGCCTGCTCCTAAGCGGTCTCGCTCGGCATCAATTCTCGAGAACGCTATCATTTCCCTTTGGTCCCGCGACCGTCTCACGTTCTCGGAGCTGCTGCGCGCGATAGCGAGGCTCGCGCTCGCGAGGGGGCGGGCGTTCGGAGGGATCGCGGCCGATCTTGGCTTGGAGCTCGATGAGATCGGTGAACACGTCGGCCTGGCGGCGCAGCTCGTCGGCGATCATCGGCGGCTGGCTCGCGATCGTGGAGATGACGGTGACTTGAACGCCGCGGCGCTGTACCGCCTCCACCAGGGACCGGAAGTCGCCGTCACCGGAGAACAGCACCATCCGGTCGATGTGTTCGGCGAGTTCCATGGCGTCCACGGCGAGCTCGATGTCCATGTTGCCCTTGACCTTGCGGCGGCCGGAGGCGTCGATGAACTCCTTGGTCGCTTTGGTCACGACCGTGTAGCCGTTGTAGTCCAGCCAGTCGATCAGCGGACGGATCGAGGAGAACTCTTGGTCCTGGATAGTCGCAGTGTAGTAGAACGCGCGCAGAAGCGTACCGCGGCTCTGAAATTCGCTCAGCAGGCGTTTGTAATCTATATCGAAGCCGAGCGTCTTGGTGGTCGCATAGAGATTGGCTCCGTCGAGGAAGAGCGCAATCCTGTTGGGAGACGACATTGTAATCTCGGAAGCACGAAGTGCCATGCTGCGGGGAATATGAACCCGCCAATGAGGCGGCACTTCCAAAGCTTTCATCAAAGCCGGAGCTTCCGATGCTATACTGGGGTTGACCTGCCCCTGCCGATTTCCTCCGGTTGAAGTTAGAGTCCGGCCTTCTGAAGGACGGACAGATGAAGCGAGCCAGGTTTACGGAAGAACAGATTATC
>NZ_JADPKY010000159.1 GCF_023074185.1 Bradyrhizobium sp. 132 | reverse complement strand
GGCCAAGCTTTGCTATATGGGCCACGCCACCATGGAGAACCGGCATGGGCTGGCGGTGGCCGGCAGGGTCACGCATGCCAATGGCACCGCCGAACGCCGCGGCATCCGGGATACGGCATGTCGCAATCACGCCGGGCGATGGTCGAGTGCATTTTCGGATGGGGCAAGCAGCATGGCACCATGCGCAAGACCAAACATCGGGGCATCGCTCGCGTCGCCGCCGACTTCCTGCTTAATCTGATCGCCTATAACCTGATCCGAATTCCCAAACTGCTCGCCGCATAGCCACCCCGCGCCGGGGCACACTCAATGACAAGCTAGAAATTACATCCAACTCTACCGCGCCGCTCCAAAAACGACCGGCGGAAAAATGAAAATCCTCCATTTCAAGGTTTTTCAGCAGACTGTTAGAGCGGAGATGCAATAAAGAGGGCGTACGGCGCGGAGGAGAGATGCCGCATGGAGTAGTTGTTGCGGCCAAGCAAGCTGCGGATCTCCGGGATCGAGGCGGTACGATCCGGCAGGACCACGACCTGCGGACGTCCAGGTGACGACAGCATTCGGTTCAACACTTCTCCTGCGCCAGGATTTTTGCTGTCCTCGTAGATGAACGAGTAGATGCTCGATCGATCGAGAAACAGTTGGTCCACGCCGGATTGACGCGCCACGTGGACAAGAAAATCCTCACGCGTATGAAACTGCCGATAGTTCGACGAATAGATCAGCAGATTGCTGGAGATGGGGATCGGAGCGAGCATGCTACTCGCCGGGACGGTCGCCACGATTTCCTTGACGGCTGAAAGTTCCGGCTCGGCAATCTTCACGCCGGGCCAGCCAAGGGTCATGTCGGCCTTCTTCCTGAGCACCGAGGTAGGTCCAAAAATAACCGCGAGTGCGAAGACCGAGAACGTGGCGATCGCGACCGCGGAAGACCGCCGTCTTCCGAGCGTTGCGAAAAATGCCGTCACGACGACGATCGGAAACGGAAGAAGGAAGACCAGCCGCCAGTAGATCGTTTCCGGCGCGACGGTCTTCAACATGAAGCGGAACACCATCGGGTTCAGAAATGCCGCAACGGTTACGGTGACCCAGATCGCAAAAAACCGACGGTGCGGCGAATATCGCAAAGTCACGAACAGCGCCGCGCAAAACAAGATCGGCGTCAATGGAAGATAAGGATTGATGAAGAAGACGATCTGCTTGCCAAAGGTGAGGGGGAACCCCGTGCTGACCGGAGAGCCGGTGCCGAGTGATCGCTGAGCAATTGCGTGAAGCTCCCATGCAGCCCAGGCAACGGGCGCAAGAGATGAAACGTAGGCGAGCCCCAGTTCGACATTCTTGCGGGTGAATATCTCTTTCCCGCAGCATATGTAGGAAAGAAAGATCACAGCGGAAAACAGAGGCAGCAGGACGAGTGCCGTGGTGGTGGCAGCCATGAAGCAAACCCCCGTGGCCAGGAGGAAGAGCCAGGTCCCGAATCCTCTCAACGTCAGGAATCGAAGTGAGAGATAAAGCCAGACAGGGAGTCCGACTGCGATGAAAAAGACTTTGCCTTGAAATGCTCGGGCGATGCTGTAGTTGCCAAACGTGACGTCCGTCTCTCCCAGGGAGAGCGTGACCAGCGAAAACAGCAGCAACCCAAGCGCCAGAACCCATCTTCGCTGCTCGAAGACCGACAACGCCAGCAACGTCGCAAGGATCATCAGCAAGCCGACGATTGTGGGAGTGATTACATGATACACATCCAGGAAGGGGAGATCGAACAGATAAGCAACGGCCGCCTGTATGGTCTCATAGTACTGGAAGCTGATGAGCTCGGCAGTCGCCGGCAGGTCTTCGATCCAGTTGATCTTCTTGTCCAGAATCTGATCCGGATTCTCACGGTAGAAAACCGCCTTGGTCGCATAGACGGAGTCGTCTTCGTTGGGCTGGTTGATCGAACTGGCGAGGAATCCCGTCGCCGTGCACATCAGCACGACACAGGCCGCAAAGACGATGTCTATGCGTTCGCGCCTGTCGGCTCTTATGCCCCGAAGCTGAAAAAACACCGGGATCAGGGCGAGCAGGAAGGATGCCCCGACCCACGCTGCAACAGCTCGGAAGGTCGCGGAGATGCAAAGCCCGAAGAAGAATCCGGATGCCGCGAGGGCAATGAACCAGACAAAATACAGAACCGGGATTGACAGGAGCGCAATCGTTCGATCGCGAAAATTCGCTTCGCCAATACTCATTTGTAGGGCCGCAAACACTCGAACATCGATCATTCCCGCGCCAGTTGGGCCGAGTATAGCATAAAGGGGATCGCGTAAGCGGCGCTGTCAGCCCAGGGAAAACGATGGGGGCCGGATCACCTCGGCATCAATCGGCCAAGTATCCTGGAAGCCAGAGATGCCGCCCGAGCCTTCCATCGTGAGAGCGCCTGAACGCTGCCGATGAAGGCCCGCAGGGATGGGCGGTCTGCCAGGAACCAGCGACAATAGAGCCGGAAACGTCTCTCGCCTGCTCCAGTAGCGACGCTCTGCATGCGAGACTCGATCGCAACGAAGCGTTCGAAATCCTCGGATGACAGATTTACGCCGAGGGATCGCGCTACGGCTTCGATGACGTGCCAACCTCCTCGTCCGTTCAGGGCGGGATTGCGCGTCGGGCTGTCCTCCATCCTGGCGAGGAAATCGAAGATGGCGCGGATGACGAGCACGTTCAGGGGAAAGCTTTCGGTCAGCTTCCATTCCTGATCCGCGAGCTTGAGGACTTCGTGCTCGAAATAGGTGTTCGGCCAGATCGAGTCGATGAACAGGCCGTCGAGCATCCGTACGCCGCCGTGCTCGTGCGACTTTGCAACGAGAAATGCGAGCCATGCCCGGCATGGCTCGAAAATATCGTCCATCGAATTGTTCTTGGACCTTGCTCGAAGCATCACGCGCGTAAGCAGCGAGTTTCCGCCTATCCAAAGTGATTCGTTTGCGACCAGTTGGATGAAGCCTCCGTCGACGACCGCTGTGCCGGCGGTTGGTTTCTTCAGGACCCGCCAGGCTCCATCGGGTTCGCCGACAATTCGCGTCCGGGTCAGGAATTTGGGCGTGCGCCCCGACGAATAGAGGTCCGCAAGCTGGTCGAAGGAAACGCCGTGAATCTGCGTGCGGCCGGCCACGATGAGGAATGAATTTGAAAAGAACTCCAGCATCGAGTTCCGGGCGAGCTCCAGTACGGTGGTCGGCTCGTTCCAGAGTGGTTTGTAGGGTCTGACATAGTCGCGCGAGGGCATCTGCGAGATGAGCTCGCCGGCCTGACCGGATCCAACAAACTCCGCGCTCAGCACAGCGTCCGGAATCTTGTAGTCCGGGTAAGGGTAAAAGCTGCGAACGTCTCGAAAATGACGCCCGATGCGCTTGACCAGTTCGCCATGGCCGAATGTACGGACGCGAGCTTTGCCCCCATGATACCCTTCGACGCCTTCGAACTTTATCCCGAGATGATCCTCGTGGCAGCCATTGAGATATTTGAGCCCGAATTGATTCTCGATCGCGAGGACGATCATTCCGTCCGGGGCCAGGATGTCAGCGTAATATTGCAGCGCAGCTTCGTAGGGATCATCGCCCTTGACGAAAGATGCCGAGTATTCGAACACGCCGATGACGAAAACGATGTCGAACTTCTTGGAGAACCGGATTTCCTGAAACGGCGCGCAGATCACGGAGACCGAGGGCAGATCCTTCGTTCTGAGGCGGGCCAGGCGGGCGCGCGCAATGCTGCCTTCGACCGAGACCACGCTGTCAAAATTCTCTCCGAGATAGCGCGTGATCGCGCCACAGCCGCAACCGACTTCCAGGACGCTCAGATTACGATCGAATGTGAATCCGGAGAGCAGCTGGGACCGCTTCCTGGTCAGATGATACTCGCTCGTCCAGTCCTTGATGTGACTCTCGAGTTCGCTGGAACGCGAGCTCAGGTCCTTCGCGGCGCGGAACACGCCATCCAGATAAATCTCGGAGGCCGCTCCGTCGGAGTAAGCGAACGTTTGATGGCCGCGGAGCAACCAGACCGACGACGGATCCTCCACGAGTTCGTTTTCAACAAGGGTCTTTAGATGCATCAAGCTCTGTCTCTTGGCCGCGCGCAATGTCTGATGGGAATGCCCTGGAGCGGGCCAGTCATTATCGTACTGGCTGCGAGTTCAGCTTACCATCAGAATTTGGCATTGCACATTGTCGGAGTGCGTGCTGCGACCGGACGTTGTCAGCCACAAGGCCGGCTCGCTTGATCTGCTTATCCGAAGATGGCATAGGCTGCTACAGTCCGTCGTGTATTCTCTCACGACGATTGACGTTTTGGATCTCGGTCACAATGCTCAGGTTCCTGCCGCGTTGGGCGCTACTTTCGGCTGAGATCGTGTCGAGGCAGGCGATCGGAACTGCGCTCCTGGTGTTGGTCGTGGGCGACCTCGCGCTGGGCGGGAACGGCTATCTGATCAAGGTCGGGCCGTTTCGCGTGCGCGAATTGCTCTTCATCCTGTGCATGGTCTGGACCGTCGCTGCGCTGGTCTCCCGCAAGGAGGCGCGGCCGGCGCCACAGGTGTGGTGGCTGTTCGGGGCATTCGTCGCGACGACGGCGTTCGGCGTCTTGATCGGATTTCTCAACGACAATTTCAGCGCCGGAATAGCGATGAATGTCGGTCCCGTCGTCATGGTCGATCCCAGTCCGCGCGCCGCGTTTGTCGGCGAGCTGAAGCCGCTCACTTATTTTGCGATGCTGCTTTTCTTCGTGACCGCGATTCGATCGCGGCGCGAGGTCACGATGGTGGTCACGATCCTGATGGTGGCCGGTGCAGCTCTGGCGACGATCTATCTGCTCGCGCTCGCCAGCGTGCATTCCGGTCTTGTCCCGTATTCGACGTTGTATGGGCATTTGAGGGGCAGCGACGAGATCATATTCAGGGTGAATCCCTACGTCGGCTTTCTTTATAAGGGCATGTACTACGCCTGCGTTGCGGCGCTGCTATTGCTGCTCGATCCATTCCGGATGACGAAGCTGATGGGTACGGTCGCGGTCGTGGCTGTGGCGCTGACCCTGACGAGAAGCCTCTCGGTGGCGCTGGGCGTTTGCATTATTGCGGCCATGCCAGGGGGCCGCTGGTGGCAGAGGATGCAGCTCGCCGGTCAAGTGCTTCTGCTGATGGTCGTAACGTCCGTCGGCCTGGGGATCGAAAGCAACTTCTTGCAGGCGCCCCTAAGCCGACCGATCCGCACGGAGGTGCAGGAGTGGCGCGACAAGGATCCGCCGGCCGCCGGCCCTGCGATCGAACTCGTCCGCCCGACGGATAGCATTCGGCGATCGGACATCGGGCTGGTGCGGGAAAACATGACCCTCACAACCCTGGCGATCGGGCACGGCTTCGCCGCGAAGATCGGGCAGCGCACAAAGATCGAGCTCACCTATCTCGAAATTCTCTACAAGCAGGGCGTCGTCGGCCTCGCATTCTGGTTCGCCCTGCTCGCCTATATCTGCTGGCTCTATCTCCGGGTGCCTGATGTCAACAAGACGCTCGGGCGGGCCTTGCTGCTGTGCGCCTTGTTCTTCTTCATCTCGACCGCGACCAACACGGTTCTCACTGGCTCGATCGGCCTGGGAACGGTGTTTATCGTCCTTGCATGCTTGTCAGTCCTTGCGAACGAGCCGGAACGCGTGGCGTGGTATGGCAGGCCTACCAAGCCTCTGGTCGGAAAGTCACTGACGAGCTGAGCGCCGGCGCCCCCTTACCGCGCGCCACACGGCGGGCGGCCTCATCTGGGTGATTTGAAATTGAGATAGTTGACCGTGTTGATGTGGAGTTTGCGCCGCGCGATCCACCAGCTCACGACCTTCAACACGGTCATGGAGGTGGCGGTGCTGATCGCTGCGCCTAGCGCGCCGAGCACGGGAACCAGCAGCAGATTGCCGACAAGGTTGACGGTTGCCGACAGTATCAAATTGTTGCGCATCAGCTTTTCGTGGCCGGTCATGATCAGCAACGACGTCAGCAGGCCCGTCGAAACATTGACGAGCTGGGCCAGCGTCAATAGCCGCAACGGCCATGCGCCGCCTTCGAACTGGGGACCGAACACGCGCAGGATCTCCGTCGGGAAGACTAGGAAGAGGACGATCAGCGGCGATGCGATCGCCAGTGTCCAGAAGGTGCTGCGGCGCGCCAGTGTTTCGAGCTCGGCGTGCTTGCCGCTCGAATGAAGGGCGGCAAATTGCGGTGCAACGACGCTGTTGACTGCGATCAGCACGAATGAGGTGGTCGCCGAGATGCGAAGTGCCACCCCGTAGATGCCAACCTGATCGGCGCTGGAGAGGATGCCCAGCACGAGCGTATCGGTCCAGGCCATCACCAGGTTGAGGCTGGTCACGATCAGGATCGGCAGGCTGGTGCGCAGCAAGATCGCGGTTGAGAAACTCGCCTTCCGCCAGGCATCGCGGACGATCATTCTCCAGCGGACAAACGCCAGAAGCATCGCGACAAGGAATGCTCCGGCATAGTACGCAAGGATAGAAGAAAGTGTAACTGTCCCGTTCAGGGCGAGCCCCGACACAACCAGCAGCAATAGCAATTGCGGGAGGACGGCCTGAGTGAAAACGGCGGTTCCCGGCCGCCCGATCGCCTTGAAGGCTTCCGTTTGGACCGACAGGACAGCCACCGGAATCAAGGCGACCATCAGGACCGGCACCAGTACGGCGAATTCGGCATGGTGGCTCGCGCCGATCGGCGCCCAGTTGAGGATGGGCCAGGCCGGCCCGATCATCGCGATGGCACAAAGCGCTGCGATTCCCACGCATTTGCGGTATATGGTTGCAACGATGCCGTGCTCGGCGCCGTTATTGGCGATCGAGATGAATTTCAGCGCGGCCGTGTCGAGACCCAGCCGCGCAACCGTTGAAAAGATTTCGACACTTGTGACGCCCAGGAAGTAGAGACCAAGTCCGGTTGGACCGACCAGCTTGGCGAGCAGCAGGCTGACGACGAACGACAAGGCCGCGCCCGTGATCTGCATCGAGAGCGCCATTGCGGCGCCGATCGAGTACCGGTTCCGAAGCTTTCGCAAGCTCAAGGCTGGAGGCCACCAATTCATCAGCTCTGCTTCAATCGCAACACGTCATCGGGGCATATCGGAACCGTTGGCCCACAACAATCAGTATTTGGCTTGGTGTCCAAAGCTGCTAGGGCATTCTGATGGAGAGGACGTGCTCGGTGTTTCCAGGTGGTTTTTGCCCATGAAAATCAGCGTCTGCATGGCGACCTATCAGGGCGCGGACTATGTCGAGCGACAGCTTCGGTCGATCTTGGAGCAACTTGGCCCGGACGACGAGGTCATCGTCGTCGACGATTGCTCGCGCGACCGGACCGTCGAAGTCATTGAAGCCATCGGGGATGCGCGCATTGCCGTTCACCGCAATCCCGTCAACCGACGCGAGGTCTATTCGTTTGGACGCGCCATCGAGCTGGCGAAGGGCGATATCATCTTCATGGCGGATCAGGACGACGTCTGGGTGCCCGGCCGGGCCGAGTTGATGTCGGGGAGGCTGCTGGCGTCAGGGGCGGCGCTGGTCTCTACCAATTTCGAATGGACGGACGCCGACGAGCGCCCGATCGATGTCGCTTTCGATGGCGTGTCCGCGCAGGCCTCAAACCTGCATCTCGGCAATATCCTCGATATCTTCGTCGGCAAAACCAACTATTTCGGCTGTGCGATGGCATTCCAGCGCAGCCTGGTGCCGCTAATTACCCCGATTCCCGCCTACGTTGAGTCTCATGATCTCTGGATCGCGCTGGCGGCCAATCAGATCGGTTCCAACCTCCATCTCGACGACAGGACTCTGCTGAAGCGCCGCCACGGCAGCAATACGACGAGCACGAAGTCGAAACGCCCGCTGTTTCAAAAGCTCTGGTCCCGCTGGGTCTTCCTGAGGAGCATGCAGGAACTTGCCGCGCGGCGGCGCAGATTGTCTTCCTGACCGGCGGGCCTTCTGGCGGGCTGAAGGCCAAAAGGTTGCCTAGGCGCGAAAATCGGCATTCTGACCGTCAATAGGTGTTTATCTGATACGCCAGACCGATTAAAGGGTGTCCAGCACACCCGTACCGGACAAAAATTGCATTGTAGGTCCGGGGCATAGGTTCAAGAGCGATTTTCGTGAAGATGACTGTCAGACCATACCAGATCTGCACCAACTGCGTCATGGACACCAGCGATTCGACGCTCCAGTTCGATGGGCGCGGCTGGTGTCAGTACTGCTGCAACTTCCATGCGAACATCAAGCCGAACTGGCACCCCGATGAACGGGGCGTCCAGGAAATCATGCCCGTAATCGAGAAGATCAAGGAAGAGGGCAAGGACCGAGATCACGACTGCATCATTGGGATCAGCGGCGGGCTGGACAGTTCCTACGTCACCTACATCGCCAAGGAAAAGTTTGGCCTCCGGCCTCTGATGTTTCACTGCGACACCGGCTGGAATTCCGATCTTGGTGTCAGCAACATCCAGAAGGTCATCGAGGGCATGCATCTCGATCTTGTCACCGAGGTCGTGAACTGGGAGGAGATGAAGGATCTGCAGCGCGCCTTCTTCCTGTCGCAGGTTGCGTTCCAGGACCAGCCGCAGGATCTTGCGCTGTTCTCCGCGATGTACAATTTCGCAGCCAAGAACGGCTTCAAATACGTCATCACCGGCGGCAACAATTCGACGGAATGCGTGCGCGAATCGATCGAATGGACCTACTTCTCCACCGACATGGTCCACGTGCACGACATCCACAAGAAATTTGGCGCGCGCGAGCTGAAGACATTCCCGGCTTGCGACATCCTGAAATACCGACTGTACTACCGCCTGGTGAAGGGCATGCGAGTCATCAAGCTGCTGGACAGCGTCCCCTTCATCAAGAAGGACGCGATCCGGGAGCTGACCGAAAAGTTCGGCTGGCAGCCTTATCCGCAGAAGCACTACGAGTCTCGCTTCACCCGCTTCTATGAGGCCTATTGGACGCCGCGCAAATTCGGCTATGACAAGCGCCGCGCCTATTTCTCGAGCGAGATCCTCACCGGTCAGATGAGCCGCGACGAGGCGCTCAAGCGCCTCGAAAAGCCCGATCTCGACGAGGAGACGCTGCGCCACGAGTTCGAATATGTGGCGACGAAGCTCGGCTGGACGGTCGCCGAGTTCGAGGAGATCTTCCACGGCAAGAACAGGTCGTTCCGCGACTATAAGAACAACTTGTTCATGATCACGCTCGGCGCCAGGATCTCGAACGCCCTCGGATTGGACAACCGGATCTTCCGATGATCACCATCATCAATTACGGGCTCGGCAACATTCAGGCCTTCGCCAACCTCTACAAGCGGATGAACGTCCCGGCGAAGATCGCGAGCGGCGCCACCGATCTCGAAGGTGCGACGAAGCTGATTTTGCCGGGGGTCGGCGCCTTCGACCATGCCATGGAGCTACTCGACGCCTCAGGCATGCGTGACAAGGTCGACGATCTCGTTATGAACCGGAAGGTCTCTGTGCTCGGCGTCTGCGTCGGCATGCAGATTCTCGCCGGCTCAAGCGACGAAGGCAAGCTCGCCGGCCTCGGCTGGATCGAGGGACGGGTGCGACGTTTCGACGAAAGCCGACTGCCGCGCCCGGCGCGCCTGCCGCACATGGGCTGGAATGACGTGGTGCCGAAGAAAGGCGTCCAGTTGTTCGACGGCCTCGAGCAGGACTCCCGCTTCTATTTCCTGCATTCCTACTATTTCGACTGCACCTCCAATGACAATGTCCTAGCCACGTCCGAATACGGCATGGCCTTCAGTTGTGCCGTGGGCTCGAACAACATTTACGGCGTCCAGTTCCACCCCGAGAAGAGCCACAATTACGGCATGCGACTCCTCAAGAACTTCGCCGAGCTTTGACCCGTGCTGCGCCCCCGCATCATCCCCTCGCTGCTCGTCCAGGACAAGGGCCTCGTCAAGACGGTTGGGTTCTCCAATCCGAAATATGTCGGCGATCCCATCAACGTCGTCCGCATCTTCAACGAGAAACTGGTCGACGAGCTTGCGATCTACGACATCGATGCAACCGTGCGCGGCCATGAGCCCGACTATCTCATGCTGGAGAATCTCGCCGTCGAGTCCCGAATGCCGCTGTGCTACGGCGGTGGCGTGAAGACGGTGGACCAAGTCAAGACTATCATCGGTCTCGGCATCGAGAAAGTGGCGATCAGCTCGGCTGCGGTCGCCAATCCGAACCTGATCGCCGCCGCCGCTGAAGCGGTCGGCAGCCAGAGCGTCGTCGTCGTGCTCGACGTCAAGCCGCGTCCGCGCAGCAACGTTTACGAGGTCTGGACGCACAACGCCAAGGTCAACACCGGGCGGACCATGCTCGAAGTCGCCGCCGTAGCCGAGAAATTCGGGGCCGGAGAGATCGTGGTCAACGCGATCGAGCGGGACGGCCAGATGAAGGGCTACGATCTCGAGCTGGCGCGGCAGATCGATGCGGCCTCGACGGTGCCCGTCACCATCCTGGGCGGTGCCGGCTCGCTCGCCCATATTGAGGAGTTGATCCGCAATTTCGGCGTCATCGGCATCGCGGCCGGCAGCCTCTTTGTCTTCAAGGGCATCTACCGCGCAGTGCTGGTGAATTACCCGACCATCGAGGACCGCGACCGGCTGCTCCAGAGCCTGGTCCAGCCCGCATGATGTCCGGGCCTTGATGGAGTATGCCTTGAAGGTGCTCGTGCTCGGAGCCACCGGTCTGCTCGGCAATGCGGTGTTTCGCAGCCTGTCGCGGATGCCTGGTGCGGAGGTGACAGGGACGGTTCGGCAGGAGACGGCCCGCAAGCTGTTCGATCCCGCAGACGCCGGGCGCCTCGTTGCGGTCAGCGACATTGAGGATCCTGCGCAGCAAGCGGAGCTTTTCGAGGCGGTTCGTCCCGATTTCGTCGTCAATTGCATCGCGGTTGGCCGGCCTGCACCCGCCGACCCCATGCGGTCGGTTGCGGTCTACGCGGTGCTGCCGCAACGGCTGTCGTATCTGTGCAGGCGGGCCGAGGCCCGTCTCGTCCAGATCAGCTCGGATGGTGTGTTCGCAGGCCACCGCGGCGCCTATACCGAGGCCGACGTGCCGGATGCCGATGACGTCTACGGGACATCGAAGTTCCTCGGCGAAGTCGATGCCCCGCACGCCGTCACCCTGCGGACGTCGATCATCGGCCACGAATTGCAGCCCGGAAGAGGATTGCTGGAATGGTTCCTGTCGCAGCAGGACGAATGCCGCGCCTTCACGCGGGCGATCTTCTCCGGCTTCCCGACCATCGTGCTGGCCGATATGATCCGGGATGTCGTAATCCCGCGACCGAAGCTCTGCGGCATTTATCACGTTGCGACCCGGCCGATTTCGAAGTTCGATCTGCTATTGATGGTTGCCGAGCGTTACGGCAAAAGGATCAAATTGGTTGCGGACGATCGGCCGGCGCCGGATCGCTCGCTGGTTGCGGATTGTTTCGAACGGGCGACCGGGTACAAGCCGCCGGACTGGCCGGCGCTGGTTGATGCAATGTACCGCGACAAATTCAGTTCGGTAGGACGCGATGTTCAAGGATAAGGTTGTAGTCATCACAGGCGGAACCGGGTCGTTCGGGCAGCACATCCTCAGGGGCTTCCTGTCGACGGAGGTTGCCGAGATCCGCATCTTCAGCCGTGACGAGAAGAAGCAGGAGGAGATGCGCACGCTGTTCAACAACGGCCGCCTGAAGTTCTACATCGGCGACGTGCGCGCCTATGACTCCATCCATCAAGCCCTTAAGGGCGCGCACTACGTGTTTCACGCCGCCGCGCTGAAGCAGGTGCCGTCTTGCGAATTCTATCCGCTGGAGGCGGTTCGCACCAACGTTCTCGGCACCGAAAATGTCATGAGCGCGGCGATCGCCAACAAGGTCGAGAAGGTCGTCGTGCTCTCGACCGACAAGGCGGTCTATCCGATCAACGCTATGGGGCAGACCAAGGCGCTTATGGAGAAAGTGATGGTGGCGAAGGCACGCCAGCAGTCGCCGTCGGAGACCCTGTTGTGTGCGACGCGCTACGGCAACGTCATGGTGTCGCGCGGTTCGGTGATCCCGCTGTTCGTCCAGCAGATCAAGGCCGGCAAGCCGCTGACCGTGACTGATCCGAACATGACGCGCTTCCTAATGTCGCTCGACGATTCCGTCGAGCTGGTGCTGCACGCCTATGAGCACGGCCAGCAGGGCGACATCTTCGTGCAGAAGGCGCCGGCAGCCACGATCGCCCACCTTGTTCAGGCGCTCAAGGAGCTCTTCAACGCGGACAATCCGGTCCAGATCGTCGGCACGCGTCACGGCGAAAAACTGTACGAATCACTCGTTTCACGCGAGGAAATGGCCCGCGTCCAGGACATGGACCGCTACTACCGGATCCCGGCCGACAATCGCGACCTCAACTACGCGATGTATTTCACCGACGGCCAGCGGGAGATTTCGACACTCGACGATTATACGTCACATAATACCGAACGTTTGACCGTTCCTGGCGTCAAGGCGCTGCTCCTCAAGCTGGATTTCATCCAGCGGCATCTCCGGGGCACGGACGGCGAAATTGCAGAGATCTAGTTTTTCACGGTTATCGACCTAACGAAATGACTATGCTACCTCGCACCTCCGTTACCGACGGTTGTGCCAGGGTCACTGCCGAAGGCAGGGAACAGGGGACTATACGCGATGGAACCGGGTGATTCCGCCCAGCCGTGCTGCGCGTTTTGCGACAGCCGGCGGCTCGGACTGGTGATGGATTTCGGCAGGGTCGGCCTCGCGGGCGGCTTCCTCAAGCCTGAGCAGTTCGCGACTGAACCCACCTTTCCCATGCGCCTGCACTTCTGCAAGGACTGCTACGCCGTGCAGGTGACCGACAAGGTGCCGGCCGAAGTGATGTTCAAGGACTATTTCTATTTCTCGTCGTCGATCGGCACCCTGCGCGATCATTTCCGCGACTATGCCGGCGAGGTCACCAGGCGCTTTCTCGATCCGGCCAAGGCGACGGTTCTCGAATTCGGCTGCAATGACGGCGTGCTGCTGCGCCCGCTCGCGGACCGGGGCATTCGCACCGTGATCGGCGTCGATCCGGCTTCCAACGTGGTCGCAACCATCAACGACCCGCGGATCAAGGTGGTAAACGATTACTTCACCGAAAGCGTGGCGCGTAGCCTCGTTGCTGAGCACGGTGGTGTCGACCTGATCATGGCCAACAACGTCTATGCGCATATTCCCGATATCCAGGGCACGACGCGCGCGGTTGCTGCGGCGCTCGGTCCTGACGGCGTGTTCGCCTTCGAGGTGCACTATCTCGGCAAGGTGATCGACGAGCTGCAATACGACATGGTGTATCACGAGCACCTCTATTACTACTCGCTGCTATCGGTGATGAACCATCTCGCCCGCTACGATATGATGGTATTCGACATCAAGCCGGTCCCGATCCACGCCGGCTCGATCCGCTTCTACACCTGCAAGAATGGCAGTAAGCACAGCGCGGCCGTTTCGCCCTCGGTCAAGGCGCTCGAGGCGGAGGAGCGTGCGCGCGGGTTCGATCGCTTCGAGACCTTCCGGGCGTTTTCCGCGGCCGTCGCCACCCATCGCGATGAGCTGATCGGGCTGTTGAACCGTCTGCGGGCCGAGGGCACGCGCATCGCCGGCTACGGCGCGTCAGGCCGTGCCAACACCATGATCCAGTGGTGCGGCATCAGCCACGATCATCTCGACTACATGATCGACGATGCACCGGCGAAGGCGGGCTTCTACACGCCGAGATCGCACTTCCAAATTCACCCGAGCACAATTCTCGGCAGTGACAATCCGCCGGATTATCTCCTGGTCTTCGCTTGGAGCTTCTTCGACGAGATCAGGAAGAGAAACGCTGCCTATCTGGAGAAGGGCGGCCGCATGATCCTGCCGCTGCCCAAGGTCTCGATCTTTCCGCCGTCCAACCTAAGTTCTCGCTCTCAAGCACCGGTTTAACGAAAGCCATACGGAACACGCAAATGAAGGTGATGTCGATTTTCGGTACGCGGCCGGAAATGATCAAGATGTGGTCGACCCTGAAGAAGCTCGACGACTACAATTTCGATCATGTGATGGTCCATACCGGCCAGAATTTCACGCCTGAGCTGCGCGAATTCTTCTTCAAGGATCTCAAGCTCAGGAAGCCCGACTACGAGCTGGACATCGACACCTCGGGGTATGGCCCGGAAGTCGCGGATGTGATCAGGAAGTCCGACGCGTTGATGGAGAAGGTGAAGCCCGATGCCCTGCTGATCCTCGGTGACACCTATAGCGGGCTGAGCGTGCTGCCTGCGTCGCACCGCGGCATCAAGATCTTCCACATGGAGGCCGGGCTGCGCGCGTGGGACCGCCGCATGCCCGAGCAGCGCAATCGCATTCTGATCGACCACATCAGCAATATCCTGCTGCCCTATAACCACTATCATCGCGAGAACCTGCTGCGTGAGGGCATCCATCCCTCGAAGATCATCGTGACCGGCAATACGACGTTCGAGGCGATGCGGGCCTTTATGCCGGAGATCGAGAACAGCGACATTCTCAAGCGCCTCGGCCTCGAGCCGAGGAGCTACATCCTGGTGACCGCGCACCGCAGCGAGAACGTTGACGATCCACGGAATCTCGCCAATATCTTCAAGGCGCTCGGCGTCCTCAACCAGCGGCTCAAGCGCGAGATCATCTTCCCGATGCATCCGCGCACGACCAGCAAGCTGAAGAACATCGACGTGCCGCCAAACATCCGGATCATGGCGCCCCTCGGCTTCTACGATTTCAACCAGTTGCTGAAGCAGTCATACGTGGTGCTCTCCGATTCCGGCACTGCGGCCGAGGAGGGGCTGTTTTACAAGGTGCCCAATGTCAGCCTGCGCATGGCGACGGAGCGCATGGAGACGCTCGAAAGCGGTGCTACGATCGTTTCAGGCATGGAGGCCGAGAACATCGTCGAGGCGGTGACGCTAGCGGTCAGCCTGCCCTGGGCCGCGCGCTACGAGTTCGAGGAGGATTATTTGCCCTCGTCGGTGGTGGTGAATGCGATCCGCACCAAGATCACGAACTTCTTCTGAGCCTCGCGGCGAGCCGCCGCCGCATCTGGATGAAGCACCGACATGGAGCGTGGCCTGCTGATTGCTCTGATCTCGACGGACTATCCGCCGCTGCGGACGTCCGCGGCGGTGCAGTTGCGGGATCTTTCACGGGAGTTTGCCGCGCAGGGTCATCGGCCGGTTGTCATTGTTCCGTCGCCAATGTCGGATAAGTCGTGGGTGGTGGAGCAGCTCGACGGCGTCGAGGTGTTGCGCGTGGCTGCGCCGCCGACGCGCTCGCCGTCATTCGTCCGACGAGCCATTGCCGAAATGTGGCTGCCGTTCGCTATGTACCTCAACATCCGACGCAGCTCGTTTGCCTCGGCGAATTGGGACGTTCTGGTGTGGTATTCCCCACCGATCTTCTTCGGCCCATTGGTTGCGAAATTGCGGCGCAAAGCGAAGGGCAAGAACAAGGCGAGGACCTATCTCATCCTGCGCGACATTTTTCCGGAATGGGCGGTCGACCTTGGCCTGGTCCGGCGGGGCCCGGTCTACCTGGTCTTCAAGGCCATTGCGGCGTTCCAATATAGCGTCGCCCAGGTGATCGGCGTGCAGACCGAGTCTAATCTCGACTACCTCGCGAGGTGGGCACGCCCCCCACGTCGCATTGAGGTGCTGCGCAACTGGCTCGAGGTGACGCCCGACGTCGGCAGCAGCATCGTCGTTAAGAATACGCCGTTCGCAGGCCGTAAGATCTTCGTTTATATCGGCAATATGGGCGTAGCGCAGGGCATGGATATTTTCATCGATTTGATTCACAGCCTGCGCGAGCGCCCCGATATTGGGTTCCTATTCGTCGGGCGCGGTACCGAATTTGCGCGCCTTGAGGCCGAGAAGGCATCACGCGATCTCAGCAATGCGCTGTTCTTCGGCGAGATCGATTCAAGGGAGATTCCGGGCCTTCTCGCCCAGTGCCACGTCGGCATGGTCGCGCTGCATCCCGACCATAAAACGCACAATATCCCGGGTAAGTTCGTCTCCTACGTGCAATATGGGGTGCCGGTTCTCGCGCGTGTGAATCCGGGTACGGACCTGATGAAGTTGATCGAGGCCGAGCAGGTGGGGAGGGCGTATGCCGGCAACTCGGTGGCCGAGTTGAAGGAGATAGCAGAACAACTTATGGATGATGAAGAATTGCGGCGGTCCATGTCGGAGCGCGGTCGGGAATTGGGGCGCTCTATGTTTTCGTCGTCTGCTGCCGTGCAGCAAATTGTAGCATCCGCGGTTGTGCCGGAACCGCTACAGTGATCAGAATGTCTAGATCCATCGCCCGCGGGCAGTTTGCGTGCACCACCTAGTGGAACATTCCGGCCGAGCGGAAGCTTCTGTCTTTTCGGCCATCGGGGCGAGTGAGCAGATGTCGTTGCGAATATTAGTGACCGGCGCTTCCGGCTTCATAGGGTCTGCCCTGACCCATGCGTTGGCAAACGAGGGCCACTTCGTTCGGGCGGCGTCCCGCAAGCCGATGGTACTGACGAATGCGCCTGGAAGCGAATGGGCGCAACTGTCTGATCTTGAGCGCGAGGTGGATTGGGCCCCACTTCTTGAGGGCCTCGACATTGTCATTCACCTCGCGGCCATTGCTCATCGCACTCACCTTGACAGCGGGCAGTACACCCGGGCCAATCGTGTGGCGACGGCGCACCTGGTCAAGGCCTGTGCCGAGCAAGGGATCAAGCGCCTCATCTTCATGTCGTCGATTGGCGCGCAGGCGGGCTCTGCCGCCGACCATGTCGTCACCGAGAAGGACGAGCCGTGGCCCATCACGGCCTATGATCGAGCCAAGCTCGCGGCGGAAGAGGAGGTTCGTCACTGCGGCGTACCGTTCACCATTCTTCGGCCGGTCATCGTCTATGGACCGGGAGCCAAGGCCAACATGGCCATGATGATGCGGATTGCCTCGCTGCCCATGCCGCTCCCGTTTGGCGCGTTCAAGAATCGCCGTTCGCTGCTCTCGATCGACAATCTCGTGCAGGCGGTGAAGTTCTGCCTCGGCAATCCGGAGACGATCAATCGGACTTTCATCGTCTGTGATCCAGAACCGATCACGCTTGCGGAAATGATCGGGACGTTGCGCGAGGCGTCCGGGCGGACGCGCAATCTCGTTCCGATACCGCCGGCTGCGGTGCGAGCGCTGGTTTTTGCCGCGGGCCGCCGCGGGCTCTGGGATCGCATCGGACGCGACCTCGTCGCGAGTTCGGCCGATCTTCAGAGCATCGGTTGGTCTCCCCGCGTGCAGACAAAGGATGGACTGCGCGCGATGATGCAGGGGGCGAGGTCGCTGCCGCAGGCGTCCTCCAGATGAAGCGTCTGCTGGATGTCTCGGTCTGTGCGGTGCTCCTGCTCGTGCTTTGGCCGATCTTCCTTATTGTCGCTAGTGCCATCCGGCTCGATAGCCGGGGGGGCGCGATTTTTCGGCAGGTTCGCGTCGGGAGGAACGGACAGCGCTTTACCTGTTACAAATTCCGGACAATGGCCCCGGATACGGGCGATCTTCCGACCCATCAGGTCTCGGCAGGGAAGGTCACGCGGCTGGGCTATCACATGCGGCGTTTCAAAATCGATGAGCTGCCGCAGATTTTCAACGTGTTGGCCGGTGACATGAGTCTAGTCGGCCCGCGGCCGTGCCTGCCGTCGCAAGTCGAGCTTGTCGAGGCGCGACGCAAGCTCGGCGTGCTCAACGTAAGTCCCGGTATTACCGGGCTGGCCCAGGTTCGCGGCGTCGATATGTCGAACGCGGATCGGCTCGCCGAACTTGATGCCCAATACCTCAACTCCCAGAGCTTTGTTGGCGATCTCGGTCTGCTCTGGGCGACGTTGCGCGGGCAGGGCGTCGGCGTGGACCAGATCATCAAAACCTGAGGCGCAAATTCGGGCTGACGCGCGCCGTCGCAATCGTGTGGCTTAATCGAAAACCGGACGGAAGAGCCGTGGGTTCCAGCCGAAATCCTCGATCGCTGGAGTGGCATCGAACGCCATGTCCTTCATCATGCGCAAGCCCATTGCGACGTTTGCGGTAGGAAACAGCGGCTTCGCCATCGCAAAGATGACGCGCCACAGCCACGGGGAGACGGACACCAGCCGCCGAGGGCGACCCATGCCGTCAAACACCCGGCCAATCATTTCGCTGTAGGGGAGCGTTTCCGCTCCCGGCAGCGAATAGAATTTGTTGTGTGCTGCCGGACTCTCGGCTGCAGCGATCGCGCCGATCGCGAGGTCCTCTGCATGCACCGGCTGCCGAAGACCCTTCGCGCCACCGACGAGGGGCATGAAGCCGGCCCGACGAATCAGCCGTGACAACGGCGTGATGTTGGTGTCCCGTCCTTCTGCGTAAATTAAGGTCGGTCGCAAGATCGTCCAGCTGACCTGGCGCTGTTCGCAGAGCCGGGCGATCGTCTGCTCTGCATCGGTCAGGTTTCGGATGATTTCGCGCTCCTCAGCAACTTCGGTATCCTGCTTGGTGAGCACGCTGGTCGAACTCAGAGCCACCACACGATTGACGGTGGATGCGAGGATCAGGGGCAATGCCTTAGCCAGCAGAATTGCGTCGCTGGTACAGTACAGCGTCGTGATATCAGGAAATTTCAGAGTGTCCGGCTGCGTCAGGTCGGCCTGAATCCACGCCACGCTGGCCGTCGTGCTGCGGGACGAACGGGAGACGGCAAACACACGCCCATGCCGGCGGGCGAGATGGTCGACTAGGTAGCCGCCGACCAGTCCGCTGCCGCCGATCACGAGACATTCCGTCTGCTTGCCTCTACTGCCGTCCAGCATGCTGCTATTCCGACCGCCGTTTACAATCAACGCTGTTGCGCGGGGTCAAGCCTGCTCCGGCCAGCTTTGACCTCGTCGCGTGGTGCTGCGGGCTGGAGCGGCTCCTGCTCTTCCTTTTCGCGATCGGCCGCCGGCATCAGCCGCTTGCGCTCGCGCTCCTTCATGTAGGCATCGTATTGCGGCGTGCCCGCCCGCGGCGGGGCGTCCGCCGGCAAGCCGCCGGCCCATTGCGGGACGTAGTCGCCCATGCCGGACGAGAGCTTTTCGTTCATGGTGCCGCAGCCGGATAGCCCCCCGGCGAGTGCGAGGAGGATCAGGAGGGAACGAAAAGACTTGGGCATTGTACCGGCACGCGCGAGGTCAGTCATTTTGGACGCCAGGGCTGGCGCCGTGAGAGTAGCCTTCAACAAGATAAAAGAGACTTATTCGAGGTAGGTAATAAGATACCGAAGAATGCCGATCCAAGCCACGAAGATATTCAAATTCTGCAAATGAAAGGCGAAATCCTCCATCCACCCGGCTGGCTGCGCTTGTAGACCCCGGCAAGGGCTCGCGGCAAAGTGGCTTGATCAGCGAGGGGGTTTTTTCGTTGACAGGTCCATTTTACTTGTACAATCGTACAAATGATGACGACCGCAGTCGCGATGCCCGGGTTACCCTGACGTAACTCCGACATCGCTTTCGGATGTCGGCAATCGGAACACTCGGCTTGCGCCGAATGGTCGCCAAACGTCCGATTGACAATAAGGGCGCGAAAGACGCCTTGTGGCGCGCGACATCACGCGTGCGTGACCTAAACTTAGCGCAAGGACCGGCACTCGGTCCGGCGCACAAGAGATCAGGAATGAAGGGGAGGGACATCTGATGTTCGAACGCAAACAATTGTCTCATAAGGCTGTTTGGGCCGCAGCAGTGGCCGCCATCGCCGGCCTTGCTGCCGTCGCTCCGGCCAAGGCCGAGGACAGCGTCAAGGTCGGCCTGATCCTGCCGATGACCGGCGGCCAGGCCTCGACCGGCAAGCAGATCGAGAACGCGATCAAGCTCTACATGCAGCAGAACGGCGACACCGTCGCCGGCAAGAAGATCGAGATCATCCTCAGGGACGACGGCGCGGTGCCGGACAAGACCAAGACGGCCGCGCAGGAACTGATCGTCAACGACAAGGTCAATTTCATCGCCGGCTTTGGCGTGACGCCGGCCGCGCTCGCTGCGGCTCCGCTCGCGACGCAGGCCAAGATCCCGGAAGTCGTGATGGCGGCCGGCACCTCCATCATCACCGAGCGCTCGCCCTATATCGTGCGCACCAGCTTCACGCTGGCGCAGTCCTCCACCATCATCGCCGACTGGGCGGTGAAGAACGGCATCAAGAAGGTGGCGACGCTGACCTCGGACTATGCGCCGGGCAATGACGCGCTCAACTTCTTCAAGCAGAACTTCACCGCCGGCGGCGGCGAGGTGGTCGAAGAGGTGAAGACGCCGCTTGCCAATCCCGATTTCGCACCGTTCCTCCAGCGCATGAAGGACGCAAAACCCGACGCGATCTTCGTGTTCGTGCCGGCCGGCCAGGGCGGCAACTTCATGAAGCAGTATGCCGAGCGTGGGCTCGACAAGGCCGGCATCAAGGTGATCGGACCGGGCGACGTCACCGACGACGACCTCCTCAACAACATGGGCGACGCCGTGCTGGGCACGGTCACCGCGCACCTCTATTCGGCGGCGCATCCCTCGCAGATGAACAAGGATTTCGTCGCGGCCTACAAGAAGGCGTACGGAAACCGGCCGGGCTTCATGGCGGTGAGCGGCTATGACGGCATTCACCTGATCTACGAAGCGCTGAAGAAGACCAACGGCGACACCGACGGCACCAAGCTGGTCGAAGCCATGAAGGGCCAGAAGTGGGAGAGCCCGCGCGGCCCGATCTCGATCGACCCCGAGACCCGCGACATCGTGCAGAACATCTACATCCGCAAGGTCGAGAAGGTCGACGGCGAGCTCTACAACGTCGAGTTCGCGACCTTCGAGGCTGTCAAGGATCTCGGTAAGACCAAGAAGTGACGCGCGAAAGCGCGTCATCCCGGAGCCCGCCTCCGGTGTCTGCGTCATGCCCGGGCTTGTCCCGGGCATCCACGCAAAGCCGGGAAAAGAAACACCAGACAGAACGTGGGTGGCCGGGACAAGCCCGGCCATGACGCCCAAGTCCAAGCTGAGACGATGACCTCTATCCTCACCAACCTGTTCGATGGCGTTGCCTACGGCATGCTGCTGTTCGTGCTCGCTTGCGGGCTTGCGGTCACGCTCGGCCTGATGAACTTCGTCAACCTCGCCCACGGCGCCTTCGCCATGGCCGGCGGCTATGTCTGCATGGTGCTGGTCAACCGGATGGGCTGGCCGTTCTTCGCCGCACTTCCGCTTGCCTTCGTCTCCGCTGCTGCGATCGGCATCGTGCTCGAGCGCACGCTGTACCGGCACCTCTACGCGCGCAGCCATCTCGACCAGGTGCTGTTCACCATTGGTCTTACCTTCATGTCGGTCGCGGCTGTCGATTACATCCAGGGCTCGTCGCGGGTCTTCATCAACCTGCCGGCCGCGCTCCAGGGCCAGTTCGACGTGTTGGGCGTCGGCATCGGTCGCTACCGCCTGATGATCATCGTGATCTGCGGGCTGCTCACCATCGGTCTCCAGATGGTGCTGGCCAAGACCCGGTTCGGCAGCCGCCTGCGCGCCGCGGTCGATGATCCCCGCGCCGCGAGCGGCCTCGGCATCAACGTGCCGCAGGTGTTCGCCTTTACATTTGCCTTCGGTTGCGGCCTCGCCGGCCTCGGCGGCGCGCTGAGCGCCGAGATCCTCGGCCTCGACCCGTATTTCCCGCTGAAGTTCATGATCTACTTCCTGATCGTGGTCACCGTCGGCGGCTCGTCCTCGATCACCGGCCCGTTTCTGGCCTCGCTCCTGCTCGGCATCGGCGACGTGGCCGGAAAATATTATGTGCCGAAGATGGGACCTTTCGTGATCTACACCATGATGATCGTGATCCTGATCTGGCGCCCGAACGGTCTGTTCGGCCGCACGGCCGCGCGTTGAGTTCGCCGATGAGCGCCTCCTCCGACGTCGGCTTTCACGCCCAGCGCCAGGCACGCTGGCACTATGGCGAGGCCGCCTTCTGGCTGATCGTGCTGGCCTGCGGCTTCGCATTTCCCACGCGCTATTTGATCATGACCGACATCCTGCGGCTGGCGCTGTTTGCGATGTCGCTCGACCTCGTCCTCGGCTACGCCGGCATCGTCTCGCTCGGCCATGCCGCCTTCTTCGGCGTTGGCGCCTATGCGGCGGGGCTTCTTGCGCTGGACGGGATCGTCAACGAGCCCGTGCTTGCGCTTGTCGTCGCCGGCCTTGTCGCGATGGTGCTCGGCTTTGCCACCAGTTTCCTGGTGATCCGTGGCGCCGACCTGACGCGGCTGATGGTGACGCTCGGCATCGCGCTGCTGCTTGAGGCGCTGGCCGAACGCTTCTCCAACCTCACCGGCGGCACCGACGGGCTGCAAGGCATCGAGATGCAGCCGATATTCGGCGAAATCCCGTTCGACATGTTCGGCAAGACCGGATTTTTCTATTCGCTCGCCGTTCTGTTCCTGTTGTTCCTGTTCGCCCGCCGCGTCGTGCATTCCCCGTTCGGCCTGTCATTGCGGGCGATCAAGAACAATCCGCTGCGCGCTGCCGCCATCGGCATCCCCGTCAACCGCCGCCTGATCGCGATCTACACGCTCGCGGCGTTCTATGCCGGCATCGCCGGTGCGCTGTTCACCCAGACCACCGCGATCGCCTCGCTCGATGTGTTCGCCTTCGAGCGCTCGGCGGACCTGATGCTGGTGCTCGTGATCGGAGGCACCGGCTATCTTTATGGCGGGCTGGTTGGCGCGGTGCTGTTCCGCATGCTCCAGGAATTGTTCTCCACCATCACCCCGCAATACTGGCAGTTCTGGATCGGCCTGGTGCTGGTCGTGATCGTCCTGATCGGCCGTCAGCGCCTGCATCGCTGGGTGCTGTATTTGCCGAACCTGGTCATCAAACAGATTGCCGGGCGCAAGGCCGTGGTTGCCGTGCCGGAGAGCGACGCATGACCATCGCGCTCGAAACCCAAAATCTCGAAAAGCAGTTCGGCGGGCTGCGCGTCACCCGCGACTTGTCTCTAAAAATCGAACAAGGCGCCCGCCACGCGCTGATCGGTCCGAACGGCGCCGGCAAGACCACGGTCATCAACCAGCTCACCGGCGTGCTCAAGCCGAACTCCGGCCGCATTCTGCTTGAAGGCCAGGACATCACCGATATTCCCGTGCACAAGCGCGTGTTGCGCGGCCTGTCACGCACCTTCCAGATCAACCAGCTCTATCCCGACCTGACGCCGCTCGAGACCATCGGTCTCGCGGTTTCCGAGCGCCTCGGCCATGGCGGCGACTGGTGGCGGCGGATGGGCACGCGCAGCGACGTCAACGGCGAGATCGCCGACCTCCTGACGCGTTTCCATCTGCTCGACGTCATGAACGAACAGACCGTGACGCTGCCGTACGGCAAGCAGCGCCTGCTCGAGATCGCGGTCGCGATCGCGGGCAAGCCGCGCGTGCTGCTGCTGGACGAGCCTGCCGCAGGCGTGCCCGAGAGCGAGCGCCACGACATTCTCGCCGTCGTAGGCAGCCTGCCGCGCGACGTCACCGTGCTCCTGATCGAGCACGACATGGACCTTGTCTTCTCCTTTGCCGACCGCATCTCGGTGCTGGTCTCGGGCGCGCTGCTCACCGAAGGCCCGCCCGAGCAGGTCGCGCGCGACCCGCAGGTCAAGGCGGTCTATCTCGGCGAGGAGGCGGTCAATGTCTGACCTGCTCGCGATCGACTCGCTTCGCGCCGGCTATGGCGAAGCGGTGGTGCTGCCGAACATGTCCCTCCGTCTCGCCGAGGGCCAGGTGCTGGCGCTGTTGGGGCGCAACGGCACCGGCAAGACCACGCTGATCAATTCGATCGTCGGCGTCACCCGGCGCTTCTCCGGCACTGTCGAACTGGCCGGTGCTGACGTCACGACCTTGCGGCCCGACCAGCGGGCGCGCGCCGGCATCGGCTGGGTGCCGCAGGAGCGCAATATCTTTCGCTCGCTCACGGTAGAAGAAAACATGACCGCGGTGGCCCAGCCCGGTTCCTGGACCGTCGAGAGGGTCTACGAGATGTTCCCGCGGCTGAAGGAGCGGCGGAGCAATTTTGGCAACCAGCTCTCCGGTGGCGAGCAGCAGATGCTGGCGATTGGCCGCGCACTGACCCTCAATCCGAAGGTCCTTCTCCTGGACGAGCCGACCGAGGGCCTTGCCCCCATCATCGTCGAGGAGCTGTTAAAGGCGATCGGCGCCATCACTCGGGCGGGCGGCATCTGCTCGATCATCGTCGAGCAGAATGCCCAAAAGATTCTGGGGCTGGCCGACCGCGTTGTGATATTGGAGCGCGGAACGATCGTCCACGACGCCCCGAGCGCCGCGCTGAAGGCCGACCCGTCGGTGCTGGAGCGCCACCTCGGCGTCGCAGGGGCGGCGGCCCACTAGAGATTCCCGGGAGTTAGAAGAATGCAGCGAACCAAAGCCCCCTTCCGCGCCGACGAGGTCGGCAGCCTTCTGCGTCCTGCCAAGATCAAGGAAGCCCGCGCCAGGCTGGAGAAGGGGGAGATCTCGGCCGACGATCTGCGCAAGATCGAGGACATGGAGATCGAGAAGGTCGTGCACAAGCAGGCCTCGGTCGGCCTGAAGCTCGCAACCGACGGCGAATTCCGCCGCTCCTGGTGGCATTTCGACTTCCTGGCCAAGCTCACCGGCTGTGAAATGTTCCACCCCGACACGGGCATCCAGTTCGCGGGCGTCGAGACGCGGCACGACGCGGTGCGTGTGATCGGCAAGCTCGACTTTCCCGATGACCACCCGATGCTGGACCATTTCCGTTTCCTGAAGAAGGTCGCCGATCAGGCTCACGTCACCGCCAAGATGACGATCCCGTCGCCGGCGGTGCTGCACTTTCGCGGCGGCCGCAAGGCGATCTCCAAGGACGTCTATCCCGATCTCGACGCCTTCTACGAGGACCTCGGCAAGACCTACCGCAAGGCCGTGAAGGCGTTCTACGACGCCGGCTGCCGCTATCTCCAGTTCGACGACACCGTGTGGGCCTATCTCTGCTCGCAGGACGAATTGCAGAAGGCACGCGAGCGCGGCGACAATCCCGAGGGTCTCCAGCAGATCTATGCGCGCATCATCAACTACGCGCTGGCCGAGAAGCCGGCCGACATGGTGGTAACGACCCATGTCTGCCGCGGCAATTTCCGCTCGACCTGGATTTCTTCAGGCGGCTACGAGCCCGTGGCCGAGACCATGCTCGCCGGCACAAATTACGACGGTTACTTCCTGGAATACGACAGCGACCGCGCCGGTGGCTTCGAGCCGCTGCGCTTCCTGCCCAAAGGCAACAAGGTCGTCGTGGTCGGTGTCATCACCTCGAAATTCGGCGAGCTCGAGAACAAGGACGCCATCAAGCGCCGTCTGGAAGAAGCCGCCAAGTTCGTGCCGCTTGAGCAGCTTGCGCTCTCCCCGCAGTGCGGTTTTGCGTCGACGGAAGAGGGCAACGTCCTCTCCGAAGAAGAGCAGTGGGCCAAGCTCGGCCTTGCGGTGGAGATCGCAAAGGAAGTGTGGGGCAACTGACAGGCTGGTGCGACGCTCGCCTCGCTCGTGTCCCGGACGCGCTGCAACGCTTTAGCGTTGCTGCGCAGAGCCGGGACCCAGAAGGCCACGAACTGCATCGCGGAGACATGGGCCCCGGCTCTGCAGCGCACCGCTGAAGAGGCGCTGCGCTGCGTCCGGGGCACGAGAATATCTCACTTCTCCGCCAGATAAACCTCGCCCAGCAGGGACGAGTTCGACCACGGCACCTGCTTGTTTTTCGTGCTCGAGACCACCTCTGCCCGCACCCGCGTCAGCATCTGCTGTACTTCCAGGCCGGGCGTGCCGAGATGGCGGGAGAGCGCGGCGGAGAACGGCGAGTTGGCGCCTTCGCCGTCGAGCGCGACCTGGCCCGGTGCGGTAGCGAAGGCGATCAGCGTGCCCGCGCCGAGCGTCGCGCCCGTCCCCAGGCTGGTTGGCGCTGCGAGGCCCGAGGCCCCCTCGAGGGCGCGGTTGGTGCCGGCCGATGCGACCCGTTGTGCCATCGGATTATTGCGGCAGGCATCGAAGATCAGAATGTTGGTGCGGACCTGGTCGTCGAGGCCGGCCATGATCGTGTCCATGTCGATCATCGCGTCCGTCATGCTCGCGCCCGGCTTGAGTTCGACGTCGACCGGAATGAGATAGTTGCGGCCGTCGACCTGCACGCCGTGGCCGGCATAATAAACCACCACCACCTGCGCCCGCGCCGCCTCCCGCAAAAAATCGCGCGTCATCCTCTGCATCGTTGCGCGGTCGAGATCGACGCCTTCCGACACGGTGAAGCCGATGTCGCGCAGTCTCTTCGCGACGGCGCGTGCGTCGTTGGGCGGATTGGGCAGTGCCTTGACATGCGCATAGGCGCCGTTGCCGATGATCAGCGCCATGCGCGTGCCGCGAGTGTCCGGAGCAGGTGAGGGGGCTGTGTTCGTTTGCTGAGGCGCCGGTGCCTGTGCCGGCTGCGTCACTGCTGACGGGGCATCGCGCGGGATCGGCGCGCTTGCGTCCGCGACCAGCGACAGCCGCACCTTTGCGGTGGCCTGGTTGGCCTTGCTGCCGGCATCGGATGCCACGATCGCCAGCGTCGCCTTGTAGTCGTCTCGCGCGTGCGGGTAGTCGCCTTTTGCCTCATAGGCGAGCGCGCGATGGGTGTAGCCCGAGATCAGCACGCTGTTCGGCGGCGTCAGGATGTTGACGGGCGGCTTTTCCTTCGCGAGCCGGATCGCTTCGCTGCCGTCGGCAATCGCGCGATCGTAATCGCCTCTGACACGCCAGATGGCGGTCCGGTTGATCAGCGGCTGCGGCAGCGTCGGGTCGAGCCGGATCGCCTGGTTGATATCGGCGAGCGCGCCGTCGAGGTCCCCGAGCGCCTCCTTGGAGATGCCGCGATTCTGGTACGAGAATGCCGATTTTGGATTGGCCGTGATCGACATGTCGTAGTCGGCGATCGCCTTGGCGTAACCGCCTTTGCCGCGCCAGGCATTGCCGCGATTGTGGAAGATGGTGCCATCAGGCGGGCCGAGCTTCAGCGCATCGTCGAAATCGGCGACTGCGATCTCGTAGTCGCCTTTGTCGTAATACGCCGAACCGCGCAGGTTGTGGAGTGCCTGGTTCGGCTGGAGCCGGATCGCTTCCGTGGCGTCAGTGATGACCTTGGCGTAATCGCCCTTCTTGTTCCAGCCTACCGCGCGCCAGAAGTAGACCGTCGCGAGCTGCTCGCCTTTGAACACCTTCAGCGCAATGATCCTGGTGCAGGCGTCGATCATCTGATCCGCCGGCGTGGTGTCGGTAGTGCAGAGCGGCCCAAGCTGGCTGCGCGCCTGCGCAAAAGCGGGCGCCGACCACAGGGTTGCGGCGAGCAGGCAGAACGCGACGAGCAGGCGACGCATTGGCGGTGGTCCCGTTGAGGAGAGGCGTCTGTTTGTTGTCCGGCGGGGCGCCGTGGTTCACGGCCTCGCCGTTGTGCACACGGCAAACGGAGGGCGGCGCGATCCCCTATTCCCTCGGTGGGCAGATTTTGCTAGGAGGCAGTACCCAACCCTTCTGCCCACCGCGTCCCACTCCATGAAGAACGACGAAATCCTGAGCCAAATCACCGAGTTCTGCCGTAAGGCGGACATGGCGGAGTCGACGTTCGGCCGGCGCGCGGTGAACGATGGGAAGCTCGTGCACCGCTTGCGCGAGGGCAAGCGCATTACCATCGACACGCTGGACCGGATCCAGGCCTACATGGCCGCATCGATGGCCGGCGGCGTGCCGCCCCCGCGGGGGCTTCAGGTGCCGCCGGAAAAGCGCGATCCGCGCGGCAATTTCCGCTTTTTCGAGAACCGCCAGAAATACCTGCTGTTCGTCCACACTTGCAGTGAGAAGCGGGTGGTCGCCGAGCGCGTGGCGCTGGAGCTTGCCAGCATCCATCCGCGGCCCCCGGCGCTGCGCGTGTTCGACGCCGGCGTGGGCGACGGCACGGTGCTGGCGCGCGTGCTGCGCTCGATGCATCAGCGCTTTCCGCACATGCCGTTCTATGTCGCCGGCAAGGAGCTCAGCCTCGAGGACCTCCGCCTGACGCTGGAGAAGGTTCCGGATCGCATTTTCGAGCATCCGGCGTCGGTGTTCGTCTTTACCAACATGTTCTACTCCGAGGCGCCCTGGCTCACGCCGGCATCGCCCGCGGCGGCCGCGGCGACGGTCTGGCACGAGGTTCCCTTGCGGGGGGCTTCCTCGGGCGAGTTCGAGACCCAGATCGCGGAGCTGAAGCCGTTTTTGGAGCAGAATTGGCGTGCGGCGGTCAGCCCGCGCACGGGCATGCCGCTGTATGAGCGGCCTGTCGTGCTGGTGCTTTACCGGGAAGACCAGCGATTTCTGCTCGATTCGACCATTCCGCGGCCAGGCCAGACCGAGGCCAATTTCGACCTCGTTATTGCATCCCAGCCATACCGCGCGCTGTCCTCGGTCAATTTTCGGGCAAAACGGATCATTGCGCCCCTGGCGCGGGCCTTGCGGGCAGGCGGCCGCCTGATCGGAATTCACTCCCACGGCCAGGATCCGGGCATGGAAATGATCCAGGCGATCTGGCCCGGAGAAAATCCTTTCTCAGTGAGCCGTCATGAGCTATTGCGCGCAGTGAAGTACGAGCTCGGCTCGGTGGGCCGCGACTTAAATTTTAATGCTTATGCGGATAACCGCTCGATCTTCAGGTATGATATGGAAGCTCTGCCCAACGAGGTGACAGGCACTATCGGCACCTCGACGGCCTTTGCAGCGTGGAATGCGGCAGTGTACGTCGCTCAGATCGAGGACGACCGGTTGACAGAAATGACTCAAAACGGCCGCACTCTGGATGCCGCCAGGGACGTGCTGCGAAAGTACAATGGGCTCTGGTTTCTCGACGAATCCTACGTCATCTCGCGCCGGCGTGATTGACATCATCCAAGCTAAATATCGCAACGTCCGCCAGCTAGCGGCGGAACAAGGGGTTACTGATGCGCGCGTCCTATCTCTTCACCAGCGAGTCCGTGTCCGAAGGCCATCCGGACAAGGTGTGCGACCGGATCTCCGACGAGATCGTCGATCTGTTCTACCGCGAAGGACCGAAAGCAGGCATCGATCCCTGGCAAATTCGTGCCGCCTGCGAAACGCTCGCGACCACCAACAAGGTCGTGATCGCCGGCGAGACCCGCGGTCCCGCATCCGTCACCAACGAGCAGATCGAAGGCGTCGTCCGCGCCGCGATCAAGGACATCGGCTACGAGCAGGACGGCTTCCACTGGAACACCGCTGACATCGAGATCCTCTTGCATCCGCAGTCCGCCGACATCGCGCAGGGCGTCGATGCGCTGCAGCCGGGCGAAGTCAAGGAAGAAGGCGCGGGCGACCAGGGCATCATGTTCGGCTACGCCACCAACGAGACGCCCGATCTGATGCCGGCGCCGATCTTCTACGCCCACAAGATCCTCCGCCTCATCTCCGAAGCGCGCCACTCCGGCCGCGAGAAGGTGCTGGGCCCTGACTCCAAGAGCCAGGTCACCGTGCAGTACGAGAACGGCAAGCCGGTCGGCGTGCGCGAGATCGTGGTGTCGCATCAGCATCTCGTCGAGGACATCTCGTCCAAGCAAATTCGCGACATCGTCGAGCCCTACGTGCGCGAGGCGCTGCCGAAGGATTGGATCACGGCGAAGACCATCTGGCACATCAACCCGACCGGCAAGTTCTACATCGGCGGTCCCGACGGCGATTCCGGCCTGACCGGCCGCAAGATCATCGTCGACACCTACGGTGGTGCGGCCCCGCACGGCGGCGGCGCGTTCTCCGGCAAGGATCCGACCAAGGTCGACCGCTCCGCGGCTTACGCTGCCCGCTACGTTGCCAAGAACATCGTCGCGGCCGGTCTCGCCGATCGCTGCACGCTGCAGCTCGCTTACGCCATCGGCGTGGCGCGCCCGCTGTCGATCTACATCGACACCCACGGCACCGGTAAGGTGTCGGAGGATCAGCTCGAGAAGGCCGCTGCCAAGGCGATGGATCTCACCCCGCGCGGCATCCGCAGCCATCTCGATCTCAACCGCCCGATCTATGCGCGCACCTCCGCCTACGGCCATTTCGGCCGCACGCCGGACAACGAGGGCGGCTTCTCCTGGGAGAAGACCGATCTCGTCGAAGCGCTCAAGCGCGCCGTCTGATCATCGACGTCATTTCCGGGGCGCCGCGACAGCGGCGAACCCGGAACCTTATCCATCGTATCGAGATTCCGCGTTCGTCTCTTCGAGGGCGACTCGGAATGACCAATTCAACAACAGGACCTCCGCTATGAATGCGAAGCCCGGCTTCACCGACTACATCGTCAAGGACATTTCGCTCGCCGATTTCGGCCGCAAGGAACTCTCGCTGGCCGAGACCGAGATGCCCGGCCTGATGGCCACGCGGGAAGAATACGGCCCGAAGCAGCCGCTGAAGGGCGCACGCATCGCCGGCTCACTGCATATGACGATCCAGACTGGCGTGCTGATCGAGACGCTGGCCGCACTCGGCGCCGACATCCGCTGGGTCTCCTGCAACATCTACTCGACGCAGGACCACGCCGCGGCCGCGATCGCGGCCGCCGGCATTCCGGTGTTCGCGGTCAAGGGCGAGAGCCTCACCGAATACTGGGACTACACCGCCAAGCTGTTCGACTGGCACGGCGGCGGTCACCCGAACATGATCCTCGACGACGGCGGCGACGCCACCATGTACGTCCATCTCGGTCTGCGCGCCGAGAACGGCGACACCAAGTTCCTGGACAACCCGGGTTCGGAAGAAGAGGAAGTATTCTTCGCGCTTCTGAAGAAGCAGCTCAAGGAAAAGCCGAAGGGCTACTTCGCCGGGATCGCCAAGAGCATCAAGGGCGTTTCCGAAGAAACCACCACGGGCGTGCATCGTCTGTATGACATGCAGAAGGCGGGCACACTGCTGTGGCCTGCCATCAACGTCAACGACAGCGTCACCAAGTCGAAGTTCGACAACCTCTATGGCTGCCGTGAATCGCTGGTCGACGGCATCCGTCGCGGCACCGACGTGATGATGTCGGGCAAGGTCGCGATGGTCGCGGGCTTCGGCGACGTCGGCAAGGGTTCGGCCGCCTCGCTGCGCCAGGCCGGCTGCCGCGTGCTGGTCTCTGAAGTCGATCCGATCTGCGCGCTCCAGGCTGCGATGGAAGGCTACGAAGTCGTGACCATGGAAGACGCCGCCCCCCGCGCCGACATCTTCGTCACCGCGACCGGCAACAAGGACATCATCACCATCGAGCACATGCGCGCGATGAAGGATCGCGCCATCGTCTGCAACATCGGCCACTTCGACAACGAGATTCAGATCGCGGGTCTGCGCAACTTGAAGTGGACCAACGTCAAGCCGCAGGTCGATGAGATCGAATTCCCCGACAAGCACCGCATCATCATGCTGTCGGAAGGCCGCCTGGTGAATCTCGGCAACGCCATGGGCCATCCCTCGTTCGTGATGTCGGCCTCCTTCACCAACCAGACGCTGGCGCAGATCGAGCTTTTCGCCAACAACAAGGACGGCAAGTACAAGAAGGAAGTCTACGTGCTGCCGAAGTCGCTCGACGAAAAGGTCGCGCGCCTGCACCTTGCCAAGATCGGCGTCAAGCTCACCGAACTGCGTAAGGACCAGGCCGACTACATCGGCGTCAAGCAGGAAGGTCCGTACAAGTCGGACCACTATCGGTACTGAGGCGCTGATCGTATCGATCATCGACGCAAAGCCCCGGAGCGATCTGGGGCTTTGTTGTTTTGAGCGCGACGCACGTGTCTCCTCGCAGTTGTGTCAGGGCCGATTGCTAGTTGACGCGCGATCGTCTCGGTCAGACAATCCTTGGCGGCGGAGGAAACCATGGCCCAAGACCATTTCGATGTGCTGATCGTCGGCGCCGGCCTGTCCGGCATCGGCGCGGGCTATCATCTTCAGACCAAATGCCCGGGCAAGAGCTACGTCATCCTCGAGGGGCGCGACTGCATCGGCGGCACCTGGGACCTGTTTCGATATCCCGGCGTCCGCTCCGACAGCGACATGTTCACGCTCGGCTATTCCTTCAAGCCGTGGACCGACCCGAAGGCGATCGCCGACGGGTCGCAGATCCTGAATTATGTGCGCGAAACCGCAGCCGAGAACGGCATCGAGAAGCACATTCGCTTCCGCCATCGTGTCAAGCGTGCGGCGTGGTCGACGAGTGAGGCGCGCTGGACGATCGAGGTCGAGCGCATCACGGGCGAGGGCGCGGCCGAAACCGTGCGCTTCACCTGCAATTTTCTGTTCATGTGCTCGGGCTATTACAAATACGAGGCGGGCTACACGCCGGAGTTTTCGGGCGTCGCGGATTTCGCCGGCCGCATCGTGCATCCGCAGAAATGGACCGACGACATTGACTGCGCGGGCAAGCGCGTCGTCGTGATCGGCTCGGGCGCGACCGCGGTGACGCTGGTGCCGGAGCTCGCCAAGACGGCTGCGCGGGTCACGATGCTCCAGCGCTCGCCGACCTATGTGGTGTCGCGTCCGGCGCAGGATCCCGTCGCCAACAAATTGCGCCGCAATCTGCCGACGCGCCTTGCCTATCACCTGATCCGATGGCGCAACGTGATGTGGGGGATGTTCTTCTTCCAGCTCAGTCGCCGCCGCCCGGCGAAAGTGAAGGCGCTGGTTCTCAAGGGCGTACAGATGGCCCTCGGCTCCGACTATGACGTCGCGACCCATTTCACGCCGCGCTACAATCCCTGGGACCAGCGGCTCTGCCTCGTGCCGGATGGCGATCTGTTCAAGGCGATCCGCGAGCAGCGCGCCTCCGTGGTCACCAAAGAGATCGACACGTTCACGCACGACGGCATCCGCCTGAAGGACGGCAGCGAGCTTGCGGCCGACATCGTCGTGACCGCGACGGGGCTGGTGCTCCAGGTCGTCGGCGGTCTCGACATCAGTGTCGACGGCCGCGCCGTCGATTTCGCCGATACGCTGACCTACAAGGGCATGATGTACGCCGACGTGCCGAACATGGCTTCGGCGTTCGGTTACACCAACGCATCATGGACGCTGAAATGCGACCTCACCTGCGAATATGTCTGCCGGCTCATCAATTACATGGACCGGCACAATTTCCGGCAGTGCATGCCGCATAATGACGACCCGGAGATCACCGGGCAGCCGTCGCTCGATTTCACCTCCGGTTACGTGCAGCGCTCAGTCGCGAAGATGCCGAAGCAAGGCTCGAAGCAGCCGTGGCGGCTTTACCAGAACTATGCGTTCGACATCGTCTCCTTGCGGTTCGGCCGGATCGACGACGGCGTGATGCGGTATTCCTGATCGCGTCGCCGCCAGCTTCTATGCCTTGCGCGTGGTGAGCGCGAGGGCGAGATCGATCGCAAGAGCCATCACCACGGCGCCGCCGCCGAGTGCGAACAGAACCAGATAGTCGCCCCCGGTTTGCGCGTAGATCCAGGAGAAACCATAGGCCGCCGCCGCCTGGAACAGCGCGAAGCTGGTCGTGGCGTGGCTCCACGTCGCGCGCTGTTGCTCGGTAGGGTGTGGGACCAGCTCATGGATGCGTCCGAGCACCAGCGGCACAATACCGGGTGTGAAGCCGCCGACCACCACGCTCGACACGATCAGCGAGAGAGGTGCGGTACTGACCGTCGGGAGCAGCACGGCGGCTGCTTCGATCAGGAAGGCGGCGCGCAGCGCTGGGCCGAAGCCCGACCGGTCGCCGAGATGGCCGGTGACCAGCGGGCCGACGATTGCGCCAAGGCCGTACAGCACCCAGTAGCGCGAGCCGGCCGCAATGCCCTGGCCGAGGCCGCGCGCGACGAAATCGACGATGAAGACCATGTGCGGCACCAGAGCCACCGCGTTGAGGCCGTATTGGACCAGCAGGGCGCGGACAGCGGGCGAAGCATGGTCGTGCTTCGCGTGATGCGAAGGCGCCGCATCGGCCTTGGCCTCAGTGGGCCAGCTCCACCAGCTCACAAGCGTGAGCAGGCCGGATAGCGCACCAAGCCCATACCAGCTCTGCTGCAGGCCCAGTTGCAGCAGCAGCGGCACCAGCGAGCCCGACGCTGTGACGCCGAGCCCGACGCCCGCAAAGATCACGCCGCCGACGATGCCGCGCCGCGCGGTCGAAGTGTGCGGCAGAATGACGGAGGCCGCCAGCACCATGATGATTCCTCCGGTGAGGCCGGACAGGAAGCGCCAGGCAAAGAACCAGGTGAACGACACCGGCGTCGAACTCGCAAAGAATGAGAGGGTGGCAAGCAGCATCATCGCGCGCAGGGCAGGCACCGCACCGATGCGGGTAGCCACAGCCCGCGCCGCGAGCGCGCCCGCGAGATAGCCGGCCAAATTCGCCGCACCGAGATAAACAACATCAGACGCGCTGAACCACTTTGCGGCGATCAGCGCCGGGATCAGCGGTGTGTAGGAAAAGCGGGCGAGGCCAAGTCCGACCAGCGACGCCGACAATCCCGCCCCGGCATATCGCCAGGTTTGCTGCGGGGGCGATCTTAGGTCTGATCCCGGCTGCTGATGCGGCCGGGTCTTGTGCTCGGTATCTGCATTGAGCTCGGTCATGTCATCCTCTTGTGCACGACGGCGCGTGGCTCATCCTGTCCGGGTGGCGCGGCGACGCCGGAATTCCGGCACGGGTAGCCCGCCCCAACCCCAGTTCTCGGTCTCGACCTCCTCGATCACGACGAAGGTGGAATCGAGCGGCTTGCCGAGTACGTCGAGGAGAAGCTGACTTGATCCCTTGATCAGAGCCGCCTTCTCCTCCGCGGTGAGCGACGCCGCTCCCGGCGTCGTTCCCTCCCGAGTCACTTGAATGGTGACGATGGGCATTCGATTCTCCTCTGCTCAGTGACCGGCGCTCTGGCCGCCGTCGACATGCAGGATCTCGCCGGTGACGAAGCTCGCCTGCTCGAGATAGAGCACGGCATCGACGATGTCGGACGTCTCGCCCATGTGGCCCACCGGGTGCAGCGCGCCGAGTTGCGCGTGCGTCGCCACGGGGTGCATCGTCGACTTGATGATGCCGGGCGACACCGCGTTCACGCGAATACCGCGCTTGGCATATTCGATCGCCAGCGACTTCGTCGCGGCGTTCAGCCCGCCCTTGCTCAGCGAGGCCAGCACCGAGGGCACGTTCGAATTGGCCTGATCGGCGAGCGTGGTCGTGATCTGGACAACGTGGCCAGAACCCTGCTTCTCCATCTCGGCGATGGCAAGCTGCGTGATGTGGAAGAACCCTGCGACATTGGTCCCGATCACCGCCGCGTAGTCCTCCGCCGTATACTGCGTGAACGGCTTCGCGACGAAGATGCCGGCATTGTTGACCAGCGTGTCGACGCGGCCGAAGCGGGCGATGGCTTGCGAGACCACGCGTTCGGCGGTGCTCCGGTCGGCGATGTCGCCGCGAATAGCAAGGACATCATCGTCGCCCGATGGCTTGATGGAGCGCGCGGTTGCGACGACGCGATAGTTCCGATCGCGAAAACCCCGGACCAGTGCGGCGCCGATGCCTTGCGATGCTCCGGTGATGATGGCGACCTTCTGCTCAATACCCATGACGGGCTCCTGTTGTTGGCTTGAGAACCTGCGCCAGCAGCGGCTGGCTTGCCCGCTGAGGTACGCCGCGATGGCCCGGCTGCGAATACGCGCTGTCCGGCAGACACTCTTTCGCGGCGCGAACGAATGCCGGACCGGCGGTCGGCGATGCTTGTCGCGACGGGAGCGAACGCCTAGTTTGCAGTCGGATTCTGATGGGCTGGCGGGAAACGTATGGATCGTCTGGATGCGATGAAGGTGTTCGTCCTTGCCGTGGACGAGGGCAGCCTCGCGGCCGCAGGGCGCAAGCTCGGCCGCTCGCCAGCGGCGGTGAGCCGCGCCATCGCCTTTCTGGAGGAACGCGTCGGTGCCGAGCTGCTGCACCGGACGACGCGATCGATTAAGCTGAGCGAGGAGGGCGAGCGCTATGTCGCGATCTGCCGCCGCGTGCTGACCGAGCTGGAGGAGGCCGACGACATCGCGGCCGGTCCGCGCACGGCCCCCCGCGGCCTGCTCACGATCACCGCCCCTGTGGTGTCGGGCGAGATGGTGCTGCGGCCGATCCTCGATGCGTTTCTCGACGCCTATCCGGCGGTGACGGCAAAACTCCTGCTGTTCGACCGCGCGGTCAATCTGATCGAGGAGGGTGTCGATGTCGCGCTTCGCATCGGTCCTCTCGCGGATTCGGCTATGGTCGCGATGCGGGTCGGCGAGATCAGCCGCGTCGTGGTGGCATCACCGCGCTATCTGAAGCAGCACCCGCGCATCGCCGAGCCCGGCGATCTCGCCAAGCATCAGGTCGTCGCGATGGCGCACCTTCCCAATTCCTGGAGTTTTGCGCCGCAGGCCGGCTCGTCGGTAGCCCGGACGGTCCAGTTCACGCCGCGGCTCGCCGTCAACAGCACCTATGCGGCCGTGGCGTCCGCCGTCGCCGGGCGTGGCGTGGCGCGGATGTATTCGTACCAGGTAGCCGAGCAGGTCACGCGCGGCGAATTAGAGATCGTGCTGGCCGGCGACGAAGATCCGGAGATGCCCGCGCATTTGATCTGCCCGCAGGGCCGGCTCTCGGTGCCCAAAGTGCGAGCCTTCACCGACTTTGCCGTGCCCCGGCTGAAGAAGCACTTTGCGCAACTGAAGAAGAGCATCAAGGCGCGTTGAACGGCTGCGCGCTCGGCAATGCGTTGGGTTTCGCGTATTCGGTCATCCCGGTGAATCGGCCATGCTGGCCGAACGGTTAACGCAGGATTAACCGCGGAGTCCTAGCCTGTCTCGGCTGGGGTTACTTGCAAGGTCGAGGTGAGCCCAATGGAAGCCCAGAAGATCGCGGTCGACGCCGTCGTCGCGTTGACCGATTGCGACCGCGACGCCGTCATCGCCTTCATCCGCCGGCTCTATCTCGCCGGCGTAACCGACCCCAAGCGCCTGACCTTCAAGGGTCTCCAGGCGCTGTCGCGGCTCTGATTCGGCTCGTTTCAGCCTCAAGTCACCCGTCCTTACTCTCTCGAGCGTGATTGCAACCCACCGGTGAATATCTTGCCGGTCGGGCGGTGTCGGGGTAGATCACGTTCCCGGCTGGATCACTGGGGGAACGGGAGATGCTGAAACAGCTTTTTGCACCGCAGCTCGTCATGCTCTATGTGCTGGCGGCGTCGACGATCTACATTCATTTCCGCGGCAAGCACCGGCTGCGCTTCGCGCGCCAGCTCGGCGATCACTCCACCTATCTCTCGCCCTACAACGTGCTGATGTATGCGGGATCGGCGGTGCCGAACAGGCCGGTGATCCCGGTCGATCAGTTTCCCGAGCTCAAGCCGCTCAGCGAGAATTGGGAGACTATTCGCGACGAGGCCGTTCGCCTGTTCGACGAAGGCTTCATTCGCGCAGCGGCGAAGAACAACGATTGGGGTTTCTACTCGTTCTTCAAGAGCGGCTGGAAGCGGTTTTACCTGAAATGGTACGACGACTTTCTACCCTCGGCGCGCACGCTGTGCCCGAAGACGGTGGAGCTGCTCAACTCTATCCCGAGCGTGCATGGCGCGATGTTCGCGATGCTGCCGCCGGGCGGCAAGCTCGGCGCCCACCGCGATCCCTTCGCCGGCTCGCTGCGCTACCACCTCGGCCTCGTCACGCCGAACTCGAACAAGTGCCGGGTCCTGGTCGACGGCGTCGAATGCGTCTGGCGCGACGGCGAGGCCTTCATGTTCGACGAGACCTTCATCCACAGCGCGGAGAATGAGACCGACGTCAACCGCATCATCCTGTTCTGCGACGTCGAGCGTCCGATGAAGTACGGCTTCATGACCGCGATCAACCGCTGGGTCAGCCATCACATCGTCAAGACGTCGGCGACGCAGAACGTCGACGGCGAGGATGTCGGCGTCCTCAACAAGCTGTTCGGCAAGCTCTACGAGATCCACCTTGCGAGCCGCAAGGTCAAGCAATGGAATCGCAACGTCTACTACACGCTGAAATATTCGCTGACGGCGCTGATCCTCGGCCTCATCGTGATGTCGGCATTGCGGTGATCGCGTTTGCATGGGGTGGCGAAGCAAACCGTCAGCATTTTCTAGTGCTGGTGCTTGTGTCCTTCGGAGCTATCAGGGCGCTGGTAACCTCGCAGCTCCGCGTATCGCTGCATTTGGCTCTGATCGAGCAAGGCTGTTGTCGACAGATGATATTTGAGGTGGCTTTCGCGGAGCAGTGCCTGGGTTTCCGAAATAGCAACGAGGGTCGCCTTGAGTGACTCCGGGGTCACGACGCGGGCAGAGAAGAGCCGGTCCAACTCCGTTTCCTGCTCGACCAGCTTGTTACCCAGCGGGA
Source organism: Bradyrhizobium sp. 132 (assembly GCF_023074185.1). GTDB lineage: Bacteria > Pseudomonadota > Alphaproteobacteria > Rhizobiales > Xanthobacteraceae > Bradyrhizobium. The sequence goes on along the minus strand of NZ_JADPKY010000159.1, from coordinate 152,556 downwards.
CCGCCTCTTGCTTCATGGCATCGAAGAGGCGCTGAACCTGGATGCGCTGATCCGCGGTCAAGTCAAGCCGATCACCGAACTCAAGAACATGGCTCGGACCGGGATATCCGTTGAGTTCGGCGGCAAGCGCCAAGCCCATGCCACGACCTGTTCGAAGATCGTCGACCTGCTGGTGCGACAGCGCCTTGATGGGGCGCTGCTCAAGGCCAGCATAGGGCTGACTGGACTGCGCGCTGGCAGCGTTGCACGAGACAATAAGTGTGGCCGCAAGCAGGATAAGGCGTCTCATGAGCTGGCTCCATGAAATCGGGCCCGGGTTCGTTGATCGTCTCCACCGGTGCTCTCCACATATCTTGCTGGACGGTTCGCCCCATGGCAACAAGATTGCATGGATGAGCGGTCAAACATGGAGCAGGCAATGGCCCCGTTGCCAGTTGCGAACACTGAGCTCGTGCAATTCTTCCGCGAGTGGCTGGAAACCTTCGCGGGTTATGTCCGCGAGGTCGATTATGCTTCGGCGCGGCCGCTCTTCCATCCGGATGTGCTGGCCTTCGGCACGCATAACGATGTCATCCCAGGCCTCGATCAATGGGTCTCGACGCAATGGGACAACGTCTGGCCGAAGACGACCGACTTCCGTGATTGAGCAAACCTCGATCCTGGCATCACGGGACAGCGCGATGGCAACCGTGATCGCGCCGTTCACGAGCACGGGCTATCACCCCGATGGCAGCCCGTTTCCGCGTCCGGGCCGCGCCACCATGGTGTTTTCCTGCAATGCCGATGGTTGGCTGTGCGTGCATTCCCACATGTCGCTCAATCGCGGTGTGCCGCAGGCAAGCCACGCCGACCGGCCGGTGAAGGCCTGATAGATCGGCATCGTCCGCGATCGAAATGCAAAAGGCCCCGGACATGTCCGGGGCCTTTTTATTTGTGCGCCGCCGCGAGCCTTATTCCGGCTGGCCGATCGACACCTTCAGCGTGCCGACGCCATCGACGCCGCATTCGAGCTTGTCGCCGGGCTGGAGCTGCGATACGCCGGCCGGTGTGCCCGTCATGATGATGTCGCCGGCGGCGAGCTTCACCTGCTGCGAGAGCTGCCAGATGATCTCAGGCACGTTCCAGATCAGCTCGGTAAGGTCGCCCTTCTGCGCTTCCTTGCCGTTGACCGTGAGCCAGATCTTGCCCTTGGCGGGATGGCCGATCTTCGATGCCGGCTGCACCGCAGAGCAAGGGGCGGAGCCGTCGAACGACTTGCCGACTTCCCACGGACGCTCCTTCTTGCGCGAGGCGATCTGGAGGTCGCGGCGGGTGAGATCGATGCCGACGGCGTAGCCGTAGACATGGTCGAGCGCCTTGTCGGCGGGGATATTGAGGCCGCCGCTTTTCATCGCGACGATCAGCTCGACCTCGTGATGGAGATCCTTGGTCAGCGGCGGATAGGGAATGGTGGCGCCGTCAGGCACAAGCATGTCGGCGTGCTTGGCGAAGAAGAACGGCGGGGCGCGCTCGTCGTTGCCCATCTCGCGGATGTGCTCGAGATAGTTGCGGCCGACACACCAGATGCGGCGCACGGGATAACGACCGCTTTCCCCGACGACGGGAAGCGATGCCTGGGTCGGAAGCGGGATGACGTAGGAGGCGGCGTTCATGAAGCGGTCTCGCTGCTCTTGGGGTGAAACGAACTCTATGCGGTTGCGCTGATCGGCGCCAGAGCGCCTGCGTCGTGATGTTGCAGGCGGAAGAACGAAGCGTAGCGTCCGCCGCGGCGGAGCAGCTCGTCATGCCGGCCCTGCTCGACGATCTCGCCGCCCTCGACTACCAGGATCGCATCCGCGTGCATGATAGTGTGCAGGCGGTGCGCGATTACGATGGTGGTGCGGTTCCGGCAGAGATGCTCGATCGCCTCCTGCACTTGCCGCTCGGACTCGGAATCCAGCGCGGCTGTGGCTTCGTCGAGCAGGATGATCGGCGCGTTCTTGATCAGCGCGCGCGCGACCGCGATGCGCTGGCGCTGGCCGCCGGACAGCTGCGTGCCGTGCTCGCCGACCGGCGTGTCGTAGCCGAGCGGGAAGCTCATGATGAAATCATGTGCGCAGGCTGCTTTCGCAGCATCGATGATTTGTTCTTCGGTCGCACCAGACCGGCCGAAGGCGATGTTGCTGCGGATGGTGTCGCGGAACAGATAGACGTCCTGGCCGACATAGGCGGTCTGTGCGCGAAGCGATTTGCGCGAGATCGAGCCGATCGACTGGCCGTCGATCACGATGTCGCCTTGAGTCACCTCGTAGAAGCGCAGCAGCAGCGCCAGCACGGTCGACTTGCCGCCGCCGGAGGGGCCGACCAATGCGGTGACCTTGCCGGGCTCGGCAACGAAACTCATGCGGTTGAGAACGGTCTCGCCGGTCCGGTAAGAGAAGCTGACGTCGTTGAGCTCGATGCGTGCATCCGAGAGTTTCAGCGCCGGCTTGTCGTCGTCAGAGTGCTCGCTCGCGGGGCTGTCGACGACTTCGAGCAGCATGCGGGCGCCGACGAGCTGGCTGTTGAGGTCGATGTTGAGCCGCGCCAGCCGCTTGGCGGGCTCGGTCGCCATCAGGAACGCGGTCATGAACGAGAAGAACGCGCCGGGCGTGGCGTTGAGCGCGACCACGCTATAGCCGCCATAAAGCAGGCAACCGGCGACCGCGAAGCCGCCGAGCATCTCCATCAGCGGGTTGGAGCGGTTGGCGACGCGGGCCATCTTGTTGGCGTTGCGCTCGACGATCGCGATGTTCTCGTCGATGCGGTTCTGCATGGTGTCTTCGAGCGTGAACGCCTTGACTGTGCGAATGCCTTGCAGCGATTCCTGCATCGTCTCCAGGATGTCGGCGGTGCCGGTGAACTGGTTATAGGCGAGACCCTTGATGCGCTTGACCAGCTTGCGCAGCACTAGCATCGCCGGCGGAACCACGACGAGGCCGATGAACGACATCACCGGGTCCTGCCACACCATCACGCCGATCATAGCGAGCAGCATCATGAGGTCGCGCCCGACGGCGTTGACCAGCATGTTGAGGACATCGGTGATGGACTTTGCTCCGGCCGTCAGCCGCGCCAAAAACTCCGACGAATGCCGCTCGGAGAAGAATCCGACGCTCTCGAGCATCAGCTTGGCGAACAGCTGGCGCTGGTTGGTGGCGAGGATGGCGTTGGAGATCTTGGTCAGGATCACCATGTGGCCGTAAGTCGCCACGCCCTTGATGAAGAGCAGGATCACCGTGATGCCCGAGAACATCGCGATACCCGGGATGTTCTTGTCGACATAGGCCTGGTTGATGACCTGGCCGAGCACGTAGGTCGCGCCCGCGGTCGATCCGGCGGCAAGCGCCATCAGCGCGAAGGCGACGAGGTAACGCCGCCAGTAGATGACCCCTTGTTCCGTGACAAGGCGGCGAACGAGGACCGCTGCCGCATAGGGATCGTCGGTGATTTTCTTTGGAAACTGGGCCATCCGTAGTCCATTGACGGCACAGGAAAAAAGCCTGCCCGCGCGTCAGGGATCGAACGGCCTCTGTGCCCGCTAAAGCCGCGCTTTTCAAGCCCAATTAAGGACTTGCGCCCGGATGGAATCTAGGCCGAGGCGGCCTGGCGGAGTTCGCCGTGGTGCTCGCGGAACAGCTTGTCCTCCCACGCCAGCGCGTGCGCGGCGATGGTCTCGAGGTCGTCGTATTGCGGCTTCCAGTCGAGCAGGCTGCGGATGCGGCTGGTGTCGGCGACCATGGTCATGATGTCGCCGGACCGGCGCGGGGCGTATTGCACGGCGAAGCTGCGCCCGGAAACCCGGCGCACCGCGTCGATGGTTTCCAGCACGGAATAGCCGCGGCCATACCCGCAATTCAGCGTCGTCGAGGCGCCGCCATTGCGCAAATACGCGAGCGCCGAGCGATGCGCCTGCGACAGGTCCGTGACGTGGATGAAGTCGCGAATGCAGCTGCCGTCCTGGGTCGGATAGTCGGTGCCGAAAACGTCGATCTTGGCACGCTGGCCGGTCGCGGCTTCCACTGCGATCTTGAGCAGATGCGTAGCACCGACGGTTGCAAGGCCGATGCGGGCCTGCGGATCGGCACCCGCAACGTTGAAGTAGCGCAAGGTCACGTATTGCATGCCGTAGGCGGCGGCGACGTCGTGCAGCATGATCTCGGTCATCAGCTTCGACGAACCATAGGGCGACAGCGGCCGCGTCGGCGCGTGTTCGGGCACCGGCACCAGGTCCGGATTGCCGTAGACGGCGGCGGTCGAGGAGAAGATGAAGCGGTTGATGCCGCGCTTGACTGCGACGTTGAGCAGGTTGCGGGCGGTCATGAAATTGTTGCGGTAATAGCCGAGCGGATCGCGCATCGAATCCGGCACGACCACCGAGCCCGCGAAATGGATGATACTCTCGATATTGTGCTGGGCCATCACGCCTTCGAGCAGGTTCTCGTCGCCGGCATCGCCAATGAACAGCGGCACGCCTTCGGGCAGATACGCGGAGAAACCGGTGGAGAGATCGTCGATCACGACGACGTCCTCGCCGGCTTCCGCCAGCGCCAGAACCGTGTGACTTCCGATATAGCCGGCGCCGCCGGTGACTAGCACAGTCATGGTCTCACCCGTCTTCGATCAACGCTGCAAGTTAACGTCTGCGGGGTGAAGAGGGGGTATCGGCGCGGCTGAACTGGTCACTATGCTTAATGTTGCGTATAGGGGGCCAACGAAGCGGAGCATGACGTGGCGAATTCCCCTGATGATCTCGACGTGATCGTGCCAAATCTGCACAGGCGCTATTCCGGGGTCACCGCGACCAACCGGATGGTGGCGCCGCGGCTGGCGAAGCTGTTTCGCGCAGGCTGGTTCGGCTCCGACGCGCCGGAGGGGATCGCGCGACTGAGCAGTGCCGATCTCCTGAAATTGTGGCGCCGCAAGGAGCCCTTGATCTGGCATGCGCGGCGCAACAACGAGATGATCGCGGGCGTCGTGCTGCGTGCGCTCGGCTGGCCGTTGAAACTGGTCTTTACCTCCGCAGCACAGCGGCACCATAGCTGGATCACGCGCTGGCTGATCCGGCGCATGGACGCGATCATCGCGACATCAGATCTTTCGGCCTCGTTCCTGAAAGTGAAGGCGACGGTGATTCCGCACGGCGTCGACACCGCCGTCTATGCTCCGCCGGCAGATCGCGCGGCGGCCTTCGCGGAAGCCGCGCTGCCGGGCCGCTACGCGATCGGCTGCTTCGGCCGCGTGCGCGCGCAGAAGGGTACTGATTTGTTCGTCGATGCGATGTGCCGCTTGCTGCCGCGCTATCCGGATTTCACCGCAATCATCGTCGGCCAGGTTACACCCGAGCAGACGCCCTTTGCGAACGATCTGAAGAAGCGCATCGAAGCAGCCGGCCTGGAATCGCGTATCGCCATCACCGGCGAGTTGCTGATCGAACAGGTGCAGCGCTGGTATCAGCGGCTGACCATCTACGCCTTCACCTCACGCAACGAAGGTTTTGGCCTGACACTGATCGAGGCGATGGCGGCCGGTAGCGCTCTGGTCGCTGCGCGCGCCGGTGCGGCCGAGCTCGTGGTCGAGGATGGAGTGAGCGGCGTGCTGGTCCCGACCGGTGATGCGGAGGCGCTGGCGGTGGCGCTCGAGCCGCTGATGCGCGATGTGGCTCTGGCGACCGCGATGGGCGAGCGCGGTCGCGAGCGCGTGCGCGTGAAGTTCAGCCTTGAGGCCGAGGCGGCGCGGATCGGCGAAGTCTATCGGCCACTGCTCTGAGTGGGCACTGTCGCGACAGCAGATCGAAGTTCAGACTGAACGGCGCGCATGATCTGCAATGCTGTCTGCTTACAGCTGTTTTGCTCTGCGGGTCAAACAAAATTCCTAAAATCCGCATAACGTCGCGGGTCGCCCGTAAGCCATCGATTTCGCTGCCGCAGGGCTACTGTCCATGGGTTGTTTTCGCGTTTTCGGGACCTGCCGGATCGGAACCTTCTACCGGCGTCCGGTCTGCGCAAGCACATCGACCACGAACGCGTCGAGGTCGCCGCCTGGAAAGAGAAAGCCCGGCAGTCCGAGGGCCTTGCCGGCATCGATGTCCCGGGCCTGATCTCCGATCACGAAGCTGCCGTCGAGTTGCACCGGCCAGTGCTGGACGAGATCGCGCAACATGCCGGGCGCAGGCTTGCGCCAATCGTGCTCCCCGATGTAGCCGTCGACCGTTCCTTGCGGATGATAGGGACAGAAGCGGATGTCATCGATCCCAGCGCCGTCGCGGGCGAGCTCGTCGCGCATCCAGTTGTGCAGCCCGTGCACATCGGCTTCGGTGAAGAGGCCGCGCGCGACGCCGGACTGGTTGGTGAAGACGAACACAAAATAGCCGGCCTCGTTGAGACGGCGGATGGCGCTGGCTACGTTGGGCATCCAGCGGATGCGGTCTCGCGTGCCGATATAGCCATCGTCACGATTGATGACGCCGTCACGATCGAGGAATGCGGCGGGTTTCGCCGCGCGGCCGTCAGACATTTGCAAGTCCCTGCGTCCTGGCCAGCACGTCTCTTGCGATCTCGACCACTTCCTGTGCCGCAATATCCCGCATGCAGCGGTGGTCGTTCATCTTGCAGATCGTGCTCTGGCAGGGCTGGCATGACAGCACGCTCTTGTCCTGGACCACGGTCGCTGCGAGGCCGTTGAGGGGCGCCCAGAGATAGGGGCTGGTCGGGCCGAAGATGCCCATGGTCGGCGTGCCCAGGGCGGCGGCGATATGCATCAGCCCGGAATCGTTGGAGACTGCGACGCCGGCCGCAGCCATGGCCAGCACGCCGTTGCGCAGATCGTTGCCGGTGAGGTCCCGGACTCCCGGGCCGCCGGCCGCGACGATCTCCTGGGCCAGGCCCTTTTCCCCGGGGCCGCCGACCACCCAGACCTCAAAGCCGCGCTCGGCCAGCAAGCGGGCGGCCGCGGGATAGTAGGTCCAGCGCTTTGACACCCCGACCGAGCCGGGGGCCAGCGCTACGGCGGCCCCAGCGCTCAGGCCGTTGGTCTGCCGCCAGCGGACGATGTCCTCGGCCGGGACCCGCAATTGCGGCACCGGCCATTCCGGGGGTAGGGGGGCGCCGTCGGGCTGGGCCAGCGTGGCGTTCTTGTCGATGAAGCGGGGCAGTTTCTTTTCGCCCCAGCGCCAGCGGTTGAGCAGGCCGAACCGGAATTCGCCGACGAAGCCGACCCTTTCCGGAATCCCGGCCAAAGCGGGCGCGATGGCGGCCTTCCAGGTCCGGGGCAGCACCAGGGCGGTCCCGTAGTTCCGCTCGCGCAGGAGCTTCGCCAAGCCGAGCTGGCGGCCCACGGCGAGTTGGCTGCGCGGCAGGTCCCAGACGACGCCCTCGCGAACGCCGGGCATATAGTCGACCAGAGGAGCGCACAGGGATGTCGTCAGGAGATCAATCGGCCGGTTCGGCCAGCGCTCGTTCAGGACCCGCACCACAGTGTGATTTCGGACGAAATCGCCGATCCACATGTACGGGACGATCAGGATCGGTCGGGTGTCGCTCCGATCTGTATCTCCGCCAAATTGCGAATCTTTGTTCATTCGTTATATTGGACCGTGGGTTCGCTGATGTGGCGGTTCGGTTAGCCGCTCCGGGCCGGCAGGTAAAGCCGGCAGGAGCGGCAATCCCAAAACCGCTTACACTTTGGCGGATCATGCGCTAGGGCAGGACCGGGCCGCAAAACTTCGGGCAGGCGAAATCTGGCGGGGAAGTTGGAATGTTGCTGGTGACCGGCGGGGCCGGTTTTATCGGATCGAATGTCGTCGCCGCGCTGAACGAGGCCGGCCGTTGCGACGTCGTGGTTTGTGATTTCCTCGGCAAAGACGGCAAATGGCGCAATCTCGCCAAGCGGCAGCTTGTGGATATCGTGCCGCCGGCTGAGCTGCCGGACTGGCTGAAGGGCCGCAAGCTCGATGCCATGATCCATCTCGGGGCGATCTCCGCGACCACCGCGACCGACGGCGACCTCGTATTCGAGACCAACTTCCGCCTGTCGATGCGCCTCCTGGACTGGTGCACGGCGAATGCGGTGCCGTTGATCTACGCCTCCTCGGCGGCGACCTATGGCGACGGCGAGGCAGGATTTGACGACGACAGCTCTGTGCCTGCGCTGAAAAAACTGCGGCCGATGAATCTCTACGGCTGGAGCAAGCACCTGTTCGATCTCGCCGTCGCCGAGCGCGCAGCGAACGGCGAGAAGCTGCCGCCGCAATGGGCCGGCCTGAAATTCTTCAACGTGTTCGGCCCCAACGAATACCACAAGGGCTCGATGATGAGCGTGCTGGCGCGCCGCTTCGACGATGTCAAAGCGGGCCGGGTCGTGCAATTGTTCAAGTCGCATCGCGAGGGCATCGCCGACGGCGATCAGCGGCGCGATTTCATCTATGTCGACGACGTCGTGCGCGTCGTCATGTGGCTGCTGGCGACGCCGTCGGTGTCCGGCATCTTCAACGTCGGCACCGGCAACGCACGCAGCTTCAGGGATCTGATGCTCGCGGCCTATTCCGCGCTCGGCGCGAGGCCCAACATCGAATATATCGACATGCCCGAGCAGATCCGCGGCAGCTACCAGTACTTCACCCAGAGCGAGGTCGATCGCCTCCATTGCGCCGGCTATAATGGTGGTTTCACGACGCTCGAGGACGCGGTGAAGGCCTATGTCGGGGATTACCTCGACCGGCCCGACCGCTTCCGCTGAGGCCCATCACCATGCCGACGCCCATTCTCGATTTCGATGCCCTCGCGCAAGCCATCTCAGGCCGCACGGTGCTGTGCATCGGCGACATCATGCTTGACGAGTTCGTCTATGGCGAGGTGTCGCGGATATCGCCGGAAGCGCCGGCGCCGGTCCTAGCGGCGCAGCGCAGTGAGATCCATATCGGCGGTGCCGGCAATGTCGCGCGCAACGTCGCTTCCCTCGGCGCGCGCTGCATCTTCGTCGGCCTCGTCGGCGAGGACGATGCGGGCAGGCAGCTCGCCTCGGCGCTTGCGGAGCAGGGTGCAATCGAAAGCGTGCTGGTGTGCGATCCCTCGCGCCCGACCACGCGAAAGGTCCGCTTCGTCTCCGAGCATTTTTCCACGCACATGCTGCGTGCGGATTGGGAGCAGGCACAACCTGCCTCCGATACGATCGAGACCAGGCTGATCGAAGCGATCCTGCCGCAGATCCCGCGCGCCGACATTGTGCTGCTCTCCGACTACGCCAAGGGCGTGCTGACCGCCCGCGTGATCCGCCACACAATCGACGCCGCGCGAAAGCTCGGCAAGCCCGTGATCGTCGATCCGAAGAGTCTCAATTGGGCGATCTATCGCGGCGCGACGCTCCTCACGCCCAATCGCAAGGAATTTTCGGAGGCGACCAGAAGCCGCGCCGACACTTCACAAAGCATCGTCGATGCAAGCGAGGACGTGATGCGGCTCGCCGATTGCGAGGCGATCCTGGTCACGCAAGGCGAGCACGGCATGACGCTGGTGCCGCGCAACGGCGAGGCCGTTCACGTTCCGGCGGTCCCGGTCAAGGTGCGTGACGTCTCCGGCGCCGGCGACACCGTCGCCGCCGCGCTCGCGGTGTCGCTCGCCACGGGCGCGGACTGGGATACGGCCCTGCGCATGGCCAGTGCCGCCGCCGCCGTCGCCGTCGGCAAGCAGGGCACCGCCACCGTGAGCACGGCCGAGCTGAAGCGAAAGATATTGCCGCATGCCTATCTCGCGGCCGAGGAGAAGATCGTGCTCGAGCCTGATACGCTCGACACGCAGCTCGCGGAATGGAAGCAGCAGGGCCAGCGCATCGGCTTCACCAATGGCTGCTTCGACATCCTGCATCCCGGTCACGTCAAGGTGCTGACCGCGGCGCGCGCCGCCTGCGACCGTCTCATCGTGGGACTCAACAGCGACGCCTCGGTGCGGCGGCTGAAGGGCGGGGATCGCCCCGTTCAGGACGAGCGGGCGCGTGCGGAAGTGCTGGCGGCGCTCGAAGCCGTCGATCTCGTCGTCATCTTCGAGGAGGATACGCCGATCGACCTCATCACCCGCATCAAGCCGAGCGCGCTGGTGAAGGGCGGCGATTACACCCGCGAGCAGGTGGTTGGCCATGAGGTCGTCGAAGCCGCGGGCGGGACGGTCGTGCTGGTCGACATTCTCCGGGGCTTCAGCACGACCGCGCTGGTTCATCGCGCGCGCGGAGAGACGAAGTGACGGAGCTCGCGCGGGAGTCAATGTGGGGGACGACGCTGCGGCGCCTGCGCAGTCGGGCGGCATGGTCTGAGACGGTCGATCTGTTTGCCATCTTGACCGCGGCCTCACTGCCGTGGTCGACGTCGCTCGCGGCGATCTTCAATGTCTTGATGCTCGTCTGCGTGGTGCCGTTTCTCGACGTCAGGGACTTCCTGCAGTCGCTGAAGCGACCGATCTGCGCGCTGCCGATCGCGCTGTTCCTGCTCGCGCTCGTCGGCACGCTGTGGTCGGGGGCGTCCTGGGGCGCGCGGTTCTACGCCGTGAACCCGACGACGAAGCTGCTCGCGCTCCCGGTCCTGATCTATCATTTCGAGCGCTCCTCGCGCGGGCACCTCGTGTTCATCGCGTTTCTGCTGTCCTGCGTGCTGCTGTCGGTGATGTCCTGGCTGGTGCTTTTCCATCCCACGCTCTCGCTGAAGCCGCCTGACGAGCTCGACTCGCGCGGCATCTTCGTGAAGAACTACATCGACCAGAGCCAGGAATTCACGCTGTGTGGTGTCGCGCTCGCGCTTCCGATCGTGAAGCTGCTGCAGCAGAAGAGGATCTGGCTGGCCGCTCTGGTGGCGGCTGTCGCGCTCAGCTTCTTCGTCAACATGGCCTTTGTGGTGATCTCGCGCACCGCACTCGTGACCGCGCCGATCATGCTGGCGGTGTTCGGGCTGCTGCATTTGAAATGGCGCAGCGTCCTGATCATCTTCGCGGCTGTCGCGGCCCTCACCGCGCTGACATGGACGACCTCGTCGACGCTGCACAACACGATTGATACATTCTCCGTGCAGTACGAGCTCTACAAGGACAAGGGAATCCCGACATCGATCGGACTTCGGCTCGAGTTCTGGCGCAAATCGCTGGGCTTCTTTGCCGAGGCGCCGGTCTTCGGTCATGGAACCGGCTCGACGCGCGGCCTGTTCGAGCAGGCTGCGACTGGCGGCCCCTACCAGGCCTCAAACGAGGTGATCGGCAATCCACATAACCAAACACTGAACGTGGCCGTGCAATGGGGCGCTGTCGGCATCATCATCCTGTATGCGATGTGGGCGGTGCATCTCCTCCTGTTCCGCGGCGACGCGCTCGCCAGCTGGATCGGGTTGCTGGTCGTTGTCCAGAACGTATTCACTTCGCTCTTCAATTCCCATCTTTTCGACTTCCATGAAGGGTGGATGTACGTGCTCGGTGTCGGTGTAGCCGGCGGCATGGTGCTCAATTCGCGCCGGAACGGCCGAAGCCCGGAAGAAGCTCGCGGCTGAGATTCGGAGCGCTGGCAAGTCCCGGCGAGATGCGCTATCAGCGCAGTCAGGTTGTATACTGCAGGAGATGTTCGGCCTCAGATGACGCGTCTTTCGCATCTTACCTTGCGTAACTTCCTGATCGCGCTTCACGACGTAGCGGCGACGGCTGCGGCCTTGTTCGTCGCGTTCTATCTTCGCTTCGAAGGTGGCGCGGGCTTTACGGCCCGCTTGCCGCTGCTGCTGCAGATCCTGCCTTATTTCCTCGCCTTCAGCGTGGTCGTCTTCTACGTCTTCAACCTGACGACAACGAAGTGGCGCTTCATCTCGCTGCCCGATGCGCTTAACATCATCCGCGTCGCCACTGTGCTCACCGTCGCCCTTCTCGCGCTCGACTACATCTTTGTCGCGCCGAACGTCCACGGCACCTTCTTTCTCGGCAAGATCACCATCGTCCTTTACTGGTTCCTGGAAATCTCCGCGCTGAGCGCGCTGCGGCTGACCTATCGCTATTTCCGCTATACCCGCGTGATGCATCACGTCAGGACCGAAAATGCCGCGACAACGCTCTTGATCGGGCGCGCCGCCGATGCCGAGGTCGTGCTGCGCGGCGTCGAGAGCGGTGCCATCAAGCACCTCCGCCCGGTCGGGGTGCTGTCGCCGTCCCGGGCCGATCTCGGCCAGCTCATCCGGAACGTGCCGGTCGTCGGCGCGATCGACGACATCGAGGACGTCATCGCTAGCTTCGCCAAGCGCAACAAATCGATCGCCAGGGTCGTGATGACGCCCTCCGCATTCGAGCCCGAATCGCGTCCCGAATCCGTGCTGATGCGCTCGCGGCGGCTTGGCCTGATCGTCAGCCGTCTGCCGTCGCTCGAGCAGGGCGATGTACCGCGGCTCACCTCGGTTGCGGTCGAGGACCTGCTACTGCGGCCGAGCGAGACGATCGACTATGCGCGGCTGGAAGCCCTGATCAAGGGCAAGGGGGTCATCATCACCGGCGGTGGCGGCTCGATTGGCTCGGAGATATGCGAGCGCGTTGTTGCGTTCGGCGCGGCGCGTCTCCTGATCGTCGAAAATTCGGAGCCGGCCCTTTATGCAGTCACCGAGGCGCTCGCCGCGCACGGTTCCGGCGCTGAGATCGAAGGCCGGATCGCCGATATCCGCGACCGCGAGCGCATCACGCGTCTGATGGCGGAGTTCAGGCCGGACATCGTATTCCATGCTGCCGCGCTCAAGCACGTTCCGATCCTGGAGCGGGACTGGAGCGAGGGCGTCAAGACCAACATTTTCGGTTCGATCAACGTGGCCGATGCCGCGCTTGCGGCGGGCGCCGAGGCCATGGTGATGATCTCGACCGATAAGGCGATCGAGCCTGTCTCGATGCTCGGTCTGACCAAGCGCTTCGCGGAGATGTATTGCCAGGCGCTCGACCACGACCTCGTGGCGCAGGCCGGCGGTAACAAGCCGGCGATGCGTTTCATCTCGGTGCGGTTCGGCAATGTGCTGGCTTCGAACGGGTCGGTCGTGCCGAAGTTCAAGGCGCAGATCGAGGCCGGCGGTCCGGTCACCGTGACGCATCCCGACATGGTCCGATATTTCATGACCATCCGCGAAGCCTGCGATCTCGTCATCACGGCCGCGACCCACGCGCTCGGCGCCAGGCGTTTCGACGTTTCGGTCTACGTGCTGAACATGGGCCAGCCGGTGAAGATCGTTGATCTGGCGGAACGGATGATCCGGCTCTCAGGTTTGCAGCCCGGCCACGACATCGAGATCGTGTTCAGCGGCATGAGGCCCGGCGAGCGGCTGAACGAGATTCTGTTCGCCTCTGAGGAGCCAACCGTCGATATCGGGGTCGCAGGCGTTATGGCGGCGAAGCCCAACGAACCGCCGATGCAGACGCTGCTCAAATGGATCTCCGCGCTCGAGCTCGCCATCGTGCATGACGATCGTGCCACCATCAGGACCATCCTGAAGGATGCCGTTCCAGAGTTCGGCGTCAACGCGAGCGTTGCATCCTGAGGGACGCTGGCGAGCGGAGCTGAAAGATGCGCCGGACAAAGCGCAGGAAGAACGCGGCATCGATGACCGGCGCGTTCAGATGCTGCCGCCGCGACCGCAGGCACTCCAGATTGCCGCGTAAGGTCACGCGCCAGCCGCTGGTGCTGATGCCGCCCATCTGGAAATCAGCAATGACGCGCGGAAGGTAGGCGACCCTGTAGTCGTTCAGCGCCAGCGCACGCAGCATGTAATCGTAGTCGGCAGTCGTGACGTAACTCAGATCGTAGTCGCCGACCGTCTCGGCAACCTCGCGCCGCATGTAGAACGTCGGATGCGGCGGGACCCAGCCGAGCTGAAACGAGTAGCGACCGTAGTGTCCGCCACGCCAGGCACGCACGAGGGCCTTGGATTGGTGATCGGTGACCATGTCGAGGTCGCCATAGACGACATCGGCCTGTTGCAGCGCCGCCGCGATCGCAGCCAGCGCGCTGTCGTTATGGAACGTGTCGTCCGAATTGAGGAAGCCGATCGCGTCACCCTTGAACAAGTGCAGCCCCTTGTTCATCGCGTCGTAGACACCCTTGTCGGGCTCGGAGATCACGCGGATCTCGCTGGAGCCGAACGACTCCACGAGCTTCAGCGTCGCATCCTTTGAGGCACCGTCGACGACCAGCATCTCCTTATCGGGATGCGTCTGGCCGAGGAAGGATTCGATGGTGGCGCCGATCGTCGCCTGGGAGTTGTAGCTGGCTGTGATGACGCTGATCTTCATTCCGTGTCCGTGATGCTACGCGCCGGAGATTATAGGAAAGAACCCCGAGGGTTGATAGATCACTGCGGAGTTTGCTGCGCTTTCGTGCCGGCTTTGTGAACGCTTATTCACGCACCCCGAGCGGCGGCCGACCCCTGCGCGGCTTTCTCCGCGCTGAGGATCCAGACCAGGCCGCCGATAGCGCCGACGATGAAGTACACGGCGCCGAACAGGAGCGAGACGTTGACGCCCTCGTTCGTGGCAAGTCCCGCGAAGCCGAACGCGAGGCCCATGGTGGCTTCTCGCACGCCCCAGCCGGCGATCGAGATCGGCATCATCGTGATCAGCATCACCGGCGGTACGAGCATAAAGACGTCGCTGAAGCCGACCGGCGCCGCGATCGACTGCACGACGCACCAGGCGACCACGACGGCCAGCACATGCACGGCGAGCGACAGGATCACGACCGCCGGTCCGCGCGAGCGGCTGAAGATCACGCGGTTGGCGATCACGGCACAGGCGTGAATGTGATGCGTGGCCCACCAGGTTTTCAGCCAGTGCCATTTCAGCGCGCCGAAGACCAGGAAGCCGAGACCACCCGCGAGCGCCGCGAGGTCGACGAGCAGCAGCGCCGAGCGCCCGTGCGGATCGGCGATGAGGGCGTAGCTCCAGGGCAGGCTCGCGACGATGGTGATCGCGAGCGCGATCAAACCGATCGCGCGGTCGACGAAGATCGAGTAGGTCGCAGCGCGCCAGCCGGCGCCCGCGCGCGCGACGAGCCAGAGCCGGACCGCATCGCCGCCGATCGCCGACGGCAGGGTCTGGTTGAAGAACGATCCGATCACGTTGTAGCGCATGGCCCGGCCGAGCTCGAGCGGCGCGCCGCATTCCGCGCTGATCTCGCGCCAGCGCAGCACGCCGACGAAGATTTGCAGGAACGCGATCGCGATTGCCAGGCCGATCCAGAACAGGCTGGTCACGGTGAAACGCGAAAACAGTTCGGACAGATCGACCTTGCGCAGCGCCAAATAGAGCAGCGCTCCGGAAATCAGGATCTTGGCCGTCGACAGCAGGATTCGGCGCATTTCGCCCGCGTGAACAAGGGATTTGAAACCACCCGACGCGAGGCGCCGAATTCGGCCGCTTTGGTATGGTTTTGGCGTCGATCTTGCAATAGCGGTTATTAAGAGTTCTCATGAACAGCCCCATGCAGGGTGGCGGAGCTATTGCGCTCCCCGCTAAAGAGGCCTCACGGGCGAAGGATTTCTCGGGAACAGAATGACGGATCAGGCGATTTTGATTACGGGTGCGGCCGGTTTCATCGGCTTTCACGTCGCCCGGCAGCTTCTGAGCGAGGACCGGCCCGTCGTCGGGCTCGACAATCTCAACGGCTATTACGACCCGGCGTTGAAACAGGCGCGCCTTGCGCTGTTGCGCGGGGATTCCCGTTTCTCCTTCGTCGAGGCCGATCTCGCCGACCGCGAGACCATCGCGGCGCTGTTTGCGCGACACCGATTTGCCAAAGTCGTGCATCTCGCGGCCCAGGCCGGCGTGCGCTATTCGATCGAGCAGCCGCACGCCTACGCCGATTCCAATCTCCAGGGCTTTCTCAACATGCTGGAGGGCTGCCGGCACAATGGCTGTCGTCATCTCGTCTACGCTTCGTCATCCTCCGTTTATGGCGCCAACACAAAACTGCCATTTGCCGTGCAGGACCGGACCGACCATCCCGTGAGCCTCTACGCTGCGACCAAGAAGGCGAACGAGGTGATGGCGCAGTCCTACAGCCATCTCTATCGGCTGCCGGTCACGGGCCTGCGCTTCTTTACTATCTACGGCCCCTGGGGTCGGCCCGATATGGCCATGTTTCTGTTCGTGAACGCCATCATGGCCGATCGGCCGATCCGGCTCTTTAACCATGGCAAAATGCGTCGCGACTTCACCTATATTGACGACGTCACCCGCGTGGTGTCCAAGCTGATTGATCAGGTGCCCGCGGATGACCCGGCTGCCGCAAATGCGCCGTCTAAGGTCTACAATGTCGGCAACCACCATCCGGAAGAACTGATGCATGTCGTCGGACTTCTGGAGCAGGAGCTCGGTCGGACGGCGGTCAAAGAATTGCTGCCGATGCAGCCGGGAGACGTTTTGGAAACGTTCGCGGATGTCTCGGATCTGATGCGCGACACCGGCTTTGCACCGTCAACGCCGATTGCGCACGGGGTTCGTAATTTTGTCACCTGGTATCGGGACTACTTCAAGGTTTGAAATGACGATGGACAAACGCATTATCCCCCTGATCATGTGCGGCGGTGCCGGCACGCGGCTGTGGCCGGCTTCGCGCGAGGTGCGCCCCAAGCAATTCCTGCCGCTGTTCGGCGCGCGCTCGACCTTCCAGGACACGCTCTCGCGCGTCTCGGAGGCCTCGCTGTTCGGTCGTCCGATCGTGATCACCAATGCCTCCTATCGCTTCATGGTGCTGGAGCAGCTAGCCGAGATCGGCATCGAGGCCGACGTGATCCTCGAGTCGATGCGGCGCGATTCCGGCCCCGCGATTGCCGCGGGCGCTGTGTTCGCGCAGAACCGCGCCAGTGAAGCCATCGTGCTCGCGCTCGCCGCCGACCACGTGGTGCAGGACAATGCCGCCTTCGTCGCGGCGTGCCGCGAAGGTCTGATCGCTGCGAGCGCCGGGCGGATCGTCACCTTCGGCGTCAAGCCGGAGCGGCCGGCGACCGAATACGGCTATATCAGCCCGGGCGAGGTGATCTCCGGCACGGTGCACGCGGTCGCACGCTTCGTCGAGAAGCCGGACGCGGTGAAGGCGGCCGACTACGTCAATTCCGGCTATCTCTGGAACAGCGGCAACTTCATGTTCCCGGCCAGCGTGCTGCTCGACGAATACCGCAAGGTTGACGCGGCGAGCGTGGAGGCGATCTCCAATGCCGTCGCCAATGCCGGCCGCGACCTCGGCTTCGTGACGCTGGAGCCCGAAGCGTTCGGCGCGGCCAAGGCGATCTCGATCGACTATGCGGTGATGGAGAAGACCGCGCGCGCAGCAGTGGTGCCGGTGTCCTGCGGCTGGTCCGACGTCGGCTCCTGGCACGCGGTGTGGGAATTGTCCAACAAGGACGCGCAAGGCAATGCTTCGCACGGCAGCGCCGTGTTCGAAGATAGCCGCAACTGCAACGTCACCACCGATTCCGCGCTGGTCGCGCTCGAAGGCGTCGACGATCTCGTCGTGGTCGCGACCGCGGATGCAGTGCTGGTCTCGCGCCAGAAGGATGCCAACGGCCTGAAGCGGCTCGTGACCAAGCTCAAGGCGGTGGCACCGAAGGTCACCGAGGAGCACCTTAGGGTGCATCGGCCCTGGGGCAGCTACCAGTCGGTCGACAATGGCGAGCGCCACCAGGTCAAGCGCATCGTGGTGAAGCCGGGCGGGCGTCTGTCGCTGCAGAAGCACCACCATCGCGCCGAGCACTGGATCGTGGTCCGCGGCGCCGCCCGCGTCACCGTCAACGAGACCGTCAAGACGGTGCACGAGAACGAGTCGATCTACATCCCGATGGGCGCGGTGCACCGGATGGAGAACCCCGGCAAGATCATGCTGGAGCTGATCGAGGTCCAGACCGGAAGCTATCTCGGCGAAGACGACATCATCCGGATTGAAGACGACTATCAACGGTCGTAGCCAGCAAGCTCCGAATCACGCAACGCGGGCTGAAACGTTGGTCTCTTTCAGAGGCTTAAGGCCCAGGGAACGTGTAACTTTTTGAATCAAATCGTGTCCGGATCGTGAGGGCGGCATTCGCCACAAATGTGGCGTCCGTGCTAGAGCTGCGCCGGGGATTTTGCGTTGAATCGGGGTTTGCTCAGATGAGTTCCAACGGATATGCACCGGCAAAGGCCGGCTTGCGCGTCGGCGTCATTGGCGCCGGCGTGATGGGCAGCAACCACGCGCGCGTGCTGAGCGGCTTGCCCGGCGTCAGCCTTGTCGGCGTCGTCGATCCTTCGCCGGCCCATCGCACGCGCGCGATGGAGCTTGCCAATTGCACGGGCTTCGAGACGCTCGACCAGCTCTTGGCCGAGGGCATCGATGCCGTCACCATTGCGGCGCCGACCCATCTGCATCACGAGGTCTCGCTCGCCTGCATCGCCAAGAACATCCACGTGCTGGTCGAGAAACCGATCGCCTCCACGGTCGCGGAGGGCCGCGAGATCGTCACCGCCGCGCAAAAGGCCGGCGTGACGCTGATGGTCGGCCATGTCGAGCGCTTCAATCCGGCGGTCGCCGCCGTCAAGCAGGCGATCGCGGGCGAAGATATCCTCTCCATCGCGATCACGCGCGTCGGCCCGTTCCCCCCGCGCATGTCCAACGTCGGCGTCGTCATCGATCTTGCCGTGCATGACATCGACCTGATCCGCTGGTTCACCGAATCCGACATCGTCGAGGTGCAACCGCAATTGTCGAGCGCGATCGCCGAGCGCGAGGACATCGCGCTGCTGCAGTTCCGCACCGCCAACGGCGTGCTCGCGCACATCAACACCAACTGGCTGACCCCGTTCAAGGCGCGCAGCGTCACGGTCGCAACCCGCGGCAAATACGTGATGGGCGATCTCCTGACGCGTCAGGTCACCGAATGCTTCGGCTTCAAGCCGGACGGCAGCTATTCGATGCGGCATCTGCCGGTCGGCCATGACGAGCCGCTTCGCGCCGAGCTGATCGCGTTCCTCAAGGCCGTACGTAACGGCGAGACGCCGGCGGTCACGGGCGACGAAGGTGTTGCCAGCCTCGAGATCGCGACGCAGTGCCTGGAAACGCCGTCCCGCCCCGCAGCCACGTCGTCCGCCCGCAAGGGTCCGCGCCGCGTCGCCGGCTGATCCTTTTCCATGTCGACCATTCAAGAAGGCGCCAAGAACCAGGCCATGAACCAGCATCTGCGTTCCGAACCCATTCCCTTCATCGACGTCGCCTCGCAGCGCCGCCGGCTCGGCGACTTGCTCGATGCCGCCGTCAAGCGCGTTCTCGACCATTGCCAGTTCGTCAACGGCCCTGAAGTCGCCGAGTTCGAGAAGCAGCTTGCGGCCTATTGCGGCGCCAAGCACGTTATCGGCTGCGCGAGCGGCACCGATGCGATCCTGATGGTGATGATGGCGAAGAATGTCGGACCGGGCGACGCCGTGTTCTGTCCGTCGTTCACCTTCATCGCGACGGCTTCGCCGGTGGCGCGGACCGGCGCAACGCCGGTCTATGTCGACGTGGACGAAGCGACCTTCAACATGAGCCCGGAATCGCTGAAGCGCGGCATCGCGACCGCTCGCAAGCAGGCCCTCAAACCGGTCGCGGTCATTCCGGTCGACCTGTTCGGCCAGCCCGCCGATCACGACGCCATTGCCGAGATCGCCAAGGCGGAAGGCCTGTTCGTGCTCGACGACGCCGCGCAGGGCTTTGGTGCGAGCTACAAGGGCCGCAAGCTCGGCACGCTGGCGCTCGCCACCGCGACCAGCTTCTTCCCCGCAAAACCGCTTGGCTGCTTCGGCGACGGCGGCGCGATCTTCACCAATGACGACGAGCTCGCGGCGACGCTGCGCAGCATCCGGGTGCACGGGCAGGGCGTCGACAAGTACGACAACGTCCGCCTCGGCCTGACCGGCCGGCTCGACACCATGCAGGCCGCGATCCTGATCGAGAAGCTGAAGATCTTCGACGACGAGATCGCCGCCCGCAACAAGGTCGCCGAGCGCTACGCGCGCGGGCTCAGCAATGTGGTGACCGTGCCGCGCGTGGCTCCCGGCAATAGTTCGGTCTGGGCGCAGTACACCGTCCGCCTCCCTGCGGGCACCGACCGCGACGGCTTTGCCGCCGCGCTGAAGGCCCAGGGCGTGCCGACTGCGATTTATTACGGCAAGTCGATGCATCAGCAGACCGCCTACAAGCAGTATCCGGTCGCAGAAGGCGGCCTGCCGGGCTGCGAGAGCCTGTCGCAGGACGTCATCAGCCTGCCGATGCACGCTTATCTGACCGAAGTCGATCAGGAGCGAATCATCGCGGCCGTGCACGGCGCGCTTTCAACCTGATTTCGCCGTTATTCTTTACCTCTCCCGCTTGCGGGAGAGGTCGGATCGCGCAAGCGATCCGGGTGAGGGTTCTCTCCTCTGGGGGGCTCAATTGCGGAAACACCCTCTCCCCAACCCTCCCCGCAAGCGGGGGAGGGAGCGGACCTGCGCCGCAGCTTGCACCTAGACCTAATCTCGCCATGCTCTAAAACATACGCATGCTCGGACGCATCTTCACGGTTGGCGGATATACGCTGCTCTCGCGGCTGACGGGATTTGCCCGCGACATCATGCTCGCGGCGATCCTCGGCGCCGGCCCCGTGGCCGACGCCTTTTTCGTGGCGCTGCGGCTGCCCAATCATTTCCGCGCGATCTTTGCCGAAGGCGCGTTCAACGCCGCCTGGGTGCCGGCCTATGCCCACGTCCATGGCGAGCGCGGGGAGGGGGCGGCAAGATTGTTCGCCGACCGCATCTTCACGCTGCTGCTGGCCTCGCAAGTGGTGCTGCTGATAGTCGCCTGGCTGTTCATGCCGCAGGCCATGAGCATTTTGGCGCCCGG
This sequence comes from Bradyrhizobium sp. 132, assembly GCF_023074185.1. Lineage (GTDB taxonomy): Bacteria > Pseudomonadota > Alphaproteobacteria > Rhizobiales > Xanthobacteraceae > Bradyrhizobium. The sequence goes on along the minus strand of NZ_JADPKY010000159.1, from coordinate 131,673 downwards.
CTTTAGCGAGGATGCCGAGCAGCGCAGGCTCGCGATCGAGCTCACCCGGATCACCTTTCCCTATCTGCTGCTGATCACGCTGGTCACGCTCTATGGCGGCATGCTCAACGTGATGCAGCGCTTCGCCAGCGCTGCGGCGGCCTCGATCTTCCTCAACATCTCGATGATGATGACGCTGGCGCTCGCTGTCTGGTTTCCCAGCGCGGGCCATGCCGCCGCCTGGGGCGTCCTGATCTCGGGCTTCCTGCAATATTTCCTGCTGGCGGGCGATCTCGCGCGCCATGGCGGCCTGCCGCGCTTTGCGCCACTCAAGCTCGACGAAGACGTCCGCGGCTTCTTTAGGGCGCTCGGGCCCGCGACGCTGGGTTCGATGGGCACGCAGGTCGCGCTGTTTGCCGACACCATCATCGCGACCTTCCTGCCCGCGGGCGCGCTGTCGGCGCTCTACTATGCCGACCGCCTCAACCAGCTGCCGATCGGCGTGATCGGCATCGCCATCGGCACGGTGCTGCTGCCGGAGATGTCGCGGCGGATCACCGCCAACGACCATGACGGCGCGATGAAGGCGCAGCGCCGCGCGTTCGATTTCACGCTGCTGTTCTCGGTGCCGTTCGTCGCCGCCTTCCTCACCGTGCCCGACGCGATCATGCGTGCGCTGTTCGCCCGCGGGGCGTTCTCGAAGGCCGATGCCGCCGTCGCCGGCGCCACGCTCGCCGCCTATGCCATCGGTCTGATCCCCTTCGTGCTGATCCGCAGCGCGGTCGCGACCTTCTATGCGCGCAAGGACACGGCGACGCCGGTTCGAGCGTCACTGACCGGCATCGCGGTCAACGTCGCCCTGAAAGTCGCCTTGATGGGATCGCTCGCCCAGATCGGCCTGGCGCTCGCAACAGCCGTCGGTGTCTGGACCAATCTGCTGCTGGTGCTCTTCTTCGCAGTGCGGCGGGGCTTTCTCGTGCTGGACCGTGCCTGGCTGTTGTCGCTGGCCAAATTCCTGCTGACCGGCATCATCCTGGCCGCCGCCTTCTGGCTGATCGCGCGGTTCAGCGGCGCCTATCTTGCCTCGATGCACTTCCAAGACGAACTGACGCTGGTCCTGTTGGCCCTTGGGGGCACAATCGTCTACGCGCTCGCGATCCTGGTTCTGTTCGGCCGCCGCTGGCTGGTCTCGCTGGTGCGCGGCTAGCTTCTTCGAATTTTCAACGCATTGACGGCTCGACCTTGTCGGCACGGACCAGTCTCGATCGTCCTTGGATGGACACATCGCGGAAGTGCGGTGGATGGACCCTGCACACGTGAAGTGATGCCGTCACCTCGATCCGGCAAAATCGAACCAGGAGCACTGTTTATGAGGATCACCGTCGAAACCAACGTAGCAGCCCCGATCGATCAGGTCTGGCGTGCCTATACGACGCCTGCCGAAGTCATGAAGTGGAACGCCGCGTCCGACGACTGGCATACGACTAAGGCTGCCGTCGACCTGCGAGAAGGCGGTGCCTTCTCATCTCGCATGGAGGCCAAGGACGGCAGCATGGGCTTTGACTTTGCCGGCACCTACACGAAGATCGTCGAGCACAAGCGGATCGAATACGCGTTCGGCGAGCGAAAAGCCGAAGTCGAGTTTGTGCCCGGCCCGAAGGGCATTCTCGTCCGCGTTGTCTTCGATGGCGAATCGACGCACTCGGTCGAGCAGCAGCAAGGCGGTTGGCAGGCCATCCTCGACAACTTCGCACGACACGTGGAAGCGAGGCAGAAGAAGTCGTGAAGGCGTGCAGGGGGAAGAGAGCGCCGGAGCGAGGGCTCGCCTCCAGGATGCAACCGACGGCCACACATCTCTTGATTTTGCGAGATTGCTGTGGTATTCGCGGCTCATGACTAAATCAGTGCGCAACATCAATTCGATGCACATAACCCGCTTCGGCTGGGCCGTGGGAGGAGTCGCGCGCTAGGAATTCGACGACGACATCTCTTCCACCAGGCCCCGCCGGCATCGGACGGGGCCTTTTGTTTGGCCATGCTCCCTGCCGGCACAACAGCAGGAGCATCCGATGCCACCCCAACAGACGAACGTCACATCCGGGATTGAGGCCGATGCCGAGGGACGCGGCCTCAACGTCTCCATCGTGTCGGCGAGGGACGCGATGGACGCAGCGTTGGCAGCGCGCCTCAAGGCGACCGCTGCGGCGCTGGACTACGCTTTGCCGGAAAAGGATGCTGCCGCATCGACGCGAGGCGTCCTGGGCTTGCTCAGGCGATTTTGGCGTGCGTTTCAGGGGCGGCGACAGCGCCAGAGCTTACGAGCCAATTTGCAGGACCTCAGTGACAGGGAGCTGATGGATATCGGCCTGACGCGCAGTGAGATCGACTACATCACAGCTGAACGAGCTATCGATAGACTTAGAGATAGCACCATATATCCGTGGAGCCGTGGTGTGATGTAACTTGTAGAGGAGCTTGGCGGGCTGCTCCTTCGCGGACGATCCTTCGAGACGCCCGCTTTTGGCGGGCTCCTCAGGATGAGGTCTCGTTTCCGCGGCGCAATCCTGGACCCTCATGGTGAGGAGCGCCGCTTGGGGCGCGTCTCGAACCATGAAGGCCGAACTCTGTCCCGCCTTCCAGAACGCCATATGCGATAGCCCCCGTGCTATGACGGATCAGTGGCGCTCTTCCCTGCCTGCGATCAATGTGTGCCCGACTAAAGCCATTTGCCTTGCCAGTTTTTCCACGGCAATATGCCGGCAAAACAACCATAGGACGGGACAAGAAAATGGCGGCTCCCATCAAGTTCGGCGTTGGCCAAAGCGTGCTGCGCAAGGAGGATGACGCGCTCATCCGCGGCAAGGGCCGCTATACCGACGATTATGCGCCGCAGGCTGCGCTCCGCTGCTTGATGCTGCGCTCGCCGCATGCCCATGCCAAATACACCATCGATGCGAGCCGCGCTCGCGGGCTGCCCGGCGTCGCGCTGATCCTGACCGCCGACGACGTCAAGGATCTCGGCAATCTGCCCTGCCTGTTCAATCTCGAAACCGATCCCTTCACCGGCCCGCCTTACCCGATCCTCGCCAAGGACGAGGTGCGCCATGTCGGCGATTCCATCGCCTTCGTCGTGGCTGAGACCATCGACCAGGCCCGCGACGCGATCGAGGCGATTGACGTCAAATGGACCCCGCTGCCGGCGGTGACCGGCGTCGTCAACGCCATCAAGAAGGGCGCGCCGCAGGTCTGGCCGGACAAGGCCGGCAATGTGCTGTTCGACGTCTCGATCGGCGACAAGGCCGCGACCGAAGCTGTGTTTGCCAAGGCGCATGCGGTCGCCGAAATCTCGATCGTCAATCCGCGTGTGGTCGCGAGCTTCATGGAGGCGCGCGCTGCCGTGTGCGAATACGACGCCAAGCGCGACCATCTGACGCTGACGGTCGGCAGCCAGGGCAGCCATCGCCTGCGCGACATCCTCTGCCAGAACGTGCTGAACATCCCGACCGATAAGATGCGGGTGATCTGCCCCGACGTCGGCGGCGGCTTCGGCACGAAGCTGTTTCCCTATCGGGAATACGCCCTCCTGGCAGTCGCCGCGCGAAAGCTGAAGAAGGCGGTGAAATGGGCGGCCGACCGCACCGAGCATTTCATCGGTGATGCGCAAGGCCGCGACAACGTCACCACCGCGAAGATGGCGCTGGCTGAGGACGGCAAGTTCCTCGCGATGGATTGCGACCTGATGGGCGACATGGGCGCGTATCTGTCGACCTTCGGCCCCTACATCCCGCATGGCGGCGCCGGCATGTTGCCGGGCCTCTACGATATCCAGGCGTTCCATTGCCGCGTGCGCACCATCTTCACCAACAGCGTGCCGGTCGACGCCTATCGCGGTGCGGGGCGGCCTGAGGCTGCTTATGTCATCGAGCGCCTCGTGGATGCCTGCGCGCGAAAACTCGACATGACGCCGGACGCCATCCGCCGCAAGAATTTCATTCAGCCGAAGGCGCTGCCGTACAAGACCGCGACCGGCAAGGTCTACGATTCCGGCGACTTCGCCGCGCATCTCAAGCGCGCGATGGAGATCGCCGAGTGGAAGGAGTTTGGAAAGCGCGCAAAGCTCGCCAAGAAGAACGGCCTGATCCGCGGCATCGGGCTTGCGAGCTATGTCGAGGTCTGCGGCACCATGGGCGAGGAGACCGCCAATGTGCGGATGGATCCCAATGGCGACATCACCGTCCTGATCGGCACGCAGTCGAGCGGGCAGGGCCACCAGACCGCCTATGCGCAGATCGTCGCCGAGCAGTTCGGTGTTGCGCCCGAGCGCGTGCACGTCCACCAGGGCGACACCGATATGATCGCCACGGGCCTCGGCACCGGCGGCTCGGCCTCGATTCCCTCAGGCGGTGTCAGCGTCGAGCGTGCGACCCGCGAACTCGGCGCGAAGCTTAAGGAGATCGCGGCGCAAGCGCTGGAGGCCAGCGCCGGCGACCTCGAGATTTCAGAAGGCGTGGTGCGCATCGCCGGCACCGACCGTTCGATCTCGTTCGCCGATCTCGCCAAGCGCCCCGGCGCCGACCCGTCGAAGCTGAACGCGAGTGCGACCTTCGCCAGCGCCGACGGCACCTATCCGAACGGCACGCATGTCGCCGAGGTCGAGATTGATCCGGCCACCGGCATCATCAAAATCGTCAACTACGTGATCGTCGACGATTTCGGCAAGACGCTCAATCCGCTGCTGCTGGCCGGCCAGGTGCATGGCGGCGCCATGCAGGGCATCGGCCAGGCGCTGATGGAGCAGGTGGTCTATGGCGCCAGCGACGGCCAGCTCATCACCGCGACTTTCATGGACTACGCGCTGCCGCGCGCGGCGGACGGACCTGCCTTCGTGTTCGAGACTGCCAACGTTCCCTGCACGACCAATCCGCTGGGGGTGAAGGGCGCGGGCGAGGCCGGCGCGATCGGCTCCTGTCCGGCCGTCGTCAATGCCATCGTCGACGGACTCTGGCGCGAGTACAAGATCGACCACATCGACATGCCCGCGACCGCGGAGCGGGTGTGGATCGCCATCAACGAGCACCATCGCCGTCACAGCCTGTAAACGGCGATCTCCGCGGCGGGAATAAACACCCGCCGCCGGGTTCTATCATGATGGCGCTCCCCCAACCCATACAAGCCGGAGAAACAAGCCGATGAAACGGATGATGATCGTCGTCAGCACCCTCTTGCTGGGTGTGGGTGCCGTGATGGCGCAGCAGGAGATTGCCGTTCAGCAGGACAACCTGATGCGCTCTATTGCCAAAAATCAGTACGGCATCATCCAGAAGATGACGAAGGGAGATATCCCCTACGATCGGAAGGCAGTCGATCAGGCCATCGAGAGCATTGAAGCCGACGTCGGCAAGATCGCGAAGACCTTCGCGATCAATCCCAAGCAGGATGTGGTGAACGCCACCTATGGGGCGTCATCAAAGGTCTGGCAGAACAAGGCCGATTTCGATTCCAAAATCCCGCCGGTGCAGAAGGCGATCGCGGAGGTCAAAGGCAAGATCACCGACGTGGCGAGCCTGAAGGCCGCATACACCGCGATCAACGATCGCTGCACTGACTGCCACGAGACTTATCGGGTCAAGCTGAAGTAGCGGCACGCACGACACCACAAGCTCAGCGTCATCGCCCGCGAAGGCGGGCGATCCAGTACGCCGCGGCGCTGCTGGGGACGTTTGACGTCTCTGGAATACTGGATCCCCGCCTTCGCGGGGAATGACAGGCGCAGCAAATTCTATTCGCAAGGCCTGACGGATCGCTGTCAGAGCGGCTATCTTCAGCTCGGCCGCCGCGGCGTCGATGCGAGCTGTTGGATGCTGGCGCATCTGGCTCCTGACGACTTTATGACGTCAGGAGTTCCAACGCGGCAGGATCTGAATCAAACAGCGAGACAAGCCATGGTGAAACCGTTCCCGTCGAAGACGCACATCGGCAACCATATGCTGCATCCCGAAACGCTGATGCTGACCTATGGCTATGATCCGCAATTGTCGGAAGGCGCCGTCAAGCCACCGGTTTTCCTGACCTCCACCTTCGTGTTCAAGACGGCCGAGGATGGGCAGGACTTCTTCGATTTCGTCTCCGGCCGGCGCGAGCCGCCGGAAGGGATGGGTGCGGGCCTGGTCTATTCGCGCTTCAATCATCCCAACAGCGAAATCGTCGAGGACAGGCTCGCGATCTACGAGCGCACCGAGAGCTGTGCGCTGTTCTCATCGGGCATGGCGGCCATCGCAACCACGATCCTGGCTTTCGTCCGCCCTGGCGATGTCATTCTGCACTCCCAGCCGCTCTATGGCGGGACGGAAACCCTGCTGACGAATACGCTTGCGCGTCTGTCGATCGGCGCCGTCGGCTTCGCCGATGGTGTTGACGAAGCTGTGGTCAGCCAGGCCGCGGAAGAGGCCATGGGCAAGGGCCGGGTCTCGATGATCCTGATCGAAACCCCGGCCAACCCGACCAACGGGCTGGTCGACGTCGCGATGATGCGCCGTGTCGCCGACGTCATCGGAAAGAAGCAAGGACACGTTCCGATCATCGCCTGCGACAATACGCTGCTCGGACCGGTGTTTCAGCGGCCGATCGAGCACGGCGCGGATATTTCCTTGTACTCGCTCACGAAATATGTCGGCGGTCATTCAGACCTGATCGCGGGCGCCGCGCTCGGCGCGAAGGCGGTCGTGAAAGGCATCAAGGCGCTCCGGGGCGCCATCGGCACCCAGCTCGATCCGCATTCCTGCTGGATGATCAATCGGTCGCTCGAGACGCTGAGCCTGCGGATGGAAAAGGCCGATGCGAATGCGCGCCTCGTGGCCGACTATCTGCGCGATCATCCCAAAGTGGCCAAGGTCCACTATCTCGGTCATCACGAAGCGGCTTCGCCGGCCGGACTTGTGTTCGCGCGGCAATGCTCAGGGGCGGGATCCACGTTCTCGTTCGACATCATCGGCGGCAAGGCGGCGGCCATGAAATTCCTCAACGCGCTGCAGATCCTCAAGCTGGCGGTGAGCCTTGGTGGAACGGAGTCGCTTGCGAGCCTGCCTGCCACCATGACCCATTCCGGCGTTCCCGCCGATATCCGCCGGAAAATCGGCGTCCTCGATTCCACGATCCGGCTGTCGATCGGCATCGAACACCCCTCGGACCTGATCGCCGACCTCGCGCAGGCGTTGAATGCGGCCGAACCGGACGTGTGACGCATGCGCCAGCGCGGGCTCCGTGAATCGAAAAGGGCGGTTGCGTAAGCAGCCGCCCTTTTGTCGGACAGTGCGAAAGGTTACTTCATCACCTGACCGCGGATCTCTCCGCCCGGATTGGCCGCGGTGTGGATGTTGACGTAGAGCTTGCCGGCGAGCAGATCGGCGGCCTGCGCGTCGGTCAGTGTCGCCGAGCCCTCCGCCGGGCTCTTGGCGGCGCCGGGGATCGGGACCGCGACGCCGGCGTTCTTGCCGGCCTCGGCGGGTCCGTGGAAATGGGCGGCGGTGGCGGGGCCGGACAGGCCGGAATAGGTGACCTTCCAGGACAGCTTCTTGCTGGCGGCGTCGTAGTCCAGATCGGCCGTTCCGGTGCCGCTGCTGGTCGTTGCGGGCACCTCGGACTTGGCGTCGAGCGTTGCTTTCAGCTTTTCCGCGCTGGCCGAACCCGCAAAGGCAACGGCGCCGAGCACTGACACGGCGATGACGGTCTTGTTCATGACTCTTCTCCCTGCTGAACCCGTTTGGGCTGCCAAACTTCCAACAGCCGGCATTTCAGTTTATTCCCGTTTCAGGCCGCGGTGGGCTAAATTCTTCGTGGTTGGAGCGACGAAGACATCGGTCATAAGGTTCGCGGCGATGCACGAAGGGACCGTATGTTGCGACGAACAATCTCCGTGGCGCTGCTCGCCGCACTCGCTGCAGCCGGCGTCTATTGGTGGCTCAGCGCGCCGGTGGTGGCGGCCGCCGGCACCGCGGCTGCCCGCGTGCCTGATCTTGCCAATGGCGAGGTGATGTTCAACGCCGGCGGCTGCGCCTCATGCCATGCCGTCCCCGACCAGCCCGATCGTCTCAGGCTCGGCGGCGGCGTCGCGATCAAGTCGCCGTTCGGAACATTCTACGCGCCGAACATCTCCCCCGATCCGAGCGACGGTACCGGCAAATGGAGCGACGCTGAATTCGTCAACGCGGTGATGCACGGGGTCTCGCCCGACGGACAGCATTATTTTCCGGCCTTTCCCTATACCTCGTATCAGCATGCCAGGCGCGAGGACGTGCTTGATCTCTTTGCCTATCTGAAAACGCTGCCGGCCGTTGCAGGCAAGGTGCGCGACCACGATGTGCGCTTTCCCTTCGACATCCGGCGCAACGTCGGCATCTGGAAACTTTTGTTTATGGACGGTAAGCCTTTCGTCGCCGACAGCGCGAAGTCGCCGCAATGGAATCGTGGCGCCTATCTCGTCAACAGTTTTGGCCATTGCGCGGAATGCCACAGCCCGCGCAATGCGCTTGGCGGCATCATCGCCGGAGAACGCTTCGCCGGCGGGCCCAATCCGGAAGGCGAGGGCTGGGTGCCCAACATCACGCAGAAGGGCCTTGGGGAGTGGAGCGCGAAGGATATTGCCTATCTCCTGAAGACCGGCGAACTCCCCGACGGCGACAGCGTCGGCGGTGCGATGACGCGGGTGATCAAGAACACCTCGCAATTGCCGGACGAGGATCGCGCGGCGATGGCGGACTATCTCAAATCGCTGCCGTCGGTGGACGGTCCGCCGCGACCGAAGCGTAAAGAAGGAAGTTAGGTCGCGCCAAACGCCTTGAAGGTGATGATGGTCAGGGTGTCCTGGATGCCCGGCAGCACCTGCACCTTCTCGTTGACGAAGTGGCCGATATCGGTGTCGTTGTCGACGTAGAACTTCACCAGCAGGTCGTATTGACCGGCCGTGGAATAGATCTCGGAGGCGATCTCGGCTTCGGCAAGCGCATTGGCGACCACATAGGATTGGCCGAGCTTGCATTTGATCTGGACGAAAAAAGGAACCATTGCAGTCACTCCGAAGGCATATCTGACCGGCTAATAGGCCAAAACCGGCCGGATTTGGCAAGCGAACTTGCTGCCTCCGTATATGCGCGCTAGGAGGGGCCATGGTCCCCAGGAAGCGGAAAGTCGGCCCATGACGACCCCCGTGGCGCTCACCATCGCCGGCTCCGATTCGAGCGGCGGGGCCGGCATCCAGGCAGACCTGAAGACCTTTGCCGCGCTCGGTGTCTTCGGCGCTTCCGCCATCACGGCGCTGACGGCGCAGAACACGCGCGGCGTTACCGGCATTCACGCCGTGCCGGCCGAGTTCGTCACCGCGCAGATCGACGCGGTGTTTTCCGATCTCGAGGTCGGCGCGGTCAAGATCGGCATGGTGGCGCAGGCCGCCAGCATCGATGCGATCGCGGCCGCACTGTCGCGCTGGAAGCCCCAACACATCGTGCTCGATCCCGTGATGGTGGCGACATCGGGTGATCGCCTGCTCGCGTCCGAAGCCATCGACGCCCTGAGCATCAAACTGATGCCGCTGGCCTCGGTGATCACGCCCAATCTGCCGGAAGCTGCGGCTCTGCTCGACGAGCCGGTTGCGACTAGCGAGGCCGAGATCGAGAGCCAGGGGCGCCGGCTGCTGGCGTTGGGCTGCCGTGCGGTCCTGATCAAGGGCGGGCACGGCGAGGGCCCCGAGAGCATCGACTATCTCGTCGATGCCAAGACCACGATCGCGCTCGCCGCGCCGCGCGTGGCCACAAGCAACACTCATGGCACAGGCTGCTCGCTGTCGTCGGCGGTCGCCGCCGGGCTGGCCAGAGGCGAGGATCTCGAGCGCGCCGTGCGCAACGCCAAGGCCTGGATCAGCGCGGCGATCGCGGCCGCCGACCGCTTCAGCGTCGGCCACGGCCACGGGCCGATCCATCATTTCCACAGATTTTACTGAGACCGGCCGCGAGCGCGCGGCCGTTAACCCATCCAGCCAGCAGTTCCGGGTTCTTGCGGAGGTTGCTGCGGCGTGATGTCGCCTGATTGTCGCATGCGACTGATATTCGCGGGGAGGGCGAGGCAAGGCGCGATTCGTATCCGAGGGTGCGTCAAAGGTTCAATTGGTCATCCCCCTGTCACGGGACATTGTTACAGGCTGTCGCATGGGAAGTTACGATGTGAGTGACGAGAGCCCTGAGCGGCGCTTTCGCACGTTGTTCATCTCCGACGTTCATCTCGGAGCCCGCGGTTCTCAAGCCGACCTTCTGCTCGACTTCCTGCGTTTCCATGATGCAGACACGATCTATCTCGTCGGCGACATCGTCGACGGCTGGGCGCTGAAATCGAGCTGGCATTGGCCGCAATCGCATAACGACCTGGTCCAGAAGCTTTTGCGCAAGGCGCGCAAGGGCGCCAAGGTCATCTACATCCCCGGCAATCACGACGAGTTCCTTCGTAACTATTACGGCACGCATTTCGGCGGCATCGACGTCGTCGAGAACACTGTCCACACCGGCGCGGACGGCAAGCGCTATCTCGTCATCCACGGCGACATCTTCGACCTCGTGGTGCAGAACGCGCGCTGGCTCGCCCATCTCGGCGACAAGGCTTACGACTTCGCGATCCAGATGAATCGCTTCGTCAATTTCTTCCGGCGCATGTTCAAAGTGCCCTATTGGTCGCTGTCGCAATGGGCCAAGCAAAAGGTCAAGAACGCCGTCAACTATATCGGCGCGTTCGAGCAGGCGCTCGCCGCCGAGGCGCGGCGCCACGACGCCGCCGGCGTGATCTGCGGCCACATCCACTACGCCGTGATCCGCGACGAGGGCGGCATCCGCTACATGAATTGCGGCGACTGGGTCGAGAGCTGCACGGCGCTGGTCGAGCACGACGACGGCCGTTTCGAGATCATCACCTGGGCGGACCAGGCCGAGAAGCCGGCACAGATCCCGCAGGTCGCAGCCAAAGCTGCATAACAAGGGCAGCCTGATGCGCATCCTGGTCGCGACCGACGCCTGGCACCTGCAAGTCAACGGTGTGGTTCGGACGCTGACCAAGCTTACTGACGCCGCCAAAAGCCTCGGCGTCGAATTCGCGTTCCTGACGCCGCAATCGTTCCGCACCTTTGCGATGCCGAGCTATCGTGACGTGCGGCTGGCCATGCCGCGCCCGGCACGGATCGCGAAGCTGATCGAAGAGGCGCGCCCGGACAGCATCCACATTGCGACAGAAGGTCCGATCGGCCTCATGGTCCGCCGCTATTGCCGCCAGCGCAAGCTGCCCTTCACGACCAGCTTCCACACCCGCTTTCCCGAATATGTCCGCGCGCGCGTGCCGGTGCCGGGCTCGCTGATCTGGCGGGCTCTGCGCCGATTCCACAGCCCCAGCCGCGCCGTGATGGCGGCGACGCCTGCGCTCGCCAGCGAGCTGACCGACCGCGGCTTCGACAATGTGGTGCTGTGGCCCCGCGGCGTCGACACCCATTTGTTCCATCCTCGCGCGATCGATCTCTGCTTGCCGGCACCGGTGTTCCTCTCGGTCGGCCGGGTTGCGGTGGAGAAGAACCTCGAGGCATTCCTTGACCTCGATTTGCCCGGCACCAAGGTGATCGTCGGCGACGGTCCGGCGCGTGTCGCGCTGGAGGAGGCGTATCCGGACGCGATTTTCCTCGGCGAAAAGCACGGCGAGGAATTGGCGGATATCTACGCGGCCGCCGACGTCTTCGTGTTTCCGAGCAAGACCGACACTTTTGGCCTTGTCCTGCTCGAAGCGCTCGCAAGCGGCCTGCCGGTTGCGGCGTTCCCGGTGAAGGGGCCCCGCGACGTGATCGGCGATGCGCCAGTCGGGGCGCTCGATCACGATCTGCGCAGCGCCTGCTTCGCCGCGCTCGACATCTCCCGGCAGGACTGTGTCGAATTCGCCTCCAACTACACCTGGGAAGCCTCGGCCCGGGATTTTATCGACAGCATTTTGGCGGTCGGCGCGGTGCTGCCGGGCCGGAACGGGGCGGAGCCGGCGCGCTTCGTCGCCTGAGCGGAAGAAATCCTCGCGTGGAGGTGTCTTGCCCGCGCCTCGATAGCCGCGATATGGTCGGCTATGACCGAACAGCTCCTCCCGATCGGCCCTGCCGATATCGATGCCGCAGCGCGCGTGATCGCGCCCTTCGCGGTCCGCACCCCGCTGCTGTCCTTTCCCGTGCTCAACGAGCGCGTCGGCGCGAAGGTGTTCCTGAAGCCGGAGATGCTCCAGCGCACCGGTTCGTTCAAGTTTCGCGGTGCTTTCAACAAGGTCGCCTCGATCCCGCAGGACAAGCGCGCCGGTGGCGTGGTCGCGTTCTCCTCCGGCAACCATGCCCAGGGTGTGGCGGCGGCGGCAAAAATCCTCGACATGCAGGCGACTATCGTGATGCCCGCGGATGCGCCGCTGTCCAAGCGCGAGCGCACCAAATCCTATGGCGCCGAGGTCGTGCTGTACGACCGCGATCGCGACGACCGCGAGGCGATCTCGCGCGGCATCGCCGAGAAGCGCGGCGCAACGCTGGTCAGGCCCTATGACGATCCCTTCGTGATCGCAGGCCAAGGCACTGCCGGTCGCGAGATTGCGGAAGACATGGCAGCGCTCGGTCTCGCCCCTGACATCGTGGTCGCGCCGGCCTCCGGCGGTGGCCTGATCGCGGGCGTCGCGACGGCAGTAAAGGCGCGCTATCCGCTGGCCCAAATCGTCGTCGCCGAGCCCGAGTCGTTCGACGATCACGGCCTTTCGCTGACCGCAGGTCATCGCGAGCCGCACGGGCCGGCAGGCCGCACCATCTGCGATGCGCTGATGGCCCTGATCCCAGGCGAGATGACGTTTGCGATCAACAGCAAGCTGCTCGCGCGCGGCGTGACCGCGTCGGACAAGGAAGTTGGCGCGGCCGTCGCATTCGCCTATCGCGAGCTGAAGCTCGTGGTCGAGCCGGGCGGAGCGGTAGGATTGGCCGCGCTGCTTGCGGGGCGTCTTGATGTTGCCGGCAAGAACGTCGTCATCGTGCTCTCCGGCGGCAATGTCGATGCCGATCTGTTCGCGGAGCTGGTGGCCTGATTTTCTAATCGTCTCATATGAAGAAGGGGCAGAGCGTTGCCGCTCTGCCCCTTTCTGTATTTTCGTTGGTGGATTCGAACTTGCCGCTTGCTCGGTGCAACCTCTCCCGCTTGCGGGGGAGGTCGGCGCGAAGCGCCGGGTGGGGGCTGTTTCCTCTTGGGGAGTCTCTGTGCGGAAGCACCCTCTCCCCAACCCTCCCCCGCAAGCGGGGGAGGGAGCGCACCTTCTTCTCCGCGCGATCAGTGCACGAAGCTCCGGCGATTGTTGCCACCACCGTTGTTGCCCTGGCTCTGGTTCATCGACTGGCGAAAATTGTTGCTGCCGCCATTGCCGATCCGGTTGGTCGTGTTGAACTGCGGGTGGGAGTTGTTCTGGATCTGCACCTTGTTCACCGGGTTGTTGTTGATCTTCGCGCCGTTGTTGATGCGGATCGGATTGTTCTGGGTTTGAACTGTGACCGGCTTCGCACCGACGTTCGTGCCGCCCTTGCCGACATTCACCGGCATGCTCACGATCTTGCCAGGAGCGCCGTTGGCAGTGCCGCCATTGCCGAGCTTGCCGATGCCGTTGTTGTCGCCCGGCTTCTGCACGATCGGCAGATTGCCGTTGATCTGCGACCCACCATTGCCCTGCAGCGGCATGTATTTGGGCTGGCCGAGATTGCCGATCTTGAAGGTCGGGTTGATGTTCTGCGGCGCCAGGAACTTGGTCGCCTGCATCAAGGGGATCTGCTTCGGCTGCATCTGGAGCTTCAGCGCGACCTGCGCATAGGGCGTGTTGCCGTAGCTGTCGTAGAAGTTCTTGTAGCCGAGCGGCGAGTTCGCGAGCACCGCCTTGTGCCAGGCCTGCGAGAGCAGCAGGTTGTTGAGCAGCCAGCGGACGTGATCGCACAGCGGGTCGTGCGGATACATCGTGATGAACTCCTGATAGTACTCCGGACGGGCTTCGGACACGACGTAGTCATAGGCCTGGCGCGTCGAGCGGCTCGGCAGGTTGGAGGCCATCTGCACGACCGGCGCATTCACCGGCGCGCGGTTGGCGGCAACAGCGGTGTCGCCGAAGAAGGTGAAGTCAGAGGTCAGCGACGAGCTCTCCCAGGGGATCTGTGCGCCGCTGGTGGTCTGGTTCACTTCGAGGCGCACGCGCTTGAACAGCTGCTCGATCGGGACGTTGGGCTCGCGCGCAACGTTGAGGAAGGCTTGCGTGTAGGGGCTGTGGCCGCCGATGCCGTCCTGCGCTTCGGCGCCTGGCGCGGTCGAGTAGCCGACGATCGAGCCGTTCGGGGCATCGACGATGGCCAAGCCGCGGCCGGCGTCGTTGACGTTGGGGAAGGGGTTGTTGCGGCAGGCGTCGAGGATGACGATGCGCATGCGGCTCGGGATCGTCTCCAGCGTCGACATCACGTCGACCAGACGCACCGAATTATTGACCAGCTCGGTCTGACTCGAGACCTTGGCATCGACGGGAACGAGGTAATTCTCGCCGGCGAGCTGCACGCCGTGACCGGCGTAATAGACCATCGCCACGGTGTTCGGACCGCGCGCTGACACTTTGGCGGAGAAGTCCTGCACCACGCGAAGCATGTCGTTCTGAGTCAGGTCGGTCGCGGCGACCACTTCGAAGCCGGCCGAGTTCAGGAACTTCGCCATCGACTCCGCGTCATTGTCGGGGTTGGCGAGCTGCGGCGCGTTCTGGTAGTTCGAATTGCCGATCACCAGCGCGACCCGCTGCTCAGGGCCTTGCAGCGCGGTGGGAGCCGGCTCGACCGGGGCGACTTGCGCGGAAACAGGGCCGCAGGCGAAGCCGAACAGGCTTCCCACGAGGCCCGCAGTCATCAGGAAAGGCTTTAGGGGGAACATGGTGTGCTCCTCTGGCACTGATCTCGATACGAGATTGGTTGCGAGGAAGCTTGGCCGCGTTCGAGCCTTTGGTCCGTGATCGCGATCACCATTGTGGCCTACGTGATCTGAATCACGCTTGGAACCTGCTAGGGTGAGCGGCCGGTGTCCGGCCGGGCCGGGTCGCCGGCGATGACATGCTTTTCAAGGAAATGCCGTCACATGTTGAAGTCGATTGATCCCATCCTCACGCCCGACCTGCTCTGGCTGCTCGCGGCCATGGGCCACGGCGACGACCTCGTTTTCGTCGATGCCAATCACCCGGCAACCCGCATCGCGCAGAGCACGGCGTCGCAGCGCCTGATCCAGTTGCCGGGCATGACCATGGAGACCGCGATCCGCGCCATCATGTCAGTCTACCCGCTCGACGATTTCGATCCCGATCCGGTGCGCGTGATGGTGCCGGTCGACGATCCCGACCGCGTCCCCGACGTACAGCGTGTGGTGCTGGCCGAGATCGAACGCGCCGTCGGCCGCCCCGTCACGCCCGGAAAACTCGCGCGGCCGGATTTTTACCGGGCAGCGGCAGCGAGCTTTGGCGTCGTGCAGGTCGGCGACAGCAGGGGTTACGGATGCTTCCTGATCAGGAAGGGTGTGGTCAGCTAGGGGAATGCTCCGACCATCCCGATTGGTGCGCGATCGTGCAAATAGCTTGGCACTCGAATTTGAATGGCGTTCCCGGACTCGACTGTCTATCGTCAATCCATGTCGCGCCTTATGTGTCTGTCTGTTGCTGTCATCCTGTCGCTGCTGCCGGCTGTCGCGCCGGCCGCGTCAATTCAAAAGCGTCCCAAGCAAGCCTGGCATGGCTACGGCTTCCTGCCGGGCTATCGCCAGCCGCTCAGCAACAGCGTTCCGCTCTATAAGCAGAAGGAAGCGATGCGGCGGATGTCGCGCAGCGACCGGCGCCATTGGTACATCGATCCGGTCCCCCAATATTACGGCTGGGACGGCGAGTGGCGCTATTTCGGCCGGCCCGGCTTTGGCGGCGGCCGCTACAATGGCGGCAGTTTTGGGCCGTGCTGGACGCGGACACCGATCGGCGCGGTGTGGAATTGCGGGTGATCGCTGATCATCCGTCATTCCTAGCGTAGCGGCGTAGCGAAGCAGTCCAGAGTCTTTCCGCGGTGACAATCTGGATTGCTTCGCCGGCTCCTCAATGCCGGTCCCAACTCGCAATGACGTTGAGGAGAGAGTGTTCTCCTCACTCCGCTCTCGTGCCCCGGACGCAGCGCAGCGTCTCTTCGACGGTGCGCTGCAGAGCCGGGGCCCACGTTGCGACGGAAGCTGTGGCTCCTGGGTCCCGGATCTGCGCTTCGCTTGTCCGGGACACGAGACGGAGCATGCCGCGTCCCCTTACGAGAAGAACGCGATCTTCTCGGCCTGGGTCATGCGGCGGATCGGCGCCATGGGATCGTTTGCGGCGGCGCGGGGCTTTTGCAGGATGCCGCTGGCGAGGATGGTGGCGCCGAGTGAGGCTTCCGGGACCGGCGAGGGCATCGGCAGCGTCGTGCTCGGCGCTGCGCCGAATGTCGCGGCGGCTGCCATGGCCGACGCCGGCTGCTCCATCACTTCGGCGGCGGCTTCCGCAATGGCGTTGGTGAGGCGCGCAAGCGATTCCATCGCGATCGGCGCTTCCTCTATGGGCTCCTCCACGACCGGCGGAGCGGCGGGCTCAAGTCCGATCGGCTCCGGCATCTCGGCTGCAATGGGCGCTGCGGCCTCCGCAACCACCTGCTCCGGAATGGCCGCTTCCATCTCGACCGGCTCGATGATCTCGTCGAACTCCGGATCGGGCGCGGCCATCTCCAGTGCGATGGCCTCGAGTATGGCCTCGTGCTCGGCTTCCGCGGCGGCGTCGAGCGAAAATTCGTCCGTCACCTCGGCGAAGGCGGCGGGCTCAGCGGCCGGCTCTTCAAAAGCGGCGGCTTCAGGCGCGGTCTGGCTCTCGGCGACGATCTCCGGCTCCAGGGCGGCGTCCATCGCCTGCTCGGCAACGGAGAAGGCTTCAGCGACGCCGGCCGCTTCCACGGCTGCTTCGGGCTCGATCGCTGCTATGTCCTGCGGCGCCTCCGCAAAAGCCACGGCTGCTTCGCTGGCCATTGCGGCAGGCGCGACCTCCGCAAGCGGAGCTTCCGCCGCGGACGACGGCGCGTCCTGCACCGCGGCCGGCGAGGGGTGCGCAGCCTGCGGCGTTGCGTCGCCGTCGATCTGGTCGATCCGGTCCATGAGCAGATCGAATGCGGCCTTGAGGTCGGTACGGGGGTCGATGGTCGAAACTTGCGCGCAGGCCGCCTCGATGGAGGCAAGCTGCGAATCAATAAGGTCGCAGATTCGCCCATCGGCGCCGATCTCGCGCCAGCGCCAGGAGATCTCCTTGATGATGCGGAGGCCGCGCGGGATCGGCGCGAGGCTCGCCTCGATCGCCGCGGGATCGAGGGCCGCGATTGCGATCGTCTCGGCTTCGCGGATCGCGTGCCGGATTGCGACCAGCGCCTCGGGCAGGCGGTCCTCGACGACGGGTTGGCGCTGTGTCGCAAGGGTTTCTTCGATTTTCGCGACCGCGTCGAGCACCATGCGGGTGTCCGCATTGCGGTTGCGCTTGGCGTATTCACCGAGGAACCAGCGGCCGCGCGCGGTCTCCATGAAGGCTTCGCGGATCGCGTCGTAATCCTGCTCGTTCGGCTCGGCCGCGCGGGCAGACATAGGCGAGAGGGCGAATGCTTCGTTGGCCATGTCAATCTCGTCGCGCAAATCACGGCGCGTTACAGTAACGATCACCACGATATCGACCGAATCGCAATTGGTTTGATGGCACCCGAATCACAAATCCCCATCGCGGTATCTCAGAAGCGGCGATTCGCCGTGAGCCTCGCCGTGTTCTACTCGGCCGTGTTCGCGGTGTCGGGTACGCATCTGCCGTTCTTTCCGGTCTGGCTGAAGGCGATCGGCATCGACGCGGCCTGGATCGGCCTCATCAACGCGCTGCCGGCGATCACGCGCTTCACCACGCTGCCGCAAATCACGGCCCTTGCCGAAAAGCGACATGCCATTCGCGCCGGCATCATGGTCTCCGTGCTGGCGACGGCGATCGGATTTACAGCCGTCGGCCTGCAGGGGCAGCCGCTGGCGCTGTTCCTGATCTACGCGCTGACCTGCATGATGTGGACGCCGACGACCCCGCTGACCGACGCCTATGCGCTGCGCGGTGTCGCCCGTTACGGGCTCGACTACGGACCGGTGCGGCTGTGGGGCTCGGCAGCATTCGCCGCCGGCTCGCTCGCCTGCGGCTATCTCGTAGACCACATCGCGGCGCGCGATCTGATCTGGGTCATCGTCGCTTGGACCGTTGTTGCGGTCGCCGCCAGCCTTTTGCTGCAGCCGCTCGACGATGTCAGGCGAAGGACGACAGCGGCGCGCGCCGGCAAGGCGCTGCTGCACGATGCCGGCTTCTGGGCCATCATCGTTTCCGCCGCGCTGATCCAGGGCAGTCACGTCGCCTACTATACGTTCTCGGCCATCAACTGGCAGGCCCAGGGCCTCGGCGGGCTGACGATCGCGGGCCTCTGGACGCTGGGCGTCATCGCCGAGATCATCGTGTTCGCGCTGTCGCCGCGCTTCTCGCTGCACCCGTCCTCGCTCATGGCGATCGGGGGCGCGAGCGCGGTGGTGCGCTGGGTCGTCACCGCGCACGATCCGCCGCTTGCGCTGCTCGCGGTCGTACAGCTCGGCCACGGCCTGACCTTCGGGATGACCATCCTCGGCACCATGAATCTCCTGGTGCAGCGCGTGCCGTCGCATCAGATCGCGCGGGGGCAGGGCTACTACGCCGCGTGCAACGGGCTGCTGGGTGCGACCACCTCGATCGCGTCAGGCGCGATCTACGCCCGCATCGGCGACGGCCTGTATTACGTCATGGCTGCGATGGCCGGCGCCGGTGCACTTCTGATCTGGTCGGCGCGGCACCGGCTGAGAGCTCATCCCCAGAGCGAAGAATCCGGCGGATAGACCAGACTGTCGTCATACCGAAGACCATGATCGCGGTCGCGCGCCAGCAGCAGCGGGCCGTCGAGATCGACGAAGCGGGCCTGCGGCGTCACCAGCATTGCAGGCGCCATCGACAGCGAGGTTGCGACCATGCAGCCGATCATGATCTCGAAGCCGAGCGCCTGCGCGGCATCGGCCATCGCCAGCGCCTCGGTGAGGCCGCCGGTCTTGTCGAGCTTGATGTTCACGGCGTCGTAGCGCTCACGCAAGGGTGCGAGCGAGTGGCGGTCATGCACGCTCTCGTCGGCGCAGACCGCGAGCGGCCGTTTGATCCGCGCCAGCGCGTCGTCCTTGCCGGCCGGTAGCGGCTGCTCGACCAGGGTGACGCCGGCGGCCTCGCAGGCCGCGAGATTGTGCTCCAGATTGGCCTCGGTCCAGGCCTCGTTTGCGTCCACGATCAGCTCGGATTCGGGGGCCGCCTTGCGCACCGCCGCGATCCGCTCCCCGTCGCCGTCACCGCCGAGCTTGATCTTGAGCAGCGGCCGGTGCGCCGCTTTGGCGGTCGCCGCCGCCATGGCCTCGGGGGTGCCCAGCGAGATCGTGTAGGCCGTGGTGCGCTCGCCCGGCACCGGGCGGTCGAGCAGGCTCCAGGCCCGCAGCCCCGCCGCCTTGGCTTCCAGATCGATCAGGGCGCAATCCAGGGCATTGCGGGCCGCACCGGGCGGCATGGCGGCTTGCAGGGTCCGCCGGGTGAGTCCGCTCGCCACGGCCTCCTGCATGGCCTGGATGGCGGCTAGGGTTACCTCGGGCGTTTCGCCGTAGCGGGGATAGGGCACGCATTCGCCGCGGCCGATCAGGCCGTCCCGGCTCACCTCGGCCACGACGGTTACGGCCTCGGTCTTGGCGCCCCGGCTGATGGTGAAACTGCCCGCGATGGGAAAGCGCTCGATTCGCGCGGCCAGGGCCGGAACTTTGCTGGAAGTCATTTTGAACTCTGGCGAAATCTGAACCTGCTAGTTACCTCTAGCAACTAAGGTTAACCAGTCGGGGACACCTTCTCTGGGTAAGGGCGCGTGCGCAACCATCTGATTTCATCCGTTTCCAGCGCCCCGGCACGGGAGCGGACATCTTGAGCGGCGATCCGAAGCTGGAACGGATTGCGAAAGGCAACGCGCTGGCACTCTGCGCCACCGGAACCTGGACCGCGAGCTTCGCGCCGGTCCTGGAGCGGATGGTGGCTGACGCCGAGAAGCTCGCGGGCGGTTCGCAAAGCGTCTTCATCGACGTTTCCGAGGTGGCCAAGCTGGACACGTTCGGCGCCTGGCTGATCGAACGGCTGCGCCGCAGCCTGACCCAAGGCGCCGTCGAGGCGCAGATCGCGGGGCTGTCCGCCAATTATTCGAGCCTCGTGGACGAGGTGCGGCGGGTCAGGGCGACGCCCGTGATCGACACTAGCGCCGTCACCATCACCGGCATGCTGGAGCAGATCGGCCGGGCCGTGGCTGGCGTTGGCGGCACCGTGGCAGGCCTGATCGACATGCTCGGCGCGGTGCTCGCGGCGGGCGCGCGCACCCTGATTCACCCGCGCTCGTTCCGCCTGACCTCGACCGTGCATCATCTCGAGCAGGTCTGCTGGCGCGCGGTGCCGATCGTGGTGCTGATCACCTTCCTGATCGGCTGCATCATCGCCCAGCAGGGCATCTTCCATTTCCGCAGGTTCGGCGCCGACATCTTCGTCGTCGACATGCTCGGCGTGCTGGTGCTGCGCGAGATCGGCGTGCTCCTGGTCGCGATCATGGTCGCGGGCCGCTCGGGCAGCGCCTACACCGCCGAGCTCGGCTCGATGAAGATGCGCGAGGAGATCGACGCATTGCGCACCATGGGGTTCGACCCGATCGAGGTGCTGGTGCTGCCGCGCATGCTGGCGCTGGTGCTGGCGCTGCCGATCCTGGCCTTCCTCGGCGCCATGGCCGCGCTCTATGGCGGCGGTCTCGTCGCCTGGCTCTATGGCGGCGTCGATCCCGAAGCGTTTTTGCTGCGCTTGCGCGACGCCATCTCGATCGACCATTTCATCGTCGGCATCGTGAAAGCACCTGTGATGGCCGCTGTGATCGGCATCGTCGCCTGTGTCGAAGGGCTCGCCGTGCAGGGCAGCGCGGAATCGCTCGGACAGCACACGACGGCGTCCGTGGTGAAGGGCATCTTCTTCGTCATCGTCATGGACGGTGTGTTCGCCATCTTCTTCGCCTCGATCGGGATGTGACGATGGCGCAGGAAGTCCAAAACGGAATTCAAAACCCGATCATCCGCGTCCGCGACATCACCGTGCAGTTCGGCGCGACGCGCGTGCTCGACGGCCTCGACCTCGACGTCAAGCGCGGCGAAATTCTTGGCTTCGTCGGCCCCTCGGGTGCCGGCAAATCGGTGCTGACGCGCACCATCATCGGCCTCGTGCCGAAGGTCGCAGGCAGCATCGAGGTGTTCGGCGTCGATCTGGACGCCTCCAATACGTCGCAGCGTCGCAACGTGGAGCGGCGCTGGGGCGTGCTGTTCCAGCAGGGCGCGCTGTTCTCCTCGCTGACGGTGCGGCAGAACATCCAGTTTCCGATGCGCGAATATCTGCGCGTCTCGCAGCGGCTGATGGACGAGATCACCATCGCCAAGCTCACCATGGTGGGTCTCAAGCCCGAAGTCGCCGATCGCTTTCCCTCCGAATTGTCGGGCGGCATGATCAAGCGCGTGGCGCTTGCGCGCGCGCTGTCGCTCGATCCGGATCTGGTGTTTCTGGACGAGCCGACCTCAGGCCTGGACCCGATCGGCGCCGGCGACTTCGACGAGCTGGTGAGGACCCTCCAGCGCACTTTGGGGCTGACTGTTTTCATGGTAACCCACGATCTCGATAGCCTTTACACAGCATGTGACCGCATCGCCGTTTTAGGGAACGGTAAGATCATTGCGGCAGGGTCGATCGCCGACATGCAGGCCTCGCAGCATCCCTGGCTGAGGCAATATTTCCATGGCAAGCGCGCTCGCGCGGTGATGGGCTGAGGTGCCGGAGTAGCTGATGGAAACGCGTGCAAATTACGTGCTGATCGGATCGTTCACCC
The DNA here is from genome assembly GCF_023074185.1 of Bradyrhizobium sp. 132. Taxonomy (GTDB): domain Bacteria; phylum Pseudomonadota; class Alphaproteobacteria; order Rhizobiales; family Xanthobacteraceae; genus Bradyrhizobium. The sequence continues at coordinate 109,589 of NZ_JADPKY010000159.1, read as the reverse complement.
TGGCGGTGATCGCCGCTGCGATCGGCTTCGTGTTGTGGTTTCAGTCGTTGCACACCACGAAGCAGCGCAGCCCCCTGCGCGTCGTTTTCGAGGGCCCGGCGGCGGGCCTGCGCAACGGCGGCAGCGTCAATTTCAACGGTATCCGAGTGGGCGAGGTGGTCTCGGTGAAGCTCGACAACCCGCGGCGGGTTGTCGCACTCGCCATGGTCGAGAACAACGCCCCGATCCGCAAGGACACCCTGGTCGGCCTCGAATTCCAGGGCCTGACCGGAGTCGCCGCGATCTCGCTCAAGGGCGGCGAGGAGGCGGCACCTCCGCCACCGCTCGACGAGGACGGTATTCCGTCGCTGACGGCGGATCCCAACAAGCTCCAGGACGTCACCGAGGCGATCCGCGGCACGCTCCAGAACATCAACAAGATCGTCGCCGACAATCAGGAATCGGTGAAGAATTCGCTGAAGAATCTCGAGACCTTCACCAACTCGCTCGCCCGCAACTCCGAGAAGATCGATGGCGTGATGGCCAAGGTCGACGGCGTCATGCTCAAGGCCGACAGCCTCATGCTCGGCCTCAGCACGCTCGCCGGCGGCAAGGACGGCGGTGAGCTATTCCTGGCGGTGAAGTCGATCCGCGAACTGGCCGACGATTTCGACAAGCGCTCCGGCGCGCTGATGACCGACGGCCGCCGTACCCTGGGCGACATCAGCCGCGCCGTGAACAATTTCGACCGCAACCCGACCCGCGTGCTGTTCGGCGCCAGCAACAGCGCGCCGGCCGCCGCTCCGCCGCCGCCAGAGCCGCTAAAGCCCGCGACGCCGGAGCGCAGGCGGCAGTAGGGCTTGGCCTGGTCGTAGCGCTGGGTCTCGTGTCCCGGACGCGCTGCAGCGTGTAACGCTGCTGCGCAGAGCCGGGACCCAGAAGGCAACACGATACAATGCCCGCGATATGGGCCCCGGCTCTGCAGCGCACCGCCGAGGGCGCTGCGCTGCGTCCGGGGCACGAGAGCGAATGATGCGTTCGCTTTTCCCATCCCCATCATTGCACCGGCGTAACTTCAAACAAAACGGAGCCCGCGAGGGCTCCGTTTTTCATTCGCTGTTCGCTATCGCTGCGAGCCGCTTACCCCAGCCGTCCCGCGCTGTGCGCGAGCAGGGTGTAGACCAGACCCGTCTCCGAGGTCAGGTGGTTGCGCAGCTCCTGCGGGCCGCGGCCGTCGCGGGCGACTTCGTCGAGCAGGCGTTCGAACTCGGCGACGTAGCGGTCGACCGTGCCCTTGAAGTTGCGATCGGAGCGGTACTTGCGGGCGACCTCGTCAAAAGCCTTCTGGCCGGCGGGCGTGTAGAGGCGCTTGGTGAAGGCCTTGTTCTCGCCGCGCTGGTAGCGGTCCCACATCTCGGCAGCGAGGTTGCGGTCCATCAGCCGGCCGATGTCGAGCGACAGCGATTCCAGCGGATTGCCGCCACCTTGCGGCGCCTGTGGCTGCGGAGCCGGTGCGGCGGCTTGGCGGCCGCGCTGGGCTTCACGTCCGGTCGGCGCACCCTGGTTGGCGTCCGTGCGGCTCAACAGGTCCGACAGCCAGCCGTCGCGGCCCTGGTCGTTGCCGGCGGGCGCGACCGGCGGAGCTTCGGTGCGGCGCGAGGCCGGCATGCCGAGGTCCGGCGGCGGCAGCGTGGAGGCGCTGCCGGTGTCGCGCATGCGGGTCTCTGTGCTGCGGCCGCCCGCGGTCGCCAGCATCGGCTCCTCCTGGCGCTGCACGCTGGCGCGGCCCGTCGTGGAGACATCGAGGCCGCGGCCATGCTGGGCCACGATGCGGTTGAGCTCGGCGAGGGCCTCGATCTGGTCGACGATCACCTTGCGCATCTGCGCAGTGCTCTCGGCGGCCTCCTGCGGCATCTCGAGCACGCCGCGGCGCAGCTCGTTGCGGGTGGCTTCGAGCTCGTTGTGCATCTCGAACGCCATCTGCTTCATGCTGGAGACGAGGTTGGTGAACTTCTCGGTCGATTGCTTGAACATCGTATCCGCCTCGTCGGTGGTCTGGCGGTAGATGTCGTGCATGGCCTCGACTGTCTGCCGGTGCTCCTCTTCGGAGGCCGACCGTACCGCCTCGAACTGGCGGGTGATCGCGGCGGAACCGGCGCCGGCCGTCTCGGCCACGACACGGGCGATGTCGCGAGCGCGCTCTTCGGCGGCCGCCAGCGATTCATCGAGCAGGCCGGTGAAGCGCGACAGACGCTGGTCGAGATCGGCCGTGCGCAGGTCGATCGTGGTGACGAGCGATTCCAGCGCCAGCTTGCGTTCGGCGAGCGAGGCGGTGGTGTTCTTGTTGCTCTGCTCCACGACCTGCGCGGCCTCGACGAGTGCCTTGCCGTGCGCGTCGAACTGGGTCGACAGCTCGCCGAGATCCTGGAGCGCCCGCGTGGTCTTGCTGTTGAAGACGTTGAGCTGGTCTTCCAGGTTCTGCGTCGCAGCGCCGTTGCGCGAGGTGACGTCGTTCATCGCCGAGACGAAGTCGGCGACGCGCGTCACCAGCGCCCGCTCGAGCGAGTTGAGGTTGTCGTGCGCACCGGTCAGCACCTCCTGGAGCAGGATGTTGCCTTCGCGCAGTCGCTCGAACAGGGCGACCGTGTCGGTGCGCAGGATCTTGCTGGTCTCCTGCATCTCGGTGACGGCCGCGATCGAGACCTGGCGCGACTGGTCGATCGCCACGCGCGAGGCCTGCTCGAGGTCCTTGAGCGACTTGTTGACGGCACCCGTCGCCATCTCGCTCGCCGAGTTGATGGTCCGTGCCACTTCGGAGCCGTTGCCCATCATGGTCTGCGAGAACGCGTGGCCGCGCGTCTCGATCGACTTCAGCGCGTCGGACGTGACGCGATCGATGTCGAGCGTGAGCTGGCTGGTCTTCGAGCCGATCGCGTCCACGAGCGAGCCGCGCTTGGCATCGATCATGTTGGCAAGACGGTCGGACTGCTGCTGCACGTAGGTGACGATCTCGTCGGTCTTGCCGGTCATGGCCTGGCCGAAGCTGCTGCTGGCGGCGAGCACCGAGCGCTCGACGTCCGCCGAGCTCGACTTGACCCGCGAACTCGCCTCGTTGGAGGCGTTGATCAGCGCGTTCTGGGCGTTGAGCGCGCTGGTCTGGATGTCGTTGGTCGCGTTCGCGGTGGCCGTGCTCAGCGTGCGCTCGATCTCGGTCGAGATCGTGCGGATCTGGCTTGCGGCGTCCGCCGACGTCGTGGTCAGCGAGGTCTGCGCCTCGCGTGCGCTGTTGAGGATGGTCGAGGCGGTGTCGGCGCCGACCGAGGTCAGCGTGCGCTCGATATCCGTGGTCAGCGACTTGATCTGGCTCGCTGCGTCCGTCGAGGCGGAGATCAGCGTGCCCTGGGCCTCGCGTACGCCGCTGGTGAGCGCCTCGATGGTGGCGCCGCCGGCGGTCGCCAGCGCGCGCTGCATCTCGGCCGCCAGCGAACGGACCTGGCCGGTCTGTTCGGCGGAGACCGCCAGCAGGGTGCTCTGGGCGTCGCGGGCGCTGGTCGTGATCGTCTCGGCGGTCGACTGGCCGACCTGCGAGAGCGACCGATGCACTTCGGCCGCCAGCGACTTGACCTGGCTCGCCGCATCCGAGGACGCGTTGACGAGCGTGCTCTGGGCTTCGCGGGCCCCGGTCATGATGGTCTCGGCCGTCGCGGTCCCGGCCATCGAGAGCGAGCGCTGCACGTCCGAAGACAGCGCCTTGATCTGGTTGGCGGTCTCGCTCGAGGCCGCGATCAGCGTGCTCTGCGCATCGCGGGCGCCGGCTGTGATCGATTCCGCCGTGGAGGAGCCGGCCATCGACAGCGAGCGCTGCACGTCGGCGGTGAGGGTCTTGACGTGGTTGGCCGCGTCCGAGGACGCCGTGACCAGCGTGGTCTGCACCTCGCGGGCACCGGCCAGGATCGAGGCTGCGGTCGCCGAGCCCGCCGACGACAGCGTGCGTTCGACGTCGGCCGCGAGCCCCTTGATCTGGTTGGAGGCCTCGCCGGATGCGGCGACCAGCGTCGACTGTGCTTCGCGGGCGCTGCTCAGGATCGAGTTCGCGGCACCGGTACCGACCGCGGTCAGCGCGCGCTCGACCTCGGCGGAGGTCATCTTGAGCTGGGCGTTGACGTCGGAGGAAACCGTCATCAGCGACTGCTGCGCGGTGCGCGCACCGGTCTGGATGGTCTCGCTGGTGTTGACCACGAGGTTGGTGAGCGAGCGCTCGGCGTCCTCGACATGCGAGCGGATCGCGGTCGAGATCATCTCGGCGCGGGACATCATGTCCTCGCTGGCCTGGCGTCCGCTGCTCTCGATGCGGCCGGCGACGGCCTCGACGCGCGAGCCGAGCAGGTCCTCGAACTGCGCCACGCGCATGTCGATGTCGCTGGCCACCGAACCGACCTTGGTCTCGATGGCCTGCTGGATGTCCTGGAAGCGCGCCGTGACCGTGTCGGTCAGATGCATGCTGCGGCCGTCGATGAGTTCGCCGACGCTGGTGATGCGGCGGTCGACCGCCTCGATCGCCTGCGCGGTGCCGTCCGTGAGCGTCGAGGTCAGGAGGGTGAGGCGGGTGTCGATCGACTGCACGGCCTGCGAGGCGCCGTTCGTCACCGCGGTGGTCAGGTAGGTGAGGCGGGTGTCGATGGATTCGAGCGCCTGCGAGGCGCCGCCGGTGAGGGTGGTCATCAGATGCGTCAGCCGCGTATCGATCGTCTGGATGGTCTGCGATGCGCCATCGGTCAGCGAGGTCGCGAGGTAGTTGAGGCGGGTGTCGATCGTCTCGATCGCCTGCGATGCGCCGTCGGTCAGCGACGTCGTGAGGTGGGTGAGGCGGGAGTCGATCGACTGGATCGCCTGCGCGGCACCGTCGGTCAGCGACGAGGAGAGCGTGTTGAGCCGTCCGTCGATGGTCTCGGTGACCGACTTCGCACGGGTATCGAACGACTGTTCGAGCGCGGCGACGCGGCCGACGAGCTGTTCGTCGAAGATCTTGATGTGACCGTCGATTGCAGAGTCGAGGCCGGAGATCTTGCCGTTCAGCGAGGCATCGAAGTTGGTGACACGCTCGCCGATTGTGGTCTCGAACTGCACCAGGCGCTGGTCGAGGACAGCCGTGATCGCGCCGCCGTTGGAGGTGAAGCGGGTGTCGAAATTGTCGACGTAGCTCTTCAGGCTCTCGTGGATGTCCTGGGTGCGCTGGCCCATGCGATCGACGATCTCGCCGCCGAACGTCTTCACGGTGCGGTCGAATTCGGAGATGTGGCGGGTGATCAATGCGCCGAGCGTGCCGGAGTCGCGGGCAAACTTCTCGACCAGCTCGCTGCCCTGGTTCCTCACCAGCTCGTCGAAGGCGCTCATCTGGAGCGACAGCGAGTCGTGCGCGGTCTCGGTCTGGCTGACGACCTTGGCGACCAGGGTGTTGACGGTGGCGTCGAGCGCTTCGCTCGCCTTGTCGCCGGAGGTCATGATGTGGCCGGCGAGGCGGTTGCCGGCGTCGTCGATCTTGGCGGAGAGGTCGTTGGAGCGCAGCTCGAGCTCGAGCAGCAGCGAGTCCGACGAATTCTTCAGGCTGTCGTGCACCTGCTCGGTGCGCTCGGAGATGCCGTCGACGATCGCGGCGGAGCGCTGCTCGAACTCGCCGGTGATGCGGTCGATGCGCTCGTTCAGCATCTCGTGGACGCGGTCGGCTAGGTCGACGAACTCGTCGTGGACGTGGCCGGTCTTGAAATTGAGGCTGGTGGTCAGCCGCTCGCTGGCGTCGAGCACCGCGCGCGTGGTCTCGTTGCTGGCCTCTTCGAGGCGGTCGAGCAGGTCGCCGCCGCGCTCGCCGAGCGCGAGGATCATGTTGTCGCCGGCGTTGCTGAGTGCACCGGTGATGTGGGCACCGCGCTCTTCGAGCGCGCCGGTGATGGACTTGGCGACCTCGTCGACGCGCGAGGCGATCGCGTCCGAGATCAGCGCGATGTCATGGCGCAGGTCGATCTGCACGCCGGAGATGGCGCTGCGGACCTGCTCGGCCTGGCCGACCAGATTGTCGCGCTGATGCGCGATGTCCTGGAGCAGGGCGCGGATGCGCACTTCGTTGTCGGAATAGGCGCGTTCGAGCGCCGCGACCTCGTTGGCGACCAGCGTCTCGAGCTCGCCGGCGCGCGCGATCGCGCGCTCGATGCCGTCGCCCATCGCCGCAACCTCGCGGCGGATGGCCTGGCCGACGGTCACCATGGAATCCGAAGCCGAACCTTCCGGCTCGGAGAAGCGGATCGCAACCTGCGCCATCGCCTGCGCGACCGAGCTCATTTGCTGACCGCGCCAGACGAGGCTCGCCAGGAAGAAGAACAGCATGATCGGCGCGAAGAACATCGTGACGAGGCCGGCAATGGCCAACACGCCGCCGCTCTGGCCCATCGCCGCCTGGATCGAAGGCAGGAAGCCGACCGTCAGCGCGGCGCAGGCCGCGAGCCAGATGACGGTGAAGATTGTCGCGCCGGTGTAGATGTTGCGGGTCGGGCGTCCCGTCTGCAACGTCTGCAAGAGCTGGCCGATGGTCGCACGGTCGTCATTGGCGGCGCGGCGCGAGGAGCGCGGCTCCTCGATCTGGTCGAACATCGCGCGTTCGTTCGCGGCAGGACGCGGGTCGAAGCTCGGTTCGTCGAACATCGGGGGGGTCGGTGGCGCGGCCGGAGGCGACGTTTCGTTACGCATCGAGGCGTTGCGGCTGGTGTCCGCAGCCGTGTCGCTGATGTTCAGGGCTTCCTGGATCGCAGAAAGCGCATCTTCTGTCGGGTCTTTGACCTTTTTCGGAGTGTTTGCCATGTTCAGTCCGAGCCCTCGTTACTTGTACGCGTCCCTCCGCGAGCTCTGCGCGCTACGCAAGCCCACAGTCCGGATCATGCCGCTTGCGCGGATTTCCGAGCCGTCCCCACCCGGACGGCTTGTCCGCCAATTTCCAAAACATCCTATTGGCAGAGCGTCGCGAATGAAATGGCTGCGATTAAGACATTCTTAATCATCGTTAACAGGATCGCGCCGTAACGCCTTAGCAATACATGAAATTCTCCACCGGACTCGCCGGATTGCGGCAACTTTTCGTCAATAAACAGGCGGATTTGCGCAAAACTGCCGGAACACTTCGTTAACCATTTCCATGCTTCGGTGGAGGGAACCTGACCGCCGAACCGGCGGACATCGCGCGATGCCGGGGCCTGCGCCATGATGCCTGAACTGCAACGGATGGACTGGATGCCCTCGCCCCCGCTTGCACCCATCGACAACCTGCTCGACCTCGATCACCTCTCCCGCATGACGCTCGGCGACGCTGAGCTGGAACAGGAAGTGCTGGCGATGTTTGCCGAGCAGGCGGTCCGCCTGATTGCGGCTATGGCAGCGCTGCCGAGTGATGCCGGCGCACTCGCCCACAAGCTCAAGGGCTCGGCGCGCGGGATCGGCGCCTTTGCGGTGGCGGATGCCGCAGCCAGCCTCGAGACCGCGATCCGGACCGGCCAGGGCCGGCCCCACGCCTTCGCCGCGCTGAAAGAGGCGGTGACCGAGGCTCGCGCCGCCATCGAGACGATCCTGAAGCCTTAGGACGACAGGGCCGACCCGTGCCCTAGTCTTTTGTTTTGACGGGTTTTCTTGCCGCGAAGCGGGATTAACGTCTTATCAAAACGCTATGGCGCCGGGCTGACCGACCCGTTATAGGACAGCCCGGACCCTCCTTCATTCCCAAGATCGCGGCAGTACGAGCACACATGGCCAAAATTCACTTTGTCGATCACAAGGGCGAAACCCGTACGGTGGACGTCGAGAACGGCGCGACCGTGATGGAAGCCGCCATCCGCAACAGCATTCCCGGCATCGAGGCTGAATGCGGTGGCGCCTGCGCGTGCGCCACCTGCCATGTCTATGTCGACGAAGCCTGGCGCGAGAAGGTCGGCAGCCCGACGCCGATGGAAGAGGACATGCTCGACTTCGGCTTCGACGTGCGCCCGAACTCGCGCCTGTCCTGCCAGATCAAGGTCTCCGACGAACTCGACGGCCTCGTCGTGGCGACGCCGGAACGCCAGGCCTAACTCTCCGTAGCTATCATGTGCTCGGCGGCGCGACCTCAATGCCGCGCTTGTGCCAGGGTCTGAGCTTCTCGAGCACTTCTGAGGTCAGCGGTGCCGGCCGTCGCGTCGTCTCGTCGAGCATGACGCCGACTGATGTCGCAGACGCAATACATTTCCCGTTCGAAAACACGACCTGCTCGAAGGTCACCGATGTCCGCCCGAGCTTCACCACGCCGAGGCCGAGCTCGATCGTATTCGGCCAGTGCAACTCGGCGCGAAAATGCATGTCGAGCCGCACCATGATCCAGGCAAGTCCTGGCGGCGTCAGGCCGTATTCCGGAAGCTTCATCAGCGTGACACGGCCGGTCTCGAAATAGGTGGCGTAGACCGCGTTGTTGACGTGCTGGTTGGGATCGAGATCACCGAAGCGGACATTGTCGCTGAGGCGAAAAGGGTAGTCCTCCAGGCGCGGCGTCGTATCGAGGCGGCGTGGTGCGTTCACCGATTGATCTCCGTCATATCGTTGCTCGTTACAGCCCAGTTATCCTGACCCGGCAAGTGGGCGCGGCTGCGGGGCGCTCCCGCTTTTATGCCTTCCCTGATCCATCCCCGTTGGCTAGACAGGCAGGGTCACCTCTGCCCGCCGGGCGCCGTGCCACCGATAACGACCGATAAAGAGACGACATGAGCGATGTGATCAAAACCGATGTGCTGATTATTGGCGCCGGCCCCTGCGGTCTGTTCGCCGCCTTCGAGCTTGGCCTTCTCGACATGAAGGCGCATTTCGTCGACATCCTCGACAAGGTCGGCGGCCAGTGCGCCGAGCTCTATCCGGAAAAACCGATCTACGACATTCCCGGCATTCCGCAGGTTTCGGGCCAGGGTCTCACCGAGGCGCTGATGGAGCAGATCAAGCCGTTCCATCCGACCTTCCATCTTGGCGAGATGATCGAGACCGTGGAGAAGATCGGCGATCCCTTGTTCCGCTGCACCACCGACGCCGGCAAGGTGTTCGAATGCAAGGTGCTGGTGATCGCTGCCGGCGGCGGCTCGTTCCAGCCCAAGCGTCCGCCGGTGCCGGGGATCGAAGCCTATGAAGGAAGTTCGGTGCACTACGCCGTGCGCAAGATGGAGACGTTCCGCGACAAGAACGTGCTGATCGTCGGCGGCGGCGATTCCGCGCTCGACTGGACGCTCAATCTGCATCCGATTGCCAACCGCATCACGCTGCTGCACCGTCGCGACGATTTTCGCGCCGCCCCCCACAGCGTCGAGCAGATGCGCGCGCTGGTCGCTGGCGGCAAGATGGATCTGCGGCTCGGCCAGGTCACCGCGCTGTCAGGCAATGAGGGCAAGCTGACCGGTGCCACGATCAAGGGCAACGACAACAGTGTGACCGACATTGCCTGCGACACCATGCTGCCGTTCTTCGGGCTGACCATGAAACTCGGTCCGGTCGCGAACTGGGGCATCTCGCTGGAGAACAATCTAGTGCCGGTCGAGACGTCCGCGTTCGAGACAAATGTGCGCGGCATCTTCGCGATCGGCGACATCAACACCTATCCCGGCAAGCTCAAGCTGATCCTGTGCGGTTTCCACGAGGGCGCGCTGATGTCGCAAAAAGCCCATCGCTATGTCTATCCGGAGAAGCGGCTCGTGTTCCAGTACACGACTTCGTCCTCCAGCCTGCAAAAGAAGCTCGGTGTCAACTGACGGCGGCGAGCGGGGAGGCGGTGCCCATGTTTCTGGTGCTGGAACCGTTCGCGAAATCGCCGTAGTCTGCGGCCATTGGAGTGACGGCTCAGCAAGGCCGATTGGCTTAGCAAGGTGATGATAATGCGGAATCTCTTTTCCAGCTTTCGGCTGTTCTCGCTCCTCGCGCTCGCGATGTCGCTCGGTGCGGTGAGCCCGGCTGCGGCGCAAGTCCAGCAGCCAACCGCCGCGGGTCTTTGGCAGAAGGTCGAAGACGGCAAGACGGTGGGATGGTTTCTCTTCATCGACCACAGCGGTGTGTTCGAAGGCGTGATCGCAAAAACCTTTCCGCGGCCCGGCGACGATCCGAACGAGATCTGCGCGAAATGCACGGACGATCGCAAGAACGCGCCGGTGCTCGGGCTCTCCTTCATCCGCGACATGAAGCGCGACGGCTTGAAGTACGACGGCGGCAACGTGGTCAATCCGCGCGACGGCAACGTCTGGAAGGCCAAGATGACGGTCAGCCCTGATGGCCAGACGCTGACGATGCGCGGCTTCCTCGGCATCTCCCTGTTCGGCAAGGACGAGACCTGGACGCGTCTGCCCGACGCCAACATTGCCCAGGTCGACCCCGCCATCGTCGCGAAATATCTCCCGGCGCAAGCGACCGCCGCGACCAAGCCCGTGCCCGCGCCCGCGGCGAAGAAGGGCGGCGCGATGATGGCGCCCGCGCCGAAGCAGTAGGACGTTCCCCGCTTAGCTCCGCTGTCATTCCCCGCGGGAGTCGTCGCGCGATGACGCGTCGGTCGTGCCCTACGCGCTGAAAATGGACTCTCGCACCACTACGTCCGCGCGGCGGCGCACGTCCGGATTGAGCGCAAGCCCGAGGCCGGGCGCACGCGGCGCAGACACGATGCCGTTGTTCACGGTCGGAAGAGCGGTGACGAGATCGCGATACCAGGTCGAGAGCGTCGCGCGCACGACCTCCTGGAAGATCGCGGTCGGCGCATGCAGCGCCAGATGAGCCCCGCCATCAGCGCGACCGGGCCGGTACAATCGTGCGGGGCGAGCGGCTTGTTGTAGGCTTCGGCCAGGACGGCGATTTTGCGCGCCTCGGTCAATCCGCCACACCAGGCGATGTCGAGCATCACCACGTCGATGGCGTCGGCTGCAAGCAGATTGCGGAAGCTCGCCGCGCCCGCCAGCGTTTCGCTGCCGCAGATCGGCGTTTTCACGCGCCGTCTGAGGTCGGCAAGGCCCTGCACATCGTCCATCTTGCCGAGGGGATCCTCGACCCAGAACACGCCGTAATCTTCGAGCGCGCGGCAGATGCGCTCGGCGGTCTGCGCGCCCCACAGGCTGTGCAGCTCGCACATGATCTCGATGCGTTCGCCGACGGCGGCGCGGATCTTCCGGAACGGTTCGAGACCGGTCTTGAGGTCGATCAGGGAAATCGAATGGCCGCCATTGGCGGCAAAGGGGTCGAATGGCCAGATCTTCATGGCGCCATAGCCTTCGCTCAAAAGGCTTTCGGCGAGCGCTCCGGCGTCGCGCATGAAGGCGATCTGATCGTCATAGGGGCCGAGCGCGGCGTCGTCCGCGCCGATCTCGCGGCGCCTGGCGCTCTTCGTATTGTAGGCGTAGCCGGCGCAAGTGTTGTAGGCGCGGATTTCGAGTCGGCTCGCGCCGCCGAGCGCCTCGTGCACGGGAATGCCGTGGCGCTGGCCCTTGAGGTCCCACAACGCGATGTCGATGGCGCTGGCGGCGCGCACCTCGGCGCTGACGCTGTGGAAGCCGAGATACGGCGTCAGCAACTGACGCGATACGGCTTCGATGCGGCGGGAATCCTGGCCGAGCACCAGCGGTGCTGCGAGCTCATGGACGGCAGCCTCAACGGCCTGCGCCCCTCGAAAGCTCTCGCCGAGGCCGGTGAGCCCTTCGTCCGTTTCGATTTCGACCCAGATCAGGTTGGGCCGTTCCTCGATGCGGATGGTGCGCAAGGTCGTGATGCGGGACATTGAGACGTCCTCTTGATTTTCGGTCAGTGTCTACGCGCGACGCTCACGTCACCGGCGCCGGATTGAACAGCGTGAGATCGTTGTGGATGCCCCAGCGATCCGACCAGGGTTGCGTGCGGCCGCTGGCGACGTCGAGGATCAAGCGGAACAGGTCCCAGCCGGTTTCCTCGATGGTCTTCTCGCCGGTGGCGATGCCGCCGGCATCGAAATCGATCAGGTCCTTCCAGCGGCGCGCAAGCTCGCTGCGGGTCGCGACCTTGATCACGGGCGCAGCCGCAAGGCCGTAAGGCGTGCCGCGGCCGGTGGTGAACACTTGCAGCGTCATGCCGGAGGCGAGCTGCAGCGTGCCGCAGATGAAGTCGGACGCAGGCGTTGCCGCGAACAGCATGCCCTTCTGCGTCGCCTTCTCGCCGGGCGAGAGCACGCCGGTGATGGCGCTTGATCCGGACTTGACGATCGAGCCCAATGACTTCTCGACGATGTTGGCAAGTCCGCCCTTCTTGTTGCCGGGCGTGGTGTTGGCGCTGCGATCGGCGCCGCCGCGGGCCAGATAGGAATCGTACCAGGCCATCTCGCGCACCAGCGCGCGGCCGACGTCCTCGTTGATGGCGCGTCGGGTGAGCAGCTGGATCGCATCGCGCACTTCGGTGACTTCGGAGAACATCACGGTGGCGCCGGCGCGCACCAGCAGGTCCGCGGCGAAGCCGACGGCCGGGTTCGCGGTGACGCCGGAGAACGCGTCGCTACCGCCGCATTGCAGGCCGATGACGAGATCGGCGGCCGCGCAGGTTTCGCGGGTGCGCTTGTTGAGGATTTTCAGGCGGGCTTCGGCCTGGGTCATGATCGCGTCGACGATCGCGCCAAAACCGTCGAAGGCTTCGTCCTGCATGCGCACGATGGCGTTGCTGACGCCTTCCGGCACCAGGCGCTCGGGCGCGAGCTTTTCGCAGCCGAGGCTGATGACCAGGATCTCGCCGCCGAAGTTCGGATTCTGCGCGATGTTTTGCAGCGTGCGGATCGGAATCACGGCGTCGGGCGCGTTGATGGCGACGCCGCAGCCATAGGCATGCGTCAGCGGCACGACGTCGTCGACGTTCGGATATTTCGGCAGTAGCTCGGCGCGGATGCGCTTCACCGCATATTCCATCGTGCCCTTGACGCATTGCACGGAGGAGGAGATGCCGAGGATGTTCTTGGTGCCGACCGAACCGTCCGAGTTGCGAAAGCCCTCGAAGGTAAAACCTTCCAGCGGCGGCAGCGGCGCGGGCACGGCGGTCGAGATTTCGAGCTTGTCGAGGGCAGGGGCCTCCGGCATGCGGATGCGCGCCTCGTCCACCCATTCGCCGGCCAGGATCGGCGAGAGCGCGTGGCCGATCACCTCGCCGTAGCGGATGATCGGCTGATCCTGTGCAATGTCGACCAGGGCCGTCTTGTGTCCTTGCGGCACGAAGGCGCGCAGCGTCAGCCCGCAGGCAAAGCGGGAGCCGGCGGGAAGCCCGAAATCATTGACCACGATCGCGACATTGTCGCGCTCGTGGAGCTTGATGTAGCGCGGCTGCTCTTTCGCTGCGACGTCCTGGTCCATTTGATATTCCCCGTGGTTAGCCGGGATACGTATAGGCGGTCTTCACCGTCGTGTAGAACTCGCGGGCATAGGAGCCCTGCTCGCGGGCACCGTAGCTCGAACCCTTCCGGCCCCCGAACGGCACGTGATAGTCGACGCCGGCGGTCGGCAGATTGACCATCACCATGCCGGACTCGCTGTTGCGCTTGTAGTGCGAGGCGTATTTCAGGCTGGAGGTGCAGATGCCGGAAGCGAGGCCGAACTCGGTGTCGTTGGAGATCGCCAGCGCCTCTTCGTAGTTCTTGGCGCGAATGACCGTAGCCACCGGCCCGAAGATCTCTTCGCGCGCGATGCGCATGTTGTTGTTGGCTTCGGTGAACAGCGCCGGCTGCAGGTAGTGGCCGGGCGTCTCGCGCTTGAGCAGCTCGCCGCCCCAAGCGAGCTTGGCGCCCTCGTCCTGGCCGATCTTGATGTAGCGCAGGTCCTGGTCGAGTTGGCTCTGGTCGACCACGGGGCCGATATGCACGCCGGCCTTGAGCGCGTCGTCCACCGACAGGCCCTTCAGGCGCTCGGCCATTGCGGCGACGAAGCGGTCATGGATGCCTTCGGTGACGATCAGGCGAGACGAAGCAGTGCAGCGCTGGCCGGTCGAGAAATAGGCGCCGTTGACGGCGACCTCGACGGCGGTCTTGAGATCGGCGTCGTCGAGCACGACCAGCGGGTTCTTGCCGCCCATCTCGAGCTGGAACTTCTTCATCGGGTTCGAGAGCACGCAGGCCTGCGCGATCTTGCGCCCCGTCTGCACCGAGCCGGTGAAGGAGATCGCGGCGACATCCGGGTGCTCGAGCAGGGTCTGGCCGACCACCGAGCCGGAGCCGATCACGAGGTTGAACACGCCGGCGGGAATGCCGGAACGGGTGATGATCTCGGACAGCGCATGCGCCGAGCCCGGCACCAGCTCGGCCGGCTTGAAGACGACAGTGTTGCCGTAGCAGAGCGCCGGCGCGATCTTCCAGGCGGGGATCGCGATCGGGAAATTCCAGGGCGTGATCATGCCGACGACTCCGACCGGCTCACGGGTGAGCTCGACGTCGATGCCGGGACGCACCGAGGCGCCCTTCTCGCCGATCAGGCGCAGCGCTTCGCCGGCGAAGAACGCAAAAATCTGGCCGGCGCGCGCGACCTCGCCGATACCTTCGGGCAGCGTCTTGCCTTCCTCGCGGGCGAGCAGGCGGCCGAGTTCTTCCTTGCGGGCGATGATCTCGAGAGAGATCTTGTTCAGCGCGTCATAGCGCACCTGCGGCGTCGACTGCGCCCAGGCGGGGAAGGCGGCCTTGGCGGCGGCCACGGCCTTCTCGGTCTGCGCCTTGTCGGCCTTGGCGTATTCGCCGACGACGTCGTTGGTGTTGGAGGGGTTGATGTTCCTGGTGACGGCGGAGCCATCGACCCATTCGCCGCCGATGAAGTTCTTCAGGATCGCAGTCATGTTGTCCTCCTTATTTGAGAAGCATGATCCTTGTCGGAAAACCGGTGTCCAATTGTCCGGGATCATGCCTGAATTCTTAACGCACGAGGCAGGGACGCTTGTCGTCGAAGGTCCAGCCGGGGATCAGGTCCTGCATGGCAATAGCGTCATCGCGGGCGCCGAGTCCATGCTGCTTGTAGAGGTCATGCGCTGCGTCGATGGCGGCCCTGTCGATTTCGATACCCAGGCCCGGCCTGTCAGGCACGGCGATCTTGCCGCCCTTGATCTGGAGCGGCTCCTTGGTTAGCGCCTGGCCGTCCTGCCAGATCCAGTGGGTGTCGATCGCAGTGACCTTGCCGGGGGCGGCGGCGCCGACATGGGTGAACATGGCGAGCGAGATGTCGAAATGGTTGTTGGAGTGCGAGCCCCAGGTCAGGCCGTTGTCGCGGCAGGTCTGGGCCACGCGCACCGAGCCTTGCATGGTCCAAAAATGGGGATCGGCCAGCGGAATGTCCACCGCGCCCAGCCGCAACGCATGAGAGAGCTGCCGCCAGTCGGTTGCGATCATGTTGGTCGCGGTCGGCAGGCCAGTTGCACGGCGGAACTCGGCCATGATCTCACGGCCGGAGAAGCCGCTTTCCGCGCCGCAGGGGTCTTCGGCATAGGCGAGGATGCCGTGCATGTCCTTGCAGAGGCTGACAGCCTCGTCGAGCGACCATGCGCCGTTCGGATCGAGCGTCACGCGCGCGTTCGGAAAGCGTCTGGCGATCGCGGTGACGGCTTCGATCTCCTGCTCGCCGCGCAGCACGCCGCCCTTCAGCTTGAAATCGGCGAAGCCGTAACGGTCGTGGGTGGCTTCCGCGAGCCGCACCACGGTTTCCGGCGTCATCGCCTGCTGATGGCGGAGGTTGAACCATTCGGCCTTGCCGGTCTCGCCCTTGACGTAGGCGAGTTTGCTCTTGCTGACGTCGCCGACGAAGAAGAGATAGCCGAGCGTCTCGACGCTGTTGCGCTGCTGGCCCTCGCCGAGCAGGGCTGCGACCGGCAGGTTGAGATGCTGGCCGAGCAAATCGAGCAGCGCGGACTCCACGGCCGTGACGGCGTGGATCATGACGCGGAGATCAAAGGTCTGCTTGCCACGGCCGCCGGAATCGCGATCGGCGAAGGCGGTCCTGATATCGGCGAGGATGTTGTTCATCGCGCCGACGGTCTTGCCAATCACGAGATCACGGGCGTCCTGCAGCGTCTGCCAGATCTTCTGCCCGCCCGGCACCTCGCCGACGCCGGTGTGACCGGCATTGTCGGTGAGGATGACGATGTTGCGGGTGAAGAACGGCGCATGCGCGCCGCTCAGATTGAGGAGCATGCTGTCACGGCCCGCGACCGGGATCACTTGCATCGCCGTGACGACCGGTGCACCCGAGATTTCAGTCTGGGCCATCGCACGCTCCTCCCTGTTGTGTTCTATCGTTATTCTGCCGCCTGTTGTGACGATCGAATGGCGGGCAGGTTCTTCACCAGCGCGGCCACTTCTGCGATCTCCTGCTCGGAGAGGTCGGTGAGCGGCGGGCGGACCGGACCGGAATCGCGGCCGATCACCTTCATGCCGGCCTTGATGATCGAGACCGCATAGCCCTTCTTGCGGTTGCGGATCGCGATCAGCGGCAGGATGAAATCCTTCAGCCCGGCGTGGATCGTCGCATGGTCGCGCTTGCGCACGGCGGCGTAGAAGTTGGTGGCGAATTCCGGAACGAAGTTGAACACGGCGGAGGAGTAGGTCGTCACGCCCATGTCGAGATAGGGCAGCGCGAACGTCTCCGCGGTCGGCAGGCCCCCGATATAGGTGAGGCGATCGCCGAGCTTGGTGTAGACGCGGGTCATCAGCTCGATGTCGCCGATGCCGTCCTTGTAGCCGACGAGGTTCGGGCAGCGCTCGGCAAGGCGAGCGAGCGTATCGGGCTGAAGGATCGCGTTGTCGCGGTTGTAGACGATGACGCCGATCTTCACGGAGGCGCAGATCGCTTCGACATGGGCAGCGAGGCCGTCCTGCTCGGCATGGGTGAGATAGGGCGGCAGCAGTAGAAGGCCGTCGGCGCCGGCCTTCTCGGCGCCGATCGCGATCTCGCGCGCGGTGGCGGTGCCGTAGCCGGTGCCGGCGAGCACGGGCACGCGGCCCTTGGTCTCGTCCACGGCGATCTTGACGATATGCGGAACCTCTGCCGCGGTCAGCGAGAAGAACTCGCCGGTGCCGCCGGCGGCGAACAGGCCGGCAACGTCATAGCCGCACAGCCAGTCCATGTTGGCGCGGTAGGTCGTCTCGTCGAAGGAGTAATCCGCCTTGAACGGTGTGACGGGGAAGGACAGGAGGCCGGATCCGATCTTCTGGGCCATTTCCTGCGGGGTCATCTTGCTCATGGGCGCTGCTCCCTTGTCTCGTGTTGTGGAGGACGCAAGCCTGCGCGTCCATGCGCCGTGGTTTAGGAGACCGTTCGATGCGCGTCCAAGCCAAAGCCTATATCGACCAATGCGAAATCAGCATCAATCTTCCCTCACCTCCGCCGAGGACAATTCGCTCGCGATTTTGACGAGCGCCGAGAGCAGCGGATTCTCGTCGTCGCGCCGCCAGACCATGAACAGCTCGACGGGAACGCGCGTGCGCAGCTTGAGCGGCCGCAGGCGGACGTCCGCGATCTTCAGGCTCGCCGCCGCCGCCGGCACGATCGCAAGGCCGAGGCCGGCGCGCACCATGGCGAGGATCGAGTGGATCTGGCTCAGGTGCTGCACGTAGCGCGGCAAAATGTCGGCGCGGGTGAACATCGCCACCAGCACGTCGTGAAAATAGCGGCTCTCATAGGGCGAATACATCACGAAGGGCTGGTTGTCGAAATCCTTGATGGTGATGCTCTCGGCATTCGCCAGCGGATGTTTTTTCGGGATCGCGGCGAGCAGGGGCTCGGCGACGACGCGGCGGCTGGCGATCTCGGGACGCGCGATCGGAGGCCTGAGCAGGCCGGCATCGATCTGGCCCGAGGACAGCGCCTCGAACTGGTCGCCGGACACCATCTCCTTCAGTGAGAAGTCCACCTCGGGCAGCTTGGCGCGGCAGGCCGCGACGAGCTCGGGCAGGAAGCCGTAGGCGGCGGCCGCGGTGAAGCCAATCTTCAGCGAGCCGGTCTTGCCGAGCGCGATGCGACGGGCGACTTGCGAGGCGCTTTCCGCAAGCTTCAGGATGCGCCGCGCTTCCGGCAGGAAGCTGCGCCCGGCAGGCGTCAGCCGCACCGAGCGGCTGGTGCGCTCCAGCAGCGGCGCGTCGATGATGTGCTCGAGCACCTGGATCTGCCGGGACAGCGGCGGCTGGGTCATGTTCAGCCGCGCCGCGGCGCGGCCGAAATGCAATTCTTCCGCCACCGTGACGAAACAGCGGAGCTGGTTAAGGTCAAACATCGATACATGCCTTAGATGGATAAGGCGTTTCCCCGGCACTTCTAGCATCGATTACCCCCAAAACAAAGACGGCGGCTGTGAAGCCGCCGTTAAGTTTCCTGGTCAAGCTCCCATGGGAGCCCTCAGGAGGAACGTTTGAGCACCACGCGCTCGATCTTGCCCACGATCACGAGATAGGCGAATGCGGCCACCAGCGCATTGGCGCCGACGAATATCAGCGCGCCGTTGAACGAGCCGGTCGCGGCCAGGATGTAGCCGATCACGATCGGGGTGCTGATCGAGGAGAGATTGCCGAAGGTGTTGAACAGGCCGCCCGAGACGCCGCCGGCTTCCTTGGGCGAGGTATCGGAGACGACAGCCCAGCCGAGCGCGCCGATGCCCTTGCCGAAGAAGGCGAGCGCCATGAAGCCGACCACCAGCGCCTGCCCGTCGACATAGTTGCAGGCGATGATCGACATCGAGAGCAGCATGCCGCCGACGATCGGGATCTTGCGTGCCATGGTCAGCGAACCCGTCTTGCGCAGGATGGCGTCGGAGATGACGCCGCCGAGCACGCCGCCGATGAAGCCGCACAGCGCCGGCAGCGTCGCGACGAAGCCGGCCTGCAGGATCGACAGGCCGCGCTCCTTGACGAGATAGACCGGGAACCAGGTCAGGAAGAAATAAGTCAGCGTGTTGATGCAGTACTGGCCGAGATAAACGCCGAGCATCATGCGGTTGGAGAGCAGCTGGCGGATGTGATCCCAGCCGGGGCCGGAAGCCGCCGCGCGCTCATGTTTCAGATCGTCTTTGGGCGCATCGAGGTCAACCAGTGCACCGCCTTCTTTGATGTAGTCGAACTCGGCCTCGTTGATGCCAGGATGCTCCTTCGGACCGTAGATGGTCTTGATCCAGACCAGACCCATCACGACGCCGAGCGCGCCCATCACGAAGAACACGTAGCGCCAGCCGTAGTCATGCGCGATCCAGCCCATCAGCGGCGCGAAGATCACGGTCGCGAAATACTGCCCGGAATTGAAGAAGGCGGACGCGGTTCCGCGCTCGTTGCTCGGAAACCAGGCCGCAACGATGCGGGCATTGGCGGGGAATGAGGGCGCTTCGGCGATGCCGACCAGGAAGCGCAGGCCGAACAGCACGGTGATTGCGGTGCCGGCGCTCAAGAAGCCGACCCAACCCTGCAGGGTCGTGAACAGCGACCAGACGATGATGCTGAAGGCATAGACGAGGCGCGAGCCGTAGCGGTCGAGCAGCCAGCCGCCCGGCACCTGCGCGAGCACATAGGACCAGCCGAAGGCCGAGAAGATGTAGCCCATGGCGACGGGATCGAGATGCAGCTCCTTGGAGAGCGCGGGACCCGCGATCGACAGCGTGGCGCGGTCGGCATAATTGACGGTCGTGACCAGGAACAACATGGTCACGATGAACAGCCTGACGCGAGACCTCCTCACGTCCGCTGTGGACATCACTGCGCTCATTACGCGCCTCCTTAGAACTCGAACGTTTCCTCACGACGACTCCTAGAGGCGCGCGCGGCAAAGTGTCCAAGCTCAAGGCAGCATCGATCGATGCCGTTTTTGGATTGATGGAACGGTAGGTGAGCGGGAACGATGTGTGGTGATGGCGAACCCGATTGCGCCACGCGTGCCGTTGTCATTCCCCGCGAAGGCGGGGAATCCTGGACGCCGCGACGTCTCGATTCAATCACGTCTGTCACGGAGTACTCGATCGCCCGCCCCAGTGCGCAAGGGCGCACAAGGCGGGCGATGGCAGTGTGCGTGTAGAGGTTGCGTGAACTATTGCTGCGCGCCCGGCAGCAGCGGTGCGAGCAGCCCGCGTGTCACGCCCGGCGGCGCGGCATCCAGACCAAGCACTGCGGCCGCGGCCGGCAGTGCGGCATCCGCCATCGCGGCGTGGCCTTCGGCGCTTGGGTGCACGGCGCCGCCATAGATGGCGGAGAGCACGCCCCAGGTCGCGTCGTGGATGTCGGTCGGCTGGCTCGCCGCCGGCAAGCCTTGCGGATAGGTCATCGCGGCGAAGTAACTGTCATTGGCGTCGCGGATCCAGCGCGCGCGCGGCAAATAGGCGCGGAATTCGGAGGCGCCGCGGCCGCACAGCATCGGCTGGCTCGCCGCGCTCACGATATCAGGATTGAAGCTCTGGCCGTTCTCGGCAAAGCAGGTGCGGTCGAATTCGGGATCGTTGCCCGAATGCGCGCAGAAGCCGTGATCGGCGAAAGCCGCCTGATGCGAATCCACGAAGGTCATGCGGTCGGCCTCGGGATCGCGGCACAGCGCGCCCCGGGTGCAGGTGGCGAGCCCCTTTAGCGCCGGCAAGAATTCGGTGTCGACGAAAGTCGAGACGCGGGCGAGGCGCTGCGGATCGGCGTTGAAGGCGGGATGGATGTCGAACCCGGCGCGGCCGCCGCGGCAGGGCACGCCGCCGTCTGCGAGCGCCGGGTTGGCGTAGGAGACGTAGACCACGTGCGAGAGGTCGCCGCCGACCAGCGGCTTCAGCGCCTCGCGCAGCTTGACGAAATTCTGCGGCAGCTCGCGCGCCAGCGCATCGCGGGAATCATCGACGCTCGCCATCACGCCGGAGCGGCGGAATAGCGCGCGCTCAGTTGCGGTCTCGACGATCACGTCGGCGACGAGGCCGGAGAAATAGACGTCGTTGGCGCCGACCGAGAGCAGCACGAGGTCGAGCGTGCGCTCGGGCTGGCGCTTCTTTGCGGCGGTCAGCGCCTCGCGCAGCTCGGCGACTTGTGCGTTCACGCTGGTGTTGCAGACGCCGGTCTTGCCGGGCGGGCATTCGCGGGCGCGCTGCGAGCCGAGCAGCCCGTCGCCGATGCTGGCGCCGGTGCAGGCGAGCGGCAGAAAGGTCACGGCGACGTGGGTGTAGCGTACCGCGAGCGCCAGCGCGGTGCGGGCCTGGTAGCTGTAGAGTGAGCGATGGCAGGGCGAGTTGAACCAGAGCGCGCTGTAACGCTGCCAATTGGCGAGCGTATCCGGCGCCTCGCAGGCGCGACCGCCTTTATATCCGGCCCGGCTCGGCCGGTAATACTGCGCGCCGGCGGTGCCGAGATAAGAGCGGAAGCAAAAACCTTCGTCCGACAGCGCCAGCGGCCGGTCCGGATTGCCTTCGCCCGAGGCGATGCTATCCCCGAGGCCAGCGACGAAGATGTCGCGGACCTGGATCTCGGTCTGGACCCGTTGGGTCGGATCGGAGCCGGAGGAGACGTCGACGGTCGCGACTGTCTGCTTGCCGTAGCGGACCCGCAGATTGACTGGCTCGGCGCAGTCGAAGGTGGATTGTTGCGGCCCTTCGCCGTCGTCGAACGACCAGGCGCAGGTGGCGCCGACCGGCACTGCACCGGTGAGGCGCACGGTGACAGGGTGGTCAACCGGGGTGATATAGTCTTCCTTTGTATTGTCGCGGGTGCAGGGCTGGTTGACCCGGCCCTGGAGGTCGATGCAGAGTCGGTTGACCATGTTGCGGGCCCAGCCGCGGCCCTCGCTCTGGAGTTCGAGCGACTGCTCGGCGGCGAGGATGCTGCGGTTACGCGCACTCTCGACATGGAGCTGGAAGTCGCGCTCCTCGCGGAACAACCGGAAGCGGTTGCGCACCTCCCAACTGATCTGCATGGCGCCCGCATCTTGCGCGGCCACCCGCTCCAGCGGCAAGGCGGTGAGGAGCCCGGCGAGCAGCAGGGCGCCGGCGAGGAAACGGCGAAAAGATATAGGGATCATGGCCCGCGTCTTCAACGGCAAAGTTGAGGCGGAAATAAGAGAGGAACAGCTCCCCGCCTGCAACATTGGTCTGACGGCTTTGCTGGCCGCCGTCTAGCGTTTGCTGGCCTGCCGAAGCGACCGCTCGCGCTCCATCGCTGCCACCTGCTGGGGCAGGTTGGACTGCGCGCAGGCCTCCGCCAGTCGTCGGCGCTCCTGCCAGGGCTCCACCACATTCATCCAGAGCTCGCGTGCGCCCATGATGGAGATGGCAAGACCGAACGGGATGACGAAATAGAGGATGCGGAAGACGAGGAGCGTGGCCAAAAGCTGCTCGCGGCCGAATTCGGGCAGCGCCACCAGCATGGCGGCGTCGAACACGCCGAGCGAGCCGGGAGCATGGCTGGCGAAGCCGAGCAGTGTCGCCAGGATGAACACCACCGAGAGCGACAGGAAGTCGATCTGCGGATTGGCCGGCACCAGAAGGTACATCGCCAGCGCGCAGAAACCGAGATCGACGACGCCGATCAGGATCTGCACCAGCGTCAGCGGCGCCGATGGCAGCACCACCTTCCAGCCCTTCTGGCCGAGCTCGCGGCGCTTCTCGCCCATGCAGAGCCAGACCAGATAGGCGCCGATCGAGGCGAGGCCGCCGAGCGCGATCAGCCGATTGATCGACGACGGCAGCTGATCCATGTAGGAGGCGGCAGCCGGGTGGATGGCCATGCCGATCGAGAGCACGAAGATGTTACCGAGCCAGAAGGTCAGGCCGGACAGGAAGCAGATTTTCGCGACGTCGATCGCATTCAGCCCGTAATCCGAATAGATCCGGAAGCGGATCGCCCCGCCGGTAAAAACCGTGGCGCCGATATTGTGACCGATCGAATAGGACGTGAAGCTGGAGAGCGCTGCGATGCAATAGGGCACGTGCTTCTTGCCGATCGTTCGCAGTGCAAAAAAGTCGTAGAAGGTCAGCGTACAGAACGCGAAGCACACGCAGATCGCCGCCAGCCCGATATTGCCGCGGGGAATCTCGGTCAGCGCGGTCAGGATGACCCCGGTATCGATGCCCTTGAGGGTCCGCACCAGCGTGGTGATGGCGAAAGCGATGATGAAGACGCTCGCCGCAATGCCGAGGCGTCGCCAGCCGATCCATCTCGTGAAGCCGCGTTTCAGCGCGGGCAGCAATCCGTGCATTCATCCTCCCGGCAGGGGCAAGACCGACCAGGCCAGACATTGGCCGGTCGGGTACGATCCAAGGCCAAAGGTCGGCGTTGATCGCTAGGCATGATGTAGCTCATTTAGGCATGATGTAGCTCATTTAAGGCAAAAACAGTGACTTGTGCAGCCCTTGACAACGATAGGTTCTGCGCTGGACACGCTACTTTTGTCACACGCGGTTCACATCGGAGGCGCGTTAAGCATATGAGTCGTGGGCCCGATCGCGTCCCTATCTGACATGGTTTCAGATCATGCACGGCTGGCATTGTTCCAGCGCAAAGGATGCGGGCTTTTTTGGAACGTCAATGCCGTGCGTTTGGAACGTCAATGCCGTGCGCCGGTTAGCGCCCCATCAGCAATTGAACATGGCGGAACAGGCGGCTTTCGCGCAAGCCGATGCCTCCGTGTTCCAAAAAACCGAGAGGATCAGACCGATGGGACTGTTCACAAAAGACATCAAGACCATGAACGACCTGTTCGTGCACCAGCTCCAGGACATCTATTACGCCGAGCAGCAGCTCACCAAGGCGCTGCCGAAAATGGCAGATAAGGCGACGGATCCGCAGCTGAAGCAGGGCTTTTTGACGCACCTCGAAGAAACCAAGCAGCACGTCAAGCGCCTCGAGGAAGTGTTCAAGATGCACGGTGCGGAGGTAAAGGCGGTCGACTGCCCCGCGATCGACGGCATCATCGAGGAAGCCGACGAGACTGCAGGCGAAGTCGCCGACAAGGCGGTGCTCGACGCCGCGCTGATCAACGCGGCACAGGCCGCGGAGCATTACGAGATCGTCCGCTACGGCAGCCTGATCGCCTGGGCCAAGCAACTCGGCCGCACGGACTGCGCCAGCGTGCTCGCCAAGACGTTGGAAGAGGAGAAGGCGACCGACAAGAAGCTGACCACGCTCGCCGAGAGCAAGGTGAACTTGCGCGCGGCGAGCTAGGACCAGGCGTAGCCAAGGATAGAGCGTCGCGCGGTCATCCGCGCGACGCTCGCACGTTACGCATCCATAATTCGATCGTTGTCGAAACATGACGGCGGGCTGGAAGCATATGTTTCGCATGGGGCTGCAACCGAGGTGGCAGCATGCGAGTAAGCACCATCAGATACGAAGCCTTCGGGGCCGGCGCGTCGCATGCCGGCTCGCATCTTGCGACTTCCCTCACCCTTGCCGCGATGAGCCTTGGTTATGGCGTGGTGCAGCTCGACGTCACCATCGTCAACACCGCGCTCGATGCGATGGGCAAGTCGCTCGGCGGCGGCGTCGCCGAGCTGCAATGGGTGGTCAGCGCCTACACCATCGCGTTTGCTGCCTTCATCCTGACCGCCGGCGCGCTCGGTGACCGGATCGGCGCCAAGCGCGTCTTCATGGCGGGCTTCGCCATCTTCACCGCAGCCTCGCTCGCCTGCGCGCTATCGCCCAATGCGACCGTGCTAATCGCAGCGCGGCTGGTCCAGGGGCTGGCGGCCGCGATCCTGGTGCCGAATTCTCTGGCGCTGCTCAGCCATGCCTATCCGGACGACCGGCAGCGCGGCCGCGCCGTTGCGATCTGGGCCGCCGGTGCGAGCCTCGCGCTCACGGCCGGTCCCTTCGTCGGCGGCGCGCTGATCACACTGGTCGGCTGGCGCGCGATCTTCCTGGTCAATCTGCCGATCGGGCTGACCGGCCTGTGGCTGAGCTGGCGCTATGCGGCCGAAACCACGCGTTCGCGCTCGCGCGAGATCGATCTGCCCGGCCAGCTTGCCGCGATCGGTGCGCTGGGGGCGCTCGCCGGCGCGATCATCGAAGGCGGCGCGCTTGGCTGGGAACATCCAGCCGTGATCGCAGCCTTTGTCGCAGCCGCAATTCTCGCCGTGCTCTTCGTCTGGCGCGAGAGCCGCGCAGCGCAGCCGATGCTGCCGCTGTCGCTGTTCGGCCATCGGCTGTTCGCGCTGACCTCGCTCGTCGGCCTGCTCGTCAACGTCGCGATCTACGGCCTGATCTTCGTGCTCAGCCTGTATTTCCAGAGGATCAACGGGCTGTCGGCGTGGTGGACCGGTCTCGCCTTCGTGCCGATGATGGGGGCGGTGCTGCCGGTCAATCTGCTGGCGCCGCGCCTCGCCGAGCGTATCGGCTCATGCCCGACCATCGTCGTCGGCGCCTGCGTCTCGGCGTTTGGTTGCCTCGGCCTGCTCCGGATCGAAGCCGGCACGAGCTATTGGGCGATCTTTGCGCAGATGATCGCGATCAGCGGCGGACTTGGGCTGCTGGTGCCGCCGCTGACCTCGACCTTGCTGGGCAGCGTCGAGAAGGCGCGCTCCGGCATCGCAGCGGGAGTCCTGAACGCGACGCGGCAGACCGGCAGCGTCCTCGGCGTCGCCCTGTTCGGCTCGCTGGTGGCCTCGGAGGGGGCGTTCATGACGGGCCTGCATCTGTCGCTGGTCGTGTCCGCGGCCGTGCTGCTGCTCGCCGCCGCCGTGATCGGCTTCGGCGCGCCTCCGCGCGGATGATCAATCCGAGTGAACGAACACATCTTCCGTTCACCATTTCCGAAACAGGCACGTAGCCGGTTACCGACTGTCCATCTCTGTCGGTTCAAGTGCGGGTCGATAGGGGCCCGCAATGTATCAAGTTCTCTACTGTCTCACCGAGGAGCACGACTGGCGACTGGTCGCGCTTGGCGGCGCGGTGTGCCTGCTCGCAAGCGCGGCGGCGATCAGTCTGTTTCACCGGGCGCGCGCGACGCACGGCCCCGGGCGTCTGGTCTGGATCGCCCTGGATGCCGCCGTCAGCGGATGCGGCATCTGGGCGACGCATTTCATCGCGATGCTCGCCTACGGGCCGGGCGGCGCCGGCGCCTACAACATCCCGATGACCATCCTTTCGCTGATCTTCGCGATCGCCGTGACGTTCGTGGGGCTGAGCATCGCGGTATCGTCCTCGCGCGCCCCGTGGATCGTGCTCGGCGGTGCCATCGTCGGCGCCGGGGTCGCGACGATGCATTACACCGGCATGGCGGCGCTGGAGATGCCGGCACGCGTCGACTGGATCGGAAGCACGGTTACCGTCTCGGTGCTGTTCGGAGTTGTCTTTGCAGCGCTCGCGCTGTTCGTCGCCGCGCGGCGCGACGACCTCTTCCATGCGCTGAGCGCGACCACCCTGCTGACGGTCGCCATCGTCGCGCATCATTTCACCGCAATGGGCGCGGCTGTGCTGACGCCGGATCCGACGCTCGCGATCAGCGGGTTGTCGATCCCGCCGGCCTCGTTGTCCTTCCTCACCGCGGGTGCCGCGGTCGCGATCATCGCGATTGCGCTCGTAGCCGCGTTGCTCGACCGCCGCGCCAAGGGCGAACTGGGCCGGCAGCAGATCGTGCTGGACACGGCGCTCGAGAACATGTCGCAGGGACTGTGCATGTTCGACGCGGACGGCAAGATCATCCTGTTCAACGAGCGCTATGCCGCCATGCTCGGCCGCACCGACATCCTGCTCACGGGCCGCCTGCTGGTCGACGTGCTGCGGGAGGAGCAGGCCAAGGGTCAGTGGCAGGGCGATGCGGGCGAGTTCTTCGCGCGCCTTGTCGCCGACGCGCGCGAGAGCCGCACCACGACCGACGTCGCGACCAGGTTCGGCCGGTCCATCCGGGTCGTCAACCAGCCGATGCAGGGCGGCGGCTGGGTCGCGACCTTCGAGGACATCACCGAATGGCTGGAGGCCCAGGCCAAGATCTCGCACATGGCCCGTCATGACGCCCTGACCAGCCTGCCGAACCGCGTGCTGTTCCACGAGCAGCTCGTGCAGGGACTGCGCCGGACCCGATCGGGCGACCAGCTTGCGGTGCTTTGTCTCGATCTCGATCACTTCAAGGACATCAACGACTCGCTCGGCCATCCCATCGGCGATGCGTTGCTCAAGGAGGTCGGCCGCAGGCTGAAGGCCACCGTCGGCGAGAGCGACACCGTCGCGCGACTCGGTGGCGACGAGTTCGCCGTGGTCCAGATCGGACGTTCCGAGGAAACTGCGGCACGATCCCTTGCCGGCCGCCTCGTCGAGGTGATTTCGGCGCCTTACGAGATCGACGATCATCAGATCGTCATCGGCGTCTCGATCGGCATCTCGCTGTCGCCGCAGGATGGCAGCAATCCGGACGAGCTGTTGAAGAATGCCGACCTCGCATTGTATCGCGCCAAGGCGGACGGCCGCGGCACATATCGGTTCTTCGAGACCGGCATGGATGCGCGCGCGCAGGCGCGGCGCCTGCTGGAGATGGACCTGCGCGCCGCGGTGCAACGCGACGAGTTCGAGGCGTATTATCAGCCGATCCGCGACGTCGCCAGCGGTCGCGTCGTCGCCTTCGAGGCGCTGCTGCGCTGGAACCATCCGCAGCGCGGCCTGATCGCGCCCCTCAACTTCATTCCGCTGGCCGAGGAGACCGGACTGATCATCCAGCTCGGCGAGTTCGTGCTGCGCTCCGCCTGCGCCGACGCGGCCACCTGGCCCGACGATGTCGACGTCGCCGTCAACCTGTCACCGGTACAGTTCAAGAATCCGAACCTGATCGCGTCCGTCACCGCGGCGCTGGCCGCTTCGGGACTCGATGCGCGCCGGCTCGAGCTTGAGATCACCGAATCCGTGCTGCTCCAGAACAGCGAGGCGACGCTGACCACGCTGCATGAGCTCCGCGCCATGGGCGTGCGCATCTCGCTCGACGATTTCGGCACCGGCTATTCGTCGCTGAGCTATCTGCGCAGCTTCCCCTTCGACAAGATCAAGATCGACCGCTCCTTCGTGTCGGAACTCGCGACCCGCGAGGATTCCATGGCGATCATCCGCGCTGTGACCGGGCTGGGGCGGAGCCTCGGCATCGTCACCACAGCGGAAGGCGTCGAGAACGACGCCCAGCTCGAGCTGCTCCGGCGCGAGGGCTGCACACAGGCGCAGGGCTATCTGTTCAGCAAGCCGCGGCCCGCCTGCGATGTCGCGATCATGCTGAACCGGCCGCAGCTGCGCGCGTCGGCGTGATAGTCCGTTGTTTGAGCATGATCTCGTCGGAAAGCCGCTGCGCACTTGTCCGGATCATGCTCTAGCCGCGGTGGAGCGCGAAACGCGCGCCGCAGAACGCCATCACGGCACCGAGGCACAGCGCAGCAAGCCCGGCCAGCACGCCCGAGACCGTCGGGATCGCGCTCGGCGCCGCGGCCACCTGGCCCGCACCCGCCAGCAGCAGCACGCCGACCGCGATCAGGAATTGCCGCATCCGTTGCGGGATCTGGCCGGAGACGGCGCTCTGCATCAAGGTCGCCGTGAAATAGCCGCCGGAGAAGCCGACGGAGGCGATCAGCCACCAGGCGATCGCCGCGCCCGCCGGTATGAACTCATGCGTGTCGGAGTGCCAGAGGCCGCCGAGGTCGAGCCCGTAGCGCGCGCCCAGCATGTGCACGGCGAGCGCCAGCAGCACGCCGGAGATCACGGCGGCGCCGAGAATCAGGCGGCGCGGAAAAAAAATCGTCTCAGCCATGTCTCGCTTGTAGGATGGGGCAGGGCGATCGCGCAAGCGGATCGCAGACGTGACCACGCGGATTGGATTGATGTGAACATGCAGGATTCGGGAGCCGAGGCGGCTGCGGGCGCGAGCTATGCCTACAAGGCGTCGCTGATCGGTTCGGCGCATCGCTTCGAGCTGACGGACGAGGGGCTGTCCTGGCACATCGGCGGCCGTTCGGGCCTGTGGCGTTACGACGAGATCAGTGCAATCCGGCTGTCGTTCCGCCCCGTGTCGATGCAGCAGCACCGCTTTCGCGCCGATGTCAGCCACACCGGCGGCGGCCGCATCGCGATCCTGTCGACGAGTTGGCAGACCGCGGCCCTGATGGCGCCGCAGGACAACGGTTTCCGCACGTTCATCGTCGAGCTGCACGCGCGAATGGCGAAGGCCGGCAGCCGCGCCGAATTGACCGCAGGCCTCGGCCGCAGGACCTATGCCGCGGTGCTGGCGTTTCTGGCGGTGCTAACGGTCGCGATGACGGGGCTCCTGATCCGCGCACTCATGATCGGCGAATTCGCCGGCGCGCTGTTCATCATCGGCTTTGCCGCACTGTTCGCCTGGCAGGTCGGCGGCTTCGTGCGGCGCAACCAGCCGCAGAGCTACAGCTTCGATCATGTGCCCAAGGCCTTGCTGCCCTAGACAAGGCTTGCTGCCCTAGACAAGGCCTTGCTGCCCTGAATGGCTTTGCTGCCCTAGGTGCAATCGGCCGCAATCAAACGTGACTTCGCGCGCCTGCGCGGGTGTCGCATCGTGCGGGCCATGTCAGCCATGGATCGCAGCACGCGTAGGCCTTCGGCGGATGAGATCGCCGAGATCAACCGCGCGCATCTGATCGATACGCCGCTCCGGCCGGCCGACCTCTTGTTCATGTTCGGAACCCGAGAGGATGTCGCGCTACGCGCCGACACCGCCGCGAGACTGTGGCGCGAGGGCCTGTTCCGCTGGTCGATTGTCAGCGGGGGCGTGACGCCAGGCTCGGAGCAATCCGAGTGCACCATCATCAGGGCGGCGATGGCCGCGGCGGGCATTCCGGCGGACCGTATCCTCGAGGAGCAGCGTGCGATGAACACCGGCGAGAACGTGATTTTCTCGCTGCCGATCATCGAGGCCGCGCTGGGGTTGGACAATATCCGGAGCGTGATTTGCCTCGGCAATACGTGGACCGCGCGGCGTTATCCGATGACGCTGCACCGGCATTGGCCGGAGGTCGAGAAGATGTTGCTCACCGTCGACAGCTTTGCGACGCCGCGCGCGCTCTGGCACACCGACACGGAATTTCGCCGCCGCATGCTGCACGAATGGGACAAGATCGAGCCGTACAAGGCGAAAGGCTTCATCGCGGAATGGCCGGAAGCCTGAGCAGGCTCGAGATCCTTGCGCTTTAGCTATTCGGTCGAGTCAAAATCCTCTTCCTTGGTGCCGAGCAGCGACACGATCGTGCGCAGGCCGGAATCGAGCTGCTCGAACGAGGGCGGGGCAAGCGCGAGCCGGACCGCATTCGGTGCATGGCCATGGGCGATCGCGAAGGTCGAGGACGGCGTCAGCGCGATGCCGCGCCGGGCTGCTGCGGCGACAAAGGTCTGCGAGCGCCAGTGTGCCGGCAGCGTCAGCCAGAGATGATAGGAACGGGGATCGGCGGCGAGCTGATAGCCGGCCAGCAGCCTTGCCGCGGTCTGCTGGCGGCGCGCGGCGTCGATGCGTTTCAGCCGCGTCAGCTCGGCGACGGTGCCGTCGGCCATTAGGCGGTGCCCCGCCGCCAACGCATGGCCGGAGGCGATCCAGCCGCCGGTCCGCACTGCGCTCATCACGCTTTCGCGCAAGTGCGGCGGCGCGACCAGGATGCCGAGCGCAAGGCCCGGCGCGACCTTCTTGGACAGGCTGTCGAGCACGATGCAGCGGTCGGGTCCGAGTGCCGCAAGCGGCGTGTCGTCGGCCAGGAAGCCGTAGACGGCGTCTTCGATGATGGTGAGGTCGAGCTTTTCGGCGACGCGCATGATGTCGGCGCGCCGTGCCGCGTTCATGGTGACGCCGAGCGGATTCTGGATGATGGGCTGGAGATACAGTGCCGACAGGTGGGCCTCGCGATGCGCCTTCTGGATGGCGTCGGGACGCGCGCCGAATTCGTCCATCGGAATCGGGACCAGCGTCACGCCGAGCCGCGCCGCGATGCTCTTGACGTAAGGATAGGTCAGCGCCTCGACGCCGCAGCGGCCGCCGGTGGGGACGAGGGCTGCGAGCGCAGCCGCGAGCGATTGCTTGCCGTTGGCGGTGAAGACGATCTGCTCGGCCTGCGGCGCAAAATCCTTGCGCGCGAGATAGGCGGCGGCTGCATTGCGCGCACTTTTGGTGCCGGTACTGGTGGAGACGCGCAATGCGGATTCGAGCGCGTCGACGCGCTCCAGCCCCGCAAGGCTCTTCGCGATCATCGCCCATTGCTGCGGCAGCAGCGGGTAATTGACCTCGAAGTCGATCCGCGCCTCGCGCGGCTCGCTCAACGTCTCGACTTCGCGCCTGACGTCGCCGGAGATGAAGGTGCCGCGTCCGACCTCGCCGACGGCAAGCCCGCGGCGCAAAAGCTCCGTATAAACCCGGCTCGCGGTCGAGACCGCAATGCCACGGTCATAGGCAAAATTGCGCTGCGGCGGCAGCCGGTCGCCGGGTCTTAACGTGCCGTTAGAGATATCGAGAGCAATGGCATCGGCAAGCTTCACGTATTCGAACTTGGACATTATTGCACCGAGAGCAATGTTTCACTTGCTCCGAGTAGTGTACTGGAGCATTTAAGTTCCATCAAGGTCCACGATTGAGCCGAGGAAAGCGAGAGCAATCCGATGGCAAATCAGGTGCAGGCGCTCAAGCGCTTGCGCCAACGGCATCCGCTTCGCCGCGTGGACCATAGGCCGGAGAAGGACAATGACCACGATCTCGCAGACTGCCGGGCGGAGTTTACGCTCATCCTCGACGGGCGGATTCTTCCGCACCCTCGCCAACGGCGCCTATGCGCTGTTCGAGCGCCTGGAGCACCGCTCCGCCGTCAAGACACTGAACGAGCTCGACGACCGCGCCCTGCGCGACATCGGGATCACGCGCAGCCAGATCGAGGACGCGGTCTACGGCCAGGTCAAAGCCGAACTGACGCGGTATTTGTAGGACGCTCTCTCGTGTCCCGGACGCGACGCAGCGCGCAAGCGTTGCGGCGCAGAGCCGGGACCCAAAGGCCAACTGCACTCGCTGACGCATGGGCCCCGGCTCTGCAGCGCACCGCTGAAGTAGCGCTGCGCTGCGTCCGGGGCACGGGACCGTTGCTCATCGATAGACACAGCTGTTCATCCTCGCGGCTTGTTTCGCCCGAGCTTTGCTTCGTCGCCTTGCCCTCTCGAGAAAGAGGGCGCAGGGAAGACCGGGTGCCGGCTGGCACCCGCGGTCCACTGTGCGAGGTTGTCGTAAGAAAATTGCACAGCGGCATACAGGTGAAGCCAAACAACCGGCCTTCCCTGCGCAGCGGTTTTACGGCTTATGCCGTGCTCTCCCCGGGGAGCGATGCACTATTGCCCCCGTCGCCTTGCGGATGGCTGATGTGCGGACCCGGTCGGGCCGCCACATCACCGCAAGACTTGGCGCACAGACCCCGGGCGCCAGGACCACACGATTTTGCCGTACGCCGATCACACCGGTCGTGTGCGCGAGGCCTTTGCTCACGGTTGCCCGCCCTGCGAAGCCGTTCGCGCCGATGTTATCAGCGTCCGCCGCCGTCCGGCCCGCGTTCGTGACGATCGCGATACGCCCCTCTTCCTTGGGCCGGAGTGAGGCGAGACATACGCCGTTTCCGAATTTCGGTAAAGTGGAATATTTTGGCGGCGCGGGTTGACCCATCGCTCGCGTGTTTTGCCCGACGGGCTTCGCAAGATCTCGTAGCCGGGGTGATAGGCGCACAATGCTTCAACATCGTCATTGCGAGCGCAGCGAAGCAATCCAGACTGTCGCCGCGGAAAGATTCTGGATTGCTTCGCTGCGCTCGCAATGACGGAGCACCGCTCAGTGCCTGACCACCAGCACCGAACATTTCGCGTAACGCACAACATGTCCGGCATTGGAGCCGAGGAAATAGGTGCGCATCGCCGGCCGGTGCGAGGTCATCACGATCAGCTCGGCCTTCATGTGGACGGCTTCCTCCAGGATCTCGTGGTAGATGCCGCCCTGCCGCACCACGCTGGAGATGCGGGAAGCCTCGATGCCGGATTCGCGCGCGACGATGGCGAGGGCTTCTTCCGAGGCCTGGCGCTGCTGTTCGTCGAAATCGGCCGGCACGTATTCGGCCAGCATCACGGGCGTCATCGGCAGCACGTTGAGCAGGCGTACCACGCCGCTCCAGGTCTGCGACAGCGTTGCCGCGGTCGCGATCGCCGGCTTGGCCAGATCGGTGTCGGCGAGATCGATGGGCACGAGGATGGACTTGAACATCTACGCCTCCAATCTTCCGGTCAGGAAGTTCTTTTGACCAGGCTGGATCAAACGGTCGAGACGGCGCCCGCGCGTCTCATTCCGATCGAAGCAGCCTTAAGCTAACGAAGCAGCTTTGGGCTGACGAACTGCACCAGTTTGCCGCGGCGGTAGGCCACATCGCCCCAATCCTTGACGTCAAAATCGAAGATAGCAAGCCCTGCGGTGGGCAGGTTGTCGGCGATCGCCTTGGCGCCGGCCGGATCGCCGCCACCCATCAGCATCAAGGCGACCTCATGCATGCCCGGATTGTGCCCGACCAGCAGCAACTGCTTAGGGTCGGCCGGGACGGTTGCGGCGCGAATGGTCTCCAGGATCTGCGCGGGATCGGCGCCGTAGAGTTCCGACAGGATTTCGACCTGCGGCGCCGCGACGCGGTCCTTCATCGCCTCCCAGACGATGTCCCAGGTCTGCCGGGCCCGGACGGCATGCGACACCAGCACGGCCTCGGGGAACGGCGGATGGGCGGCGATCCAGTCGCCGAGCTGCGCGGAATCCCGTTGGCCGCGGTCGTCGAGACGGCGATCCTGGTCACGGCCGCTCGGCGCGTCGATCTCGGTCTTGGCGTGACGCAGCAGCAGTAAACGGCGCATGGCATTCTCGAATCGTTACGCGACCAGGATAATCTACAGGCGCTGGTCGAGGACAAGGTGACAAGCGGCCGCTCAGTCCTTTAAAGCGCAATGAGATTGGGACAAATGATCATCGCGCTTTAAATTATTGCCTTGAGCATGATCTTTTCGGAAAACCGCTGCACACTTTTCCGGATCATGCTCTAAGAAAACAACATGAACGAGACTTTCACAAGCGTGTCCCAGGAAGAAGCCGGCTTTCGCGACCGCGCGCGGCTGTCGTTCGACCTCGATGCGGACATCTGCGTCATCGGGGCCGGGCTTGCCGGGCTCTCCATCGCGCTGGAGGCGGCCCGGCTCGGGGCCAGCGTCGCGGTGCTCGAGGGCCGCCATATCGGCTGGAACGCCTCGGGCAACCAGCTCGGCACCGTGATGCCGGGATTCGCGCTGCCGCTCACCGAGCTGATCGAGCGCATCGGCTTCGAGGACGCGCGGGAATTGTGGACGTTGTCGAAGCAGGGCGCCGAGTTCGTTCGGGCCAACGCGACGGAAGCGAACATGCCGGGGATCGGCCCGAGCGACGGCGTGCTGGAGGTCTCCAACGTCGATGCCGGCGACCGGCTGATTAGCCGGTTGCAGATGCTCGCCGGGGATTTCGACACCGACGTCGAGGGCTGGCAGGCCGACCGCGTCCGCGAGGTGCTCAAGACCGATCGCTATTTCCACGGGGTGTACTATCCGCGGGCGTTCCAGGTCGACGGCCGCAAATATGTGCACGGCCTCGCGGCGCTGGCGCGGCGGGCCGGAGCGCGCATCTTCGAGGACACGCCGGTCGTCAGCATCGATCATTCCGGCATTCGCAAGCGCATCGTCACGCCCTCGGCGCGGCTGCGCGCCACCCACATCGTGCTCGCCGGCAACATCCATCTTGGTGCGCCGCTGCGGCGCCTGTCGGAAACGCTGCTGCCGGTCTGGCGCTATGCCGGAATCACCGCGCCGCTCGGCGAGCGCGTGCACGAGGTCATCGCCTTCAAGGGATCGGTGATGGATTCCGATGGCGTCGACCATTTCCGGATCGTCGATGGCGACCGCCTGATGTGGGAGAGCCCGGAGACCACCTGGGCGGCGCGACCGCAACGCTTTTCGGGCACCGTCAGGCGGCGGGTCCGGTCCATCTTCCCTCAACTCGGCAATGTCGAAATCACCGAAACATTCGGCGGCGCCACTGGCCAGACCGTGCACGGCATGCCGCAGATCGGCCAGTTGCGCAAAGGCCTGTGGGTGGCAAGCGGGTTCGGCCGCCAGGGCATGAACACCTCGGCCATGGCCGGGCAGATGATCGCGCGCAGCATTCTGTTGGGCGACGAGCGCTGGCGGCTGTTCTCGCCGTTCGAGCTGGTCTGGGCGGGCGGCGCGACCGGCCGCGCCGCGGGCCAGATGGTCGGGATCTGGGGCAGGGCGAGTTCCGCTGCCGCAGGCTCGCTCGCCCGCTACCGTGAACGGGCGCGGGTCAAGGACCGGGAACGCGAGGCGCGCCTCGCCGAAGCCAACCGGGCCGCCGGCACCGGTCCGCGCCGCCCGCCGCCGCCGGGCGTCAGGCCGCGGCTGGCCCAGCCGCCGAAACCTGCGGCCGAGGCGTTGGAACCGGCCTCGCAAGACCAGGGCGTCTCGCAATAAGTTGAGAAGAATTCCGCCCGGAAGTGTAACGTCGGCCGTTAGAGCCCGTATCTCAGAGCGTGGACTTCCTGCGCACGGAGAATGAGATGTTTGACCGCCGCATCCTGTTGACGACTGTCGCCGGCCTGTTCGGCCTTGCGGCCTTCCGCTGGCTCAGAGCATCGCCCGCGGAAGCCGGTGAGAAGGCCGCGCAAAAATTCGAGATCGAGAAGACGGACGCCGAGTGGCGTGCCCAGCTCACGCCGCAGCAATATGAGATCCTGCGCAAGGAGGGCACCGAGCGGCCGGGCTCCAGCCCGTTGCTCAAGGAGCATCGCAAGGGCGTCTTCGCCTGCGCCGGCTGCGACCTGGCGCTGTTTGCGTCCGACACCAAATTCGAGAGCGGCACCGGCTGGCCGAGCTTCTACCAGCCGATCGAGGGCAATGTCGGCAAGACCGAGGACCGCACTTTCGGCATGCTCCGCACCGAAGTGCATTGCCGCCGTTGCGGCGGCCATCTCGGCCACGTCTTCGACGACGGTCCGAAGCCGACCGGATTGCGCTACTGCATCGACGGTTTCGGGATGGTGTTCCACCCCGCTGCTGCATCGGCGACGTGAAGGCTCTTTGATTGACGCGTTTTCTTCACGCGAACCGGGTGCCACTTCGCTCGAAAACGCTATGAGATCCCGGCAATTGTTGCCGGCCCGGCAATTGTGCCCCGGTCATGCGACCGGGGCATTCCTATTTAAGTCATTGATTTCCTGAGAAAACCCGCATTGGCATAGCCCTTGCGACAGTCTCCTCCGACTGCGGCCATGGTCGACCGGCCGCCGAGATCGGATCTGGAGACAAAGTTATGGGTATCTTCGATGCAATGAACACCTCGGTGGGTGGCCTGCAGGCGCAGTCCTACGCGCTGCAGAACATTTCCGGCAACATCGCGAACTCATCCACCACCGGTTACAAGGGCATCGGGACCAGCTTCGTCGATCTCATTCCGGACTCCTCGGTGCCGAGCAAGCAGGTCGCCGGCGGCGTGACGGCCAACGCCAAGGCCACCATCACCACGCAGGGCACGATCTCGGGCTCCACCGTCGCCACCAACATGGCGATCACCGGCGACGGCTTCTTCTCGATCCAGAAGGCGACCGGCATCGTCGACAACTTGCCGCAGTTCAGCGGCGTCACCTATTACACGAGGCGCGGCGACTTCCAGCTCAATGCCAACGGCAATCTGGTCAACGGCGCCGGCTATTACCTGATGGGCGTCACCGTCGATCCGAAGACCGGCAATCCGCAAGGCAACGTGGCGACGGTCTTGAAATTTCAGAACAACTTCATCCCGGCGCAGGCGACCACCTCGATCCAGTACGCGGCGAACCTGCCGACCCAGCCGAACACGGTGGCGAGCACGACGGCGGCGACCGGCACGCTGCTGGCCGCTGGCGGAATTAATCCGTCGGACTTCGCGGCCAACCCGCTGCCGGTTGGCACGCCGCCTCCGCCCTATACGAACGCCACTGCGTCCGGCGCTGCCGCAACCGGCAATATCCGTTCGCCCTACTCATCGACCACTGCGACGGGCACGGTCGCGCTCCAGAACAATTCTTCGGCTGTGGCGTCCACGACGACGTCGTTGGATGCTTCCATCGGCACGCATCTCGCATCGAGCATCCTCACACAGCTCAGTGGGCAGACGCTGACCATCAACAACAATACGATTACCTTCAACGGCGGCACCACCGTCGCGACGGTCGGAAGCAACACCACGATCGGTCTCGGCGCGGGCACGACGGCCACGGTGGCCGACATCCTGCAGGCGATCCAGACCGCCGGCGGCGCCGGCGTTACAGCGTCGCTGAACGCCAGCGGCAATATCGTGATCTCCAGCGGCACCAGCACCGACGTGCCGGTCGGCAGCGGCCAGGTGGCCACGGCCCTCGGCATCAGCAGCTTGACGCGCGGCGGCAACGTGTTGTCCTCGCCTGCGATCTCTAGCTCCACGGCGCTAAGCGGCGCGGCGACGGCCGGTGGCGCCGAGGTGCTTTCGTCGGGCTTCCAGGCGGGATCGGCGGGGCCGCCCGTCGTTCTGCCCGATACGATCACGGTGAATGGTCAGACGCTGACTTTCGTCTCCGCGCCCACGCCGAACCCGAACCAGATCAGCGTCACCGATAACATCGCGACCCTGCTCGGCAAGATCGACTTTCTCGCCGGTGCAACGGGGTCGTCGGTCAGCAGCGGCGGCGTCATCACGCTGAACACAGGCACCGCTTCCAACCTGTCCGTGTCGAGCTCCAACAGCGCAGCCTTCGCCGCGCTCGGCTTCACCTCGACCATCAACAAGAATCGTGACGGCGGCGGCGTCGCTGGCACCGGTGGTGTGATCGGCAACGACATCGCCACCTTCACCAAGGAATCGATCAGTGGTGGCGCGGTGACAGCCTACAACGCGGCCGGCACGCCGGTGAACCTGCAGCTGCGCTGGGCCAAGACCGACAGTGCCTCGCTGGGCGCGGGCCATGCTGATAGCTGGAACATGTTCTACCAGACCGACCCGAACGCGACCGGTACGACGGTCGGCTGGGTCAACACCGGCCAGGCCTTCACCTTTGCCTCCGACGGCTCGCTGACTTCGCCGAGCGGCTCGGGCATCACCATCAACAACGTCAGCGTCAGCGGACAGTCGCTCGGCTCGGTCTCGTTCAACATTTCCTCGGGCGGGCTGACGCAATATGCCAGCACGAGCGGTGCGGTGACCATCAACACCATCACGCAGAACGGCTACGCCGCGGGTCAGCTCCGCTCCGTTGCCGTCAACAATAACGGCCTCGTGGTCGGAACCTTCTCCAACGGCCAGAATCTCGACCTCGCACAGGTCTCGTTGTCACATTTCAACGGCACCAACTATCTCAAGGCGCTCGACGGCGGCGCCTACGCTGCGACCGAACAGTCGGGACCTGCGATCGACGGCGCTTCGGGCAGCATCAGCGGCTCGTCGCTGGAAGGCTCGAACACCGACATCGCCGACGAATTCACCAAGCTGATCGTGACCCAGCAGGCCTATTCGGCCAACACCAAGGTGATCACGACGGCGAATTCGATGGTGCAGGACCTCTTGAACGTGTTGCGCTGATCTGCGCGTGACGTAACCAAAGGCGGCTAGTCAACATGGGTTTGAGTTCAGCCCTCGCCAGTGCGATGAGCGGTCTGCGTGCCAACCAGGCCGCGCTCTCGATCGTTTCCTCGAACGTCGCCAACTCGCAGACGCCGGGTTACGTCGTCCAGAAGCCGAACCAGATCGAGGTCACCACCGGTGACTTCGGCTCGACGGCGATGACGACCGGCGTCAGCCGCGAGCTCGACACATACGTGCAGAACCAGCTGCGCACCGAGACCGGCGGCAGCGGCTACGCCGACCAGATGGCCAACATCCTGAAGCAGCTTCAGAATGTCTATGGCACGCCCGGCAACAGCGGCACGCTCGAAACCGCGCTGAACAATTTCACCACGGCGTTGCAGGCGCTGTCGACCAGCGCGGGCTCGTCGTCGGCGCAAACGGTCGCTCTCGGTGCGGCGCAGACGCTGGCGCAGCAGCTCAACCTCACCACCAAGGGCATCCAGTCGCTGCGCTCCAACGTCGAGCAGGATCTCGGCACCTCGGCGCTAGCTGCCAACGGGTCGATGCAGCAGATCGCCGACATCAACACCAGGCTCCAGGGCCTGCCGGCAACCGACCCCTCGGCTGCGACGCTGATGGACCAGCGCGACCAGGCCATCAACAATCTGTCGAAATATGTCGACGTCCGCGTCACCACCGACGGTTCGAACCAGGCCAACATCTACACCACCACCGGCATCCAGCTGGTCGGCGCCGGGCTCGCCTCGCAATTCACCTTTGCGTCTGCCGGCGCGCTGTCGGCGACCTCGCTCTACGACATCGATCCGGCCAAGTCCGGTGTGGGCGCGTTCAACATCAAGCTCCCGAACGGCGCGCAGGTCGACGTCGTCGCCAACAACGTGGTTTCTTCGGGCCAGATCGCGGCCGATCTCAAGCTGCGCGACCAGACGCTGGTGCAGGCGCAGAACCAGATCGACCAGCTCGCCGCCACGATGTCGAGCGCGCTGTCGGACAAGACCACGGCCGGCAGCACGGTGTCCGGTCCGCCGGCCGGGTTCGATCTCGACCTCGCCGGGGCAGCGCCGGGCAACAGCGTCAACATCACCTACACGGACACGAGCACCAACACGCAGCGCCAGATCACGCTGGTCAACGTGACCGATCCGGCGGCGCTGCCGCTCCAGAACGCGACCAACGCCAATCCGATGCAGATCGGAGTGAACTTCTCCGGCGGCATGGGCGCGATCGCCTCGGCGCTCAACACCGCGCTTTCCAGCTCGCATCTGTCGTTCGCCGCCGCGCCGTCGCCGGCGACGGCCACCACACTGCGGGTGACCGACGACAACACCGGCCTCGCCAAGGTCAATTCGTCCTCGATCACCAAGACGATCTCGTCGCTGACCTCGGGCAATCCGCAACTGCCGCTGTTCACCGACGGCGGGCAGGCGCTCTACACCGGCGCGATCACCGCATCGGGTTCGCAGATGACCGGACTTGCCGGGCGCATCGCCGTGAACACGCAGCTGACCACCGACCCGACCAGGCTGTCGGTCTACAACACCTCGCCGGTGACGCCCGCGGGCGACACCACGCGCTCCGACTTTCTCTATTCGCAGCTCACCTCGGCGGTGTACTCCTATTCGCCGCAGAGCGGTCTCGGCTCGGCGAGCCAGCCCTTCACCGGCAGTGTTTCGAACTATCTCCAGCAGTTCCTGAGCGTTCAGGGCAATGCCGCGACCCAGGCGACCCAGCTCCAGCAGGGCCAGAGCGTCGTGGTCTCGACGCTGCAGGCCAAGTTCAACTCGACTTCCAGCGTCAATCTGGACTCGGAGATGTCGAACCTGATCCAGCTCCAGAATGCCTACGCCGCCAACGCTCATGTCATGTCGGTGGTGCAGAGCATGATGAACACGTTGCTCCAGGCTCAAGTGTAACTAGTAACAGGGCTCTGAAATATGTCGATCAGCAGCATCAACTACTCCTCGTCGGTTCTCGGCTCGCAGATCCGCAACATCAACACGCAGCTTACCGACCTGTCGACGCAGCTCTCGACCGGCAAGCTGTCGCAGAACTATTCCGGAATGGGGACCAACGAGGGCTTTGCGATCGCCGGGCGCGCGCAGCTGTCCAATATCGCGGCCTATACCGACACGATCACCAACGTCAACGTCAGCATCAACCTCGCCAACACCGCGCTGCAGGCGCTGACCACGATCCGCAACACGGTGCAGACGGGCTCGGCCAACACCGCGCAGGATCTCAACGTCAACGGCCAGACGGTCGCGCAGAACACCGCCGCCGCCCAGTTCGGGTCGATGGTCGGCGTGCTCAACACGCAGGCGGGCAACCGCTATCTGTTCTCCGGAACCGCCGTCAACACGCAGCCGGTCGCGGATGCCGGCGACATCATCAACGGCACCACGACGCAGGCGGGCTTCAAGACCGTCCTTGCCGAGCGCCAGGCGGCCGATCTCGGCACCGGCACGGGGCGGTTGGTGCAGACGTCATTGCCGTCGGGCGCGGTGCAGGTGTCCGAGGACGTTGCCGGATCGCCATTCGGGCTCAAGGTCGCGGCGGTCTCCTCGACGCTGACGGGCGCGACGGTCACCGGCCCGAGCGGCTCGCCGGTGTCATTCTCGGTGAATCTCAACGGCACCAATCCGAACAATGGCGACAAGCTCAGCGTGAAGTTCACGCTGCCCGACGGCTCGACCGAGCAGATCGACCTGACTGCGTCCACCGCCACGCCGACGCCCGTCGGCAGCTTTGCGATCGATGCAAGCGTTCCGGTCAACCCGGCCAACACCCAGACCAGTCTCAACACCGCGCTGAACACCGCGATCACGAAGCTCGCCAACACTGCGCTGGTGGCGGCATCCGCGGTGACTGCCGGCGACAATTTCTTCAACACCGCGAGCTCTGCGATCGGCATGCCCGTCAACAACCAGGCGGCGCCGCCGGCGCCCGTGACCGGCGCGACGGCGTTGTCCGGCGCGAATCCCTCGGACTCGATCTCGCCGGGCTTCGTCGCCGGCGACACCATCACCGTCAACGGCACCACGCTCTCCTTCGTCAGTTCGGGGGCGGCCGGCAACCAGCTCAACGTCGGCGACAGCATCCAGACGCTGATGAGCAAGATCGACCAGATCACGGGGACCTCGAAGCCCTCGACGGTCCATGGCGGCTCGATCACGATCAACACCGACGATGCGGCGAACCTGAGCATCACGACCTCGAATACGGGAGCGCTGGGTTCGCTTGGTTTCGCTTCCACGCCCGTGACCGCCACGCAACCGCCGCTGCGCGTCGGCTCGTCGCCAGCAAGCTCGGGGACGACGCTGGTCAACGGCTTGGCCACCACCGTGAAATGGTACCAGGGCAATGACGGCCCCGGCTCGCCGCGCTCCACCGCGATGGCGCGGGTCGACGATTCCGTCACGGTGCAGTACGGCGCGCAGGCCAACGAGGACGCGATCCGCAAGGAATTGCAGGCGGTCGCCGTGTTCGGGACGTTCTCGACCTCGCCGGCCGGACAATATTCGGGCGGGCAGGTCGCCGCGCTCAGCCTGCGGGTGACGCAGGCGCTGACCAAGCAACCCGGCCAGCAGCGCATCGAGGACATCCAGACCGACCTCGCGATGTCCCAGAACACGATGAAGGACGCAAGCTCGCGCCAGACCCAGGCCAAGGCGCAGCTCCAGACCATCATCGACCAGGCGGAATCGGCCTCGCCGGACCAGGTCGCGAGCGAGATCCTGTCGCTCCAGAACGCGCTCCAGGCGTCCTATCAGGTCACCTCGAACCTCTCGCAGCTCTCGCTCGTCAAGTTCCTGTAAGGGGCGTTAAGGCGCCGTTAACCATGCCTCTTTACCTCTTGGTGAGGATTGGAGCGGGGCGGAGCTGCCGATGTCGGACAAGATGAAGCTGGTGGTGGCCACGCCATGTTTTGGCGGGCAGGTGACGAGCATCTATGCAAGCTCGATCTTCGCGCTCCAGCGCGCCGTACACGGCATGGCCAATATCGAGCTCAAGGTGCTGCTGCGGGACGGCGACGCGCTGATCACGCGGGCGCGGGCCAATCTGGCCGCGATGTTCCTGGACGATCCCGACGCGACGCATTTCCTGTTCATCGACGCCGACATCGGCTTCAAGCCGGTGCAGGTGTTCCGGCTGATCGAGTGCGGCGCGGATGTCGTTGCCGGCTGCTATCCGATCAAGCGGGTCAATTGGGACAAGGCGAAGCGCGCGATCGAAGCCGGCCGCACCGACGTGCCGGCCGCATCGCTCGATTACGTGCTCGAGATCGAGGATCCAGACCGCATCGTGGTGGTCAACGGCTTCACTCGCGTGCGCTACGCCGGCACCGGCTTCCTGATGATCCGGCGCCACGTGCTGGAGGCGATGGGCCGCCATCCGGACTACGCCAGCCTGCAATTCTTCCGCGAGCATTCGCACGACACGCTGGTGGCGAGCCAGAACCGGTTTGCCCTGTTCGAATGCATGATCGATCCGGCGACCGGCACCTATCTCTCCGAGGACTTCGCCTTCTGCAAGCGCTGGACCGACATCGGCGGCGAGATCTGGGCGGACATCCAGAGCTCGCTCGATCACGTCGGGCCGTCGGTGTTCCACGGCGACATCACCTCGCAATTCGCACCGGCGCCCGCTGCCGCCGCGGCCGATGCGGCGTGAGGCTTTCGGGATGAGCGCCGGCGCATCCCGTCTGTCAGCTACGCCTCCTCGACCGGCTCGACGATCTCGCAGACGGCAGGCGGAATTGCCGTGCGCAAGGACGGCGCGGTGACGGGGCTCGCCGGCGATAGCATGGCGGTGCCGCTGATTGACATGGCGGCCGGCATTGCGATGCGCCCGGACGCCGGTGCAGCGGTGCTGCGCGCGGTCGAGACCAGCCTCGCGCAAGGCCGGCGCGTTTTGTTGCAGATCATGGATTCGTCAAAACTCGGTCGGCGTGCCCCAAGCGAGGCGTGTCTTGATGAGATCGCGCGGCGCTGGCCGCGCAAGGTTCAAATCGTCGTCGACGCCTGTCAGGCGCGGCTCGGCCGCCGGCGGCTGCGCCCCTATCTCGACCGCGGTTACATGGTGCTGACCACCGGCTCGAAATTCTTTGGCGACCCCACTTTCAGCGGCGCGCTGCTGGTGCTGAAAGGCCTGCAGGCGCAACGCAATGTGCAACACGTTCTCGATCGCATCACCCATGTCCTGGTGAAGATCGAGAAGTCCGCGTTCGAGGTGTGAGATGCAACATCCAGTTTCCGCGTCGATCGGCGTGACCGCGCCGAACCATGCCGACCGCATCGGCTTTGCGCAATTGACGCGCCGGGCATTCGAGGGCGGCGACCTGCATCCGTTGCGCGACCGGCTCCTGACGCGGATCGATGAGGGGACGGCGGAGGCGGGCGAAGGCCTGGATCTGTCGCTGATTGCCCAGCTTCTCGGCGAGAAGGAGGCTGGGCTCGTGATCCAGACCGAGGTACTCTCCTTCCACCAATTGTTTCGTACGCCTTGCGCTGTTCCAAAACCCCGCCTGCGCGTGCTCGCGCTCGCCGCCGATATCGACATGGGCGGCAACACGCCGATCGACTTCCTGCTTGAAGACTCCGACATTGAGCTGTTGACGCTCTACGTGGTCAAGGGCATCGGCCTGCCGGAAAATCTGCCCGAGCACGACGTCGCCATCGTGATTGCATCCGATTCCGAAGAATGCCGGGAGGCGCTCGCGCTGATCGAG
Organism: Bradyrhizobium sp. 132; assembly: GCF_023074185.1. GTDB lineage: Bacteria > Pseudomonadota > Alphaproteobacteria > Rhizobiales > Xanthobacteraceae > Bradyrhizobium. Next base: position 65,270 of record NZ_JADPKY010000159.1, on the reverse strand, counting down.
AAGGCAGCGCCGCGCTGGCCGCGGCCGCTGCTCAATCGCCCCGATCTCATCGGCAATCTCGATCGCGACAAGCTGTATCGGTTGCTGGCGGGCGTGCCCGGCCTCGACATTCCCGCGACCATCCACGCGACGCGCGCGCAATTGTCGGATCTCTCGACAGGGAACGTCGCCTGCGAAGACATCGCGGGCGAACTGCACTTTCCGATGATCGCGCGGCCGCGCGGCTCGCATGCCGGCGTCGGGCTCGCCAAGCTCGATGACGCGGCGGCCCTCGCGGCCTATCTTGCCGAGCGGCAAGAGAACGACTTCTTCCTTGCGCGTTTCGTCGACTATGCGAGTCCCGACGGGCTCTACCGCAAATATCGTCTCGCCATGGTCGACGGCAAACCCTATGCCTGCCACATGGCGATCGCCGATCGCTGGGACATCTGGTATCTCAACGCCTTCATGGCGTTCAGCGAAGAGAAGCGGGCCGAAGAAGCCGTCTTCATGCTCGATTTCGACCATGCTTTCGCCGCGCGCCACAAAGCCGCGCTCGACGAGATGAGCAGGCGCGTCGGCCTCGATTACTTCATCGTCGATTGCGCCGAGAACCAGAACCGCGAGCTGCTGGTCTTCGAAGCCGACAATACTGCCGTCGTGCACAACATGGATCCGCCGGCCGTGTTTCCGTACAAGCCGCCGCAGATGCGCAAGATATTTGCGGCATTCACGACGATGCTGTCGCGGCATGCAAGAGCGGGCGAGGAGAGCGCAGCATGAACGAGATCATCCGCAACACGCAAAGCTCCGTCACGCACACTTCGCTCGATCCACAGGACTGGAGCGAGTTTCGTGCGCTCGCCCATCGCATGCTTGACGAGACGATCGACGGCATCGTCAACGTTCGCGCACGTCCGGTGTGGCAGCCGATCCCCGACGGCGTCCGTGCGGCATTCAAGGCCGACGTGCCGCGCGAGGCAAGCGATCTCGCCGACGTCTATCGCGAATTCGCCGAGCACGTCGCGCCCTACGCGACGGGGAATGTCCATCCGGGTTTCATGGGCTGGGTGCATGGCGGCGGCACCGCGGTCGGCATGCTCGCGGAAATGCTCGCGGCAGGCCTCAACGCCAATCTCGGCGGCCGCGACCACATGCCGATCGAGGTCGAACGCCAGATCGTCGGCTGGATGCGCCGCCTGTTCGCCTTTCCCGACAGCGCGAGCGGCATCTTCGTGACGGGCACGTCGATGGCCAATCTGATGGCGGTGCTGGTGGCACGTACGAGCGCGCTCGGCACGCTGGCGCGGCAGTACGGCATCGGCAATGATGGCGCACTTCTGACCGCCTACACATCGCAGGCCGCGCATGGTTGCGTCGCGAGGGCGATGGACGTCGCCGGGCTCGGCACCGATGCGCTGCGCAAGATCGGCGTCGATGCCGATCATCGTATCGACGTCGCCGCGCTGCGTGCGCAGATCGCGATTGATCGCGATGTCGGCTTCAAGCCGTTCCTGGTCGTCGCATCCGCCGGTACGGTCGACATCGGCGCGGTCGACGATCTCAAGGCGATCGCGGAGCTGTGCCGCGAGGAGGGAATCTGGTTTCACGTCGACGGCGCCTTCGGAGCGCTGGCGATCCTGTCGCCCGAGCTTGCGCCGCTGATCGGCGGCATCGAGCTTGCGGATTCTATCGCGCTCGACTTCCACAAATGGGGGCAGGTGCCTTATGACGCCGGCTTTCTGCTGGTGCGCGACGGCGAGCAGCATCGGCAGGCCTTTGCGCAGCCCGCGGCCTATCTGCGCCGCGAGGCGAGAGGGCTTGCGGCGGGCGCGATCTGGCCCTGTGATCTCGGTCCCGATCTATCGCGTGGCTTCCGTGCGCTGAAGACGTGGTTCACGCTGAAGACGTTCGGCACCGATCGGCTTGGCGCGGTGATCGCGCGAAGCTGTGCCCTGGCGAAATATCTGGAGACGCGCGTTCTCGCCGAGCCGCGGCTGGAATTGCTGGCACCGGTCAATCTCAACATCGTCTGCTTCCGCTACCGCGCCCCCGATGAGGTCAATCGGGAGATCGTCGCCGACATCCAGGAGTCCGGTATCGCGGCGCCCTCAAGCACGACGCTGGGCGGCAAGTTTGCGATCCGCGCCGCGATCGTCAATCACCGAACCGACGAGACGGACATCGACGCGCTGGTCGCAGCGGTGCTGGAATTCGGCGGACGGCGGAGCCGCGATACTGTGATCGAGGTCGAAGCGCCGCCGCTCGCGGCGCAGGAGTATTGATGCAGGCCTGAAACGACAACGGCCCCGGAGGCGATCCGGGGCCGTTGTCGTTTGCGCGGTCTGGTCGTTTGCGCAGCGCTGCCGCGCGAACGGGCTATATCAGGCGGCGGTGCTGACGTCGTCCTGGTCCGCTTCAGCCTTGGGACGCGTGGCCTCGAACTGGCCCCGCAGCTTTTCTTCGTAGGCGATCAACTTGCGGGCGTCCTTCAGTGCGCGATAGAGATCGCCGTTGAGGATGTTGTTGTTGATGCCTTCGATGATCGGCCAGGAGCTCGGCACCGCGGTGACGATGTCGCGCACGAGGTTGAAATAGGTGCCGTGCTGGGTCTGCGGATCCGGCGAGATGTACATGAGCTGGACCGCCAGATAGACGAGCTTGGCGGGCGTGTCGGCGGTCTCCGGCGTGAGGATGTCGCGCTCGCGCAGGATCGGCACGTTGTCGCCGTCGATCAGAAGGCGGGCGCGCTGGTCGGTGTTGGTTATCACGCAGTTACCGACGATGATGCGTTCGTGCGGTCTGAGCTCGACCTTGAGGGCCATGCCTGTTCTCCATCAACGCTTTCGTAACCGAGCGTGTGTTGCGGCGGGTCAGGGCGCAATACTCCATCAAGACTAGTTAACGAGTTGTAAATCCCGGCCCACGCCGCCGAAAAGCTCAATTACATCAACGTCGAAATCGCCCGGCGGCGCAGCGTCGCTCGTGTGCAGATCGGGCGAATCGCGCGCCGACTCAGCAAAAGCGCCGATTCCATTTCATGTTTCGTTAGAGGACTCCGCCCCACGGTCCGCCGGTCGCTGGGTCCATCTCGATCCAAGCAGACGAGTAACAGTAGCGTCGTTTACCAGAAAGGTAACAGAGTCATGTCAGGTATCGTCCTCTCCTCGTCGGTTCGCCAGAACCTGCTCTCCCTCCAGTCCACCGCTGACCTTCTCGCCACCACGCAGAACCGTCTGTCGACCGGCAAGAGCGTCAACTCGGCCCTGGACAATCCCACCAACTTCTTCACCGCGCAGTCGCTCGACAACCGCGCCAGCGACATCAACAATCTGCTCGACGGCATCGCCAACGGTGTGCAGGTGCTGCAGGCTGCCAACACCGGCATCACCTCGCTGCAGAAGCTGATCGACTCTGCGAAGTCGATCGCCAACCAGGCGCTGCAGACCACGGTCGGCTACTCCACCAAGTCCAACGTCTCCGCCTCGATCTCGGGTGCGACGGCGGCCGACCTGCGCGGCACCACGTCCTTCGCCAGCGCGACCGCGAGCAGCAACGTCGTGTATAACGGCACGGCCGGCGGCACCACGGCGGCAGGCGGTACCACGACGCTCGGCGCCACCCTCGGCACCTTCACGGGTACCGCGGGAACGGCCGGCGACGGCACCACGGCCCTGACCGGCGCCATCACCCTGATCGCCACTTCGGGCACGACCGCAACCGGCCTGGTCGGCAACGCCCAGCCCGCCGACGGCGACACGCTGACCGTGAACGGCAAGACCATCACCTTCCGCTCGGGCTCTGCTCCGGCGTCGACTGCGGTGGCCTCCGGTTCTGGCGTCAGCGGTAACCTCGTCACCGACGGCAGCGGCAACTCCACCGTCTATCTCGGCACCGCGGGCACCCCGACTGCGACCGTCAACGATCTCTTGACCGCGGTCGATCTCGCCAGCGGCGTGAAGACGGCGTCCATCACCGCGGGTGCCGCGACGCTCGCCACCAGCGTCAACCAGACCGCTTCGAGCGTCGGCGGCGGCGCCGTCACGCTGAAGAGCTCGACGGGCGCGGATCTGAGCGTCACCGGCAAGGCCGACCTGCTCAAGGCTCTCGGCCTGAGCTCGGCAGTGGGCGGCGGCAACGCCACCGTGAGCGTCAACCGGACCACGAGCGCTGGCTCGCTGGGTGCGACGATCGCTGACGGTTCGACGCTGAACGTCGACGGTCACGTCATCACCTTCAAGAACGCGCCGACCCCGGGTACGACCGGTGCTCCGAGCGTTCCGAGCGGGTATGGTGCGAGCGGTGCGGTCGTCACCGACGGCAGCGGCAACTCGACCGTCTATCTGCAGTCCGGCACGGTTAACGACGTGCTGAAGGCGATCGACCTTGCCACCGGCGTGCAGACCGCGACGATCAACGCCAGCGGCGTTGCTGCGCTTACGACTGCAACCGGCCAGACCAACTCGTCGATCAACGCATCTGGTCAGCTCAAGATCTCGACCGGCGTCAATGCCGACCTCTCGATCACAGGCACCGGCAACGCGCTGAACGGGCTCGGCTTTGCCGGCAACACCGGCACTGCGAGCGCCTTCACCGCGGCACGGACCTCGGGCGTCGGCGGCCTCACGGGCAAGACCCTGACCTTCTCCGCCTTCAACGGCGGCACGGCGGTCAATGCCACCTTCGGCGACGGCACCAACGGCACCGTCAAGACGCTCGACCAGCTCAACTCGAAGCTTCAGGCCAACAACCTGACCGCGACGATCGACGCCAACGGCCTGCTGACGGTCTCGACCACCAACGACTACGCGTCCTCGACCATCGGATCGAGCGCCGCAGGTGGTTCGATCGGCGGCACGCTCACTTCGGCGCTGACCTTCTCGACGGCTTCCAGCCCCGTCCAGGATACGGTTGCCCAGACGTCGCGTTCGAACCTGGTGTCTCAGTACAACAACATCCTTAAGCAGATCGACTCGACTTCGCAGGACTCCTCGTTCAACGGCGTCAATTTGTTGAACGGCGACCAGCTCAAGCTGGTGTTCGACGAGACCGGCAAGTCGAACCTCAGCATCACCGGCGTGACCTACAACTCCAAGGGTCTCGGCCTCGCTGCGTTGACCGGCGGTGTCGACTTCATCGACAACGCCGCCACCAACAAGGTGCTGACCAACCTGAACACGGCCTCGAGCACGCTGCGTTCGGAAGCGTCGAGCCTCGGTTCGAACCTGACGATCGTGCAGGTTCGTCAGGACTTCAACAAGAACCTGATCAACGTGCTGCAGACCGGTTCGTCCAACCTGACCCTGGCCGACACCAACGTCGAAGCCGCCAACAGCCAGGCGCTGTCGACCCGCCAGTCGATCGCGGTCTCCGCGCTGTCGCTGGCCAACCAGTCGCAGCAGAGCGTGCTCCAGCTGCTCCGCTAACAAGCGGAAGACATCGCAAGCAAGATCCGGCGGCGGGGCTTCGGCTCCGCCGTTTTTTTTCGTGCGTCAGCCGACATTCGCAGCCACGCAACGCTCTGAAAAAGTAACCAGCGGTTATGGTTAATGGAGGGTAAGCGCGGATAAACGCCAATGATTTCAGCCTGATTGCCGGCCGCGACCACGCCTTCCGCGCACTTATGGTGAACCCGCGCTTAACGCGGGCGCGTGTCGTTTCACCCTTTGTTAGCCATGTCGCGGCACGCTGTCCCCGTCACTCGATCCGAAGCGATCGAACGAAGACGCGTAAACCAGAAGGGTAAGTGTTATGTCCGGTATTGTTCTCTCTGCGTCGGTTCGTCAGAACCTGCTGTCTCTCCAGTCCACCGCCGACCTCCTCGCCACCACACAGAACCGTCTGTCGACCGGCAAGAGCGTCAATTCGGCCCTGGACAATCCCACCAACTTCTTCACAGCCCAGTCGCTCGACAACCGCGCCAGCGACATCAACAATCTGCTCGACGGCATCGCCAACGGCGTGCAGGTGCTGCAGGCCGCCAACACCGGCCTGACCTCGCTGCAGAAGCTGATCGACTCTGCGAAGTCGATCGCCAACCAGGCGCTGCAGACCACGGTCGGCTACTCCACCAAGTCCAACGTCTCCACCTCGATCGCGGGTGCGACGGCGGCCGACCTGCGCGGCACCACGTCCTTCGCCAGCGCGACTGCAAGCAGCAACGTGCTCTATAACGGCACGGCCGGCGGCACCACGGCGGCAAGCGGCACCACGACGCTCGGCGCCACCATCGGCTCCTTTGCAAGCACTGGCGCAACGGCCGGCGACGGCACCACGGCCCTGACCGGCACCATTACCCTGATCGCCACTTCGGGCACGACCGCAACCGGTCTGGTCGGCAACGCCCAGCCCGCCGACGGCGACACACTGACCGTGAACGGCAAGACCATCACCTTCCGCTCGGGTTCTGCTCCGGCCTCGACTGCGGTTACGTCCGGTTCGGGCGTCAGCGGCAATCTCGTCACCGACGGCAGCGGCAACACCACCGTCTATCTAGGCACCGCCGGCACGCCGGCTGCAAACGTCAACGATCTCTTGACCGCGATCGATCTCGCCAGCGGCGTGAAGACGGTTTCGATCACTGCGGGTGCCGCGACGATCGCCACCAGCGTCGGCCAGACCGCCTCGAGCGCTGCTGGCGGCGCCGTCACGCTGAAGAGCTCGACGGGTGCGGATCTGAGCGTCACCGGCAAGGCCGACCTGCTCAAGGCTCTCGCCCTGACGACGTCTTCCGGTGCAGGCAATGCAAGCGTGTCCGTCAACCGGACCACGAGCGCGGGCTCGCTGGGTGCGACCCTTACGGATGGTTCGTCGCTGAACGTCGATGGTCACACCATCACCTTCAAGAACGCGCCGACCCCGGGTACGACCGGTGCTCCGAGCGTTCCGAGCGGGTATGGTGCGAACGGCGCGATCGTCACCGACGGTAACGGCAACTCGACCGTCTATCTGCAGTCCGGCACGGTTGCCGACGTGCTGAAGGCGATCGACCTTGCCACCGGCGTGCAGACCGCGACGATCAACGCCAGCGGCGTTGCTGCGCTTACGACCGCGACCGGCCAATCGAACTCGACGATCAATACGTCCGGTCAGCTCAAGCTCTCGACCGGCATCAACGCCGATCTGTCGATCACGGGCTCAGGCAATGCGCTGAATGTGTTCGGGCTCGCCGGCAACACCGGCAGCGCGTCGGCGTTCACTGCGGCGCGCACCTCCGGTGTCGGCGGCATTGCCGGCAAGACCCTGACCTTCTCCGCCTTCAACGGCGGCACGGCGGTCAACGTCACCTTCGGCGACGGCACCAACGGCACCGTCAAGACGCTCGATCAGCTCAACACGCAGCTTCTGGCCAACAACCTGGCTGCCACGATCGACGCCAACGGCCGGCTGACCATCACGGCGTCCAACGACTACGCGTCCTCGACGATCGGTTCGACCGTCGCAGGCGGTGGGATCGGCGGCACGCTCACCTCGGCGCTGACATTCTCGACGGCTTCCAGCCCCGTCCAGGATGCCGTCGCGCAGACGGCCCGTGCGAACCTGGTGTCTCAGTACAACAACATCCTGAACCAGATCGACACGACCTCGCAGGACTCCTCGTTCAACGGCGTCAACCTGCTGAACGGCGACCAGCTCAAGCTGGTGTTCGACGAGACCGGCAAGTCGAGCCTCAACATCACCGGCGTGACCTACAACTCCAAGGGTCTCGGCCTCGCTGCGCTGACCGTCGGTGTCGACTTCATCGACAACGCCGCGTCCAACCGCGTGCTGACCAATTTGAACGCCGCGTCGAGCACGCTGCGCTCGGAAGCCTCAGCGCTCGGTTCGAACCTCTCGGTGGTGCAGGTGCGTCAGGACTTCAACAAGAACCTGATCAACGTGCTGCAGACCGGCTCGTCCAACCTGACCCTGGCCGACACCAACGTCGAAGCCGCCAACAGCCAGGCGCTCTCGACCCGCCAGTCGATCGCGGTCTCCGCGCTGTCGCTGGCCAACACCTCGCAGCAGAGCGTGCTTCAGTTGCTCCGCTAAGCAGCTGAAACTACTAAATAAATCGAGCGGCGGGGCCAGTTGCCCCGCCGCTCTTTTTTGCGTCCGGAGGCGGGCAGGGGCGTTCACCCGCCATTAACCCTATCCCTTAAACCGGCGTTAACCATACTTTAAAGGACACCCTCTAAGACTGGACAAAAGCCCGCTTTCCAGACCGCGCGGCCGATTCGTACCCGGTTCAAGAGGAAGACTCGCCAATGTCCAACATCGTTCTCTCGGCGTCCGTTCGCCAGAACCTGTTGTCGCTGCAGTCGACGGCCGACTTGCTGGCCACGACGCAGGAGCGGCTGTCGACCGGTAAGAAGGTCAACACGGCACTCGACAATCCCACCAACTTCTTCACAGCGCAGGGGTTGGACAACCGGGCGAGCGACATCAGCAACCTGCTGGATGGCATCAACAACGGTGTGCAGGTGCTCCAGGCGGCCAACACCGGCATCACATCGCTGCAGAAGCTGATCGACAGCGCCAAGTCGATCGCCAACCAGGCGCTCCAGACCACGGTCGGCTATTCCACCAAGTCGAACGTCTCCACCACGATTCCCGGTGCGACGCCCGCCGACCTGCGCGGCACGACCTCCTATGCAAGCGCGACCGCCAACAGCAACGTGCTCTATACCGGCGCACCCGGTGGCGTGACCCCGGTCACGGGGACCGCCGCACTTGGCGCCTCGCTGGGCTCGACCGCCGGCGCCTTTACCGGAACAGCAGCGCTCGCCGCCGATGGCACCACCGCACTGTCCGGTACCGCTACGTTGCTCGGCACCACGGCATCCACCACCTTCAGCACGGCGCCCGCTGATGGCGACACCATCACGGTCAACGGCAAGTCCATCACCTTCCGCACCGGCGTCGCTCCGAACACGCAGCCGACCGGCTGGGGCCTCAACCCCAGCGGACACATCGCCACCGACGGCAACGGCAATTCGATCGTCTATGAGGGAACGGCGGCTGCACCGGGGGCGACAGTCAACGACGTCCTCAGCGCGATCGACCTCGCCAGTGGCGTCAAGACCGCGACCATCAGCGCCGGCGCTGCGACCATCGTTGTCAGCGGCTCGGCCGGTCCGATCGGCACGCTCCAGGTGGCATCGTCCATCTCGGGAGGCGGCGCGGTTACGCTGAAGAGCTCGACCGGCGCCGACGTAAGCTTGACCGGAAAGGCCGATTTCCTCAAGGCGCTCGGTCTGACCACCGCGACCGGTGCAGGCAATGCCAACGTGACCGCAAATCGGTCGACGACGGCCGGCTCGCTGGGCAGTCTTGTTCAAGACGGTTCGACCCTGAACATCGACGGCCACACCATCACCTTCAAGAACGCCCAGACGCCCCAGTCGGCGTTGAGCGTCACCTCCGGCGGCGTCAACGGCAACGTCGTCACCGACGGCAACGGCAATTCGACCGTCTACATCCAGAGCGCGACACTCACCGATTTGCTCAACTCGATCGACCTTGCCACCGGCGTCAAGACCGCCAGCATCTTCAACGGCGCGGCGACCCTGTCGACCACCGCGGGCCAGATCCCGTCGTCGGTCAACAGCAGCGGTCAGCTTGCGCTCTCGACCGGCATCAACGCCGACCTGTCGATCACCGGCACCGGCAACGCGCTCAACGCCTTCGGTCTTAGCGGCAACACGGGAACGGCAACCGCTTTCGCCGCGGCCCGCAACTCCGGTGTTGGTGGCGTCAGCGGCAAGACGCTGACCTTCACCTCCTTTAACGGCGGCACCCCGGTGAGCGTCACCTTCGGCGACGGCACCAACGGCACCGTCAAGACGCTCGACCAGCTCAATGTGCAGCTTCAGGCCAACCACCTGACGGCGACGATCGACGCCAACGGCGTGCTTACGGTCACCACCGTCAACGAGTACGCGTCCTCGACCCTCGGCTCGACTGCCGCGGGCGGCACGGTCGGCGGTACGCTCACCGGCGTGCTGGCCTTCACCACCGCGCAGCCCCCGATTCAGGATCCCGTCGCGCAGACGGCGCGCTCCGGCCTGGTCAGTCAGTTCAACAACATCCTGGCGCAGATCGACACGACCTCGCAGGACTCGTCCTTCAACGGCGTCAACCTGCTCAACGGCGACACGCTGAAGCTGGTCTTCAACGAGAACGGCAGCTCGACGCTCGGCATCAACGGCGTGGTGTTCAACGCGGCCGGCCTCGGTCTCAGCAATCTGGTTCCCGGCACGGACTTCATCGACAACGGTGCCACCAACAAGGTGCTGGCCAGCCTGAATGCGGCCTCGAGCACGCTACGCTCCGAAGGTTCGTCGCTCGGTTCGAACCTGTCGATCGTCCAGGTGCGTCAGGATTTCTCCAAGAACCTGATCAACGTTCTCCAGACCGGCTCGTCCAACCTGACGCTCGCCGACACCAATGAGGAAGCGGCGAACAGCCAGGCGCTGTCGACTCGCCAGTCGATCGCGGTGTCCGCGCTGTCGCTGGCCAACCAGTCGCAACAGAGCGTGCTGCAGCTGCTCCGCTAATTCGCAGCGCAAGATCGCTACTCGATTTCGCGGCGGGGCCAAGGCTCCGCCGTTCATTTTACGCAGATCGCTAAGACAGGATTAGCTGAGATTGATGCGCATCGTGCGAGGCTTATTTACAGCGTGCACGTGCACATCTAGCTTCGTGATGAAGGACTTCGGGACCCGTAATACTCCGGAGTGCTTCCAAGCACACATGTAAGCAAATCTTAAGCGGTGCTGCCTAGGGTTGGGAAAGAAATCCTTAAGCGCGTTCAACGGGCTAGGTAACCTCCAAGGTGTGATTGATGTCGAATTCCGCTGCCTCGGCCTACGCGCGTGTTGCAACGACCACAGCATCCCCTCGCGACGTCGAGGCGCAGACCCTGCTCAAGGCTGCCAACAAGCTTCAGGATGCGATCAACAACGCCGAGCCGTTCAGCGAGCAGACCACGCAAGCCCTGATGTTCAATCGCAAGCTCTGGACGATTTTCCTGAGCGAGGCCATGCGCGAGAACAATCCGCAGCCGCTCGACGTCCGGCAGAAGATCGCCAACATCAGCGTGTTCGTGCTGAGCCAGACCGCCGCGCTGCAGATGAGTCCGCAGTTCGATCACTTCCGTCCGCTGATCGAGATCAACCGCAATATCGCCGCCGGTCTGTCCGGCCGTCCGTGATCAAGGACGGCTCGTTCCGCTTCGGCAACACCAAGTTGATGCTGACGGATGCCGGCAAGGCGCAGATCAAGGAACGTCGTCACCGATCCTGCGACCGGGTCGAGCTATCTCGACACTGCCGTTGCGACGCTCGACGCCTGATCGTCAGGCGCTGAGGTCGGTGCTGGCCGGACGCGAGGGCTCGGATTTCAAATCCTGCGCATGGAAATAGGCCCGCCGGCGAAGCATTGCTTCGTCGGGGAACTGGTTGACCACGGCGTCGGTCCTGTCGTTGACGACCTGGAAGACGAAGGACGCCGCCGCCTGGTCGAACACGACCTGGCGTGAGACGTTTTCGTTGCTCCGCAAATCATTGCGTGCAGGCGCGCTCGCATCGCCAGCGGCCACTGTCTGGCTCACTGGCAGCTCGGTTTGCACGGCTTCGTGTGCCGCCGCGTTCGACGTCGTTACGATCTGCACGGCAGCCGGTATCCCCACCGGCCTGATGCTGAAATCTGTACTCATGGCAGCCTCCTGGTTGCCTCACGTGAGTCAAATCCCAACCCCTCTCAATGCGCAACCATGGAACACCAGGATTGAAGACCCGGTAAGGAAACGTGCCTAACCGCGCGACCACGTTGCCGCGCGGTTTTTCGTAAAATTGTCGCTTGTTCTTGCGCGCGCTCAGAGCGAGCGGCTGACCGCCAGCGGGGTGATGTGGCGCGGGCCCGGAGCGGCGCGCCGCCCCGCGGCCGTGTAGGTGTTCGGCACGTTGCGCTTCTGGATCTCGGCATTGACGCCGCGCACGACGCTTTCCGAGACCGCGTGTGCGGTTGCGAGCACGGTGAGATTGACCTGGAGCATCGCGCGGAATGCATCGTGGTGCCGATGCAGCGTCGAGAGCAGTTCGGGTTCGGATTTCGCGAGTTGGGCCTGGTTGGCCTTCAACTGGCTGACGGCGCCGACATAGTTTCGCGACAGCTCTTGCTTCTTGCTCTCGAGGGTCATCGCCTCGCGGACCTGTCCGGCGCGCACGAGCTCGGTCTCGCGCTCGATCACTCCGAGCAGGGCGCTCATCGCATCCATCAACTGCTCGGCGACCTTGCGCGCCTCGGCGCTGCCGGGTGCGGTGTTCGGGCGCTGCGCTTGCACCGGCTGACGCGAGGCGTTGAAGTGGTTCATCTCGTTTGACCTTATGCCGTGCGGATGGTTTTCGCCTGCTGCATGATGAGGGTGCGATAGACTTCGGTGGCGACGCCGACGCCGCCGGCGTTGGCGAAGTTCTTGGAATATTGCTCGGTCAACATCGAGCGCCACACGCCGGTGCCCGGCGTGTCGCCGAACGGACCTTCGCCCTTCAGACTCGAGGTCATCTGCGAGAACATGCTGTTGAGGAACATCGCCTCGAAGTCGGTGGCGGTCTTCTGCGCCTTGGCCTGCTGCTTCTGCGGGACCTTCTGCAGGGCCGCGGCGAGGTCGAAATCCGGCCGGCCGTTGCGGCTCTCCACCGAGAAGGCAGAGCTGGCGACGCGTGCGGTGTTGACCATGCCGGTCTGCATCACATCACCTCGATGTCGGCTTCGATCGCACCGGCGGCCTTGATCGCCTGCAGGATGCTGATGAGATCGCGCGGGCCGATGCCGAGGCCGTTGAGGCCGTCGACGAGCTGCTGAAGCGAGACGCCGTCCTTGACGACGGCGAACTTCTTGCCGTCCTCGGTGACGCTGACACTGCTGCGCGGCGCGACCACGGTCCGTCCCCGCGACAGCGGGTTGGGCTGGCTCACCTGCGGGCTCTCGGAGATCGTGACGGTGAGGTTGCCTTGTGCGACTGCAACGGTGGCGACGCGGACGTCGCGGCCCATCACGATGATGCCGCTGCGTTCGTCGATGATGATCTTGGCGGCGAGATCCGGCTCGACCTGGAGCTGCTCGATCTCGGTGAGAAAGGCGACGACGTTGCCCTTGAACTCCGGCGGGATCGCAAGCTGCACCGTCGACGGGTCGATCGGCTCGGCGGTTTTGACGCCGAGATAGTCGTTGATCGCGGCGGCGATCCGCTTGGCCGTGGTGAAGTCGGCGTTGCGCAGCGCAAGGCGGACGTTGGGCAGGCGATTGAGCGCGAACTCGATCTCGCGCTCGATGATGGCGCCGTTGGCGATGCGTCCGACGGTCGGCACGCCACGCACGATTTTCGCCGCTTCGCCCTCGGCCTGGAAGCCGGAGATCGCGAGCGAGCCCTGTGCGACCGAGTAGACGTTGCCGTCGGCGCCGAGGAGGGGGGTGACGAGCAGGGTGCCGCCCTGGAGATTCTTGGCGTCGCCGAGCGCAGAGACGGTGACGTCCATGCGCGTGCCCTGGGTGGCGAAGGCCGGCAGATTGCCTGTCACCATGACGGCGGCGACGTTGCCGGTGCGGATGGTGGCGCCGCGGATGTTGACGCCCATGCGCTCGAGCATCGCTTGCAGCGACTGCTTGGTGAAGGGGATGTTGTTGAGGGTGTCGCCGGTGCCGTTGAGGCCGACGACGAGGCCGTAGCCGATGAGCTGGTTCTGCCGCACGCCTTCGATGTTGGCGAGATCTTTGATGCGCGATGTCGCGCTTGCAGACGTGACCGAGAGCGCCAGCGCTGACAGCGCGGCGCAGGCCACCCCAACAATCCTCACCCAACGAACGCTTGGCATCCTCTGCTCCCCGAGGCTCCTCAAATCGACGGATCCTCACGACACTCCCATGACGAGCTGGTCCGACGCTGTCCTTGCGAGCGCTGTGCCAACTCGGAGCAGCGGGGGTAGGTGGCTGAACAGGTTGAGTAAATCTGTTTCGAGCGGTCTCAGCCGGTGTTGTCCCTGAGGAGCGAAACTGCCGCCTGTCGGCAGATTTTGCCGGGCTGTTTACGGGCCGTTAACCATAAAACGGCGAATGTGGCGCATCGATCACCCGGATTGCTTCCGATGCGCATCTACGGACCGAACGGCACCACGCTTGGAACGCCGGCCAGCCAGGCCAGGCGGACGAGCTCCGGCACCTTCGTGCTGCCCGACACCTCGTCGGCGCAGGAGACGCGGGGCGCTGCCGCACCGAAGGCCGCCGCCAACATCGACGGGCTGCTCGCGCTGCAAGGCATCGAAGAGAACCCCGTCGAGCGTCGCAAGCGCTCGGTCACGCGCGGCAAGACCGCGCTCGACGTGCTCGACGATCTCAAGATGGGGCTCCTCTCCGGCAAACTCGATGCGTCGACCGTGATGCGGCTGCGTGACGCTGCGGCGAACCTGAAATCGTCTTCCGGCGATCCTGGTCTGGACTCGGTGCTGTCCGAGATCGAGCTGCGCGTCGAGGTCGAACTCGCCAAGGCCGGGCAGGCGTAGCGTCTTACGCCGCTTCATCCTTCTGCGCGTCGTAGCGGCGCTGGGCGGCGAGCACGTCTTTCAGATTCTGCTCGGCCCAATCTCGGAGCGGATCGACCGCAGCTGCGAGCGTCACGCCGAGCTGCGTGATCGAGTATTCCACGGTCACCGGCACGGTTGCGATGGCGTGACGCTTGATCAATCCGTCGCGATCGAGCGACTTGAGAACCTGGCTCAGCATCTTCTGCGAAATGCCTTCAATCGTGCGGCGCAACTGATTGAAGCGCATCGGCTCCTCGCGCAGCAGTAGCAGGATCAGCACCGCCCATTTGTCGCCGACGCGGTCGAGGATCTGTCGCGTGGGGCAGTTCGCTGCATAGACGTCCGGCTTCATCGTCGGGTCCTCACGATCCATTCCGCTCATTTGCCGGCCGCCGCCGGTTACTCCTGCGTAAGCAGGTAAGCACAAGGTGCTCTCTTAACACCAGCATTCTTTATGATATCTAGTCACCGGTAGTTACCACAGAAGCAAAGGAGCCTTTCATGAAGATCGCAGTTGCCGGCGCCTCGGGCCGGACCGGGTCGGAGATCACCAAGGAACTGTCGCGCCGCGGCCACGCGGTCACGGCCATCGCCCGCAACCCCGAGAAGATCGCGGTCCTGCCGAACGTCACGCCCACCAAGGGGGACGTCCTCGACCGGTCCGGTCTTGCCAAGCTGTGGGTTGGGCACGACGTCGCCGTGAGTTCCGTGCACTTTCTGGCCAGCGACGCGCTCAAGCTGATCGGCGCGGCAAAGGATTCCAAGGTCGGTCGTTACCTCGTGGTCGGCGGGGCCGGCAGCCTTGAGGTCGCTCCGGGCGTCAAACTGGTTACAACTCCCGGTTTTCCGGCTCAGTACAAGGCTGAGGCTGAGGCGGGTTCGGCTTTTCTCGACCTGCTGCGGCAGGAAAAAGAGCTGAACTGGACCTTCATCTCGCCATCGGCCCTGTTCATCGAGGGGGAGCGCACCGGCAAGTTCCGGCTTGGGACCGATCAGCTTCTCGCAGATGCGAACGGGAAGAGCTGGATCACCTTCGCTGACTACGCCATCGCGCTCGCCGACGAGATCGAACGGCCGGCCCATGTGAAGCAGCGTTTCACGGTCGGCTACTAGGCCTTCGGCCGCCCCCGGGGCCCTCCAGGATAAACCTTCCTGTAGGATAAACCTTCCTGTGCAAGGGCTTGGGAGCGCCAATCGGGCGATCAGGGAAACATTGTCTGTCACATGAGGCCGCTATATAACGCCCCGCTCAGCGGACTCCGTTCCGTTTGCGAGTCGTTGCTTAGACAGATAGGCCGCCCTTGGAAAAGTTGAAAAACTACCGACCGACCGAAAAAGAGCCTTTCATGAACGACAGGCAGAAGGAGTACTTCCGTTTGAAGCTCCTCGCCTGGAAGGATGAGATCCTCAAAGAGTCCAAGCTCACCCTGCAAGCCCTGCAGGAGGAGAACGTGAACCACCCCGATCTCGCCGATCGGGCGTCGTCCGAAACCGACCGCGCCATCGAACTCCGTGCCCGCGACCGCCAGCGCAAGTTGATCGCCAAGATCGATGCCGCGCTCCAGCGTATCGAGGACAACACCTACGGCTATTGCGAGGACACGGGGGAGCCGATCTCGTTGAAGCGGCTCGAGGCCCGGCCGATCGCGACGCTCTCGGTGGAAGCGCAGGAGCGCCACGAGAAACGCGAGAAGGTCTATCGCGACGAATAGAGCCTGAGCCGCAGAGATGCGGCTCTTTGTTTTTTGGATGCAAAGCGCAGTTTCGCGCCGTGATTAGCATTTTGCCTGTCGCTTGCAACCCCGCGGCGCGCGAGCGCAATCGCGAAAAGTGAATCGTAATCAATGGGCTGGACTTAACTCCTCCGAGCTCACGTGAGTTCGGATGAGCAACAGCCTTCACTTCGGGTGCGGGAGGTTTCGCGAGTCGCGTCAACGACATCGACTCGAATGCTGAGACACCGATCCAGCAGCTTCACGCGTCGCTGCAATCAGGCCTGTTGCGCCCCTAAAAGGTGCGCTTCCCCATAAAGCCTGGACCAGTTCAATATTTCCTTAAACGCTGGCAGCAGGCCATGAGGCTGTCCCATGTGATGTGGCCGATCTGCGTCCGCAGCTTATCCAGCTTGGGCTGGCAATGACGTGCTGCCGTGCGGCCCCGCGCTTGTCACACCCCGGCGGGGATGCTGAAGTGCCGCCCTCGATTGCGTAGCGTGGGAGGCGGCGCCAATGGACAATATTCTCAAGGCCGCAAAGGCGATTGCGCTCGCGCGCCGCAACCACGCGCCGCTCGCGGCGCTCGAAGTTCCTCCGGCCGATGAAGCCGAGGGCTATCAGGTCCAGCGCGCGCTGCACGATCTGCTGCTGCCGCATGTCGGCCCTCTCATCGGTTACAAGATCGGCTGCACCAGCCAGGTGATGCAGGATTATATCGGCATTCCGCACCCTTGCGGTGGCGGCGTGTTCAAGAAGGGCGTGCACGACAGCGGCGTGCAGCTTGCGGCTGCCGACTATGTCCGGGTCGGCGTCGAATGCGAGATCGCCGTGCGGCTCAAGCGCAATCTTGCCGCCGGCGAGGCGCCGTTCACGGCCGAATGGGTCGGCGAGGCCGTCGAGGCCTATCATCCCGCGATCGAGATCGTCGACGACCGCTATGTGAAGTGGGAGACGATGGGCGCGCCGACCTTGATCGCCGACGATTTCTTCGCCGCCGGCTGCGTGCTGGGTGAGAGGGTGCCGCGCTCGTCCGTGCCGGACCTGAGATCGGTCAAGGGCCGCGCCATCGTCAACGGTGAGGAGGTCAGCCACGGCACCGGCGCCGACGTGCTCGGCCATCCCCACAACGCACTCGCCTGGCTCGCCAACCATCTCGCCGCCGAGGGCAAGGGCTTGCACGCAGGACAGCTCGTGCTGACGGGGAGCCTGGTGAAGACGCTGTGGCTGAAGGCCGGCGACAAGGTGCGGATGGAGCTGGATGGGCTGGGGACGGTCGAGGCGGAGTTTACGTGACGTCTCCGCCGTCATTGCGAGGAACCCGTCGCGACGAGGCAATCCAGAATCTTTCCGCGGCGGCAGTCTGGATTGCTTTCGCTGCGCTCGCAATGACGGAGGTTGGGGCACGATTTCGTTCTTTCAATTTACATCGCAATTGCGGACGCACCACCACATCCTCGCGGCATCTTCCGCCCAAGTTTTGCAATCGTCTCGCCCTCCTGAAGATCAAGAAGGTGCAGGGAAGGCCGGGCGCCGGCTGGCACCCGCAATCCCGTGTGCGGATCAAACGCGCACGGGTGGATCACAGGTGACGCCGGGACATCCCGGCCTTCCCTGCGCGAATGGTTTTAACGGTGTCCTTCGTGCTCTCCCCGGGGAGCGATGCACTATTGCCCCCGTCGCCATGCAGATGGCTGATGCGCGTGCCCGGTCGGACAGCACACATCACTACAAGACTTGACGCACAGACCCCGGGCGTCAGGACCACACGACTTCTCCGTCCGCGCGCATCCCCGCTCGCATCATCGACGGCTGGCGTGCGCTCACCATCGAAGCCGAACCGGGACGCCGTCAGCGTCGTGTCGTCACGCGAGAGGTTCTGCTCACGGAATACCATCGAAGGATTCCCGCCCTGCAAAGCTCTTCGCGCCCGACGCCGTCGCGTCCACTGCATTCCATCCCTCGTTTCGTGACGGTCGCGAGACGCCCTCTTGTGAGAAGGAACAAAGAGGGAACATAATGAAGCGATCGGAGCGCGTCAACAATAAATTTCTAAAATCCGAAAATTCTGAAATAGAAAATTGGTAACGAATATGGTACCAAAAATCGAGATCGCGGAATACAGCATCGACGGTCGTATCCCGTTTCGGGATGGTATGACCGGCTCGATGCGCAGGCCGCCGCAGCTGTCGCCGTTGCAATTGGACGACTTGCCGATGGAAATACCTCGAACGTCAAGTCGATCGGTGAGGGCGCGGCCGAACTGAAGATCAACCGCCGGCTACCGGGTCTATTTCGGGTGGGACGGCAGCGTGCTGGTGATCCTCCTGGGTGGCGGCACCAAGCAGAGGCAACAGAGCGATATCAGCGTCGCGCTTCGTCGATGGCGTGACTACAAGGTGCGAAAGCGCAATGAGGGATGACCCGATGCCGTTGACCCACAGTTTTCAAGAGACCATTCGCGCGCGGGCAGAGCGCGATCCAACTTTCCGCGAGGCGCTGTTTCAGGAGGCGATGCAGACCCTGTTGCAGGGGGACACCGATTACGGTCGCACCGCGCTGCGGACTTACATCAATGCCACTATCGGTTTCGAACGATTGAGCGAGGTGCTTGATCGTCCGCAGAAGAGTCTGATGCGGATGTTCGGGCCGGGCGGAAACCCAACAATGGGCAACTTGGTGGCGGTGATCCGCGCGCTTCAGGAGGAGACCGGCGTGCATCTGGAGATACGCGCAGTCATGGATGTGGCGTGATGTGCACGCTCTCGCCTCCATCGTTGCGAGGAGCCCTTCGCGACGAAAGCAATCCAGAATCTTTCCGCGGACGCTCCGAATTGCTTCGCCGCGCCCACAATGACGGAGTTTGGGGCAGCGGTGTCGCTACAATTTCTCGCCTCTGACTTGCTTCTTGCAGCCGACGCCGTCGCCAAAATACATGCGGCCCTCGCCAGGGGAGCTAGCGAGGGCCGCGTCGTACATCGTCGTTCGCGCCTAGGTCCGCGAACACGATGTGGGAGCTCGGGAGAAGACTAGAAGGGCAGCAGCACGTCCATGACTTGTTGGCCGTAGCGTGGTTGCTGCACGTCCATGATCTGGCCGCGGCCGCCGTATGCGATGCGGGCCTGCGCGATCTTGCTGGAATCGATGGTGTTGTCGCTCTGGATGTCTTCGGGGCGGACGATGCCGGCGACGATGAGCTCGCGAATCTCGTAGTTGACGCGGATCTCCTGCTTGCCTTCGACCACGAGATTGCCGTTCGGCAGCACCTGGGTGACGACCGCTGCGACGTTGGTCTGCAATGCTTCCTGGCGGTTGACCGAGCCCTTGCCATCGGCGGAGGATGTCGAGTCGGTGGTGAGAAGCCGACCCGGCAGGATCTTGAGTGGCTGCGTGACCGTCTGGCTGCCGATAAAATCGGTAATTCCCGAGTCTTCCTTGGAGGTGCGGCTGCGCTGGGTCTCGTTGGAGAGGTTGGCCTTGTCGGTGATGTTCACGGTCACGGTCAGGAGGTCGCCGACATGGGTCGCGCGCTGGTCTTTGAAGAAGGCTCGGCTGCCGTTGCGCCACAGCGAGTTCGGATTGTAGGAGGCGACTTCCGGCTTCGGCATCGGCATCTGCACCGGCTTGTAGCCGGGCTGCGTCGTCGGATTTTCGATCGCCGCCAGCTTCGGCTGCTCGCCGATCTGCGACAGGCGGTCGATCGAGGAGCAGCCGCTCGCCAGCGCGCAAGTCGCCAGCAGCAGGGCAGTAATCGCGATGCGACGAGGACGGGAAGCCGAACTGAAACTGGACATGACTTACTCTGACTTGGCTGGAGCTTGCGAGACGCGAACTGGCGGGATCTGGGCTTGTGCGATCTGGGCCGGGGACGCCGGGGTCTGGATCAGGCTCTGGGCGAGGGCTGCGGCCGTGGGGGCGGGGGCGGGCGTTTCGTCACGCTTGAGCGATGAGGTCTGCTCGACCGCGGCCGGCATCGGCGCGGCCTGGCTGGCGCCCTGGACCGTCACCTGGCCGCGGGCGGTGACCACGCCTGTGAGCGTGCGCTTGGTCTGCAGGTTGAGCACGCTGATGATGTCGCCCTCGGCGCCGCTCTCGATCGCCTTGCCGCGCGTGGTGAGGTAGATCCCGGGGACCTGGTAGATGACGGTGACGTTCTGGTCGCGCTGCACGAATTCCGGCTTGACGATGTCGGCGACGCGGATCGGCATCCCCGCCCGCATCGGTCGGCGGAGCTGCATGCCGAGCGTCCGATCGCGCGAGGCGGCCTCACCGGTGACTTCGGCCTTCGGCCGGCGTTCCACGGCGACGTCGGAGGACTTCAGGAGATCGGCGCGGTCGATGTCGCGCGTCAGCACGGCCACTTCCACCGTTTCGATCGCATTGCCGGTAAAGCGCAGCTTGGTCGGCGCCGGATTGTTGTCGTTGTTGATCTCGAAGGCGATGTCGAAGCGGCCGCTGCGGGCGTCATAGCGGGTTGCGACCGGCTGCAGCGCGCCGGTGTTAGAGGCATCCAGCCGCATGTCGGCGACACCGCGGTCGAACGTCACGGTGATGTTGGCGGCATCGCCAAGTCCGAAGCGGCGCTCGAGCGCCGAGGCGACCGCGGTTTCGAGGTCCTTGTTCACCAGCGTGCGGGCGAGACGGGTAACCTGGACCTCCTTGATGTCGCCGGTCATCACGCCGATCACCTGCTTTGCACGGAGCACGCTCAGGACGTGGGCAACCGGCAGCGCGCCGGTGGTGCCGAGATCGGGCGAGCGGTAGACCGGGATCAGCGCGGCGGATCCGGCATTGTCGATGAGATCGCCGACCCGCACCACGTCCGAGGTCACGGAGATGCCCGCGCGCAGCGTCGGCGTTGCGATGAAATCGTCGGCGGCCCGTGCAGGCAGCGCCAGCACGAGGAGAGCGGAGATCGTGGCGAGGGTGGTGCGGATCATGGTCATCACCTCAGCGGAACAGCGCCGTGGTCGATTGCATCATCTGGTCGGCGGCGCTGATCACCTTGGCGTTCATCTCGTAGGCGCGCTGGGCGGCGATCAGGTCGCTCATTTCCGAGACGACGTCGACATTGGCCTGCTCGAGGCTGCTCTGGGTGATGTTGCCGAAACCCTCGGCCGTCGCCGTGCCGTCCTGCGGCGGGCCGGAGGAGGGCGTCTCGGTGAACTGATTGTTGCCGACCGGCTGGAGGCCCGCCTTGTTGATGAATCGGGTCAGGCCGATCTGGCCCTGGACCGCCGACGTCGACGAACCCGGCAGCGTCACCGAGACCTGGCCCTGCACGTTGATGGTGAGGCCCGAGGCGTTGTTCGGGATCGTGATCGTCGGCTGCACCGGGTTACCCTGCGCGGTGACGATGCGCCCCTGATTGTCCATCTGGAAGGTGCCGTCGCGGGTGTACTGGTAGCTGCCGTCGGGCATCAGGATCTTGAAGAAACCTTCGCCCGTGATGGCCATGTCGAGGTCGTTGCCGGTCTGCGACAGCGTGCCCTGGGTCATGCTGCGCGGCGTACCGACGGTCTTGACGCCGCCGCCGATGTCGACGCCGACCGGCAGGATGGTGCCCTGGTCGGACGACTGGGCGCCGACGCGGCGGACGTGTTCGTAGATCAGGTCCTGGAACGCCGCGGTCTGCTTCTTGAAGCCGGTGGTGCGCAAGTTCGCGATGTTGTTGGAGATCACCTGAACGTTGAGTTCCTGTGCCGCCATTCCGGTCGCTGCGGTGTGAAGCGCCTGCATGTCAGTTCTCCCTCAATCAAGCCGGAACGTCGGCGAGTTTCTCGATCGCCGATTTGTGCATGTCACTCTGCTGCTGGAGCAGGTTGGCGATGGCGGTGTAGCTGCGCATGACTTCGACCATGCGGCTCATCTCACCGACCGAGTTCACGTTCGACTTCTCGACGTAGCCCTGCTGCACGGTCGACTTGGTGTCGGCCTGCGCGGTCGCGGAGCCGGCGCTGTAAAGGTTGGCGCCGAGCTTGGTCAGCTTGGCCGGGTCGTCGAACGCGGCCATGCGGATCTTGCCGCGGATCGAGTCGTTCTTGGCCGTGCCCTCAAGCACGGTGACGGTGCCGTCGGGGGCGACGTTGATGTCGTGGTCGGTCGGCTGGAAGGTGATCGGGCCGCCGGTGCCGAGCACGAGGTTGCCGTCGGAGGTGACGAGCTGGCCGGTGCTGTTGAGCGAGAATTTGCCGTCGCGGGTGTAGCGCTCGGCGCCATTGGCCTGCACCGCGAAATAGGCGTCGCCGCTGATCGCCATGTCGAGCGGATTCTTGGTCGGCTCCATCGGCCCCTGGCTGACGTCGCGGAAGGTGCCGCGGTCCTGCACATAGGAGACCCGGCGGTCGGAGCCGGCGAAATTGTCCTCACGCGCGTTCGAGTTGAGATACTCCTCGAACAACGAATGGTCGGCCTTGAAGCCGTTGGTATTGGCGTTGGCGACGTTGTTGGCGACGACATCCATCTGCCGTTCCAACGTCATCTGCCGTGACAAGCCGATCAGAAGCGCGTTCTGCATCGGAAATCTCCCCTGAGTGAGATCCGCCAGCTCGCTCTGCCAAGCGCCTTGGCCGATCCCGTGAACGAGACCTCGGGTTCTCCCAAACCTTAGGTCTCGGCCCTTTCTTAGCGAAAGTCGTGCCAACCGGGAAAATTACGTAAATTCAATCGTTTATCTATTTTCTGAGGGCGCGGGGAGGCGGCAGAAAGGAACTGTTAGCCATGTTTGCCCGGCAGATTTTTCCTAGTGGGATCCCAATCGAAAGGTTCCGTTAACCATTATTACCGTAGCGTTTGCACATAAGAGGAGCGCACTGCGCTGGGGCATTTGTATCGCGTCACTGTCTGCCAGGAGCTTCGCTCTTTCGATCCTTTGAGAAATGAACGAGCGCGGCGACCATGGCAGAGAATGAAGCGGAAGGCGGCTCAGGCGCGGAAGCCGCTCCACCGAAGAACAAGCTCAAGATCATCGTCATGGCCGTAGGCCTGCTCGCGGTCCTCGGCGGCGGTGCCGCGACCTGGTTCTTCTTTTTCCGTCACGGCGACGACGAGCATCACGCCGAGGCGGCGCCCCCGCCGAAGCCGCCGGCTTTCGTCGACGTTCCCGACATCATGGTCAACCTCGCCGGTGCGCCGGGCGAGCGAGTGCAATATCTGAAGCTCAAGATCGTGCTGGAGCTGAAGGAAGAGAAGCAGATCGAGGCGATCAAGCCGACGATGCCGCGCATCACCGACATCTTCCAGACCTATGTGCGCGAGCTGCGCTCCTCCGACCTCAATGGCTCCGCCGGCGTCTTCCGTCTCAAGGAAGAGCTGACCAAGCGCGTCAACGCGGCGGTAGCCCCGGTCCAGGTCAGCGCGGTGCTGTTCAAGGAAGTCGTGATCCAGTGAGCATGACGGTCTAGGGATCATGGCAGGCACCGACCAACCCGACCAGGATGCAATTGCCGCCCAATGGGAGGCCTCGCTCGATTCCGAGGATCCCGCCGAGGCCGCGAAGGCTGCTGCCGAAAACGAACTATCCGAGACCATGGCCCTGCAATGGGCGGCCATGGTCGAGGACGGCAGCCGCGATCTCGGCGCCGGCAAGAATTCCGGCGAGCGGGTGCTGTCGCAGGAGGAGATCGACAACCTCCTCGGCTTCACGGCCGGCGACGTCACACTCGACGACCATTCCGGCATTCGCGCCATCATCGATTCGGCGATGGTCTCCTACGAGCGTCTGCCGATGCTCGAAATCGTCTTCGACCGCCTGGTGCGGTTGCTGACGACATCCTTGCGCAATTTCACCTCCGACAACGTCGAAGTCTCGCTCGACCGCATCACCTCGGTGCGCTTCGGCGACTACATGAACTCGATCCCGCTGCCGGCCGTCCTCACCGTCTTCAAGGCCGAGGAGTGGGACAATTTCGGCATGGCGGTGGTCGATTCCAGCCTGATCTACTCGATGATCGACGTGCTGCTCGGCGGCCGCCGCGGCTCGAGCCAGCTCCGCATCGAGGGCCGGCCCTACACCACGATCGAGACAGAGTTGGTCAAGCGGCTGGTCGAGGTGGTCATGGCCGATGCCGAACAGGCGTTCCGGCCGCTGTCGCCGGTGACCTTCACGATCGACCGGCTCGAGACCAATCCGCGTTTCGCCGCGATCAGCCGGCCTGCCAACGCCGCGATCCTGGTGCGCCTGCGCATCGACATGGAAGATCGCGGCGGCAACATCGAGCTCTTGCTGCCCTACGCGACCATCGAGCCGATCCGGGGCGTCCTGCTCCAGATGTTCATGGGCGAAAAATTCGGCCGCGACCAGGTCTGGGAAGGCCATTTCGCCACCGAGATCGTCCAGGCCGAGATCTCCGTCGACGCCGTGCTCTACGAAGCCGACATTCCGCTCAAGCAGCTGATGCGGCTGAAGGTCGGCGACACGCTGCCGCTGGACATGCGCGCGGATGCCAATGTCACTGTTCGCTGCGGCGACGTCACGATCACCGAAGGACGCATGGGCCGGGTCGGCGATCGCGTCGCGATTCGGGTGACGAAACCCCTGCGCAAGCCAAGTACGACACTTGCGATGTTCGAAAAGGTCGACGAGCAGAACAAGATGATGGAGGCCCCATGAACCACTCCCTGGGAATGGCGATCGAGACGCTGGTGGCTATCCTGCTGATGCTGACCATCTTCTACTGCGTGATGCTCAACAAGCGGCTGACGCGGCTGAAGGCGGACGAGCATTCGCTGAAGGCGGTCATCGGCGAGCTGATCACCGCAACCGAGATCGCCGAGCGCGCGATCGGCGGGCTGAAGCTCGCCGTGCGCGACGTCAACGAGAATCTCGGCAGCCAGCTTGTGGCGGCGACGCAGATGTCCGAACAGCTCTACAAGCAGCTCGGTGAAGCCGACAACGTGGTACGGCGCCTGTCCAAGATCGCGATCGCCGCGCGTCCCATGACGAACCCGGATATGGTCGCCGCGCCCGCAGCCAAGCCCTCGTCGGCGAAGGCGGTGGCGGCTGCGGCCGAAGCCTTCTCCGAGCGCCGACGGTCCAACGGTCTTGCCGCATAAAGTCAGGGTATGAAGTCCTTTCGCAACATCCGCGTCATCCCGATCGTGCTGGTTGCCGTCGCTGGCCTCGCCACGCTGAAGGTGGCGGGCCTCGTGCTCAATGGCGGCTATGTCTTCGACTACAAGCCGAACCAGGTCAAAAAATCCTGGGCGCAGGAGAATCTGAACTTTCCGAGCAGCCGCGAGGACCCCGACATTACAGGCTCGACCCACGGCGCGCCGAAGCCGGCCGCGCCCGAGACCAAGCCCGAAGGTACCGTGGTCAAGGTGGAGGAAGCCCAGCCGCAGATCTCGGCCTCGGAGCGCGCAATCCTGGAACGCTTGCAGTCGCGCCGCCAGGAGATCGAGGCCCGCCAGCGCGAGATCGACATCCGCGAGAGCCTGTTGAAATCCGCCGAGAAGCGCATCGAAAACAAGGTCGAGGAGATGAAGGCGGTGGAAACCCGCATCTCCGCGACCCAGGCCGAGCAGAAGGCCGCCGAAGCCCAGCGCATGAAGGGCCTCGTGACCATGTATGAGGGCATGAAGCCCAAGGATGCCGCGCGCGTGTTCGACCGCCTGGAGATGGGCGTGCTGATCGAGATCGCCTCGCAGATCGCGCCCCGAAAGATGTCGGACATCATGGGACTGATGTCGCCAGAGGCCGCCGAGCGGCTGACCGTCGAGATGGCCCGCCGGGCCAATGGCGGCGGCGATCAGTCCGCCTCGGCCGGCGATCTGCCCAAGATCGACGGCAAGCCGACGCAAAAGCCGAATTGAGGGCTCGAGAGGCGCGGCACACCGCTGCAACCTGCGCGTCCTCGCGCGGCCGTTCGGCCAGCGCGCAGCTAGACGCCCTGCGTGTCTAGCTTGCGTGCCGCTGTTGAACCCTGCGACCGGCCGAGCTCAACGGTTTCTCGACGGGAAGGAGGGTCTCGCAGTGCTGCTTGATCAGCGCAGCCTTTGTCATTCGAGTCACGAGATGCAAGGTGCTGTGGCAGCAGGAGCACTCGTATACCTTGAGGGCATAGCCCCGCGCGATTGGAAAGACGGCTACGACCGTTCTTGTCCGGCTGCATACAATGCAGTTGGCTTCTCCGCTCATTGATTGCCCCCAAAAGTCGACCAATCGAATTCGCATCGCCGTGATCACATTGATTCAGAGTCGTTGATGGACCGCAACACCTTTGGGGTTGTGCGCGCATAATCGGCAACCAAACACCCAGATCAAACACGCCTGGGAGTGGGGGTGATCGCCGCGAGTTGACTTCCTTGCCGCACGGAGCGATGCGACTCGCGTTGCGGATGCAGCCGAAGCAAGCGGCATCTTCTGAGGCTGCGATGAGTTGACGCGTACAAATGTGAAGTGGGGTACAGTGGCGCTGAAGCGTTCGTCCTAGGCTTCCGCCATTCGCAATCAGCAGCGCGGGAGGAAGCTATGAATTACTCGTCCGTAGCAGAACGCGCAATCGAAGCCGTCAATCGGCTGCTCATCGCAGCAATGACGTTCGCATGGACGTCCGCGCTAGACCATCAGCATGCATGGCCGCCGCAAGAGGAAGAAGACGACTCTGATGACGCTTGTCTCGAGCGGGAGCACTCCTCGGCGCCGGATTGCGCGGGAAAGCAACACTGAAGGCGTGATTGGCGTCGCCGGTCGACGCCAATCGCGGGCCTCGAGGTGCGGGCGTCGGCCGGATGTTAACACCTCCCTAACCACTTGCTCTCCAAATTCGCAAGGGCGAACGCTTCAGCCCGCATCCAGGGCGTCGCGACACGCTGCGCCGGATCAGTCGTCATTACAGCATTAACAAGTCCTTAATTGGCAAAACCTACAGTCGACGGCACGGGCCGGCGCCAGTGCCGGCATGGACCGTCGAATCGGAAGAAATACTGCCAATGGCGCGAGAGGCTGCCGCTGGATTTGTGTCGCGAGCCCGCGCTTTGGCGCGGGGGCTGTCGCGTCACGTCCGGGTGGCGCCGCTACTGGCAGCAAGCCTCCTGATCGGCTTCAACGCACCGTCCCGGGCGGCCGATGTGGTCAGGGGCGAGGCGGCTTTCTCGGCCGCGGACGGCTTTGCCCGTCTCGTGATCAAGCTCGGCGAGGACGTCTCCTCCGAGGTGACGACGGCCGGTTCCATTCTCGTTATCCGCTTCGACCGGACGGTCGATGTTCCCGTCGATCGCGTCCCGGAAGGCGCGCCCGACTACGTCAACTCCGCCCGCCGCGATCCCGACGGCGGCGCCATCCGCCTGTCGCTGGCGCGGCGCGTCACCGTCAACACCATGAATGCCGGCGAACGCACCTTCATCGACCTCTTGCCGGAGGGTTGGAAGGGACCGCCGCCGAGCCTGCCCATGGACGTGGTCAAGGAACTCGCCGAGCGCGCGCGCGTCGCCGAACGGGCCCTGCGCGCTCAGCGCGCCGCGGCCGAGAGCAAGAAGCGTCCGCAGATCCGCGTGCGCGCCTCGGTGCAGCCGACCTTCGTCCGCTTCGTGTTCGAGATGCCCGACGGCGTCGGCGTGTCCTCCGTGCTCAACGAGCAGAAGCTGACGCTCGCCTTCAACGCCAACCTCAATTTTGATCTGGCGGACGCGGTCGTCGCAGCGCCGCCGAACGTCGCCTCGATCAAGCAGAAGGCCGACATCGACCAGACCAGTGTCGAGATCGCGCTGATCGGCGATTCCGACGTGCATTCATTTCGCGACGACAAGAACTACGTCGTCGACATTTCCTTCCAGCCGGACAAGGGCAAGATCGCCGCGACGGCCGAGGCCGCGATCGCGCAGGCCAAGCCCGCCGCCCACGGACCTGCGCCTGCGCCCGAAAAGCCGGCGGCCGAGAAGCCGAAGGACGCCCATCGCGAGATTGCACCGCCGACGTCCGAGGTGATCGCGCGCGAAGCCAAGATCGATGTCAAGCCCGAGGTGAAGCCGGAAGCGCCGGCCGCCATGCCGCCCGTTGAAGCGCCGAAATCGGCGCCGGCTCCCGCGGCCGAAGCGGAGCACGCTGCGCCTGCCAAGCCCGTCATGGCCGAAGCGCCCAAAGAGGTTGTGAAGGAAGCCGCCAAGGAGACTGCGAAGGATCCGGTCAAGGAAGCCGTCAAGGCTGCGCCGGCAGAGGCGCCTGCCGCGCCGCAGCCCACTGTTGCCAGCGTCGATGCCCGCCGCGACAGCGACGGCCTGCGCGTGACTTTCCCGCTTCAGGTCGCAACGCCTGCGGCGGCGTTCCGACGTGGCGACACCGTCTGGCTGGTGTTCGATACGCCGAAGCCGATCGACGTCGAAGCGATCCGCACCAAGGGCGGTGCGATGATCGGCGACGTCGGCCGCATCCCGCTCGACAAGGGACAGGCGGTGCGTATCCGTCTCACCCGGCCGCTGGTCTATTCGCTGACGAGCGAGGAGGTCGGCAAGGAGACCAACTGGCTCCTGACCCTCGCCGACAAGATCCAGGCGACGCCGCTGCCGCTGATGATGTCGCGCAACATCACCGACCCCGCGCTTGCCAACATCGCGATCCCCTTCGCCAATCCGGGCCTTCTGCACAAGCTCATCGATCCCGACGCCGGCGACACGCTCTATGTCGTCACCGCGCAACGTCCGGTGCGCGGCTTCATCAAGCGGCAGGACCTGGTCGATCTCGCGTTGCTGGAATCCGCGCACGGCATCGCGATCCGGCCGAATTCCGACGAGGTCGCCGTCGAGGTCGGCGCGGACAAGGTCATCCTCGGCAAGAAGGGCGGGCTGACGCTGTCGCCGGTCGACATCTCGGCCGAGCGCGCCCCGACCGCAGTGCGGCCGATCTTCAACCCCGAAGGCTGGCGCAAGGGCCAGTCGGAAAACTTCATAGCGCGCCAGAACGACCTGATCACGGCGATCTCCATCGTCGAACCGGCGCTGCGTTCGCTGCCGCGGCTCGACCTCGCGCAATTCTACATGTCGCGCGCGATGTATCACGAGGCCAAGGCCGTCACCGAATTGATGCTGGCTGATCCTCTCAACAAGGAGGAGAGCGGTGCGCTGATCATGCATGCGGTCGCAAGCATCCTGATCGGCAGGCCGGCGCAGGGCCTCAAGGACCTCGCCAACCCCGTCATCGGCAACAGCCACGATTCCCAGCTCTGGAAGGCGCTCGCCTATGCGCGTCAGGGCAAATGGGCCGATGCGCGCGAGAAATTCAAGAACGTCGAATTCGCCATCGCCTCGCTGCCGCTCGACATCCAGCGCATCGTGACGATGGAGGCGATGCGCGCTTCGCTCGAGGTGAAGGACTATGCCGGCGCCTCCAAGCGCCGCAGCGAGCTCGAGGTGGTCGGCGTCCCGCCCGAGGCCGCTCCCGGCTTCGCCGTGCTGCGCGGCCGGCTCGCCGAGGCGCTCGGCCACGACAAGGACGCGCTCGACGACTACAAGTTCGCAGTCGGCTCGACCGACCGGCCGGCCGCGGCCGAGGCCAAGCAGCTCGAGGTCGCGCTGCGACAGAAGCGCGACGAGATCAGCAAGGAGGACGCGCTGCGCGAGCTCGAGACGCTCTCGATGACCTGGCGCGGCGACTCCATCGAGGTCAAGACGCTTCAGATGCTGTCGCAGATCTATTCGGAGAACGGGCGCTACCGGGACGCGCTCACCGCGGCGCGTACCGCGACGAAGCTGCAGCCGAACGCGGAAGCCTCGCGGCAGGCGCAGGACCTCGCCTCCGACCTGTTCACGCAGATCTTCCTGGGGCCAAAAGGCGACGAGCTGCCGCCGGTCGAAGCGCTCGGGATGTTCTACGAGTTCCGCGAGCTGACGCCGATCGGCCGCCGCGGCGACGAACTGATCCGACGCCTCGCCGACCGGCTCGCCTCGATCGATCTGCTCGACCAGGCCGCCGAGCTCCTGCAATACCAGGTCGACCACCGCCTCGAAGGCGCGGCGCGTGCACAAGTTGCCGCGCGCCTCTCCATGATCTATCTCGCCAACCGCAGACCCGACATGGCGATTACGGCGCTGCGCGCGAGCCGCATCAGCGACCTCTCCGGCGAGCTCCGGCAGCAGCGCCTGCTGCTGGAGGCGCGCGCGCAGAGCGACGTCGGCCGCCACGATCTCGCGCTCGACATCGTCTCCAACGTCTCGGGACGCGAAGTGCTGCGCTTGCGCTCCGACATCTTCTGGGCCGCGCGGCGCTGGCGTGAATCCGCCGAGCAGATCGAGCTCTATTACGGCGAGCGTTTCCGTGACTTCAAGCCGCTCAACACGGTGGAGAAAAGCGACATCATTCGCGCTGCGGTCGGTTATGCGCTGGCTGACGACTCGATCGGCGTGTCGCGCTTCCGCGAGAAATACGCGCCGCTGATGAGCGAGAGTGCCGATCGGCTCGCCTTCGACATCGCGAGCAAGCCGTCCGGCGCCTCCAGCGCCGAATTCGCCGAGATCGCCAAGCTGGCTGCCAGCGTCGACACGCTCGACGGCTTCCTGCGCGAGATGAAGCAGCGCTTCCCCGACGCCACCGCCCGCGCGCCGGCCTCGCCGCAGGCCAAGGACGAGTCCGACCACACCGGTTCGCTGCCCACGATCCCCGTCGTGCGGCAGATCAAGATGACGCGGTAGGAGTCCTGCTACCTCTCGCCTCTCGACAGCTGCCGCGCGAGGCGGCAACCTTCGCGGGCATGACAGCGGTGGAGATTACCCCCCGTAGCTCTGCACAAGGCTTCCCGCTACCAGCGACCAGCCGTCGACCAGCACGAAGAAGATCAGCTTGAACGGCAGCGAGATGGTTGCCGGCGGCAGCATCATCATGCCCATCGACATCAGTACCGAGGCGACGACGAGGTCGATGATCAGGAAGGGGAGGAACAGCAGGAATCCGATCTCGAAGGCGCGCTTTAGCTCGGAGATCATGAAGGCGGGGACCAGGATGCGTAAGCCGAGTTCGTCGGGGGTGGCGGGTGGCGGCTCGCCGGAGAGATCCAGGAACAGCTTGAGGTCCTTCTCGCGTACGTTCTTCTGCATGAAGCCGCGCAGGGGGACGGAGGCGCGCTGAAGCGCGTCCTCGACGCTGAGCTGATTCGCGACGAGCGGGCGGATGCCCTCGTCGTAGGATTTCTGCAACACCGGTCCCATCACGAAGAAGGTAAGGAACATCGCCAGCGCGATGATCACCGAGTTCGGCGGAGCGGTCGCCGTGCCCATCGCGGTGCGCAGCAGCGACAGCACGACCACGATGCGCGTGAACGACGTCATCATGATCAGGATCGACGGTGCGATCGACAGCACCGTCAGCAGCGCGATCAGCTGAATCGCACGCTCGGTGACGCCGCCGCCGCCCGGACTGCCGCCGAGATTAATGCTGATGTCCTGCGCATGCGCCGGCATCGCGAGCGATGCCGCGCCGATCAGGATAGAAAGAAAAAAAACTCTACGCGGGAGGGCCGGCAGCCTCACGAAGACGGCTTTGGACGGCCAAGCAGCGAGGCCATTTCGTCTTCGAGATTTTCAAAGCTGGTCTTTTCCGGGGCCGGCTTTGCGGGTGAGGCCGGTGGTGCCGGCGGTTCGCTGCGGGCCGCACGCGGGGGCTCCGGCGCGACCGGAGGGGCAAGCGTCTCGCCGGCAGGGCGGCGCAGCGCAGCTTCGAGCCGCTGCGCCATCTCGGCGAGATTCTGCTCGGCGCTCGATGGCGCCGCAGGAGCGGGCGCCGGCGGCGGAACGGGCGGAGCCTGCGGCACAGGCGGAGGAGGCGGCGGCGCGGCTGCGCGCTCGGGAGGCACCTTCACGGGCTCGCTCTGGCGCGGCGGACGCGGCATCAGAGGGGGTTCGTTGCGGGCAACGCGCGGCGGAATAGGTTCGGGACGCAGCTCGCGCTCGGGGCGCGGCGCGAGCGGCTCGGACATGAAGCCGCCCCGCGGCGGCTCGTTGCGGCGTTCGGCCATGGCGGGAGCGGGCCGGCGCACTTCGTCGGCGAAGGACGGGCGCGCGGGCCGCGGCGGCGGCTCGGGCATCTGCGGTTCGGGATGATCGAGCAGTTCGGGCCGCGGTGCTTCGTCGGCCCAGCCGCTGGTATCAGGCATTGGCGCAAGACGCGGCGGCTCGGCGGCATTGGGACGCTGCGGGAGCTGGTCGCGGCCGGGCGCTGCGCGCACGATGTTGGGCTCGACGACGATGTCGGTGGGGCCGCCGATCATTAGCAGATGCTCGACATTGTCACGCCGGACCAGCACGAGGCGGCGGCGGCCGTCGACCGCGGCGGCATCGATCACGGCGAGCCGGGGCATGCGGCCGCGCTGGGTGTTGGCGCCGAGCCGGCTGGTGGCGAATCGGCGAACCAGCCATGCAGCGACGCCGATCAACGCCAGAACGACGATGAACGCGACGATGAAGGTGATAGGGCTGCCTTGCATACTTGTCCCCGACAAATGGCGCTTCTCTCGTGCCCGTGGTCAGATGCGCCAACCACCGGCATACGATGCCCCAAACTGCGATTTCTTAACGTCCCACGGCAAGTTTTGCCGTCCCCAACTCTTAATAACCTATGAATCGCTCGATCCAAAACGACTTCTTGGCCTGTGCACGCGCCGCCAAGGGGTTGGGTTAATGCCGTTTTGGAAGGCGTAGAATCACGGGGGCGCGCATTCGTGTTCCGGCGGGGGACATCCGCCCGTGACGTCCTTAACCAGCTGTTAACCATACACGCGGCAAATTCTGCCTAGCTTCGGACTTGGTCCGTGAGGCGGAAGGAGCCGCAACGATGTCAATCAACGATCTCCCGGTGCTGTCGGCGCTTCGCACCAAGATGCAATGGCATCAGGAGCGCCAGCGCGTCCTGTCCGAGAACGTCTCCAATTCCGACACGCCCAAATTCCGGCCACGCGACCTGGTCGAGCCGAAACTGGACAAGGCCGGCGCCGTCACGGGTTCGATGGGCCCCCTGGCGCTCACCCGCACCAGCGGTTCCCACATCGCGCCATCAGGCGGGGCCTCCGGATTCGACCAGAACAAGAATGCGGGTTTTGAGACCCGCCCCGCGGGCAACGCCGTCAATCTCGAAGAGGAGATGATGAAGGCCGCCAGCAACCAGATGGATTATGCGGCCGCGACCTCGCTCTATTCGAAGAGCCTGCATCTGCTCAAGACCGCGATCGGCAAAGGCTAGGGCTGGAGGTAGATCATGGCGAATGACAGCAGCGACTTTGCCCGCTCGATGGCGATTGCGACCTCCGGTCTGCGGGCACAGGCCGGGCGCATGCGGGTGATCTCGGAGAACATCGCGAACGCGGATTCGACGTCGCAGAGTGCCGGCGGCGATCCCTACCGGCGCAAGGTGCCGACTTTCTCCTCCGCGCTCGACCGAACGCTCGACGCGCAGGTCGTCACCCTCGGCCGGATCAAGCCCGACCAGTCGAACTTCCGCACCAAATACGAGCCGAACAATCCGGCGGCGGATGCGACCGGCAACGTCAAATATCCCAACGTGAACTCGGTGGTCGAGATGACCGACATGCGCGACGCGCAGCGGTCCTACGAGGCCAATCTCAACATCATCAGTGCGACGCGCCGGATGATCCAGCGCACCCTCGACATCCTCAAGAGCTGAACAGGACATCTGAGCCATGGCAACACCGACAATTGCCGCCAACGCCTATGCAAACCTCGCTCGCGTGCTGGAGAACAGCGGCGTCGGCAAGGGCAGCGAGCCGAGCGGGCAGTCCTTCGCCTCGCTTCTGAAAGACACTGTCGGCAGCGTCCTGGAGTCCGGCCGCAAATCCGATGCGCAGACGGTGGCGATGGCCGCCGGCAAGGCCAACGTGATGGACGTGGTGACGGCGGTCGCAGACACCGACGTCGCGGTGTCCACGCTGGTCTCCGTCCGCGACCGTGTGATCGCGGCCTATGAAGACATCATGAAGATGCCGATCTGATTTCGACCTCCGTCGTCATTGCGAATCTTTCCAGGGCGGCAGCCTGGATTGCTTCGCTGCGCTCGCAATGACGGGGAGGGGGCGTTCGATCACCGCGAGGCGCGGGGATGAGACTTGAACAAAGGAAGTTGGCAATGACCGGACCGGAAACCCTCGACGTCGCGCGTGATGCGATCTGGACCATCGTGATCGTGTCGTCGCCCCTGATGATCGTGGGGCTCGTGGTCGGCGTCGTCGTGTCGCTGTTCCAGGCGCTGACGCAGATCCAGGAGCAGACGCTGATCTACGTGCCGAAGATTTTGGCGATCTTTGCCACAATGCTGCTGGCGCTGCCGTTCATGGCCGACGCACTGCATTCCCACATGCTGCGGATATCGTCGCGAATCATCGGCGGCTGAGGCACAATGCGCCGGTCATGCGCATCGACGTCTCGCTGCTGCCGGCGCTTGCCGCCTCCTTCATGCTCGCCTTCGCCCGGGTCGGCGCGATGGTGATGCTGTTGCCGGGCCTGGGCGAGACCAATATCCCGACGCGGATCAAGCTGTCGATCGCGCTGCTGCTCACGCTGATCATCCTGCCGCTGCATCGGAGCGCCTACCACGTCGACATGGAATCGATCGCGGCGCTGCTCGTCCTGATGCTGCATGAGATCGTGATCGGCATCGTGCTGGGGGCGACCGCGCGGGTGACGTTGTCGGCGCTCCAGGTTGCCGGTGCCGTGATCGCGCAGCAGATGGGGCTCGGTTTCGTCACCTCGGTCGATCCGACGCAGGGACAACAGGGCGTGCTGGTCGGCAACTTCCTGACAATATTGGGGGTGACGCTGCTGTTCGCCACCGACAGCCATCATCTGGTGATCGCGGCGCTGAACGACAGCTACGCGATCTTCGCGCCGGGCGAGACCGTGTCGAGCGGCGATGTCGCCGCGCTGGCGACGCGCGCCTTCGCCGCCGCATTCCGCTTGGGTTTGCAGCTTTCCGGCCCGTTCCTGGTGTTCGGCCTCGTCTTCAACATCGGGCTTGGCGTGCTGGCGCGGCTGATGCCGCAGATGCAGGTCTATTTCGTCGGCGTGCCGCTGTCGATCTTCGCCGGTTTCCTGGTGCTCGCCGTGGTGCTCACGGCGATGATGGGCACCTATCTCGACTATTTCATCGGTGTCATGCACCAGATGATGCCACTCAAGTGACCGGGTGATCGATGGCGGAAGACAACGATCCAGAGAGTCAAACAGAAGACCCGACGCAAAAACGTCTCGAAGATGCGCTCGAACGCGGTGACGTCGCCAAGAGCCAGGAGATCAACACCTGGTTCATGATCGCGGGCGCTACGCTTGTGGTATCGAGCTTCTCAGGCTCGGTCGGCAGCGGGCTGATGACGCCGATGCGCAACCTGCTTGCCAATTCCTGGATGATCAAGACCGACGGCCGGGCTCTGCTCGCCCTGATGCAGCAGATCGAAGTCGCGGTGCTCGCGGCGGTCGGCGTGCCGCTGCTGATGCTGGTGCTGGCGGCAATTGCGGGCAACATGCTGCAGCACCGCCTGGTGTGGTCGGCCGAATCCCTCAAGCCCAAATTCAGCAAGCTGTCGCCCGCCGAAGGCCTCAAGCGCATCTTCGGCAAGCAAGCGGCTGCGAACTTCCTCAAGGGCCTGGGCAAACTGATCGTGCTCGGCGCGGTCATGACCGCGATCCTGTGGCCCGAGCGGCATCGCATGGAGGCGATGGTCAGGCTCGATCCGGCCGCCATGCTCGGCGCTACCACCAGCCTGACCATTCATCTGCTCGGCGCGGTGGTCGCGGCGCTCGCGATCATCGCCATCGGCGACTATTTCTTCCAGTATCGCAGCTGGTTCCAGCGGCAGAAGATGTCGCTCCAGGAGATCAAGGAAGAGTTCAAGCAGTCCGAAGGCGACCCGCACATCAAGGGCAAGCTCAGGCAGCTGCGCCAGCAGCGCTCCAAGAAGCGCATGATGGCGGCGGTTCCCAAGGCCTCCGTGATCATCACCAACCCGACCCACTATTCGATCGCGCTGTCCTACGAGCGCGGAATGTCGGCGCCGATCTGCGTCGCCAAGGGCGTCGACAACCTCGCTTTCAAGATCCGGGAGATCGCGCGCGAGCACGACATCCCGATCGTCGAGAACGTGCCGCTCGCCCGCGCGCTCTACGCCACCGTCGAGATCGACCAGGAAATCCCGACCGAGCACTACCATGCAGTCGCCGAAGTCATCGGCTACGTCATGCGTCTGAAGAGCGGATTCGGCGCCAGCCGGCAATAAAACCCCTGAAAAGTACTGGACATGGCCGTAATCTGGGAATCAGCGTACCTTTCGTCCCTGCTGCCCTTGCGCCTGCGGGTCCGATTCAGGCAGGGAGGACCCCACGCGCCCTGTAGCGCGTTGATTCTCTGCCGACAGGCTGCGCCAGCTTGAGATGACTGCTGAGACCGACCACGACCTCACACGCGAGCCCGTTGCGGCGCCCGAACCGTCGCCGCGCTCGGGCAGCATTGCGCTGGTGCTGCTGGTGGCCGCCGGCCTCGTCGCCGTCGCCATCGGGCTGATGACGCTCGGGCGCGCGCAGGCGCAGCCCTATATCCTCGGCATCCTCGCCGTGCTGGCGATGGTCGGCCTGTTCAACCTGTTCGCCTTTGCGGCCGGCATCATCCGCTTCGTCGATCGCAATCTCGACGACCCCGTGATGGGGCGCATCGCCGACCACGCCTTCGATGGCCTGGCCGTGACCGACCCGCGCGGCCATGTGGTCTATTCCAACGCCGCCTATCTGACGCTGACCGGCGCCACCGGCCCGCAGGAGGTGCGCCCCGTCGAGCGCGTCTTCATCGGCAACCCCGACGTCTCCGAAGCCGTGTTCCGCCTGTTGAAAGCCGCGCGCGAGGGCAAGCGGCAGCAGGAAGAGGTGCGGATCTCCGGCCAGGACGGCAGCCAGGGCCGCTGGCTGCGCATGCGGGTGCGGCCCCTTGGCACGGGAAAGCGCGAGACGAAATACGCGGTGTGGTCGATTGCCGACATCACCCGCGACCGCGAGCGCCAGGAGGACGTGTTCCAGGAACTCCAGCACGCGATCGAATATCTCGATCACGCGCCTTGCGGCTTCTTCTCGGTCAATCCGGCCGGCGAGCTCGCTTATGTCAACGCGACGCTGGCGAACTGGCTCGACCACGACCTCGCCGAGATCGGCTCGGGCGGGCTGAAGCTCACCGACATCGTCTCCGGCGACGGCGCTTCGCTGCTTACCGCGATCGTGGCGGTGCCGGGCGAGGTGAAGACCGAAGTCTTCGACATCGACTTGCGCATGCGCACCGGCAAGACCATGCCGGTGCGGCTCTATCACAAGCTCGCCTTCGGCGCCGACGGTGCGCCGGGGCCGTCGCGCACGCTGGTGATCAGCCGTGCCCGCGATGAGCGCAGCGATCCGGACCGCGCCGCCGAAGTGCGCTTCATGCGCTTCTTCGACCATACGCCGATGGCGATTGCGACGGTGGACCGCGGCGGCAACGTCGTGCGCTCCAATGCGCGCTACGCCAAGCTCGGGCAGGCGCTGGGGCTCGACAGCGCCAGCAAGTCGATCTTCCGCGCGGTCAGTTCGCGCGACCGGCACCTTTTGATCGCGGCCATCAACCAGGCCGCGGAGGGACAGGCCGACGTCGCGCCGGTCGAAGTCGCGCTCGAAGGCACCAAGGAGCGCTGGGGCCAGTTCTTCGTTACGCCGGTGGACGCGGCCGAGAACGACGCCGAAGCCGCCATCGTGCACATGCTCGAGACCACCGAGCGGCGCGCGCTGGAGAACCA
Source organism: Bradyrhizobium sp. 132 (assembly GCF_023074185.1). Lineage (GTDB taxonomy): Bacteria > Pseudomonadota > Alphaproteobacteria > Rhizobiales > Xanthobacteraceae > Bradyrhizobium. The sequence goes on along the minus strand of NZ_JADPKY010000159.1, from coordinate 27,281 downwards.
GATCAACCAGTCGCAGAAGATGGAGACGGTCGGCCAACTCGCCGGCGGCATCGCGCACGACTTCAACAACGTGCTCTCCGCCATCATGATGGCGAACGACTTCCTGCTGAACGCGCACAAGCCGACCGATCCGTCGTTCCAGGATATCATGCAGATCAAGCAGAACGCGACGCGCGCCGCCACGCTGGTGCGGCAGTTGCTGGCGTTCTCGCGGCGACAGACGCTGCGGCCGCAGGTGCTCGATCTCGGCGACGCACTTTCCGATCTCGCGATGCTGCTGCGCCGCCTGATCGGCGAGAAGGTCAAGCAGGAGACCATCCACGGCCGCGATCTCTGGCCGGTCAAGGTCGACGTCTCCCAGTTCGAGCAGGTGGTCGTCAATCTCGCGGTCAACGCGCGCGACGCCATGCCGGAGGGCGGCAAGCTGATCATCCGCACCGCCAACGTCACCACAGAGGAAGCCGCCAGGCTCGCCTACAAGGGCATGCCGGCCGCGGACTATGTGCGGATCGAGGTTGCCGACACCGGCACCGGCATTCCCGCCGACATCCGCGACAAGATCTTCGAGCCGTTCTTCTCGACCAAGGAAGTCGGCAAGGGCACCGGCCTCGGGCTCTCCACCGTCTACGGCATCGTCAAGCAGACCGGCGGCTTCATTTACGTGGACTCCGAGCCGGGGCAGGGCACCTCGTTCCACATCTTCCTGCCGCGGCATCACGCCGAGCCTGAAGAGCAGGTCGAGCAGCCCGCGGCGGTCGTTGGTGCGGCGAAGGAGGCCGGGCTTGCGGCGGAAGCCAAGCCCCGCACCGATCTCACCGGGCAGGGCACCATCCTCCTGGTCGAGGACGAAGAGGGCCTGCGCGCGCTCAACGCACGCGGCCTGCGCTCGCGCGGCTACACCGTGGTCGAGGCCGAGAATGGCGTCGAGGCCATGGAGTTGCTGGACGAGCAGAGCGGCGGCATCGATCTCGTCGTCTCCGATGTCGTGATGCCGGAGATGGACGGCCCGACCCTGCTCAAGGCGATGCGCGAGAAGAATCCCGACATCAAGTTCATCTTCGTCTCCGGCTATGCCGAGGACGCGTTCGAGAAGAGCTTGCCCCAAGGCCAGCAGTTCGACTTCCTGCCAAAGCCTTTCACGCTCAGCCAACTCGTGGCGGCTGTGAAGGAGACGATGACGAAGGTAGGGTGAGGCTTTGAGGAAAAAGCGGAATTCTCCCCTCCAAGCCGCCGGTAACCCGTGACCGCAGTCCCTCGCACACCCGGCCAAGCGCCCGCCAAATATGGGCTTTTGCCACATCCCCGCGACTGAGGGCCGCAGCCATAAGTTCCGAAACCATCTTCACTTTTCGGGAAGTCTGCCCATCTTAAGGACACGTCCCCATGCCGGGGATTTGGGAAACGCACATGAAGTTCTCACAACGCTCCCGCAGTCTCTTCAAGACGATCGCTGTCGTGCTGGCGCTTGCGCTGCCGACCGCGCTGGCGATCTCGTCAGCCGACGCGCGCGTCGGTGGCGGCATGTCGTCGGGGTCGCGCGGCGCGCGGACCTATTCGGCCCCGCCGTCGACCACGACCGCGCCGGGTTCGACGTCGCAGTTCAACCGCACCTACACCCAGCCCGGTGCAGGCATGAATTCGGCCGCAACCGCGCCTGCGCGCGGCGGCCTGTTCGGCCGCGGCGGTGGCTTCCTGGGCGGCCTTGCGGCCGGCTTCCTCGGCGCGGGCCTGCTCGGCATGCTGTTCGGCGGTGGCCTGTTCGGCGGCCTTGGCGGCCTGTCCTCGATCCTGGGCCTGATCATCCAGATCGTGCTGGTGGTGGTCGTGGTGCGGCTGGCGATGTCGTGGTGGCAGCGCCGCCACACGCCGCAGGCTGCCTATGCCAACGCGAATGCCGGTGCCGGCCCGGGACCTGATACGAACTCCCGCATTGGTCTTGGCAGTGGCTTCGGCTTTGGTGCCAACAACGCGCCGCTCGAGATCAAGCCGGCGGACTATGAGGCGTTCGAGCGTCTGCTCGGCGACGTCCAGGCCGCTTGGTCCAACGAGGACGTGGCCAAGCTGCACACGCTCGCGACGCCGGAAATGGTCTCCTATTTCGAGCAGGACCTCGGCCAGAACCGCGGGCGCAACGTCGTCAACAAGGTCAGCGATGTGAAGCTGTTGCAGGGCGACCTCGCGGAATCCTGGCGCGAAGGCGAGACCGACTACGCGACAGTGGCGCTGCGCTTCGCGCTCACGGACAAGACGCTCGACCGCAACACCGGCGCGGTTGTCGCCGGCAGCGAGCAGCCGGGCGAGGCCACCGAAGTCTGGACCTTTGCCCGACGCCCGGGCAGCGGCTGGGAATTGTCGGCGATCCAGCAGACCAACTGATCGCAGACGACATGAAAGCCAGGGCGTCGTGCTTCTTGCACGGCGCCTTTTTCTTTTGGGACGTCTCGTATCGCGGAACCGGAATAAGCGGACGCGCCTCGGGTTGAAATCCGGCGGCCACGGGATCGCAAGCTAACGGCACGGCTTTTTCCGCGGGTGACGACAAGATCTGCAAGAACTGGACGTCGAGCACGCAAGGCGCGGCGGTCGTCGGCCACGCCGATCGTCAAGGCCTGCGCGATGACGAACCATCGAAATCGTGGAACAGTTCGCATCCCTCGCGCGGCCCCGATGGCGGCTGCTCGCAGGCCGATCTGAAGAGCACCGGCGGCGACGGCTTGCTGTATTGCTTCGCGGCGAATTGAGACGCGGAACTCTCTCCCCCGTCATGGCGTTCGTGGTTGCGTGCTACACTCGCCGCAACGCAATCACGGATCTCTCCCATGAAGTACGAACTCTATTATTGGCCCGAGATCCAGGGCCGCGGCGAATATGTGCGGCTGGCGCTGGAAGAGGCGGGGGCGGCCTACGTCGACGTGGCGCGCGGTCCGCGCGGCACGGCTGCGATGATGAAGATGATGGACGCGCACAAGGGCACGCCGCCCTTTGCGCCGCCGTTCCTCAAGGCGGGAAAACTCATCGTCGGCCAGACCGCCAACATCCTGCTCTATCTCGGCGCCCGCCACGCCCTCGCCCCGAAGACCGAGGCCGGCCAACTCTGGCTGCATCAGCTTCAGCTCACGATCACCGACCTTGTGGTCGAGATTCACGACACCCATCATCCGCTCGGACCCTCGCTCTATTACGAAGACCAGAAGCCGACGGCGAAGAAGCGCACGGCCGATTTCTGGGGCGAGCGCGTGCCGAAATATCTCGGCTATTTCGAAGACATTTTCGCCGGCAATGGCGGCGCCTATATCACCGGCCGCAAGCTGACCTATGTCGATCTCTCGCTGTTTCAGATCGTCGACGGCCTGCGCTACGCGTTCCCGAAGCGCATGAAGGCGTTCGAGAAAGATATCCCGGGCCTCGTCGGCCTGCACGATCGGGTCGCCGCGCGGCCGAACATCAAGGCTTATCTCGAAAGCGAGCGCCGTATTCCCTTCAACGAGCAGGGCATCTTCCGTCGGTATAAAGAGCTCGATAATTAGCCGGTCCGGAGGGAGGCTGGCGGCAGCCCCCGTTCCGGACCGGCCGTTTCGGGCGCGATCAATCGCCCGAACACGTCGTGGCTTTCGAGCGCTTGCCAACGCTTCAGAACATCGTCGCGTCTTCCTTCCGTGCATCGCACAGGACAGTGATGCGCACTCACCACGCGCCGGGCAGCAGGCGATAGCGCACGCGCGTCATATAATCGGAGTAGCCCGGCAAGCCTTCGCGCAACGTGCGTTCCTCGATGCGAATGCGGGCTGCAAACAATACGAGGACGAGCGGCACCATCAGAAGTCCCCACCACGAGCCCAGCAGCAGCGGCACGCCGGCGAAGAACAGGATCATGCCGCTGTACATGGGATGGCGCACATGCGCGTAAGGCCCGGTCGAGATCACGCGCTGCGCGCGCTCGGCTTGCAGCTTCACCACGGGCGCGGCGAACGAGTTCTCGCGGAAGACCCAGAGGATGAAGAGCGTCGAGAGCAGGAATAATGCGAGGCCGAGCATCTGCAGCGCGAGCGGCATGTCGGAGGATAGCGTGCGCCTGTCGAGCCCCATCGCAGCCAGCCAGACCAGCATCACGACGACGAAGGCGATCATGAACGCCTTGTCGGCGGCCGGCTGGTCCTTTTGCAGGACAGGCCGCAGACGTTCGGCGAGCAAGGCAGGGTCGATCCGGTAGAGCCACCAGCCGCAGAGCGGGCCGAGCAGGGCGCAGGTGGCAAGGAACACCCAGGCCGAAGGCCAACGCATCGTCCCGGCGCAAGCGAACAGCAGCGCGCCCATTGCGACAGTGGTAATCGTGTTCTGTAGCAGCAGTTTTGCGATCATGCGCAGGTCTCAGGGTAGACGCGCACGATATTGGTCCCATTATCCGGCAAAGATGCGGCCGGACGCGCGAAAGGCCCGATCGACCGGATCGGGCGCTTCATTGCGAAACGGACGGATCAGGCGAGCTGATCGATCCGCGTACCCTGACCCGGCGGCAGCGGCGCAGGCGGCGGCGGCTTATAGGTCGGGTCGTTGTCCTTGGTCTTGGTCTGATCGTCCTGCTGCTTGGTCGCGTCGTAGCTCGGCACCACGATCGCGATCGGCGGCGGCGAAACGGTAGAAACGCTCATCCACAAATCCTCACACATGGAAACAATTGACCTTGCACCGCGAGGCGCGAAATTTCCTTCAAGGCAATCGTTAAAATGCGAACGATTCGGTGCGGTGGGATGTGCTCTCGGACCTCGTCATTGCGAGGAGCCCTTGCGACGAAGCAATCCAGTCTGTCACCGCGGAGACAGTTTGGATGTGCTTCGCTACGCTCGCCCCGCCTATTCGTCCTTGCCGCGCGTGATCGTGATGGACGCGTCGGTTTTGGTGCGGGTGCATTCCATGTTGAGACGCCGATAACGCATGCTGATCTTGTCGCCGCGCAGGAGTCCCATCCGCTTCAGGCAGCGTGTCGCGCCCGTCGTTGTATCATCCTTCGTCACGGTGAAGACGATCGCCGCCATCGACCCCACCAGCGCAAAGAACTCCGGCTTGGGCTTGCGATCGCCCTTGGCATAGAGCTCGATCGAATATTTGTCGCCACGGCAGGCCACAGACAATTCCTTGGCCGCGGGGTGCGAGAGGTAGACGACATTGGCGGCGCGGAAATTCACCTTGAGGCGATCGATCTGGTTCGCCAACTCCTTGGCGCTGTCGTCGCAGCGGTCGGCGCGTGCGGGCGAGGCGAGGGTCACAAGGCCGATGATGGCGGCGGCGACCAGGATCGCGCCGCGGACGTTCAAGTTCAATGTCATGATAAAAAGCCCCTTATGGGGCGTATTCAAGCGTCGTCCCGCGCGTAGCGCAAGGGGTGCGCCCAGGGTCTTCACCGGCATCATGAGGGACACGTGTCCGCCCGAGAGCCGCCGAAAAAGGATCGCCATGCCGCCGAATCGGGATGCCCCGACCGCACCAGACCGCCTTCCCTTTGCGGCAAAAAAGCTTAGAACGCTTCTATGAAAGGGGCCCATGCGAGGGCCCCAAAACCTCGAGATTTCAGCCCATGAACGCTCCTACCGCCTTCCCCGACCCGTCAAAACCCGTTCCGCCCTACAAGCACACGCCGCTGTTTCCGCTGGGCAGGGACGAGACGCCCTACAAGAAGATCACGGCCGAGGGCGTGCGGGTCGAGAAGGTCCTGGGGAAAGACATGCTGGTGGTGTCGCGTGAGGCGCTGCGGGCACTGTCCGAGGCGGCTTTCGGCGACATCAACCACTATTTGCGGCCGGGGCATCTGAAGCAGCTCCGCGCGATCCTGGAGGACGGCGAGGCGAGCCCGAACGACAAGTTCGTCGCGCTGGATTTTCTGAAGAACGCCAACATCGCGGCCGGCGGCGTGCTGCCGATGTGTCAGGACACCGGCACCGCGATCATCATGGGCAAGAAGGGCTGCAACGTCATCAGCGACGGCGACGACGAGGCCGCGCTCTCGGAAGGCGCGCGCGATGCTTACCTGCGCCGCAATTTGCGCTACTCGCAGGTCGCGCCGCTCTCGATGTACGAGGAAAAGAACACCGCCAACAACATGCCGGCGCAGTGCGAGATCTACGCCGAGGGCGATGACGCCTACAAGTTCATGTTCATGGCGAAGGGCGGCGGCAGCGCCAACAAGAGCTTCCTGTTCCAGGCCACGCCCTCGGTGCTGACCAAGGACCGGCTGCTCGCCTTCCTGAAGGAGAAAGTGTTGACGCTGGGCACTGCTGCGTGCCCGCCCTATCACCTCGCCATCGTGATCGGCGGCACCTCGGCCGAACTCTGCATGAAGACGGTGAAGCTCGCCTCGGCCCGCTATCTCGACGCGCTGCCGACCCACGGTTCGCCCGACGGCAACGCGTTCCGCGATCTCGAAATGGAGCAGGAAATTCTGAAGATGACGCAGTCGCTCGGCGTCGGCGCGCAGTTCGGCGGCAAGTATTTCTGCCACGACGTGCGCGTGATCCGTCTGCCGCGTCATGGCGCCTCGTTGCCCATCGGGCTCGGCGTGTCCTGCTCCGCTGACCGCCAGGTGCTCGGCAAGATCACGAAGGACGGCGTCTATCTCGAAGAGCTCGAGCACAACCCGGCGCAGTATCTGCCGCAGGTGGAGCAGGCGCTCGGCGGTGAGGTCGTCAAGATCGACCTCAACCAGCCGATGAAGGATATTTTGGCGACGTTCTCGAAGTACCCGACCAAGACACGGGTCTCGATGAGCGGCACCATGATTGTCGCGCGCGATTCCGCGCATGCCAAGCTGCGCGAGCGGTTGGATAAGGGCGAGCCGCTGCCGGACTATTTCAAGAACCACCCGGTCTATTACGCCGGGCCCGCCAAGACGCCCGAGGGCTACGCCTCCGGCGCGTTCGGCCCGACCACCGCAGGCCGCATGGATTCCTTCGTCGACCAATTCCAGGCTGCCGGCGGTTCGATGGTGATGGTCGCCAAGGGCAACCGGGCACCTGCCGTGCGCGAGGCCTGCAAGAAGTATGGCGGCTTCTATCTCGGCTCGATCGGCGGCGCCGCGGCGAACCTTGCCGAGCACTGCATCAAGAAGGTCGAGGTGCTCGAATATCCGGAGCTCGGCATGGAAGCGATCTGGCGCATCGAAGTCGTCGACTTCCCGGCGTTCATCATCATCGACGACAAGGGCAACGACTTCTTCAAGGAGTTGAATTTGGGCTGAGGCGGCGTTCCCCGGATGCTGCGCAGCATGAAATGATGCGCTGCTGATCCGGGATCCATTTTGGCAGCATGGGTCCCGGCTCTGCGACGCACCGCTTCGCGCTGCATCGCGTCCGAGACACGAGACTTACGCGCTCAGCTACAATTGGTGACCTGGTTGGAGCACAGCGCGCGCCACCAGCCACGGACGCCGTCCTGGCTCTCGACAAGGCCCCGGAGGCGGCTGCAAGCAAGGCTGCGCTTCGGCCCGCCGTCGGTGGTCCGATAGGCCGTGCCGGCGACATAGCCTGCCGGCACCATAGCGAGCGCGCTTGCCTGCCACGCCGGTTCGGCATCGTCCGCGCGCGCCGAGTGCGCGCACGGTTGCCGCGCAACCTTACGCGCGCGTGCCGGTGAATGGGAAGCTGCCCATCGGGCCGATGCCCATCTCCCCGCTCATGCTGTCGCCGGAGACGGTTCCGATGAATTCGAGCGTCAATGGCATCGGATTGGTGATCGAGACCTTCCAGTTGACGGCATCTCCGCTGACGGCGCCGTCGAAAATCTCGGCGGTATTGCCTTCCGCACCCTGCGTGCCGTTAAGCGTGCCGCCGGCGGCCGTGAGGCTCAGCGTCGCCTTGCGCTCGCCCATGGGCGTCGTCATGGTCAGAGTCCAGTTGCCGTCCACGGCCATTCGGGTCTCCCATAATTCCGGCGGACCGCGACGATCCGCGGGCCAGTCCCGGGCCGAGCGTATAGCGCAACTCGCAGCAGCTGCCTACGCTCCGTTGGAGGCATTCAGGCGCGGGCGGCCGCGCGCCGTCGGCTGGTGACGATGAGGCGAAGCACGACATACTGCACGGCAAAGGCGAGGATCTTGGCGCCGCCTGCGACCACCGTGATGTAGAACACCCACAGCTTCAGATCGCCTGTGGAGGCGACCGCGATCATGCCGACACCGATCACGAACATCAGCCCCGCCCAGGCATAGCCCGCGGCCGTCACATATTCCGGGACGGTCTCGACGACGATCGCCGGCATGTAGCGCAGCATCCAGCCGCGCTTGAGCATGATGAGGCCGATCGCGAAATGCGCGATCGAGGGCTTCGCCAGCATGAAGCGGGGATCGTTGGTCAGCAGCGTGACCGTGCCCAGCACCACGACGAGCGCGACGCTCGCATAGGTCATGTAGTTGAGCTGCTGTCCCTTGACGCGGGCGTAGATCACCTGCGCGATTGCTCCGGCAATCGCAGCCGACGTTGCCAGGACGATGTTGTCGGTGATGAGGTAGATGACCAGGAAGACGATGGCGGAGAGGAAGTCGGAAGCGAGGCGGGCGAATACGTCCTTCATCGTCGATCCTGTTCAGCGTGTGTGGGGCATTGCGCTGGATGGCGTAGCGTACTTGATCTGGCGATACTCCGGATACCATTTTGTGAAATAGATCGCGCTGTTGCGGGCCGCGAAGGCGACCGCAAGGCTCGACCACAGCGGCAAGCCGGGGACATAGAGCAGCACGAGATTGGCAGCCGCCATCAAGAGCGCGGCCGCGGTCCATGCACCGGTGATGACGTAATTGGCATAGAGAAAGCCGGGCATCGCCGCTGCCTCGGCCGGCACGGCCTCGAGCGCGTATTGCAGCGTGAAGGGACGGCGGACCAGCATCGAGCCGAGCGAGATGACGAAGATGCCGATGTCGACCGACAGCTTGACACCGAGCGTGCCGAGCGCCGGGTCGAACAGCGCGAGGTGGAGGCCGATCGCGGCAAACAGCAGCGCCGAGCCCATGGCCAGGATCTTCACGGAGCGGCCGCGCACGACATCGATCGCGACGGTGGCGAGACAGATTGCCGCGGCCACGAACACGCTGATCGTGGCCGATGTCGTCAGCATCAGGAAGGTGTAGGCGCCGTAGGGCGCGAGGATCAGGAAAATCGCCATGGTCCGCCTCGGTCAGGCCAAATCTTTACGATGTAAAGATCAGTAGTTCAGGGACGAAGCAGGGTCAAGCGATATCTTTACAGTGTCAAAATTACGTAAGCGACTTCCAAAAACTGAATTGTTGCAACGGCTTGCTCGGTGATTTCGTCAGCGAATTCCGCCCAGGGCAGGTGCGACAGGACGGGTAGCGCGCAGGCGATCGAGAGGCCGAGGGCGAGCAAGATACCGCCGTTGAAGATGGTTTGGCCGCTCCGCCTCAGCCGGATCATCTGGAGTGAGAGCGCGGCGCAGATCAGGACGAGGACGACGAGACAGTCCGCAGTGATCGAGGGCATGTGCATCAGAGACCTCTACGGTGACATCCGCGATGACGAGCGATAGCTACTGCGCGCCGACCCAATTGCCGTGAAAGCCATCGGGCACGCGGTGGCCGAGCTGCACCAGTGCGACGGGGCCGGCCTCGACATCGGTGGCATTGAACACGGCGAGGTCGCTGCGGTTCTCTCGCGCACGCCAGACCACTGCGAGCAGCCAGCCGTCGCCTTCCGCTGCATCCGTCGATCGCTCGACGAACACCGGTTCGGAAATGGTGTCGCCGGCCGGCAGCAGATAATGGCCGAGGCGCTTTCCATTGCCGTCGACATGAACGATGCCGGACAGCGCGCCGAACATCGGCAGCCGCGGATTGGCGCAGGCGTACCAGCCGTGACGGTTCATCAGTCCGGCGCGGCGGTCGTCGATGCGCGGGAATTCGCCGGTGAGATCGTCGAGATAGGTCTGCTGGAAGCGGTCGGTATTCCCCGAGAGATCGAAGGTCCAGCGGCAGTGCCGGGCAAACGATTTCTTGGGATCGGTGGGTGTGCCGTCGGGATGGGTAAATAGCGGTGCTTCCTCGAACTGCATGACGTCGGCGATGATACGGTCGCCGTCCTCCCACGCATTCATGACGTGGAAGACGTAACAGGCTTCAGCGCGAAACCAGACGATGTCCTTCGCGCTGCCCTTGCGCTTGACCACGCCGACATAGGCGCCCTTGTCCGGCTCCCAGGCATAGGGCGGCCGCCCGCTCATCGCACGCTCCATGCTGCCGGTGACGGGCAGGATCGGAAACAACACATGGTTCGCGGTGACGATGAAGTCGTGCACCATGCTGGCATAAGGCGCTTCGAACCGTTCGAAGCGCGTCGCCTTGCCGGACGCGTCGATCGACCCGTAGGAGAGGGCAGGCGTCAGCGGTCCCGCGGCGTTGTAGCCGAAGAACACCAGCTCGCCGGTGACGGGATCGACCTTGGGATGGGCTGTGAAACTGCCGGCGACGCGGCCCTGATAATTCTGATAGCCGCGCGTCGCGAGCGTGCCCGGCTCGATCTCGGTCGGCAGGTGCGCTTCTTCCAGCGCCAGCAGCTTGCCGGCATGGAAGATGATGTTGGTATTCGCGACGCCGCCGTCGGTGAGGTTCGCTGGCGCATCCGGCAGCTTGCGGCCGAACCCGCCGAACAATGCGCGGCCGGCATCGTGCTCGGCCAGCCATTTCGGCGTGCGGACCCAGCGGTTGCGATAGCTGGCGCGGCCGTTATCGAGGCGAAAGGCGTGCAGCATGCCGTCGCCGACGAACCAGTGCGCGCCGGGTGCATCGAACTGGGGATTGGGGCCGTTGCGATAGAGCGTGCCGTTCAATTCGCGCGGCAATTCGCCGATGATCGTGAGGAACGGTGCGTCGGCCTCGAATGGAATCGGCGCGAGGTTGTGGCGGCGTTCGGCAACGGCGTCCTGCTGCACAGTCTATCTCTCTCTATCTTTACATCGTAAAGATGAAATAGTTCCGATCGTCGCGGCCGTCAAGTGAAATCTTTACACTGTCAATATTGCGTCTTATAGCTTGTTGATGGGCAAGAGCGATACCAGGACCGAATCCCCGCGGCGCGCGCGCACGTCGCGAAAGACATCATCGGCAGCGACACCGCCGCGTTCCGCGCGACGGCCGGCGAGCGTCAAGACCGAGGAGCCATATCACCACGGCGCGCTGCGCGAGGCGCTGCTCCGGGCCGCCGAACGGGTGCTGGAGCGCGAGGGGCTCGCCGGCCTGACATTGCGCGCGGTGGCGCGCGAGGCGGGCGTCTCGCATGCCGCGCCCACCCATCATTTCGGCGACCTCATGGGGCTTCTCAGTGAGCTCGCGGCGGTCGGCTTCCGCCAGTTCAATGCGGCGATGGCGTCATCCTGTGACGCCGCTACCACGCCGCTCGCGCGCGCGCTGGCGCGGCCGAAAGCCTATGTCGCCTATGCCCAGGCTCATCCCGGCATGTACGGCATCATGTTCCGCACCGAGCGCCTCGACTATTCCAGGCCGTCGCTGCACGAGGCGGCCGAAGCTTCTTTCGCCGGGCTCGCCAATGCCGTCGGCATGATGCGGCAGGAGCAGATCAGCGGCGATGCGCTGACGCTCAATCAGGGCGCCGCGATCGCGCGCGCCTGGTCGATGGTGCACGGTTTTACCACGCTGCTGCTCGACGGACGGCTTTCGGACATTCTGGGACGGCTGCCCGAGGGGACGACGGCCGAACGCCTGCTCGAGGCGATGCTGGTGGCACCCATAACCGGGAAGCCGCCGGGTCCCTGATCAATTGGGACATGATGCCAGGCGAACGCCTAGCGCATCGTCGCCAGCTCCACGGCGCGGCCGCGGGCGCCGATGATCTTCACCTCGTCCTTGCCGCAGCGAAAACTGCGGGCAAAGTCATCTGCGGCCTTGCGGGCGAGCTCATTGCTGTTCGGGTTAGCGATCGCGTCGACATAGGCGACGTGGCAGACCGGTCCCGGCGGCAGCCGGGTCACGACGAGCATGGCCTTGGTGTTCGGCCGCCCCTGCTTGTCGAGGTCGGTGCCATCGGCGATGTGCCAGCGCTGAATGATCGCAAACGGTTTTGCGGCCGCTGCGCGCCACTCGACGGCTGTTTCGGACGAGTTGAACGGGCCGAACCAGACTTTTGCCGCCGGTTCCTCGGCCGCCGCCTTGCGATTGCGGCCGACGGAAACGATTTCGCGAAGATCGTCCTCGGCAATCAGGACCACGAGACCATCCTTGCCCTTGCAGACCCGCGTGGTGCTGCCGTCGAGCTCGCCGGGCTTGCCGATTTGACGGCAATCCTTCGGCGCCGTCGAGGTGTAGGCGCTGCCCATGGATTGGGCTGCGGCGCAGTCGAGACCGGTGCACAACAGCAACACGGCCATGCCTGCGGTGGTGATGCGGTTCATGACAACGCCTTTGATCGAGCGGGAACTCCGTACCATCAGACGTCTTGATTGTGGGCAAGGTTCAAACAGCGTCGACAGACACCTGACAGCGGCGCGGAATCGTTCTAGAAGGGCGGCTTCGCTTGAGGCATCGGGCCTCGTTCGCGGTCCTCTTTCTCCTGATCATGACAGCCATCTCCTCGCAAAAATCCTATCGTGTCGGCCGCTCGAAAACCGGGCTCGGCCTCTTCGCCACTCAGCCGATCAAGAAGGGCACCCGGATCATCCGTTATTACGGACCGATCCTGGACTCGCGGATTCCCGAGCAGGACGACATCGAGAACAAATACCTGTTCGAGCTCAACGGCCGCTGGACCATCGACGGCTCGGTGCGCAAGAACCTCGCGCGCTACATCAACCATTCGTGCCGGCCCAACGCCGAATCCGACGTCCGGCCGCGCGAGCGCAAGGTCTTCATCCGCGCCATCAAGAACATCGAGCCGGGCGACGAGATCAACTATGACTACGGCACCGACTATTTCAAAGCCTATCTGAAGCCGATCGGCTGCAAGTGCGCCTCGTGCGAGAAGAAGCGCAAGAAGCTTCGCGCGGAAGCGCGGGTCGAGCGCGCCAAGGTGAAGGCGCGCGCGGAACGTAAAGCGCAGAAGGCGGGGGCGAAGGCCCCCAAAAAGAAGAAGCTCAACGGCCACGCGGTTGGCAAGAAGAACGGCCGCGCGCGGGCGTAGCCTGCACTTGCGCAGCTGCCTCCCGCCGTCCTGGATGCCCTGGCTTGACCGGGGCATCCAGGACGGCGCGGCTTATCCGCATACGTCCACTGTGTCTGGAATACTGTCTCTGGAATAATGCGTCGCCCGGTTAAACCGGGCGACGACTGGTAGCGTTCAGCCTTACGCCGCCACCACGCTGCCGCTCTTGCGCAATCCCACATACTGCAGCTCGGCAAACACGCCGGTCGCAATCGCCTGCGCCACGACCATGAGCTCGCCGGCAAGGTTCGGCGATACCGCGCCTGAGAACAGCAACGCGATGCTGCCGACCGTCCAGGCCGCGTTGCCGACCACGACCAGCAGCACGAGCGGCTTCGCCACAGAGGCGCGCGAGGCAAGCCAGCCGACGAGCGCGGCGTAGGCGATCAGGAACAGGCCGGTCTCGCGCAGCAGCGCTTCGGGCAGGTTGAACAACGACGCGAACGCGCCGGCGCCGAAAGTGAGACCGAGAGCGGAGACGCCGCTGAAGATTGCGTCGGCAAGAAGCGCGCGGCGGAGGAAGCTGGATGCGTCGATCATCGTGGTCTCCATGGTTGGGTTGGGCTCGAGGTGAAACTCAGTGCAATCCGCGCCACCAGGCGCGGAGCAGGCGGGCGAGATGGAACGGGCAGAGCGTCTTGCCGACGCTGTGCTCGAAGGCTGTGACCTGCGCGACGACATAGTCGCCGGTCGAATGCACCAGCGGCTCGGGCATGTTGAGGGCGCGCGCCAGCATCCGGGTTGCGAACGCCATGGCCCAGGGAACAAGGTGGTCTGCGACGGTCCGGTAGAGCAGCAATGCGATCATGATCGTCTCCTGTTGCGACCGAAGATGAGCCGGCCCGTGGCCCAATTCGATTACCTCCGACGTAATGGAAGAGCCGAAATCCGCGTGCTAGGTTTTCGACCATGAACGCACATGCATCCACGGCACAGGCCGAACCCAGCCAGCCCGTCCATATCGGCGACCATCTGCGCGAATGGCGGCAGCGCCGCCGCATGAGCCAGCTCGATCTCGCAGGCGAGGCCGAGATCTCGGCGCGGCATTTGAGTTTCGTCGAGACCGGCCGCGCCGCACCCTCGCGTGACATGGTGCTGAGGCTCGCCGAACGTCTCGACGTGCCCTTGCGCGAACGCAACGTGCTGCTGGTCGCGGCCGGCTATGCCCCGGCCTTTCCGCAGCGCCCGCTGGAGGATCCCGCCTTGAAATCAGCCCGCCAGGCGATCGACCTCGTCCTCAAAGCGCATGAGCCCAACCCGGCGCTGGCTTATGACAGGCACTGGAATCTGGTCTCCGCCAACCGCATGCTGGCGCCGCTGCTCGCCGGCATCCCCGCGCGGCTGCTAGGCCGGCCCTTGAACGTGCTGCGGCTCGCCTTGCATCCCGAGGCGCTGGCGCCGCGCACGGTCAACCTCGCGGAATGGTGCGGGCATCTTTTGGAGCGGCTGCACCGGCAATGCGAGGCAACCGCCGATCCCGAGCTGATCAGGCTCCACAACGACCTGAAGAGCTATCCGATCCCGGCGCGCGCGGCGCCGCTGTCGAGCGACAATGTCGCGATCCCCTTCAAGCTGCGCCATGACGGAGAGATACTAAGTTTCTTCTCCACCACCATGGTGTTCGGCACGCCCGTCGACATCACGCTGTCGGAGCTGGCGCTGGAGACGTTCTTTCCGGCCGACGAGCGCACAGCCGAACGGCTGAAGCAGATGGCGGCAGCCATGACCTAGCACCCATGACCTAGCACCCTTGCCTCGGGGCGGGTTCGGCTTATCTTGGGGCGAACCCGCGAAGTGCCCGAAGGAGGCCCTGATATGAGCACGCTAAAGCCGCTCCAGATCGACGTCGTCTCCGACGTAGTGTGCCCCTGGTGCTATATCGGCAAGCACCGGATCGAGAGCGCGCTGGCGCTGGTGCCCGACGTTCCGGTCAAGCTGAAATTCCGCCCGTTCTTTCTCAATCCCTGGGTGCCGCGCGAAGGCATCAGCCGCGAGGCCTATCTCACCCAGAAGTTCGGCTCGGTCGAGGCTTATAAGGGCATTGCCGGCCGTGTGGTCGCGGCCGCAAGCGAAGAGGGCCTCACTTACAAGCCCGAGCTTGTCGCGCGTCAGCCCAACACGACCGACTGCCACCGCCTGATCCTCTGGGCCGAGACGATCGACAAGGCACCCGAGATGAAGCAGCGCCTGATGGAGCTGTACTTCCGCGACGGCGGCGACCTCACCGATGTGAGCGTGCTGGTGCAGGCGGCTGCCGATGTCGGCCTCGACGCCGACGACGTGCGCAAGCGCCTTGCCACCGACGAGGACGTCGCGCGCGTTTCGGCGGACGCACAGGAAGCCGCCGAGAAGGGCATCTCCGGCGTGCCGACCTATGTGTTTGCGCAGAAATACGCCGTCTCCGGCGCACAGGATCCCAACATGCTCGCGCGTGCCATCCGTGAGGTCTCGGCGGAGATCAACGCCCAGGCGGCGGAGTAGTTTTCTCCTATTTGCGGAGCAGGCGGACCGCGCGTCGCGCGGTCTCGTGCGCGACGTTGAGGCCGATCAGCGCTCCATGAACAAGCGCCACGATCGGATCGTTCCGCCGCAGCGGGATCAGCACATCGCCGATTGCGAAGCGCCCGCGCCAGATCGGGTTGATCATGGGGTGGTCAGCGCTCGCGGTCGAATCCGCGCTGGCGATGGCGGGATCGGCGCAGAGGTGGCGGGTGAGCTCGAGAGTGAGCTGCACGCCTGGCGAATATTTTGCAAAGCGTTCGTCGATGCCGAGCTTGAAGAAGAAAGCGCGGTCCTGATGACGCAGCACGATACCGGCGGCCACTGGAATCGTACCGGCGCGCAAGGTCACAATCTCGCACTGCGCGGTCTCTGCCAGCGTCGCTACGGCGCGGCGGATGAAGGTCGCATCGCCCGCGTGCTGGATCAGCGCGGTGCCGCGCTTGCCTTTCCAGCCGCTGGCCTCGAGCTGCAGGAACGTTTCGAGCGCAGGTCCGATCTCGTCGGGCCGCCGTGCGACCTCGAACGCGACGGCGCCATGCTCTTCGAGACGATGGCGCTGGCGGCGCAGCTCCTTGAGCTTGCGGGCGCCGAGCGCCTCGCGCAACAGCGTCTCGCCATCCTGCGTCGCATCGAGGCTGGCGCGGATGTAGGAGCTGAGGATTTTCGGCGGCAGGCCGTCGCGATGCAGGACCTGATTGAGGGCGGTCATCGCCGCCCCGTCGAGCGCGACGTCGTTGAGCACGAGCGCATGCGCTCCGGCTTCGCGCGCCCGCTGCAACAGACGCGTGGCGGCTTCCATCGGAGCGTCGCGGTCGATCAGCGGGCTGCACAGCGTGCCATAGGGATGCGCGCTCACCAGCGCGGGCAGGGGGATATTCCACGCGCGCCAGAGCGAGGTCACCGGCATCAGCCCGATCAGCCGGGCCGAGGCTCCGTCGAAAGCGGGAAGCGCCGAGGCATCCGTGCGGCCGCGCGCGGATGCGCTCACGGCGAGCTCCCAGCCCGGCAAATAATATCCATTCGGTTCGATCGCGCGCTGCGCGAGCGCGCGCCATTGGCCGGGTTCGATCGCCGTAAGAGGGACGCGCGCGCGCGATGCCGCGGCATGCTTTGCCGATGCCGGATTGGTCGCAGCCTGGTGCGCGATATCGACCACGTCCCGTCGTCCCCGTTCAGGAGGCCATGTTTAGCGCAAAGATTGGAAAATACAGTTGGGACGCCGCTTCAATTCGAGTGGTAATATTAACGTCTCATTGAGCATGAGGGCGCTCGGCGGCCGGACGCCCCGATGGATACGCCGGAATTGCTCTCGACCCGGAGGATCATCATGGTTGCCACACCTTTCACGCCGATTGCGTCGCTCCTTGGTGGCGCATTGATCGGTCTGTCCGCCGTGCTCCTGATGTGGACGGCGGGTCGGATCGCCGGAGTCAGCGGTATCGTGGCGCGGCTGTTTCCGCCTTACGAGGATCGGCAATTCGCCGGCCGGCTCGCCTTCGCCGCTGGCCTCGTCATCGCGCCCATCCTGGTGCGCCTAGTCACGGGAAGCCTGCCGGCGCAAACGATCGCGGCGGCAACGCCGCTTCTGATTGTCGCCGGATTGCTCACCGGCTTCGGCGCGGTGTGGGGCAGCGGCTGCACGTCCGGCCATGGCGTCTGCGGCCTGTCGCGACTGTCGGTGCGCTCGCTGGTCGCGACCATCACCTTCATGGCGACCGGCGTGGCGACGGTTTTCGCGATGCGGCACTGGAGCTGATCGCGATGGCCATTCTTGTTCAATTCGCGATCGGCCTGATCTTCGGCCTCGGCCTCATCGTCTCCGGCATGTCGAACCCGGCAAAGGTGCTGAACTTTCTGGACGTCGGCGGGATCCCGAGAGGGACCTGGGATGCTAGCCTCGCTTTCGTGATGGCCGGCGCGGTCGCGGTGACCTTCGTCGGCTTCAGCCGCGTCTTGAAGCTCGCGCGGCCTGTCTTCGCCGACCGCTTCTACATTCCGACGCGAAGAGACATCGATCCCAACATTATCACCGGTCCCGCCATCTTCGGAATCGGCTGGGGCCTTGGTGGCTTTTGTCCAGGACCGGCTTTGACCGCGCTTGGATTCGGTTCGGCCTCCGCGTTCATCTTCGTCGTTGCGATGTGCGCCGGCATGGTGCTCGCCCGCTTCATCGCGCAGCTCACGTCGTCAACGCGTATCGTCGCGCCGACCGATCCGCTCGAAACCTGAACTCGAAACCTGACATGGAACAGGACCGGGCGAGTTGTCTCGTCCAGTCCTGCCCATTACAATCTTATTGACTACCAGCGGTCCCCGCCGACACCGACGCCCACGCTGACGCCGGGTGTGCGAATGCCGACGCCGCCGCGCGGACCATCGTCCCAGTCGCGATGGCTGCGGCGCTCGTAATAGCGCTCGCGCGGCATGGTGTTATAGGAATCGCGCACGATCACGCGCTCACCGCGACGGCTGCGGTAGCAATTGCCGGAATCATCGCAGACGAGCCGGACCTGCTGAACGAGATCGGGGCTGGTGTATTCGCTGGTCGTGTAGATGTCGGCGGCCTTCGCGCCGCTCGCTGCGGCCAAGGCTCCGACTCCGGCCAGCAGTGCAATCGTGAATGTCCTCATCGTGTCCTCCTCCGAAACTGCCCTCGGCGGTAACAAGAAGGGGAGGCGGTGATCGTTCCGACCGTGATGCTGGTTTTTCCCGGAACCGGATCGCGTGTCGGTTTGGACCGTTGTTAGATCGGCTCGTAGTTTTCCGACCCGCAAATGTCGTCCGCTTCGGCGCGCCGGCGATCGACCACTTTTCCGCCGGTGATGGTCACGATGTAGGTCTGGGCGCCGAGCGCCGAGCCGGTCGCGGAGGTCAGCTGGGCGCGGACGCAGGCTGTCCAGCCCGGTCCCCTCACCTCACGATGGGGCGTGGCGACATGCACCTCGCGGGGATTGGACGTGCTGAGGAAAACGAATTCGATCTGCTCGCGCACGACGCGCTTGACGTCGGGCGGCGATTCGGGTGGCGCCTGCTCGGCTTCTTTGATGCGCATGAACTCCGGCACCGGTGCGCGGCTATCGGCAAAGCCGCACGCACCGAGCGCGAGCACGCCGGCCAGCAGCGCTGCTTGAGCAATAATCCGCAACATCCCGTGAAGGTCCCCCGCGGGCCAACAGATAGGCACGAATGCGATCCGACGAAGTCCCGGCCGATCAAGATTTCCTGAAGGCAGGATTCCTGAGGGCCTGGACCCGCGGTATTTGCTATTCCGGGATTGCAGGCTAGTTTGTGCCCAGACGGTGGGGAGCCAATGAGGATTTTGGTCATAGCGGCCGCGGTGCTGGCGCTGACGGTTGTCTCGGCGCAAGCGCAGATGGGTGGCGGCAGACGCCAGCCTAACGAGGGCGGGCAGAAGGCGGACAACAAGCCAAAGGTCGACGAGAAGGCCTACAAGGCCGCGCTCGAGCGCATTCCCGAGTCCAAGGAGAAGTATGATCCGTGGAGCGGGGCGCGTCCGCCTGAACCTGCCAAGAA
Source organism: Bradyrhizobium sp. 132 (assembly GCF_023074185.1). Lineage (GTDB taxonomy): Bacteria > Pseudomonadota > Alphaproteobacteria > Rhizobiales > Xanthobacteraceae > Bradyrhizobium. Next base: position 8,097 of record NZ_JADPKY010000159.1, on the reverse strand, counting down.
GCCGAAATAGATGGGGCGGGCGTTGGCGACCCGCCCCTGCTATTTGGCCGCTCTCATCACGCTCCTCCTGTTTTCGTCGCGGCCAGGCATCGCCTGGGAGAGCTGGGGTGGCGATCCCGGCGGCTCGCGCTTCTCGCCATTGCGAGAGATCACGCCCGACAATGTCGACAACCTCGTTCGGGCCTTCGAATTCCACACGGGCGATCTCGCGGCGCGGCCGTCCGGGCTGATGCGGCGGACCAAATTCCAGGCGACGCCGCTGTTCGTCGAGGACAGCCTGGTCTTCTGCTCGCCTTTCAACGAGGTGATCGCGCTCGATCCCGGCACGGGCGCGCAGAAATGGCGCTACGATCCGAAGATCGCGATCAACCAGCGTCCCGCCAATCGCTACGTATGCCGCGGCGTCACCTACTGGGTCGACGATGAGGCGCCTGTAGATGCCGCATGTCGATCGCGCATCTTCATGGGCACGAACGATGTCCGCCTGATCGCGCTCGATGCGAAGACGGGAATCCCCTGCGCCGGCTTCGGCAAGGGCGGTGAGGTCAGGCCCGATATCGGCACGAAGCTGGAATGGCCGGGCGAATTCCAGATCACCTCGCCGCCGGCGGTCGGCCGCGGTGTCGTCGTGATCGGATCCGCGATCGGCGACAACCGCCGCGTCGACGCGCCAAGTGGCGTCGTGCGCGCGTTCGACGCGCGCACCGGTCAAATGCGGTGGACATTCGAGCCGCTGAAGCGCGACGGTATCGAAGCCGGTCACGCCAATGTCTGGGCGCCGATGTCGGTCGACGCCACGCGCGGGTTGGTGTTCCTGCCGACATCCTCTCCATCGCCGGATTTCTGGGGCGGCAAGCGGCCGGGCAACAACGAGCATGCCAATTCGGTGGTCGCGCTGCGCATCGAGACCGGCGAGCTCGTATGGGCATTCCAGACCGTGCACCACGACGTCTGGGATTACGATCTGCCGGCGCAGCCGACGCTCACGCGCATCGACACTGGAGAAGGTCAGCGCGATGTCGTGATCCAGCCAACCAAGCAGGGCTTTGTCTTCGTGCTCGATCGCGATACCGGCAAGCCGGTGTGGCCGGTCGAGGAGCGCAGCGTTCCGCAGGGGGCCGCGGAAGGTGAACGGCTGTCGCCCACGCAGCCATTCCCGACACATGTGCCGGCGCTGACGTCGCAGACGATCTCGGCAGATGATGCGCTCTCGTTCTTGCCCGGCTTGCGCCGGTCTTCTTGCGAACGCCAGTTCGCGGAAGCGCGCAACGAGGGGCTGTTCACACCTCCTTCAACGCAAGGCACGCTGGAATACCCCTTCACCGGCGGCGGCGTGAACTGGGGCAGTGCGGCCTTCGATCCCGTCAACCAGATCCTCTATGCCAACACCAGTCGCGCCGTTCATCTGATCAAGCTGATTCCGCGCGCGGAGGCTGCCGGATTCAATCCGCCGCCCGGCCACGATTTTGGCCAGCAGAATGGCGCGCCGTTTGCGATGTCGCGGGCGATGGTGACATCGCCGCTCGGTTTTCTTTGTAACAAGCCGCCCTGGGGCGAAATGGTTGCGGTCGATCTGAAGGCTGGCAAGATCCTCTGGCGTTCGACCGTCGGCACAACCGAGGATCTGGCGCCGCTCGGCGTGCCGCTCCCCTGGGGCGCTCCGCTCCTCAACGGGCTCGCGGTTACCGCAGGCGGGCTCGTCTTCACCGGCGCGATGGACGCCTATTTGCGCGCCTTCGATGCACGAAGCGGAAGCGAACTGTGGCAAGGCCGGCTGCCGGTGCCCGGCGTCGCCAATCCCATGACCTATCTCTGGAAGGGCGAGCAGTATGTCGCCATCGGCGCCGGCGGCCACTCCGAGGCAGGCACCTCGATCGGCGACAGCGTCGTTTCCTTTCGCCTGGCACGGCCGGGCGAGGGGCCGTCGCTATGGTCGCGTACCATCGATCGTCCCGGTGGACGATTTTTTGCGGCATCATCGGCGGTCGCGCTCGCGATCGTCGCGCTCGTGGTTGCAAGCCTGCGCTGGCGGCGCCGGCGTCGTATCGCGCGAACATGACCCAGCATCGCGCGCGCGATGCGAACGTTCATTCACATCATATGCACTACTGTACGAAAGCGAGGCCGATGCGCCTGTCGCTACGCCAGACGGTGCGGCAATTCCGCACGACATTGTCGCGCGCGATCGCGAGCGTGAACGATTGCGGTAATGTGACGGCGGCGTCGAGGTCGATCGCGGCGCCGTTCGCCGACATGTTTCGCACCGTGCACGCGATGCCGTTGTTTTCAAAGGTGATCGTTCCCCCCTTGAAAACACGGTAGCGCTGCGCTGCACGTTTCTCGATCATCGCGTTAATCCATAATGACGTTTGTAAAATAGCGAGTAGAAATTACGTTGAAATAAACTCAATACTGGCGCTACTTGCACTGCGCTTCAGACTTCGTTTACGACGTCGAAGCGGAGGTCACTCCGCCGACTTTCCCCACAAGCCTTTCCTTTATGGCGTTACGCGCCGATGGAGATATTGATGAAGACCACGCTTTCGCTTCTGTTCGCCGCGGCGCTCTCGCTGTCGTCGATGCCCGCGCACGCCACCAAGCTCGATCTTGCGACCATGAGCTGCAAGCAGTTCCTCGAGAGCGGCGACGACACCATCAAGATGGTGCTGACCTGGATGGACGGCTGGTACAAGGGCGACGAAGAGAACGCGATCATCGACACCGACGTGTTCGTCGAGAACGCCAAGCAGTTCGGCAGCTATTGCGGAAAAAATCCGAACGTCAGCATCGTCACTGCGGCCGACGAGGTGCTCGGCAAGTAACTTCTCGTGTGCGACGCCGCGACGCGCGATCGCGTTTCGCCTCGCGGCATAACTCCATCGAAAGCCGCGGTGCGCCTTGCGCTCACGCGGCTTTCTTCTTTTCGGCTGATGCCTACCCCGGCAGCATCGCGAACGCGCTCGACACCATCGCCACCGGCTTGTTGTCGGTGGCCGAGAGCAGCGTGACGCGGCCAAAGCTCATGGTGCGTCCGAGTCGCACCACGCGGGCGTCGGCCAGCACGTCCGACGAGGAGACGGCGCGCATGAAATGCGTGGTCTGGTCGACCGTCGTCATCGGACGATAGCCGCGGTTGGCGGCGAGGTTCGCGATCACCATCGCCGTGTCGGCGAGCGCCATCAGCGCCTGGCCGCAGACCACGCCGCCGTTGCGGCACAGCCGTTCCGAGAACGGCATGCGCAGGAGCGCTGCCGGCTGCCAGTCCGGCATGTCCGGCGGCGGCACGTGCTCGATGCTTTCGACCGACAGGTTGAGATCCTGGACCCAGGGCGCAAAGACCTCGCCGAGGATGCGTCTGGCGTCGGTGATGCCGAACTCGGCTTCTGGCTGCGATGGCATTGCTGTCGTTCCCTCCCGTGTTGCCGGATATTTCGGCCATGTGAGCGGATCGGCGCGGCAAAGTCACCCGGTCAGCCGCGGGTCCTGTCGGCTTGAAAATGCCTGACTTCGCCCGATATGATGCCCCGCAGTGGGGATGGGTGGATGATGTTGCGTCGGTATGTCCTCGTGTTTGGTCTGGTCGCGCTCGGCCTCGCGCTGAACGGGTGCACCAAGTGCGGGCCGATCTGGGACGACTGGCTACAGGCGCCGAAATCGTGCAAATCGGACCGGCTCTAGGGCCGAGCGGTCCCCGCGGTCGCGACCCGGCTGCGACAAGGGCGACAAGGCGCGGGCGATCCGCGCCGCCATGGATGATCAAGGAGTCGATGATGAAGCTTTTCCGTATGGCCGCGGTGCTGGCTGTCCTGGCGGTACCGGCCGTGCTGGCGGGACCGGCCTATGCGCAAATGCCCAATCTCAATTTGCTGCAGGAAGGGCCGAGCAAGACCCCCGAGGAGAAGGCCGCGGAAGCCGAGCGTGACAAGGCCTACAAGGAAACGCTGAAGAAGATTCCGGACTCCAAGGCGTCTAACGATCCATGGGGCGGCATGCGCTCCGATCCGCCGAAGCAGCCGGCGGTGCCAAAGGCCTCGGCCGCAACCGGTGCGCCGAAGAAGAAATCCGGCACGACTGCCAATTGACCGTCTGACCGATCGGAGGCGGCTGACGCCTCCGGCCGGGACTCCTGTTCGACCGGCCTGCTTCCTACATCTCGTGAGAGCGTATTTCGAGGAGGCAGGACATGGCCGATCGTCCGCGGGATCTCGCCGAGCGGATGGCGCGCCGGCGCAAGCTGGGCGGCAAGCCCGGCCCGACGGCCGGCGACGGCTATCTGCGCGAGACCTTCACGCTGCCGCGCGCGGCGGCGCGGGAGAGGGCGCAGGCTTTCTTCGCCCGCTACCCCAAGGCCGGCTATATGAGCGCGGTCGAGAACTGGCGCGAGCTGCCCGGCGGCGACATCGAATTCACGATGCGGCGGCTGCCCAGCGCGGATTAGGGGCAGCCCTATTCGAAGGTTTCGGATGTGATGCGGATCCGGAACACGGGCTCCTTGGCCTCGTCCAGCAGCTCCATGTGCCATTCGGAATTTTCCTGGAGCTTGCGGGCGATGCCGGCGGCCATGTCGGCGCAGACGCTGGTCATCTCCTTCCAGGCCAAATCGCGATCGGCAAATTCCGACGCCTGGTCGGCACAGCCGGAATAGCGGCCGTTCCGGATTCGGAAGAAGTAGAGCGGCATGGTTGGCACCGATCGCGCGTGACATCCCCCAGGGAAGGCCATCCCTCAAGGCCATCCCTCAAGGTCATCTTTCAAGGTCATGGGCGCGCGCACTCCAATCCCAAACCATCCCGAGATCAATTCCGGGCGGCTACGGAATACATCCGGGGCGCCCGTGCCCGTGGTTCTCCGACCATGAACGAAGTTCCTGGGTCCCGCAGGGGCGCTGCGACGGCATGTGGCTTGCTTGGCCTGATGACGGCCAAACAACATGGGCGCATCATGCTCGGCATTCCTCGCCGCTACTCTCATTTCGTCTTCGGTGTCATCCAGTCCGGCCTGACCTCGCTGATCGCGGCGGGGATTGCCAGCTTTCCCGCAGGGACCGCGATGGTCTTCCTCACGCACTGGATGGTGTCGTGGCTGATCGCATGGGTCGCAATGCTGCCGATCGTGCTGCTCGCAGCGCCGGCGATCCGCGCCTTCTCGCTGCGGCTGACGCGGGAAGAGGGGGGCTCGCAAACCGGCCGGCCGGCATGAAAAAACCCCGCTTGGGGAGAGCCAAGCGGGGCAGAAGGTTATTGGAGGCTGAGGTGCTGGGCTGCAACACCATAGCCAGATGAGCCTAGCCGGCTCAGCTTACGACAGCCTGACAATGACGCGAATCGGATCCGGCCCGCTGCGTTCGCTCGTGCCCGGCAACAGAAAACCCCGCTCGGGGAGAGCGGGGTCGTAGTCTGGGTATGGAGGCCCGGTGTTGGTCAACCGGACACGACCAGAGCAGGAGAGCAGGCTTACGCGCGCCTGACAGTAGCGGCGAAAGTCGAGGCCGCAGACTGGCCCCGCACCCGTCCCAATTTCGACATCCGTTCGCACAACTCAGGACACAACGGCGGGCGAGATTTCGCACCGACGGTGCTGCCATGGGGGAAACGTGGCGCGCCGGCAACGGGGTGGCATCATGGACAACGTAGAGCGGTCATTCGCCGCCGCGACGGCGGCTGGCTTCGTGGTGCTGGTGATCGGCATCGGGTTGCTGGTTCTGCTGTAGGGGTGGTGCAGGCATGCCGTGAGACGGCGGCCGGCCCGATCCAAATTGCGCTTCGGTGGTGGAAGGCGCATGCGCGGCTTTCAAAAAATCGAAAACAACCCCATGCACAGTAGCTCTCTGGAAAATGTCCCCGTTCCATCAACGACTTACAGGTAGTATCTGGATACCATATCGTGCCCGGACTCGCCACCGGGATATGCGAATCCCGACTCCCGTGCCGGTCCCTTGCGATGAACAGGCGGCCGCTCCGGCGGGCATTGTCTCCGGCGCGGTCCGGGCGGCGGGCACCGCCACCGCCACCGCCTGCCGCGTTCGGCGGCGTGTCCTTCGTCGGCGCGGAAGCCCGTCCTGTGCGGACTAATGAACCTTGATCGCGTCCAGCGGCAAACGGAGCTCGGCGGCCCGCTCTTCGCGATCCTTCTTGCGAAACTCGTTTTCCTTGCGCTCGAACTTGATCATCTCTTGCCGCGCGGCCTCCAGCAGGCGATTGCGCCTGGTCGTATCGTGGTGCGTGTCCGTCATGACTGAGATCCCCGGAGTTGCGGTCCCGTGTCCCGGAAGAAGGCCGCAGACGGCAAAAAGGTTCGGTGCCGCAGGATTACGGAATTCTGACGGCGTCCAGGTCATCGGTCTTTGATGTGCGTCAGCCAGCACCCCAAATCTGCAAAAGAACATATTGCGAACCTAGAACAAATAGGGTACGTTGTTTTATCGCCGCGCCGTCCCCGCCAGCCGTTTGTCCCTCTAGCGAATCCTCGCCATAAGGAGCACGACCCAATGTCTACCACTGCCCTGCGTATCGTCGAAGGATCTTCCATGGACAAGAGTAAAGCTCTGGCCGCCGCGCTCTCCCAGATCGAGCGGCAGTTCGGCAAGGGCTCGGTGATGAAGCTCGGCAAGAACGACCGCTCGATGGATGTCGAGGCGATCTCCTCGGGCTCGCTGGGGCTTGATATTGCGCTCGGGATCGGCGGTTTGCCGAAGGGGCGCGTCGTGGAAATCTACGGGCCGGAATCCTCGGGCAAGACAACGCTGGCGCTGCACACGGTGGCGGAAGGGCAGAAGAAGGGCGGCATCTGCGCCTTCATCGACGCCGAACACGCGCTTGACCCGGTCTATGCGCGCAAGCTCGGCGTCAACATCGACGAACTCCTAATCTCCCAGCCGGACACCGGCGAGCAGGCGCTGGAAATCTGCGACACGCTGGTGCGCTCGGGCGCGGTCGATGTGCTGGTGATCGATTCGGTTGCGGCGCTGGTACCGAAAGCCGAGCTCGAGGGCGAGATGGGCGATGCGTTGCCGGGTCTGCAGGCCCGCCTGATGAGCCAGGCCCTGCGCAAGCTGACCGCGTCCATCAACAAGTCCAACACCATGGTCATTTTCATCAACCAGATACGGATGAAGATCGGCGTGATGTACGGTTCGCCGGAAACCACCACTGGCGGCAATGCGCTGAAATTCTACGCCTCGATCCGTCTCGATATCCGCCGCATCGGCGCAATCAAGGAGCGTGACGAGGTGGTCGGCAACACCACCCGGGTCAAGGTGGTAAAGAACAAGCTGGCGCCGCCTTTCAAGCAGGTCGAGTTCGACATCATGTATGGCGAAGGCGTCTCCAAGATGGGCGAGATCCTCGATCTCGGCGTCAAGGCCGGCATCGTCGAAAAATCCGGCGCATGGTTCTCCTATGACAGCCAGCGTCTCGGCCAGGGCCGCGAGAATTCGAAAGCGTTCCTGAAGGCCAATCCTGATATCACCGCCAAGATCGAAACCTCGATCCGCCAGAACTCCGGCCTGATCGCCGAGCAGATTCTCGCCGGCAGCCCCGAGCGTGACGCCGACGGCGACGAGCCGGCGGACGAGTAAGCGTCAAGCCTAGAGTTTTTCGCGAGGAGCGGGCGCTGAAGACGTTGAGTTGCCGACGTCGTCAGTGCCCGTTTCGTTTTGCGTTGCATTGATCAGGTGGTGCGATGAAGCGTCTGATCTTGACCAGTTCGTTCGGAAGCGGGCTCGCCCGATCGGGGTTAGCGGAGCTTGTCATTTCATCCTCGTTTCACTTCGAGTGGGGACCGCTGCCCTCGCCCGAAAAGCTCGCAGCCTATTTCGCGGCGCGCTCCGCGAATCTCGGGCCAGGTGATCATTGGTCTGATTGGGGCATCCGGTGGCCCAAGGGCATCAAGGATCGCAAAGACTTGCCCCTTGCGGACTTCTGCGAGCGATATGACGTGATCGAACTTTGGTTCGATCCAGCTCCCAACGATCAATTGCAGCTCGTCTGCTTGCTGGACCTAGGGTCTGTTGGGATTCATCTGGAGTTTATCGCGGCCGCGGCCAGATAGATCATTGAAGTGAAGCTCTGGTCGGTCTTGTCGGCGCGCATTGCGATG
>NZ_JADPKY010000132.1 GCF_023074185.1 Bradyrhizobium sp. 132 | reverse complement strand
CGCTCGTCGGCACGAAGTTCTGGGCTCACGGAGAGCAATCCGCCCTGCCCGCACTTTCGCGCCCGACGCTGCCGCGTCCACCGCAAGCCCGGCTCTACGGCCATCACGACACATGGTCGCCCCTCAAGGGTGAGCCGGGATGGGCGACACATACGCCAAAACCGAATTTCGATAAAGTGGAATATTTTTGCCGGAAGGGGTTGACGGGGTGCTGAGTGTTTTGCCCGACAGGTCTCAGCGCGACAATCGTTCCGCGAGGTGAATTGGTTCCGCTTGACGCAACCCACCTCGCCGAGCTGACTTTCTCACTGTCGCCTGAAGGCAATCGCGATCTGGCTGATATTTGCGGCAAGCTTGGAGGTGCAGCAAACTGTGCAGAAGAATCGGGCGCGCGATTTCAACGCGTTGGCGGCATCAAGGCGCGCAGGATGCCCGGCTTCCAGGCCTGACGTGCGCTGTCGAAGGCCGCGAAGTCGTGATCGAATTGCCAGTAGGCCCATGCCCAGCCAAGTCTGTCGGCGCTTCTCGCCACGAACGACAAATAGCGCTCGCGACTGTCGGATGGCGCACGCTCGTACACTCCGAACTCACCGAGATAAACCGGACGCTTCTCTTTCACCGCCCATACGCTCATCTTCTTGAAATCGGCGGTCGCCTTCGCTTCGTCGTCCGGGCTGCCCCAATCCAGGGGCCCGATCCGCGAAAACGTCGGAGACCAGGGCGCGCCCTGATGGGTGAACCGTATCGGCGCGTAATAATGGAACGTGACGATGAGATGCCTGTCGTCGGCCGGCAGAGCCAGTTCGTCGACCGGGATCTCATCCGTGTTGAGGACGGCGGCAATGACCGGCCGTTCGGGATTGGTGCGGCGGATGATGCCGAGACATTCGTTGAGGAGCGAATTCCAGCTGGCGGACGTCATTTCTCCACCAGGCTCGTTCAAGACCTCGAAGACGAGCGCCGGATATTTGCCGGCATAGCGCTCGGCGATCTGCCGCCAGAACGCCCTGAGCTTCTCGCCGCATTCGGAAACGTCGCGTTGGCAAAGGTGGGTATCGTGCTCATCGACGATGGGAACGAGTTTCCTTGCAAGGACGTCCTCGATCACGGCGTCGAGCCGCCTCAGGACGATCTCGTCCAGGACGTTCCCTGGGCCCATGAACTTGAAGCCGAAAAAATTGATCCTGACGTGCGAGAACCCGGCCTTCTTGATTGCGGTCAAATTGTTCAGGCGAAATGGCGCGTTTTGGCCACCTTCCCAGATTCCATCGTAGCCGAGAATGTTGATGCCGCGACCCAGTTTTGGCATATCGCGGGAGGCGGACTGCTCGGCCCCATGGGCGTGGGACAACAGCGAAGCAAAGAAAAATGCCGTTGCTGCGAGATTGAAGCTTCTCGGCCAACGAGCGCGTACGGCGGTCATCCTGCATCCATTGGTAAAGACTGCAATTCCGTCGATCGCACCGGTCTGCACGTCGCGAAGAAAAACCCCACCAGGAGCACCGATGTGAACATTGTCGAGCGAAGGAATGTCGTCTCCGTGAAATTGGTCTGAAAGCTGAGGACGACGAATCCGATGATGAGAGCACAGTGCGATCGGTCGATCGTGCGTGCAGAAATCAGATGGAGGATCTTGTGCGAGAACAGCAGGACGCTCGCGGCAAACAGCGTGTACCCCAAAAATCCCGTTTCCATCAGGATCGCGATGTAGCCGCTGTGATAATTGTCGAGCACCCAGCCGTGGTTCTGTTCGAAATAATCGTAGATCGACGGGATCGTCCAAAAGCCGTTGATGCCGAAGCCGAGCAACGGCGCATCGTCAAAATGGCTTATCGCGTAGTGCCAGATGAAGGTCCGCTCGGTAAAATCGACACTCGCATCGCCTATATGGATGGCGTCATATCCCGTCGCATAAAAATACAGGATCAGGAATCCGGCCAGAATGCACATGACGAATGGCAGGACCGCATAGAGCCTCATGCAGCCGACCGACCACATCGAGGTCACGAGCATTGCGCAAGCAGCCAGGGCGACAGCACCGGCGCCGCGCGATTCCGACGCGAGGACGCTTGTTGACGCCAGCAAGAATACAACGAGGAAGGCCAGCCACCCCTGCCCCGTCATCTTCCGATAGCAGGCAAGGAACATCAGATAGGCACCCACGAAACCAAGTGTCTGCTTGGATTCGTAGACGCCCTGCCATTGACCGTTGTGCATCCAGCTGTGGTCGACCCCGATGTCGGGCACGGCGATCGCGCAGAAAGCCGATGCGGCGACCAATATGAAAAGCCCATTGGCCGTGGTCCTCACGACCTCGTCCAGATCGACGCGCGTGACGAGACAGAATGCGCCGAACGTCGTCATCGCAAGCGCAGCGCTCTTCATGATCGCTGCGACGTTCAGGCTGGACCAGAACACCGAGACAACGGCGAAGCCGTAGAATGCGACCAGCGCCACCAGATCGGGATTGACCTGTAACCGCAGACGCGGCTGCACAAATGCACTAGCGTAGATCAGGACACCCCACATCAGGATGGCTATGGCCTGCTGCAGAAAGCTCAGCTCCGCCGGCAGCAGCCCGGCGTTGAAGATGCCCATCGATGCGACCACGTTGACGGTGATCGACCAGCTGATCGCCGCCCTGGCAATCCTCTCAGCGCCAACGCTGCGCGTCTTCCAGATCGCGCTCCCGGATGCCCCGGAATCCACCTCGGTGTACAGGCTGGCCATGAAACGACCTTCCTTAAGCGCGGTTAATTATTTGCTAGCGCAGGTCGATCTCCGCGCCACGAGGCCGCTCGGGCGCGAAATTTAAGGATTTGGTAACGATACGAACGTTGCTCGAAGCATTAATGCAAATCACACGCCGCCGGTGTCTCACCCGTAACGACCCTGCTATAAAGCACAGATCCGGCTCGATCGTCCCGAGCTATCTGGTTTTCCCTGGCTGCGCATGCACAGACCTAGCAACACGTTCGACATCGCCATCGAGCAGGGATTCGACTTCCTGTCGCCGGACTATGCGAAGCTGTTTGAAAACTCGGCCGCCACCGCGTTCCAGCATCCGCTCTGGCTGGATACCCTCTACACCAGGCTCGCGTCTCATGCTGGCGCAACTCCCCTGGTTGTCGCGGTCCGCCACCGCCCGACGGGCACCCTTGCGATGGTGCTGCCCTTGCTGCGGGTCCGGCGCGGCCCGATACGGACCGTCGAATTCGCCGACCTCCGCGTCTCCGACTATCTGGCGCCGGTGTGCAGCCCGCAGGTATTTTCCGAGCTGCTCAAGGACCAGAGTGCCTGCGCAGAAATCCGCTGCCTCGTCCGCCCGTTCGATCTGCTGCGAATGGCCAAGCTGCCAGACGGACGGCTTCCGATCGAGAACCTCCTGGCTACGCCCCGCCGCGTCGCGATGGACTCCAATGCCTACGCGAGCGTTCTGGTCGCGCCGTTCGAGCAATGGCGCGCCAGTGCGATGGATCGCTCCTATCAGAAGGAGCTCGCAAAAAAGTCCAGGCAGCTCCAGAAGAAGGGCGACTTGAGTTTTTCATGCTGCAACGACGGCGCCTCCGTGATCGAGGCGCTGGACGTGATGAGAAAATTGCGCGGTCCGCGCTTTCAGGCACAAGGCGACGGAGACCTGCTCCAGCGCCCGGAATATTACGGCTTCTATTCCGAAATGGCGCTCCGCGGTCTCGGCTCCTTTGTCCGGCTTTATGCCATGAAGATGGACGGCGACGTGATCGCCGCCGTGCTCGGACTCTGCCATCAAGGCAGCTTCCTTGTCATCATGAGCGCCTTCGACATTGCCGGATACAAGAGCCAGTCCTTGGGCGCGTTGATGTTCGAGCAGGTGGCGAGGGATTGCATCGAGCGCGGGGATCGGATGCTCGATTTCACCATCGGTGACGAACCCTACAAGAAACTGTTCGGCGCGCAGCCTTCGCCGATGTGGGCGGTCACACAGGCGGGCAGCACCGTGGGCGCCATATCCTTGTTCGCCCTGAAACAGGCGCCCTGGCTGAAACTCGCCGCCAAGCGAATGTCGGAGTTCAGGCTCCTGCCGACCCGCACCTCGACGCCCACGCGCTGACCAGCGCGAGGCGCCGACAGGGTGCGACTCTCAGGCGCGTAGCGCGCTTCGAACATGCGCGAGCCAGCCCGGCCGCATTTGATCGACCCGGTGGGTGATACTGCGGCGCAGGAAGTGCAGCCGCCGCCGCACGTCCCAACCGATATCGTTGCGGGACGTCAGGGCCTGGCGGAAGCGCGCCATCTTCAGTGACTGCTGGTCCGCCGCGACTTTGTCGGGATCGGAATAGAACTCCGAAATCTTCTCCTTGCTCATGCCCCCCGTCTTGAGCCAACGCGGCGCATATTCGGTGCACAGGCGATCGACGTCCACCAGCAGCCGGGCAACGCCCGTGCCGGCGGCGGGGCAATTGGTCTGGAACGCATCGCCGATGAGCACGACGCCGGGCTGGAGATGTCCTTCCACGACGGACAGGTCCATCACCCAATTCTGCACCCGGTCGGTCACGTGGAAATCGCCAAGGTAAGGCCGCAATCCCGGCAGCAGGCGCAATACCGTCGCTTCCGGTTCGCGGCGTAGCTCGCGCATGATCGGATCGGCCGGGTCGCGGAACATGAAAAGGTTTGCGCGCATACCGGCACGCACGGGAAACAGGCTCAGATAATCGATGCCGTCCGCCGTGCGCTCGCCGTAACAGGTCAGCGCTTCGAAATCGAACGGCGCATCGTCCCGGCGGGCGATCGTGAAGCCGAACGAAACCGAATGGCGCTCGGCCAGCACGCGCCGCTTGATGCCGAGCTTGTAGCCGAGAACGCCCGCCATGCCCGTAGCCAGAACGACGAGACGCGCGTCGAGGCGCCTTCCGGAAGCGAGCTCGATATGCTGGATATCGTCGCTACAATTGACTGCAGTGACTTCGTCGACGATCAGGCTCGACGGATCAGGCAGTTGGCTGCGCGCCATGGCAACGAGATCGGCGTAGGGAAGCCCGTAAGCTTGGCCGACGCTGACATCGACCACCTTGCCTTCCCTGATATTGAGCACCTGATCATATCGGCAGGCCGCGCGGTCGAGCGCATCGAGGAAGCCCAGCTTGCGCAACATGACCAGCTGATGGCCGCCGATTTTCTCGACCCGAAACTCGTCCGGATAGACCGCGCGCTTGTCGACGAGAGTGACACGATGCCCTGCCCGCGCGAGCACCGCCGCCGCGAGCGATCCCGCAAGGCCGCCGCCGACAATGGCGATGTCGGCGACGATCGTCGCGGTCGCAGATCTAGCGTTCGGCTCAGTCAACTTGCTATCGGCCGTCATAGTCCAGGCTCCCACGGTCAACGATGGTTGCACGTGCAATTCTCTCGCCTGATGTCGCATCACAGCACCAAACGCGATCATTTCTAGATATCTCGGTTAATGAAGCAGAGGGCTGCCCGGCTTGACGATATCCGGCACGCACCTTGCTGAGGATGCCCTGCAAACTTCGGTCTCCGGCAACTCGGCGGCCATTCCGGGCGAGCCAGTCCGCATTTAAACGGCTCATCTCGCCTTCATTGACCGTCGATGCGGCGCTATGCCGCCACGCGATCGGGCCGGGCTTTGCTTGATCTGGGACAGTGGGGTCAGCGATGTTCCATAGTGAAGCAGCCGGCATAGCCACGACATCGTCGCGGCCGGCAAGCGCATGGAGGCCGCCCATTAACACTCGCGGTTTTTCGGCATGCTAGGCTGTCGGCTGTATCGGAAAATGTCTCTCCAGGGGGAGTTACCCCTTAAATTCCCATGATCGATTCCATCGTCCAGTTCATGCGGCGCGACGTGACGCGCGGTGTTGCCGGAACCATCCTCCTCAAGGTTGGTAGCGGTGCGCTTGCGTTTGCGTTGTTCTCGCTGGCGGCACGAACGATGTCTCCCGATGGGTTCGGCATCTTTGCGACCTGGCTTTCGGTGGCCCAGATGGCGGCGGTCGTCGGGCTGGTCGGACAGGAATCGCTGCTGGTGCGATTTCTGAACGAGTATCGGGTGGGAAATCAGCCCGATCTCACCAAAGGCGTTCTGCTATCGAGCCTCAGGATTTCCTCCGTCGCAATGCTGATTGCGATCGGCGCAACCGCGATCGGCGCGAACATCAGAGGCGATTCGTGGCTGCTGATCATCGCGGTGTCGGCCTACATCGCTGTGAATGCAGGACTAATGCTTGGCAGCCAGATCGCTCGCTCGCTGGTCAGCATTCTCATGGGAGAAGGAAACAGGGAGTTCTTCTGGCGCGTCAGCGTCGTGCTGTTTCTGCTCGCAATCATGTCCGGCCATCGACAGCTCGATCCCGCCGAATTGATCGCCGTGATGACGATTGCCATGTCGATCGGGCTGGTCGCGCAGACCATCGCGATTGCGCGAGTTCTGCCGGATTTCCGCGGCACGGCGGTGCGCTCCGAGACGTCGCGCTGGAGATCGAGCGCGCTCCATTTCTGGGTTGCGTCCATCCTGGAAGCAGCGAACCAGTATTTCGACGTCATTCTGGTCTACTGGATGCTGGACCCGGCAACCGCCGGAATTTATTTCGCCGCTTCGCGCCTGGCCAACATGTTCGCCATGCTGTCCGCCGCATTGTACAGTTTTGGCGCGCGGCGGCTCCCGTCACTGTACTTCAGCAAGAACCACGAGGAATTCGAGCGAACCTTGCGGCTCATGGCGGAAGTGACCGCGCTGTGCGTGGTCAGCGGACTTCTCCTGATCTGGGTTGGCGGTCCCCATCTTCTCAACCTGTTCGGGCCGCATTTTGCCGCGCAGCACTGGGTCCTGATCGTGCTCGCGATCGGGACGGCCTTCCAGGCAGCGGGCGGTCCATCTGCGGCGATCTTGCAGCTGACCGGCCACGAGCGCGAGTATGTCCCTGTCGTTGCCGCCAACGTGGCGTTGCGGCTGATCGGATTTCTCGTCCTCATTCCCTGGCTCGGCGTTCTTGGCGCAGCGATCTCGGCCACTGTGTCGCTGGCGCTCGCGACCATCGCCCTCAACATCCTCTGTCGGCGGCGAACCGGGGTCGATCCTTCGGTTCTGGGACTTTTGCGCTTCTCGGCATCGAAGCGCGGCGCCTACGCGGTCCGCGGCGCGGAACCCGGCGAATAGACGTCTTCTCAGTCAGGGCATTGCATGGCTCGGCAATCAGTTGCCGCGTGGCGTCAACCGGCCAGCCCCAGCACTTCGCCGCGACGGGACGCCGACGAGTCCGTCGGCACACGGTTGACGACGACGCCGGTCGGCACACCGACAAACCGGGAGAGCGCAGCAATAGCCCTGCGCATTGCGGCTGAATCGACCGCGTCTTCGCGAGCGACCAGGACGACAAGATCGGCGTGAGCCGCCAGCGCCCCCGCCTCCGGCTGCAAGGCCAGAGAGGTGGCGTGGACGACGATCAGATCGAACTCCGAACGAATATCGTCCGCGGGCTGTGGCTCGGGCTTCTTGCCGGCGCCCAGGAGCTCGTCGACGCTGCGAAAGTCCGCGGTGGTCATGCCGTCGGCCTGGCCGTTGGCGAGGCCAGCCCCGGCACCGCCGAGGTCCGGCTCGACCCGGATCAGGACGCTCAGCTTCCCCGTGTTCACGGCCCATCGGTTCAGCGACCGCGCGACGGTGTTGCCGCCGGCCCGCTTGCCGACCGACATCACGAAGACGACCTTGCCACGAGGTCCCGGCACCTTCTCCAGCCGCTCCAGCAACGGACGCAGATGGGGACTGAGATCGAGTTCGGTGGTCGCGGACACCGGCCCTTGCCAGATGTTTCTGGGGACTTCGCCGGGCGTCAGGTCGGGAATGCGGGCCCACACGGGCGGACGTGACCAGGTCGCGGGCTGGCGCGGAGCCGGTTCGGGGTCGCGGATATCAGGAGCGGATTTGTCCGATCCGCGTCCCGTGGCGGCGACGACCGCCGTCGATGTCAGCAGCGAACCGATCGCGAGAGCAGCGAGCAGCAAAGACAGCGGTGGCAGGGTTGAGCGCAGCGGCGGAATGGCGGACGACGCAACCTTGGTCTGAGAGCTCTGCAACAGGCGCTGCTCGTTCGTCGTCTTGGAGCGCGAGAGGAACTGCTCGTAGATGTTTCTGTTGGCCTCGGCGTCGCGCTGCAGCTCCTGGAGCCGGACCAGAGCCTGACCGTCGACCAGAAGCTGCGATTCCGCCGCCTTCATCTGGCCTTCCAGCGCCTTCTGCTGCTCACGCTGGGCCTCGTATTCCGATTTTGCGGTGTCGACGCCCTTGGTCCGCTCGACCTCGATCTGCCTGTTCAGATCGGTCAACTGGCTGTACGACATGACGAGGTCGGGATGGCGATCGCCGAATACCGCCCGCTTCTGCGCAATCTGGTCATTGAGCGCCGACCGCTGTGCGCGCAGAGCGCTCAGGAGATCCTGCTTGACGGGGCTCTCTACATTCGCCTTCACGTCGCGCTGCGCCTGCTCGTAGCGGGCCTTCGCCTCTTCGGTCCGGGCGCGCGCAGCGGCAACCTGCTGCGACAGTTCGGTGACCCGCAATTGCTGGGTGGTGGAATCCTTGCCCGCGTTGACGATCCTGTGCTCGAGCTTGAACGTGGCCACGGCGTCCTCTGACGTCTTCAACCGTTCGTTCAATGATTTGAGCCGGCCACTGAGCCAGTCGGCGGCCTCGTCGGTCGCATCGGTGCGGCTGCGGCCCTGGCTGGCGACGAACGCCTCGGCGATCGCATTGGCGTAGTAGGCCGCCCGCTCCGGCCGGCTCGAGGTGAAGCGGATGGCGATGACATAGGTCAGTCCGCGACGGGAAATGTCGAGGCGGTTGCGGAATCTCTCGAGCAGGCGCGCGGGGTCGGTGTGTCCCCCGGAAATGTCTTCGTCGTCGCGAATCTTGAGCTGCTCGATCAGCGGCTTCAGAAAGCCGTCGGACTTCGCCACTTCGACCAGGCTTTGCAGCGCGGCGCTATCCTGCCCGATACCCGGCAGAACGTCCTGCTCGGTGGTCACGCGTTGCTCGCGGGGATCGACCACGACCAGCGCGGTCGCTGCGTACCGAACCGGAATCACCAGGAGAACGACGACGCCGAGGGCAAAAATCGCGACTGCGAACGTCAGGATGCGGCGAGCGTTGTCCCGCAAGAAGGAGAGCGCACCCGCGGCCGTGAGCGCACCGCCAGAGCGTGCGGCGGTTTCACGAGCCTCGCCGTTCGACGCATTTCGAGTCAGCCACGACGCGGCGACACCGGTCGATCCGGAACTTGTCGGGTCTGCACGGCGACCGAACGTCATGGATTTTACTCGGATTCAACTGGCGAACACTGTTCAGTGGCCTCCTCCAACGTAAATATCTATGGTTAATCCGCGGTTACCCGCGCCTCATCCGACCATGACCAATTGGTTAACGCGCTCGCTTCATTTGGTTGGGAACCGGCGGAATTCTCTCGCGAACGGTGCCCTTCCGGCAGGCCGCGCATTAACTCCGTTTATTGCTAGTCGGTGTCCGCGCGATGCCCGCATGGTAGCTACGGAGTCAAGAAGGTGAACATTTCGTTTCATCAGTGGGTCGGGATCCGTGCTCCATTACCAGCCAAACAAGGCGTTGGGCGAGACGGCTGCGACGGCACTCCCGCCGCCCGAGAGCAGCGGACGAAAGCTGCACGTCCTTCTCGTACAGACCCAGGCCGAGAACGCCGGTGCGCAGGAGATCTCGCGACTGCTTGGCGCCGGGCTGACCGCGCGGGGCTACCGGGTCACCAATCTGTTTTTCTTCCGCAAGTCGGATTCGTTCGATGAGCCGCCTGATACGGTTTATTGCGCATCGCACCGGCCGGGACATCCGCTGGCACTGCTGCAACTGCTGTGGACGCTCGGCCGCCATATCAGAGCCACCAGGCCCGACGCCGTTCTGACGTTTCAGCACTTCGGCAATGTCATCGGCGCCGGCGTGGCGCGCCTCGTCTGCCGCGCGCCCGTTATCGCCAATCAGGTTTCATCGGCGCTGTCGATGAGCTGGCCGGTCCGTGCGGCCGACATCGTCATGGGAAGCCTCGGCTTCTTCGACCGCATCACGCTGAACTCGCTGGACATGCAGCGCGAGTATTCGCGCTACCCGAGGGCTTATCGGTCGCGCATGGTGCATGTCCCGCACGGCTTCGACGACAAGGCCCTCACCCTGTCGAAGCAAGCTGCACGACAGAAATTCAATCTGCCACCGGATGCCATCCTGCTCGGCTGCGCAGCAAGATTGCACCCGCACAAGCGGCTCGATGCGGCGATACGCCTGTTGCCGGATCAACCATCCTGGCACCTCGCACTGGCCGGCCAGGGAGCCGACGAGGCCCGGCTGAGGCAGTTGGCTGATGAGTTGAAAGTCTCGGACAGGCTGCATCTGCTCGGCGAAATCACCCCGCGGCAGATGGCGGATTTTCTCGCCGCTCTCGACGTGTTTGTATTTCCGACCCAGGCAGAGACCTTCGGTCTGGCCGCTGTGGAAGCCGCGAACGCAGGCGTTCCCTCGGTCGTCACCGATCTTCCGGTCTTGCGCGAGGTGTTGTCCGTTGAAGGAAAGCCGACGGCGCTGTTCGTCGATGCTTCCGATCATACGAAGCTGTCGGCGGCCGTCTCCAGGCTGCTGACGGACCAACAACTGAGCGACGAACTGCGACAAAACGCCAAAGGCCTGAAGCTGCGCTATTCGGTGGATGCCATGGTGGACGAATACGTTCGAATTCTCGGCCAGGTCATTTGACCGGGTCGCATTGAAATGGATTGGCTCGACATGATCATCGAGTTTCGCTGTGAAACTGAGCATGCGCGGCGGTGGATGGGCCGCGAGACGCTGTCGGTCGACGGCCGGGATGTACCGGTTCAGATCGCATGGACGGCAACGGCCGAGCCGCGCCCCACCGGTCTCGACGCGCTGTTTGAGCTCGAACGTTTGGTGTTGCACAAGGGCAAGCACAGCGGCGCCGACAGGCTGAAGATCAGTCCGGAACGGATGCAGGCTCGCGCCGGCACGGCCGACATGATCGTCGATTTCACCGGCGCCGCGCGGGATCCGAACTGCTCCGCCCGGCAGTATCTCCGCCCGCTGTTCAACGGAGCCGCAGGCGAAAACGCAGCCCTTGCCGCCATTCTCGCCGGCGACCTGCCGGTGATCGAAATCGTGGACGAGGTCGACGGTGCAGTCCTCGATCGCGGCCACCCCTCCGCCGAAATCGCGGCCGGTCTGAGCGGCGGCCTCGAAACGGTCATGGCGCGAACCCTGACCATGGTGGCGGCCATCCTGTCGGGAAGACCGCGCATCGTGCCGCAGCTGGCACGCCCGGCCCGAGCCGGCTACGGCCGCCCGCCAGCGGCGTACGTCGCGCGCGGCCTCGCCGTATCGATCGCCAAGGAGATCTATCGCCTCTGCTGCTATGCCCCGCATTGGCATGTCGGATGGCGCTTCAATGATGGTGCAGGCGTCTGGCAGACCGGAGATCTCTCCGGCCCAGGCTGGAACGTCCTTGCAGATCCCGGAAACCACTTCTACGCCGATCCGTTCCCGATCACGTGGCAGGGGCGAACATTCGTCTTCTTTGAAGATCTCGACCACCGGGTTGGAAAAGGCATCGTGTCGGCGATCGAGTTCAACGACGCCGGCCCCGTCGGAGAGGTCGTCCCCGTGCTGGAGGAGCCTTGGCACCTCTCCTATCCGTTCCTCAACGAGGACGATGGTGCGTTGTGGATGATCCCGGAGAGTTCGACCAATGGGGACGTCGCCATCTATAAATGCGTTCGGTTTCCGGACAAATGGGAACGGCACGCGACGCTCCTTTCGGGCTTCGAACTGGCTGATGCGACGATCACGCGGCACAACGGCTTGAACTATCTGTTCGGGGCCTGGCGCGACGGCACCGGCGGGTATTCGGATTCGCTGGCGATCTATTACGCCGAGCACCTCATGGGCCCGTGGTTGCCGCATGCCAGCAACCCCGTCCTGATCGACCGCGCGAGCACGCGACCTGCGGGGAATTTCATTACCGTCAATGACCGATTGTGGCGACCGGTCCAGGATTGTGCTGGCGGATACGGGGCAGCGCTCGCCTTGGCGGAAATCGTCGAGTTGTCACCGACGACGTTCAAGCAGATCGTCCGCCACTCCCTGAGGCCCGGACCGGCCTGGCCCGGCAGGAAGCTGCACACCTTGAACAGCTGCGGCCGGCTCGAGGTGATCGACGGATCGCGTGTCCAACCCAAGACCCGCGCCTTCACGAGCAAATTTCCATCGCGCGTTTTGTCGCCGCGGACCAGCGCAAACTCGGCACACTGATCGATCGGCTCGCCAACAACTGCCGGATCATGGCGGTCGAAACTCAAAGCGTTCGTCTCACTTCGCCGCGTCGATCCAGATCCCCGGCTGCGAATGCTCGCGGATGTGGGTGACCAGAAAGTCGGAAAAGACCCTGATCTTGGCGGGCAGTCCGGCACGGTTCTGGTAAGCGATGTTCATCGTCAGCAGCGGCAGCTCCCAGTCCATCAGAACCGGGACGAGACGACCCGCCGCGATATCGCTTTGCACGATGTAGAGCGGCTGGATGAGAATGCCGAGCCCTGCCAGTGCGGCGCCGCGGATGACTTGGCCGTCATTGCTGTCGAGCGTCGGCGTGATGCGGACAGTCTGCGCGCCGTTGCCCTTGCGCAGCCGCAGCGAATAAGGATCGTTGGCGAGATTGTAGACCGGCATGTTGTGGCGCGCGAGATCGGCGAGCTGTTTCGGCTCGCCACAGCTTGCGAGATACGAGGGCGCAGCAGCAAGCACGCGCCGCATCTGGCCGATGCGGCGGACGATGATGTTCGAATCCGGCTCCTGCTCGCGCGTCCTGATCGCCACGTCGATGCCGGCCTCGATGAAATCGGAGTACCGATTGGCGGTGGTGATCTGCATGTTGAGCTTCGGATAGCGCGCGCGGAAGGCCGGCAGCATCGGCGCCAGATAGATCACAGCAAAGGACAGCGAGCTCGTGACCCGCAGTGTGCCTTGCGGCGACAGCGCGCGGTCGCTGACGATGTCCTCGGCCTCCGCCAATTCGCTCAAGACCCGGCTGGAGCGCTCCAGCAGCTCCTGCCCCGCCTCCGTCAACCACAGCCGGCGGGTGTTGCGCTCGATCAGCCGGACCGCAAGCCGCTCCTCGAGCGCGCTGAGGTGGCGGCTCGCGGCAGCATTCGACATCCGCAGGGCTTCGGCAGCTTTGGACAGGCTGCCGAGTTCGGCCGTCTTGGCAAACACTTCGAGTTGGAGCAAGCGGTCCATTTTTTCGCAAATAGAAAAAGAGACTTGCGATTATTGGTCTTTATTTCCGCATCCCGCAAGTCAAAATGGCGCCAACACAAGCAAGATAGCAGGCGAGGAAACAGGGAAATGTCGGGCCCGATCAGGCACATCGTGATGTGGCGGCTGCGCGGGGAGACGCCAGCGGAGCGTTCCGCCGCCCGGATCAAGGTCAAAACCCTGTTCGAGGGGCTGCGCGGCAGGATCGACGGCCTCACCCATATCGAGGTCGGCGTGGATGTCAGCGATGTCGACTACGCCTGCGACGTCGTCCTGTTCTCCGAATTCACCGACCACGCCTCGCTCCAGGCCTACGCCACCCACCCGGAACATTTGCGGGTGCGCGAGGCGCTGGGCGACTTGCGGATCGGGCGCTTCCAGGTCGATTATCCCATCAAAGAGACCGGCGCATGATCGGTACGTTCACCTTTGAAAACCTGCCCTGCCGCGTCGTGTTCGGCAGCGGAACGCTGGCCTCGGCCAAAGCCGAGGTCGAGCGGCTCGGCGGCAAGCGCGCACTGGTGCTGACGACGCCGCAGCAGGAGGCGCAAGGCAAGAGCCTGGGCGCGGCACTCGGCTCGCTCTATGCCGGCATCTTTCCGGGCGCGACCATGCATACGCCGGTCGAGGTCACGGAGCGGGCGCTCGCCGAGATGAAGGCATGCGAGGCCGACTGCGTCGTTTCGCTCGGCGGCGGATCGACCACGGGCCTCGGCAAGGCGCTCGCCTTACGCACGGGTGTGAACCAGCTCTGCATTCCCACAACCTATGCAGGTTCGGAGATGACGCCGATCGTCGGCCAGACCGAGAACGGCCTGAAGACCACCGTACGCGACGCCGCCATCCTGCCGGAGACCGTGATCTACGATGTCGATCTCACTTTGACGCTGCCGGCGAGCCTGGCTGCGACCTCGGGCATCAATGCGATCGCACATGCAGTCGAGGCGCTCTATGCGCGCGACACCAATCCGGTCACGTCGCTGATGGCGGAAGAAGGCATTCGCGCGCTGGCACGTGCCCTGCCCGCCATCGCCGCCAAGAGTGACGACCGCGAGGCCCGCACCGAAGCGCTCTATGGCGCCTGGCTATGCGGCGTCTGTCTCGGCACCGTCGGCATGGCGCTTCATCACAAGCTCTGCCACACGCTCGGCGGCACCTTCGATTTGCCGCATGCCGAAACCCACACCATCGTGCTGCCGCATGCGCTGGCCTACAACGCGCCGGCCGTGCCCGATGCGATGGCACGCATCTCGCGCGCGATCGGTACTGCCGATGCGTCGCGCGGGCTCTACGATCTCGCAAAGCGGCTAGGTGCAAAGCTTGCACTACGCGACATCGGCATGCCCGAAGGCGGCATCGACAAGGCTGCCGACCTGGCCGTCACCAACGCCTACTGGAACCCGCGGCCGCTCGAGCGCAACGCCATCCGCGACCTGATCGCACGCGCCTGGGCCGGCGAGCCGCCCGCCGACGTCAAAGCGGTGGCTTGATTCCATGCGGCGCACGCTGATCAAATCCGCGGTCATCATCAGCATGGATGATGCGATCGGCGATTTCAGCACTGGCGACGTGCTGATCGAGCGCAACCGCATCGTCGACGTGCGCCCATCGATCGACGTCGGCAGCGACACCGAGATCGTCGAGGCCGAGGGGCGCATCGTCATCCCCGGCCTGATCAACGCGCATATGCACACCTGGCAGACGGCGCTGCGCGGCTATGCCGCCAACTGGACGCTGCTGGAATATTTCCGCCGCATGCATGCCGGGCTCGCAACGGTCTTCCGGCCCGAGGACATCTATATCGCGACCTTGGTCGGCGCGTTGAACCAGATCAACCAAGGCACCACCACGCTGGTCGACTGGTGCCACAACAATCCGACGCCAGATCACACCGACGCTGCGGTGCGCGGCCTGATCGAGAGCGGCATCCGCGCTGCCTTCTTCCACGGTTCGCCAAAGCCCGAGCCCAAACCGGGCGAGCGGCACTTCTCGGAGGTGCCGCATCCACGCCGCGAGGTCGAGCGGCTGCTGGCGGGGCCCCTCGCCGATCGCGACGGCCTCGTCACGCTTGGGCTCGCGATCCTCGGCCCGCATTATTCGACGCTCGACGTCGCCATGCACGATTTCCGCATGGCGCGGGAGCTCAACCTGATCGCATCGATGCATCAGGGCGGCGGTCCCGCGAAGACGCCTGATGGCTGGGAGAAGCTGACCGAGGCCGGCCTCGTCGGCGCCGGAATCAACATCGTCCATGGCAACGATCTGCCGGACGATCTGCTGGACCGGATGGTCGACCTCGGCGTGTCCTTCTCGGTGACGCCGGAGAACGAGATGATCCAGGGCCATGGCTTTCCGATCACTGGACGGCTGCTCAAGCGCGGGGTGCGGCCGACCATCGGCATCGATCTGGAATCCGTGCTTGCCGGCGATCTCTTCTCCGCTGCGCGCGTTGCGCTCTCGACGCAGCGATCGCTCGACAACGCCGAGTCGCGAAAGGCCAGCGGCACCATTCCGGCGACGACCACGATCCCCGTCCGCGAGGCGCTACGCTGGATCACGACGGAAGGCGCGCGCATGCTCGGCCGCGAGAACCAGATCGGCTCGCTGACGCCGGGCAAGCTCGCCGACCTCGTCATCATCAATGCCAGCGATCTCAACCTCGTCCCGGTGCACGATCCCGTCGCAGCGGTCGTGATGCAGACGAGCCTCGCCAATATCGAGGCCGTGATGATCGGCGGCGTGTGGAAGAAGCGGAATGGGCGGCTGCTGGCCGACGGTCTGGAGGCAAAAAAGCAACTGCTCGTGCAATCCGGCCGGCGGCTGGTGCACGACATCGAACGACAGGGACACGCCGCCTGAGGGCGTCAAGGACAACAACAATGACAGACGCGCTAGAGAACATCGCTTTCATCGGGATCGGCAAGATGGGCCTGCCGATGTCGGTGCTCGTCGCCAAGGCCGGTTACGCCGTGACCGCGTTCGACCGGAGCGACGCACGGCTCAGCGAGGCGCGCGCGCAAGGCATCTCGATTGCCGCTTCACCGGCCGAGGCCGTGCGCGGCAAGGCCGCGATCGTCACGTCGCTGCCGGACGACACGGCGTTGCGCGGCGCGATGCTCGGCCCGACCGGTCTCATCGCCGCAATAGCGCCGGCAGCCGTATTGATCGAGACCAGCACCGTGAGCGTCGAAGCCTCCACGGAAGTTGCAATCGCCGCGCAGGCGCGCGGCATTGCCTATCTGCGGGCGCCGGTCTCGGGCAACGCCAGCATCGTTCACACCGGCGCGCTGAGCTGCTTCGTCTCGGGCCCGAAGGACGCCTACGAAAACGCAAAGCCGCTGTTCGCCGCCTTCACCCGCGCCCAGACCTATCTCGGGCCCGGCGAGGAAGCGCGATATGCGAAGCTTGCGGTCAATCTGATGATCGCGGTGTCGGCCGCCATGATGGCGGAGAGCCTGGCGCTGGCGCGCAAGGGCGGCATCGGCTGGCAGGATATTCTGAAAGTTCTCGATGACAGCGCGGTCGCCTCACCGATGGTGAAGTACAAGACCGCGCCGTTGCGTAACCGCGATTTCGACTCGACTTTCTCCTGCAAGCAGATGGCCAAGGATCTCGATCTGATCCTCGGCGCCGGCCACGCCGTCGGCGTTCCGCTTCAGCTCGCGGCTCAAGTGCGCGAAACCTATGGCTCGCTGGTGGCGCAGGGCGACGGCGACACTGATTTCATCGCGACCGTCAAGCATCTGGAACGGCTGTCCGGGCTTGGCGAACCCAAGCTCTGATCGGCGGAGGCACACATGCGTAACTTCAACGAGAACACGATCACCGACGCGGTGCTGGAGCGGATCGCAGGCGCGACCGATCCGCGGATCAAGCAGGTCAGCGAGGCGCTGGTGCGCCACCTTCATGCCTTCGTCCGCGAGGTGCGACCGACCCAGAAGGAATGGGACTACGGCATCGACTTCCTGACCCGCACCGGCCACATGTGCGACGACAAGCGCCAGGAGTTCATCCTGCTGTCGGATACGCTCGGCGTCTCCATGCTGGTCGACGCCATCAACCATCCGGTGCCGGAAGGCGCGACCGAAACCACGGTACTCGGCCCGTTCTTCGTGCAGGCCTCGCCCGAGAAAAACAACGGCGCTGATATCTCCGGTCCGATGGAGGGCGATCCGATGCTGGTGACCGGCTCGGTCTCGACCGTCGACGGACGGCCGCTTGCCGGCGCCGTCGTGGACGTCTGGCATTCCGACGATGATGGCTATTACGACGTGCAGCAGCTCGACAAGATCGGCGATCTCGCGATGCGCGGGCGCTTCCACACCGACCAGAATGGCCGCTTCAATTTCTGGTCGATCAAGCCTGCGGCGTATCCGATCCCGCATGACGGCCCGGTCGGCGACATGCTGGAGGTCCAGGGCCGCCATCCCTGGCGTCCCGCGCATGTGCATTTCATGATCTCGGCGCCCGGCTTCGAGCAGCTCGTGACCCATGTGTTCGTCGCCGGCGACCAATATCTCGACTCTGACGTGGTGTTCGGCGTCAAGGACAGCCTGATCCGGGAATTTGTGCGCTGCCCGCCCGGCCGTGCGCCGGATGGTCGCATGGTGGACAGCGAGTATTTTCATCTCAACTATGATTTCGGCCTGAAGCAGGTCGCGAGCAGCGCAAGAGCCGCTTAAGCTGAACGACGGCGGACCAGACAAGAGTCCGGCAACAGGCGCAGACAGGGAGCAAGGATGGGACCGCGGGTCAGCACGAGCATATTGGCCGATCGCCTCACGGGCATGATCGGCCTGCGCGCGAGCGTCGCGCGTGGCGTGCTCGATCAGCATGGGCAGAGCGAGTCGCATTATCGCAACCTGCCGCCCGACATCGTCGTCTTCCCTGAAACCACGCAGGAAGTCGCCGAAATCGTCAAGCTGTGCGCCGGTGCGAATATGCCCATCGTGCCGTTCGGCGCCGGCACCTCGCTCGAAGGCAATGCGGCCGCGGTCGCCGGCGGCGTCTGCTTCGACTTCGCGCGCATGAACAAGGTGCTGACGGTGCACGAGAGCGACATGGATGTCGTGGTGCAGCCGGGAATCACCCGGAAGCAGCTCAATGCGGAACTGCGCGGCACCGGACTTTTCTTTCCGATCGATCCCGGCGCCGACGCCTCGATCGGCGGCATGACGTCCACGCGCGCCTCCGGCACCATGGCGGTGCGCTACGGCACCATGAAGGACAACGTCATGGCGCTGGAGGTGGTGCTCGCCGACGGCCGCGTGATCCGGACCGCCAGGCGCGCGCGCAAGTCGGCCGCCGGCTATGATCTGACGCGGATGTTCGTCGGCGCCGAGGGCACGCTCGGAATCATCACCGAGATCACGCTGAAGGTGCATCCGGTGCCGCAGGCGATCTCGGCCGCGGTGTGCAGCTTCGACACCCTGCACGAGGCCGTCGACACCGCAATCTCCGTGGTCCAGTCGGCGATCCCCGTGGCGCGTATCGAGCTGCTCGACGACGTCATGATGCGCGGTATCAACGCCTACGCAAAACTCGGCTATCGCGAAGCCCCGACCCTGTTCTTCGAATTCCACGGCTCCGAGACCTCCGTCGCCGAGCAGGCCGAGGCCGCGCAGGCCATTGCCTCCGACCATGGCGGCCATGGTTTTGCCTGGGCGAAAGCGCCGGAGGATCGCAGCCGGCTCTGGCACGCCCGCGACAACACGCTCTATGCGGGCCTCGGCTTACGCCCCGGCGCGCGTGCTGTGATCACGGATGTCTGCGTGCCGATCTCGCGGCTGGCGGAATGCCTGACCGAAACCCGGCGCGACGCGGACGAGCACGGTTTTACGGCGCCCATCGTCGGCCACGTCGGCGACGGCAATTTCCACATGCTGATCCTGATCGACCCGGCACAGCCGGAGGAAGTCGAAGGCGCCAAGGCGCTCCAGGCCCGCATGGTCGCCCGCGCCATCGCCATGGACGGCACCTGCACCGGCGAGCACGGCATCGGGCTCGGCAAGATCGACTATCTCGCTGACGAGCTCGGCGAGGCCGTCGATGTGATGCGGTCGATCAAGCAGGCACTCGACCCCAACGGCCTGATGAATCCCGGAAAGATCTTCGCAAGCGGAGCGCGCGCATGAGCACCGCCGCATTGGCCATTGAACCCACCTCACCTGCCCCGCTGCTGGAGCTGCGCGGCATCAGCAAGGAATTCCCCGGCGTCAAGGCACTCGACGACGTGTCCTTTGCCGTCTTCCCCGGGGAAGTCCATATGTTGCTTGGCGAAAATGGCGCCGGCAAGTCGAGCCTGATGAAGGTGCTATGCGGCGCCTACCGCGCCGATGCCGGCGAGTTCTACTACAAGGGCGAGCCGGTCGCGATCAACTCTACTGCGGATGCGCAGAAGCTCGGCATTGCCGTGATCTTTCAGGAATTCTCGCTCGTCCCCCATCTCGATATCGCCCAGAATATCTTCCTCGGCCGCGAGCCGCGGGGGCGCATTCCCGGCACGATCGATCGACGCAAGATCCTCGCCGACGCCAGGCACGTGCTTGGCATGATCGGGTTTGAGATCAATCCCTCCACCATTGTCGACAAGTTAGGGGTGGCGCAGCAGCAGATGGTCGAGATCGCGAAAGCGATCAGCCAGAACGCCCGCATCCTCGTGATGGACGAGCCGACCGCGGCGCTGTCAGACCGCGAGACGGAGTTGCTGTTCGCGCTGATCGCGCGGCTGAAGGCCGACGGCGTCTCCATCGTCTACATCTCGCACCGCATGGCCGAGGTGTTCGCGCTCGGCGACCGCATCACGGTGCTGCGCGACGGCCGCCGCATCGACGGCGTTCGCCCTGCCGACGTCACGCCGGACCAGCTCGTCCGCATGATGGTCGGTCGCAACGTGAACATGACCTATCCGCGTAACTTTTCCGACAAGCCCGGCGAGCTGCTGCTCGAGATCAAGGGACTGAGCGCCTCTACCGGAATCTCGGACATCAATATCGAGGTGCGCCGGGGCGAGATCGTCGGCCTGTGCGGCCTGGTCGGCTCGGGCCGCAGCGAGGTCGCGCGCGCCATCTTCGGCGCCGATCCCGTGAGCTCAGGCGAGATCCTCTTCGACGGCAAGGCTATGTCCGGCGAACCGGATCTTGCCGCCCGCCGCGGCATCGCGCTGATCCCGGAGAGCCGCAAGAGCGAGGGCCTCGCGCTGCTGCGGTCGGTCAGTGACAATCTGGTGGTATCGGCGCTGCGAAAGCTGTTCCCGAGCGGCCTGTTCGACCAGCGTGGCGCGCAGCGCACCTCCGACGGCTTGATCCGGCAGCTGCGCATCGCGACGCCAAGCGCACGCCAGACCGTCGGCCTTCTTTCCGGCGGCAACCAGCAGAAGGTCGTGATCGGCAAATGGCTCGCCGCCGGCTCGAAGCTCTTCATCTTCGACGAGCCGACCCGGGGCATCGACATCGGTGCCAAGTCTGAAATCTTTGCCCTGATCGATCGCCTTGTCGCGGAAGGCGCGGCGGCGCTGATGATCTCGTCCGAGCAGGTCGAGATCTGCCATGTCTGCGACCGCGCCTATGTGATGCGCGAGGGGCGCATCGCCGGGCACCTGACGCGCAGCGAGCTCACCGAGGAGAACATCGTGCGACTGGGGATGCATCATGCGTGAGGCCGCGGTCGTTTCACAGTCCAATCCACTGCAACGCATTCCCGGCGTCGCCGTCGTGCTGGTGCTTCTGATCGCGGTGTTTGGCGCCATCGCGCCCGGCTTCCTGTCCGTCGCCAACCTCTCCAACGTGCTGGTGCAGTCGACCATCCTGACCATGCTCGCGCTGCCGATGACGCTGATCATCATGACCGAGGGGCTTGACCTGTCGATGGGCGCGGTGCTGACGCTGACCTCGCTCTGCGTCGCCATCGTGTCGCTCGCTACCCACTCGATGCTGCTGGGCCTCGGCGCCGGCCTGCTGGTCGGCGCGGCCTTCGGCACCGTCAACGGCTGGCTGGTCGCCATCCTCGGCATCCCGCCCTTCGTCGCGACGCTCGGCACCCTCGGCATGGCGCAAGGCCTGTCGCTGATCGTCAGTGACGGCCAGAGCGTGGTCGGCATTCCCCACAGCGTGCGCGACATCTATTCGGCGACGCTGCTGGGCATTCCGGTGCCGATCGTGATGGCGCTGGTGACCTATGCGGCGTTCCACGGCCTGCTCTATCACACCCGCTTCGGCACCTACATCTTCGCACTCGGCGGCAACCGGGAGGCGCTGCGCTATGCCGGCCTCTCGCCGAACCGGCTGCTGATCGCGGTCTACGCGATAGGTGGCGCCATGGCCGGCATCGCCGGCCTGCTGATGACAGCGCGGATGAACTCGGGTCACCCGACCGCGGGCCTCGGTCTCGAATTCGATGCGATCGCCGCCGTTGCGGTCGGCGGCACCTCGTTCGAGCGCGGCAATGGCTGGCTTCTCGGCACCGTGCTCGGTGTCGTCTCGGTTGGTGTCTTACGCAATGGGCTTAACCTGATCTCGATGCCGTCCTCGGTGCAGGTCGCAAGCGTCGGCGTCCTCGTCATCGTCGCGCTGTTCCTCGACGGCCTTCGGAGCCGCGCATGACCGACATCAGCAAAGACGCCATCGCGCCGCCGCGCTCGTTCCTGTCGCAGGATGCGATCCAGGTATTCTATCGCCTGCTCGCGGCACTGCTGATCTGCGCGGTGCTGGCGGTGCTCAGCGACTCGTTCCTGAGCCTCGGCAACATCCTTAATGTGCTCAGGCAGGCGAGCCTGACCTTCTTCATCGCTTCGGGTTTGACGCTGGTGGTGCTGACTGCCGGTCTCGATCTCTCCGTCGGCGCCAACGTCGCGCTGTCGGCCTGCATCGCCGGCACCGTGATCCACAAGACCGGCTCGCCCGCGCTCGGCATCCTCACCGGGCTTGCCTGCGGCGGCATCGTTGGGCTCCTCAACGGCGTCATGGTCACGGCGCTGCGCATCCCCTCCTTCATTGCCACCTACGGCATGCTCTGGGTGCTGAACGGCCTCACCTATTGGTACATGGCGGGCGAGACCCTGCACGGCTTCCCGGCGGGCTTCCGCCAGATCGGCAGCGGCTATCTGTTCGGCCTGCCGATCCCGGTCTACCTGCTGCTGGTGTTCCTCGGGATCGGAACGCTGTTTGCGCAGCGAACGATCTGGGGTCAGGAGATCTATGCGATCGGCGCCAATCCGGTCGCGGCACGGCTCTCCGGCATTCCGGTCGCGCGCCGCCTGCTGCTGGTCTACGCGGTATCAGGCACCATGGCGGGGCTCGCCTCGATCATCTTCCTGTCGCGGCTTAATTCGGCCGAAGCCGACATCGGCGAAAGCCTGACGCTGCCCGCGATCGCGGCCGTGCTGATCGGCGGCACCTCGCTGTTCGGCGGCGTCGGCACTGTCTTCGGCACCTTTATCGGCGCGCTGATCCTGACGCTGGTGCTGAACGGCATGAACCTGTTGTCGGTCAGCGCCAACTGGCAGCCGCTCGTCACCGGCATCATCGTCATTCTCGCGGTCTGGCTCGACATGAAGACCCGCCGCCGCGCGCAATGAGTTCTGGAGTTCCAACAAGCAAAATGAGGGATGGAGGAAACATGAATAAGAAATTGGGTTACCCGTCGTGTTATTTGGCGCTGCCGCTGCTGATGGCGGCCGCACTCACCACCGAAGTTCGTGCCGACGGCGAGACCATCGCCGTCTTCACCAAGAACCAGACCAACCCGTTCTTCCAGACGGTGCGGGTCGGCGCCGACAACATGGCGAAGACGCTGAACGCGAAGACGCTGCAGTACATTCCGACCAAGCCTGACAGCATTCCCGAGCAGCTCAGCCAGATCGAAGATGTCGTGGTGAAGAAGCCGAGCGCCATCGTCTTCACGCCGGTCGATTACAAGGCAATGGTGCCGGGGGTCGAGAAGATCAACGAAGCCAAGATCCCCGTCGTCAACATCACCGACCGCTCCGCCGGCGGCAAGTTCGTCTCCTTCGTCGGCGCCGACGATTACAGCCTCGGCCTCGAGACCGCGCGCTTCCTGCTCAAGACGCTGGGCGGCAAGGGCAACATCGTCATCATCGAGGGCGTCAAGGGCTCGCTGACCAATGTCGACCGCGTCCGCGGTTTCAATGACGCGCTGAAGGAAAACGCCGGCGCAAAACTGCTGGCCTCGCAGCCCGGCAATTATCAGCGGCTCCAGGCGCTCCAGGTGATGGAGAATTTGATGCAGTCAAACGCGCAGATCGACGGCGTGCTCGCCGCCAACGACGCCATGGCCGTCGGCGCGATCGAGGCGCTCGACGGCGCCAACCGCAAGGCGCAGGTGATCGGCATCAATGGCACCAAGGAAGCGATCGACGCGATCAAGTCCGGCAAGCTGCTCGCGAGCGGCGACTACAACGGATTTTTCCAGGGATGCCTCGGCACCATGATGGCGATCCGATCCTTGCGCAACCAGCCCGTCATCGCCGAGATCGTGCTGAAGCCGACCGTCATCACCAAGGACAATTACCAGCCGTTCGACGTGCCGCTGGAGCAGCGCAACTGCCCGACTTTCGAAGAAGCCGGCAAGCTCGGCGGCAAGTAAGCGTATCCATCAAGACAAACATGGACGGCCGCCGTCGCGGCCGTCCCAAGAATCCGAGCAGGAAACGGAGACATGATGCTGTTCGCCATTCACGCCATCGACCGCACTGGCGCGCTGCCGACGCGGCTCGCCAATTACGATGCCCATAAATCCTTCCTGAGCGACACCTCGCGCTTCGGCGTCAAGATCGTGATGTCAGGGCCGCTCGTCTCCGACGACGGCGAGAGGATGATCGGCAGCCTGTTCCTGATCGAGGCGCCCGGGCGCAGCGAAGTCGAAGCCTTCAACCGAGCCGATCCGTTTGCGGCGGCCGGCATCTGGGAAAAGGTCACGATCACCGGATTCCTGCGCCGCCAAGGCTGAGGGCGGGCAAAACCAAAAACGCGAAACCAACCCCATGCACAGTAGAACGAGGTTGTTTTTGCTTGCCAAGCCCACCGGCCGGCTCGTGGCGGACATGGATCCGGAACGAAATTTTGGAGCAAAACTGCTGTGATGGTGGATCGTCGTCGACCTTGAGCCGGTCGTAGGTCATGAGAATCTTGATTGATCCATGCCCCTGCTTCACCAGCGCCGGAATGTGCTCCTCGACCGTTTCCAGGGGTCTCCGTCACTTGATGGCCCCATGTTTCGAGAATTCGGCCGGACGCGCAAGTCCCCGGCTATGCGTTTCGGCCGCTGCGGCCCGGCCCAATAGCTCGGACTGACAATGAGAACCGCAACCGGCGCCAGCCGATGACGATCCCGGTGACCGAGAACACCAGTCCCAACATACACAGTCCGACAATCAGGACTTCACGTAGACGTGGATGCGCCATCAGGGCGGGAAAATCCAGCGTGTGCAGCGCGCCGTAGAACCAGCGATAAGCCCGCCGCGACGAATCCAGCCTTTGCAGCAAATTGCCGTCGGCGCCGTCGATGTCGAACCAGAGGTCGCCGCAGCGCGACCGATAGACCGGGGCACCCGGGACGGTGGACTGCGCGGGATAGTCGTCGCTGTCGGCAAGTACGGACGGTACGCCGCAGCCGGCCGCGAGGCGCGCGGTCAGCCCCTGGAGCGCGTGCGCATCCAGAAATCCCGTTGATCTATCGCGGGGCGCGTCGCCTGCCTCGATCAAGGTCTGGTTGGCAAGGCCCATCCGATCCCGCCGATAGAGATTGCCATTGAAGGCAAACCATTCGATTTCACGGGCCGACAGCGATATTGGCTGCCGATCGAGCGATGAGGCCGCCTCCCAATTCGGTGAAGCGTTCATCACGCCGGCTTCTGCCGAGGTCAGTTGCCCGCGCGAGAACAGCCGCCCGTGATCCATGGAGAGCCAGCCACTGAAAATCCATGTCAGCACGAAGACCGTCGCCGCGAGTCCGATGAGATGATGCAGGGCATGCCAGCCACGATAGGGTGAGCCGATCAGACCTCCGCGAAGCTTGATCCGCGTAAGGCCGAGCACAGCGCCAAGCAAAGCTGCGATCAGGGCCAGCAACGACAAGGTCCAGACCACGCGATCCCACAGCCACCAGTTGCTTCGCAGGATCGTTGGATAGATCCAGTGCAGCACGCTGCCGACGAGATTCCAGCCGCGCTCGCTGCGCGTCGTATCCAAAACGATCACGCCGGTGAGCGAGGAGACGTAGACCTCCGTTGCGGCAGCGTCGCCGAGAGCAATGCGAAACAACGGCCGATGGCGGTCAAAGCCGTTCGGCACGCTCCATTGGTCATAGTCCGCGCGCGCGACAATCGCGGCCCGCGCGGCATCGAGTCCACGGCTGCGAGCGTGATCTCGCGCAATAGCCAGTGCAATGTCGGAAGACGCGACCGACGCGTCGCCCCCATCGGAGGCGCGGACTGCGCCTGCACGCGATGGCGCCGAGACGATATAGACCGGTCCGTCGCTGCGCTGGATCAGGCGAACGCGCGTCGCATCCCCGATTCCGCTCGCGGTCACCGCATCGGCAACCGCGATCCTCACCTCTGCGCGATCCACCGGCGCCAGTCCGGCAAAGCGTTCCGCTTCCGTCAGCGACGGAAACGGAACGAAGTGCATCACGATTCCCGTCGCGAACCACATCGCAAACAGCAGGCAGAACGCGATCCCGAGCCATCGATGCAGCAGGACGATCACGCTCATCATGGTCAGCATCCTACCATTTGAACGCAGCCGAGATCTCATAGGTGCGCGGCGCGCCCAGGAGGATCTGGTCGGGATAGAACGGATCGCCCCAGATCGCATAACGCTTGTCGGCGATGTTGCGCACGCGGAAGGTCAGGCGGGCCTGGTCGAGCGCATCGAACACCGTTTTGGGAATGTCGACGAAGGCGTAGACGTCCGCGACGGTGTAGGCCTTCATCGTCACGACGTTGGCATCGGTGTTGTAGCGGTCGCCGACGTGGCGGCCGGTGATGCCGAGCTCCACCGGCCAGGCCGTGAAGAGGCGCCAGGAGGCACCGGCGTTCGCGACGATGCGCGGCACATTCGGCGGCGTATTGCCGGAAAACGAGCCGCCGACAAAATTGTAATCGGCATAGCGCGCATCGACATAGGCGATGTTGCCCCAGAGACGCAGAGGCTCGATCGGCCGCACGGATGCCGCCAGCTCCACACCCTTCGACTCCTGCCGCCCGGCGAGATTGAGCTGCATGCCGCCGGCCGCGGCATAGACGTTCTTGCGCAGGATGTCATATGCCGAGAACGACCACTCTGCCCGGTTGTCCCAGAACAGGTGCTTGACGCCGGTCTCATAGGTGCGCGCAGTGGTCAGGTTGAGCGGATCGGTCGGATTGAGCAGGAAGATGTTGTTGGCGGCGATGTCGGCGCCGGTGGCGTACTGGCTGAAGAAGGTCAGACCCGGAACGGCTTCCCACGTGTAACCGATACGCCCCGTTGTCGGGACCCAGGATTTCGAGAACGGGAAGTTCGCGTTCTCCAGCCCGGTCTTGTCGGTCGAGTTGCGGTCGAGCCCGATATGCTCGACGCGGAGGCCGCCGACCAGCGCGAAGCTGCGCGTCAACTTCAGCCGGTCCTCGAACGACAGTGCCTCGTTGTCGATGCGGGCGGTCTGCTGCTTGGTCGTGAGCAGGCCGTAATAGCCGCGGTCGGGATTGACCAGCGAGACATCGTCGTTCGGGAAGTTTGCCGCGCCCGGCCTGACGAAGTCGAGATAACTCGACGAAAGCGTCGTGACCAAGCGGTTGTCGAAGCCGGCGATGTTGGCATCCCAGATCAAGTCGGTGATGTTGCCGACAAGGCGCTGGCTGTGCGCGACATAAAAGCGCTCGCGATACACCCTGTTCGTCGTGGAATCGAACGCCTCGATCTCATTGTTGAACCAGGTGCGCTCCGCACCATAACCATAGGCCTGGCTTTTCAGCGTCAGGTCAGGCGCAAGCCTCAGCTCGAAGCCACCGCGCAGCCACACCTCCTGCGCCACGTTTCGATTGTCGAGGACGTTGTAGTTGGTGTTGAAAGTGCGGTCGTCGATGGTGACAGCCCCAAGATCAGTCCTGTTGAAGTAATTGCCCGAAACGATCCCCGTCGTCGCATGCGAGCCGCTAAAGGCGATCGGCACCAGCGGTGCACCCCAATAGGCTTTCGAACGGTCTTCCCGATACTCGATCGCGCCCCAGATCTTGAGACTGTCCGAAATGCGGTAGTTAAGCTGGCCGGAGACGTCGAGCGTCTTGGTGTTGGTGTCGTCGGCAAAGCCGTTGAGCGAAGCACGGCTGACATCGAAGCGATAGTCGAGTCCCTGTACGTTGGTGCTGCCGCCCGAACCGTAATGCGCGCCGAACGAGTTCAGCGAGTCCGAGAAGAAATCGGCTTCGTTCCGGATTGGTCCGGTGTGCGGCTGCTTGGTAACGGTGTTGATCGCGCCACCGGCGGCACCTTCGCCCGAGATCAGCGAGGCCGGACCTTTCAGGAATTCCACTGCTTCGAGATTGGCCGTGTCCATGATCCGCGAAGTCATGTTCTGCGGACCGATCTTGATGCCGTTGTAGAGCATGTTGATCTGGCTGTTGGTGAAGCCGCGCATCGAGAACGCCGCGGGCTCGGCCGGGTTATCCCCTGAGGTGACGCCGACGGCGCCCTGCGCAACCTCGGAAACTGTGCGATAGCCCTGCTCGCGCATAGTTTTCGCTGAAATCACCTCGACGGTGGCGGGGATCTCCCGCACGGTCAGACCGAGACGCGAGGCGCTCTCGGCGACTGCATTGGTGTTGAGCGACGTTTGCGCCGCTGCGGTCGGCACGACAGGCTTGGGCGCTGCGGATGCAGTCGCCGGCCGGCGAACTACTGCGCGGCGTGGGCTCTGCCCTTCCCGGGCGGCCGGCCTGGCCAGCTTGCGGGGATGAGCGGGCGATATCTCGACGGGCGGCAGAGGTTCGCGAACCGACTGCGCCATCGCGGCGGGCAGATCAAGGACGGCAAGGGATGTGAGCGCAGCGGACGCAAGGAATTTGCGCAGCCGGGTGGCATGGACGGAAAACATGGTTCAGACCTCGGTATGACGTCAGTGGCACGTCACAGCGAACGAGGTCTCACCTTGGCTTGTCAGCCTTCCGATGAAGCCGAATGTCTGTACTCCCCGACCGACATCTTCGCGTGTGACCACGGCTGACGGCAGGTCTCCTGGCTCGCGGGTCACTACCTTGCATCGCCTTCCCGGGACCG
Organism: Bradyrhizobium sp. 132; assembly: GCF_023074185.1. Taxonomy (GTDB): domain Bacteria; phylum Pseudomonadota; class Alphaproteobacteria; order Rhizobiales; family Xanthobacteraceae; genus Bradyrhizobium. The sequence continues at coordinate 460,026 of NZ_JADPKY010000132.1, read as the reverse complement.
AGATACCCAGTGGCTCGTGACGCAAGATTCGCCGCTTACAGTTGCGGGGGCAGCCACGGCATTGGGGACAAAGTCCCCGCACCGCATTCCCTTTTCATCCCCTCTCGGGGAAACCGTCACGAGCATCTAGGATTACGATCCAGACAGAGTCAATGTGCCAGCAGGCGTTATTGCCACAACGACCAACTTCCTTGGAGATAAGCATGGAAGGCGAGACCTTCCTCTGGCTGATGCGGCATGCGCCCGTCGACGGGATCGCCGGGACGATCCATGCAGCCGATGCGCCGGCCGATCTCGGCGATCGCGCGCAGTTGGAGGCGCTGCGGCAGCGTCTGCCGCAGAACGCCACGAGCTTTGCGAGCCCGTCGCGGCGCACCGTCGAGACGGCCCGCGCGCTGGGGCTAGAACCCGAGTTGGTGGGCGAATTCAGCGAGCAGGATTTCGGTGCCTGGACCGGTCGTCGGCATGAAGATCTCGCAGCGACCGGAGGAGACTCCTATGCGCAGTTCTGGAACGATCCAGGGCGCGGACGGCCGCCAGGCGGCGAAAGCTTTGAGGATCAGGTCACGCGCGTCCGGCTGGGGCTCTCGCGGATCGGAGCCGGATCGGCCACGCTCGTCGTGCATTCCGGCACCATCCGCGCGGCGCTGTGCATCGCGCTGGATCTGACGCCTCAAGCGGCCCTGCGCTTCGTCATCGATCCGCTGTCGCTGACCCGGATCGACCGGCTCACGACCGGCTGGCGCGTCGTCTCCGTCAACCAGCGGATGCTTTGATCAGGCCGGACGATCCGGCACATTGGCCTGCGCAAAGGTCGCCATGCCGTTGTGGAGAGCACAGGCGGATCGCACCAATGGCAGCGCGATGGCCCCGCCCGATCCTTCGCCGAGCCTGAGATCGAGGCTGATCAGCGGTTGCACGTTCAGCGCGCGCAGCACCAGCCGGTGCCCCTGCTCCGCCGATTGATGCGATGACAACAAGAATGGCTGGCAAGAGGGGTTGAGCCGCGTCGCCGCCAGCGCCGCCACCGACACGATGAAGCCATCGAGCAGCACAGGGATGCGGCGCTGCGCAGCCGCAATGATGGCGCCGCAGATGGCTGCGATTTCGAGGCCGCCGACGGCGCACAAGATTTTCTCGGGCGAAGCGCCCGCAACGCCATGGTGTGCAATCGCAGCGTTGATCACCCGCGCCTTGTGCGCACGGCCGGCCGCGTCGACGCCGGTTCCGCTGCCCGCGATCTCCTCGGCACCCATGCCGAGCAGGCTCGCCGCAATCGCCGCCGATGTCGTGGTATTGCCGATGCCCATCTCACCGAAGATCAGAAGATCGGGCTTGCTGGCCGCGGCGCGAGCAACTGCGCGCTGACCGGCTTCGAAGGCAAACGCCAGCTCCGCGGGGGTGAGCGCAGCTTCGACGCTGAAATCCCGCGTGCCGCTACGCGGCTTGTCGGTAACGATTCCCGCCATCTCCTGCTGCGCCAGCGTGCCGGCGTCGACGACCTCCAGGTTTGATCCCAGTTCACGCGCAAGCACCGAGATCGCGGCGCCGCCGGAGGCAAAATTCGCCAGCATCGCGATGGTCACTTGTTGCGGATAGGCCGAGACGCCCTGCGCGACAATGCCGTGATCGCCGGCGAAGATGATGATCGGCACCCGCGCCGCGCGCGGCTGCTCAGTTGCTTGCAGGCCCGCAAGCTCGATCGCGAGCTGCTCGAGCCGTCCGAGCGCGCCGGCCGGTTTCGTCAATTGCGCCTGCCGCGCGACCGCCGCCTCGCGATGGACTGCCGAAATATCGGGGCACTGTTGGTAGACCCATTCGGGGAGCATGTTGCCTCGCTTGCCTTACGGCCTGCGCTTGAGGATGTAACTGTCCATGATCCAGCCATGCCGCTCGCGCGCCTCTTGCCGCACGGCGACGATACGCGGGCCGATCTCGGCCAGCACGCCGGACATGATGACCTGATCCGGCATGCCGAGATAGGCGCCCCACCAGATGTGAAGCCCTTCCGGATCGAGCGACTGGAACGCCGTGCCGCCGTCGAGCATCACCACCACGGTATCGACACCTTGCGGCCAGCCGCCATCGCGCAAGCGGCGGCCCGTCGTCACCAGGAATGGCTCGCCGATATCATTGAGCGGTAGCGCATGCGCCGCGCACAGCGCCTGGATCGAGGTGATGCCGGGCACGACCTCGATCTCAGGCAAGGGATTGAGCCGCCGCGCAATGCGCAGCGAAGAATCATAAAGCGATGGATCGCCCCAGATCAGCAGCGCGACCTTGCCGTCAGCTTCGAGATGATCTGCGATGGCCTGCGACCAGGTCTCGGCCACGGCATCGTGCCAATCGTCCACGCCCTTGCGGTAGTCCGCTTCAGCCGCATCGCGCACGGGAAGATCGAACTCGGCGATGCGCGTCGTGTCGCTGGTGAGCACATCCGCGCAGATCGTCCGCCTGAGATCGGCGAGATCGAATTTTGCGGTCCCCTTGCGGGGGATCAGGACGAGATCGGCCGCGTTGATCGCAGCGATCGCGGCGCGCGTCAGCTGCTCGGGATTGCCGGGACCGATGCCTATCAGGGAGAGCGTGAACATCGAGGCTGCGAAGGGCGGCCATGACGGCCGCCCATTCGCTTGTCTCTCAGGCCGCGCTATGCAAACGCGGGGTGACGAGGCCGGGCGCGGTGACGCCGCGCAACGACTTTGCCAGCGCCAGCACGCCGAGATCGGCGAGCGGCTCGATCACGATGACCAGCGCGTAGGACGCCGCGAACGTCGCGATGTTGGCGAGGTTGGTCGCGCCGAAGCCGGAGCCATAGAGCGCCCAGAACGCCACCCAGGCGATGACGCCGAACTGATACGTCGTCGAAAGCGCCAGTGCCTGGCGGTACTTCAGATCGACATAGGCGGTGTTGCGCGAAATGATCCGCGTGGCGATCGCCTGGATCGCGAACAGCGGCACCAGGAGCGTGGTGACGTTCATGCCATATTGCGGCAGGTCGGGCGGCTCGAAGAAGATGCCCTGGAACAGCAGGCCGAACGCGAGGCCAAAGGCCGCTGGCGCAGCACCGAACAGCAGGAACAGGGTCGAGCCGAGGATGAAGTGCACTTCGGACACGCCGACCGGGAAGTGCGGCAGGATCTCGAAGAAGACGAACACGAGGCCCGTGGTGGCGAGCGTGCGCGCCGCGAACGACGTGATACCCTGCTCGCGCACGGTCTCGACCGCGAGCTTCAACGCAACGCCGCCGACGGCGATGCCGGTTGCGTAACTCAACACGAGCTTGGCGTCCGAGACTAGTCCGGGTTCGATATGCATGGCTCAGATCCTTCTTGCCGTCACACCCGACGGCCGTGGCCTAAAAACGTGCAGGGCCGGTCTCCTGGCTCGCGGTTCACTGGGAGTCTCCGGCCTTCCCGAACCCTGCGGCCCAGTGGCTGATCGAAGTCCCTCACCGCTTACAGTCGCGGGGGCGGCTGGGGTTTTGGGCGCCGCAACTGGGTCCGCCCATCCCCATTCCCGATTATGCTCCGGCGCTTTGCGCCGCGTCGAGCACCATGCGTCTCCTGTGTGCCCCTTTCGCAAGCCGGGCGTCAAGGGGCGAAGGGCGGCCGAGCCCGTCATGACCTATAATCCCCCGCCAGCGCGCCGAACAGGATCACGGCCGCCGTGGAGGCCGCCCCGCCCCGGGCAAGCTGCTCGCCAAGCTCCGAAATGGTGGTGCGGACCAATCGTTCATCGGGACGGCCGAGGGATTCGGCGAACAAGGCCGGCGTGGTTGGGGAGAGCCCATGCCCTATCAATTTTGCGACAAGCGCCGGAAACGTGCGGCGGCCCATATAGACCACGGTCGTCGCCTCCGGATCCGCCAGCGCCGCCCAGTTGAGGTCTGGCGGCAGCTCGCCCGTGACGTCCGCGCCGGTGATGAACTGCACCCGGCGCGAGGTATAGCGCCGGGTCAGGGGAATCCCGGCCTGGGCCGCAGCGACGCAGGCCGTGGTGACGCCCGGAATGATCTCATAGCCGATGCCCGCTTCGCGGAGCGTCTCGAGCTCCTCCTCGAGCCGGCCGAAGATACCGGCATCGCCCGACTTCAGGCGAACCACGCGCACACCGGTTGCGGCGTAGTCGACCAGGAGGCGGTTAACGTGGTGCTGCTTGGTCGAAGGCCGCCTTGCCCGCTTTCCCACCGCGACGAGATTGGCGCCGGGACGGGCCAGATCGAGGATCGCGCCCGAAGCAAGATCATCATAGAGCACGACGTCGGCCTCGCGCAGCCGCGCGGCACCCTTGAGCGTGAGGAGCTCGGGATCGCCGGGGCCGGCGGAGACGAAGGAGACAAAACCGCTCACCGGTCCTCCGCGATCAGATGAAAGAACGTGCCGGTGGCTTGTCCCCGCCGCGAGCCGGTCTCGATGATGACCGCACCTGTCGCGTCGTGCACGACCGCTAGCGGCGTGTCGGGCTGCGCGAGGATCGTCGAATAGTGGAATTCATGGCCACGCAGGCGTGCACCCGCCTGATGACCCGGCATCGGCGCTGTGAGTTCGGCCAAGCGATAGCCCAGATGCATGCGGCGTTTGGCAAAGCTCGTCTCCAGGCCGAGCAAGCCCGTCATCTCGTGGCGGATACCGTCGGCGTCGGTCAAAGCGGTACCCAGCACCATATAGCCTCCGCATTCGCCGTGCACCGGCCGCGTCGCTGCGAAGGCGCGTAATCCGCTGCGGAAGCGCGCATTGGCCGCGATCTTCCCGGCTTGGAGCTCGGGATAACCGCCGGGCAGCCAGCACACATCGGCGCCCGGATCAGGACCTTCGTCAGCCAGCGGCGAGAATGTCGATATCTCCGCACCCGCCGCGCGCCACGCTTCCAGCATATGCGGATAGACGAAGGAGAACGCAGCGTCACGGGCAAGCGCAATGCGCTGGCCGGGCGGCGTCGCGTTCACGCCGCTTGCGGCAGGTTGCGGCGACCAGCTGGCAGCCGATTGCAGCACCGCATCGAGATCGACATGCTCGGCGACGAAGCGGGCGGCCTCGTCGATCAACTTGCCGATCTCCGCTTGCTCCTCGGCCTGCACCAGTCCGAGATGCCGCTTCGGCAGGCTGATCTCGGCATGGCGCGGCAGCGCGCCGAACACGGCAATGCCGGCATCCAGCAGCGCACGCCGCACGAGGGCTTCATGGCGCGGGCTGGCAACGCGATTGAGCACGACGCCTGCAAGGCGCACGCCGGGACGATAGTCGCGAAGGCCTGCGGCGATGGCTGCCGCCGTCTGTGCCTGTCCCGAGGGATCGATCACCAGCAGCACCGGCCAGTCCAGCATCTCTGCAATGTCGGCGGTCGCCCCGGTACCGCAGACGCCCCGCGCGGCGACGCCGTCGAACAGGCCCATCGAGCCTTCGGCCAGCACGACATCGGCGTCAGTGCCGCGGCTGACGAGATGCGAGATCGTCCCGCGATCCATCGCCCAGCTGTCGACATTGACGGAGGCGCGTCCCGTAGCGGCCGCATGAAACGCAGGGTCGATATAGTCAGGCCCGCTCTTGAAGCACTGCACCCGCAATCCGCTATTGCGCCAAGCGCGAGCGAGCGCCAGCGTCAGCGTCGTCTTGCCGACGCCCGAGGCCGGCGCGGAGATGACGAGCCCTGCCGCCATCACGACACCTCCGGAAAACGCGGCTCTGCGCCCACGGGGCGATAGCGGCGGTCATAATCGGCGGCATAGAGACGGCTCTCGGAAAAATCCGCCGAGCCCAGCGTCTTGCCGACCAGGATCAATGCGGTGCGCTCCATCTCGCCGCCGACAGCGGCGTCGAGCGTTGCCAACGTGGCGCGGACGATGCGCTGGTCGGGCCAGCTCGCACGCCAGACGATCGCGACCGGGCAATCCGCGCCGTAATGCGGCGTCAGCTCGGCGACAATCTTGTCGAGCAAATGGATCGACAAATGGATCGCGAGCACCGCGCCGGTGGCGGCGAAGGCGGCGAGCTTCTCGCCTTCGGGCATTGCACTGGCACGGCCCGGCGTGCGCGTCAGCACCACGGTCTGGGCAAGGCCGGGCAGCGTCAGCTCGGCCTCCAATGCGGCTGCGGCGGCCGAGAAGGACGGCACGCCGGGCGTGACGGTGTAGGGAATGCCGAGCGCGCGCAGGCGGCGGAGCTGCTCACCCATCGCCGACCAGATCGAGAGGTCGCCCGAATGCAGCCGCGCGATGTCTTTGCCGTCAGCATGCGCGGCAGCGATCTCCGCGACGATCTCGTCGAGCGACAGCGGCGCGGTGTTGACGATGCGCGCGCCGGGCGGGCAATGCGCCAGCACGCCCTCCGGCACCAGCGAGCCGGCATAGAGGCAGACCGGGCACGTGGCGATCAGATCGCGGCCGCGCAGTGTCAGCAAATCGGGAGCGCCCGGTCCGGCGCCGATGAAATGCACCGTCATGCGCCGTCTCCTTCCGCGATCGCCGCGGTCGCGGTGCGATCCTGCGAGACCACCCGCGTCGCGATCAGTCGCGCGCGAGGTCCAGCTGCCACGAGCGCTGCGGCCTCGGCGACCGATCCCGTCCCGAACTTTTCTGCGACGAGTTCTGACTGTGTCGGCGTATCGATGCCGGCCAGCATTTCGGCGGCGATCGCCTTGATCGGCACGCCGCATTCATGCGCGAGCTGCTTCAGCACCTCCGCGTCGGCCTTGTCGCTGACAGTCGCCACCGCTGCGAGGCCCTCGGCACCACCGGCCGCCAGAAGCGCCTCGCGCAACGAAGCCAGCGTGACGCCCCGCTTGAATCCGAGCCCGGCGACCTTCATCGGACCGCACTCCATTGCACCACCGGCCGCGCCGCTTCCCAGGACCGGTAGCGGCCGAGCGGAGCGGCATGTGCGATCTCGACCCGCATCAAGTCGCCACCATGGCGCTGGTGCAGCTCACCGAGCAGCGCTTCCGTCTCCAGCGTCACCGCATGCGCAACGAGTCGCGTTCCGGGCGCGAGGCGCGACCAGGCGGCGTCGAACATCGCGACGTCGAGACCGCCACCGATGAAGACGGCATCCGGCACTTCCAGCGCAACCAGAGCTTCGGGCGCCTTTCCCGTGATGACTGTGATCCGATGTGCCAACCCGAACGCCGCAGCATTGTTGCGAATGTTCGCGGCACGATCCTCGCGCGCCTCGATCGCGATCACCGTACCGCCGCACAGCGCCCACTCAACCGAGATCGAGCCCGAACCGGCGCCGATGTCCCACAGCCGGTCACCGGGACGCGGCGCCAGCGCCGAAAGCGCGAGCGCACGGACCGGATGCTTGGTGATCTGGCCGTCATGGACGAAGAAATCGTCTGATAGTCCCGAGCTGCGAGGAAGGCCCTGCATGCCCGCCGCCTCAACGGCCACTGCAACCAGGCTCTCGGCAAGATCACCCGCAAAGCTATCGGCGCGATGCTCGTTGATACTTTCGCGCGGTCCGCCGAGCGCGGCGAGCGTCCAGAATGACGAGGCACCCCAACCGCGCGCCGTCAGCCATTTCGCGAGATCGCCGGCCGCCTTGCCGTCGCGTACGAGACAAATAATGCGCGCACCTCGCGCCAGATGCGGCACGAGACGCTCGAATGGTGCGGCGTGGAGACCGAGACAGGCAATTGCTTCGAGGCGCCAGCCTAGTCGCGCGGCGGCTAGCGAGAAGGTCGACGGCGCGGAATGCGCAATCCACTCGCCGGCATCGAGCTTCTCGGCAAGGCCCGCGCCAGCGCCGTACCAGAACGGATCGCCGGAGGCGAGCACCGCCGTCGGGCGGCCGCGGCGGCTCAGCACGACATCTGCATCGAACGGCACGGGCCATGGGCGACCCCGGCTGGTCACACCGGCAAGCGCGAGGTGCCGTTCCCCGCCGAAGACGGTTTCAGCATTGGCAAGCGCCTTTCGGCTTGCTTCGGACAGCCCGGCAAGGCCATCTTCGCCGATACCGATAATGGTCAGCCAGGGATCAGCCATGACGCGCGCGCTCGTTCTGGGCGGAACGGCCGATGCAAGCCTGCTTGCGGCGGAGATTGCGCGCGCAGGCATCGATGCCGTCTATTCCTATGGCGGCCGCACCCGTGCACCTGCCAATCAGCCGCTGCCGACCCGGATCGGCGGTTTTGGCGGCGTCAGCGGACTTGCTGACTACGTTCGCCGTGAAGGTATCACGCATGTGGTCGATGCGACGCACCCCTTCGCGGCCGGGATGAGCCGCAACGCGGTTGAGGCGTGCGCGGAAACCGGAACGCCGCTGATCGCTCTTGAGCGTGCGCCATGGACCAAGATTCCCGGCGACAACTGGATCGAGGTCGCAGATGTCAACGCAGCCGTCGCCGCGCTGCCCGACGCGCCGGCAAACATATTCCTCGCCATCGGCCGCCAGCACATCGCACCATTCGCGGCCAAGCCGCAGCACGCCTATACGCTGAGATTCGTTGATCCGCCCGAAGCGCCTCGGCCCTTCGCCGCGGACGTCATCGTGTCGCGTGGGCCGTTCACGCTTGAGGGCGAGCTGGAAATGATGCGCGCGCGAGGTATCACCCGGATCGTCGCCCGCAATTCGGGCGGCGACGGCGCGCGCGCCAAGATCGACGCAGCCCGGATGCTGGCCCTGCCCGTGATCGTGATCTCGCGGCCGGAACTCCCCGAGCGCCAACGGGTGGAGAGCGTGGCCGAGATCATGGCGTGGCTCGGTCATCGCACCTGCCTCGGCGCATAGACCCAGCGGCCGACGCGGCGGGTCTGCGAATTACCGACTATCACCAGCGTGCGCATGTCGGCCATCTCCGGCGTCGCCTCGTTCAGCCTGACGGTCTCGATGTTTTCGTCAGCAGCGCTGATGGCACGCGCGAAGATCACGAGGCGCTCGCCGCAGCCGGCCTCGTTCAGCACCGCAAGCGCACGGCCAAACCCTTCCGGCCGGTTCGCCGAGCGCGGATTGTACATCGCAATGGCAAAATCGGCATCCGCCGCGAGCCGCAGGCGCTTCTCGATCACGGCCCACGGCTTGAGATTGTCCGACAGGTTGATCGCACAGAAATCATGGCCAAGCGGCGCGCCGGCGCGCGCGGCAGCCGCCAGCATCGCAGTGATGCCGGGCAGCACACGGATCGGCAGCTCCTGCCATTGCGGCGCCTGTTCGAGCGCCTCGAACACGGCGGAGGCCATCGCGAAGACGCCGGGATCGCCGGAGGACACGACGACGACCTGGCCGCCTTCGGCCGCGAGCCGCAGCGCCTCGCTCGCACGCTGCAGCTCTTCGCGATTGTCGGACGGATGCAGCTTGAGCCCCGGCCGCGGTGGCACCCGCGCGACATAGGGCGCGTAGCCCAGAATGTCGGTCGCGGCGGCAAGCGCGGCGGAGACCTCGGGCGTCACCAGCGCATCACTGCCCGGCCCAAGACCCGCAATGGTCAGGGTTCCCGTCATTCGGCGGCGTCCGGATGCCGGCCCTTGCCGTGCACGAGCACGATCGCGAAATAGGGACAGTCGGCGGCATCGATCTCCGCGAGCCGCACCACGCGCTCTCCCGGCATGGTGCCGCGCTCGACCAACCAGGCATCGTCCAGCCGTCCGGCGGCAGCGAGCGCGCGGCGCACCTTTGCGAGATTGCGCCCGGTCTTCATGATCACAAGTGCATCGGAATCGCGCATGCGGCGTGCAAGCTCGTCCTCGGCGAGCGTGCCCATCAGCACCGTCGTCACGTCGTCGCCGAGCGCGATCGGCTGTCCCACGCCATTCCAGCAACCGACCATGCCGGGAATGCCCGCGATCACCACGATCTCGACGCGGGTTTGCAGGCGCGTGTGCAGATGCATGAAAGAGCCGTAGAAGTAAGGATCGCCCTCGCAGAGCACGACGACATCGACCCCGCGCGCCAGCCGCGCCAGGCGCTCCGCCCATTCGTCGTAGAAACCGGAAAGCAGCTGGACATATTCAGGCGCGTCGAAGGCGATCTCGGTCGTAACAGGATATTCCATGGGATATTCGGTGACGTCGGCAGCCAGCATGCCCTCGACGATGCGGCGCGCCTGGCCGGGCCGGCCCTTCTTGCGAAAATAGGCAACGTGTTTCGCGCCGCGCACCATGCGGTCGGCACGCACGCTCATCAGATCGGGATCACCGGGGCCGAGACCGCAGCAGATGATGCGTCCCATCGCTATTCGCTCCGGCTCGCCAGCGCGTTCACGGCGGCGACCGTGATCGCGGAACCGCCGAGGCGGCCCTCGACCGCGAGCGCCGGCGCCGGCGGATCGGCCATCAGCGCAGCCTTGGATTCGGTGGCGCCGACGAAGCCCACGGGACAGCCGATGATCGCCGCTGGCCGGGGACAGTCGCGGTGCTCCAGCATGTTGAGCAGATGAAACAATGCGGTCGGCGCGTTGCCGATCGCCACGATCGCGCCATCGAGATGCGGGCGCCACAATTCGAGAGCCGCAGCCGAACGGGTGTTGCGCATGGATTGCGCGAGCGCGGGAACGGTCTCGTCGCCCAACGTGCAGATGACAGCATTGGCCGCGGGAAGCCGCGCGCGCGTAATTCCTTCGGAGACCATGCGCGCGTCGCACAGGATCGGTGCGCCCTTCTGCAGGGCCGCGCGCGCGGCTGTCGCCATGCCGGGCGTGAAGCGGATATGCGCCTCCAGGCCGACCATGCCGGCGGCATGGATCATCCGCACCACCACCTGTTCCTCGTCCGGCGAAAAGCGCGCAAGATCCGTCTCAGCCCGGATAGTGGCGAAGGATTGCCGATAGATCGCAGCGCCGTCGGTCTCGTAGAGATGCGGCATCAATGCCCTCCCATCAGAATGGAGGGATCTCTGACGATATCGTCGCGGCTCAGCCCCCGCAGGATGGGCTCATCGCGTGTCGACCCAGCGCGCACGAGATCGAAGCCTGCGCCGGTCGCGACCAGAGTGATGGCGGCCGCACCGGAATGGGCGCAGCCCTTGGCGCAACCAGAGACGTGGAGCCGTGCGGCCGCGCCGATGTTCGGAGCCAGGGCCGCGGCCAGACCGCGGGTATCGGCATGCGCCTCGCGACAGCGTGGCGCGCCGCTGCAGGCTATCACGCGTAGCGCAGGATCGTAGGCCTCGGTGATCAGGCCAGTCGCGTTCGGCATCACCCGCTTGCCTTCGCTCAAAACCATCCGCCACGGCGTCATGCGCAGCGCATGTCCGAAACCGGCGAACTGGTCGAGCGTCGCATGCGCCATCTGTCCGAAGGCGACGCCGACCATCGCACCTTGCGAATAGAGGCCTGGACGCGCCGCGGCCATGATCGGCGCCGGCTCGGCATCGCCGAGCAATGCCGCCGGCAGGGTCGCACCGGCGGCCAGATGCGCCGCCATCCGCCCTCGCCCGCCCCTGGCGCCGCCTGAGATCACGAACCAGTTGGCGAGCGCGAGCGCGGTGGTCACGGCTTCGCCGCGCACGACGGAGCGGCCGAGTTTGTCGCCATCGGCCCGCACCAGCAGTCCGCCCGATCGATCGCGCTCCATTCGTACGTCCGCGGAATCGCCCGCAAGCACACGTGAGGTGCCGTCATCAATGGCGAAGCCGAACTTGGTTGGAAGTTCGAGCTTGCTGTCAGCGAGCGCCTCCTCAAGCTCGGCGGCGAGCGATTGTGTCGCGTCTCCGGCACGCCAGAACGGCGTCACAAGAATGTTGCGACGGGATTCGGTGTCAGCGTCGGGGTCGAGCAGCGCCAGTTCCGAAAGGCCGTCGAGCAGCAGCCTGTGGCTGGTGTCGCTGACGCCCCTGATCTGGAGATTGGCCCGACTGGTCACGTCGATCAGGCCGTTGCCATGGCGTTCGGCGAGACGGGCCAGTCCAGAGATTTGTGCAGCATCGAGCCGTCCGCCGAACGGACGTACACGAACCACGAGCCCGTCGCCCGATTGCATCGGGCGCAGCGCGCCGGGACACCAGCCCTTGACCACGGAAGCGCTCATGATGCCTCCCGCAGCGCAGCCGCGATCGAATTGCGGCGCGTTCGCCAGAGCGAGGCCTCATGCAGGCGCGTGAAACAGGTCTCCATCGCGGCCAGCGCTGCCGGATTTTCGCGGGCCATGAAGGCGCGGACGTCGTCGTGGCCAAGCGTCGCATCGTAGTAGAGGTCGAACAGATGCGGCGGCACCGCGCCGGCCAGATGCGCGAAGGCCGCCATGTGCTCGAGCGTTGCCGTGATCTCGGCCGCCCCGCGAAAACCGTGGCGCATCATGCCGGCGATCCAGGCCGGGTTGGCCGCGCGCGCGCGGACCACGCGCGAAATTTCCTCGGTCAGCGTACGCGCATGCGGTTGCTCGGGTCGCGTCGTGTCGAGATGATAGAGCGATGGTCCTGCCGCGCCGAGATGCGCTGCGGCCGCCGCAATGCCGGCTTCATGGGCGGCATAGTCGGCCGCGAGCAGAAGATCGGTTTCCGGCAAATCTTGCACGTGCACGAAAGCATCGGCGGATGCGAGCCGCGATTCGATGCCGGCGCGATCGGGCTTGATCGCGCCGTCCGCGGAGAATGCCCAGGACGATGCCGAGAGCCACGCTTCGCCGGCGGCTTCGCGCGTCTCGGGCGTGAAGGCGTCAGGGATCGCCGACAGGCCGACGCCGTATTGTCCGGGGCGCGGCGCGAACACGCGCGATGTGCGATGGCGATACGGATTTTCATCGCTCTCGTCGCGGGTCGCCAGAGCCTCGGAGGCGGCTTCGAACAATTGCGCGAGGCCGGCGAAGACATCGCGAAACAGGCCCGAGACACGCAGCGTGACGTCGATGCGGGGCCGGCCAAGCTCGGCCGGCGCGATGATGTCGTAGCCGGTCACACGGCCGGAGGCGTGATCCCAGCGCGGCGAAAGACCGGCCAGATGCAGCGCCATCGCAAACTCTTCGCCCGCGGTACGCATCGTCGCTGAGCCCCAGAGATCGACGACAAGGCCCTTCGGCCAGTCGCCGTGATCCTGCAGATGACGACGTAGCAATTCTTCCGCGAGCTTGATGCCTTGGGCATGCGCCGACGGCGTCGGCACCGCGCGCGGATCGACAGCAAAGAGATTGCGTCCGGTGGGCAGCACGTCCTGACGCCCGCGATAGGGTGAGCCTGACGGCCCCGGCGCGACACGCTGTCCTGCAAGCGCGGCCCGCAAAGCGTCTCGTTCCGCGTCGCCGCAGGGTCCGCGGCCGAACACGTGCAGGCCGTCGCCGAACTGGCTTTCCTTGAGGTCGCAGACGAAGCGGTCGATCCGCGGGATCGCTTCGGCCGGTGCGGCCGCAGCATCGAGACCAAGATCGTCTTCGAGGCCAGCCGCGCGTGCCTCGTCACGGATCGCGGCGATCAAGCGTTGGCGGCGGGCGGGATCGAGGCCATCGGCGGTCGAATATTCATCGAGAAGCTGTTCGAGCCTGCGCAACCCGTCCGGCACCGCTGATGCTGCCAGTGGTGGCGGCAGATGGCCGATGGTGACGGCGCCGATGCGCCGTTTGGCCTGCGCGGCTTCGCCGGGATCGTTGACGATGAAGGGATAGATAACGGGCAAATCGCCGGTCAGGGCTTCCGGCCAGCACGTCTGCGACAGCGCCACTGATTTTCCGGGCAGCCATTCCAGCGTGCCATGCGCGCCCATGTGCACGACGGCATCACAGCCCTGCCCCCGCAGCCAGAGATAGAACGCGACATAGGCGTGGCGCGGCGTGCGGGCGAGATCGTGATAGTCGGAATCGCGCGTGGTCGCATCGCCACGCTCCGGCTGAACTGCGATGATCGACCGGCCGCATTGAATCGCGGCGAAATGGAACGCGCCGTCGCGACAACACGGATCGGTCTCCGGCGCGCCCCAGGCTTGCGCGAGATCGTCCTGCAAGGATTGCGGGAGGCGCGCGAGCGCCGCGCGATAATCGGCAATGCTCCAGCTCAAGGTCTGCTTGAGCAGCGTTTCGCCGAGCCCATGGACCGGCGCGACCTCGAAGCCGGCCTCCGCGAGGTCGGACAGCAACGCTTCGACCGAAGCAAGCGCATCGAGACCGACCGCATGCGCGATCTGGTGCGGACGACCCGGATAGTTCGAGAGCACGAGCGCCAACCGCTTGTCGGCAGCCGGCTTCTCGGCAAGGCGCCGCCAGGCTACAACGCGCGCGGCGACGGCGTTCACGCGCTCTTCATCCGCGCGATGCGCAAGATGCGAGAATTGCAGATCGGGATCGCGCATCGCGGCCGATTTGAAGCTCACCACGCCCGCGAACAGGCGGCCGTCGACCTCGGGCAGCACAACATGCATCGCGAGATCGCCGGGCGACAGGCCGCGCAGCGACTCCGCCCAGTCCTCGCGCCGCACCGATGAGAGCGCGACCTGGAACACCGGACAGGATGCAGCATCGAACGGCGTCGTACCGTCCTCGCCCACCGCCGAGAACGCCGTCGCATTAACGATCGCAGCCGGAGGATTTTGCACAAGATAGTCCCGCAACCAATCCGCAACGCCCGCAGCCTTCAGCGATGTGACGAACACGCCATGCGCATCAAATCCCTTCTCGCGCAGCGCGGCAATCAGGGCATCGACCGGGCCGGTGTCCGCGGCGGTGAGATAGGAGCGATAGAACGTCACCAGCGCTTGCGGCTTCCCCTCGGAGGCCGACGGCGCCGCAATGACGCCACGCGCGGGATCGTAAAAACCCATCTCGGGAACGTTCATCTCCCCGATAACCGGACCGGCATAGAGACCGGAGGCCAGCGCGAGTTGCGCGATCGCCGCTTGCGCCGCGACGGGGCCGCCGGTGTCGCAGAGCACCTTGAGCCGCCGCAGCGTCGAGACCGGCAAGGTCGAATATGCGTCCAGCCGCGTGTCGTCGCGGCCGTCGGCCGGCAGCACGGCCAGGACGATGCCGCGATCCTTCGCCAGTTGCTGCAGAGCCGCGAGCCCATACGCCCAATAGGACTCACCGCCGATCAGACGCACCAGAATGCCGCGCGCCCGCGACAACGTACGCTCGATATAGGTGTCGACCGAAAGCGGATGACGGAGCTCTGCGAGATTGACGAGCCGCAGCGACGGCAGAGTGTCGCGGCCGCGGCGCCAGCCGGCCGCGAACGCCGCAAGATCCGAATCCGAATACGAGAGCACCACGAGATCGGCCGGATCCTGGCCGATGTCCCTTGGCGTCGCGGTCTCCTCGAGACCGCGGCTCTCGCGGAAGACGACGTGCATCAGATACCGAGTCCCGCCTTGATCGCGGCTTCATCAATATTTCCGTGCTCGCCGATCACGACGAGCTTTGACTGCCTGTGACCCGCGCCCCAGGGCTTGTCGAACTGGTGGCGCACGCGTTCACCGACCGCTTGCAGCAGCAGGCGCATCGGCTTGCCCGCAACCGCGATGTAACCCTTGGCGCGCAACACGTTCTGCTCGCGCGCGAGACGCTGGACCGATGCGACCAGCGCATCGACATCGGTGACTTCAGGAAGATCGATCACGACCGAAGCAAAATCATCGTGCTCGTGCTCTTCCTCGCCGTCGTGATGCGAAGGACGTGCGGCAAGATCGTTCTCGGCGGCAGCCCCGAGACCGAGAATGAGGCGCGCGTCGATCGCGCCATCGGTCACCGGCAACATCGGCACGCGACGCGGCATCTCGGCGGTGATCGCCGCCTTGGCCGCTTCGAGGCCTGCCGCGCCCGCAAGATCCGCCTTGGTCAGCAGCACGATGTCCGCGCAGGCGATCTGGTCCTCGAACACCTCCGACAGCGGCGTCTCGTGATCGAGATTTTTGTCCGCCGCGCGCTGCGCTTCGACAGCAATCGGGTCGGGCGCGAAGCGACCAGCGGCGACAGCTTCGGCATCGGCCAGCGCGATTACGCCGTCGACCGTGATGCGCGAACGGATCTCCGGCCAGTCAAATGCCTTCAGCAACGGCTTTGGCAGCGCCAGGCCCGAGGTTTCGATCAGGATGTGATCGGGCCTTACCGGCCGCGACAGCAACTTCTCCATGGTCGGAATGAAATCGTCGGCAACGGTGCAGCAGATGCAGCCATTGGCGAGCTCGATGATGTTCTCTTCCGGGCAATTGGCGTCGGCACACGATTTCAGGATCTCGCCGTCAACGCCCTGGCTGCCGAACTCGTTGACGAGCACCGCAAGCTTCTTGCCGTTGGCGTTGGCGAGCAGATGCTGGATCAGCGTCGTCTTGCCGGAGCCGAGAAATCCCGTGACCACCGTGACCGGGACTTTTGCGAGCGAATTCATTCGGCGGCCTCCGGCACGACGGCCATGGGGGGAATGCGGGCAAGCGATTGCTTGCGGAAGATCTCGGGACGGCTGCGCCAGGGCACGAGGCCGTCGGGCGCGGCGGCATAGGCGGCGGCGCCCGCGACCACGTCGGGCGCATTCGCATCCGACAGGCGACCATAGACATAAGACCAGCGGCCGGGCGCGCTGAGCGCGACCGAGCAGCCCTGGCTGCATGCAGACAGGCATTCGACGGGAACTACATTGACGCCGTCGGGCACGCCGGCATCAAGGATCGCACCATGCAGGCGCTTGCCGGGTGTCGCCTCGCCCTCGCCAAGCGTCTCCCCGGCACGGCAGGTGATGCAGACGTGAAGTGTGACGGTCATCGCCTCTTCCAGAATAAATAGCGGGAAGCGAAGAGGCGCACGAACCATTCTTGCGAAGGCCCGCTTCCCCGTCGCGGAACACCCCGTCCGCCGGTCCAAAATCGTCCGCGCTGGCAGGTCTCCCGGCTTCCGGAGCAGGGTCTCCCCTTCGATCCCCGCCTTCCCGATCCCCAAGGGGGTCAGTGGCTTCGGGCACCTCTCCGGTCACGGTCGCGGGGGCGGCTGCATTTTGGAACCAAATCTTGCCGATTCGGACCCTATCGCATTCCCTCTTCGCCTGTCGTAGGACAGGAACCAACGCCGGGCCACCATTTGCCCCCGGCCGCCTCTTGTCAAGCCGAAGGACCCCGTCCGATGACGCCTGAACCGGATACCCAAACGGTCGACGAGACCGACGCCCGCCACGCCTCGAAAATGGCGAAGAAGAAGGTCGCCCGCGACAAGATCATGGCGACCAAGAGCGGTGAAAAGGGCCTCATCATCGTCCACACCGGCGCCGGCAAGGGCAAGTCCTCCTCCGCCTTCGGCATGATCGTCCGTTGCGTCGCCCACGGCTTCCCCTGCGCGGTCGTGCAGTTCATCAAGGGTGCCTGGGACACCGGCGAGCGGCGCATGCTCACCGGCCATTTCGGCGACCTCTGCCAGTTCCACGCCATGGGCGAAGGCTTCACCTGGGAGACGCAGGACCGCGCCCGCGACATCGCCGCCGCCTGCGCCGGCTGGGAGAAGGCCAAGGAGCTGATTCTCGACCACAACCTGCGCATGGTCGTGCTCGACGAGATCAACATCGCGCTGCGCTACGACTATCTCGACATCGCCGAAATCGTCGATTTCCTGTCGACGCAGAAGCCGCCGATGACGCATGTCGTGCTCACGGGACGCAACGCCAAGGACGAACTGATCGAGATCGCCGACCTCGTCACCGAGATGACGCTGGTCAAGCATCCCTTCCGCTCCGGCATCAAGGCGCAAGCCGGCGTCGAGTTCTGAGAAGCTCGCATGGCGCGCGCGCTGATGATCCAGGGGGCCGGCTCGGACGTGGGCAAGTCGCTCATCGTCGCCGGCCTCGCGCGCGCCTTCACGCGACGCGGCCTGCGCGTGCTCCCGTTCAAGCCGCAGAACATGTCGAACAATGCGGCCGTGACCGTCGACGGCGGCGAGATCGGCCGCGCCCAGGCGCTCCAGGCGCTCGCCGCCGGCGTCGAGCCGCACACCGACATGAACCCGGTGCTGCTGAAGCCCGAGACAGATGTCGGCGCGCAGGTGATCGTGCAGGGGAAACGCATCGCGACCGCGCGTGCGCGCGAATATGCGGCGATGAAGCCGTCATTGATGGGCGCCGTGCTGGAGAGCTTTGGGCGGCTGAAGGTGCGCGCCGATCTCGTGCTGGTCGAAGGCGCTGGGAGTCCGGCCGAGGTGAACTTACGCGAGGCCGACATCGCCAACATGGGTTTTGCGCGCAAGGCCGACGTGCCGGTCGTGCTGGTCGGCGACATCGACCGCGGCGGGGTCATCGCGCAACTCGTCGGCATCAAGACGGTGATCGACCCGGATGATGCCGCGATGATCCAGGGATTTGTCATCAACAAGTTCCGCGGCGATCCCACGCTGTTCGACGACGGCTACAAGCTGATCGAGCAGAAAACATCATGGCGCGGCTTCGGCGTTCTGCCCTGGTTCACGCGCGCCGGCGAGCTGCCGGCCGAGGATGCGCTGGGCCTGAGCGATGCGCGCAAGCCGGGGCAATGCAAGATCGCATGTCTCGCGCTGTCGCGGATCGCCAATTTCGACGATCTCGATCCGCTAAAACTCGAGCCTGGCGTCGATCTCGTGATGGTGCGGCCGGGCGAAGCCATTCCCGGCGACGTCAGGCTCGTCATCATTCCCGGCTCGAAGTCCACCCGCGGCGACCTCGCCTTCCTGCGCGCGCAGGGCTGGGACATTGATCTCCTGGCGCATTACCGCAGAGGCGGCCATGTGCTCGGCCTCTGCGGCGGCTATCAGATGCTCGGACGCAGCGTCACTGATCCCGATGGGATCGAGGGCCCCGCGGGCGATACACCCGGTCTCGGACTTCTGGACGTAGAAACGGTGATGAGCCCGCAGAAGACGCTGACGCGCGTCGCGGCCGTGCATGCCGCGACGGATCAGCCGATCGAAGCCTACGAAATCCACATCGGCCGCACCGAAGGGCCCGACCGCGCGCGGCCATTCGCAAAGCTGAACGGCGAACCGGAAGGCGCGGTCTCGCGCGACGGACGCGTGCAGGGCAGCTATCTGCACGGCCTGTTCACGTCGGATGATTTCCGCAAGGCGTTTTTGGCAAAGCTAGACATTCCCGCCGGCGACGAGCCCTATCACGCCAGGGTCGAGAGTGCGCTCGATGCCCTCGCCGATCACATCGAGCAGCATCTCGACGTCGACGGCCTGCTCGCGCTAGCGCGCTAGAGCCTCGGCCAGGCGCGTCCATTCGGATTCGCTGCCCGGAAGCCCGAGGCGCACCCATGTCGGCTCTCGCGCGAACACGCGTGACCAGATCTGGCGACGCGCCAGCGTCTCTTGCGCGGCGAGCGCGTCGGGTGTCTCGTAGAGACGAAACAGCGGCGTCCCGCCAACGAGCGTCCAGCCTTGCGACTGCACCATGGCGTCGAGGCGAACGCAGTCTCGCGCGAGCCGCGCGGATGTGGCTTCCGCCCAGGCATCGTCACGCAGAGCGCGGCAGCCAATCGCGATCGCCGCTCCCGAGACCGGCCACGGCCCCGACATCGCCGCGAGCTTGGCAATATCGGACGAATTGCCGAGCGCAAAACCAAGCCGCAGGCCTGCAAGGCCATAGAACTTTCCGAAGGAGCGCAGGATCAGCAGCCCCGGCCGATCTGCTTCCGGCGCGAGCGACAGTTGCGGGTCCATATCGGCAAAACTCTCGTCGATGACGAGACGGCCGACGCGCGGCAGCAGCTCCAGAAAATCCTTTGACGGATGGCACCGGCCGTCGGGATTATTGGGATTGACGACAATGGCGAGGTTCGCGCCGGCCAGCGTGTCGAGCGCGCTGACCTCTTCCACCTCCCAGCCCGCAGCCGAGAGGACCCCGGCATATTCGTTGTAGGTCGGCGCGAGGATGCGCGCGCGGCCGGGTGGCGCGAGTTGCGGCAGCAATTGAATTGCGGCCTGTGCGCCGCCAAGCGCAACGACCGCCGCGCTGGTGCGGTAAGCGTGCCGCGCCGCCTGATGCAGCGCCTCGATCTCGGATCGCGACGGTAAGGCATTCCATGCGCGCGAGCTCACCTCGCCCACGGGATAAGGCAGGCGGTTGATCCCCGT
The DNA here is from genome assembly GCF_023074185.1 of Bradyrhizobium sp. 132. Taxonomy (GTDB): domain Bacteria; phylum Pseudomonadota; class Alphaproteobacteria; order Rhizobiales; family Xanthobacteraceae; genus Bradyrhizobium. The sequence continues at coordinate 440,093 of NZ_JADPKY010000132.1, read as the reverse complement.
CGACAGATCGATCCAGTCCTCGGCACGACCGCCGAAACGCTGCTGGGCCAGATCGAGATTTCCACCGTGCTCGCGCATGCGCTGTTCTTTCACGCGAAGACCAGGATCGCAAGGATTCCAGCGAGCAGCAGCATGGCGCGGCGATAGACCATCAGCCCCGTGCCGATGTCGGCAGCAAGCGGATCGCGCGCACCTTCATTCAGCCATGGCTCGTTCGTGGTGCTGCCGTGATAGATGCGCGGACCGCTGAGCCGCACACCAAGCGCGCCGGCCATGGCCGCTTCCGGCCAGCCGGCATTTGGGGAGCGATGTCGGCGTGCATCCCGCATCATGCACGACAGCGCCTCCGGTCGCTGTGGCGCCAGCAGCACGAACAGAAATCCGGTCAGGCGCGCTGGAATGAAGTTGGCGACATCGTCGATGCGCGCCGCCGCCCAGCCGAAGGCTTCGTGCCGTTCGTTGCGATGACCGATCATGGAGTCCAGCGTGTTGATCGCCTTGTAGCCCAAGATGCCGGGCAGACCGAACAGCGCGCCCCAGAACACGGGTGCCACGATGCCGTCGGATGCATTCTCGGCGAGACTCTCGATCGCCGCGCGCGCGATGCCGGGCTCATCGAGCGCCAGAGGATCGCGGCCGACGATGCGCGAGACCGCGTCGCGCGCGGCGGCGATGTCACCGGCCCGCATCGGGTTAGCGACGGCAGCAACGTGGTCGTGCAACGAGCGCAAGGCGACCAGCGGCCAGGCCAGGACGCCGACCAGCACGATCTGAATCCAGCCCAAGGGAAGCAAGGATTGAAGCGCCCAGCCGAGCGCGACGGCGAGCGCGATCACGACGAGTGCGCCGGCAACGCCCGCGGCCCGGCGAAGCGCCGGCGGATCGGACGCACGATTCCAAGCGCTGTCGATGGCAGAGATCAGCCGGCCCAGCCAAGTGACGGGATGGCCGATCCGCGCGAACAACCACGACGGCCAGCCCAACAGGGCATCCACCGCCATCGCCACGACCATCGCACCGGCAAAACCCACGCACGCCTCCTGTCCCGCCCCTGTTGCGCAAACCCCGGCCGGAGCGCAAGCCCCCGGCTGGCGGATTTCGGCTTTGTCTTTGCCCAAGTTTGGTGATTAGTGCTGGCCGACAGGAGACTTTATGGCCGTCATTTTGATCACCGGCGGAGCACGGTCGGGCAAGAGCAAGCGTGCGGAAATGCGCACGCGCTCCTTTCCCGGGCAGCCGGTCTATGTCGCAACGGCCGAGGCTCTCGATGCGGAAATGGAGGCGCGCATCGCCAAGCATCGCGCGCGCCGCGGAACCGACTGGATGGAACGCGAAGTACCGCTCGATCTCGTGCCCGCGCTCGTCGCAACCGACGGCGGCGGCGCAAGGCTGGTCGACTGCCTGACGCTGTGGCTCTCCAACCTCATGCATGCGCAGCGCGACTGGGAGCGCGAGGTGAGCGAGCTCGCGACCGCCTTGCCCCGCCTCAAGAGCCCCGTCGTCTTCGTCACCAATGAAGTCGGCCTTGGTATCGTGCCCGACAACGCGTTGGCGCGCAGCTTTCGCGATGCCGCCGGAATCATGAACCAGACCATCGCGGCGGTGGCCGACGAGGTCGAGTTCGTCGTCGCCGGCCTGCCGATGAAACTGAAATGACGCCGCGCGCCGAGCTTCTGCGGGACATCATCGCCGATCTCAGGATCGCCGTGTCCTTTGTCACGATCCTGCCGGTGGTATCGTCGAAGCCGGCCGGCGACGGGGCCATCGCGCGCGCGACCTGGGCGCTTCCCGTTGCGGGGCTGGCGGTCGGGCTTACCGGCGGTTTGGTTTATGCGATCGCCAGCCGGTTCGGACTGACACCGAACCTTGCCGCCCTGCTCGCGCTGGCCACGACCGCGCTCATCACCGGCGCGCTGCATGAGGACGGCCTCGCCGATACTGCCGACGGACTCGGCGGCGGCCGCACCCGCGAGCGCAAGCTCGAGATCATGCGCGACAGCCGGATCGGGACCTATGGCGTCTGCGCGCTGATCCTGTCGTTCGGTCTGCGCTGGAGCGCGCTCGCGGCGATCGCCAATCCGTGGACAGTCATGCTCGCACTGTGCGCTGCGCACATCGCTGCCCGCGCGGGCGTGCCCGCCTTCATGTCGCTGGTCGCGCCCGCACGAACTGACGGCTTGTCAGCAAGTGCGGGATCTCCGCCGGGCCGTAGCATTGCGATCGCCTTCGCTGTTGGGACGCTCGCGCTCGCCCTTACGCTCGGACCGGGCAAGGCGCTCGTCAGCCTGATCCTGCTCTCCGTCGCCGGCCTGATGCTGGCGCGACTTGCCATCCACCAGATCGGCGGGCAGACCGGCGACATCCTCGGCGCGTTCGAACAGAGCGGCGAAATCCTCATTCTGCTGGTGGCGGCATCCTTCCGGGTGGGAGGCTGATCATATGGTCGAGTTCGACGGCACCTTCCGTCAGCACTTGCGCGAACTATTCGTGTGGCGCCGCGACGTGCGCCGCTTCCGCGACGATCCTTTGCAGGACGGCGCCATCGATCGCCTGATCGAGACGGCCTGTCTCTCACCCTCGGTCGGCCTCAGCCAGCCCTGGCGCTTCGTCATCGTCGATGACGCCGCACGGCGCCGAGCCGTGATCGACGACTTCAAAGCGTGCAACGCCGCCGCGCTGAATGCCTACGCCGGTGAGCGCGCAGCGCGCTATGCCACACTGAAATTGTCGGGTCTCGAACAGGCCCCCGGCCACCTCGCCGTGTTCGCCGACAAGGCCAGCGACATAGGTCACGGCCTCGGCCGCGCGACGATGCCGGAGACGACGGAATATTCCGTGGTCGCGGCGATCACCGCGATGTGGCTGGCCGCGCGCGCCGAAGGCATCGGGCTTGGCTGGGTATCGATCCTCCATCCGGATCGCATCCACGCCATTCTCGACGTGCCTGATACCTGGAAGTTCATCGCCTATCTCTGCATCGGCTATCCCGAAATCGAATGCGACCAGCCCGAGCTGGAGCAGGCGAAATGGGAGCAGCGCCGCGGCGCGGAAGAATTCACGCTGCGGCGTTAAGCGCGTCCCATACGCCCTACGACTTGCTCCTGCCGGCAATTGCCGCGACCGGCGCGGGGCTTTCCTGCTTCTGGAACATCAACAACGGCCGGAGAATGACGCGGCCATAGGCTTCGTAGTGGTTCTGGGTCGAGACGGCCATCTTCAGCGGCGTCGCGTAATTGGCCTCGAACGTCAGGAACGACGCGTAGGTCCAGGAAAAGCCGACGCCGACCGAGCCCAGTTCGGTGATGCCGGGAAATGTCGAATATACCGCGCCCCAGTCGGTGAAGATGTAGGTGTCGAAACCCCTGAGCCATGACGACCAATTGTAGTGCAGCTCGGCGTTGAAGTAGTAGCCGCTGTCACCGGACGCCGAGTTGGAGGGATAACCGCGCACGGTGGTGGGGCCACCGATCGAAAAAATCTGGTCGCCCGGCAGCAGCTTTTCCTGCGTGTATTGCCAGCTCGCCAGCACATTGGTGCTGAAATTCGCCGGGCCTGCGGCGCTGGTCGCGATCAACGAGCCGGTATAGGTGTTGAACGCGCGGTTGTTGCCAAGCACATGGTCTTGCCACTCGATGTAGTTCACGGCCGGCGAGACCGTGATCGAATAGGTGTTGCCGGAATTGGTCACCGAGAGGCCCGCCGTGGCCTTGTCGTAATGATCCTGGGTCACGGCGACCGTGGCGAAGCGGCTGACCGTCTTGCCCTCGGTCTCCGCGGCGTTGAGCAGCACCAGCCAGTTCTGCGTCACCCAGACCGGTTGGCTGAAATTGACCGCGGCCTGGCTTGAGCGTCCGGTGACGTCGAGCGCGACGAACGGGCCCTGGATGATCTTGATCTTGCCTTCGGTGTAGCTGACACCGACGCGGCCACCCCAGGGATTGACCGGAACGCTGTAGGCGGCGTTGCCGTTGAGATTACCGTCGGAACGGACACCGTAGAAGGTCAAGCGGTCGTCGACGCCGAACAGACCGTGGCGCTTGTAGAAGGCCCCACCCTCCCAACGCCCGGTGTTTTCCGCGCCCTGGTTGTCGGTGAAGAGCTGCAGGGTGTCTATCGGCGGCTCGATCACCGCGAACTGGAGATCGGTGAGGCCGAAGCTCGTGCCGGGCTGGAGCAGCGCCTTGATCTGCACGTCGTTGGTTCGGTTGAACCAGATCACATCGCGATTGAGTTTTGGAACGTCGAGGACCTCGCCTTCAGGCTCCTTCACGCGCTGAAGGATGTAGTCGGTGCGGGTCTGCTTGTTGCCCTCGATGGTCGTCTTCTGGAGCCGGCCTTCGGTCAGCTTGACGCGGACGATGCCGCCCTTGGCATCCTGCTCGGGCAGCGTCGCTATGCCCGTGACGATGCCGCGCTCGGTGTAGATGGCATTGATGTCGGCGACGAGCTGCAACAGCGAGGCGATGTCGACGTTCTTGCCGACATACCTCTTCGCGATCTCGTCGAGCTCGGCCGGCGTGATGAACTTCGAGCCGTCGAACTCGACCTTGCGCAGGCGGAATTTGGGGCCGCCCGGCTTCAGGAGCTGGGACTTTTCCCGCTCACCGCCGATCACCGCCGGCCCGTTGAGCTTCGGCGGCGCGCTCTGCTGTTCGAGCTGCCGGCGCTGCCGGTCGACGTCGTTCTGGATCACGCCGGGATTGATCGAGGGCACCTGCGCGCGTGCGGGAGCGATGCAGCAAGCTGCCAGCCCAACCCCAAATGCTGCCCCCAGAATCCGCATTCCAAATCCCGTTACCATGCCTGTGCCAGACGGCCAATCGCCGGCCTCGCCGTCTCGACCGCCGCATCCTTCCAGCCCGTGCGCCCCACGCGCTGCCCCTGGCGGCGCAGCTTGCGCATGTCGTTCAGTCCTTCGATGTTGACGGCCGGGCCGGCCCCGACGGTCTCGACCGGCCGCGGCGTCAGCAGCGCGTCGAGCCGCGCCTGGCCGGACAGACCGAGCAGGTAGAACGTCCCGCCGTCCTTTTTCGCGAGCCAGGTCTCGATGCTCTCCTTGCCCTCGCCGTCGACCGGGATGTTGCGCACCATGCTCGCGCCGGTGAAGTCGTTGCAGCAGGTGTGGGTCGAGCCGTAGTTGGTGACGGTCGCCGAGACGTCGCCGGTGTAGAACACCACATAGGCGTTGCTGACATTGGCGTTGCCGACCTGGCTCATCGTGAACACGCCGCCCGGCTGATAAAGCTGGAGCGACGGCCCGTTCGTCGGTGCCGGCGAACGGTTGTCCAGCAGCACCTGCTGGGTGGCGGTGGTGAGCATGAGCTGGCCCGGCACATAGCCGTTCAGGATCGTCACGGAGTGCGCATCGGTCAGGAAGTTCGCGTCCACCACCTTGAACTGGTTGATGATGATGGTGTCCGGATCGATCGAGATGTTGGCGTATTTCGCGGTACCGCCATTGTAGCCGGTGATGTTCATGATCAGCGGAACCGACGGGTTCGAGTGGACCTGCTCGCCCTTGACGTTGATGGTATCGGCTGCGAGGTCGAGCTCCTTGACCACGCTGACCCAATTGATGGTCAGGTCGCCCGACGAAATCAGCTTGATCACATTGCCGCTGATCCGGTCGAACGAGACCCCTCCGGCCACATCGAAATGCGTATCGCCGTTGGCGGAGATCGATCCGCCGCGGAGCGAACCGGTGTCGGACTTGACGTCGATGCCGCCGGCATCGCCCGGGATCCCCGTCGTGGTCAGCTGGCTGAAGACGATGTCGTCCACGGCATGCAGGGTCTGCGTGCCGCCGCTGGTGGCGGTGCCGAGCGTGATCCCTCCAGCCGTCGCAGTGATGCCGAGCGTGCCGCCGACATTGAGATTATCCCACCTGACAAAGGTGCCCTGCAGAAGCGCGTTGCCGGTCGAAGCCGTGAGGTTATGACCGGTGTTCGCGCCCGCCGCCAGCAGTCTTGCCGAGCCGTTGGCCGAGACCGAACCCAGCGTCGTCACGCCGCCCGAGATCACCGTCTGCGCCAGGATGAAGCCGTTATCAGCCGTGACATTGATGTTGCCGACGTCGCCGCTGTAGCCGGTTGCCGCGAGCGACTTGAACGTCACGTTCTGGGTGGCGTGGACCGTCTGCGACCCGCTGCTGTCGGCGGTGCCGATGACGATGCTGCCGTTGTTCGCCACGGCGCTGAAGGAGCCGCTCGCGCCCGCCGCCGTGCCCGCCAGCACCTGGTCGAGCGTCAGGCCACCGGTGCCGAGGATGTCCACGCTACCCTTGACCGCGGAGAGCAGGCTCGCCTCGGTGTCGGTCAGAGCCTTCAGGTAAATGCCGCCGGCACTCGTGCTTGCCGACAGCCGCGCGGCGCTGAGGATGAACCGGCTTGTCGCGTTGCCGATGCCGTTGGATGCGCTCAGTGCGACTTCGGCGCCTGAGCCGGACGCGACGAACTTGATCTGGCCGTCGCCGTTGTCGATGATCGCCCCCAGCGAGGCGACGCCGCCGGCGGTGACGATGATCGAAGGCGCATTCGAGGCCGCCGCATAGGACAGCGACGAATTCAGCTGGCCGATGGTCGCGTCGCCGGTGGTGGTCACGGAGATCACGCCGGCCGCGTTGATGGCGGCGTAAGCTCCCATCGACAGTGTCGCGGCCACCAGTGTCACTCCGTCCGAGCTGCTGGTCGCCGTCACAGGCGCCGTGCTGGTGCCGGCCGTGAAAGTCATGCCGCGGTTGGCAAGCAGTTGCATCAGGCCGCCGCTGGTGATGTCCGCATTGATGGTGAGCACGCCGCGCGGAACGTTCAGCGTCAGTGCTCCGCCAGCCGTCAGCGTTCCATAGGTGCCGCTCGCGCCGACCACGAGATCTCCGGTGACCGCGAGGATGCTGAGATCGCCGACCGCCGAGCCGGTCACGGCGCCGGAGATATTCACCTGCACGGGCTGGAAGGTCGAGCCGTTGAAGCTGATGCTGCCGCCGGCACGCAGATCGAGGTCGGTGCCCAGAATGTGGATCGCGGTACGGTCTGAGAAGCCGGATTCGGCGTAGATGCTGCCGGTCGCCGCGAGCTGAATTGCATTGCCGGCGGCAATGTTGCCGAGGATGAGATCGCCGGTGGTCTGCTTCACATAGATGCCCTGCGCCGACGAGACCTGGTCGAGCTGATCGTTGCTCGGATCGGCGAACGCGATCTGGATCGCGTTTGCATTGGCTGCGGGATTGCTTCCGGCGGCCCCGGGGGCACCGACATTGCCGTGCTCGGCGATCAGGGTCAGGTTGCCGATATCGCCGGAGATCACGGGCGTACCGGTCACGCCGGCGGCGGCGGTGATGCTGGTCACGGCGTCGAGCTTGACGTCGCCACGGCCGGTCACTTCGATGCCGTTGGCCTGCGCGGCCGCGATCGGGCCGTAGTTCGCAGTGACGCCGCCTAGTGTAAGGCTGTTCTTGCTGCCGAGATAGACATTCGTCAGCGACTTGGCCGAGATCGCGATCGGGTTGTCGACAACGACGAGGTTCTGCTGCGACAGGCTGACCGTATATGTCACGACATGGGTCGTCGGGTCGGTGACCGCGCCGACAGTGAGCTGACCGGGGCCGGCGGTCGCGAGCAATCCCCTCTGCTCCGGCGTCAGCGACGAGGAATCGACGCTCGTGAAAGTGAACGCCTGCGGCGCGGCCGAATTGCCGACCGAACCGTGCGGCGCGTAGAGCATGATCTGGTTGGCGCTGACATTGGCCACGACGTTCTCGTCGATCGGCGGCGGTGCGGCGCCGACGGCCGACGACGAGACGGTGTAGGCGAGCTGGCTCTGTGTCCACTGCGCGCCCGCGGTGATGATGCCGTAGACCCTCTCGGTCGATGCGAGCGTGTAAGTGTAATTCGCACTGTAGGTCGTGAGCGCCGTTTGCAGCGCCGTATTGCTCGGCAGGCGCTGATTGGCTGTCGTTACGCCGTCGAACAGCTTCGTGAACAGGGTCGACGACAACGAGCTGCCGAACACGGTCGCCAGCGGATCTGCCGGTGCGGTGCCGAGCAATGTCGTCAGCGAGGTCTTGAGCTCGTCGGTCGTGATCCTGCCGAGCAGGAACTGATCCCTCAGGAACCGCGTCGTGGCCTCGACCTTCATGTCCGTCGTCGAGACGTTCGCGGGGTCGATGCCGAGCTTGGCGGCCACTTGCGCCCGCAGCACCGTCAGCCCCACCGAAGTCGGGTTGTAGGTGCTGCCGTTCGTGAACGCGATGTTCTTGAGCTGGAAGTAGTCGTTGTAGGCCGACGTCACCATCGACTGGTAGCTGTTGACGGCGTTGGTGGCGGCGTTGCCGCTGAGCAGGTCGAGGCTGGCCCAGACATCCTGCAGATGCTGGCTCTGCGCCTGGGTGAGACCAACCGCGGTCCTTCCGTTCAGGATGCTCGCCTGGTTGCCGTCCGAGCCGGCGGCCTCCAGGAACACCGGGCCGCCGCTCGACTGGACCGTGCCGAGGCGCAAATCGCCCTTGGACTGCACGATGTAGGTGCCGGTGGCCGAGGCGCTGTCGAGAACCCCGCCGTCGACGCTGCCGCCGGCCTGCGTCGTGCCCGTCGCCTGGATCACCAGCGGATTGATATTGGTAAGCGTGCTCGCGCCATTGACGACGCTGCTCGTCGCGCCGATCGCGCCGGCGGTGGAGTTGATCTCGACGTTCTTGCCGATCACGACGGGGTTGGCGACGTCGTAGGGCGAGGCCGAGTAGATGTCCCCGGTCGCCGAGATAAAGACACTGCCCTGCGGCGTGCTGCCCGCCGAATTTACCTTCACCTGATTGATCGAAAGCGAGCCGATGGCCGCGATCGCGATGTCGTGGTCAATCGAACTCGCCGTCAGGCTGCCGCCATAGACCTGCACCTGGACGGGAACACCGTTCGCGCCGATCGTGCCGATGCCGCCATCCGCCGAGAGAATTACGCTCCGGCCCGATATCATCGGGTTGTTCGCATTCGTGCCGCTAGTGATGGCCGAATTGGCCCCGGTGGCGTTGACCGTCGTCGTGCCCGAGAGGTTGTTGATCGGACCGTTGACGACGATGCCGGAGTTCGAAGTGACCAGAACCGTGCTGTTGCCGCCGCCGCTGAACGAGATGTTGATCGGGTTCGACGCCTTGACCGTATTGGTCAGCGTCAGTGTCAGGTGATCGTAGATCTCCTGGTACCAATTGTACTGACCGTCCGCGCCGCAGCACTTCTCGGGATGGGTGTTGCCGCCGCCGGTGTGATAGGAACCGGTCGCGGTGACGACTTCCTGGAAGTTGGAGGTCTGTGGGCCAGTGCTGCCGCCGCCGCCCTGGGCCTGCTGCACGTCCGAAACCAGGCTGATGGTGCGGGTCCAGTTCTGCCCGGTGGCCGCGTTGGGCGTATAGTGCCAGCCGTAGTCGAACTGCGTTGAGTCCGTCGGACGATCCAGCGTAGCCGTATCGACCCACTGGTAGAACATGTTTGCCTTGGTCGCGTACTGGATGCCTGCCGTGCCACTGAGGCTGGTCAGCATCGTGTCGGTGTACTGGCTCGCATTGAAGCCGCTCGTTTGATACGTCGATACCTGCTGGCCGCCCGCAGCGGAAGGATTGTAGACGTACCACGTCGTCTGCTGCTTGAGCTGATCGACGATCTCGATCACGCTCGGTGCGCTGACGCCGGTATTGATGGTGTTGGTGACGAGCTGCAGGCCGGTTGTGTTGTTGACCGTGATCGAGCCGGCGCCACCTTTGACCGCGATAGTGCCCTGGGAGACACCATCCTGGGTCGACGTCGAGATGATTTTGCCGTTCAGATAGACGTAGCCGCCCGAGCCCTGCACCACGCCGTTCACGAGGATCTGGTCGGTGAGCGCGTTGTACTTGACCCCGATCTTGATGTCGCCTGCGGCCTCCGTCGTCGCGGAGGCCGTGATGTCGTAATAGCTGCCGTTCCGCGCGTTGACCTGGGCCTGGGCAAAGTCCGCTCCCGCATTGCGGCTCTTGAGGTCGTTGATGGCGGTCAACGTGGTCCCGCCGATGTCGACCGAGTAATCGCTGCTCGTGCCGCTCTGGATCGTGCCGTTGATGTTGATGACCCCCGCCGAGATGATGATCGCCTTGCCGAAGATGAAGGGCGCGTTATCGGGCGTTTGGTACCCCGTGGGCGCGGTCGAGCTCCAGTTCGAGGACGAGTTGGATTGCGCGGTCCTCGGCGTGATCACGTCGGGCTGGATATTGACGACCTGGAAATAGGCAGAGCACCCCGCGCAATTGAATGGCGAGTAGAACGTAGACGTGTGGTTGGTGGTGGTGGTGTTGCCCTGGGAATCTGTCGAGGTCGTGGTGTAGTCGTAGGTCGAGTTGCTGTAGACGCCCTGGCCGGTATAGGTATCCCGCTCCCACGGCGCGGTGGTGATGGTCTGGCGCGTCGGCCCTTCCATCTGCCCGAGCACGGTGGTGCTCCCAACGCTGCCGGCGTTGGGGTTGCCGCTACCCGGCGCCCCCGATCCCATCGGCAGGAAGATCGCCGAATAGAGCGACAGGCCGTCGTAATACAGTTCCAGCATGCGCGCAGTGAAGATCGTGCTGTTGGCGGCCGTTTGCTGAACGCCGTTGTTGCCGTCGACGCAGCAGTAGTAGAAATACGGGTGACCGGCTCCCCCTGCGATATGCGGAGCGGTCGCGTAATCGCCATAGGCGCCGAGATAGGTCGCCGCCGCCATCACCGCCGTCAGCGTGTCGTCGTCAGCCGGCTTGAATTCGACGCCGGCCCATTGCGAGAGAACATCGTGGTTGGAGGTGTAAAAGCTGCCAATGCCGCCGAGGAAGACGAACGAGCCGTTGGGCGCCACCATCTGGACGGTCGCGGCATTGAGTGACTGCGACGCGACGATGCTGCCGAGATTGTTGGTGATCTTGAGCAGGCCGTTCTCGTTGTTGACGGCACCGTCGAAATAGATGTCGGGCGTGCGGGTCAGCTGGTTGCCGTTCTGGTCGACGCCGAGCCCGCTGGAGGGATCCAGTCGGTTGTAGGTGGCCGAGATGTCGATGATCGGCGTCGCGCTCGGCGTGGCGGTGAAGGTCACGTTGGAGTGCGAATCCGGGTCGACATGGTCGATCTGGCGGTAGGTGATGTTTCCTCCGGTTACATTGGTGACCGTGAGGTTGGCCAGGTCCATGAAGTCGAGACCCCTGTTCTCGATCTTGATCATCGGCGAGCTGCGCGCGATCACCGCCGGCGCAGTCGGATTCGTGCCGCTGTTGCCAGTCAGCTTCTGCGCCAGGATCGAGACGTTGCCGGCGGACACCAGCATATCGCCGAATGCGAAGGCATTGCCGGTGGAGTCGGAGGTGTACGGCGCCTGCTGGATCAACGCGTTGATCTGGCGCTGGAAGTCGCCGGTCGGATCGGTGCCTGACGGCGACATCGTGGCGGGCGCCGCGGGCGTCGCCGCCGCCAGCTGTGAGCGAATTTGCGTCTCGGTCAGGCCGGTCAGCGTGACGAGCTGGTTGACGACGCTCTGGTAGGGATTGAAGCCGCCGACGATGGTGTACTGGACCACCTGGTGGTTCCAGCTCATCATCGGGTTGAAGTGGTCGACGTCGGCGACATATTCGAGGGTAGGTGTCGACGAACCGCCGGACAGCAGTGACGAGTAGGGACTCGTCGTGCTCGCGGTCGGCGTGCTCGCACCTATGTCGATCGTAATGGTGATATCGTTGTTGATGCCCGCCGCCACCAGGCCATTGAGCGCGACATCGCCGGTTCCGCTGGTGTGGCTGTGGTTATCGCTGTTCTTGGCGCTGAAGATGTCCAGATACGGATTGTAGTTGCTGCCGTTGCCGGAGGCCGTGACCTGACTCTGGGTCGCTCCCAGGGAAATGTTCTGTACGCCGAGCACGCTCGAGGTGTTGGCGAGCGTCAGGCTTGTGGTGTCATCTGCATTGGCCGTGCCGCGGTAGAGCGTCGAGATCGGAATCGCGGTGTTGTTGTAGACAACCGTCGTTGCGGTTGCCTGCACGCTGCTGAAGATGATGGTATCGCCCGACATGCCGGCAAAAATGTTGATCTGGCCCCAGGCCTCGACCTTGGCGTTGTTGCCGACATTGACGGCCTGGTTGGCGTGCGCCCAGGTATTGGTGCTGGCGCCGACGCCGGCGATCGCGCCGTAGAGGCTGGCATTGGCATTGTTGGCCGCCGCCATCTTCGCCGCCGAACCAATATAGATCTTGCCGGCGCTGAAGAGTTCGCGGGCGTTGATGTTGACCGCGAGCGTGGCGTTTGCCGTCATGTTGGATTCGGCGCCGCCGCCCGCGAAGAAGCTGGCCGTGGCCAGGCTGGCAGTGTCGTTGGTGTTCAGCGTGTTGTAGGCCTCGATGTTGATCACCGCCGCCGAGGTCCGCGGATCGCCGTTGAGGCTCAGGACCGTGCCGGAGCCGATGTTGGTGGTGACGGTCTGGGTGACATGGGAGTCGCTGAGTGCGGCAGCGCCCGAGAACGTGCCGCCGGAGCCCGAACGCGCGCCGCCACCGGCCTGGTTGACGATGTCGTTGGAGATGACGACCATGTTGCCGCCGGCCGAATTGATGATCAGGTGGTTTCCGATCTCGGCAGTGGTGGTCGAGTTGACGTCGTTCTGCGCCTTGCCGGCGGAGACACCGGCCGTGGACGCCTGATAGGCGTCACCGCTGGCGGCATAATTCGTGGTGTGCTTGGCGTTGATGCTGAGGCCGCCGAAATAGACCGTGTCATCCGTCGTGCCACCGTCGAACCGCGCATCGGTCACGGCGGTCGAACTCGTGGTTGCGACCGCAGCGGCGCCGGCGTAAGTGCCGCCCGCGCCGACCGTCGCGTTGGAGACGTTGGTATCCTTGCCGGTGGCCGTGATCTGGAGGATGCCGGTGTAGTCAGTGTGATTCAGATGAGCCGTGTCCATATCCACGGGCGCGCCCAGATAGGCGTAAGTGTGCGCGCTCGACGACGTCTGGGCGACGGTCGCACCCAGCGCCAGGAACCCGGTCGAAAGGCCGGTCGCCTGGGCGTATTGGCTGCTGTCATTTTCGGCCGCAATGACCACGTCGCCGTTGGGAAGCGTAATCCCCGTTCCGCCGTACGCGCTGACCGTCGCGTTCTCGGAAGCCATGGCCAAGCTGCCCTGCGCGCCGATCAGCGAGCCGCCGCCACCTGCGAGCGCCCAGGCATAGGTCGTCGTGCCACTGGTCGGGACCAGCGCCATGGCGGTCACGGCGAGCGCACCGCCCGAGAAGACGGCATTGTCGCCGACATCGGCCGTGACCATGGCTCCGACCGTGGACTTGGCGACGGCGACGCCGACCGCGCCGCCGCCGACCGAGACGCCGATCGCGGTGCTCGACAGATTGGGCGTGATCGACGCCGTCACGAGCGTACCGACGCCGGCCGCGGAGGTCGTGATCGAGGAGCCCGAACCGATCTCCGCAAGCACCGTCGAATTTTCGTGAGCCTCGGCGTCCGCACCGACGCCGGCGACGATACCGCCGCCAAGCGCCGTCGAGGTCGTGGTCAATTGGCCGGCGCCGGACGCGCCAACCGCCAGGGTCGAGGTATTGACGACGGCGTCGTCAAGAACCTTCGCCGCGACCGAGCTCGATCGTCCCGCGGTGGCGATCGAAGCGCCGACCGCCACGGCACCGCCGGTGACGCCGCCCGTGAAGACGACCTGGGTCGACGAGTCCAGCGCCATGACGGCGACGCCGTCGCCGCCCGTGCCGGTGATTTGGCCGCCGAGCTGCGCGGTCACAGTGTTGGCAACGTTGCCGACCGCCACGGCTGCGTCGGCGCCGAAGTAAAGCGCGGCACCGCCGGCGATCGCCTCGGTGTCGATGGTCTTGCCGGCATAAGATCCGGTGCTGGCGTCCTTGACCACCGCAGCAACAGCCACGGAAGGCGCGGATACGACCGCGCTCAGATTGGCGAGCACGCTGCTGCTGACGCTGGTGTAGCCGATGCCGGCACCGATACCGACGTTCTTCGCAAAGCCGGCGCCGAGCAGATACATCTTGGCCGCGTTGGCGCTGGTGGCGGCGACATTGACCTGCGTGCCCGTGACGTTGCCGCCCGCGATCTGCGCCGTGACGCCGTCATTGCCGCCGGTCAGCACGCTGCTGACGTCGTAGGTCGAGGTCACGTTGGCATTGTTCGGATTCCCGGCGGTGCCGCTCGCGACCGCGTTGCTGCCATGCGAAGAATTGGTGCCGGCGTTCACCGACGCGATGGTGCCGTTGCCGCCCTGATTGAGCTGGCCGGTCTGCTCGCCCTGCGTATCCGGATCGGCGGTATTGGTGCCGATGATGATGACGCCGACGGTCGCACCGATGCCGACGCTTCCGCCGATGCCGGCGGTGACCGCGTAGGACAGCACCTCCTTGGTGCTGAGCGCCCCGACATTGATCGCGCCGGATGAATTCAAATTGCTGTTGCGGCTTTCCGCAATGGTCTGGCTCTTGAAGACGATGACGTTCGCCGCGGCACCAACGCCGACGCCGCCTCCGCTGGCCCCGATCGCGAGTGCACCCGCGATCTCCTTGATCGCCACGTCCTCGTTCGCGTTGATGGTGACCGCGCCGGCCGCGCCTCCCGTGGGCGATTGCAGCGTGGTGTCGTAGACGCCGGCGATGGTGGTGTTGTTTGCGATCTCGACGTTCGCCATGCCGGCGATCGCCGCCGTCCCTGTCGAAAGCGCGCCGCCTACTGCATAGGCCTCGAAGCGGTTCTTCGTTTTGGCCTCGACGTCGAGCGCGCCGGTCAGATTGACCGCGGTCGTATGCGCCGCGCCGTTGCCCTGGTAGTGGAATTCGTCGCCGACATAGGCCTCGGTCCGGTTCGCCGAGACCTGGACCAGAAACGCCGCGCCGATCGCGGCCTGGCTGCCATAGGCGCCGGAGCCGTTCGCAGAAAAGATGCCGGTGTTGTTGTTGGCGTTCACCGTCAGTGACGCGGCCGTCAGCGCGCCGCCGTCGACATAGGCTTCCGTCGTGGCCTGGAACACGTTCAGCCCGACCGAGCCGGTGTTGAACCCGATCGCGATCGAGGACGCATCCTGCTCGGCGTTGGCCTTCACGGTGACGGCGCCGACCGTCGGGCTCGGCGACTGGACGCCGCCGACGGTGGCATTGGTGATGTAGGCGCGCGTGTCGCGCGACATCGTCGTGCTGATGATCGTGGCGCCGCCGCCGCCGTTGCCGGTGGGCGGAATGATGCCGGCGCCGAGCGTGCCGGAATAGGAGAAGCTCGACGCGGCCACCTCGATCTGCGGCGCCAATGTCGAGGAGGTCAGGCGCGTGTCGATGGCTGCGCTGTCGATATAGGCCCTGGTCGCCCCGCTCATCACATTGGTGATCGGGTTGATCATGATGGCGATGCCGCTGCTCGCGGCGAGCGACGCAACGTTGGCCACGACCGCCTGGTGCGAGCTTGCCACGACGGCGAGGCCGCGCAAAGCGTCCTGGTTTTCAGAGAGGTCGGGCGTGCTGTCGCTCGGCGCCTGGGCGGTGCCGAGATCGAAGGCATGGACGAGCGTGCCGTTGTTGACCGACAGCGCATCGGTCGCGCTGGTTCCGCGCGCATCGACCTTGGTGTTCGCCCCGCTGATATAGGCCGCGGTGGCCCCGGTGATCTTGTTGGTCACCAGCGAACCGGCGCCGCCGCCCGCGCCCTTGCTGATCGACACGGCGCCCGCGAACACCGCCGCCTTGTCGTTGTTGCCGGCGATCACGGCAACGTTGTTGGCGGCGATCACGTCGGCGCCGTTGATACCGTTGGTGCCGGCAGCGGTGATGTTGGCGGTGACGTTGGTCCCCATCAGATTGGTGGCGACCGAACCGGCCAGGCCGACCTGCGAGGACATCGCGATACCAACGGCGATGGTCGAGATACTGGCGTTCGAGTTCGCGCTGACGGCGACGCTGCCGGAGGCGGTCAGCTTGGAGCCGGTGACGCCGGCGCTGACATTGTTGGCGATGCTGCTGTAGACAAGCGCCAGGCCTGCGGCGCTGCCTTGCGTCGAGGCGCCAGCGATAGCGGCGGCTCCGGTGATGCTGGAATTGTCGCTCGCGCTGACGGAGATGTTGGAGGCCGTCACGGTCGATTGCGTCGGGTCGGACTGGTTGTTGCCGATAGCCGCCGTAACGGTATTGGCGATCGAGCTGATCGTCATGCCGCCGACGCCGGCAAACTGGCTGGTCGCCAGGCCGAATCCGATCGTGACCGACTGGATCTTCGTGGTGTCGAGCGCACTCACACTGACACTGCCGAGGGTCGACATCCGGACGTTGGCGATATAGGCCGAATGCGTCGTCGCGATGGTATCGTACACCATCGAGGCGCCGACATTGTTCTTGCCGGCCTGGATGGTGCCCGCAACGGAGACGATGCTGGCGCCCGGACCGTTACCCGTGCCACCGTTGAGCGCCGCCACGCTGAAATCGATGCAGTTCTGCGTGCCATTGCCGGCGGCAGCCGTGCACGTGTCCGATGCGAGATGATTGTTGTTCGACTTCTTGACGAGATTTCCGAGCGCCGTATCGAGGTCCGACACAGCGCCGCTGTCCGCCAGCACCGTCACGCGCCCGACGTTGATGTTCACCGTCGAGCTGCTGCTGATATAGGCCGTCGTCGTGGGCGTAATCTCGTCGACGACGATCGCACCGGCAAGCCCGTTGCCCCCTGCCCCGCCCGTGGCCGCACCGGCGGCAATGACGCTGGCGCTGTCGGCCAGCACCAGCAGACTGTCATAATTCGAGATCGACGTGCTGCGGATATGCGCGTCGGTGGCATTGCCGCCCGCGGGATCGGCAATCGACGCGTAAGTCAGCCCAATGCCGACACCGGCCTTGCCGCCGGACACGTAGAGCGAGCCGCCGCCGATTGCGATGTTCGTAGTCTGGTAGGCATCGACCTCGATCGCGCGATTGGTCCCCGTCGCGTAGCCCGTGATGGTCGAGCTCTCGATATAGGCGTTGGCGCTGTCCGTCATGATGCCGACCGACCCCGACAGCGCGGCCGCATTGGCTGACGTTCCGCCCGCCACGCCGATGGCGACGACGGTTTCCGACCCGCCATTGAGCGCCTGCACCGTCACAGACATCTGGTTCTGCATCGTGGTGCCGTAGATATAGGCGAGCGTGGCATTGTTGGACATCGCAGCCGCGATGGCGGCGCCGATCGCGGCTCCCTGAGACGACGACCCGGACATGTTGGCCGCGGCGGAGCCGGAGCCGTTGCTGAGGATCGTGTCGTTGAGCGCCTGCACGATCGTATTCGTGTTCACCGCGGTCGCCGTGGTGAATTTGTTGACCGACGTATTCCTTACATAAGCACTGGTTCCGAGCGAGACGTCGCTCACGGACGAGCTGCCCGCAAGGTCCATGGTGAAGCCATTCGTGCTCGATCCCGAGCCCGAGCTGATCTTGTTCGCAGCCAGCGCAATCCCGGCCGGACCTCCGGTCGCGGCGGCACCGGCGGCGCCCGCCTTGTCGGCGAAGCTGGACAATGACGGCTCGGAAATCGAAGCCGCGACGGCCGCTGCCGTGATCCGGCCTGAGGTGGTGGCGCTGATCGTGAGGTTGTCGGCGTTGACCGAGCCGCTTCCGCCGCTGTTGCCGGCAAACGGATCGTCGGTGCTGAACGGCCCGGGCCGGATGTCGGAATGATTGTCGCCGATATAGGCGGACGTATCCATATTCGCGCCCAGATAGGCAACGGACAATCCAACCGCCGAACCGCCGCCGACATTGACCGCGCCGGCGATCGTCACGACCGACAGATCCTGCTGCGCCAGGATGTTGAGGGTCGGAGAAAAGACGCTGGCCTGGCTTGAGATCGAGGCGTGCGTCGTGTTGTTGAGGAAGCCGAGCGAGGTGATGCCGTTCAGCGCCAGCGCGCCGGCGGCCTTTCCGGACGACGGCGCGACGGCGATGAACTGATCCGAGGTGATCGCGTTGACGGCGATGTCGTCCGCCGCCCGCAGCGACGCACCGTCCGAAACGCCGGCGATCGTGCTGGTGTTGAACTGGACGAAATTGAGCGAGCCGCCCACCGAGGAGCCGCCGGACGTGTTGCCGGGCAGGAAGCCGAGTGTACCGACATTGCCGGCGGCGTCGATCGACGCCGTCGTCGTCGTCGCCGCGATCTGGATGCTGGCGTCGTAGGTGTGGACGTCGCCGTTGTTCACCGTCGCGGACCAGCTGCTGCCGCAAGCCGCCGTGCATGTCGCGGTCAGGCTGGCGCTGCTGGCCACCCACGCCGTGGTGTCGTTGTTCACGACGAAATGGTTCATCGAGCCAGCGACGGCGGCGGTGTCGCCCGCGTCGGCCGTGGCGTTGGCATAGCTGGTCAGAATGTTGCCGCCGACGCCGAGATTGCCGTTGAGATGACTGAGAACCTCGGTCAATCCGTCCCACTTCAGCCAGGTATTGGTGATCGGCATCCAGGTGCTGGCGTCGACGGCGATGTTGGCCGCATTGATCACGGTGCCGCCGCCGATATAGGCGTTCGAATTGTGGTTGAAATTGCCCCATGCGACCGCGGCGCTGATCGCGACTCCCTCGCCGCTCGTGGGGTCCGAGGCGATCGCAGAAGCCGTGGCGTTGCTGCGCACGCCGCGGTCGACGAGAGTGCTGACGACTGCGACATTGCCGCTGACATAGAGGCTGGGCGCGCCGCCGCTCGGATTCTGCCCGATCGACGCGGTGGCGTTTTCGGTGCTGTTGGCCAGCGACAGCGCGGCGGCGGCCTTCAGATCGAAATTCACCGGCATCAGCGGGATCATATGCTGGGCGATGATCGAACCCGGGCTGGCCGTGGAGACCATGAAATCCTGGATCGCGCCGATCACGGCCGGCGTACCGACGATGGTCGAGGCCATGGTCGAGTTGCTCGTGGTATTCGACGTCGCCTCGACCATCACGGAGCCGTTCATCCGGGACGACGCGCTGGTGCCCAGTGACGAGCCGAGCTTTGCGGTGGCGGACGTGGTGACGTCGCTGATGGCGAGCGCCCCGCCGATGCCGCCGCTCGCGTTCGGCGTGCTTAGCGCGACCGCCGTGGCACTGGTCGAGAACGAGTTGTTGTTGATCGCACGTACCGTCAGCGAGTTGCCTGATGCAATCACGTTGCCGACGGAAAGGTTCGCACCGGTCGCGACATTGGCCGAGGTCGAGACCGAGCCGGTGGAATAGGCAACGGTCGCGACGAATTGCGCGCTGGACGTCGCCGCGACCGCAGTCACGTTCAGCGTGGCGTCATTGATGGCGTGGATGTTGAGGTTGCCGCCCGCGCTGATCGTGGCGCCGGAGGCCACGTTGGTGGTGACGTTGCCGTCGAGCTTGCCGACGACAGCGGCGGCGCCGATCGGCGAGCCGCCGAGCAAGGTGCTCGCCAGCGCCGGATCCTGCGCCGTTTCCGAGCCGTGCGACGTGATGTCGACGTTGCCGGCGCCGTTGATGTTGGCGTTGCCATTGATGTTGACCACCGCCGTGGCGCTCGCGGCCACATAGCCGCCGTTGAGGCCGAGCAGCGAGGCCGCAAGCGTGGTGCCGACCAGCGTGAAGAGGCCAGGGACCGAGCTCGTGAAGCTCGATGTCGCCGTCGAGGTCGCGCCGATCGAGATGTCGCCGCCAGTGATCTGGCCATCGATCGTGATTCCAGTGGTCGCGGTGGCTTGGCCCGACAGCTTGGTGTCGTTCGCCGTCGCCGTCAGCGTGACACTGCCGCTGGTGTAGGTCGTTCCACTAATATTGATCGCCTGGGCGAGAATCTTCGCTCCGTTGACGATGCTGATGGTCGGCGCGTCGATCTCGACATTGATGGCGTTGCCGACGGAATGAGTCTTGGCGGCGTCGAGGTTGCGGGCATCGATCACCGCATGCGCGGCCAGCGTGACCGAATGGTCGGCCTGAACCAGATAGGTGCCGCCAGCGCTCAGCGCCGCGATGGCGTTGGCGACGGACGTGTTCCCGAGGGTTACGCCGGCGTCGCCCTGGCTCATGTCGCCGATCACCACATCAGTCGGGTCGATCAGCAGCGTGCCGGCCTGGCCGTTGGGCGCGGCAAGGTTGATGGTAACACCGCTGCCCACGTCAATGACGCCGTTTCCGCTCAGCTCGACCAGACCCGCGTTGCCCGCTTTCGAGCTGGCATTGATCTTGGCGCCGCTCTTGACGGTCACGGCGTTGCCGGCCTTGACGAGAACGCCGCCGGCATCCGCAGTCTTGCTCGCCGTGCTCAACCGCGCATTCTTGCCGAGCTCGGCCTTGTTGCCGGCCACAACGGTGATGCTGCTCGGCGTCGTGCTCTTGCTGCGTGCCGTCAACCGTCCGTTCACGGTGGCGTTGTTGACGGCGCCGATGTGAATCGAGCCATTGCGCACGGTAATCGCCGCGGCGCTGCGCAGCCCCTTCGAATTGACCGAGGCGGAAAATTTGGCGGCGTGATCGAGATTGGCGATGTCGCGCTGGCTCGCGCCCCCGCCGACGAAGATGTTCTGCCCTGTCAGGCGGACACCGTCCTGGGCGTTGATCCGGCCGTAAATACGGATATTGCCGTCAGGCGAGACCGGGAACGACCCCGCCATCAGATTGCCGACCGCCGAGCCGTTGATCTGGCCCCCCGCGCCGATCAGGCTGTCGGTGAACTCGCGCGTCGGTGTCGAGACGTTGAGGCTGCCGACGTTGACCGTGCCGCTGCGGCCGACCACGAAACCCTTGGGATCGGCGAAATAGACGTTACCGCCGATCGCGCCGTTCATGTAGGAGTTCAGTGTGCCGTTGACGTAGACCGGAGCGTCGCGAACGATATTGACGAGATTTTGCGTCCCGGTCGGCAGCTGCAAATTGACGGTGTTGCCCTGGCCGACGCTGAACTGCGAGAACGAGTTGAAGGCGTTGTTGCCGGACACTGTCGACGTCGTGACGTTGGTTACGCTGCCGGAGGTTTGAAGGCTGGTCCCGGTGCGGCCGTCCGGCGTGATCACGTTCGCCGGCTGCGCCTGAAGGCGGACGCTGAACACCGGCAGGAAGACCATCTGCATCGCACAGAGCAGTGACATCGAACGGAAACGCGCAAGTCGGCGCAGCGTCAGCTCGTCATTGTCTCGCTTTGCAGATGGTCGGCGCATTTCAGATCCTCTTCATCGGCATTGGCGCCGATCCACAACCGTGTGGGAGAATGTCGTGGAAACGTTCCGGCATCAGAACTGGCCGGGCGGCAGCTTGAAGATGTCAGGGCTCTTGGCATCGGCGACGTAGAACAGCAGCAGGCTGGTCGGCGTCAGCACACGCTGGTTGTTCTCCTTGTTCTCGAACGTGCCCTGGAGAAGCAGGATGACCGAACGATCCTTGGCGTCGCTGCCGCGGAACATCACGATGCCGCCGCTGACGGGCATGTTGACCGCGATGGAGTCGGGCTTGAAGCCCTCGCTGAGGAAATGGGCGCGCAGGATGTTGGCATTGGAGAACAGCTTCTCCGCCGTGATCGCCGCGTCGGTGCCCTTCGACCAGACCGCGCCGATCTGGATCAGCGACTTGGACTTGTAGCCGAACACGTAAGACAGCTCGGCGGTGCCGCCGTTCGGCAGAAGCTCCGGAACGGAGAGCAGGACGCTCCGCGTCAATTCGGACGCGTTGTCCTGAACCTTGATCGCGTCGGACTTGGCATTGAAGTCCTTCGTCATCGCCGCGCGCACGTCGGCCTCGTTCATGCCGAACTTGGCGGAGCGGAAGCCGTCGATCGCCTTGATCTTGTCGTCTGGGGTTGGCGTCTCGGCGGCGGCGGCCGACGTCGCGCCGGCAGCGACCGGCGTACCGGCAGCGGCCCTCGGTGCCGGCGCAGCTTTCTGCTTCGGCACGGCGCCCTGGGCCGCAAGGGGCCCGGTTGCAACAGAGGTGAGCAGGCCAACGAGGGCCGGAACGAGATAGATTTTGCGCATCGAAAACCTTCGAAAAAACTTGAAACAACGCTTTAAAAATCGGCAGCTACGAATCGGCTTCCCCGAACCGTCATCGCAACCGAGACGGAAAATGTTGCAACGCCGCAATGCGTTACAAGGTGTCACGGAGTAGACAGGGTTCGAAACAGCGACTCTTTGGCGGCGTAGGAATACGGTATCAGGCTGCCAAACGCTGCGAATGAACAGTCACAAACGCATTTTTTCATCAATTGTGGATGCCGGCCGTTCGCGCTAAGCATCGGCTTGGGGCAAACCATCATGCAAAGACTTTTATGACCGAACGGCCTTCCGCTCTCGCGGTCGATCGCCGCGGGTTCATTCGCCTTGCGGGCACAACCGCTGCGGGATGGCTGGCGCTCGGCGCAACATCTGATCGCATGCGGGTGGTCGCATCGCTGACCGCATTGCGGCTCGACGACGAATTGACCAGAAGAAGCATGATCGACAGCCCGACCTCTCGCCTGGGTGGCCTCATCGTGGGCTTGAGGCAGCGAGGTTGGGTCGAAGGCGTCAATTTCCGCTTCGAGCTCCGTTCGACTTTCGGCGCACCGGATAGACTGAAGACCGCGGTCCAGGAGTTGCTCGAGCTTAAGCCGGACGTGATCCTGACCGGCTCGACAGTCGAAACCGGGGCCGTCCTCGCAGTCACCAAAACCATCCCGATCGTCTTCGCGACCTCGAATGACCCTGTCGGCAATGGCTTCGTCCAAAGCCTCGCACATCCCGGCGGCAACGTCACAGGCTTCACCAGCAGCACCGCCGAGATGGGCGGCAAATGGCTTCAGCTCGTCCGGGAGGCCGTGCCGGATATCGCGCGCGTTGGTGTCCTGTTCAATCCGGCGACCACGCCCGGCGCCGGACGATTCTACCTCGACTCCCTCGAACAAGAAGCCGCGGCGTCCGGAGTGGCGGTGGTGCTCGCGCCCGTCAGCACGGCAGCGGACATCGACGGGGCGATCAGCCGCTTTTCCGAACCGCCAAGGGCGGCGATGATCGCGCTCGTCGACAGCTTCCTGGTGGTCAACCGGCAGGCGATCGTCGCGGCAACCGCGAAATACCGCGTGCCCACGATTTACCCGTTCCATTATTTCATGGATGCGGGCGGGCTGATGAGCTATGGGCCGACGCTTGAAGTGCGCTCAGCCGACTATGTCGATCTCATCCTGCGCGGCACCAAGGCCGGCGATCTTCCGGTGCAATCGCCGCGGAAATACGAGCTCCTGATCAACCGCACGGTCGCCCGCGCGCTGGATTTGACGATCCCATTCACGCTGCTCGCACGCGCCGACGAGATCCGCGAGTGAACGAGACGATCGACCACGGACATTTGCGGACACCTCCCGGCCGGCTGTTCCGAAAATACCTCTACTCGATCGCCGCCCTCGCCTTCGCCGCGCTTGCCATCAACACCGGCTTGGACGTCTGGTTCTCATATCGCGAGCAGAAGCAGCTTCTGGCGGCGACCCAGCGCGAGCAGGCAGCGTCCGCGGCCATTCAGATCGGCCAGTTCATCGGCCAGATCGAAAGCCAGATCAGATGGCTCTCCCGCCTGCCCCCCGAGCTGTCCACGAACGAGGACGATCGTCTGAACGCCATCCGCCTCCTGCGTCTCTCGCCCGCGATCGCGGAAATCGCCGAGCTCGACGCGCAGGGCCGCGAGCAGGTGCGCGTGTCGCGCCGTGTCGCGGACAGGATCGGCAGCAAGGCCGATCTCTCCACCTTGCCCGCCTTTCGCGGCGCCAACGAAAGCCGCGCCTATTACGGACCGGTCTACTTCCTCGGTGACACCGAGCCGTTCATGACGCTTGCCACACGCGGAACGGGCCTCGCGCCGAATGTGATTGTCGCCGAGGTCAATCTTCGCTTCATCTGGGACCTCGTCGCCGGAATCAGGGTGGGCAACACCGGCAAGGCCTACGTGGTCGATCGGATGGGGGTGTTGATCGCACATCCCGATTTGTGGCCGGCACTGCGTCGCAGCGACCTCTCCAGCCATGCGGACGTCCGCGCCGCACTCGATGGCGTGGGGCCGCCCTCGGGCGGCCTGGTCAAGGAGGATCTGTCCGGTCAACGCGTGCTGTCGACCTATGCGACGGTCCCTTCACTGGGCTGGCTGGTGTTCGTCGAGCTCCCGCTCAGCGAAGCCTACGAGCCGATCTATGCATCGATCGGACGTTCGACATTTCTCCTGGTCATTCTGCTGGCCTGTGCGGTGCTCGTCTCTTTGTTTCTCAGCCGGCGCATGACCGTGCCGATCCAGATCCTGACGCAGGGCGCGCGGCGGATCGAGAGCGGCGACCTCGGCCTGCGGCTCGCGATCAAGACCGGCGACGAGCTGGAGGCGCTCGGCGATCAGTTCAACCGGATGGCCGCTCACTTGCGCGAATCCTATGCGACACTCGAACGCAAGGTGATCGAGCGCACCTCGGAGCTGGAGAAGACCCGAGACCAGGCGCTTGCCGAGCACGACGCCGCCGAGCGCGCGCGCAGCGCGGCGGTGGCGGCCAACGAGACAAAATCGCGCTTTCTCGCGGTCGTCAGCCACGAGCTGCGCACGCCGTTGAACGGCGTCATGGGCGTGCTGCAACTGCTCGACGACGGCAGCCTCGGTGAAGCGCAGCGGCGCGGCCTCACGACCGCGGCTGCGTCGGGGGAAACGCTGATCGCGCTGGTCGATGCCATCCTGGAATATGCACGCCTGGAGGCCAGCGCCGAAACTCTGGAAACGCGTGATTTCCGGCTCGACCAGCTCATCGAAACGGCCGTCGATCTGATGCGGCCGCAGGCCTTCGGCAAGGGACTGACCTTCGACCTCGCCTGCGATGCGACAGTCAATACCTCGGTGCACGGCGATCCCGTGCGGCTCAATCGCATCCTGCTCAATTTGATCGGCAACGCGATCAAGTTCACCCCGCGCGGCGGCATCGGCCTGAACGCCGCCGCCGAGCATCATGACGATCGTGCCCTGCTGCGCATCACCGTTCGCGATACCGGCATCGGCATCGCGCCCGACATGCACGAGCGGATTTTCGAGGATTTCGTCCAGGCCGACGACAGCATCGCGCGGCGGTTCGGCGGCACCGGCCTGGGGCTCGCAATCGCACGCCGCCTTACCCGCCTGATGCGCGGCGAGTTGACGGTGGCGAGCACGCCGGGTGCAGGCAGCTCATTCATGCTTGAAGTGCCGCTCGGTATTGCCGCGAGCGGCATCGCACAAGGCGCGGTTCAGCCATCATCGCGGCAGCTTCGCGTGCTGCTGGTCGACGACGATCCCGTCAATTGCGAGGTCGGCGAAGCCATGCTGAAGAGGCTCGGCCATCACCCCACGATCGCCACGAACGGCGCGTCGGCTATCGCACTCGCCCGCGACCAGGCGTTCGACATCATCCTGATGGATCTGCACATGCCCGACATGGACGGCGTGGAGGCGGCGTCACGGATCGGCAGGCTTGGTCTGCCGAGAATGCCGCGCATCATCGCCGTGACGGCCGACGTGTCGCGCCGCGCCCGCGAACGGCTTGCAGGGGCAGGCATCGCCAAGATCGTCAGCAAGCCTATCCTGATCAATGCGCTGCGCGAGGCGATCGAGGACGAACCGCGGGACGAGCCGGCAGCAGTGCAACTTGCCGCGGGCGCGTTGATCGACCGGCATTTCATCGACGACCAGAAGGAGCTGCTGGGCGCCGCGCAAATCGAAAAGCTCCGCCGGCTTCTGCATCAAACGAGCGAGCAACTGATCGGCGACATCGCCAAGGCCGCCGAGATTGGCGAACACACGCAGTTCGCGCGTTGCGCGCATCAACTCGGCAGCGCCGCGAGCGCGCTCGGCCTCGTCCGCCTGTTCGAGCGCTGCCGCGAGATCGAGCTGGCAGCAGCCACGATGTCACCGTTCGAATGCCAGAGTGCCGCCAGCGAGCTGGTCGCGCTTCGGCAGGCCTCGATGAGCGCGCTGGACGAATTGCTCCGGCCGGCCTAACAGCGTCCGGTCAACTGGCCGCGGCGGGTTTGCGCTCGCCTGCTTCGTCGTCCTCTCGCCCAAAGCGTTCGACCAGAAAGTCGATGAACAACCGCACCTTCACCGACAGGTGCCGGGTCGGCGGATACACCGCATAGAGCGCGAGCGGCGGCGCTGAATAGTCGTCCAGCACCGTCCGCAGCTCGCCCTTCCTCAAGGCATC
Organism: Bradyrhizobium sp. 132; assembly: GCF_023074185.1. Lineage (GTDB taxonomy): Bacteria > Pseudomonadota > Alphaproteobacteria > Rhizobiales > Xanthobacteraceae > Bradyrhizobium. The sequence continues at coordinate 413,934 of NZ_JADPKY010000132.1, read as the reverse complement.
GGCGGCGATGAATTCGGGGAGCAGCGCTAGCCCCCTGCCCTTGATTGCGACGTCGCGCAGCACCTCGGCATTATTGACGCAGAGCGACCAGGCCGGCTGGATCCAGTGATCGCCATCGGCGCCGGTCAGCTTCCACTGATTGCCCGTGAGCAGGAAGCCGTAGGTCAGCGAGGCGTGCTCGCGCAGATCCTGCGGATGTTTTGGCGTGCCGTGACGTGCGAGATAATCGGGCGAAGCGCAGATCATGCGCGCCACCGGCATGATTTTCCGCGCGATCAGGCTCGAGGACTCCAATTCCGCGATCCGCAACGTCACGTCAAAGCCGTCCTGGACGGGATCGAGCAGGTCGTCGCTGAGGACCAGTTGGAGCTGCAGCTCCGGATACCGCGCCATGAAATCGGCAAGCACCGGCCCGAGCCGCATCGTGCCGAACGACATCGGCGCGTTGACGCGCAACAAGCCGCGCGGCGCCGACTGGGCTTGCGTCACCGCCTGATCGGCGGCCTCGATTTCCGAGAGGATCACGACCGCGCGCTCGAAATAGCGCTGGCCGTTCTCGGTCGGACTCGCATGCCGCGTGGTCCGATTCAGGAGCTGGACGCCGAGGCTCTCCTCGAGGTCGGCGATGTATTTGCTGATCGCCGAGCGGGACAGCCGCAACTGGCGGCCGGCCTCAGCAAAGCTGCCGCTTTCGACAACTTTCACGAAGGCCCGGAGGCTGACCACCTTATCCAAGGACAGGCCTCCGGGATTGTTTCCAAATTGTAGACATAGACGTCATATTTGCATGGATTGTCGACAATCCAAAGCGGCACGATATTGACGGCCAGAGCAAGACCGCTCCCCGAATTTTGGAGGACGACAATGTCTGGACTGCACCACGTCACCGCGATTGCCGGCGATCCCATCAGGAATTTCGGGTTTTACACCAGGGATCTGGGCCTGCGCTTCGTCAAGAAGACGGTCAATTTCGACGATCCCGGCACCTACCACTTCTATTATGGTGACGAGACCGGCCGCCCCGGCACCATCCTGACCTTCTTCCCGTGGGCCGGCGTGCCGGCCGGGCGCCGCGGCGTCGGCGAAACGCACCAGACCGCCTTCCGGGTGCCGCAACGCTCGCTCGGCTATTGGACGCAGCGCTTCACCGAGAAGGGCGTTGCTTACGAGGCGCTGGAGAAGCGCTTTGGCGAGTCCGTGCTGCCGTTCACCGACCCTGACGGCATGGCACTCGCGCTTGTCGGCGTGCCCGGTGCTGAGAACGAGCCCGGCTGGAGCAACGGCGACGTGCCGGCCGAGCACGCGATCCGCGGCTTCCACGGCGTGACGTTGCTGCTCGATAGCGCGGCGAAGACGGCCGCCGTCCTCACCGACGTGTTCGGCTTCAAGGAGACCGGTCGCGAAGGCTCCGTGATCCGCTTCAAGGCACCGGGTAATGTCGAAGGCAGCGTCGTCGACATCTACGAGGCCAAGGGATTTTTGCGCGGGCATCAGGGTGGCGGCTCCGTGCACCACATCGCCTTCCGCGCGGTCGACGACGCCGAGCAGGGCAAGATGGCGCAAAAGCTCGTGAGCAATCACGGCCTGCATCCGACCGAGCAGAGGGACCGCAACTACTTCCGCTCGATCTACTTCCGCGAACCCGGCGGCGTGCTGTTCGAGATCGCGACCGATACCCCCGGTTTCGCCGTCGACGAGCCCGTCGCGACGCTGGGACGTGACCTGAAGCTGCCGAGCTTCCTCGAAGCGCAACGCAAGCAGATCGAGGGTGTCCTGCCGAATTTGGAAGAGAGGGTGTCGTGACCGGGAATTCATTCATCCACCGTTTCGAGCCCGCGACCAGCGCGGGCTCGCCCCCACTCCTGTTGCTGCACGGCACCGGCGGCGACGAGAACGATCTGCTCGGGCTTGGCAAGATGATCTCGCCCGGCTCGGCCCTGCTCTCGCCGCGCGGACGCGTGCTCGAGCACGGCATGCCGCGCTTCTTCCGCCGCCTCGCCGAGGGCGTGTTCGACGAGGAGGACGTTCGCCGCCGCGCGCTCGAACTCGGCGACTTCGTCACGGATGCACGGCAGCGCTACGGCCTCGCCGCGCCTGTCGCGGTCGGCTTCTCCAACGGTGCCAACATCGCCGCCGCGCTGTTGCTGCTGGAGCCGGATGTGCTGGCAGGAGCGATCCTGCTGCGCGCGATGGTGCCGCTATCCGCGCCGCCGAAGGCCGAGCTTGCGGGCAAGCCAGTCCTACTGTTGTCAGGGCAAGGCGACCCGATCGTGCCGGCGAGCAATTCGGCACGGCTCGCCGAGTTGCTGTTGCAAGCTGGCGCGGGCGTGACACACAAGATCCTGCCGGCGGGCCATCAATTGTCGCAAGCCGACGTGACGCTCGCCCGCGACTGGATCGGCAAATTCGCCGCCGAAGTCGCCTGATCCCGAGAAGCGGCGCATCGTTTTCGGACGCCGCGCCGCCGCTTCACTCGAACCAGCCGCGCCGCCTGAACCAGATCAGCGGCAGCACGCCGCTTGCAATGATGGCGAGCCACGCCAACGGATAGCCGAACGTCCAGTCCAGCTCCGGCATGTGCTTGAAGTTCATGCCCCAGATGCCGACCAGGATCGTGGGCGGCACACCGACGACCGAGACGATCGTCAGGATCTTGAACAGCTCGTTCTGCTGGATGTTGATGAAGCCGAGCACGGCATCGAGCAGAAGCTGGATTTTGTCCGACAATCGCGTCTCGTAGTCGCCGAGCGAAACGACGTCCTTCGAGACGGCCTCGAGGCGCTTCTTCGACGCGGCGGTGATCCATTCACTCCCGACATCGCCGGCAAACGAGGCGATGCGGCCCACGCCCAGCAGGACATCGCGCGCCTTTGCGAGCCGATCGGCCAACTCCCCGATGTTCTCCAGCGCCTCGCGCATCCTGCGGCTGCTGCGCACAGGCCGCTTGCTGCGAACGAGCCCGCCTGTGAAGACGCCCCGCGAAAGCCTGTCGACCTTCGCGCCGAGATGCTCCAGGATATCGGCCCCGCGATCGACCATGGCCTCGATCAGGCTGGTGAACACGCACATGCCGTTCTCCAGGCTGTCATCGGAACCGATACGCTTGCCGATGTCGTCGAAGATCGGCAGCGGCGCGAAGCGAACGGTCACCAGCACGTGCGGGCCAATGACGAAGCCGACCGGGGTGATCTCGGCCTCGTTGTCCTCGTTGAGCCGCACCGCCGGTGCGCTGAGATAAAGCGTGCCGTGCTCGAAGATCAGGCGGCTCGACGCCTCGATCTCGCTGAGTGACTCCGCGGACGGAATGCGTATCTTCAGCAATCGCTCGACGAATTGCTTTTCCTCCGCGGTCGCATCCAAAAGATCAGCCCAGATGATCTCGGACGGCATTTCCGCGCCGATGTTCTGCCAATCGTCGGATGGCCACCTGTACAGTTTGAGCAAGAACGAACTCCGCATACCTTCGCGCCGGATCGCACGGCATGCGGCCATCCTGCGCTGACCTAACGCATGAAGGTTCCGAACGTTCAAAGCCGGGGGAGCATCAGAGGCGGCGTAATCCAACCAAGAGGGCGCGGCCTCCTCCGACGATGCCATCATGCCGGTGTTTTGCCCGACGGGTCAATGGCATCGCGGAACGCGCAGCGCGCAAACCGGTGAATCACGCTACGCGCAAACCATTGAAATGATTATCCCCGGCTACTGTGCATGGGGTTGTTTTTCAGGTTTTTGTTTGGACCGCTCTTCAGCGGAGCTGCCCACTCCCACATGGGGAGTGGGCACAGTAACGGACGCCGCGCTAACGCAGCCCCTACTCCCACGCCCATGTCGAGAAATCATTCTCGTACTGCGGGATGTCCTTCCAGACGCCCTTCAGCTTCTTGTTGGTGATGGTGATCAGCTGCGGCTGGTACAAATAGCCGGAGACTGCGTCGGTTGCCAGCATGCGCTGCGCATCGCCGAGAAGCTTTGCGCGGGCGGCCTCGTCCGGCGTCGACACGATCTGCTTGTAAAGCGCGTTGAACGCCGCGTTGTTGTAGCCGAGGTAGTAGTCCGGCTCGGTGATCTTGACGAGGTCGATCGGCTCGACATGGCTGACGATGGTGAGATCGAAATTGTGCGGCCCGTTGCCGGCGAACACCTGCGACAGCCACTGCGCCCATTCAACGTTTTCGATCTTGGCGATGATACCGACCTTCGCGAGCTGAGCCGCCAGGATCTCGCCACCCTGCCGCGCATAGGACGGCGGCGGAAGTTTCAGCGACAGCTCGAGCGGCGTGATGATGCCCGCTTGCGCCAGCAGCTTCTTCGCCTTCTCGGGGTCGTAGGGGTTGATGCCGGTGGTGTCGATGAAGCCGAGCGCGCCCGGCACGTAGAAGCTGCCGATCGGCGTGCCGAAACCGTCAACCGCGCCGTCGATCATCGCCTTGCGGTCGATCGCGGCGAGGATGGCACGGCGCACGCGGACGTCGTCGAGCGGCTTCTTGCGCTCGTTGATGCCGACGATGGTCTTGGCGCGGGAGCCGCCGACCATGACGTTGAAGCGTGGATCGGCCTTGAACTGGGCGATAGTGCGCTGGGCCGATACGCGCGGGAACGCATCGACATCGCCGGACAGCAGCGCCGCGGTCTGCGCCGCCGGATCGGAAATGAAGCGGATCGTCACCTTCGACAGCTTGATCGCGGCGGCGTTGCGATAATCGGCCCACTTGTTCAGTGTGATCGAAGAGCCCTTGGCCCAGGCCCCGAGCTGATAAGGCCCGGTGCCGACCGGCTGCGTACCGTTGGTGGGTGCGCTCTTCGGCTCGACGATCGAGCCGCTCGCCTGCCCCAGCAGGAACGGCAAGTTCGGCTCGGAATATTTCACCGAGATCACGACCGTATCGGCGTCGGGCGCATCGACCTTCTCGAAGGCCTGGAACAGGCTCTTGTCCTTGTTGGTGCTGGTGGCGACAGCGTTGCGCTCGAACGAGAACTTGACCGCCGCGGAATCGAACGCCTCGCCGTTGTGGAATTTGACGCCCTTGCGCAGCTTGAACGTATAGGTCTTCAGGTCGGGCGAGGCGGTCCAGCTCTCCGCCAGCAACGGCGCGACGGTGCCATCCTCGTTGATCTTGGTCAGCGTCTCGTAGATGTTGTAGAGCGTGACTTCGGCGATCGCGGCAGCGGCGGCGTTGGTGGGATCGAGGCCGGGTGGCTCCAGCGCCATCGCCATGACGACGCTGTCCTTCTTGCTCTGCGCCAGCACCGGCAAAGGGGCCACGGCAAGCGCGACGGCGAATGCGACGATCGATAATTTCCTCAACATGCGTAACTCCCGGCCTTCTCTATTCCCAGCCTACGCTAATCCCGCCGCGGACGCTAACCTTCCACAGGCAATGGCGGCAACGCCATCACGGCCTCCGCCTTGTGGCAGGCGGCGAGATGCGTCTCGCCCACCTTGCGTAGCTCAGGCAGAACCTCGCGGCAATGCTGGTCGGCGAGCGCGCAACGGGTGACATAGGGACATCCGCTCGCGGCCGCCGATTGCGAGGCGATCGCCTGGGCTCCGCGCCGGCGCCGGCCACCGCCGGCGCGCGCCCGAGGCACGGCATCCAGCAATGCTCGTGTATAGGGATGGGCACAGCGCTCGAACAAATCCTCGGGACGGCCCTGCTCGACGATCCGGCCGAGATACATCACCGCGACCTCGTCGCAGAGATAGTCGACGACGGCGAGGTCGTGGCTGATCAGGACGTAGCTCAGGCCGAACTGCTCCTGGAGATCCTGCATCAGGTTTAAGACCTGCGCCTGCACGGAGACGTCGAGCGCGGAGACCGGCTCGTCGGCGACGATCAGCTTCGGTTGGGTGATCAGCGCGCGCGCAATGGCGATGCGCTGGCGCTGGCCGCCGGAGAACTCGTGCGGATATTTCTCCATGTCGGCATCGCGCAAACCCACCTGCCGCAGCACCGCAGCGACGCGCGCGCGAAAAGTCCTACGATCGGCGTCTTCCAGCACGGTCAGCGGCTCGGCAACGATGCGCGCGATGGTCTGGCGCGGGTCGAGCGATCCGTAAGGGTCCTGGAACACCATCTGGAAATCGCGGCGGGCGCGGCGCAATTCGTCGGCGGAGATGCGGTTGAGATCGCGGCCAAGCAGCGCGACCTGGCCCGAGGTCGGCCGTTCCAGCGCCATCACCACCCGCGCGAAGGTCGACTTGCCGGAGCCGGACTCGCCGACGATGCCAAGGCTCTTGCCGGCATCGACCCGCACACTGACACCATTGAGCGCGCGCACCTGCCCCGGCGGACGGAACAGGCTCTCGCGCGGCAACGTGTAGCGCTGCTCGAGATCCTTCACGTCGAGAAGAGGCGCCGTGCTCATGCGGACAGCGCTCCGACATTCGCGGCCATGGACACGTCCGTCCGGATGCAGCGCACGAAGTGGCCAGGTCCGACGTCCACCATCGGTGGAAGCGCGGTCCGACACGGCTCGATCACGAGCGGACACCGATCGGCGAAGGTACAGCCGGAAGGCAGATCCGCGAGCTCCGGCACCGTGCCCGAGATCGTCGTCAGCCGCGTCCCCTTGCGTGCGCCGAGCTTCGGCCGGGCGCGGAACAGGCCCTGCGTGTAGGGATGTCCCATCCGCCGGAACACCTCGTCGGTCGGCCCGCTCTCGACGACCGTGCCGCCATACATCACCATCATCCGCTGCACGTTCTCGGCGATGACGCCGAGATCGTGCGAGATCAGGATCATCGACATGCCGCGTTCATCGACGAGGTCGGCGATGAGGTCGAGGATCTGGCCCTGGATAGTGACGTCGAGCGCCGTGGTCGGCTCGTCCGCGATCAGAAGGTCCGGCTCGCAGGCGAGCGCCATCGCGATGGTGACGCGCTGGCGCTGGCCGCCGGAGAATTGGTGCGGATAGGCATCGATGCGCCTGGCCGGATCGGGTAGCCCGACGCGGTCGAGCAAGGCGATCGACTCTTTACGCGCCTGCGCCGCCGAGTATTTCTTGTGACGGCGCAGCGGCTCGGCGACTTGATGGCCGATCGTGTGCATTGGGTTGAGCGCGGTCATCGGCTCCTGGAAGATCATGCTGATGCGGTTGCCGCGCAGGCTGCAATAATCCGCATCCGAAAGCCCGACGAGTTCGCTTCCATCCAGCTTGATGCTGCCGGTGACGATCGCGCTGTCGGGCAGCAGTCCCATCAGCGACAGCGCGGTCACCGACTTGCCGCAGCCGGACTCGCCGACGAGCCCGAGCGTCTCGCCGCGTTTCAGGACGAAGCTGACGCCGCGCACCGCCTGTGCCGGCCCGCGGCTCGTGTTGAGGTGCACGCCGAGATTTTCGACCTCGATGAGCGGCATGGTCGAGCGCTCGCTCATCGTCATCGCTCCCGCGCCAGTCGTGGATCGAGCAGATCGCGCAATCCGTCGCCGAGGAGATTGAGGCCGAGCACGGCGACCGCGATCGCAGCGCCCGGATAGACCGCGAGCATCGGGGACTGGAACAACAATGTCTGTGCGTCGTTCAGCATGCGGCCCCAGGACGGCTGCGGCGGCTGCGTACCGAGCCCGAGATAGGACAGCGCGGCCTCCGCGAGGATCGCGAGCGCGAACTGGATGGTTGCCTGCACGATCAGGATCGACAGGATGTTGGGCAGGACGTGCTCGATGGTGATGCGGAAAGATCCCTTCCCCGCCGCGCGCGCGGCCAGCACGAATTCGCGCGCCCAGATCGCGTTGGCCGAGCCGCGCGTCAGCCGGATCAGCGTCGGAATCTGAAAGATGCCGATGGCGACGATCGAGGTCACCATGCCGGGCCCAACGACCGCGGAGAGCATGATCGCGGACAGCACGGCCGGAAAGGCGAAGGTGAAATCGGAGAAGCGCATGATGATCTCTTCGGTCCAGCCGCGCCGGGCCGACGCCACCAGGCCGAGGCAGACGCCGAAGGTGAGACCGATGCTCACCGCGATGATACCGACCATGATGGTGGAGCGGGCACCCGCGAGCAGCAGCGAGACGATGTCGCGGCCGAAGACGTCGGTGCCGAGCCAGTGCGCGGCCGAGGGCGGCCGGAGCTTCGAGGCGATGTCGATCTCGTAGGGTGACCACGGCGTCCACACCAGCGAGAGCAGTGCGGAGGCGAGCACCAGCAGGCTCAGCGCACCGCCCAGCACAAAACTGCGATGGCGCAGCGCGCGGCGCCAGAAGGTCCGGGCCGGCAGAGCACGCGTTGCGGCCGGCGCGTCGACGAGGGTGGTCAGTGGCGCGCTCACAGGTCGTGGACCTTGATGCGGGGATCGACGAAAGCATAGAGCACGTCGACCACGAAATTGACGATGACGACCATGGTCGCGAGCAGCATCACGCAGTTGCGCACCACGATCAGATCGCGGTTGGCGATCGACTGGAAGATCAGGCGACCGAGGCCGGGCAGATAGAACACGTTCTCGATCACGATGGTGCCGGCGAGCAGATTGGCGAATTGCAGCCCAATCACCGTCATCACGGGGATCATGGCGTTGCGCAGCACGTGGCGCCACAGCACCTCGCGCTTGCCGAGACCCTTCGCCCGCGCCGTGCGGACGAAGTCTTCACGCAGCACTTCCAGCACCGCCGAACGCGTGACGCGAGCGAGGATCGCGGCCTGCACCACCGCCAGCGAGAGCGCAGGCAGCAGCAGCGATTTGATGCCGAGCCAGATGCCGTCCTCCCAGCCGGGAAAGCCGCCCGCGGACAGCCATTGCAGCCGCACCGAAAACAACAGCACCAGCAGGATCGCAAACCAGAAGTTCGGCAGCGCGATGCCGATCTGCGTCAGCGACATCACGCCGACATCGCCGAGCTTGTTGTGATTGGCCGCGGTGTAGATGCCGGCCGAGAGCGCCAGCGTCACCGTGATCAGCATCGCCATGATCGCAAGCGGAATGGTCAGCACCAGCCGCTCCGCGATCAGGCTCGCGACCGGTGTGCCGTAGACATAGGAGTTGCCGAGATCGCCGACGAGAAGGCCCTTGATCCACTGCAAATAGCGAACCGTCAGCGGCTGGTCGAGCCCGAGCTTGACGGTGAGCGCGCGCACCGCGTCGGCCGAGGCGTCGGCGCCCATCAGCATCTGCGCGGCATTGCCCGGAAGAGCATCCAGCACCAAAAAAATGATCACGGATGCGCCGACCAGCGTCGCCAGCAAAGTCAGCAGACGGCGGAGGACAAATACGCTCATGCGCGCTCGGATTCAGGGCTCATCCGCGGCACGATCAACACGTCCGGGCGCCGGAGGCAAGTCCTTTGCAAACAAGTCCTTTGCTGCATGCCCATCTGCTCAATCCGGCCAGCGGGACAGAAGGTCGTGCGACGCCTCGAACAGCGCGCTCACGCGCAGCAAGTCCGCATCGCTGCGGAAGCGGCCGACGAGTTGAAGGCCGATCGGCAGGCCGTCGCGGCCGAAGCCGCACGGCAGACTGATGGCGGGGTGTCCGGTCATGTTGAACGACATGGTCCAGGGGAACCAGTGCGGCCGGACGCTGTCAAAGTGCTTGCCGTCGATCTCGATGGTGCCGAACAGGTCTTGATCGATCGGCAGCGCGGTGCGCGTGAGGGTCGGCATCGCCAGCAGGTGCCCGCGCGCAAGCAGGGATTGCACCCGGCGGAACAACGCCGTGCGCGCGAACATCGCTTCCTGATAGGTGACGCCGCTGACGTTGGTCGCAAGCGCGACCTGCTTGACGAAGGCTTCGCTGAGGGCGTCGCCGTGCTCGGCCACGAGCTTTGAAAAGCGCGTGCGCCAGACGGTGTGATTGATGGCGCGCCAGATCGGTTCGATGTCGAACCCCTCGCCGGAAAATTCCTCGAGCTCGGCACCGAGCCCGGCGAGCCGGTCGAGACTCGCCTTGAAGCCGGCGTCGACATCTGCAGAGACAGGGCGTCCGGGCGGCGACAGGCAGTACAAGATTTTCTGCCCACGCAGATCGCCGCGCGGCAGAGCGGTGCCGATGAAGTCAGGCACGGGAACGCCGATCGACCAGGGATCGCAAGAATCCTCGCCGGCCATCGCCTGCATCATCAGCGCGGTGTCGGCAACGGTTCGCGTCATCGGCGTGACATAGGTCTGGTTGCCGAAGGCATCGAGCGCCTGGCTGTGCGGGATGACGCCGTTGCTCTGCTTCAGCCCGACCACGCCGTTGCAGGCGGCGGGAATCCGTGTCGAGCCGCCGCCATCGGTCGCGATCGCAAGCGGCGCGACGCCGCTGGCAACGGCGACCGCCGCGCCGCCGCTGGAGCCGCCCGAGGACCGCTCCGCGCTCCAGGCGTTGCGGGTGCGGCCGAACAGCGGCGAGTCGGTCAGGCACTTGCTCCCGAATTCCGGCGTGGTGGTCTTGCCGATCAGGATCGCGCCTTGCGCACGCAGCCGCGCGACCGCCACGGCATCCTCATTCGGCACATTGTCCTTGTAGGGAACGGCGCCGAAAGTGGTCTTCACGCCTCTGGTGTTGACGATGTCCTTGACGGTGACGGGGATGCCGTGCAGCAGGCCGAGTGGTTCGCCGGCCATCATTTTGCGCTCGGCCGCGCGCGCCTCTGCCATCGCCTCGCCGCCACAGAGCGTGATGAAGCAGTTCAACTGGGGCTGGAGCGCCTCGGCGCGCGCGAGCACGGCGCTGACAAGTTCGACGGGGGAGACTTCCTTGCGGTCGATGCGCGCGCGTATTTCGGTGGCGGACAGGAAACTGAGATCATCGTTCATAGAAGGACCGCCTCGCGTCAGGATGCGCGGACCTTGCCAGCGTGCACCGATCCTGTCCAATTCGGCTTGCGCATGGCCGCAGTCCACCGAGACAACTCGGAAATGGGGGCGAGGCCTGACGCGCTAGCTACTAGCTCCAATTGATCTCGTGGCTCCACGGCGGATCGGCACCGGGACGGGTGCAGGTCAGGCCGGCGCAATTGGCGGCAAAGGACAGCGCACGGCGAAGCTCGTCCGCGCCGATGTCCTTCAACTGTTGTCGGGCGAGACGCCCCTGCTTGTGCAGGGCGAACAACAGCGCCGCCTGAAAACTATCGCCCGCGCCGATGGTGTCGGCCACCTCGGCCTTAGGTGCAGCGACCTCGATCTGCCCTGCCCCCGCATGCCACGCGATGGCGCCGCTGTTGCCGCGGGTGACGACGACAAGGCTCGCGCCCCGTGCGAGCAGCGTGCCGGCGCGCTGGTGATACGGCTCGTCGCCGAACAGGTAGGCGAAATCGACGTCGGACATCTTGATGAGATCTGCGCTGTCGGCGAACTCCGCCATGCGCGCGAGATAGGCGGGCTTGTCCTTGACGAGGTTGGGCCGGCAGTTCGGATCAAAAGAGATTGTCGACAACGCCCGTGCGTCCGCGATCAGGGCCTTGGTCTCGGCGGCACCCTGGTCATTGACAAGCGTGGTCGAGCCGACATGGACGGCTTCGACGGTCGCGAATGGAATGGTGCCGCGCCGATAGGTCCAGTTCCGCGTCGCAGTCTCGGCATCGTAGAACGCGTAGTGCGACTCGCCCGCGACGATGCGAACGAAGGCGAGCGTGGTCTGGTGATCGCTGCTTGTGGCGAGAGCGAGTTCGACATTCGACGCTGTCGCGTGATCGGCGATCATCTGCCCGAACAGGTCGGTCGAGATGCCGCCGACGAAGCCTGTCGGCGCGCCCAGCCGCGCCATGCCGATCGCGACGTTGAGGCAGGAGCCGCCGACGGCCGGCATCACCGCTTCGCGCCCGTCGGTGTTTCGCGTCGGGACGAAATCGATCAGCGCATCGCCGCAGGTAATCAGCATTCGTTTCGACCTCTGGCCATCGCGGCACGGCTGCCGCGATCGACCTCGCGAAGCAGCTTGTAGACCTCGCGCTTGCGGGCGTGAAAGGCGGCGATATCGGGCGCGGTCGGCTCGCTCTTTCGTCCCAGCGTCGACATTTTGGCCATGGTCTCGCCGATCGAGGCATAGGCGCCGCCGGCCACCGCGCCGAGCATCGCGGCGCCGAGCAGCACCGGTTCTTTGGTCTGCGGCAGCGCGACCGTGAGGCCGGTGGTGTCCGCCATGATCTGCCGCACCAGCGGGCTACGGCTCGCTCCTCCGCCCATGATCATGATGCTGGAGCGAACGCCATGCGCGGCAAAGGCCTCGATCACCTCGGCAAGCCCATAGGCGAGCCCGCACAGGCCGGCGACGAACAGCCGTTCCATCGAGGCGATATCGGTATCGAGATCGAGGCCTGCGATCACCGCGCGCGTGTCAGGATCTGCGTAGGGCGAGCGGTTGCCGATGAACTCGGGAAGGACATGGACGTCGGAGGCCAGCAGCGCGGCGCGGATGGCGCCGCCTGCGCGTGCGATGATGCGGCGCTCGAGGAACTCGATGAGGTCGACGCCCTCACTGCGCGCCGCCGCGCTCGCTTCGGCAAAGCCGGGATGCGATTTGAGGAGATGATCGATCGCCGCGCCCGCAGCCGACTGACCGCCTTCGTTGAGCCAGAAGTTCGGCACCATGCCGGAATAGTAAGGACCCCAGACGCCCGGCACGAAGCACGGCTCCTTGGTCGTCGCCATGATGCAGGCCGACGTGCCCATGATATAGGCGAGCCGGTCGCTGACATCGGTCGCGCCGTCCGAGTCATCACGACCGCCGATCGCGCCGATGCCGCCGGCATGGGCATCGATCAGGGACGCACCGACTGGTGTGCCCACAGACAGGCCGAGGTCAGCCGCGGCAGTGCGGGTGAGACCTGCACCCAGGCCCGTACCGGGGGCGACGATCTCGGTGCCAATCCGGGCATATTTCTCGGCCACGAAATCCGAGAGGCCGATGCGCTGAAAGAACGGCGCGCTCCAGCCGCCGCCATCATGCGCGAGGTAGTTCCATTTGCAGGTGACGGTGCAGGTCGAGCGCTGCAGCGAGCCGGTCGCGCGCCAGGTCAGGTAATCCGCCAGATCGAAGAAGTGCCCTGCAGCGTCGAAGCTCGCGCGCATGTGCCGCTTCAACCACAGCAGTTTCGGCATCTCCATCTCGGGCGAGATCGAGTCGCCGACGTAGCGCAGCACGGCGTCACCGGTTTCGTTGATCAGCCGCGCCTCAGCCGTGGCGCGATGGTCCATCCAGACGATGACGTTGCGTTGCTTGTCGCCGGAGGCACTGACCGTGACCGGCTCGCCTTGCCGGTCGAGCACCACGAGGGAACAGGTCGCGTCGAAGCCAATGCCGCCGACGCTGTCGGGCGCGATGCCAGCCTCCGCCATCGCGGCTCGCACTGATCTCACGCAGGCGTCCCAGATATCCTGGGACGACTGTTCGACGATGTCGCCGGCCTCGTGCCAGGTCCTGATCGGATGCCGTGCGATCGCCAGCAAGGTGCCGGCCTCGTCAAATACCCCTGCCCGCGTGCTCGTGGTCCCTACGTCGACGCCGATATACGCTCGCGGCATTGTCGCTCCCGGTCGCTTCGTCAATTTTGACGCAAGCCTACCAGCAAGTGTAGCCGCCATCCACCAGCACAATGCTGCCGGTCATCAGGCTCGCTGCCTCTGAGGCAAGGAACAGTACGACGGAGGCGATCTCATCGACCTGCCCCATCCGCGCCATCGGGGTTCCACCAATCCAGGCATCGTACATTCTCGGATTGCTCTTCACGAAGGCGTTGAGGGGCGTCTCGATATAGGTCGGCGCCACCGCGTTGACGCGGACGCCGCGCGCGCCCCACTCGGCGGCCAGCGATTTGGTGAGATGGTGCACCCCTGCCTTGGAGGCATTGTAGAAGCACTGCTCCTGCGGCTTGTTGACGATGAAACCCGACATCGAGCCGACATTGACGATGGCGCCGCGCTTGGCGTTGAGCATGTGCTTGCCGAACTCTCGGCAGCACCAGAAGGTGCCGTTGAGATTGACGTCGATCACGTTGAGCCAGTGCTCGTCGGTCACGGTCTCCGCCGGCGTCTCGCTGCGGGCAATGCCGGCATTGTTGACGAGGATGTCGACGTTGCCATAGCGGGCGACGAGATCGCTCGCGACCTCCGCGACGCGCCTGGTGTCGGTCACGTCCATGATCGCCGTCTCGGCGTCGTAGCCCTTCGCCTTCAGGCTCTCTTTCGCGCTGTCGGCGACCTTGCTGTCGCGATCGCCGATGACGACCCTGGCGCCGGCTTCAGCCAGCGCCTCGGCGCAGGCGAACCCGATGCCCTGCCCGCCACCCGTGATGAACGCGGTCTTGCCAGTCAGCTTGAATTTTTCCAGGTACATGGTGGTATTTCCGTTTCTTTGCCGTTTCTTTGCCGTTTCTTGCGGTCTCTTGTCAGCCTCGAATGGCGTTGCCGCTCGCGTCGAAGCGATGGATCCGTGCGGGGTCCGGCACCAGCGACACGTGGTCGCCGGCGTGCAGGCTCAATTCACCGATGTAGCGCGCCGTCAGCATCCCGAGCTCACCGGCATCGACATAGAGGAAGGTGTCGCTGCCGAGATGCTCGGCGACCGCGATCGTGCCCTGCCAGCCGCCAGTGCCGTCGCGTTCGATCTTGAGATGCTCCGGCCGTACGCCGATCGTTGCTGCGCCCTTCTGCAAGGCGTGCCCGCCGGTGACGAAGTTCATCTTGGGCGAGCCGATGAAGCCGGCGACGAAGAGGTTGGCCGGCTTCTCGTAGAGATCCAGCGGCGAGCCATATTGCTCGATCTTGCCGCCGTTGAGCACCACGATCTTGTCGGCCATGGTCATGGCTTCGACCTGGTCGTGGGTGACATAGATCGCGGTGGTGCCGAGCTGCTTCTGAAGGCGCGTCACCTCGATACGCATCTGCACGCGCAGAGCCGCGTCGAGGTTGGAGAGCGGCTCGTCGAACAGAAACGCCTTGGGTTCGCGGACGATGGCGCGCCCAATCGCGACGCGCTGGCGCTGGCCACCGGAGAGCTCGCGCGGCTTGCGGTCGAGATAAGGCGTGAGGTTCAGCGTCGCGGCGGCAGCCTCGACCTTGCGGTTGGTCTCGTCCTTGGAAAGGCCCGCCATCTTCAGGCCGAAGCCGATATTGCCGCGCACGCTCATATGCGGATAGAGCGCATAGGATTGGAACACCATGGAAAGCCCACGCTTGGCGGGCGGCGTGTCGACGACGTTCTTGCCGTCGATCAGAATCTTGCCGCCGCTGACATCCTCAAGCCCGGCGATCAACCGCAGCAGCGTGGTCTTGCCGCAGCCCGAGGGACCTACGAACACCACGAACGACCCGTCGGCGATTTCAAGGTCCGCACCCTTGATGATGTGCACGGGACCGAAGGATTTTTGCACGTCCTGAAGTGTGATCTGACCCATGATTCGGCAGCCCTTCTTACTTTACCGCGCCAAAGGTGAGCCCGCGTACGAGCTGCTTCTGGCTGAACCAACCGAGGACGAGAATGGGCGCAATCGCCAGCGTCGAGGCCGCCGACAGCTTTGCCCAGAACAGCCCTTCCGGGCTCGAATAAGACGCGATGAACGTGGTGAGCGGCGCGGCGTTCGAGGTCGACAGATTGAGCGTCCAGAACGCCTCGTTCCAGGCCAGGATCAGGTTCAGCAGCATGGTCGATGCGAGCCCTGGGATCGCCATCGGCGTCAGGACATAGATCAGCTCGCGGCCTATTGTTGCGCCGTCCATGCGCGCGGCTTCGAGGATGTCGCGCGGGATCTCCTTGAAATAAGTGAACAGCATCCAGATCACGATCGGCAGATTGCCGAGGCACAGGATGAAGACAAGGCCGATGCGGGAATCGAGCAGGCCGAAGGTCTTGTAGATCAGGTAGATCGGAACCAGCACGCCGACCGGCGGCATCATCTTGGTCGAGAGCATCCAGAGCAGGATGTCCTTGGTGCGTTTGGTCGGCGAGAACGCCATCGACCAGGCCGCGGGGATAGCTATCAAAAGCGCAATGAGGGTCGAGCCGCCGGCGATGATGATCGAGTTCAGCGCGTGGTGAAAATAGTCGCTGCGCTCCTGCACGGTCGCGTAGTTCTCGGTGGTCCAGTGGAAGAACAGGAAGGATGGTGGAATCGCGAAGGCCTCAAGTTCGGTCTTGAAGCTCGCCAGCACCATCCAGAGGATCGGGAAGAAGATCAGGAAGCCGAAGAACCACGCCCCGATCGTCGAGACCACGACCCGCTGCCTCGTCGCTATCCGCGCCATGTCTCAAGCCTCCAGATTGCGGCCGACGATGCGGACCAGGAAGAAAGCTACGACGTTGGCGATCACGACAGCGACGAGGCCGCCCGCCGAGGCGGTGCCGACATCGTACTGGATCAGTGCCTGCGAATAGATCAGGAAAGCGATGTTGGTGGTCGACAGTCCCGGGCCGCCTCCCGTGGTGACGTAAATTTCAGCAAAGACGGTGAGCAGGAAGATTGTCTCGATCAGGATCACCACCGTGATGGGACGCGCGAGGTGCGGCAACGTAATGTAGATGAAGGTCGAGACCGCGCTGGCGCCGTCCATTTCGGCGGCTTCCTTCTGCTCCTCGTCGAGCGACTGCATCGCAGTGAGCAAAATCAGCGTCGCGAACGGCAGCCATTGCCAGGACACGATCAGGATCACCGCAAGCAGCGGCATGTCGTTGAACCAGTCGATCGGCGTCAGCCCGAACACCGAGGCGATCCAGGCAAACAGCCCGGATACCGGATGCATCAGCAGGTTCTTCCAGACCAGCGCGCTCACCGTCGGCATCACGAAGAACGGCGCGATCACCATCAACCGCACGATGTTGAGGCCGATCACGGGCTGGTCGAGCAGCAGCGCCAGCGGAATTCCGAGCAGGACGGTCAGCGCCAGCACCGAGCCGACCAGCACCAGCGTGTTCTGGAGCGAAGCGAGGAACGCGGGATCGGTGAGGAAGTAGCGGAAATTTTCCAGCCCGACGAATGATTCCGAGCCGGGATCGAGCAGACTGTAGTGCAGCGTCGAGAAATAGAGCGTCAGCGCGAGCGGGACGATCATCCAGATGAAGAGCAGCCCGACCGCAGGCGTCAGGAGCGTCCGTGCGAGAAGCTGCGTCTGCCGGGTTGCCATTCTTGGCTTCTCCGCTTGCGGGAAGAAGGCGGCCATCCATCCCGAGCGGGTGGATGGCCGCAAGTCTGAGCTCAGGAGGGAGAGCTCGGGTTCACTTGATGTAACCGGCCCGCTTCATCTCGCGCTCGGTTGCGGACTGCGCGGCGGCGAGCGCGGCATCGACCGTCATCGAGCCCGCAAGCGCGGCCGAGAACTGCTGGCCGACCTGCGTGCCGATGCCCTGGAATTCGGGGATCGCCGCATATTGCACGCCGACGTAAGGCACCGGCTTCACGGTCGGCCTGTTCGGATCGGCCGCATCGATCGAGGCCAGCGTCAGCTTGGCGAACGGGGCGACCTTCAGATAATCCGGGTTCTGGTAGAGCGAGGTTCGCGTGCCCGGCGGCACGTTGGCCCAGCCCTCCTTTGCGGCGACGGTCTTGGTGTAGTCCTTGCTGGTGGCCCAGGCGATGAACTTCTCGGCCGCTTCCGTCTTCTTGGAGCCCGCGGGGATCGCGAGATTCCAGGCCCACAGCCAGTTGGCGTTCTTGCCCAAGCCCGTGTTGGGCGCGAGCGCGAAGCCGACCTTGTCGGCGACCTTGGAGTCCTTCGGGTTGGTGACGAAGGACGCCGCGACCGTGGCGTCGATCCACATCGCGCACTTGCCGGCATTGAACAGCGCGAGGTTCTCGTTGAAGCCGTTCGAGCTCGCACCGGGAGGGCCGGCCTGCTTCATCAGGTCGACATAGGTCGACAGCGTCGCCTTCCATTCCGGGGTGTTGAACTGCGGCTGCCACTTCTCGTCGAACCAGCGCGCGCCGTAGGAATTGGCCATGGCGGAGAGGAACGCCATGTTCTCGCCCCAGCCGGCCTTGCCGCGCAGGCAGATGCCATAGACGCCGGCGCTCTTGTCAGTGAGCTTCTTGGCGGCGTCGATGACGAAATCCCAAGTCGGCTTTTCCGGCATCTTCAGGCCGGCCTTGTCGAACAGGTCGGTGCGGTACATCACCATCGAGCTCTCGCCGTAGAACGGTGCGGCATAGAGCTTGCCATCGACGGAGACGGCATCCTTGATCTTGGGCAGGAGGTCGGCGACGTCGTAATCGGCGCCGAGATTGGCGAGCGGCACCAGCCAGCCCTTCTTGGCCCAAATCGGCACCTCATAAGTGCCGATGGTGAGCACGTCGAACTGGCCGCCCTTGGTGGCGATGTCGGTGGTGACGCGCTGGCGCAGCACGTTCTCCTCAAGCGTCACCCATTTCACGGTGATGTCGGGGTTCTTCTTGGTGAATTCAGCCGTCAAACCCTGCATGCGGATCATGTCGCCGTTGTTCACGGTGGCGATCGTCAGGGTCGTTTCGGCCATCGCGGGGACGGCCAGCAACAGGCAAGACGCGCCGCAGACGGCGCCAAGGACGTGTTTCACGGGTGACCTCCCTAGGATCGCGCTTTTGAGCATATGCCCACGCGTTGGGCGTATGTTCAACCGAGGGCGGACCGTTGTCAAGCAGGCGCGAGGGCGTTCGCGCAACTTATGAGTGCTGCGGTGCGGGAGATGGTGTCGTGTGCCGCGAGTGGGGTGGCCGTTGCTCGAGCCGAGCGCACGCAACTTGCTCCACGTCCCCCGCTTCCGGGAGAAGTCGTATCGCATCGAAGATGCGATACGGGTGAAGGCTTTCTCCTCTTGGGCAGTCTTGCCAGCGGAGAGACCCTCTCCCCAGCCCTCTCCCGCAAGCGGGAGAGGGAGAGCAGCGGCGCTGTCGCGCTAGCTCTGCCTCAGCGCTCGATAATTGCCCTTGCGGTCGTCTCGTCGGTAATGAGCCCGTTGATCAACCGCCCGTTCAGCGCCGCCGCGATCGCCGCCACCTTGGCCGCACCGACTGCGGCGCCGATCGTCGTGGTTTTTGCCGGCACTTCCGGCGGAATGCTGGTCAAGCGTTTGTTGGTGCCGGCTTTGAGCAGGCGGCCCTTGGAATCATAGGCCCAGCCGGTGATTTCGCCGATCGCCCCTTGCCGCATCATCTCGAACAATTCGTCGCGGGTGACGAAGCCGTCGACGTGGACCTGCGCCTTCTGGTCCATCTGGCCGATGCCGACGAGGCGCAAATCCGCCTTGATCGCGACCGCCTTTACCTTGGCGATGGGCTCGATCCGCACCATCTTGTTGCGCTCGTCCTCGGACGACATCAGGAACGGCAGCGGCATCGGATAGTGCCGCGCGCCGGTGCGATCGGCGAGCCGGCCGACAGTATCGTAGAAGCTCGCAGAACCGTCGGCGGAGATGTTGCCAACCAGCGAGACGATCTGGTGGTTGGGCCGGTCGATCGGCGTGACGCGCTCGACCGCGGCGCGCACCGCCCGGCCCGTGCCGAGCGCGACGATGACGGGCGTCTCCGAACGCAGCGTGGCATCGAGCAGATTGGCGCAGCGTTCGGCAATGCCCGCTGTGGCCTGCGGCGCCGCCGGATCGGCCGGCACAACCTCGCAATGGACGAGATCAAACCGTTCCTTCAGCCGCGCCGCAAGTTCCATGCAGGCTGCGATGGGATGTTCGAGCCGGAAGGTGATGAGCCGCTCGGCGAGACACAGCGAGACCAGCCGCTGCGCCGAGGCGCGCGAGACCTGGAGCATTTTAGCGATTTCGTCCTGGGTGTGACCGGCAATGAAATAGAGCCAGCCGGCGCGTGCGGCGTCATCGAGCCTGGACTTTTCGTTCTCAGCGGCCATGGCAGGCGTCAGGCGTCCTTTCAGAAATCGATCATGCGCGCGAACACCCGGTCGGCCCCCGCACCCGACAATATAGCCTGCCCGTCGCGGCCGCGATAATGGCTGCCGCCGACAAATCCCCAGACGGTCATGCCGGCCGCCTTTCCCGCCTGCACGCCGCTGGCGCTGTCCTCGATCACCAGCGTGCGCGCGGGTTCCGCACCCATCTTCGCCGCCGCGTGGAGAAACAGATCGGGCGCTGGCTTGCCGTGCCTAACCATCTGCGCGGTGTAGACCCGATCGCCGAAATGCGCCCGCAGGCCGGTGACGTCAAGAGACAACGAGACGCGGTCGATGTCGCTGGACGACGCTACGCAAAACGGCCCGCGCAAATCGGAGATCACATCGGCGACGCCGGGAATTGGTTGAAGCGTAGCCGCGAACGTCGTCAGTACATACGACTTCAAGCGCGGCAGAAAGCCGTCCGGCACGGCCTGTCCGAGATCCCGATAATGCTGCTCGACCGCCTTGGTGCTGCGCCCGAGGAAGAGTTCGAGCGCCTGCTCTACGCTGAGCGCGATGCCGCATTCGGCCAGCACGTCGGACAAGCAGCGACAGCTCAACAGCTCACTATCGACCAGCACGCCGTCGCAGTCGAAGATGATCAGATCGGGTTTTGGCCGGCCCTGGTCCATCCGGCCATTCGATCATATACCCAACTCATGGGCAATAGCTCAGCAACGGGCGACCCTCCGCAGGCAATGCCGCGGCAGGAAACCGTAGCCGGGGCTCCATCCCGGCTGCGCGGCGTCACCTGCGCTGATTATAGACGTCGATGCACACCGCCCCGAGCAGGACCAGGCCCTTGATGACCTGCTGGTAGTCGATGCCAATGCCGAGGATGGACATGCCGTTGTTCATCACGCCCATGATCATGGCGCCGACCACGGCGCCGCCAACACGGCCGACACCGCCATAGGCCGACGCGCCGCCGATGAAGCAGGCGGCGATGACGTCGAGCTCGAAGCCGAGACCGGCCTTGGGCGTTGCGGTGTTGAGGCGCGCGGCGAAGACGAGGCCGGCGAGCGCGGCGAGCACGCCCATGTTGACGAAGGTGAGGAAGGTCAACCGTTCCGTCTTGATGCCCGACAGCTTTGCGGCTTTCGCATTGCCGCCGACCGCGTAGACCTGCCGGCCAATCACGGTGCGGCGGGTGACGAAGCCGTAGAGCGCGATCAACGCGGTCATGATGACCAGCACGTTCGGCATGCCGCGATGCGAGGCGATCAGATAGGTGAAGTAGAGCACGGCGCAGGCCAGGAGAATGCTCTTGCCGAGGAAGAACGCGTAAGGCTCGACCTCGATGCCGTGTAACTGCTCGCGCGAGCGACCCTTGGCGCCGGCGTAGACGAGGCCGAGCGCGAGCACGGCACCGATCAGCATGGACGTCGGATGCAGCGTGCCGGCCTCGGGCAGCATCTCCGGAATGAAGCCCGACGACAATTTCTGGAAGGTCGCCGGAAACGGTCCGAGCGACTGGCCCTGCAACACCGCGAGCGCAAGTCCCTTGAACACCAACATGCCGGCCAGCGTCACGATGAAGGACGGGATCTTGAAATAGGCCACCCAATAGCCCTGCGCCGCGCCGATCGCCGCGCCCAACAACAGGCAGGCGATGAAGGCGAGCGTGTAGTCGATCTTGTACGTCACCATCAGCACGGCGGCCACCGCGCCGACGAAGCCCGCGACCGAGCCGACCGAGAGGTCGATATGGCCGGTGACGATCACCAGCAGCATGCCCAGCGCCATGATGACGATGTAGCTGTTCTGGAGCACCAGATTGGTCAGGTTGAGCGGCTGCAGCAGCGTGCCGCCAGTCATGACCTGGAAGAACAGCATGATCGCGATCAGCGACATCAGCATGCCGTAATTGCGCAAATTGTTCTTGATGAAGCTGCCGTGCCGGCGCTCCTCGGGCAGCGATACCGTCTTGTCGGTCATGGCTGCGATCCTCCCATCTCCGCGCCCGCAAGGACGCTGCTTCCATAATTTCTATCGTTGCGCATGATGGCGCGCATGATCTTTTCCTGCGTCGCTTCAGTGCCCGGGAACTCGCCGACGAAGGCGCCGTCGTTCATGACACAGATGCGGTCGCAGATGCCGAGGAGCTCGGGCATCTCCGAGGAGATCACCACCACGCCGCGCCCGGCTTCCGCAAGCTCGTTGATGATACAGTAGATCTCGTATTTGGCACCGACGTCGATGCCCCGCGTCGGCTCGTCCAGGATCAAGACCTTGGGGTCCGTCATCAGCCATTTCGACAGCACGACCTTCTGCTGGTTGCCGCCGGAGAGCTGGCCGGTCTCTTGGTAGACGTCCGAGCAGCGGATGCGCATGCGGTTGCGGTAGTCGCTGGCGACCTTCAGCTCGGCGATGTCGTCGATCACCCGGCGAGGCGCGACCTGGTCGAGGCTTGCGAGCGTGATGTTCTTGCGAACGTCGTCGGCGAGGATCAGCCCGAGCTGCTTGCGGTCCTCGGTGACATAGGCAAGACCCGCGTCGATCGCGGCCGCGACGTTCGGCAGCACGATCTCATGGCCCTCGAGCCGGATGCGACCGCTGATGGTAGTGCCCCAGGACCGACCGAACAGACTCATGGCGAATTCAGTGCGGCCGGCGCCCATCAATCCGGCAATGCCGACGACCTCGCCGCGCTTCACGCCGAAATCGATGTTCTTGATCACCTGCCGCTCGGGATGGATGGGGTGATAGACCGACCAGTTCTCGACGGTGAGGACGGGCTCGCCGATCTCTGCGCTACGCTCCGGGAAACGGTGGGCGAGATCGCGGTTGACCATGCTGCGGATGATGCGGTCTTCCTGGATCGGCTCGGCGCGGCAGTCGATGCCGTCGACGGTGCGGCCGTCGCGCAGCACGGTGATGTGGTCGGCGACGCGGGCGACCTCGTTCAGCTTGTGCGAGATCAGGATCGAGCCGATGCCCTGCTCGCGGAAGGCCACGAGACGTTCGAGCAGCGCGGCACTGTCAGCCTCGTTGAGACTGGCGGTGGGCTCGTCCAGGATCAGCATCCGCACCCGCTTGGACAGGGCCTTCGCGATTTCGACGAGCTGCTGCTTGCCGACGCCGAGATCGGTGATCAGCGTATCCGGCGATTCCTTGAGGCCAACCTGCGCGAGGAGTTCCCGCGTGCGCCGATACACCTCGTCGCGATCGACGACGCCGAGTCTTGAAGGCGGATGCGACAGGAAGATGTTTTCGGCAATCGACATCAGCGGGATCAGCGCCAGCTCCTGATGGATGATGATGATGCCGAGCGCCTCGGAATCGTTGATGTCGCGAAAGCGCCGCTCCGCGCCATCAAAGATGATGGTGCCCTCGTAACTGCCGGCCGGATACACGCCGCTGAGCACCTTCATCAACGTCGACTTGCCGGCACCATTCTCGCCGACGAGGGCGTGGATCTGCCCGGCGTCAACCGAGAAGTTGACGTCGCGCAGCGCCTGCACGCCGGAAAAGCTCTTGCTGACGTTGCGCATCTCCAGCATTGCGGTCATCGTCGTTGTCCCTTGTTCAACCTCTCCCCATCTTGCGGGGATGATATCGCGGCATCCACATCGTCATTGCGAGCGCAGCGAAGCAATCCAGACTCTCTCCGCGGCGGAAGACTGGATTGCTTCGCTGCGCTCGCAATGACGGAGTGCATAGCAATCACTGCCCGTACGGAGATGGCCCCTCACCCCGCCCTCTCCCCGCGAGAGCGGGGCGAGGGCGAAGGAGAAAAGTCTTACTGGAATTGTGACTTCTTGTAGTAGCCGCTGTCGATCAGGACCTTCTCCCAATTGTCCTTATAGACCACGACCGGCTTGAGCAGGTAGGACGGCACGGTCTTGGCGCCGTTCTCGTAGGTCTTGGTGTCGTTGACGGTGACCTGCTTGCCGGCAAGCGCGGCGTCGACCATGTCGGCGGTCACCTTGGCGAGATCGCGGGTGTCCTTGAAGATGGTCGAATACTGGTCGCCGCGCAGCATCGCCTTGATCGAGGGCACCTCGGCATCCTGGCCCGAGATGACAGGCATCGGCTGGCCGGCGCTGCCATAACCGACGCCCTTCAGCGAGGAGATGATGCCGATCGACAGGCCGTCATACGGCGACAACACCGCATTGACCTTCTTGTTGCCGTAGTAGGCGCTGAGCAGATTGTCCATGCGAGCCTGCGCGGTGGCGCCGTCCCAGCGCAAGGTCGCGACCTTGTCCATGCCCATCTGGCCCGAAGCCACGACGAGCTTGCCGCTGTCGATGTACGGCTTCAGCACGCTCATCGCGCCGTTGTAGAAGAAGTAGGCATTGTTGTCGTCGGGCGAGCCGCCGAACAGCTCGATGTTGAACGGACCCTTGCCATCCTTGAGGCCGAGGCCCTGCACGATCGACTCGGCCTGGAGCACGCCCACCTGGAAATTGTCGAAGGTCGCATAGTAATCGACGTTCGGCGTGCCGCGGATCAGGCGGTCATAGGCGATCACGGTGATGCCCTTGGCCTTGGCCTGCTTGAGCACGTCGGAGAGCGTGGTGCCGTCGATCGCGGCGATCACCAGCGCCTTGGCGCCCTTGGTCACCATGTTCTCGACCTGCGAGAGCTGGTTCGGAATGTCGTCCTCGGCATATTGCAGGTCGGTGTTGTAGCCGCGTTCCTTCAGCACCTTGACCATGTTGTTGCCATCGTCGATCCAGCGCGCCGACGATTTGGTCGGCATGGCGATGCCGACCGTTGCTTTGTCCTGGGCTGAGGCGGTGACGCCCGCGGCCATCGTCGCGGCGCCGGCCAGCGCCAGCGCGAGGAATGTCGTCTTCAGTTTCAGCATGTTTCACTCCCTTATGGTGTCAGACTGTTTCTTGGCTTCGTCGAGAACGTGGCGATGAGCTGCTTCGGGCCTCCTATGCGAGCTTGACGTCCGGCTCCGCGCGACCATGCGCGGAGGCCTCCAACAGAAAGGTGCAGCCGGCCTGCGGATCGGCGGCGCGCGCCGCCGCGTCCATGTCCTGCCACGCCGAGGTGACGAGAATGCGCGATAAATCAGGGCCGACGAAAGCGGGGCAGCTTGCCTGCTTGGCCGGCACGCTGATCGAGCGCAGGCGCTCGCCCTGCGGCGAGTAGACATCGATGCGGCTTGCGCCCCAGCACGCGTTCCAGATCTGGCCATCTGCGTCGCACACCGAGCCGTCGAGGCCGCCGATGCCGGTATGGCGCAGCAGCACCTCGGGCTCGCCGCGCGGAAGGCCGGTCGCCGGATTGAGCGGCACGGAATAGAGCACGGCGCGTGCGGTGTCGGTGAAGTAGCCTGTGGCGCCATCGGGCGAGAAACAGATCGAGTTGGGAATGCTGATACCGGGAAACAGCGTCGAGATCTTGCCGCGATGGAACGCATAGATCGCGCCAGCCCCTCGCTCGGCCTTGCGGCCCATGGTGCCGATCCAGAACGTGCCGGATTGGTGCACGCGGCAATCATTGGAGCGCGTCGCGGGATTGTCGGCTTCGAGCGGGCAGAGCAGCGCCATCGCACCGTCGGCGAGCTTGCGGATGTAGAGTCCATCTTCCGCAACGATCAGCTGGCGCTCGGCATCGATGCGCCCGAGCGCGCTCGCCATCCGGCCGAGCGCATGGACGCGAATGCTGCCACGGCCGAGCTGCGCCTCGAACAGCCGCCCCTCGCGGATGTCGAACCACCAGGCCGTGTCGGTGGTCGCGTCATAGGTCGGTCCCTCGCCGAGATGGCAGGGATCGTCCGAGAGGACAGACGTCGGCACCTGCTCCATCATGGCGACCTCACCGCAAAGCGATAGACGGTATGATGGCGATAGACCCCGCCTGGATCGAGGCGCGGGCTTGGAAAATCCGGCCGGTTTGGTGAATTGGGCCACATGTGCGGCTCCAGGCACATCGCGTCCGACTGGCGATACAGCTTGCCGCCCTTCCCCGAGATCGTGCCGTCGAGATAGTTGCCGGAATAGACCTGAAGACCGGGCTGATCGGTGAACAGCTCCATGATCCGCCCCGAGCGCGGCGCCTCCAGCCGCGCCGCGAGCGCAAGCTTGCCGTCGCGGCCAAGACAGTAGGTATGGTCGTAGCCCTTGCCGTTCTGTAATTGCCGATCGCTCTCGCGGATGCGCGCGCCGACGGCCTGGGCGTCGCGGAAGTCGAACGGTGTGCCGGCAACGCTGCGCGGCGGCTCAGGAAGCGGAATGGCGGTGGGATCGATCGCCAGGAAATGTTCGGCGGCGACCGTCAGCTTGTGATCGAGAACGGGTGTGCCTGACGTCGCGCCCTCCAGATTGAAGAAGCTGTGATTGGTCAGGTTGACGATGGTCGGCCGGTCGGTCCGCGCCTCCATGGTGAGCGACAGCTCGCTCGGGCCGGTGACGCGATAGGTCAGGCGGACGTCGAGCCGGCCGGGATAGTTCTCCTCGCCATGCGGGCTCGTGTAGGTCAGCGTCACCGCCGACTCGGCGCCGTCGTCGATCTCCGCAATCTCCCAGAGCTTGCGGTCGAATCCGTCGAGGCCGCCATGCAACGCGTTCGGACCGTTGTTGACGGGAAGCTGCACCGTCTCGCCGTCCAGCGAAAATTGTCCGTTGGCGATGCGGTTGGCATAGCGGCCCACGGTGGCGCCAAAAAACTTCCGCTCGGCGAGATAGCCGGCGAACGCATCGTGACCCAGCACGACGTCGTCATAGCCGCCTCTCGTGTCCGGCGCGATCAGAGCCTGAATCACCGCGCCGTGGGTGATGATGCGCGCTTCGAACCCACTCTCCCCGCGCAGCACGATGCGCTCCACGCTACGGCCGTCCGGCAGTGTTCCGAAGACGTCTTTTTCTATTTTTGCGCCAGCCATGTCTAATCCACAAATGGTTCGACGATATTGCGCCTGCCGAGCAGGAAGGCATCGGCGACGAGACGAAGCGGCGCCAGATCGACGTCGCGGGCACCTGTTGCGGCAAGCGTGACGAGGCGCCGGTACAGCTCCCGATATTCCTCATCGGGCGCCTCGGCAACGGTCTTGCCGTCGATCGCCATGATCCGGCCGCCGCGGGATAGCGTCATCCGGCCCTGGTCGGTTTCGACGAGGATATCCCAGCTCTGCGGCCCGGTCTGGCGGAAATCGAACTCGGCGGTAACTCGCAGGCCATCAATATCGGCCAGCGTCAGGTTCGCGGCGATCGGCGCCTGGCAATTGGCGGGGAAGGCGAGCTCGGCCGCGGTGACGAACACCGGCTTCGGCAGGATCCTGGTCAGGATCGACAGCGCATTGATGCCGGGATCGAACACCCCGAGCCCGCCGGGCTCCCAGATCCAGGCCTGCCCGGGATGCCAGACGCGGACGTCCTCTTTCCAGTTGATGTGCACGGAGGCGATCCGCCGCGCGGCGAGCCATTGCCGCGCCGGCTCGACGGCCGGTGCTTGGCGCGAATGCCAGGTCGCAAACAGTGTGCGCTTCGCATCCGCCGCCATCGCGATCAAGGGATCGAGCTCGGCAACGCCGGTGCCGGGCGGCTTCTCCAGCATGACATGCTTGCCGGCGGCGAGCGCCAAGGCAGCCTGGGTGCGGCGCACCTGCGGCGGCGTGCACAGCGACACCGCATCGATCGACGGCCCCCTCTCCAGCAATTCCTCGATGGTGGCAAAGTGCGGCAGCCCCGGCAGCGAGGCGTTGCGGCTGGCAACGGCCGCGAGCGTCGCACCCGGCACCGCGGCGATCGCGCCGACATGCTGGTCCCGCGCGATCTTGCCGAAGCCGACGATGGCGATGCGAAGTTCAGTCACGATCTCTCTCCAGTGTCCGCGGACGGCAGCGCCTCGGCCGGTACAGTCTCGGTCACTGTACCCTCATGGCGGCGCATGCCGTTGTGAATGACGTAGACCATCGCCTCCGAGGCAGTCGCGGCATCACCCGTCGCGATGGCATCGACGATCTTCTGATGCCAGAGCAGCACGATGTCGCGGTCCTCCGGTTCGACAGGTGCGCTGAGCAGGAACGAGGCGCGCAAGGCGGCCTCGATGACGTGCCCGATCGAGCGCATGAACAGATTACCGGACGCACGCGCCACGGCGACATGAAGCGCGAGGTCGGCATCAGCAAAGCCGACGGAATCGGAAGCCTCATCCCGCATCCGCTCCATGCAGCGACGCAGCTCGGCCAAGTCCTGCTCCGACCGCTGCGCCGCTGCCAGCACGGCCGCGCGCGGCTCGACCGCAAGGCGGATCTCGGCGAGGTCGTTGAGGAAGCGCTTGTCGATGCCGGCGTCCAGATGCCAGGCCAGCACGTCGGCGTCGAACATGTTCCAGGCGACGCGCTCGCGCACGACAGTGCCGACCCTCGCCTTGGTGGTGAGCAGGCCCTTGGCGACCAGCGTCTTCACGCTCTCGCGCAGCACCGGCCGCGACACGCCGAACATCGCGATCATCTCGGCATCACCCGGAAGCCTTGTCCCCTCCGCGTAACGCCCGGCGATGATGTCGACGCCGATCGAGCGCGCCACCTCCGCGTGATTGGAGTGCGCCCGGCGCGTCGGGATGACGACGATGCGCGAGGTCATGAGACGGCTCCCGCGCGCTTCGCCACCGGCCGGCGCGCGAGCGCGACCAGCCCCTGCTGCAAGGCGATGAAGGCGAACAGCAGCACGCCGGTCGCGATCTTGGTCCACCAGCTCGACAGCGTCCCGTCGAAATTGATGTAGGTCTGGATCATGCCCTGGATCAGCACGCCGAGGAAGGTGCCGACCACCGAGCCCTGCCCGCCGGTGAGCAGCGTGCCGCCGATCACGACCGCCGCAATGCTGTCGAGCTCGACGCCGACGGCGGAAAGCGAGTATCCCGCACTGGTGTAGAAGGAGAAGACGATGCCCGCGATGCCCGCCAGCAGGCTCGACAGCATGTAGATCTTCACCGTCATCCTGCCGACGGCAACGCCCATCAGGCTCGCGGCCTGCCGGCTGCCGCCGAGCGCATAGACATTGGCGCCGAACCGGGTGAGACGCAGCAGCAATGCGCCGCCGATCACGATCGTAAGCATGATGATCGCGACCGCAGTCAGGCGCCCGCCGCCGGGTAGCCGCAGCGCGAAGTCCGACACGGTGGAATAGACCGGCGCGGTGATCGGCACCGATTCCGTCGAGAGCAGGAAGCTGGCGCCACGGGCCAGGAACATGCCGGCGAGCGTCACGATGAAAGGCGGCAGATCGAAGACGTGGATCATCGCGCCCATCGCCGCGCCAAAGGCTCCCGAGAGCGCGAGGATGGCGACGAAGGCGACGAGAGGTGGAACGCCCCAGCGCTCGATCGCCAGCGCGACGAATACAGTGGTAAAGCCGATCACCGAGCCGACCGAGAGATCGATGCCGCCGGAGATGATGACGAAGGTCATGCCGGTCGCGACGATGCCGAGGAAGGCATTATCGGTGAGGAGATTGCCGACCACGCGAGTCGAGGCGATGTTGGGGAATTGCACCGCGCAGAGCGCGAATCCCGCGACGAGCACGATGGCGGTGATGAGGACGGGCGGCAGGCCTTTCAAGCTTTTGCCCTCCGCAGCCGCGCCACGACACCGGCAACGCCGGACAGTTTCGGTGATTGCAGCAGAAGCACGGCGATCACCACCACTGCCTTGACCAGCAAATTGAACTCCGGCGGATATCCCGACAGCAAAATGCCGGTGTTCATGGTCTGGATGATCAGTGCACCTAACACAGCAAGAATTAGGCTGAAGCGGCCGCCGAACAGCGAGGTGCCGCCGATCACAACGGCCAGGATCGCGTCGAGCTCGAGCCAGAGGCCGGCATTGTTGGCATCGGCGCCCATGATGTCGGCAGCCGCGATCACGCCGGCGAGCGCAGCACAGACACCGCACCAGACATAGACCGCCAAAATCATGGCGCGCGTGCCGACGCCAGCGAGTTCGCTCGCCCGCGCATTGCCGCCGGTGGCCTCGATCAGCAGTCCGAGCGCCGAGCCGCGCACCACCGCGCCGGTGAGGATCAGCATGCCCAACGCAATCGCGACTGGCACCGGCACGCCAAGAATGGCGCCATTGCCCAGCCAGACCAGATCGGGCGAGGAGAAGGTCACGATGCGACCCTCGGTGATGAGCTGCGCGATGCCGCGTCCCGCCACCATCAGGATCAACGTCGCGACGATCGGCTGCATGCCAAGCACCGCGACGAGAAATCCGTTCCACAAGCCGCAGATCAAGCCCGCGCCGAGCGCGGCTGCCAGCACCACGGCCAGACTGTGGCTGTCGGCGAGGCTCGCCGCGATTGCGCCCGAGATAGCCATGATCGCGCCGACTGACAGATCGATGCCGCGCGTCGCGATCACCAGCACCATGCCGAGCGAGAGCAGCGCCACCGGCGTGCCGCGGTTGAGCACGTCGATCAGGCTGCCGAACAGACGGCCGTCCTGGAGACGCAGGTCGAAGAATTGCGGCGACACCACACGATCGACCGCGAGGATAACGATTAACGCAAGAATCTGGGCAAGGCCGCGGCGCGGCAACAGCGCTGTCATGCCCGGCCCTCATGCGCGACACTGCCGCCATCGGCGGCGATGGCGGCGAGAATGCTGCCGACGTCGATGGCCTCGCCGGCGAGCTCCTCGACATGGGCGCGATCGCGCAGCACCACCACACGATCGGAATAGGTCACGATCTCGTCGAGCTCGGAGGAGATCACGAGCAGCGCAAGCCCGTCGTCGCAGAGCTCGCGTATCAGGCGAATGATCTCGGCGTGCGCGCCGACGTCGATGCCGCGGGTCGGCTCGTCCAGCACGAGCAGCCGCGGCGAGGTTGCGAGCCAGCGAGCCAGCAGCACCTTTTGCTGATTGCCCCCGGACAACAGGCCCACGGGACGCTCCGGATCGGGCGGGCGGATGTCGAGCATCTTGACGTAACGTCTTGCGATCTCGTCCTGCTCGCGGCGCGACAGCGGCCGATGCAGGCCGCGCTTGGCCTGGAGCGCGAGCACGATGTTCTCGCGCACGGTAAGCTCGGCGACGATGCCGTCGGTCTTGCGCTCTTCCGGGCAATAGCCAAAGCCGTGGCGCACGCCATCGCGCGGCGACTGAAGCCGGACAGGCACGCCTTCGACTCTCGCCTGCCCGCGATCGGCGCGCTCGGCGCCGAACACCAGCCGCGCCGTCTCGGTTCGGCCGGAGCCAAGCAGACCGGCGAGGCCGACGACCTCGCCGTGGCGCAGCTCGAGATTGAACGGCGCGACGTAGCCGGCCTTGCCGTAATTCTCGAAGCTCGCACAGACGTCACGCGTCTTCTGCGCGCCTGCTGATGCCCGGGTGCTGGTGGTCTCCGCGAGCTCGCGGCCGAGCATCATCCGGATCAGCTCGAGCCGCGACAGAGACGCGGTCTCGCGCTCGCCGACCAGGCGGCCGTTGCGCAAGACTGTGATGCGATCGGAAATCTCGTAGACCTGGTCGAGGAAATGGCTGACGAAAACAATCCCGATACCGCGCCCGGCGAGCTGGCGCATGATGCGAAAGAGGATCTCGACCTCGTGGCGGTCGAGGCTCGCGGTCGGCTCGTCCAGGATCAGCACGCGCGCCGAGAGATCGACGGCGCGCGCGATCGCGGTGACGTGCTGCACGGCGACGGAATAGCTGCCGAGCGGCGCCGATACATCGATATCGAGACCGAAATCCGCGAGCAATGTCTTCGCGCGACGGCGCACCTCGCCTCCGCGCACGATGCCGAAGCGCATCGGCTGGCGATCGAGGAACAGGTTCTGCGCCACCGAGAGGTTCGGCAGCAAATTGACTTCCTGATAGACGGTGGCAATGCCGGCCTGAAGTGCGGCCTTGGCCGAGCGCGGCGCGACCTCTTCGCCGCTGATCCTGACGATGCCGGCATCGCGCGGGAACACGCCCGTGATCACCTTGATCAGCGTAGATTTGCCGGCGCCGTTCTCGCCGAGCAGCGCATGGATCTCGCCGGCGCGGAGCGTGAAGTCGACCTCCTGCAACGCATGCACAGCACCAAAACTTTTGCTGATCCCGCGCACCTCCAGCAGGGAAGCGGCAGAATCCGAGCTGTTCTCCATCGTGACGTCACTCCCACCGGCGCCCGCTGATGATGCGGACACCCAGCCTATCCGTTCGCGCAGCGGTTTCGAAGGGGGCCGCCGGACTGCCGAAACACGGCCGTCCGGCGACGCACTCGCCTCAGTAACCGAGGCCCTTCTTGCTGTCGTAGATCTTCTGCGGATCGTCGGTGGGCGTGTAGAGCTTCGAGTCGGTCTGGATCCATTTCGGCGGAACCGTGCCCTTATCCTTGAACGCCGCGATGGCATCGAGGGCGGGACCCGCCATGTTCGGCGTCAGCTCGACCGTGGCATTGGCTTCGCCTGCGACCATCGCCTTGAAGATGTCGGGGACCGCGTCGATCGAGACGGTGAGGATGTCCTTGCCGGGCTTGAGGCCCGCTTCCTTCATCGCCTGGATGGCGCCGACCATCATGTCGTCGTTGTGCGCATAGACCGCGCAGATCGACTTGCCGCCGCCTTCGGCCTTGATGAAGCTTTCCATCACTTCCTTGCCCTTGGCGCGGGTGAAGTCGCCGGTCTGGCTGCGCACCACCTTCAGGTTCGCATGCTTGGCGATGGCGGCGTCAAAACCCTTCTTGCGATTGGCGGCCACGCTGGCGCCGACGGTGCCCTGCAATTCGACGATGTTGCAGGCCTTGGCCCCGACGGTCTTCGCCAGCCAGTCGCCGGCGACCTCGCCTTCGTGCACGCTGTCGGAGGTCACGGCGGTGAGATAGAGCTCCTTGCCGGAGGGATCGATGTCGCGGTCGAGCAGCACGACCGGGATCTTG
Source organism: Bradyrhizobium sp. 132 (assembly GCF_023074185.1). Lineage (GTDB taxonomy): Bacteria > Pseudomonadota > Alphaproteobacteria > Rhizobiales > Xanthobacteraceae > Bradyrhizobium. The sequence goes on along the minus strand of NZ_JADPKY010000132.1, from coordinate 381,320 downwards.
GCCTCCTTCGCTTCCTTCAGCACCGAGTCCCAGCCGGTCGAGACGACAGGCGCGAGGAAGATCGCATCGACGTTCTGCGCGATGAAGGAGCGGATCGCCTTGATCTGGTTCTCCTGCTTCTGCTGCGCGTCGGCGATCTTGAGATTGACCTTGCGCTTGGTAGCCTCCTGCTTGGAGACCGACGTCTCGGCCGCGCGCCAGCCGGATTCCGATCCGATCTGCGAGAAGCCGATGGTGAGTTCGGCGGCGTTGGCCGGCAGCGCGAGCAGCAACGCGGCGGTCGCGCTGGCCGCAAAGAGGGCTTTGAGGATCATCAGGCGTGTCTCCCAAAATGTTAATCCGGGCGCGCCGATTGGTAGCATGGCACCCGCAGACCGCCCTTGGAGGCGGCGGGAGGGACTATTTCACGGAAGTTTGGTTCCGACTAGTCATATTATCTGACTATTTGCGCTGAACACGGCAGTCGGCGGGGAGCGCCATCGTATGACACGCCCAGCGCGATTTTGTTCCGCGGATGCAACGGAAAGATGAAAAGAATGTGTGCGGCCCATCCTTCGAGACGCCCGCTGTTTGCGGGCTCCTCAGGATGAGGTTCATGTTGGCAGCTAAATCCTGAACCTCATGGTGAGGAGCGCCGCTTGCGGCGCGTCTCGAACCATGAGGCCCCGCAAGTGAGATGAAGCGAAGCGAAACCGGCGCTAGATCAGCTTCCGCTGCGCCAGATTCGTCATCAGCGCACCGATGCCAAAGGTCCAGGGCTCGCACTCGTCGCTGGTCCGCATGCGGTTGACGAGCTTGCCGAGCTGGGGCGCCGAGATCGTGACGATGTCATCGCGCTTGTGGGTGAACCCCTGCCCCGGCGCATCGCGATCCTTGACCGGCGCGAACATCGTGCCGAGGAACAGTACGAAGCCATCAGGGTATTGATGCACCTTGCCGATCGTTTGCTCGACCAGGTCGGTGGGATCGCGGCTGATCATGCTGATCGAGGAGTGGCCGTCGAGGACAAAACCGTCCGCCCCTTTCACGTTCAGGCTGATGTCCAGCTTGCGCGCGTCGTCGAGCGAAAAACTGTCGTCGAACAGGCGCAGCAGCGGGCCGATCGCGCAGGAGGCGTTGTTGTCCTTGGCCTTAGACAACAGCAGCGCCGAGCGGCCCTCGAAGTCGCGCAGATTGACGTCGTTGCCGAGCGCGCCGCCGACGATCTTGCCGCGGCTGGAGACGAACAGCACCAGCTCCGGCTCCGGATTGTTCCAGGTCGATTTCGGATGCAGCCCGGCATCCATGCCGGTGCCAACCGAGGACAAGGTCGGCGCCTTGGTGAAAACCTCTGCGTCGGGGCCGATGCCGACTTCGAGGTATTGGCTCCAGGCGTTCTGGTCGATCAGCACCTGCTTCAGGTGTATCGCCTGATCCGAGCCCGGCTTGAGTTTTGACAGATCATCGCCGATCAGCCGCGTCACTTCTTTGCGGATCGCTTCCGCCGAGGCCGGATTGCCTTTCGCCCGCTCCTCGATCACGCGCTCCAGCATCGAGATGGCGAAGGTGACGCCGGCCGCCTTCAGGGTCTGGAGATCGACCGGCGCGAGCAGCCACGGCTTTTTCGAATCGCGCTGATCCGGCGCCGTGTTGGCGACGATGGCATCGAGATCGCCGATGCGCTCACCCCTGGTCGCTGCAAGCGCCTTGGCCGGCTCGTCCTCTTCGCAGAGCGCGCTGATGGTCGGGAATTTCGCGGTGACGTCGAAGACACCGTCGCCGCGCACGGCGACCACGGCCGGGCCATTCGCCTGCGGCAGCCAGACGCGGCCGACAAGCGTTCCCCGCGTGCCGTCCTCGGGGAGAAGGTCCTTAACCGTCAATGTCGTCATGGGCGTGTCCTCGCTCTTTTCGGATCGGCCGCACTCGAAGAGGCCGATCACGTTGGCGAAGACCAATAAACGTCTGGGACGGGAAGTCCAGAGCGGCAGCCTGCCGCGCTTCTATGCCTCCGCCCGCGCCTTTCGGGCCGCGATCTGCTGGAGCGCCCAGCGCGCATTCTTGCGCACGTCGGGATCGGCATCATCGGCGATGACGGCGAGGAACGCCTCGCCGTCGGGATGGGCGATCTCGCCGAGAGCCGCGGCCGCCTCCTTCCGCAAGTTCGCTTGCTCGTGATTGACGCAATTGCCGATCGGGCGCACCGCGCGCTCGATCTTCATTCGACCAAGACTGCGGATCGCCTTCAGCCGTACCTGCCAGAATTCGTCGCCGAGCGAAGCGACCAGTTGATCGGCGGCGATCGAACCGTTGACGTTGAGACCCAGCGTCTCCGCCGCCATCTCGCGCACCATCCAGTCCGAATCCTTCAGCGCACGCGTGATCGTCTCGGCCGCCGGCTTCAGCTGCGAGAAGGCGAGCGCGCTGACGGCAGCACGGCGCACATGCGCGTCGGGATCGTTGATCAGCGCGGTCAGCGCCGGAATTGATTCCTCCAGTTTGAGGAAACCGATCACACCGATCGCCTGGACGCGCACGGCGGCGTCCGTATCCTGGAGCGCCTCCAGCGCCGGCTTCAGCGTATCCTTGCAGCGCAGCTCCTTGAGCGCACGCAACGCGCCCATGCGCACGAAGGCGTGGGCATGCTTGACCAGCGGCAGGATGATGTCGGCGCAGGCTGGATCCTTGAACTCGGCCATGCTGTCGGCCGCGGCGGCGGCGACGATCCTTTCGGGATCGACCAGCAGCTTCACGAGCGCACTGGCGGCCTCCGGCCCGTCGAACTCGCCGAGCGCCATCGCCACCTGCTGGCGCACGCCGGCATCGGGATCGGCGACCATGCTGGCGAGATGGCCGACCGCTGCGGGATCGCCGGAATGGCCGAGCGCGATGATCGCGACGCGGCGCTCGGCGGGATCTGCGGCCTGCAAACGCTCGTCGGCGTCTTCGAGGTCGTCGTAGGATTCGAATGGGCTCGACATGATCACCTCAACAGATAAGGAATGTTGACGGTGACGGCGCCGGTCGGGCAATCCGCCTCGCAGGGCATGCAGTACCAGCATTCGTCATAGGCCATGTAGGCCTTGCCGGTCATGTCGCTGATGCGCAGCACGTCGAGCGGGCAGACGTCGACGCACACGGTGCAGCCCTTGTCGGCGATGCATTTGGCGTCGTCAACGACCACCGGAACCGATGTCTGATAGGAAGCGAGAGGCATGGTATGTCTCCTGTTACTCGTGCGGGGGGTCAAGCTGTCGCGCGAATGCGTTGCTTGTCGTAGAGATCCTTCTCGTCGTCGGCGATCGGCACGACGTAGGGCTCCACGGCACGCTTCTCGCTGGTCATCTTGTCGTTCTGCTTGGACAGCAGCGTGTGGCAGAACCAGTTCTCGTTGTCCTTCTCCGGGAAATCCGTGCGCCAATGATAGAGGCCCCAGCGACTTTCCTCGCGGTAGAGCGAGGCATGCACAGCCATGTCAGCGCAGTCCATGATTGATTGCACTTCGAGGGCGCGGAGCAGTTCATGCGCGTTGCGCGCGATCATGTGCTCCTGCATGTCCTCGCGTGCCTCGGCGAGGCGGCGCATTCCGAGCTCGTATTTGCGCGTGACTTTTGGCGGCTGGAGATAGTCGTTGACCAGGCGCCGGGTCTTGTACTCGATCTGGTTCGGCGGAATGCCATCCTCGCGCTTGGTCGGCGCCATCACGCGGTCGCGTTCCCTAGCGACATCGGCTGCATCGAACTCCGCAAAGTCGTGGTTCTCGGCAAACTCCATCGCGTCGATGCCGGCGACCGCCCCGTTGGTGAAGGCGCCCAGCATGTAGTTGTGCGGCACGCTCGCCATATCGCCCGCGGCATAAAGGCCGGGCACAGTGGTGCGCGCGTTGTCGTCGACGAACACGCCGGAGGCGCTGTGACCCGAGCAAAAACCGATCTCGGAGATGTGCATTTCGATCGACTCTTTGCGGTAGTCGATGCCGCGCCCCTGTTGGAATAGGCCGCGCGTCGGCCGCTCCACCTTGTGCAGCGTGGTTTCGATCTCCTCGATCGTGTTGGGATGCAGATGCTTGAGCTGGAGGAACACCGGGCCTTTGCCCGACAGGAGTTCATTGTAGAACTCCAGCATCATCTGGCCGGACCAATAGTCGCATTCGATGAAGCGCGATCCCTCGTTGTTGGCAGTGAAGGCGCCGAAAGGACCGGCGACGTAGGCGCAGGCCGGGCCGTTATAGTCCTTGATCAGCGGATTGATCTGGTAGCATTCGAGGTTCGCGAGCGCGGCGCCGGCATGATAGGCCATCGCATAACCGTCGCCGGAATTGGCGGCGTTCTCGTAAGTGCCGAACATGTAACCGGAGGTCGGGAGACCGAGGCGACCGGCTGCGCCCATGCAGAGGATCACCGACTTGGCCTTGATCACCAGGATTTCGGCCGTGCGGGTGTTGACGCTGATCGCGCCGGCGATACGACCATCAGCGGACTTCAGCAGCCGCGTCGCCATGTAGCGGTTGGAGATCAGGATGCGAGCGCGGCGAAGCTGGCGATAGAGCGCCTTCTTCACGGTCTCGCCGTTCGGCATCGGCAGAACGTAGCTGCCGATATGATGCACCTTCTTGACGGCGTAATCGCCGTTCTCGTTCTTCAGGAAGCGAATGCCGAAACTGTCGAGCTCCTCGACGATCTTGTAACAGTTCTGCGCGTATTTATAGACCGCCTTTTGATCGACGATGCCGTCATTGGCGATGGTGATTTCCTTGGTGTACTGCTCGGGCGTCGCGTAGCCGGGGATGACGGCGTTGTTCAGCCCGTCCATGCCCATCGAGATGGCGCCGGAACGCTTGACGTTGGCCTTTTCGAGCAGGACGACATTGGCCTTCGGATTCTTCAGCTTCGCCTTCAGCGCCGCCATCGGGCCGGCTGTGCCGCCGCCGATCACCAGCACGTCGCAGGAAACCTCCGAAAGTCCGTCGACGATCTGATCTAGTGCCATCGCTTGCTCCTGGTTCGCCGGTAGGTCCGGCGCCTTTGCATCAGATTTGTTCAGTGGCTCGTCCGGCGATAGCAATTAGTTGTCGCCGGGACACGATTTGCGGCTCAGCGCTCGACGAAAGCTTTTTCGATCACGAAATGGCCGGGCCTGCTGTGATTGCCCTCGACAAACCCGCGCCCAGAAAGCATCGCGGGAAGTTCCTCCAGCATCGCCGGGCTGCCGCACAGCATGATGCGGTCGGTCTCGATATCGAGGCCTGATAGTCCGATGTCGTCGAAGAGTTGATTCGAGGCGATCAGGTCGCTGATGCGGCCCCGATTCCTGAACGGCTCGCGGGTGACGGTCGGGTAGTAGACGAGCTTGTCGCGGATCAGCGGCCCGAAGAACTCGTGATCGCGCAGGCCTTCGACGAGGTGCTCGCCATAGGAGAGCTCGGAGACCTGGCGGCAGCCATGAGCGAGCACGATGGTCTCGTAGTTCTCGTAGACGTCGGGGTCCTTGATCAGGCTGGCGAACGGCGCAAGCCCCGTTCCGGTCGAGAGCAGCAACAGGCGCTTGCCGGGAATGAGATTGCCCGTGATCAGCGTGCCCGTCGCCTTGCGGCCGACCAGAATGATGTCTCCTTCCCTGATCTTCTGGAGCCGCGAGGTCAGCGGGCCGTCTTGCACCTTGATCGAGAAGAATTCGAGCGCCTCCTCATGATTGGCGCTGGCCATGCTGTAGGCCCGCAGCAACGGCTTGCCCTCGACTTCCAGTCCGATCATCGCGAACTGGCCGTTCTGAAAGCGGAAGCCGGGATCGCGCGTCGCGGTGAAGCTGAACAGGGAATCGGTCCAGTGCCTGACCGACAAAACCGTTTCCTTCTGAAATGCGCTCATTGTCTCTCCTGACCTCGATTGCGCACAAGGTTTCGAAGAGACGGGAATCGGGCAACGCCGAATTGAAATTCCCGGTCGATTAGTTTCACATTTCGTGGGCGGTGATCGAAGAGGAGGCAGCGAAGATCAGCACGCCGCGCCTGCGCCGGCAATTAGTTGCTATCGCGGCGGGTCGCGACGACGTAGAGGGAGATTGGAGATACGTCATGACCTTGGTGGCACCGACCGTGGCAGATTACGAAGCAAGCGCCGATCTCGCGACGCTCCGCGTCCGCACCGCAGAGGACAACGCGCTGGACTTGCCCGCGGAAACTCTCCGCCTCTCCTGCAAATGCGCCCACTGCACCCGCGCCCGCTTCGATGGACGCTTCCCCGAGCGGTTTCCGGGCATCGCGATCACCGAAATCGGCGATCTCGGTTATGGGCTGAACATCTCGTTTTCGGATGGGCACAACCGGGGGATTTACCCCAAGCCGTATCTGTTGAGCCTGGCGGGGCGGTAGGACGGCTTGATCGTTCCTCTTGCTCCGCTGTCATTCCCCGCGCAAGCGGGGAATCCAGTACGCCGTGGCCTATCGGTATCCCACTGACGCCTCTGGAATACTGGATCGCCCGGTCTTCGCCGGGCGATGACGGCGGAGTGAGGGGCACCGCCTCCCCACAAACGCGCTTCCGATCACCCCATCTGGCACGGACATTGCTCTCTTTAGAACGATTTCAACGTTCCGGAGGCAGACGATGTTGCAGGCGGCGAATGCGGTTCGGGGGGCTGGTCCCCCGGCAGTCCGGCCTGCCGGCAGTTCCTCGCTGCTACTCACCGAAAACCAGCAATGGATCGGCGGACCGCCGCCATTGATGGACAAGCTCAGCCAGCGCGAGCGGGAGCTGGTGCTGAAACAGGGCCGCCGGAAAGTGCTCAACCGCGGCCAGACGCTGTTCAGCCAAGGCGGCAAGCATGACGGCATCTGGCTGATCGAGAGCGGCCGTATCCGGGTGTTCTATACCTCCCCGCTCGGCCGCGAGATCACACTGGCTTACTGGCATGTCGGCAATTTCGTCGGCGGGCCCGAAGTGTTCGAGGGCACCGTGCATCAATGGTCCGGCGTTGCATCCAGCAATTGCAGCGTGGTGCATCTGCCCGGAAAGGAGCTGCGGTCCCTTGCCGTAGAGATCCCGAACCTCGCGATCGGCCTGATCGAGGGCCTGACCTTCAAGGGCAAGTGCTATTCGGCGCTGGCCCAGATGCTGGGAACGCGCTCGATCACGCAGCGCCTTGCGCATCTGTTGCTGCATCTCGTCGATCTCTACGGCGTCGAGGACGCCGACGGCCGGGTGATCGCGGCCGCCTTCACCCACGCCGATATCGCCCACATGGTCGGTGCCACCAGGCAATGGGTCACGATCAGCCTGAAGCGCATGCAGGAGAAGGGAATCGTGCTGACCAAGCGCTCCCAGATCGTGGTCTGCCGGCCCGACGTGCTGGAAGAGATGCGGGGGCAAGGATCTGACTAGGGCCGATGCCCAGGCAAGCGGCTTTATAGTGCAGGACTGCTCAAGGAGTATGCAATCCGCTTTTCCCGGCAACTAATCGACTGCGGCGGACATTCCGGATTTGCCCTGTCGGCGCCCTCACCCAATCATGGCAACCACAGCACATCCAACCGAATGAGGATGAGAATGGTCCGCCGTCTTTCCACGCACTCGATCACGATGTCGGTGACGTCGCTGGCGCTTCTCCTCGCGCAGCCGGCCTCGGCCGAAACCGTCACGCTTGGCATCGGAACGCAGGATACCACCACCAACACGGTGACCGCCGGCGTCGTCATCCGCCAGCTCCATCTCCTCGAAAAATATCTCCCGAAGGACGGCAAATACGCCAACATCAAGTTCGAGCTGGAGTGGCAGAACTTCACCTCCGGCCCACCCGTCACCAACGCGATGATGGCGAACAAGCTCCAGATCGGCATGATGGGCGACTATCCGCTGATCGTGAACGGCTTCACCTTCGACAGCAATCCGGAGAGCAAGAGCCGGCTGATCGGCATCGCCGCCTACAGCCTGTCCGGCTCAGGCAACGGCATCGTCGTTCACAAGGATTCGCCCTACTACGATCTCGCCGATCTCAAGGGCAAGCTCGTCAGCGTGCCGTTCGGCTCCGCCGCGCACGGCATGGTGCTGAAGGCGATGCAGGACCGCGGCTACACCTCCGATTTCTTCCAGCTCGTCAGCCAGAGCCCGGAGGTCGGCTCGACCAATCTCCAGGAGAAGAAGATCGACGCGCATGCCGACTTCGTCCCCTTCGCCGAGCTGCTGCCGTTCCGCGGCTTTGCGCGAAAGATCTTTGACGGCGTCGAGACCAATCTGCCGACCTTCCACGGCATTGTGGTCCGCACCGACTTCGCGGAGAAATATCCAGAGGTCGTCGTCGCATATTTCAAGGCTCTGATCGCCGCCAACCAGTGGCTGCGCGACGATCCCAAGCTTGCTGCCGAAAAAATCCAGGAATGGACCGGCATCAACAAGGAAGTCGTCTACATCTTCCTGGGGCCCGGCGGCAACATGACCACCGATCCCACCGTCAAGCCGGCGCTGATCGATGCCGCCACCGCCGACGTCAAGGTGCTGCAGAACCTCGGTCGCATGAAGGAGTTCGATCCCAAAAAATGGGTCGACGACAGCTACATCCGCAGGGCCTATGCCGAGATGAAGCTCGACTATGACGCGCAGCTCGCCAGCACCAAAAATTACGAGATCTCCGGCGACGACGCTTTCTGCAAGAAATCGATCGCCGATCCGCGCAAGGCCGGCGAGATATGGGTCGACGATTCAGGCATTCTGCCCTTCGCGTCGGCCGCCTGCACGCTCGGCGCCTATGCCGACTTCAAGGCCAAGGGCAAGAAAGTCAACGTCGCCTACCTCTTCGATACCACCCGCGGCATCAAGCTGTTCGCCGACCAGGCCTTCTTCGCAGTCGGCAATGGCGAGGTTGCGCCATTCCTGCTGAAGAAGGACGCCGAAGCCTACGCTGCGAAAATCAGCGGCAAGGTGCTCGGCTTCGACGATGCCGTGAAGGTGGCGGTCGGCGGAGGCAAGACGTGAGCAGTCCCGCCCTCCTCAGACATTCCGAACACAGCATGCCGGCAAGTGCAACCGCGGAAACGACCTCCGTGCCCGCCACCACTCCACCCGCGGCACCGCCCTCCTTCGGCACGCTGGCGCTGCGCTGGTACCGGCTCAACCGGGACGGGCTGCGTGCAACCGCGATCGGCATCATCTCGCTGCTGGCTTTCCTGCTGGTCTGGCACCTGCTCACGACCTATCACGTCGTGTTCTTTGTGCGCTTCACCAACGTGCCCTCGCCGCTCGCGGTCTATGCCAGCTTTGCCAAGGCGATCCACGATCCGAAATTCCTGCTGCACGTGCTCTTGAGCTGCCGACGCATCTTCTTCGGCTTTTCGCTCGCAGCGATCGTCGCCGTGCCGCTCGGTCTGGTCATGGGCCGCTTCAAGCTTGTCCATGAGATCATCTTCCCCGTGGCGGAGGTGCTGCGGCCGATCCCGGCGATCGCCTGGGTGCCGATGGCGATCATGCTGTGGCCGACCAACGAGCAAAGCATCGTCTACATCACCTTCCTCGGATCGTTCTTCCCGATCCTGGTCAACACGCTGCACGGCATGTCGCTGGTCGATCCCGTGCTGGTGCGCGCCGCGCAATGTCTCGGCGCGCGGGAGCGCTGGATCTTCCGCGATGTGTATTTTCCGGCCTCGCTCCCGCACATCTTCACCGGCCTCACCGTGGGCATGGGCGTGGCATGGGTGTCGCTGATCGCCGCCGAGATGATCTCGGGGCAATACGGCATCGGTTACTTCACTTGGGAGGCCTATTCGCTGGTCCAGTATGCCGACATCGCACTCGGCATGATCGCGATCGGCGTGCTCGGCCTCGGATCGAGCATGTTGATCCGGGGGGCCGGACAATTGGTAATGCCGTGGAGATCAAGATGAGCGAGATCGTCGTCAAAGCGCCGCAAGGCCATATCGAGGTCAGGAACTTCTCCCTCAGCTACGATAGCATCGAGGGGCCGGTCGAAGCCGTCACCGACACGCAGATCCATGTGAAGCCTGGCGAGTTCGTCTCGATCGTCGGGCCCTCCGGTTGTGGAAAGTCGACGCTGCTCAACGCGGTCGCGGGCTTCCTCAAGCCGACCACGGGCATCGTCACCGTCGACGGCGAGAAGGTGAACGGCCCCAGCGCCGAGCGCGGCATGGTGTTCCAGCAATATTCGCTGTTTCCCTGGAAAACCGTGCGGGAGAATGTCGAGTTCGGCCTGAAGATGCGCGGCATGCCGCGTTCGCAGCGCGAGCGCGCCGCGCGGACGTTGCTCGGGCTTGCGGGCCTCGAAGCCTTCGAGAAGCATTATCCGGAAAAGCTTTCCGGCGGAATGAAGCAGCGTGTCGGCATTGTCCGCGCGCTCGCGACGGGACCAAAGGTGCTGCTGCTGGACGAGCCCTTCGGCGCGCTCGACGCGCAGACGCGCGTCATCATGCAGCAAATCCTTACCAACATGTGGCAGCGGCTGAAGATCTCAGTGCTGTTCGTCACCCACGACATCGACGAGGCGATCTTTCTGTCCGACCGCGTCTATTGCATGACCGCGCGCCCCGGCTCGATCAAGGCGGAGATTCCGATCCCGCTGGAGCGGCCGCGGCAGCAGTCGATGATGATGTCGTCGGAATTCCTGGCGCTACGCCGCGGGCTGATGTCGCTGATCCGCGAGGAAAGCATCAAGGCAATGGGCGGCGAGCTCAACGACATGGGCATGCAGGGGCTCAACATCGAGCTGCACGGGCATTCGCTCGCGGATGTGATTTAGCTCTTCGACACTCGCGAGCAGCCTTCCCTTCTCCCCTTGCAAGAGAAGGTGGCGCGAAGCGCCGGATGAGGGGTTCTATCGGTGCGTTCGAAACGAGAGAGAGGCGTTTGCAGATACAGACCCCTCATCGGCCTTGCCTTCGGCAAGGCACCTTCTCCCGCAAGGAGAGAAGGAAGAGGAATTCGCGATCGCGGCTCAATCTCACTTGAACCAGTGCACAAGCGCGATGCTGATGCCGAGCAGCAGCATCAGTGACAACGTCACGGCCGCCGTCACCCGCCCGCCGACGTTCGCCAGTACGCGCACATCGACGCCGAGACCGAGGGCCGCCATCGACACCACCGTGAGAAAGCTGGTGATCTTTGTCACCGGACCGACCACCGTGCCCGGCACAATCTCCAGCGAGCGCAATGTCGCCAGCGCAAGGAAGCCGAGGATGAACCACGGGACCAGGCGGAAGAAGCCGACATTGGTCTTCTTGGCGTCGCTCTGCCAGCGCGAGGCCGTCAGCGAGAGGCCGACGACGACCGGTCCGAGCATCAGCACGCGCATCAGTTTCACGAGCGTGCCGATCTGCGTCGAGACAAGCCCCGCCGGCACCGTCGCGGCCAGCACCTGCGGCACCGCATAAACGGTCAGGCCTGCGAGGATGCCGTATTGCGTGGCCGACAGCTGCAGCAGCGGAATCAGCAGCGGCAGGCCGAGCACCATCATCACGCCGAGGATCGCGGTGAAGGAGATCGAGGATGCGATCTCGTCATTGTTGGCGCCGATGATCGGCGCCACCGCTGCAATCGCCGAATTGCCGCAGATGGAGTTACCGCAGGCGATCAGGATCGAGAGCCGCGTCGAGAGACCGAGCAGGCGGCTGATGCCGAAGGAGACGGAGAGCGCGACCACCACGACCGCTGCGATCGATGCCAACAGCGCGACGCCGGACGCTGCGATGGCTGCAAAGCTGATCGAGGCCCCCAGCAGCATCACTGCGACTTCGAGCAACTGCTTGGCGCTGAATGCGATGCCCGCCTGCCAGCGCGGCGCGGGCTTCCAGAAACTGCGCAGCGCCATCCCAAGCAGAATCGCCATCACCAGCGCCTCGACATAGGGATGCTCGAACACACCCAGCTCGGCTCGCTCCAGCAGCGCCGAGACACCGGCCACGACGATGCAGAGAAGGATACCCGGAAGCAGCGCGACGATACGGCCAATGGCCGTAGACGGCTTGGCGTCGGCTGGGCTGGATGCTTGATTCTGCGACACAAATCTCTCCCTGAGGAGAAGGATTTATACGCAGCGCCGCTTCGTTGGGGAATAAGTTTTCGACATATCAGGGCAGAGGGAAAGTTCTGTCCTCAGCCTGGAATGGACGGCTCAGAAGATCAGGCCAGCCTTAGAAGAACAGGTTCTTGGCCAGCGAGGCAACGTGGCTGAAGCCGTCATAGACGCCGGGCTCGAAGAAGGCCGCACGCGCGAGCACGATGCCGGCGACCAGCGACCAGAACAGGCCGGTGCCAACCCGCAGCAGCAGCTTTGACCCGCGCGAGCGCGGCTGGGTGTCCGTTGCGGACACCAACTGCTCGCCGAAAGGCTCAAATCCAGTGCGTTCCATAGCCGTCAATCCATCAATTTCTGAAGGAAATGTCGTCGTTTCGGTCCGAAACAGCAATGGAAGCGATTGGCTTTTTAGTGCCTCGGAGGGGAAACTCCTTCCGCCGGAGCGATCCGGGGCACTAGTTTTCTTCTTCCGGCCTATTTAGGCACCGGCGCCCCGGCTACAACGCCAGATAGCGGCGGCGGATCGACTCGTTGGCCTTCAGTTCGTCGATCCCGGCGGCATAGACGATCTGGCCCTTGTCGATGACGGTGGCATGGCTCGCCAGCCCCAGGCAGAAATGCATGTTCTGCTCGGCGATCAGCACGGTCGAACCGATCTTACGGAGTTGCCGCAACAACTCGCCGATCCGCTGCACGATGATCGGCGCGAGACCCTCGCTCGGCTCGTCGAGCAGCAACAGCGCCGGATTCCCCATCAGCGTGCGCGCGATGGCGAGCATCTGCTGCTCGCCGCCTGACAGGCGTCCGGCGATACGGTGGCGCAACGGCTCCAGCAGCGGGAAGACGTCGTAGATGCGCTTGATCGGCCATTCGTCCTGGCCCTCAGGCCCGCGCTTCCTGCCGATGACGAGATTGTCCTCGACCGTGTGCTCCGGGAAAATCTGGCGGTCCTCCGGCACGAAACCGAGGCCGGCGCGCGCGATATGGTGCGGCTTGCGGCCGGAGATCACCGCTCCGCGCAGGCTGATTTGGCCCCGTCGCGGCGGCGCCAAACCCATGATCGCCTTCATGGTCGTGGATTTGCCCGCGCCGTTGCGCCCGAGCAGCGCCATGGTCTCGCCCTGCCGCACCGACAGTCCGACGCCGAACAGGATCTGGCTGGTGCCGTAGTAGACGTCGAGATCGGCGACTTCGATGACGGCAGCACTCATGCGGCGGCCCCCGCATGCTCGGTGCCGAGATAGGCCTCGATCACCGCGCTGTTGTTGCGAATCTCGTCGGGCGTGCCGGTCGCGAGGATGCGGCCGTAGCAGAGCACTACGATTTTCGGTGCAATCTTGAATACGATGTCCATGTCGTGCTCGATGAAGACGACGGTGATCTTTTGCGTTTCCCAGAGCTCGCGCACCTTGTCGATCATGCGCCAGCGCTCCTCCGGGCCCATGCCGGCGGTCGGCTCATCGAGCAGCAGCACCTTCGGCTCGAGCACCAGGGCGAGTGCGATGTCGAGCAGCTTCTGGTCGCCATGCGACAGCGTCGCCGCCGTGCGATTGCGTTTGCCGGCGAGGCCCAGCAGCTCCATCACATGCTCGGCACGGTCGCGGGTCTCGGGCAACGGAAAACGCTTGTGCAGCACCGCTGACGATCGCTGGTCGGCGCTGACGGCGGCGAGCATGGTTTCCTGCACGGTCAGCGATTTGAAGATGTTTGCGACCTGAAACGCGCGGCCGATGCCGTGGCGGACGATCGCCGGCGGCGAGCGGCCGGCGAGATCGACGCCGTCGAGGAGCACCTGGCCGGAATCCGGCCTCAGCGCGCCGGTGATCAAATTGAAGAAGGTGCTCTTGCCCGCACCGTTCGGCCCGATCACGGCTGTGAGCGAGCCGTCGGGAAAGTCGAGCGAGACGTCGTTGGTCGCCTTCACGCCGCCAAAGGACTTTGCGAGATTGCGGATCTCGAGCATGGCTAGCGCCCTTCGCCCGTATTGCGCCGGTGCGAAAACCATTCGGCGACGAAATCGAGCAAGCCTTTGCGCAAGCCCAGCGCGAAGAACAGGATGACGACGCCCAGCACGATGCCGTGGTACTCGGTGAAGCGCGTTACGGTATCGTTGAGCAGCAGCAATAGCACTGTGCCGACCATCGGTCCGAGGAAGGTCGAGACGCCGCCGAGCATGTTGATGAAGATGCCCTCGCCCGAGATGGTCCAATAGGCAAATTCGGGATAGGCGCCGGAGACGAACAGCGCCATCACCATGCCGCCCATCGCCGCGAACAGCGCCGCGAGCACGAAGACGGTGAGTTTTGCGCGCCAGACGTCGATGCCGAGAAAGCTCGCGCGCGCGGCGTTGTCGCGGATCATGCGTAGCGTGTAGCCGAATGGCGATTGCGCGATCTGGCGCATTGCGAGCAGGCCGAGGATGAGAAGCGCACAGCTCGCGACATAGAGATGGACGTGGTTGGCGAGATTGATGCCGAGGAATGCGGGACGCGGAATGCCACCGCGCAGGCCCTGGTCGCCGCCGGTGAAGGAGGCCCAGGACAGGATGGTCGAGTGGATCAGCATCTGGAACGCCAGCGTAACGAAGGCGAAATAGATATCCTTCAGCCGCACGCAGATCGCACCGATGACGGCGGCGATCACCGCGGTGATCGCGAGCGTCGCGACGAAGGCGACCGGAATGGGCACGCCGAGCTTCTGCATGATGAGGCCAAAACTGTAGGCCCCTAGACCGAAGAACATGCCGTGGCCGAATGAGGTCAGGCCGGTATAGCCGACCAGCAGGTTGAGCGAGGTCGCGAACAGGCCGTAGGCGGAGCAGCGAATGACGAAATCGAGCAGCGCCTTGCTGCCGGTGAACAGCGGCAGGCTCGCCAGCACGGCGAAGGCGATCAGCGCGATCAGGACATCGCGATAGCGTTGCAGCACCGCGCCGTTGCGCGCCGGCACTAGCGTCCGCACGCGCCCGGCCTCCAGCTCGGTCATGCCGCCTCCTTGCCGAACAGGCCGGTGGGCTTGGAAACCAGCACGATCACCATGAACAGATACATCAGGCCTTCCGTGAACAGGGGAAAGCCGAGCGAGCCGAACGAGCGGATCAAACCGAGCAGCAGCGCACCGACCAGCGCGCCCACAATCGAGCCCATGCCGCCGATCACGGTGACAATGAAGGATTCGATCAGCACCGAGAATCCCATGCCGGGGGTCAGAGAGCGCACGGGCGCGGCAAGCGCGCCGGCAAGGCCGGCCAGCATGCCGCCGAGCGCGAACACGCCGCCATAGATCAGGCCGGTATTGATGCCGAGCGCGGAGACCATGCCGGGATTATGCGCCGTGGCACGGATCACCTTGCCGATGCGGCTGCGCGAGAGCCCAATCCCGAGCACGATCGCCGCGACCAGCGCCACGCCGATCAGCAGCAGATAATAAGGCGGCACCACGCCACCTGCGATGAACAGCGGCATCACCTGGAACGCCGCGGGCATGCCCATCGACTTGAATTCCGGACCCCAGATCAACCGCACCACATCGTCGAAGATCAGGACGAAGGCGTAGCAGACCAGCAACTGCATCAGCACGTCGGCGCCGTAGACGCGACTCATGAAGACGCGCTCGAAGATCAAGCCAAGAACCGCGGTGCCGGCTGCACCGGCAATCATCGCGAGCGCGAAGCTGCCGGTGAACTGATAGGCGGTCATCGCGAAATAGGCGCCGAACATGTAGAAGGCGCCGTGGCTGAAATTGACGATCTTGAGCACGCCAAAAATCAGTGTCAGCCCAACCGCGACCAGGAACAGCAGCATGCCGATGATGAGGCCGCTGGTGGTTTGCGTCACCAGGCAGGCGGAGCTGGAGAGGCAGCCGGCGAGCGCGTCGAGATCCACGGGAGCACTTTCATTGCGGCGCGCCTGATACGGCGCGGAGAACCAAACGAAACAGGCGGAGACGGTCACCCATCTCCGCCGCGTCTCAGGTCAGATGTAGCCCTTGCTCTTCTTCCACTCGGCTTCGAGCTCGAAGATGGTCTTCCAGTCGCCGGCCTTGACCTCGGGGACATAGGGCTCCTGCGGGATCGTGGTGCCCCAGCCGATGGCGTAGCCGACCAGCGTGTGGTCGTCGCCGCGCATGGTCACGGTGCCGTCGGCGCCGAACGGGCACTTGATGGTGAGACCCTTCAAGACTTCCGCGATCTTCTTGCCGTCGGTCGAGTTGGCCTTCTTCGCGGCTTCGCTAAGGAACATCACCGCGGTCGCGTTCTGCCATGACCAGTTGGTCGGATATTCGTTGTACTTGGCCTTGTAGGCATCGCCCCAGGCGGCGTTTTCCGGCGTGCTCGGGAACGACTTGATGTAGCGGTTGCCGGAGTGGATGCCCTTGGGCAGGTTCTTCACCACGGTGAGCGCGGTGTAGTCGGCCATGTTGACCGCGAACACCTCCATCTGGCCGAACATCGCGTAGATATTGGCCTGGTCGATATAGGAGGTGAGATCGCCGCCCCATAGACAAGAGTACAGCGCCTGCGGCTTGGCCTGCAAAATCTTGGTCACCACTTCGGTGTAGTCGGGCTGGAACAGCTTTGGCCAGGACTCGCTGATTATTTCTACGTCGGGCGCGAAGCGCTTCAGATACAGAGTGAACTCGCCGGTGGTGTCGCGGCCATAGGCATAGTCGGGCGAGCAGGTCGCCCATTTCTTCAGGCCCTTGGCCTTGGAGATCGACGCGGCGTAGCTGCCGCCGACGATGGAATCGTGGATGCCCTGGCGCACGCAGCGGAACGCGTTCGGGATGTGCTGCTTCGGATCGGCCGTCAGCGACGACGCTTCCGAGCAAGTGTGGACGCAGAGCACACCGAGATCGCGCGCCACTTCGTGGACCGCGAACGATCCGGACGAGGCCTCGCCGTCGATCAGCCATTCGCAGCCGTCGGTGTTGACGAGTTCGCGCGCGACGCGTGCAGCTTCCTGCGGCTGACCCTTGGAGTCGCGGATCACCATCTCGATCTGCCGGCCGGCGAGCCCGCCGGCTGCGTTGACCTTATCGACCTCGAGCATCACCGCGTTGCGCGACGACGTGCCGAGCTGCGCGACCCGGCCCGACAGGATCGTCGGCATGCCGATCTTGATGGTCTTGGCTTGCGCACGCGCCACCCACGGCGCGGCAACACTGATCGCACCGGCGCCCATCAGCGCCAATGTTGAACGGCGGCTGATGCCCGGCGTGCGGGTTCTCGTCATCTTTTCCCTCCCTCTGTCGGGTCGGCGTGTCCTGATCCCTGCCGGAGATCGTCTCGTCTCCGTGTTCCCAAGGATTTCAGAGGGAGGGGGTGACGTCAAGCCAAAGATGAATTATGAGTCAGAATTCATCAAAGAGGAAACGGCGCCGGAAATCGGCCCAAAATCCGCGCAATGATCAACCTGTCGAGCTTCATCGCCTTTCATGCCCGGCGCACGCCGGACCGGCCTGCGCTGAAATATCGCGGCGAGGAGATTTCCTACGCGGACTTCGACGCGCGCGTCGGGAAGGTCGCTGGCTGGCTCGCGGCACGAGGCATCGGCGCCGGCGATATCGTGGCCGTGCTGATGAAGAACAGCGCGGCATTCCTGGAATTGGTCTTCGCCACCAGCCATCTCGGCGCGGTGTTTTTGCCGATCAACTTCCGCCTCTCGCGCGACGAGGTCGGCTACATCGCCGGCAATGCCGGCGCGCGGCTGCTGATTGCCGACGAAGAGCTGGCTGCGAACGCAGCTGGTGCAACCTTAGTCGTACTCGACGACGCCGCGCAGCAGAGCGTGATGCGCCTCGCAGGGGAAGCGCCGCCCGCCCCGATGCACGTCCGCCAGCCGTCAGATCTGATGCGGCTGATGTACACCTCGGGCACCACCGACCGTCCCAAGGGCGTGATGATCAGTTACGACAATTTCTACTGGAAGTCCGCCGACCAGACGATCGCGCTGTCCTTGAGCGCGGAGACGCGACTTCTGATCGTCGGCCCGCTCTATCACGTCGGCGCGCTCGATTTGCCCGGCATCGCCGTGCTCTGGCATGGCGGCTTCATCATGATTGAACGCAACTTCGAGCCGGAAAGCGCGCTTGCCGCGATCGCGGAGGACAAGCTCAACGCCGCCTGGTTCGCGCCTGTGATGACCACTGCGATGCTCACCTGCCCCACCCGTGAGCGCTATGATGTGTCGAGCCTGAAATGGGCGATCGGCGGCGGCGAGAAGACACCGGAACTGCGCATCCGCGCCTTCGCGGAGTTCTTCCGCAATGCGCGCTACATCGACGCCTATGGCCTGACCGAAACCGTGGGCGGCGACACTTTCATGGAAGCCGGCCGCGAGATCGAAAAAATCGGCTCCACCGGGCGCGCCATTGCTCATGTCGAGATCGAGATCCGCGATGAGGATGGCAGGACGCTGCCGCCGAACGTGAACGGCGAGATCTGCCTGCGCGGGCCAAAAATCACGCGCGGCTATTGGAAGGATCCGGAGAAGACGGCGTCCGCCTTCTTCGGCGACTGGTTCCGCAGCGGCGACGTCGGTTATCTCGACGACGATGGCTTTCTGTATCTGACCGACCGCAAGAAGGACATGATCATCTCCGGCGGCGAGAACATCGCCTCCTCCGAGGTCGAGCGCGTCATCTACGATTTGCCTGAGGTGCGCGAGGTCGCGGTGATCGGCCTGCGCGATGCGCGCTGGGGCGAGCGGCCGGTCGCCATCGTCGTGCTGGCTGACGGCGCGAGCCTCGAACTCCCTGCCCTCACCGAGCACTGCCGCACGCGGCTGGCGAGCTTCAAGGTGCCGAAACAGCTCATCATCCGCGGCAGCCTGCCCCGCAACCCGTCCGGAAAGATTCTCAAGCGCGTGCTGCGCGCCGAACTGGAGACCGTGGCATGACGCAAGGCCCCGCCAGCGAGAAAGTCACAAAACTCAACCGCGTCGAGCGCAACGCCTGGACCAAGCAGAAGATCTTCGAGGCCGCCACAAAAGTCGTCGGCAAGCATGGCTATGCCGAGGCCTCCGTGGCCCGCATCACCGAGCAGGCCGGCGTCGCGCAAGGCACCTTCTACAATCATTTCGAGAACCGTCAGGAGCTGCTCGACCAGCTGCTGCCCAAGATCGGCCTCGACATGGTCGAGTTCATCCGCGCCCGCACCGGCACGGCGGATGCGGCACGGCAGGAGATCGAGCGCTTCTCAGCATTCTTCGACTTCATCCGCGAAGTGCCGGAATTTTTGCGCATCCTCAACGAGGCCGAGTTCTTCGCACCTCCCGGTTACCAGAAGCATCTCGACAACATCTCGGTCGCCTATGTCCGCATTTTGCGTCGCGCGCGACGCTCAGGCGCCATCGAGAATTACAGCGACGAGGAGTTCGAGGCCATCGTCCACATGCTGATGGGCTCGCGTGGCTATCTCAGCCGGCGCTACTCCTATTCCGCCGATGGCGTCACCGCCGTACCCGAGCACGTCATCTCCGCCTATCGCAAGCTGATGACGCGCGGCCTCTTCATTGCATCCGGAGATCAGGACACGCCATGAACATCGAATCTCCGCACAAGGCGCTCGACCTCACCTCGACGATTGAAGAAGGCGACGTCCGCTGCCTGCTGATGGTGCTCGTGCACATGACCGGCGACGAGCGCTGGCTGGAGCCGCCCTATCTGCCCAAGCGCGACATCCGCCTCATCCCCGATCCCGAGGCCGGCGTGCCCAGAGAAGTCCAGGACGAAATCCGCGCCGCGGTCGTCAAGCTCTTTGCCGATGGCCCACCCGAGCCTGTCATCACCGATCCCGGTGATAAACTGCTGCTCAAGATGATGCGCGCCTGTCTCGGCGAGAATGTCTCGCCGGAATACGCACCCCTGATGCGCGAGGAGATGGGTTTTGTGCCGCGCGAGGCGCGATGGACGACCAAGCGCCCTTCAGACGAAAAACTGGCCGAGCAGCATGTGCTGATCGTCGGTGCCGGCGTCTGCGCCATCGCACTCGGCGTCGCGCTCGGCCATCTCGGCATACCCTACACCATCGTCGAGAAGAACGAGGAGCTCGGCGGCACCTGGTGGATCAATCGCTATCCCGGCTGCGGTGTCGACACACCGAACCACTCCTATTCCTACTCCTTCGGCTCGGGCAATGCATGGACCCGCTACTTCTGCCAGCGCGAGGAGCTGCACGGATATCTGCTCAAGGTCGCGGACGAATATGGCATCCGCAAGCATCTGCGCGTCAACACCGAGCTGACGTCGTCGCGCTGGGACGAAGGCAAGCGGCGCTGGATCTCGACCCTCAGGACTGAGAATGGCGCCGAAACCTTCGAATCCACTGCGCTGGTGAGTGCGATCGGCCAGCTCAACGATCCCTCACGCGCCCGTTTCGAGGGCGAGGAAGACTTCAAGGGAACGATCCTGCATTCCGCGCTGTGGTCCAGCGATACCAACATCGACGGCAAGCATGTCACCGTGATCGGTACCGGCGCGACATCGATGCAGCTCGTGCCGGCGATTGCCGGCCGCGTTGCCTCGGTCACCGTCTACCAGCGCAGTGCGCAATGGGCGCGGCCGGTGCAGGGCTATGCCGATCCGATCAGCGAAGGCGCGCGCTGGCTGCTCGCGCATCTGCCGTTCTATGTGCAATGGTACCGCTTCAACATGTTCTGGCGTTACGGCGACGGTCTGCTGCCGTTCCTGCGCAAGGACCCGGCCTGGCCGCATCCTGAGCGCGCCGTCAACAAGGGCAACGACCGGCACCGCCAGGAGCTGACCGACTTCATCCGATCGGAATTGAAGGACCGGCCGGACCTGATCGAAAAATGCGTCCCGACCTATCCGCCCTATGGCAAGCGCATCCTGCTCGACAACAACTGGTTCAAGACCTTGACGCGGCCGAACGTGGAGCTTGTCACCGACGCGATCGATCATTTCGACCAGGGCGGCATCGTCACCGCGGACGGCAAGCATCGCCCCGCCGACGTCATCGTGGTCGCGACCGGCTTCAAGGTCACGGAGATGGCCGCGCGCCTCAACATCAGCGGCCGCAACGGCAAGGATTTGCGCGAGGCCTGGGGCAACGACAATCCGACCGCGTTTCTCGGCCTCACGGTGCCCGATTTCCCAAACTTCTTCTGCATGCTGGGCCCGAATTCCGGTCCCGCGCATGGCGGCAGCGTCATCTTCCAGTCGGAATGTCAGAGCCGCTACATCTCCGCCTGCCTCGCCGACATGATCGAGCACGACGTCGCAGCGATCGACGTCCGCAAGGACGTGCTGGACGACTACGTCCGGAAGGTCGATGCCGAGCACGAGACGATGATCTGGACTCATCCCGGCATGAACACCTACTATCGCAATTCGAGCGGCCGCGTGTTTTCCGCAATGCCCTGGCGCTTCGTCGACTACTGGCGCATGACGCATGATCCTGATCTGCGGCAGTACAGACTGACGAAGGCGTGAGCTTAAGGGAGGGAGTTGGCCATGCCGAAGCCACGCGTGCGCGTCTACACCGATTACAAGAGCCCCTACGCGTTCGTGGCCAACAAGCGTCTGTTCGAGCTTGAGGAGACGCACGGCGTCGAGCTCGAATGGCGGCCCTACACGCTGCGCGTCGCCGAATTCATGGGAACGGTCGAAGAGCGCACGCCGCATTTCTGGCGCAAGGTGCGCTACGCCTATATGGACGCGCGGCGCTATGCCAATGCGCAAGGGCTTGTCATGAAAGGGCCCCGACGGATTTACGACGCTTTCCATTCCAGCGTCGGCATGCTGTTCGCACAGGCGCACGGCTTCTTCCGTCCGTATCACGACACGGTGTTTCGCCGTTTCTGGAGCCATGAATTCGAAATCGACGACCTCGCCGCAATCACTGACGTCATCAGATCGTGCGGCGGCTCGGCGAGCGAATTCGAAGCCTACGTCCACGGCTCCGCGCGCGCCGAGCATGACCGCATCATCGACGAGGCCGAGGCGCTCGGCGTGTTTGGCGTTCCAACCATGGTGTTCAACGGCGAGCTGTTTTGGGGCGGCGACCGCATCGACATGCTGATCGAACGCATCGAGAAGCCCGAGACGATCGAAGCCGCGCTCGGCAGCCGCCATCGCAAGCCGGTATGAGCAGCAACGCTACGCCGCCAGTCCGCTCTCCACCGGAGCAAACTCCAGCCCGAGGCTTTCCGCCACGGCCTTGTTGGTGATGCGGCCGCGATGCACATTCAGTCCGTTGCGCAGATGTGGATTTTCCAGCACCGCGGCAAAGCCCTTGTTCGCAAGCATCAAGCCGAACGGTAGCGTCGCGTTGTTGAGCGCGTGGCTTGACGTCACCGGCACCGCGCCGGGCATGTTGGCGACGCAATAATGCACGATGCCGTCGACCACATAAGTTGGTTCTGCATGTGTCGTCGGGTGCGAGGTCTCGAAGCAGCCACCCTGATCGATCGCGACGTCGACCAGCACGGCGCCCGGCCGCATCGATGTCAGCATCGCACGCGTGACGAGCTTTGGTGCGCTGGCGCCCGGCAGCAGCACCGCGCCGATCACGACGTCCGCGGCGAACACCTCCTCCTCGACCGACTCGATGGTCGAGAACCGGGTGCGCACGCGCCCGGCAAAGAGATCGTCAAGTTCGCGCAACCGTGGAATCGAGCGGTCGATCACCGTGACCTCGGCACCGAGCCCTGCGGCCATGCGCGCAGCCTGCGTTCCCACCACCCCGCCGCCGAGCACGACGACCCTTGCCGGCTGCACGCCGGGAACACCGCCCAGCAGCAGCCCGCGGCCGCCGGCCGAGCTTTTGAGCGCGGCGCCGGCAGCCTCTATGGCAAGGCGGCCGGCGACTTCGCTCATCGGCGCAAGCAGGGGGAGGTGACCGGCCGCGTCGGTGACGGTTTCATAGGCGATCGCAGTACAGCCGGAGGCGAGCAAACCTTTGGCTTGTTCGGGATCCGGCGCGAGATGGAGGTAAGCAAACAGGATCTGGCTTTCGCGAAGCTGGGCCCATTCGCTCTTCTGCGGCTCCTTCACCTTCACGATCATGTCGGACTTCGCGAAGATGTCGCGAGCGCTCTCGGCAATGATGGCCCCTGCCCGCCGATAAACCTCGTCAGGCGCGCCGATGCCGCCGCCCGCGCCGGTCTCGACCGTCACCTGGTGCCCGGCGGCGATATATTCGCGGACCACGCCCGGGGTGAGCCCGACGCGATATTCCTGCACCTTGATCTCCTTGGGCACACCGACACGCATCCTGGGCTCCTTTTGATTCACCTCCTGATCGTAGCGACGGGGCCGGTTTGGTTTCGTGCAAATATCCGCTAGCTTTGGCTTCCCCGCGCCGGTTTCCGGCGCGCAAACGCCCTTTCACGCTGGAAACGAAACCTTGGCCCTCGACCGGAAAGATCTCGCCATCCTCGCGGAACTCACCACCAATGCGCGGGCCAGCCACACCGAGCTCGCCAACAAGGTCGGCATGTCCAGCACCGCGCTGGCACGGCGGCAGAAGGCGCTGGAGGACGACGGCTACATCCAGGCCTATCAGGCCGCGCTCGACCTCGCCCAATTCGGCCTCACCACCACGGTGCTGGTTCGTATCGCGCTGGAAAGCCAGAGCGACGAGGCGTTGAAGGCGTTCGAGGCGGAGGTGGTGAAATGCCCCTCCGTGGTGCGCTGCTTCCTGATGTCGGGGACCGACGACTACATCCTGATCGTGCTCGCCCGCGACATCCAGGATTTCGAACGTATCCACCGCACCGAGTTGTCGCGCCTGCCGCGCGTAGCACGGGTACAATCGAGCTTCGCACTGCGCGAGGTCGTCAACCGCGCGGTGCCGAATGTGGTGTTCGGGGAAGCAAAGCGCTGACTGCGGCCTCTCGGGAAGGCGAACTGCCGCCAAGGAACCAACCGGCCGGTGGTCCGTTGGGCGCTATTGGCCGGCGGAGGCGTCCCCCGCGTCAACACGACTGACGTCCGGCATCGTCGCCGTCGCAGGGAGCAGGACATGGGCGATCTCACGCATCAGATTCCCGAACGCATTCCGATCCATCTTGTCGTCAACGGCGTCAGTCACACGCTTGATCTCGTGCCCTGGACCACGTTGCTCGACGCCTTGCGGGACCATCTTGCGTTGAGCGGCACCAAGAAGGGGTGCGACCATGGTCAGTGCGGCGCCTGCACGGTGCTGGTGGACGGCCGGCGCGTCAATTCCTGCCTCACGCTCGCCGTCATGAATGACGGCGCGGAGATCACGACCGTCGAAGGTCTTGCCAAGGACGGTACGCTGCATCCCCTGCAACAGGCTTTCATCGACCATGACGCCTTCCAGTGCGGCTATTGCACGCCGGGACAGATCTGTTCGGCGGCCGGACTGCTCGTCGAAGGCCGTGCCCGGGATGCCGACGAGATCCGGGAGCTGATGAGCGGGAATCTCTGCCGCTGCGGCGCCTATCCGAACATCCTCGCCGCCATCCAACAGGCAATGGGCCAGCCATGAACAACTTCCAGTATGCCCGAGCCACGGACGTTGCCGACGCGATCCGCCTGCTCGCCGCCGATCCCGGCGCCAAACTGATTGCCGGCGGCACCAATCTGATCGACCTGATGAAAGAGAATGTCGAGCGCCCCTCCCGGCTGATTGACATTTCCCGCCTGCCGCTCCGCAAGGTCGAGGAGACGGCGGACGGGTCCTTGCGCATTGGCGCCCTGG
This sequence comes from Bradyrhizobium sp. 132, assembly GCF_023074185.1. Taxonomy (GTDB): domain Bacteria; phylum Pseudomonadota; class Alphaproteobacteria; order Rhizobiales; family Xanthobacteraceae; genus Bradyrhizobium. Next base: position 356,635 of record NZ_JADPKY010000132.1, on the reverse strand, counting down.
TGCCGAACTCGGACCTCGCCTACCACCCGTTGATCGAGCAGCGCTATCCTCTGCTCGCCAGCGCCATCCTGGCCGGTGCCTCGGCGCAACTGCGCAACATGGCGTCGGTCGGAGGCAATCTGATGCAGCGAACGCGCTGCGTCTATTTCTATGACACGGCCACGCCCTGCAACAAGCGACGTCCCAGCAGCGGCTGCTCGGCAATGGACGGCCTCAATCGCAACCATGCGATCCTCGGTACGAGCGCCGCCTGCATCGCGACCAACCCGTCCGACATGAGCGTGGCGCTGGCTGCACTTGGGGCGCTGGTGCACATCGCAGGCCGCTCCGGCGAGCGCACCATCGCGCTGACCGATTTCCACCGGCTTCCCGGCGACACGCCTCATGTCGACACCAATCTCGGTACCAGCGAGATCATCACGGGAATCGAGCTCCCGGCCCGCGGCTTCGCTCAAAACTACAGCTATCTGAAAATTCGCGACCGGATGTCCTATGCTTTTGCTCTGGTCTCGGTCGCTGCCGCGCTCGAACTGGAAGGCAACGCGATCAGCGGGGCACGGATGGCGCTCGGCGGCGTGGCTCACAAGCCCTGGCGCAGCCTCGAAGCCGAAGCGGCGTTGCGCGGCCAGGCCGCGACGCCCGATCATTTCTCGCGCGCCGCGGATCTCTTGCTCCAGGGAGCTACGACCCGCTCACATAACGGCTTCAAGGTCGAGCTCGCACGCCGCGCCATCGTGCGGACGCTGACACAGGCGGCGAATGCCACGCCGCAATCCCAGGCCCACAAGAAGATCGCGTGAGGGACCGATGAACGCCTATATCGGAACGCCAACGTCGCGTGTCGACGGCCGGGCCAAAGTCACCGGCGCCGCCAAATACGCCGGCGAATTCCCGGCCGACGGACTCCTCCATGGCTTCGTCGTCGAGGCCACCATTCCATGCGGGCGCATTGCCCGCCTCGACACCAGTGCGGCGCTGCAGGTCAAGGGCGTGCTCGACGTGCTTACGCATGCGAACCGTCCGCCGCTCGCCGACAAGGACGAGGCGTGGAGGGACGAGGTTGCACCGGAGGGTTCGCCTTTCCGTCCACTCTACGACGACACGGTCAAGTTCAACGGCCAGCCGATTGCGTTGGTCGTGGCGGAGGACTGGGAAACCGCGAAATTCGCGGCCACACTGGTGCGGGTCGAGTATGAGCAGCGCGGCTTTGCGACCGACCTCGAGGGCGAGCGCGGCAAGGCTGCCGAGATGGACAAGCCGCATAAGCCGCGCGGCGACGCCGCAGCAACTCTTGCCCAAGCCCGCGTGCGCCACGAGGCGGAGTACGTGATTCCAACAGAGCATCACAACCCGATGGAGCTCTATGCGACCACGGCGATCTGGGACAGCAATGGCAAGCTCACGATCTACGACAAGACGCAGGGCGTTCAAAACGTCCACAAATTTCTCTGCGGCGTGTTCGACAAGAAGCCGGATGACATTCGCGTGGCCTCGCCTTATGTCGGCGGCGCCTTCGGCTCCGGCTTGCGGCCGCAATACCAGGTGGTGCTGGCAACGCTTGGCGCGCTCGCACTGAAGCGGTCTGTTCGCGTCGTGCTGACGCGGCAGCAGATGTACGGGCTCGGCTACCGGCCGATGACGATCGAGCGCGTCGGCCTCGGCGCAAAATCCGACGGTACGCTCGATGCAGTCACGCACGAGGCGATTGCCGTCACCTCCCGCTACGAGGATTTCGCACGCAATGACACCGGCTGGGCAGAACAGCTCTACAGCAGCCCGAACAGCCGTTTCTCCCACAAGCTCGTCCACCTCGACGTCTCGACCCCCTGCGACATGCGCGCACCGGGCGCGGCGTCGGGCGTCTGCGCCCTCGAATGCGCCATGGACGAGCTCTCCGTCGCGCTCAAGCTCGACCCGATCGAACTGCGGCTGAAGTGCTATTCGGATCGCGACCAGAGCGAAAACCTCCCCTACACGAGCAAGCAGTTGCGCGAATGCTATGCGCGCGGCGCGGACGCCTTCGGCTGGAGCAGACGCAATCCTGCGCCGCGCTCGATGCGCGATGGCAAAGAGCTGGTCGGCTGGGGCATGGCGACGGGCGTGTGGGAAGCGTTGCAGATGCCGGTCGCGGTGCGCATCGTGCTGACGTCGAACGGACATGCCGAAGTGTCCTGCGCCGCATCCGACATCGGCACCGGTACCTACACCATCGTGGCGCAGGTCGCGGCCGATGCGCTCGGCCTGCCGATCGAGAACATCAGCGTCCGGCTTGCCGATTCCACTCTGCCGCAGGCGCCGGTCGAGGGCGGCTCCTGGATGGCCGCATCGAGCGCGCATGCGGTGCTCGCAGCCGCTGAAGAGGTGCGCAAGGAGCTGTTGCGCTTGGCCGGGAAAATTCATGGCTCGCCGCTCGCCGGCGCCGAGTTGGCCGATACGGTGCTGACCGACGGCAGCATTGCCAGGGCCAGCGACAACCGCCGTGCGGTCTCGATCGCCGACGCGATGCGCCATGGCGGCGTCGAACGTATCGAGAAGGAAAAGCTCAACCAGTTCGGTGAGGACAAGAAGCACGCACGCAATACCCATTCGGCCGTCTTTGCCGAGGTCAAGGTGGACGAATTGCTTGGCGTCATCCGCGTCACGCGGGTCGTGAGCGCAATCGCGGCCGGGCGGATTCTCAACACCAAGACCGGCCGCAGCCAGATCATGGGCGGCGTGGTCTGGGGGATCGGGATGGCCCTGCACGAGGAGACGGTGATGGACCACCGCTTCGGCCGGATCATGAACGCGAACATCGCCGAGTACCACATCCCGGTGAATGCGGATGTTCACGACATCGACGTGATCTTCGTCGACGAGCCGGACGCGCACATCAACGCGCTCGGCATCAAGGGACTGGGCGAGATCGGCATCGTCGGCGTCCCCGCCGCGATCGCGAACGCCGTCTATCACGCCACCGGCAAACGCATCCGCCGCTTCCCGATTACATTGGACAAAGTGCTCGACTGAGACGTTGCAGCGGTCGCTCGGAGCCGGCCGCTAGACCTCACGACGGAAAGTCAGCCGGCCTGACCTGGATGCGGTCGGCATGCAGCGACCAGTGGTGCAAGGCCTGGTCCTTGCAAAACCTCGCCTTCGCCCGCTCCCTGGCCTCGTTCTCGTCGGTGGCGTCGATCTCGAGCGAGCCCTGGCACACCTCGATCTGCCGGCCGTACTGGCCGAGCACGTCCTTCATGAATCTGACGACATAAGTTGACATGGGACCTCCTGCTGCCACGGCCAGCCCCGGCGACACTCTAATACCATTTAGCCTGAATGAGGGAGGGAGAATTTGACGCGCATCAAGGCCGGTAGGCGGTTCCACGCTGCCCCGGAATGGCAAGCTCCTAACCCTACCCCGGCGTTACCCCGAACGCCTGCTTGAAGCGCTCGGCATAGCGCGGCCAAACCTCGGGATTGATGATGCGCGGCGGGCGTTTGCCGTCGAGCGTGTCCAGCACCTGCTCGGCGGCGATGCGGCCCATGTTCTGGCGCGCCTCGATCGTGACGCCTGCGGTATGCGGGCTCGCCAGCACGTTGTCGAACTGCAGCAGCGGATGCTCCGGCGGCGGCGGCTCCTTGGACCAGACGTCGAGGCCGGCACCCGCGATGCGCTTGTCGCGCAACGCCTGGAGCAGCGCGTCCTCGTCGTGAATGAAGCCCCGGGCCGTGGTGACAAAATACGCATGCGGCTGCATCAGCGCGAACTCGCGCACGCTGATCAAGTTGCGGCTGCCCTTGTTGAGGGGACAGGAGATCGAAACGAAATCGGCGCGGCGCAGCAGCTCGTCGAGTTCGACCTTCTCCCCGCCTCGCTCGGACATCACCTCGGCCGTGAGATACGGATCATAGGCCAGCACCTTCATGCCGAGCAGGCCCTTGCACAGCGCGGCGATGCGGCGGCCGACATTGCCGAGCCCGATGATGCCGACGGTCTTGTGCTCGACCTCGTTACCGACGAGTTCGTTGCGATTGACGTTGGGCTCCCTGCGAAGCTTGCGGTCGGACTGGATGATGCGCTTGGACAGCGTCAGCATCATCGCCAGCGCATGCTCGGCGACCGAATGCGCGTTGCCGCCGGACTGGTTGACGACGAGCACGCCCGCATCGGTGCACGCTTCGGCGTCGACAGGATCGAAGCCCGCGCCGTTGCTGGAAACGAGCAGGAGGTTCGGCGTACGCTTCAGGAAGGCGGCGTCAACATGGAAATGCGTCGCGAGTTCATCGCGAGCAGCCCCGATCTGGTAGACATGGGCCGCGCTCAGGATCGGCGCGTAGAAATCCTCGGAGCTTTCGTTCTCGATGCGATCGAGCCGGACGTCGGGCCGCGCCTTCAGGATGTCGATATAAATCGGATTGGCCAGATATTTGACGTAGAAGACACGCTTGCTGTTGACGGACATCAGGACCCTTCCGGCTCTCTCCAGGAGATACGCAGGGCCAGCGCAGCGCGCGCTCCTGTCATGCGTTCCTCCGTTCTCTTGTTATGCCGCTTATGACACGTCGGTACCGGTCGCGGCAGGCCGTCTGGCGCAGATCACGGTGCAGTCCGGACATGTTGACAATCCCGCCCGCCGCGTCAAGTTCGGGATACCGCCGCGACGGCCAAGACGACGCCTAAGGCAATGGCCAAGACCAAGAAGCATGCGCGGCTGAAGGGAGAACGCAATGGCGATTGCGGAGCAACATACCTCATCCGAGGCGGTGCAGACCTCCAGTGACAAGAGCTGGCACGGCATCGTCCTGCAAACCCTGAAGCGGAACGAGATCAGCCTCATCCCTTACGTGCCCGACCGCGTGCTGACGCCGCTGATCAAGAACCTGCACGCCGATCCCTTCTTCACCACCTTTGCCACCGCCCGTGAGGAGGAAGCCGTCGGCATCGTCTCGGGCGCATGGATGGGCGGACGGCGGGCTGCGGTGCTGATGCAGACCTCCGGCTTTGCCACGCTCGCCAACGTGCTGGCCTCGCTCGCGGTGCCCTACCAGATCCCGCTGATCATGTTCGTGTCCGAGCGCGGCACGCTCGGCGAGTTCAACTACGGCCAGTCGCTGGTCTGCCGCACCATGCGTCCGGTGCTGGATTCGCTGGCGCTCGAGCATCACACCATCACCCGGCTCGACGAGCTCGAATTCATCGCCGACCGTTCGATCAAGCAGGCCATCACGACACAGGCGCCGGTGGCGCTGATCCTCAACCCGCTGCTCACGGGCGGCAAGACTTTCGACAAGTGAGGCCGGCCCAAATGAATACAGACGCGCGCAACACCAAAGTGATGAACCGCTTCGACGTCACCTCGCGCCTGATCGCGAAACTCAAGCGCGAGGAAGCCGTGATCGGCGGCATCGGCAACACCAATTTCGATCTCTGGGCCGCCGGCCACCGTCCGCAGAATTTCTACATGCTCGGCAGCATGGGGCTTGCCTTTCCGATCGCGCTGGGGGTGGCGCTGGCGCAGCCGGACCGGCACGTCTTTGCACTCGAAGGCGACGGCTCGCTGCTGATGCAGCTCGGCGCGCTCTCGACGATTGCGGCGTTGAAGCCTGAGAACCTCATCATGATCGTGATGGACAACGGCATCTACCAGATCACCGGCGCGCAGCCGACACCGGCCGCGAACGTGGCTGACATCGTCGCCATCGCCACCGGCTCGGGGCTTGCCAACAGCGCCTGGGCCGCGGACGAAGAGGATTTCGAGCGGCTGGTCGAGGAAGCTATGGCGGCCTCCGGGCCGAGCCTGATCGCCGTCCGCATCGACGACAAGCCGGGCGTCGGCGCCACCCGGCGCGATCCCGTGCAGATCCGGGAACGCTTCATGCACGGCCTTGGCGTGCGCGAGGCACTTTAACGTTTCGTCATTAACCACACGGCGATCTGATCCCTGCCTCACTGCAGGCGCGGCAAATCCATGCTAAGCGGGGCGTATGTCCATTTTCATCCGCTTTTTTGCGTGGCTGCTCGCAGCCGCCGTCACTTTCGCAACGCTCGGCCCGCCCGGCCTGCGGCCCCATTCCGACCTCGGCCAGGACGGCGAGCATGCCCTCGCCTTTGTTCTCGTCGGATTGGCCTTCGGCCTGGCTTACCGGAACCGTCGCTGGGCCGTGGCTGCCGTGGCGGTGATTCTGATCGGCGTGCTCGAACTGATGCAATTCTGGGCGCCGGGGCGGCATGCGCGGCTGGAGGATTTTTTGGTCGATGCCGGCACGGCCTGCATCGGGTTTGCGCTCGCGGCCGCCGTCGATTGGGTCATGACGCGCTTCCGCGCCAATTCGGCTCTGACGAGCGAAGGCCCCGCGGAGTGACGCTCCGCAGGGCCCAACTGTTCAAGCCTAGACTCTGATCGATCAGTCGATGATCTTGACGACGCGGCGTGTGCGCGGCTCGACGATCACGCGGCGATCGTTGACGACTGCATAGCGATACTCGGTGTAGTTCGGAACGGGGCGCAGCACAACGGTCGGCGGCAACGGCTCGCCGACAACGACGCGATCCTCGACGACGACGGAATCGCTACGCGGGATTCCGCCCAGGATCGCATTCGGAATTTCCAGACCGGCACCGACCGCTGCACCGACGGTGCCGCCGACCATCGCGCCAACCGGGCCGCCGATGTCGCCGCCCGCACGTGCACCGTTCGCGGCGCCCTCGGCGGTCGTCGACTGAGCAAAGGCTGCGCTCGACGCCAGCAGCGACGCGGCAGCCAACGAAATCGCAAGACGGGTTTTCATGTCCTGATGTCTCCAGTGATTGTTGTGCGCCTTCAACCGCGGGGCCGGAGCATTGTTCCGGTTCCCCGTGGCGAAAGACGCGCCAGATCCGGAGATGATTACCCCGTAACAGTTCGGGCCGCGGCGATCTCGTGGCCAGCCATCAGTTCCAGCGCCCGCACCATCGCCGAGTGATCCCAGCCCTTGCCGCCATGCGCGGTGCAGGACGAGAACAATTGCTGCGCCACCGCCGTGCTCGGCAACGACAGGCCGAGCGCGCGAGCGCCTTCAAGCGCGAGGTTGAGATCCTTCTGGTGCAGCTCGATGCGGAAACCGGGATCGAAATTGCGCTTCACCATGCGCTCGCCATGCACTTCGAGTATCCGCGACGAGGCAAAGCCGCCCATCAGGGCCTGCCGCACCAGTGCCGGATCGGCGCCGGCTTTCGACGCGAACAGCAGCGCTTCGCTCACCGCCTCGATCGTCAACGCAACGATGATCTGGTTGGCGACCTTCGTTGTCTGGCCGTCGCCATTGGCGCCGACCCGGGTGACGTTCTTTCCCATGCGATCGAAGATCGGCTTCATGGCGCTGAAGGCACGCTCGGGCCCGCCGACCATGATGGTGAGGCTTGCCGCCCTGGCACCGACCTCCCCGCCCGAAACCGGTGCGTCGAGATAATCCGCGCCGAGCGCCTCGATCCTCTTTGCGAACTCCTTGGTCGCCAGCGGCGAGATCGAGCTCATGTCGACCACGATCTTGCCCTTGGAGATGCCGCTCGCGACGCCGTCCGTGCCGAACAGCACGGCTTCCACATGCGGCGTATCGGGCACCATGATGATGACGGCATCCGCCTCCTCTGCGACCTCCTTGCTCGACTTGCAGGCAACGCCGCCAGCCGCGATCAGCTCCGCCGCGACAGGCGCGACGTCATGCAGGAGAACGCGATGTCCTGCGGCCAGAAGATGGCCGGCCATCGGTCGTCCCATGGTGCCAAGTCCGATGAAGCCGATGTCGATCATGTCCAAATTTCCTCAGGTCTCGAATGTCTGCGCCGCATGCCAGGACAGGCCTTCCAGCGTCGTGGTGCGCGGCTTGTACTCACAGCCGACCCAGCCACGATAACCGATCGCGTCGAGATGGCGGAACAGGAAGGGATAGTTGATCTCGCCGGTGCCCGGTTCGTGGCGGCCGGGATTGTCGGCGAGCTGGATGTGGGCGATCTGGGGGAGATATTCCTGCATGGTACGGGCGAGGTCACCCTCCATGATCTGCATGTGATAGATGTCGTACTGGACGAACAGATTGTTCGACCGCACCTCCGAGATGAGCTGCACGGCCTGCTCGGTGCCGTTGAGGAAGAAGCCGGGAATGTCGAGCGTGTTGATCGGCTCGACCAGCAGCTTGATGTTCTCCCGCGCCAGCGTCGAGGCCGCGAAGCGCAAATTCCCGACCAGCGTCTCGTTCAGCTCGCGCGGATCGGCGTCCACTGGCGCGATGCCGACGAGGCAGTTGAGCTGCTCGCAATCGAGCGCCTTGGCATGGTCGATGGCGCGAAACACGCCGTCGCGGAATTCGGCGACGCGATCGGGCAGGATCGCGATGCCGCGCTCGCCTGCGGCCCAGTTGCCGGCCGGCAGATTGTGCAGCACCTGCGTCAGCCCATGGCTGTCGAGCTGCTCGCGCAAAAGCGCCTTGTCGAAATCATAGGGAAAGAGATATTCGACCCCGGAGAAGCCCGCCGCCTTGGCCGCAGCGAAGCGGTCCACGAACGGCATCTCGTTGAAGAGCATGGTGAGGTTGGCGGCGAATTTCGGCATGATGCTGTTCCCTATTCCGCCGGCTGCAGCACGCCGGACCGCGCGCTCTCGACCTCGTCGAGCGGCAGATCCAGCACCTCCTCGAACTCGACGATGTTGTCGATCTCCGTGCCCATCGCGATGTTGGTGACGCGTTCGAGGATGAACTCGACCATCACGGGCACGCGGTACTTCGCCATCCATTCGCGCGCGGTCGCGAACGCGGCCTGCGAATCCTTGGGATCGGTGACGCGAATCGCCTTGCAACCGAGGCCTTCGGCGACCGCGACGTGATCGACGCCGTAGCCACCGAGCTCGGGCGCGTTGATGTTATCGAAGGAGAGCTGGACGTGATAGTCCATGTCGAAGCCACGCTGGGCCTGGCGGATCAGCCCGAGATAGGAATTGTTCACGACGACGTGGATGTAGGGCAGATTGAACTGCGCGCCGACCGCGAGCTCCTCGATCAGGAACTGGAAATCGTAGTCGCCGGAGAGCGCGACGATGTCGCGATCCGGACACGCCGCGCGCACGCCGAGGGCGGCGGGCAGCGTCCAGCCGAGCGGCCCCGCCTGCCCGGCATTGATCCAGTTACGCGGCTTGTAAACGCCGAGGAACTGCGCGCCGGCGATTTGCGACAGGCCGATCACCGAAACGTAGCAGGTGTCACGGCCAAACGCCTTGGTCATCTCCTCGTAGACGCGCTGGGGCTTGATCGGGACGTTGTCGAAATGGCTCTTGCGCAGCATCGTCTTCTTGCGATCGCGGCAGGCCGCGGGCCACGCCTGGCGCTCGCGCAACCTGCCTGACCGGCGCCACTCCCTGGCGACGGTGACGAACAGTTCGAGCGCGGCCTTCGCATCCGAGACGATGCCGAGATCGGGATTGAACACGCGCCCGATCTGGGTCGGCTCGATGTCGACATGCACGAAGGTGCGACCCTTGGTGTAGGTCTCGACCGAGCCGGTGTGACGGTTGGCCCAGCGGTTGCCGATGCCGAGCACGAAATCGGATTCGAGCATCGTGGCGTTGCCGTAACGATGGCTGGTCTGAAGGCCGACCATGCCGGCCATCAGCACGTGGTCGTCGGGGATCGCCCCCCACCCCATCAGCGTCGGCACCACCGGAACATTCGCGATCTCGGCAAACTCGACCAGCAGGTCGGAGGCGTCCGCATTGATGACGCCACCGCCCGCCACGATCAGCGGCCGCTCGGCGGCGTTGAGCATCTCCAGCGCCTTCTCGACCTGCTTGCGCGTCGCGGTGGGCTTGTAGACCGGCAGTGGCTCGTAGGTCTCGTCGTCGAACTCGATCTCGGCGAGTTGCACGTCGAGCGGCATGTCGATCAGCACCGGCCCCGGGCGGCCGGAGCGCATCACGTGAAAAGCCTGGCTGAACACGCGGGGCACCAGCGCGGGCTCGCGCACGGTCACCGCCCATTTCGTTACGGGCTTTGCGATCGACTCGATGTCGACGGCCTGGAAATCTTCCTTGTAGAGCCGCGCCCGTGGCGCCTGTCCGGTGATGCAGAGGATCGGGATGGAATCGGCGATCGCCGAATAAAGCCCGGTGATCATGTCGGTGCCCGCCGGCCCCGAGGTTCCGATGCAGACGCCGATGTTGCCGGCCTTGGCCCGCGTGTAGCCCTCGGCCATGTGCGAGGCACCCTCGACATGCCGCGCCAGGATATGGCGGATCGAACCGCGCTTCTTCAGCGCCGAGTAGAGCGGATTGATCGCGGCCCCGGGAACGCCGAAGGCAGTCGAGATGCCTTCCTTCTCCAGAATTCGCACGGCAGCATCGATGGCTCGCATTTTCGCCATATCGGACCTCGCTCGGTTGCATTTGGCTGAGCGAGATCATCGGGCGCGCAGGATACGATCTCAACGAGTTCGATTTTATTTTCCACGATGCGGCAGCCGCGGAAAAAACGCGGCGGTCTCAATCGGTTAGGTCGAGAAACGCGTGAAAGCGCTCACTCGAACAGCGGCGCCAGCTCCATCTGCGGCACCAGCACGAGACCCTTGTCGGTGAGGCGAATTTCCGGAATGACCGATAGCGGAATCAAATTGAAGCCCATGTAGGGGATGGTGCAGCCGGCCTCCGCCCATTCCTTCTTCAGAGCTTTGACCTCCTCGGCCACCTCCGTGACGCGCTTGTCGGACAAGAGCCCGGCGATTGGCAGCGGCACCAGCGCCCTCACCTTGCCGTCGGCGACGACACAGACGGCGCCGTGCTGTGCCTTGATGGCCGATATCGCCGCCTGCATATCGGCCTCGTTGGTTCCGGCAACGATGATGTTGTGGCTGTCGTGCCCGACGCTGGAGGCTACCGCCCCGCGCTTCAGGCCAAAATCCTTCAGCAAGCCATAGGCGACGTTGCCGGCCGATTTGCCGTGGCGCTCGACCACCGTAACGAAGCACAGGCCGTAGCGCGCAAACAGCGACGGCCAGTCTTTTGCGGGCTCGATCGCGATCTTCTCATGGATCAGCGTGATGCCGGGCAGCGCGGTCTTGATCGCGTTGACGGTACAGGCTTTCGCCGGCAACTCCGGCGTCAACTTGACCTTCTCGGGCAGCTTCACGGTCGCATATGCCGCCTTCGGATATTGATAACGCTGCGACAGCGCCTGATCGAGCTTCGGCGTGATCTTACGGTGCTCGACCACGAGTTCGCCACCGTACCAGGTGCATTGCGGCCTGAGATTGTCGTCTACCAACACCAGATCGGCGCGGCGGCCGCCGCCGAACCCGCCGATATCGCCATCGATGCCAAAGCGCGTCGCACCATGCAGCGACCCCATTGACCAGGCCTGCTCGGGCGACATTCCCGCCTTCACCGCCTCCCGCACCACCCAGTCGAGGCCGAACAGCAGCAGATCATCGGCGTCGCGGTCATCGGTGCACACGGCGGTGCGCTTGTGCGAGGCGCCGAGCTCGGTGATGGTGCGGATCGCCTGCGGCAGCGAGTGCCATGGCGTGGTCGGCGGGCCGCCACGCAAAAACACCCAGACGCCGGCATCGAGCAAATCGTCGGCGATGTCGCGGTCGATCGCCTCATGGGTGTCGGTGACGCCGGATGCCGCATAGGCCGCGACGAATTCGCGGCCATAGACATGGCCGGACACCGGTCGCCCGCGCTTCAGGGCGGCGGCGAGGATGGCGTGGCTGCGTTCATCGCCCATGGTAACAGGCACAAAATCCATCTTCTCGCCGAGCCCGACTGCTTCCGGCCAGCGGTCGAACAGGCCGGCGATCTTGTCCGGCGTGAGGTCGCCGCCCGCAGTCTCCAGTGCGGCCGAGGTGGCCGGTACCGTGCTCGGCACCGTCAGGAAGATCGAAAGCGGGGCTTCGCGCGCGTCCTCCAACATGGCCTCAACGCCGGCGACGTCCATGACGTTGCCGATCTCGTGGCTGTCGCAGAAGATCGTGGTGGTGCCGTTGAGCAGTGCCGCCTCGGCATAGGCGCAGGCCGTCACCATCGAGGATTCGATGTGGATGTGCGGATCGACCAGGCCGGGCGCGATGATGCCGCCGGCGGCGTCGTACAGCGGCACGTTGCCGAAGAATCGCTTCGCAGCACCCGCCGGCTTCACCGCCGCAATGCGCCCCCCGGTAATCCAGACCTCGCGGTTCGCGTGGATGCGCTCGGAATAGGTCGAGAGCACCCGCGCACCTGATATGACGAGATCGGGCGCGACCCGCGCGGAGGCGACATCGGCCAGACGCCGCGTCATCGCGTGCAGCGGCGCGACGGCAAAGCGGGTGAGTTTTGTCATGAGCGCTCTCGCGGGATGTTACGGCCCCGCGATGGTTACGCCCTGAGCCAGACCGGGCAAGCTCAAATATAACAGCACGCCTGCTTACGCCTTGGGTGGAACGCCTGCCGTCCCTGACCTTCTGCGCGGGTTCCGCGTTTTCGACGGTGGTGCGGCAGCAGGCTTGACCCGAATCCGCATCGACCGCCCCTTCGGCTCATCGATCTCGAAGGAGTTTGTCTTCCGCACGAGGTCACTCAGCTTGCGGAAACCGAACGTCCTCGGATCGAAATCGGACGCCAGATTGGCAAGCTGCCGCCCGACCTCTCCGAGCGTGACCCAGCCGTCTTCGCTCTCCATCTGGGTGATGACCCTCTTGATGATGGGGGTTGCCCCATCGGGCGGCTGAAGTGGCGCTGACCTCGCCGCCGCATCCTGCGTGTTCGCGGGGGCGGGAAGCAGGTTCTCCGTATAGACGAACCTTCGGCAGGCCTGCCGGAAGCTTTCCGGCGTCTTCTGCTCGCCGAACCCAAAGACATCGACGCCCTGCTCGCGGATACGGGCGGCAAGACGGGTAAAGTCGCTGTCGGACGACACCAGGCAGAAGCCATCGAACCGGCCGCTGTGAAGCAGGTCCATCGCGTCGATGACCAGCGTTATGTCGGATGCATTCTTTCCCGTCGTATAGGCGAATTGCTGCTGCGGGATGATGGCGTGTTTCGACAGGATGTCGGCCCAGCCCCTGGACCTGGCATTGGAGAAATCGCCGTAGATACGGCGGACGCTGGCCTCGCCGATCTTGGCGATCTCCTCGAACAGTCCATCCGCGATCTTGGCCGAAGCATTGTCGGCATCAATCAGGACGGCGAGACGGGGCGAACGGAGCTCTGACGGCATGACTTTCCCCAAAAGGACGCGACAACGGTGGACGGATATACCGATGTCGGGGCTCTTGCCGCCAGAGCTGATTTCTCCCGCAAGGTGGCGATGGAGCGCAGGCCTGGCTCAACCCGGCTTTGCCGCCGGCATCACGCCGCCAAGCGCTGCCGTCAGTTCCGCCGCGACGTCCCGCACCACGCGGCCGATCTCGGGCAGCCGGCCGTCGGTGACGCGGCTGGTCAAGCCGGACACCGAGATCGCGGCGAGCGGCTCGGCGCTGGGGCTGTAGACCACGGCTGCGACGCAGCGCAGACCCATCTCGGCCTCTTCATCATCCACTGCAAAACCCTGCTTGCGGATGGTCGCGAGCTCCCTGAACAGATCGCTCGGTCGCACGATGGATTTCTCGGTCAGGCGTGGCATGCCGTGATGGCGGATGACGGCACTGACGTCCTCGTCGGAGTAGGTCGCAAGCACCGCCTTGCCGACACCCGATGTCACCATGGCGACGCGACCGCCGACCTTGGTCAGCGAGCGCATGATCTCGCGGCTCTCCATCCGGGTCAGCACGATGATGAACTCGTCGTCGACGACGGCGAGATTGGCGGTCTCGCGGGTGAGATCGCGCAGCTTGCGCAAATAGGGAATGGCCTGGGCGCTGAAATTGCGCCGTCGGGCAAAGCTCGCGCCGACCGTGAAGCTGCGCACACCGACATGCCATTTGGATTCGGCGCGGTCGAATTGCACGAAGCGGCGGCTTTCCAGCGTCGCCAGCAGGCGGTGCACGGTTGAGGCCGACAGGCCGGTGCGGACGGCGAGATCGCTGAGGCGATAGCCTTCGTCGTCCTCGGCCAGCGTCTCGAGGATCGACAGCGCGCGGCCGACGGACTGCACACCGCCGTCGCGCGCGTCGTGGTCTGCCTCCGACGATCGAGGCTCGAGCGATTTGCGCCGGATCACGTTCTTGCCCATCGCGACCTGACAATTGTCACCTCTCTCCGCGTGCGGAGAGAGGTGAAAGTCCTCGTGTCAGAGCAGCCCTGCCCCGCGCGCCCATTTGTACTTGGCGCCCAGGACCTCGACCGGCAGTTCGGTCGAATAGGCATAGGCCGGGATGCCGTTCTGGTAGAGATATTCGGCGGCTTCCTCGACCTCGACGTCGCCGGCGAGCGAGGCGACGATCGGCTTCACAAAACCCTTCGCCTCCATCTCCTTCTTCACCTCGACCATGTTACGGGCGAACACCATCGGCGGCGTGACGATAGTGTGCCAGTAGCCGAGGATCAGCGAATGGATGCGCTCGTCCGTCAGGCCGAGCTTGACCGTGTTGACGTAGGTGATCGGCGGCTCGCCACCGGTGATGTCCACAGGATTTCCGGCCGCGCCGAACGGCGGGATGAACTTGCGGAAGGCCGCATCGAGATCCGGCGGCATCGACATCAGCGACAGGCCGTTGTCGACGCAGGAGTCCGACAGCAGCACGCCCGAGCCGCCTGCACCGGTGATGATCAGGACGTTCTCGCCCTTGGGCGTCGGCAGCACCGGCACGCCGCGCGCGAACTCGAGCAGCTGCCGCAGCGAGCGGGCGCGGATCACGCCGGACTGCGCCAGGACGTCCTCGTAGATCTTGTCGTTGCCGGCGAGCGCGCCGGTGTGCGACGAGGCTGCCTTCGCACCGGCGGAGGTGCGGCCGGCCTTGAGCACGATGACAGGCTTCTTCTTGGAGACGCGTTTTGCGGCTTCGGCAAAGGCGCGGCCGTCCTTGAGATCCTCGCAGTGCTGCGCAATCAGGTTGGTGTTCGGATCCTGCTCGAAGAAGGCGAGCAGATCGTCCTCGTCGATATCGGACTTGTTGCCGAGACCGACGATGGCCGACACACCCATTTTTGCCGAGCGCGAAAAACCGATGATGGCCATGCCGATGCCACCCGACTGCGATGACAGCGCCGCGTGGCCCTTGACGTCGTAGGCGGTGCAGAAGGTCGCGCAGAGATTGGCCGGCGTGTAGTAGAAGCCGTAGATGTTCGGCCCCATCAGGCGGATGTCGTATTTCTTGCCGACCTCGACGATCTCGGCCTGGAGCTCCGGCGCGCCGGCTTCCGCGAAGCCCGACGGAATCAGAACCGCGCCGGGAATTTTCTTCTCGCCGCATTCGGTCAGCGCCGCGGCCACGAACTTCGCGGGAATCGCGAACACCGCGGTGTCGATCACGCCCGGCACGTCCTTGACGCTCTTATACGCCTTGTAGCCGAGGATTTCGGCGGCCTTGGGATGGATCGGGTAGATGTCGCCCTTGTAGCCGCCGTTGATGAGGTTCTTCATCACGGAATTGCCGATCTTGCCGTCTTCGGCCGAGGCACCGACCACGGCAACCGCCTTCGGCTGCATGATGCGGCTCATGGCCGCGACGATCTCTTCGGTCGGGCGCGGCTTCGGCTTGGGCACGTAAGCGAAATCGACGACGATGCGGACGTCGGCGGCGATCGCGTCCTTTGCCGTCGCGAACACCGGGTTGAGATCGAGCTCGACCATCTCGGGGAAATCAGTGACGAGCTGCGAGACCTTGACGATGATATCCGCAAGCGCCGTGCGGTTCACCGGCTCGCCGCCGCGAACGCCCTTCAAAATCTCATGCGCCTGGATGCCGTCGAGCATCGACAGCGCGTCTTGCTTGGTCGCGGGCGCCAGGCGGAAGGTGATGTCCTTCAGGACCTCGACCAGCACGCCGCCAAGGCCGAAGGCAACCAGCTTGCCGAACGAAGCGTCGGTGATCGACCCGACGATCACTTCGGTGCCGCCGGCCAGCATCTGCTGCACCTGGACGCCCTCGATCTTGGCATCGGATTTGTACTTCTTGGCGTTGCCGAGAATGGTGTCGTAGGCCTTCTCGGCGTCTTCGGCCGTCTTGAGGCCGACGATGACGCCGCCGGCTTCGGTCTTGTGGAGAATGTCCGGCGAGACGATCTTCATCACCACCGGGAAGCCCATGGACGAGGCCATCTTGCCAGCCTCGCCGGCCGACTTCGCCACGCCCTCCTTCGGCACCGGAATGCCGTAGGCGTCGCAGACCAGCTTGCCTTCCGGCGCGGTCAGGCTGGTGCGGTTGTCCGCCTTGACCTGGTCAAGCACCTTGCGGACGGCATCTTTGGAATTGGACATGTGGCTTCTCCCTGGACCTTAGTTCTTTCTCAAAGCGCGCGCGTGTTGCGGCTGCCCGTGATGCTTGCCAATCGCCGCGCTCTGTTCCATGTCGCGGAGCGGAGTGGCGTAAGCCTGAGACTACTCCGCAGCTTTGGATCAAAAATGGCTGGCGATGGCATTTGGTATGCCAGAAGCCAACTTGTCAAGCTGCAGCGCACCTTAGAATGCTGCGAAAAATAGGCAGCTTGACATTCTGGTATTTGGTATGCCAAAAACTTTCCGGTCAATATTCCTGTAAAAGACGACTCCCACTGGAGGAGATTCGTCGTGTCACTGCGGAAACCAACCAAGGCGTTGCCGAACATGGCCGAGGCAGATATCGCAATCGTTCGTATTGCCCCGGAGAGCAGCTTCAAGAACAAGGCGTATGACGCCTTGAAGCAAGCTATCCTCAAGATGGACATCTACTCGACGCCCGAGCCGGTGATGCTCGACGAGCGCGCGCTGTCAGAACGCCTGGGTGTGAGCCGCACGCCGATCCGCGAAGCCATCGCGATGCTCGAGCAGGACGGTCTCGTGAAAACGGTTCCGCGCCGCGGCATCATGGTGGTGCGAAGGACCAAGACCGAGATCGTGGACATGATCCGCGCCTGGGCGGCGCTGGAAAGCATGGCGGCCCGCCTCATCACCACCACCGCGCGCAAGAAAGACATCACGGCGCTGCGCGACTACTTCAAGGACTTTGGCAAGGACCGCCTGCCCGAGGATCACGTCGAGGAATATTCGCGCGCCAACATCGCCTTCCACCAGGCGCTGATCTCGCTGTCGGAATCGTCGGTGCTGGTCGATCTCACCAACGACCTCCTGCTGCACGTGCGCGGCTATCGCCAGCTGACTATCGGACGCAAGGACCGCACAGCGACTTCGCTGCCCGAGCATCTCGGCATGATCGAAGCACTGGAAGCGCGCGACACCGAGCTCGCCGAGAAGCGCGCCCGCGACCACACCCTCGGCCTTGCTGCTTACGTCGAAGCGCACGGCCAGGAATTATTCAACTAGCAACGTTCACCAGAAGGGCGAAGCACTCGCCCCAGTAGCTGAGACCAGGGAGACAACGCCCATGCTGAATACCGCGACCAAGTCCGAAGCACCGGGCACCGAGCAGGAATTGACGGATGGTTTTCATCTCGTTATCGACGCGCTCAAGCTGAACGGCATCAACACGATCTATAATGTGCCGGGCATCCCGATTACGGATTTGGGCCGCATGGCGCAGGCGGCCGGTATTCGCATGATCTCGTTCCGCCACGAGCAGAACGCCGGTTATGCGGCGGGTATCGCCGGCTACCTCACCAAGAAGCCCGGGATCTGCCTCACCGTCTCCGCGCCAGGCTTCCTCAACGGTCTCACCGCGCTCGCGCACGCCACCACCAACTGCTACCCGATGATCCTGATCTCGGGCTCCTCCGAGCGCGAGATCGTCGACCTCCAGCAGGGCGACTACGAAGAGATGGACCAGCTCGCGATTGCCAAGCCGCTGTGCAAGGCGGCTTATCGTGTGCTGCACGCCCAGGACATCGGCATCGGCCTGGCCCGCGCCATCCGTGCCGCCGTCTCCGGCCGTCCCGGCGGCGTCTATCTCGATTTGCCGGCAAAGCTATTCGGCCAGGTGATGAACGCCGATGCCGGCCGGAAGTCGCTGGTCAAGGTGATCGACGCGGCTCCCGCGCAGATCCCCTCGCCCGCTTCCATCAAGCGCGCGCTTGATGTGTTGAAGAACGCAAAACGTCCGCTCATCATCCTCGGCAAGGGCGCGGCCTACGCGCAGGCCGACGAGGAGATCAAAACCTTCGTCGAGAAGAGCGGCGTCCCCTTCCTGCCGATGAGCATGGCCAAGGGCCTCCTCTCCGACACCCATCCGCAATGCGCAGGTGCTGCTCGCTCGACGGTGCTGAAAGAATCCGACGTCGTGCTGCTGATTGGCGCCCGGCTGAACTGGCTGCTCTCGCACGGCAAGGGCAAGAACTGGGGCGAAGCGCCCAAGAAGTTCATCCAGGTCGACATCGAGCCCAGGGAAATGGACTCCAACGTCGAGATCGTCGCACCGGTCGTCGGCGACATCGGCTCGGTCGTCTCCGCCTTCAACCAGGCGATGGCTTCGGGCTGGACCGCCCCGCCGACCGAATGGACCAAGGCGATTTCGACCAAGCGTGAAGAGAACGTCGCCAAGATGGCGCCGAAGCTCATGAACAACAAATCGCCGATGGACTATCACGGCGCGCTCGGCGTGCTGAAGAACGTGATCAAGGATCATCCCGAGGCGATCCTCGTCAACGAGGGCGCCAACACGCTCGATCTCGCCCGCGGCGTCATCGACATGTACAAGCCGCGCAAGCGTCTCGACGTCGGCACCTGGGGCGTGATGGGCATCGGCATGGGCCAGGCGATCGCGGCAACGCTCGAGACCGGCCACCCCGTGCTCGCGGTGGAAGGCGACAGCGCGTTCGGTTTCTCCGGCATGGAGGTCGAGACCATCTGCCGCTACAATTTGCCGATCTGCATCGTCATCTTCAACAATGACGGCATCTATCGCGGCACCGACGTCAACGGCGCCAACGCCGATCCGGCGACGACGGTGTTCGTCAAGGGTGCGCGCTACGACAAGATGATGGAAGCCTTCGGCGGCGTCGGCGTGAACGCGACCTCGCCGGACGAGCTCAAGCGCGCCGTCAACGAGGCGATGGCCTCGGGCAAGCCGACGCTCATCAACGCGGTGATCGATCCGGCTGCAGGTTCCGAGAGCGGCCGCATCGGCAACCTCAATCCGCAGAGCGTTCTGCAGAAGAAAAAGTAAGTCCTCCCCTTCAACCCTTTATTCCCTGCGGTTGGCAGGGGCAGACAGAGTACGGAGCAACACGATGACCAAGGCGCTTGAGGGCGTTCGCATTCTCGACTTTACCCACGTCCAGTCCGGACCGACCTGCACGCAGCTGCTGGCCTGGTTCGGCGCCGACGTGATCAAGGTGGAACGTCCGGGCGTGGGTGACATCACCCGCGGCCAGCTGCAGGACATCCCGAACGTGGACAGCCTGTATTTCACCATGCTCAACCACAACAAGCGCTCGATCACGCTCGACACCAAGAACCCCAAGGGCAAGGAAGTCCTCACCGAGCTGATCAAGAAGTGCGACGTGCTGGTCGAGAACTTCGGCCCCGGCGTGCTCGACCGCATGGGTTTCCCGTGGGAGAAGATCCAGGCGATCAACCCGAAGATGATCGTCGCCTCGATCAAGGGCTTTGGTCCCGGACCGTACGAAGACTGCAAGGTCTATGAGAACGTCGCGCAGTGCACCGGCGGCGCCGCCTCCACCACCGGCTTCCGCGACGGTCTTCCGCTGGTCACCGGCGCACAGATCGGCGACAGCGGCACCGGTCTGCATCTGGCGCTCGGCATCGTCACCGCACTCTATCATCGCACCCATTCCGGCAAGGGCCAGAAGGTCACTGCCGCGATGCAGGACGGCGTGCTCAACCTCGCGCGCGTCAAGCTGCGCGACCAGCAGCGCCTCGCCCATGGCCCACTGAAGGAATACAGCCAGTTCGGCGAAGGCATTCCGTTCGGCGATGCCGTGCCGCGCGCCGGCAACGATTCCGGCGGTGGCCAGCCCGGCCGCATCCTGAAGTGCAAGGGCTGGGAGACCGATCCCAACGCCTACATCTACTTCATCACCCAGGCCCCGGTCTGGGAGAAGATCTGCGACGTGATCGGCGAGCCGACCTGGAAGACCGATCCGAACTACGCCAAGCCGGCCGTCCGCCTGCCGCGCCTGAACGAGATCTTCGGCCGCATCGAACAGTGGACGATGACCAAGACGAAGTTCGAGGCGATGGAAATCCTCAACAAGGACGACATCCCCTGCGGCCCGATCCTGTCGATGAAGGAGATCGCCGAGGACCAGTCGCTGCGCGCGACCGGCACCGTGGTCGAGGTCGACCACCCTACCCGCGGCAAGTACATCTCGGTCGGCAACCCGATCAAGCTGTCGGACTCCCCAAGCGACGTGGAGCGCTCCCCGCTGCTCGGCGAGCACACCGACGAGATCCTGCGCAGCGTACTCGGCTTCTCGGACCACCAGGTCGCCGACATCCACAAGTCCGGCGCGCTCGATCCGCCGCAGAAGCAGGCCGCGGAGTAAGCGGAGCTACCCGAGAATACAGAAGGCCGCCGGTTTTGGCGGCCTTTTTGCTGGCGCCGAGATGAACCATGTCGCGCAATCGGCACGTTTCCTGGGTTGACCCGCCAAAGCGAATAAGGACTAATCTTGGGGAACCGATGCGGCAGCCGGCCGTTGTTATCTCGACCGGTGTGCTCTCAAATGCGGGCGTGCCGCGGCCATAGCGAGTGACTGAACGCCTCGCAAAAGACCTGCATACCGCTGAAGAACTGGCCGCCTTCTCCCTGGAAGGCGAGGCCTAATCATGCAGGATGCGAGACGAAGGCGTCGCGTCCCGGTCGAACCACGAACGTTGATGAAAGTGAGATCGAAATGTTGAAAGATCAATCCCCTGATCGCGCCAAGCGTGAAGCCAACAAGGCGTTCAAACCAACCACAACGCAAAAACCGGTGAATGACTATGCGAAGGACCAGAACTCCTTCAACGAGAACCGGGAG
The DNA here is from genome assembly GCF_023074185.1 of Bradyrhizobium sp. 132. Lineage (GTDB taxonomy): Bacteria > Pseudomonadota > Alphaproteobacteria > Rhizobiales > Xanthobacteraceae > Bradyrhizobium. Next base: position 335,639 of record NZ_JADPKY010000132.1, on the reverse strand, counting down.
CGGCTGAAAGCCGAGCGATTGGCCCGCGAAGCCAAGCCGGGAAACGATTCCGACTAGGAGCCCGCTCAACCGGCTTCCGATCGCAAACGCGCTGGAAGCCTGGCATCGAAATCGATCCCGATCTAAAGCATCGAGAGCACGACGATCCCGTCTTCAAGCTCGCCTAGGGCCAGCCGAGTCCGCGCGACGCGCTCTAATTCCGTTCGGTTCTTTTGAAGATAGCTGAAGGCCTGCTTCTGCGTCAGGAACGCGGTGGCAAGTCGACACATTTGCCGGCCCGCGCCAAGCGCGAGAAAGAAAGTGATTGTGCCACCGCTGTCCGACTTTATTCTAGGCACGACCCGCACTCTTTGGCATGTGACCGGCCCTCTCCAGATTTTCGTCGGCGCTTTTAGTGCCGGCTATGGCGGCAGCTTCTTCTTGCGCTTCGCGGGGGCAGGCGCCGGCAACGATGCTTGAAGGGTCGCGTCGGCCGCTTCCTTGGCCCGGCGCAGCTCTCGAAGCCGCGCCATGTTCTTGCGAACATCGACGGCTTGCTTTTCGGCATCCGCCATGGCTCGCACGCCTTCTTCGGCAGCCAAACGCTGACGATTGGTGCGCGCGATGGCTTCAGGTGATGGTTCGGCCGATTTCCTGGCGCTCATTATTCACCCTGCTCTGCAACAGACAAAACCCGCTCAATCCTGGGATCGAGCGGGTGGCGTGGCCGTTTCAGTACATCCGTGAAACGGCACCAGGGCTTTAAGCCAGCGAGAGATTCTCTGCGCTGACCTTGCCCCGCATCTTGTCGGTCTTGAGCTCGAAGTTGACCTTTTGGCCCTCTGCGAGACCCGCAAGACCAGCCCGCTCGACCGCGCTGATGTGAACGAACACATCATTACCGCCGTCGTTCGGCTGAATGAATCCAAAGCCCTTCTGGCCGTTAAACCACTTCACAGTACCTGTTGTCATTTTCTTCTCCAAAGCGCATACGCGCGCGCCCCGCGCGATAGTCACGCAGAACCAAGTCAATTCGTCGATGTCTATGGAAAAGGAGCCCGCGGGCGCATTCAACAAGGCACAGCGGCTGAACGAACAGCTCTAACGTATACCACATCTGCCTCATTTGCAAGGCTTGGGCGGATTCCAAGGCGCTTGGCCAGCCTTCATGGCTTGACCAGCCTTCAAGGCTTGGCCGGATTCAAGGATTGGCCGGACCTCATGCCTCAGGAACTCGACGGCGAGATACGTCCGCGTCAGGACGGACGGAGTAGGCACGATGCCGCAGGATGGCGGCAGTCTGCCAGCTCTCGCCAGGCATCCCTATAGAAATTCGAGACGCCCTGTCGGATCGGAAGTATCTCGTTCGTCATCTAGACATGAATGGGCAATAGACGCTGAGGTCGAGCCCGGCGATTCATGAGGAAGAACGATCATGCCCAGCACTGTCCGCCTGCACCGCGTTCTCTCGACCAGCCCCGAGAAAGTCTATCGCGCTTTTCTGGAGGCGGATGCGCTGGCGAAATGGCTTCCGCCGAATGGCTTTACCTGCACCGTGCATCATTTCGAGCCGAAGGTCGGGGGCACGTTCAAGATGTCGTTCCGTAACTTCACGACGGGCAACAGCCACGCCTTCGGCGGCGAATATCTCGAACTCATCCCCGGCGAACGTCTCCGCTACACCGACAAGTTCGACGACCCCAATCTGCCGGGTGAGATCGAGGTGACGGTGTTGCTGAAGAAAGTATCCGTCGGCACCGAGGTGGATATCACGCAGGCCGGCATTCCCGACGTCATCCCGCCGGAGGCCTGTTATCTCGGCTGGCAGGAGTCGCTGCGGAATCTGGCGAAGCTCGTCGAGCCCGAGATCAACCAGTAGCGTCCCACGCGGAGCCGAGCGCGCGCCAAAGGCGGGCGTCTCGAAGGATGGGCGGCAGAGAACAGCCTTGAATGCGATAGTCCTGTCCGGAAGCGGAGCAAGCGATCGAGCCCAGTCTCACAGCGCTTACGCGCCCACCCTCGACTCCAGCCCGCCGCTTGCGGTCCAGCGCTCCGGGTCGGGGCTGTGTCCGATCAAGGCCAGGCCGTAGGCAATCGACTCGAACTGGTCGCCCGACATCAGCCGTTCGTTGCCGAACCGCTCGGCGAACAGTTTTCGGACAGCGGGGACGAAGGACGTGCCGCCGGTCAAAAATACCTTCTCAATTTCGCGCGCGGTGATGCCGGCTTCGCCCAGCACCTTGTCGACGGTGGCCCCGAGCCTCGCGATATCGTCGCCAATCCAGGCTTCAAAATTCTTCCGTGTAATGGTCGAGCCAATGTCGACCCCGCCGCCCTTGAAGCGGAATTCGACCTGGTCCTGCGCCGACAACGCGACCTTGGCGTCGGACACCGCGCGGTACAGCGAAAAGCCGAGGTCGAGATCGACGATGGTGATGAAGTCCTCGAGCAGAGCCGGCTTCACCGCGGTGCGCGCAAGCTCCCGGAGCTCGCGCAGGTCGCCGTTGCTCTTCATCATCGCGAGCTGATGCCAGCGAGCGAGATTGGTGTAGTGGCCGGTGGGGATCGGCAGCACCTTGTCGAACGAGCGGAAGCTGGAGCCTTTGCCGAGGCGCGGCGAAACGACATGGTCGACGATGCGGTAATCGAAGGTGTCGCCCGCAATGCCGATGCCGGCATGGCCGAGCGGCTCGGCACGCAAGCTGCCGCCTTTGCGCGAGAAACGCATCACGGAGAAATCGCTGGTGCCGCCGCCAAAATCCGCGACCAGCACGGTGGCGTCGCGCTCCAGCCGGCGGGCGAACGAGAACGCGGCGCCGACCGGCTCGTAGACATAGCGCGCGTGACCGGCGCCAAGGCGCTCGAACGCGGTCCGGTAGCGCTGCATCGCCAGCGCTTCGTCGGGATTGCCGCCGGCGAAGCGCACCGGGCGGCCGACCGTGATGGTCGACGTCTCGAAGCCGAATTTGTCGCCGCCATGGCGCGCCAGCGTCCGCAGGAACGCCGCCAGAATATCCTCGAACTTGTAGCGCTGCCGGAACACCTGGGTGGTGTTGAAGCTCGAGCTCGCCGCGAAGGTCTTGAACGACTGGAGGAAGCGGTAGACGTGGCGCCCTTCGAGGAACTGCTCGATCGCCCAAGGGCCGCCTTCGGCCTGGGCCCCGGCTCCCGGCCGGTCCTCCCAGAAGCACAGCGCCGAGACAAAGACGCTGTGGCGCTGTCCGCCATGGTCGAAACGGATGGCCTCGACCCGGCGGTCGTCCGCTGCAATGGCTACGACCGTGTTGCTGGTCCCAAAATCGATGCCGATCGAGACGGCGGGCGAGGCGCTCGACATGAACCACTCTGACAGATGATTGGAAGGGGGCAGACCACTAACGGCTTTGCCTTGCCCTGCCAAGACCTTGCCCTGCCAAGACCTTGCCCTGCCAAGACCCTGCCGGACCGCCAAACACCGCGTTTCGGCTGTCCAGGAGGACGTTAAGCGCGAAACGGCCCCATTAACCCGCGTTATGTTGCAATGCGGGATGTCGCATGCTGCCATGCAATGGCATGCGTAGACAGTGGCATCTGGTATACATAGATTGTCCTTTGAAATGAGACAGCAATACTGACCGTCTCAAGAAGGGATTTCCAATGTCCAAGACCGCTGCCGTCGCTCTCGCACCGTCCTCCTCGCTGTTCGCCCGCCTGATGGCGACGATCGACCGCCTTCTGATGGCGAGCGCCGAGATTTCGAATCACAACGGCGACCTCCCCCGTTTCGGCCTGTAAGCCCGCGCTGCCAGGAGCGCGACGGTTTCAGACCGGTTCGCATACTACTTTTGATGAATGGCCCCGCAGGACGGGCCCATTTCTACTTGTGCTGGCCTGAGTCACAGCCGCAACCGGTCAAGGTACTGCGGCATTTGCGCACGGTGACCGGACCAGCGCTTGAAGCTTGGCATAATGCATACAAGAATGCCGTTCCAGCGCTCGCAGAAAAATGAGAGGCGCCACGGGAGGCTTTATGACGGACATGGTGCAAGCAACCGCCCCTACAGCTGCGCGCGTTAGCGACACGTATCGCTGGACGCAACTGGCGGTCGGGGTCGGGGCGATGGTGATGATCGCCAACTATCAATACGGCTGGACGTTCTTCGTCCCCGACATCCAGAAGAAATTCGGCTGGGATCGCGCGTCGATCCAATGGGCCTTCACACTGTTCGTGCTGTTCGAGACCTGGCTCGTGCCGGTCGAAGGCTGGTTCGTCGACAAATACGGCCCGCGCCTCGTCGTGCTCATCTGCGGCGTGCTGTGCGCCATCGGCTGGGCGATCAATGCCCAGGCCACCACGCTCAACGGCTTCTATCTCGGCATGATCATCGCGGGCATCGGCGCGGGCGGCGTCTATGGCACCTGCGTCGGCAATGCGCTGAAATGGTTTCCTGACAAGCGCGGCCTTGCCGCCGGCATCACGGCTGCCGGCTTCGGCGCGGGCTCCGCGCTCACGGTCGCGCCGATCCAGGCCATGATCAAGGATAGTGGGTTCCAGACCACCTTCCTCTATTTCGGTCTCGGCCAGGGCATTGTCATTTGCATCCTCGCCTTCTTCCTGCTCGCGCCGAAAGCAGGTCAGGTGCCGAGCGTGGTCGCGAACGCCGCGCTGGTGCAGACGCGCCGCAACTACCAGCCGACCGAGGTCCTGCGTCAGCCGATCTTCTGGCTGATGTACTTCATGTTCGTGATCGTCGGCGCCGGCGGCCTGATGGTGACGGCGAACCTGAAGCCGATCGCGCTCGACTGGAAGGTCGACAACGTGCCGGTCACGCTGATGGCGGTGACGATGACCGCGGTGACTTTCGCGGCCACGATCGACCGCGTGCTCAACGGCCTGACGCGTCCGTTCTTCGGCTGGATCTCCGACATGATCGGACGCGAGAACACGATGTTCATCGCCTTCGGTATGGAAGGCATCGGCATCTGGATGCTCTACCTCTGGGGCCACGATCCGCTCTGGTTTGTGCTGCTCTCGGGCTTCGTGTTCTTTGCCTGGGGTGAGATCTACTCGCTGTTCCCCTCGACCTGCACCGACACGTTCGGCGCCAAGTTCGCGACCACCAATGCGGGCCTGCTCTACACGGCGAAGGGTACGGCCTCGCTGCTGGTCCCGATCGGCAACTACATGCAGCAGTCGTCGGGCAGTTGGGACCACGTGTTCATCATCGCGGCCGGCGCCAACATCCTGGCCTCGGCGCTGGCGATCGCGGTGCTCAAGCCCTGGCGCAAGGTCGTGGTCGCGCAATCGACTATCTGACACACGCTCCAAAAGCGCTTCTTGCGCAAAACGCCCGGCCTCAGGCCGGGCGTTTTCGTTTTGCGCGAAGCTTTCGCGAGCCCAGTTTTTCCCAATGGAACCCGCCTTTTGTCACCAGGGCGCCAAGTTAGGGCTTGCAATCTGGAATATGGTATACCAAAGTCCCCGCCGCGCTTGCGACGATAAGCCACAATATTGCGACATCAGGTCATCTTGCAACCGGTGTCGAACAGACAGGCGCTTGGGAGGTTCTTGATGATTTCCGGCACCGACGGCGCCGTCACGGCCGCGCCTCTTCGCACAGGTTTCCGTTGGCTCCAGCTCGTCATGGGCATCGTCTGCATGGCGATGATCGCCAATCTGCAATACGGCTGGACGCTGTTCGTCGATCCGATCGATCATACGCACCACTGGGGCCGCGCCGCGATCCAGCTCGCTTTCACCATCTTCGTCGTCACCGAAACCTGGCTGGTGCCGATCGAGGCCTGGTTCGTCGACAAATACGGCCCGCGCCTCGTCATCATGTTCGGCGGCGTCATGATCACGCTGTCGTGGATTCTCAACTCCTACGCCGATAGCCTCACTTTGCTCTATGCGGCCGCGATCATCGGGGGCATGGGCGCGGGCGCGGTGTACGGCACCTGCGTCGGCAACGCGCTGAAGTGGTTTCCCGACCGCCGCGGCCTTGCCGCCGGCGCAACTGCCGCCGGCTTCGGCGCAGGCGCCGCGCTCACCATCGTGCCGATCGCGACCATGATCGCAACGAGCGGCTATCAGCACGCGTTCTTCACCTTCGGCATCGGCCAGGGCGTGATCGTCTTCGTGCTCGCCTTCTTCATCCAGCCGCCGCGGATTTCGATCCCGCCGAAGAAGAGGCAGCTCAATCTGCCGCAGACCAAGATCGACTTCACCCCGCCGCAGGTGCTGCGCGCCCCTATTTTCTGGGTAATGTATCTCGTCTTCGTCATGGTCGCCTCCGGCGGCCTGATGACCGCGGCGCAGATCGCCCCGATCGCGCACGACTTCAAGATCGCCGACACGCCGGTGACGCTTGCAGGCTTCCAGATGGCGGCACTGACGTTCGCGATCTCGCTCGACCGCATCTTCGACGGTTTCGGACGCCCCTTCTTCGGCTTCGTCTCCGACACGATCGGCCGCGAGAACACCATGTTCATCGCCTTCGGCACCGCCGCGCTGATGTTGCTGACGCTGTCGTCCTATGGCCACGTGCCGGTCGTCTTCGTGCTCGCGACCGCAGTCTATTTCGGCGTGTTCGGTGAGATCTACTCGTTGTTCCCCGCAACCTGCGGCGACACCTTCGGCTCGAAGTTCGCAACCACAAACAACGGCATGCTCTACACCGCGAAGGGCACGGCATCCCTGCTCGTTCCGCTCGCCAGCGTGATCTCGGCGACGTACGGGTGGAAAGCCGTGTTCGTGGTCGCGGTGGCGCTGAACGCGACGGCGGCGCTGATGGCGCTGTTCGTGATCAAGCCGATGCGCCGCTCCTTCATCCTCGGCAAGGAAGCCGAGAGCGTCAACGCCGCGACGGCTAACGCCACGACCGAGACGGCGTAACGGCCACACACCTTGCTCGGTTGAGAAAGGGGCGCAGCGATGCGCCCCTTTCTTTTTGCTTTTGGGGAACGGCAAACGTCAGCAGTGCTGCCGCAAGATTTTTCGGATCAGCCAAATCCAACGCTTGACCATTGGCATTATGTATACCACACTTGCCTCAACATTCACCCAGGGAGGTTGCAATGCTGGTCGGAGACATTCTGCGCAAGAAGACACCGCGCGTTGTCACGGTGCGAATGAACGAAACGGTGGGTATCGCCGCCAAGCTGATGCGCGCCAACAATATCAGCGCACTGGTGGTGAAGGACGTGGTCCGCTCCGAGGGGAACACCGCGGTCGGCATGTTCACCGAGCGCGACGTCGTGCGCGCCGTCGCCGAGCACGGCGCCAATGCCGTCAACGTCAAGGTCTCGCAGCTGGTCTCGGTGCAGCAGCTCGTGTCCTGCACGTCGAGCGACACGATCGAGCACATCCGCCATCTGATGAACCAGAATCACATCCGCCACCTGCCTGTCATCGACGATTACAGTCTGGTCTCGGTCGTCAGCATGCGCGACATCGCCGCTGCCATGGACGAAGCGCTCAACCGCACGCCGCAAGCAGCAGCCTGAAGGCGTCGCCGCACTTCTTGGAACTGAAGCCACGGAAAAAGGGCGCCCCCTCTCCCGCTTGCGGGAGAGGGTTGGGGAGAGGGTCTCTCCGCTAGGAAGACTCCCCAGGAGGATAGAGCCCTCACCCGCCGCGCTCTTCGAGCGCGTCGACCTCTCCCGCAAGCGGGAGAGGTGCAGAGAGCCTGTGGCGTGAACGATCGAACGAACGACCAATTTTGGTCCCGCGAGGATTCCATGAAGATCTGCATCTACGGCGCCGGCGCGATCGGCGGATATCTCGGGGTTCAGCTCGCGCGCGCTGGCGCCGACGTCAGTCTCATCGCACGCGGCGCCCACCTCGCCGCGATGCGCGAGCGCGGCTTGACGCTGCTCGCGGGCGAGGAGAAGCACACCGTGCATCCGCGCTGCACTGACGATCCCGCCGAGCTCGGCGTGCAGGACTACATCATCATCACGCTGAAGGCGCACTCGATCACCGGCGTGATCGAGAAGATGCAGCCGCTGCTCGGACCCCACACCCGCATCGTCACCGCCGTCAACGGCATCCCCTATTGGTACTTCTACAAGCACGGCGGCCAATACGAGAACGCGACGCTGGAGAGCATCGACCCCGGCGGACGGCAGTGGCGCGAAATCGGCGCCGGGCGCGCCATCGGTTGCATCGTCTACCCCGCCACCGAAATCGAGGCGCCCGGCGTGATCCGCCACGTCTACGGCAACAATTTCCCGCTCGGCGAGCCCTCCGGTGAAATCACCCCGGACGTGCAACGCCTCGCCGATCTCTTCATCGCCGCCGGGCTGAAAGCGCCCGTGCTCGACCGCATCCGCGACGAGATCTGGCTGAAGCTGTGGGGCAATGTCTGCTTCAACCCGATCAGCGCGCTGACCCATGCAACGCTCGACGTGATCTGCACCGATCCCGCCACCCGCGCGCTGTCGCGCGCGATCATGATGGAGACGCAAGGCATCGCCGAGACGTTCGGCGTCAAATTCCGCGTCGACGTCGAGCGCCGCATCGAGGGCGCGCGCAAGGTCGGCGCGCACAAGACTTCGATGCTCCAGGATCTCGAGCGCGGCCGTCCGATGGAGATCGACCCGCTCGTCACCGTCGTGCAGGAGATGGGCCGCCTCACCGGCGTCGCCACCCCCGCGCTCGACTCGGTGCTGGCGATGGTGACCCAGCGCGCCCGCATCGCCGGTCTCTATGACGGCATCACGACGCCATCAGATCCACGCGCACTGGCGGTGGCATGATGGCTGGCGAGATGAAACAATGGCTCCGCTTCCGCAACAGCGGTGCGACCGGCTTCGGCGCGCTGAATTCGTCAGGCATCAGCGTGCACGAGGGCGAGATGTTCGGCCGCCATGCAGCCACCGGCAAGACGCTGGCACTGTCGGAGGTCGAGCTGCTCGCGCCCTGCGCGCCCAGCAAGATCGTCGCGCTCTGGAATAATTTTCACGCGCTCGCGGCCAAGCTCAACCAGCCTGAGCCACCGGAGCCGCTCTATCTGCTGAAGGCCACCACCAGCATCACGACACCTGGCGCCGTGATCCGCCGTCCCTCTTATTACGACGGCAAGACAACATATGAGGGCGAGCTCGGCATCGTCATCGGCAAGACCTGCGCGCGCGTCGCGCCGGCGGAAGCAGACAGCTTCATCTTCGGCTACACCTGCGTCAACGACATCACCGCCAACGACATCCTGACCAGCGATCCCACGTTCCCGCAATGGGCTCGTGCCAAGGGCATCGACGATTACGGCCCGTTCGGTCCCGTCATCGCCACCGGTCTCGATCCGGCCAAGCTGGTGGTCCGCACCATTCTCAACGGCGCGGAGCGGCAGAACTATCCGATATCGGACATGATCTTCACAGCGCAGGAACTGGTCAGCAAGATCTCCCACGACATGACCCTGCTCCCCGGCGACCTCATTGCCGTCGGCACCTCCGTCGGCGTCGGCGTGATGAAAGAGCCGGTGAACACGGTGACCGTCGCGATCGACGGCATCGGCGAGCTCACCAACGAGTTTCGGCTGTAGCGCAATCTCTGTCGTTCGATGGATTCCGGGCTCGGGCTACGCGCCGCCCCGGAATGACGGCCAAGGGGACCTGACGTCGCCCGTTCCAATTCGGGAAAATCCGGTACTCTCCACCGCCCCTCCACCGATCGACTGACGCAACCAGCCGTGGATCGCGCTACCGGAAACGTCCGGGCAAGCCCCGCGACCCTTTCGCGCCAGCGCCTCGGCGCGTTTCAGGAGACGCTGGCGACGCTGAACGGCTTCAAGACGGAGCTGTCGAAGTCGCAGGCCGACCTCGTCCCGCTGAAGGCCCCGGTGTTGGGCATCGAGGCTCTGATTACGGACGTCGGCACCACCCGCGACCTCCTCGCCAAAACCATCGGCGAGATCGAGGCGAGCGGCGACGTCACCCTCGCCTCGCGCGTCGACGCGCTGACCAAGAGCAAGCGCGAGGCCAAAGACCGCCTCGCCCGCATCTTCGACAATTTCAACGCGCTCGACGGATTGCGGAAAGACATCGGCGGGATTTTCTCGACGATTCGGAGCAGCCTAAACCGGATCGGGTGAGGCCGAGCTGCGTAGGATGGATTCGCTGCGTTCAACTCATTCTGCGAGCCGCGTGCTCCGAAACGTTCAGACACATCACATCTCCATGCGCCCAGCAGATGCCGCCAACATGTCCCGCGGATGCCGCACTGTGGACGCATTCGGCCGCCCTTCTGTGAGGCGTGTCTGGGGGCACGGCGGTGCCGTGTTTGGACCAAACCTTCTAGGGGTATGACTGTGAAGAAGATTGTATTTGTCGTAGGTGCTACGCTTGCTCTGGTGACGGTTGCGAATGCTGCGGATCTGCCGCGCCGCCAGCCCGTTCCCGTTTATTCGGAGCAGGCGCCGATCGGCAAGATGCCGATTGGCAAGAGCCCGGTTGGAAAGGCCCCGATCGGCAAGGCGCCCGGCCCGGTCGCGGCGCGCTACTGACGCGTTAGCGAAGTACGCGCAGAAGAAGCAAGCGCAGACTTGGCGTAAGCGGCCGACAGTCGAGGGGCACAGCGTGACGAACAAACCTGATCGATCGGGACCCTGCATCCTTGCGGGATTTGCGCTCGCGGCCATGATCGCGTGTACGACACCCTCGGCCTCGGCCCACGAAGCGAACAAGCGCGTTGCTGACGCAAACGCGCTTGCCACGACCGACACCGTATCGCGGCCGGCGCCGCCATCGACGCGGCGCGCGGTCGCGCGCGCGGAGAAAGGTCCGTACTACGTCGATTTCCGCGCCCGCACGGCCGCGAGCTGGGGCCACGCCTTCGTCTGGTACGGCAAGACCAGCGAGCGCGCCGTCGAGGTGGCAGGGCTCACGCCCGCCGGCGACACCTGGGCCTATGTGCTCGGTCACGTCACCTGGGTGCCGGCGGAGACCGGCGCGAGTTACGGCGATCTCGACCCGGACTATCTGACCGCGAACTACCGCGTCTATTTGAACGAAGCCGACGCCAAGCGCGTGTTTGCCTATATCAAGAAATTGCAGGCGAGCTCGCCGGTCTGGAACGCCGAGACCACCAACTGCACCGGCTTCATCGGCGACATCGCCGAGTACATGGGATTGAAGGTCCCCTACCGCTGGCAGCGGCCGGAAAACTTCGTCAACAGCCTCAAGGAAATAAACGGCGGCCGCCAGATGGTGCGACTGTCGGCGGAGTAGCCGCAGCCTTGTGACCCGTCGGGCAAAACACTCCGCGCAATTCCCCCACCTCGCTTGTCAATCCTCCGCGCCAAAAATATTCCACTTTACCGAAATTCTGATTTACCGTACACACGAACCACCCTGTCCGAGACAAGGGACGGATCGCGATCGTCGCGAACGGCGGGCAGGGTAGCGATGGACGCGACGGCGTCGGGCGCGATCGGAATTGCAGGGCGGCCTTGCCGTGAGCAGTCACCACCGCGCGTACGACACGATGCCGACAGCGTTTTCGCATGGCTTCGGGCGTGAGCACACGCCAGCTCTCGAAGTCCCAGCGAGGATGTGCGCGGACGGTCAAGTCGTGTGGTCCTGACGCCCGGGGTCTGTGCGTCAAGTCCAGCGGTGATGTTGCTGCCCGACCGGGCGTGCGCATCAGCGATCCGCTCGGCGACGGGGGCAATAGTGCATCGCTCCCCGAGGAGAGCACGAAGTAAGCCGTAAACCATTGCGCAGGGAAGGCCGGGCGATTGGCTGACCTGTGGTCCACCCCGTGTGCATCTTCCTGCGCACGGACCTGGGTGCCAGCCGGCGCCCGGCCTTCCCTGCGCCCTTGTCACGACGAGGGCGATGCGATCAGGCAAAGCTCGGGCGAAATGCGCCGCGAGGAGGCGAAGGTGTGTCCACTGTTTGAAAGTTGGGTCGGGATTGATCAGCAGACGGTTCGTCCGTGCCCCGGATGCAGCGCAGCGTCCCTCGACGGTGCCCTGCAGAGCCGGGGCCCATCTTTCAGAGTGCTCGTGGGGCATGGGTCCCGGCTCTGCGCCGCAAAGTGAAGGACGTTGCAGCGCGTCCGGGACACGAGACGGAGAGACGCTGTCGCCCACACTCATCGCGCCCCAATTATCCGCCCCACGGAATCCTCCACTCCCCCGCATGATCGCCCTGTCCGACCTCGCAATAGACTTTTCCCGACCCGGGCGGCATCCTGCCGCCATCAACCGATAACAGAGCGCCACGCAGGCGGGGGAAACAGATCATGTTGCAGACGCGGTTCACGAAGCTCGTCGGTGTCGAGCACCCGATCGTCCAGGGCGGCATGCAATGGGTCGGCCGTGCCGAGCTGGTCGCTGCCGTCGCCAATGCCGGGGCGCTCGGATTCATCACGGCGCTGACCCAGCCGACGCCGGAGGACCTCAGGAAGGAGATCGCGCGCTGCCGCGACCTCACCGACAAGCCGTTTGGCGTCAACCTCACCATCCTGCCCGCGATCAAGCCGCCGCCTTATGCCGAATACCGCGCCGCCATCATCGAGAGCGGCATCACGGTGGTCGAAACCGCCGGCAACAAGCCGCAGGAGCATGTCGACGAGTTCAAGAAGCACGGCGTCAAGGTCGTGCACAAATGCACCAGCGTCCGTCACGGGCTCTCGGCTGAGCGCATGGGCGTGGACGCCATCTCGATCGACGGGTTCGAATGCGCCGGCCACCCCGGCGAGGACGATACCCCCGGCCTGATCCTGATCCCGGCCGCCGCCAACAAGATCAAGATCCCGATGATCGCTTCAGGCGGCTTTGCCGACGCCCGCGGCCTCGTCGCCGCGCTGGCGCTGGGCGCCGAAGGCATCAACATGGGCACGCGCTTCATGGCCACCAGGGAAAGTCCGATCCACCAGCTCATCAAGGAGAAGATCGTCGCCAACGACGAGCGCGAGACCGAGCTGATCTTCCGCACCATGCGCAACACCTCCCGCGTCGCCAGGAACGAGATCTCGACCAAGGTCGTCGCGATGGAGAAGGAAGGCGCCAAGTTCGAGGACATCCGCGAGCTCGTCGCCGGCGCCCGTGGCAAGATGGTCTATGCGACCGGCAACTCGGACGAAGGCATCTGGTCGGCGGGCCAGGTGCAGGGCCTGATCCATGATATCCCGAGCTGCGCCGAACTCGTCTCCCGGATCGTGCGCGAAGCCGAGGCCATCATCCGCAGCCGGCTCGAAGGCATGATCGTTCATCCGACAGCGCAAGCTGCTGAATAGTCACTGTAAGAAGCGAGAGCAATTTATGAAGGCTTATGTCTACGGCCCTGGTGGCGCTACGATTTCCGACGTCGCTCAACCAAAACCTAAAGGCACGCAGGTGCTGGTCCGCGTCCGCGCCTGCGGACTGAATCGCGCCGACACGGGCATGCGCAAGGGCCACGTCCATGGCGCGGCCGGCGGCGCCGGCACCGTGCTCGGTATGGAATGGGCCGGCGAAGTCGCCGAGCTCGGACCGGATGCCAAGGGCGTGAAGGTCGGCGACCGCATTATGGGCTCGGGCGGCGCGGCGTTCGCCGAATACACGCTGGCCGATCACGGCCGGCTGTTCTGCGCGCCCTCGAACATGAATTTCGAGGAAGCCGCCACCCTCCCCGTCGCGCTCGCGACAATGCACAACGCCGTCGTCACCGTCGGCGGCGTGCAGCCCGGGCAAGCCGTGCTGATCCAGGGCGCAAGCTCCGGCGTCGGCCTGATGGCGATGCAGATCGCCAGGCTCAAGGGCGCCAAACTCGTGATCGGCTCGTCGACCGATGCCACTCGCCGCGGCCGGCTGCAGGAATATGGCGCCGACCTTGCCGTCGATTCCTCCGATCCCACATGGGTCGACGAGGTGTTGAAGGCGACGAACGGCGAAGGCGTCGACCTCATCGTCGACCAGGTCTCAGGCCAAGTCGCCAACCAGAACCTCGCCGCGACAAAGGTAAAAGGCCGCATCGTCAATGTCGGCCGGCTCGGCGGCACCCATGCCGATTTCAACTTCGACCTGCACGCGGCGCGCCGCATCGACTATGTCGGCGTCACCTTCCGCACCCGCACCATCGAGGAGGTCCGCGAGATTTTTGAGGAGGTCCGCAAAGACATCTGGGGCGCGGTCGAGTCGCGAAAACTGCAGCTGCCGATCGACAAGGTGTTTGCCTTCGACGACATCGACAAGGCATTCGAGCACATGGAGGCGAACAAGCACCTCGGCAAGATCGTGGTGACGGTGCCGTAGCGGTCCCAGTCTTGCAGGGTGGGCAAAGCGAAGCGTGCCCACCACAAGCGGTTGATCAGGAGACGCCTGTTGGTAGGCACGGCGCCATGGCGCCTCTGTCCACCCTACGAAAAGGTGCTCCTGCAACTCACTTGCGACTACGTCTGTGGACTGCAGCTTGATGTTCACTCGTGGCCTGCTAAATCCCACGCCATGAGCTCCCAACACAACAAGACCTCGGTCGCGGCGATCTCGATCTTCGCCAGCGGCGGCATGGCGGCGGCCAAGTTCGCAGTCGGGATCGCGATCGGCTCGCTGGCGCTGATCTCCGAGGCCCTGCACTCCTCGGTCGACCTGGTCGCCACCATCATCACCTGGGCGGTGGTACGGGTGTCCGACAAGCCGGCGGACGAGGAGCATCATTACGGCCACGGCAAGCTCGAAAGCATCTCGGCGCTGGGCGTCACGGCTCTGCTCTACGTGCTCGCCGGCGGCATCCTGGTCGAATCCTACAGCCGGCTGCGCGAGGGAACCCCGCCACCGACCATTTCGGCCGTGCCGTTCGTGGTGCTGGTGATCGACATCGTCGTCAATCTCTGGCGCGCCCGCGCCCTGCACCGCGCCGCGCGGGAGACGCGGAGCCAGGCGCTGGCCGCCGACGCGCTGCATTTCGCCTCCGACGTGATGGGCTCTTTCGCCGTGATCGTGGGCCTGGTCCTCGCCGCCCTCGGCTTCTGGTGGGGCGATGCCGCCGCGGCCGCCGCGGTCGCCGTGATGATCGCCCTGCTCGGCTTGCGCATGGCCGGCTCGACCGTGCAGACGCTGCTCGACCGCGCTCCGGAGGGCGCGCAGGAGAAGGCCACGGCCGCGATCCGGGGCGTGTCCGGCGTGATCGACGTCGAACGGCTGCGCGTGCGCATGGTCGGAGCGACCACCTTCATCGACACCATCGCAAAGGTGCCGCGGACCTATCCGATCGACCGCGTCGAGGAGATCAAGCGCAAGGCGCAAGCGGCCGTCGACAAAGCATTCGGCGAAACCGACCTCACCTTCACCGCGGTCCCTGTCGCCCGCGACAACGAGACCGTCCGCGACCGCATCATGGTGATCGCGCATAATTCGGGACTCGCCGTCCACCACGTCACGGTGCACGACCTCGGCGGCAAGCTGATCGTCAGCATCGACCTCGAGGTCGATGCCGGAATGCAGCTCGACGCCGCCCATGACGTCGCCAACACGCTGGAGCGCAACATCCAGGAGGAGTTCGGAGCGGACGTCGAGGTCGACGTCCACATCGAGCCGCTGGAACCTGAACTGCCGTTCGGGGTCGATGCCGCACCGGAACGGGTGCAGGCCATCGCCGCCGCTCTGACGGAATACGCCGCCGGCGGCGAGATCCACGACATCCACAATGTCCGCGTCCGCAACACCGACGCCGGCGAGATCGTCAACTTCCACTGCCGCGCCGAGCCGTCGATGAGCGTGATCAAAGTGCACGAGCACGTCGACGCGATCGAGCGTGCGCTGCGGCGCGCGTTCCCGAGCGTGAAGCGCGTGATCAGTCACGCCGAACCGCCGCGCGCATGATGCAGAATGTGCGAGGAGTCACACGTTCCCGTTTCGGACTCGTAACGCACGTCAATTTACGGACGCGAGAGGCGCGAACTCTCCATTGGATAAGAATTATTCGGCATTAACGATTCATTGACTCTCGACAGGCCGCGAAAACTGGATTCAAATCGCTGTGATTCGAAAGCGATGTGGGGCTGCTTTCGAAATCAGTCGCAGCAGAGTTTCCAGGGGGCCTAGGGCATGGCGCGTGCAGACGCCGCGAACGCGTGCGTGCAATCCGATTCGATCAAAGGATTGGCGCAATCGATCGCGAAACCTGCCTACCATCGGCTGCTGATCGCGGAGCCGGCGCTGCGCCGCGCGGTGCCGACGCTCATCATCGCGTTCCTGATCACGATCTGCCTCGGCGCGTTCGTGCAGGTCGTCGATCAGACGCGCCAGAAGCGGCTGGTGATCCGCCACGACATGTCGGCGCTCGCTGACCTGCTCGCCGAGCGCATCGACCGCCTCACCTCGGCGCGACAGGAGCGGCTGAAGAACATCGAGAACCTGCCGACGCTGCTGTCCGATCTCATTCCGTCCTGGGGCACCGCCTCGGGCCGCCACGTCATCGTCACCTCGGCCGGCCTTGATCGCCGCATCCTCGCCCGCATCCCGGTCGACAGCGATCCCTCGGGCAACGACCGTCTGCTCGACGCAATCACGACGGCGCAACTGCTGGCGGCGCCGCCGCGCGACGGCAACATCTCCGACATGACGCTGCCGAACGGCAACGCCGCGATGGCGACCTCGCGGCAGATCAAGTCGCTGCCCGGCTTCGTCACCGTGATCCAGGAGCGCAACGAGCCGATCTGGGGCTCGGACGCCGCGCTGTCGGTGACGCTGTCGGCCACCACCGGCTTCGTCGTCCTGATCCTCGGCTTCGCCTTCCACTGGCAGTCCACCCGTGCCCGCGAGGGCGACTTGATCAACGACGCCATGCGCGGCCGTATCGACACCGCGCTCAACCGCGGCCGCTGCGGGCTGTGGGACTGGGACCTGTCGCGCGGCCGCATCTTCTGGTCGCAGTCGATGTTTTCGATGCTCGGCCTCGACGGCCGCAACGAGCTCCTCACCTTCGGCGAGGTCAACGCGCTGGTGAAGTCCGACGACATCGACCTGTTCGAGATCGCCGACCAGCTCATCTCCGAGAAGATCGACCACATCGACCAGACCTTTCGCATGCAGCATGTCGACGGCCACTGGATCTGGCTCCGTGTCCGCTGCGAAAAGACCCACGGTGCGACCGATTCCAGCGTGCACCTGATCGGGATCGCCGTCGACATCACCGAGCAGAAGAGCCTCGCCGAGCGGACCGTGGAAGCCGATCTGCGCCTGCGCGACGCGATCGAGACCATTCCCGAAGCCTTCGTGCTGTGGGACGCCAGCGACCGCCTGGTGCTCTGCAACTCGCACTTCCAGCGCCTGCACAAGCTGCCCGACAGCGCCGTCATCTCCGGTACCTCTTACGAGACCGTGCTCGAGGTCGGCCGCATGCCGGAGGTGCGAACCCGCCATAACGAGACCGCCAGCCAGGGCCCCGGCGCGCGCACCTTCGAGGCGCAGCTCGACGACGGCAGCTGGCTGCACATCAGCGAGCGCCGCACCAAGGACGGCGGCTACGTCTCGGTCGGCACCGACATCACCCGCATCAAGGAGCACGAGCAGAAGCTGGTCGACAACGATCTGCGCCTGCGCGCCACCGTCATCGACCTGAAGCGCTCGCAGGCAGCTCTGGAACGACAGGCAGGCGAGCTCGCCGATCTCGCCGAAAAATACCAGCGCGAGAAGACCCGCGCCGAGGAGGCCAACCAGACCAAGTCGAAATTCCTCGCCAATATGAGCCACGAGCTGCGCACGCCGCTGAACGCGATCATCGGCTTCTCCGAGATCATGGGCTCGGGCATGTTCGGCGAACTCGGTTCGGAAAAGTACCAGGAATACTGCCACGACATCCTGACCAGCGGGCATTATCTGCTCGAAGTCATCAACGACATCCTCGACATGTCCAAGATCGAGGCCGGCCGCATGAAGCTCGACATGGAAGAGCTCGACCTGGCGCAGACGCTGGCGGAATCCTTGCGGGTCGTCACCGGCCGGGCGCAGGACAAGCACCTGACGCTCGACGCCGACATCGAAAAATCCCTCTCCGTCGTCGCCGATCGCCGCGCCACCAAGCAGATCATCGTCAATTTGCTCTCCAACGCCGTGAAGTTCACGCCCGACGGCGGACGCATCGTGGTGCGCAGCCGGCAGTTCGACGACAGGATCGTGCTGATGATCGCCGACACCGGCATCGGCATCGCGCCGCATTCACTGGCGCGGCTCGGCCGCCCCTTCGAGCAGGTCGAGAGCCAGCTCACCAAGACCTATCACGGCTCGGGACTGGGGCTCGCGATCGCCCGCTCGCTGGCGCAGCTCCATGGCGGCTCGATGCGGCTGCGCTCCAAGCTCGAAGTCGGCACCGTCGTGCGCGTGACCCTGCCGCGCGACGCGATCAAGGCGGCGTCCGGAATATCGGCCGCGGCCTGAACCCTAGGATTGCAGCGACGGCGCGACTTCGCGCGCGACATTGACCAGCGCCGCAATCAACGGCGTCATCGGATCGCGCTGCGGGATCACCATGCCGATGCTGTAATTGACATCTGGATCGGTGATCGGGATCGAGCGCACCGTGTCGGACAGGCCGAGCGTCTCGGCGAGCTTGGCCGGCATCACGCTGGCCCAGCGCCCCGTCTTCACGTGCGTGAACAACACCAGGAGCGAGTTCGACGTCAAGGTCGGCGTCGCC
The DNA here is from genome assembly GCF_023074185.1 of Bradyrhizobium sp. 132. Taxonomy (GTDB): domain Bacteria; phylum Pseudomonadota; class Alphaproteobacteria; order Rhizobiales; family Xanthobacteraceae; genus Bradyrhizobium. Next base: position 317,060 of record NZ_JADPKY010000132.1, on the reverse strand, counting down.
TCCGCGCCGACCGAACGCAGCGCGCGGTCGATGATGCGGCGGTTCTGCATGTCGGGCGTCAGCAGGCACAGCGGCACCTGCCCGACCTCCGTCCACGTCACCGTCTCGCGATCGCCGAACATTCCATCCGGCGCGGTGAGCAGGCGATAGCTCTCGTTGTAGAGCGGAATGGTGCGCACCTTGCCGATCGGCTCGTTCTCGATATAGGTCAGCCCCGCGTCCACCTCGAGATTTTCGAGCAGCCCCAGCACCTCGGACGAGGTGGTGGACCGGATGCTGAAGCGCACCTCGGGATGCCTTGCGCGGAACGGCGTCGTCAGCGCGGCGACCATGCCGAGCACGGTCGGGATCGCGGCAATACGGATCTCGCCGGAGAGCTGATGCTTCAACCCATTGATCTCGTCACGCATCGCGCGTGCATCGCCCACGATCCGACGGGCCCAATCCAGCGCCCGCTCGCCTTCCGGCGTAAAACCCTGGAAGCGGGAGCCGCGCTGGACCAGCATCACGCCGAGGATCTCCTCGAGCTGTTTGAGCCCGGTCGACATCGTCGGTTGCGTCACGCCGCACACCTCTGCGGCCCGGCCGAAATGCCGCTCTTTCGCCAGCGCCAGCAGCAATTCAAGCTTGTCGAGCAACCGTCATCCCCTCGGATTGTGTGGTGGCATACAAGCTAGCATGCCCTGCCCCGCCCAACACGTAAAAACCGCCCGGCAGACAGCTCCGATTGCAATTTCAAATCAACTGATTGCCAACGCAAATCGATCGGGATTCGCGATCGCAGCATGAGACAGCTTTATTGATCTTCGAATGATTCCAAATAGTTTGCGATGAGCAGACGCTCTGGTTGAGAACGAAGAATGACAGCGGTTTTTGAGCCTTGGAACGAAATGCGCGGCGCCGATATCATCGCCGAACACAGCAAGCAGGAAGGCGCGACGCTGGTGATCCTGCACGCGCTCCAGGGGGCGTTCGGCTACGTGCCGGAAGCAGCCATTCCGATGGTGGCGCAAACGCTCAATCTGTCGCGCGCCGAAGTGCATGGCGTGTTCACGTTCTATCATGATTTCCGCCACAAGCCGGCCGGCCGCCATGTGCTGAAACTCTGCCGCGCGGAGGCCTGTCAGGCGGCGGGCGGCGATGCGCTGGCTGCGCGTGCCGAGGCGAAGCTTGGCGTCTCGCTCGGCAACACGACGGCCGACGACCGCGTCACGCTGGAGCCGATCTACTGCCTCGGCCTGTGCGCGACCGCACCGTCCGCGATGCTCGACGGCCGGCTCATTGGCCGGCTCGATGAAAAGCGTATCGATGCGCTTGTTGCGGAGGCGCAGCGATGAAGATGCGGATATTCGTCCCCCGCGATGCGGCTGCAGTCGCCGTCGGCGCCGATGACGTGGTCAGGGCGCTCGAACGGGTCGCGGCACAGCGCGACCTGCCGATTGAGATCGTCAGGACCGGCTCGCGCGGGCTCTGCTGGCTGGAGCCGATGATCGAGGTGGCGACCCCCGGAGGCCGCATCGCCTACAGCCCCGTCGGCCCGGAGGATGTTGCCTCCGTGCTCGATTCGATGGCGAGCAATGGCTCTCATCCCCTGCGGCTCGGCGCCGCGGATGAAATCCCCTGGCTGAAGCGCCAGACCCGCCTCACCTTCGCGCGCTGCGGCGTGATCGACCCGCGCTCGCTCGACGACTACCGCGCCCATGGCGGCTACAAGGGCCTTGAGCGTTCGCTCTCGCTCGGCTCGGATGCGATCCTGAACGAAGTCACCGCATCCGGCTTGCGCGGCCGCGGCGGCGCAGGCTTCCCGACCGGCATCAAGTGGAAGACGGTCGCGCAGGCGAAAGCGGATCGTAAATTCATTGTCTGCAACGCCGACGAAGGCGACAGTGGCACCTTCGCCGACCGCATGATCATGGAAGGCGACCCCTTCGTCGTGATCGAGGGCATGACGACCGCCGGCGTCACTGTCGGCGCGACCAAGGGCTACATCTACATCCGCAGCGAATATCCGCATGCCGTCGAAGCGATGAATGCGGCCATCACAGCGGCTAGACGCCGCGGCTATCTCGGCGACAAGATCGACGGCTCCACATACAGCTTCGATCTCGAAATACGCGTCGGCGCCGGCGCTTACGTTTGCGGCGAAGAGACCTCGCTGCTGGAAAGCCTCGAAGGCCGCCGCGGCCTCGTGCGTGCAAAGCCGCCGCTGCCCGCGCATCACGGCCTGTTCGGCAGACCGACCGTCATCAACAACGTGCTATCGTTCGCCGCCATCCCCTTCATCCTGGCCGAAGGCGCCAAGGCTTATGCCGATTTCGGCATGGGTCGCTCGCGCGGCACGATGCCGATCCAGCTCGCCGGCAACATCCGCCAGGGCGGCCTGTTCGAGACCGCGTTCGGCGTCACGCTCGGCGAGCTCGTGGACGACATCGGCGGCGGCACGTTCACGGGCCGTCCCGTTCGCGCGGTTCAGGTCGGCGGCCCGCTCGGCGCCTACTTCCCGCGCGCGCTGTTCGACACCCCGTTCGACTACGAGGCCTTTTCCGCGCGCGACGGCCTGATCGGCCATGGCGGCATCGTCGTGTTCGACGACAGCGTCGACATGCGCAAGCAGGCGCGCTTCGCGATGGAATTCTGCGCCGTCGAATCCTGCGGCAAATGCACACCGTGCCGGATCGGTTCGACCCGCGGCGTCGAGACCATCCAGAAGATCATGCGCGGCGAGCGCGTGAGCGAAAATCTGGCGCTCGTAGAAGACCTCTGCAACACGATGAAATTCGGCTCGCTCTGCGCGCTCGGCGGCTTCACGCCCTACCCCGTGCTCAGCGCATTGAAGCACTTCCGGGAAGATTTCGTCCCGGCCCCGACTACGCTTCAGGCCGCGGAATAGGAGAGCGACAATGTCTCTGATCGAAGAAATCGACTTCGGCACGCCGCGCTCGAAATCGGAAACGATGGTGATGCTGACCATCGACGGCAACCAGGTCACGGTGCCCGAGGGCACCTCGATCATGCGGGCGGCGATGGACGCCGGCCACCAGATCCCAAAACTCTGCGCGACCGACATGGTCGATGCGTTCGGCTCGTGCCGCCTTTGCGTCGTCGAGATCGAGGGCCGCGCCGGCACGCCGGCCTCCTGCACCACGCCCGTCATGCCCGGCCTCGTCGTGCACACCCAGAGCGAACGGCTGAAGAAGCTACGCAAGGGCGTGATGGAGCTCTACATCTCCGACCATCCGCTCGATTGCCTCACCTGCGGCGCCAACGGCGACTGCGAGTTGCAGGACATGGCCGGTGCCGTCGGCCTGCGCGACGTGCGTTACGGCTATGAGGGCGAGAACCACGTCTTTGCCAAATCCAATGGCGAGATCAACGCCGCCTGGATGCCGAAGGACGAGTCGAATCCGTACTTCACCTATGATCCCTCCAAGTGCATCGTCTGCTCGCGCTGCGTCCGCGCCTGCGAGGAAGTCCAGGGCACCTTCGCGCTGACGATCTCCGGCCGCGGCTTCGACAGCCGCGTCTCTCCTGGCATGAGCGAGAGCTTCCTCGGCTCCGAATGCGTCTCCTGCGGCGCCTGCGTGCAGGCCTGCCCGACCGCGACGCTGACCGAGAAATCGGTGATCGAGATCGGCCAGCCCGAACACTCCGTCGTCACCACCTGCGCCTATTGCGGCGTGGGCTGCACCTTCAAGGCCGAAATGCGCGGCGAGGAAGTCGTCCGCATGGTGCCGTACAAGGACGGAAAGGCCAATCGCGGCCATTCCTGCGTCAAGGGCCGCTTCGCCTGGGGTTACACCAACCACAAGGAACGCATCCTCAGGCCGATGATCCGCGAGCGGATCGAGGATCCCTGGCGCGAAGTGTCGTGGGACGAGGCATTCTCGTTTGCCGCCGACAGGATGCGCGGCATCCAGACGAAGTACGGCCGCGACGCCATCGGCGGCATCACCTCGTCCCGCTGCACCAACGAAGAAACCTATCTGGTGCAGAAGCTGATCCGCGCCGGCTTCGGCAACAACAATGTCGACACCTGCGCCCGCGTCTGCCACTCCCCGACCGGCTACGGCCTCTCCACCACGTTCGGTACGTCCGCCGGCACACAGGATTTCGATTCGGTCGAGGACACCGACGTCGTGGTCATCATCGGTGCCAACCCCGCTTCGGCCCATCCTGTCTTCGCCTCCCGCCTGAAGAAACGGCTGCGCCAAGGCGCCAAGCTGATCGTGATCGATCCGCGCCGCACCGAGATGGTGGAATCGCCGCATGTGAAGGCGCTGCACCTGCCGCTGATGCCCGGCACCAACGTTGCCGTGATGACGGCGCTGGCGCATGTGATCGTGACCGAAGGCCTCGCCAACGAAGTCTTCGTGCGCGAGCGTTGCGACTGGAGCGAGTTCGAGGAGTGGGCGGCTTTCGTCTCCCAGACTAACAACAGTCCGGAGGCCACCGCCATCCTCACCGGCGTCAATCCCAAGGAACTGCGCGAAGCGGCTCGCATCTACGCCACCGGCGGCAACGGCGCGATCTATTACGGGCTCGGCGTCACCGAGCACAGCCAGGGCTCCACGACTGTGATCGCGATCGCCAACCTCGCGATGGTCACGGGCAATATCGGCCGCTCCGGCGTCGGCGTGAACCCGCTGCGCGGGCAGAACAACGTGCAGGGCTCCTGCGACATGGGCTCGTTTCCGCATGAGCTGCCGGGCTATCGTCACATCGCGGGCGATGCCGTGCGCGAGCAGTTCGAGGCGCTGTGGAACGTCAAGCTCAACCCCGAGCCCGGCCTGCGCATCCCCAACATGTTCGACGCCGCGGTCGAAGGCACGTTCATGGGCATCTACGTGCAGGGCGAAGACATCCTGCAATCCGATCCCAACACCAAGCACGTGGTGGCCGCACTGTCGGCGATGGAATGCGTCATCGTCCACGACCTCTTCCTGAACGAGACTGCGAACTACGCCCATGTGTTCCTGCCCGGCTCCAGCTTCCTCGAGAAGGACGGCACCTTCACCAACGCCGAGCGCCGTATCCAGCGCGTTCGCAAGGTGATGACGCCGAAGAACGGCCTCGCCGACTGGGAGGTCACCATCGGCCTTGCCAAGGCCATGGGCTTCGAGATGAACTACAGCCACCCTTCCGAGATCATGGACGAGATCGCCGCGCTGACCCCGACCTTCGCCGGCGTCTCCTACGCCAAGCTCGACGAGCTCGGCTCGGTGCAGTGGCCCTGCAACGAGGAGGCGCCCGAGGGCACACCGGTGATGCACATCGACGGCTTCGTCCGCGGCAAGGGCAAGTTCGTCGTCACCGAATATATCGCGACCGACGAGCGCACCGGCCCACGCTATCCGCTGCTTCTCACCACGGGCCGCATCCTCAGCCAGTACAATGTCGGCGCGCAGACCCGGCGCACCGAGAACGTGGTCTGGCATGCCGAGGACCGGCTGGAGATCCATCCGCACGATGCCGAGCAGCGCGGCGTGCGCGACGGCGACTGGGTGCGGCTGAAGAGCCGTGCCGGCGAGACCACGCTGCGTGCGGAGATCACCGATCGCGTCGCGCCGGGCGTCGTCTACACCACCTTCCACCATCCGGACACGCAGGCCAACGTCATCACGACCGACTATTCGGACTGGGCGACCAACTGCCCCGAATACAAGGTCACGGCGGTGCAGATCTCGCCGTCGAACGGCCCGTCCGACTGGCAGAAGGCCTACGACGCGCAGGCACGGCACTCCCGCCGCATCGCGCCGGCCGAGGCGGCGGAGTAGCGGCATGCACGTGCCGGTCCAGGCCATCGACCGCGAGATCTGGCGCGACGGTATCGCATCCGAGGGGACACGGCTGATTCCGGAGGAGACGCCTCTGGCGCTGACCTACAATGGCGGCACCTACGCCGTCATGATGGGGACGCCGCAGAACCTGGAAGATTTTGCGGTCGGCTTCAGCCTCGATGAAGGCATCATCAAATCGGTCGACGACATCAAGTCGCTCGAAATGGTCCGCCTCGACGACGGCATCGAGCTGCGCATGTGGCTGGCCTCGGAAGATGCCGCGCGCATCGGCGAGCGGCGCCGCCACATCGCTGGCCCGACCGGCTGCGGCCTTTGCGGCATCGATTCAATCGCCGAAGCCGTGCGGCCTGCGGCGGTCGTGCCGCAGGGACAGAGGTTTACGCCCGAACAGGTCATGGCGGCGATGCAGACCATCGCACCGCTGCAATCGATCAATTTGCAGACCCGCGCCGTTCACGCCGCCGCGTTCTGGTCGCCTGCCGGCGGTATCGTCACGCTGCGCGAGGATGTCGGCCGCCATAATGCGCTCGACAAGCTCGCCGGCTCGCTGGCGCGCAGCCGCACGGTTGCAAGCGGCGGCATCGTGCTGCTGACCAGCCGCGTCTCGGTCGAGATGGTGCAGAAGACCGCCGCCATCGGCGCGCCGGTGATGGTCGCCGTGTCTGCGCCGACCGCGCTCGCGGTGCGCACCGCTGAGGCCGCCGGCATCACGTTGATTGCCATTGCCCGCCAGGACGGGTTCGAAGTGTTTTCGCATGGCGGCCGGGTTATCGCGCGTCATGCCACGGAGATTGCCGATGTCGCCTGACCGCCTGATCTACATGGCCAACCAGATCGGCACGTTCTTCCGGAGCCAGGGCCACGACAAGGCCGTGCCGGGAATCGCCGATCATATCAAGAAGTTCTGGGATCCGCGGATGAAGCGCGCGATCTTCGCCCATCTCGATGCCGGCGGCGTTGGCCTGGAGCCGAACGTGCGCGAGGCGCTCACCTCGCTGAAGCCGGCGACGTCCCTTCCAGCAGCGCCCTGAAGACACGGCGCACCTCGCTCTGCGTCTCCTTCACGCGCGCCTCCAGCGAGGAGAAATCCGGCGCGTCGCCGGCGCGTGCCATCACGCGCAGGAGGTCGGTGCCGGCTGTTTCCGGCTTGAAGCGGTCGCTGACGCAGAGCCGCAGGATCTGCGTCAGGTCGTGATAGAGCCGCGCTGCGGCGCGCAGTATCTCGGTCTCCGATTGTGCGAGCACGCCGAGCCGACATGCATTTTCCAGCACCTGCATGGTGCCGACGTCGAGAACCCCCGGCTTCTCGTGAGCATGCACGAGCTGGAGATATTGCGCGATGAAATCGATGTCGACCATGCCGCCGGCGGCGTATTTGAGATCCCAATGGTCGGTCTCGCCCTTCTCCTGCGCGATCGCGCGCCGCATGTCCGCGACGTCGTTGGCGGTGATTCCGGGATCGCGGCGGCGGGTCAGGACATCGCGGATGACGTGCTCGATCCGTTCCCGAAATGCGGGCGAAGCCGACACGACGCGCGCGCGCGTCAGCGCCATGTGCTCCCAGGTCCAGGCCTCGTTGGTCTGGTAGTCCGCGAAGGAGACGAGGCTCGACGCCACAGGGCCGGCACGCCCCGAGGGGCGCAGCCGCATGTCGATCTCGTAGAGCACGCCGTAATTGGTACGCGTCGTGAAGGCGCTGATCAGGCGCTGGGTGAAGCGGGCGAAGTAGTGTGCACCTTGCAGTGACTTCGCACCGTCGGAGTCAGGGTTGTCGCTGTCGAAATCGTAGAGCAGGATCAGGTCGAGATCGGACGAGGCCGTCATCTCTCGGCTGCCGAGCCGGCCCATCGCGATCATCGCGGTCTCTTGTCCCTTGATCCGGCCGTGCTGGGCGGCGAAGCGGTCGGCAACGAGGCCGTGCACGGTATGGACGATGCCCTCGGCGACGTCGGCAAAGGCCGTGCTCGCCTGCTGCGCCGAGACCGTGCCGGACAGGATGCGCGTGCCGATCAGGAACAGGCTCTCCTGCCCGAACAGGCGCAGGCGGTCGAGGAACTCTTCGTATGAGCCGGCATCCTGCACCGTCGTCGCGAGCCGCCCCGACAATTCCTGCCTGTCGGGCATGGCGCCGAAGAAGCGCGGATCGATCAGGCCGTCCATGAGCTGCGGCTGCCGTGCCAGCATCTCGCCGAGCCGCGGAGCCGCACCCAGCACCAGCGCCACCAGCGCGACGAGATCGCGGTTCTGGCCGAGCAGCGTGATCAGCCGGCCGCCGCGCTGGAGCGCCCCAAGGAATTGATCGAACGCCACGACCGCCCGATCCGGCTCTTCGGCATGAGCGAGACCGTCGATCAGGGCCGGCACGAATTCGACGAAGGCGTTTCGCGTCGCCTCATTGCGAAACACGCGGTAGTCGCCGGTGATCCAATCACGCACGGTCTGCGCAACCGCGGCGGGCTTCTTGAAGCCGAGCGCCGCCAACTGCTGAAGCAGCCGCGGATCGTCGGGACCCACACTGTAGTCGAGTGCCGGCAGCCTGGCCGTGCCGGTCGGATCGTCGCCCTCGAACAGTTTTTCGTAGTGACCCTGGACGATCTCGAGCTGGCGCAAGAGGTCGCCGGCAAAGGCCTCGCGATCCGGATAGCCGAAGAACCAGGCGAAACGCTCGACCGCCTCCTTGTCCTCGGGCAGCGTATGGGTCTGCTCGTCGGCGATCATCTGGAGCCGATGCTCGACCCGGCGAAGGAATTCGTATGCAGTGGCCAGTTCGTCGCGCGCTGCGAACGTGATCCAGTTGCTGGAAGCGAGAATATTGAGCGCGGCGAGCGTCGGCCGCACGCGCAGCTCGGGATGACGGCCGCCGGCGATCAATTGCTGGGTCTGGGCGAAGAACTCGATCTCGCGGATGCCACCGCGCCCGACCTTCACGTTATGCCCTTCGACCGCGACCTCGCTCTGGCCGCGATAGGTCTGCATCTGCCGCTTCATGTCGTGAACGTCGGCAAGCGCGGCGAAATCGAGATGCTTGCGCCAGACGAAGGGCGCGATCTCCGCGAGCAGCGCTTCGCCCGCTTTGGGATCGCCGGCGCAGGCTCGCGCCTTGATCATCGCGGCGCGCTCCCAGGTGCGCCCTTCCCGCTCGTAATAGTTCAGCGCGGCGTCGCGCGAAATCGCCACCTGCGTCGAGGATGGATCGGGACGCAGGCGCAGATCGACGCGGAAGACATAGCCGTCATAGGTGCGCTGCTGGAGAATGCGTGCCATCCCCTGCGTCACCCTCACGAAGAATGGCTGGGGTTCGATATCCGCTGCCAGCGTCGTATTGTCGGGATCGAAGAACACGATCAGATCGATGTCGCTCGAATAGTTCAGCTCGCCCGCGCCCATCTTGCCCATCGCAAGCACGATCAGCCCGCAGCCTTCCTCGGGCGCCTCGGGATTGGGCGGCAAGAGCTTGCCGCGTGCGGCTTCCTGCCGCAGCAGGTACTGAAGCGCCGCCTGCACCGAGGACACCGCGACATCGGTGAGAGCTGCGGTCACCCGCATCACCGGCCAGACCCCGCCGATGTCGCACAGCGCGGTCAGGAGCGCGGCCTCCGCCTTCATGCGGCGAAGCAGCCGCATCACCTCGGCCTCGTCGGATGCCGCAAGCACCGCACCGCTCGCCTCCGCGATCAGCGTGGCGAGATGCGCATCCGGATCGCATTCCAGCAGCCGGATCAGGCGCAAGGTATCGGCACGCGCCAGTTCGAACAGATAAGGCGAGAATTCCGTGATGCCGGACAGGATGTTCCGCGCCAAGGGATAAGCCAGCAGCGCTTCAAGACGGGCGGATTGCGCGGGCTCGAGCCCGGCCAGCCAGCTTTCAAAACGTCCTTGGTCAGTGACGGAAGCGGCAATATGGGGAGCCTCCGCGAAGCGTGCGGCCAGGCTCTCACCATGCTTGTCCGCGTTTCCCGGCGCGGAATGGTTCATGCCACCTTCTGTGGCACATCCTGCATTGACGGAGCAACCCTGTCGCCGGCCCCCGCGCGCGCCGGCAGCACCAGCGTGGCGACAAGCCCGGGCTGGGCGTCACCCAACCTCAACTCGCCGCCATGCAATGTCGCAACCGCCGAGGCGAGACTGAGGCCGAGCCCGGATCCGGGCAGCGTACGGCTCGCTTCCAGCCGCACAAATCGTTCCACGACGTGCTTGCGGTCGGCTTCGGGGATGCCGGGACCGCGATCGGTGACGCTGAGCAGCACCTGATCGCCCTCGCGCCTGGACTCGATCGTGATCTGCCGGCTGTCCATGCTGACCACGGCTCCAGCCGACTGCGCGATCGGCTTGCCGTATTTGATCGCATTCTCGACAAGATTGGCGAGCGCCTGGCTGATCAATTCGCGGTTGGCGTGAATCGGCGTCGGCTCGCAGCTGACCTTCAAGATCATGTCGTCGTCTTCGGCCAGCGGCTCGTAGAGCTCGTGGATGCCGCCCGCGACGTCGGCGGCGTCGAAATCATCCATGTTGCCGCGCGCCTGTCCGGACTCGGCACGCGCGATCATCAGCAGCGCGTTGAAAGTGCGGATCAGGCCGTCGGATTCCTCGATGGTCCGTTCCAGCGCGGCGCGGTAATCGGCCTCGCCGCCCGATTTCGCCAGCGCCTCCTCGGCGCGGTTGCGCAAGCGCGTCAGCGGCGTCTTGAGATCGTGGGCGATGTTGTCGGAAACCTCCTTCAGTCCCGCCATCAGCGCCTCGATCCGCTCCAGCATGGCGTTGAGGTTTTCGGCGAGGCGGTCGAGTTCGTCACCGCTGCGTCCCACCGGCAGGCGTTCGCTGAGATCACCGGTCATGATGCGATGGGCGGTGCCGCTCATCGCATCGATGCGCGTGAGCACTCGGCGCGCCACGAAGATGCCGCCGCCAAGGCCGAGCACCACGACGATCAGGATCGACCATTGCGCGGCCTTCGCCACGATGCCGAACAGCCGTCGCCGCTCGGCGAGATCGCGTCCGATCAGAAGCCGGAAGCCGTTTTCCAGTTCGGTGACGCGAACCAGCGCAAGATGGTCGCGATCATCGGTGTCCTCGATCCGCCGGTAGGCGGTCTCGGACCAGCCGCGCGTCGCCATCACGCCGGGCGCGAGCGAGCCGACATTGCCGGCGATCGACTGGCCGGTCGGCGTCGTCACCAGATAGAGGTTGGCGCCCGGCCGCAACGCCCGGTACTCGATCGCGAGCACGAGACCGCGCAAGCCGCGGCGGCCGTAGATCTCGTTGATCTCCGACGTCTCGGCATTGACCGTCTGCGTGATCTCCTCGGTGATCAGCCGCCGTGTATTCCAGGCGAAATAGGCAAGCAGCGAGGCCGCGAACATCGCGAACAGCAGCAAATAGACCAGCGTCAGCCGGAATGCCGTGGTGCGGACGAGTTTACCGAATGCCGTCACGGATCATGTACCCGGCGCCGCGGATCGTGTGCAGCAGCGGCCGCTCAAAACCCTTGTCGATCTTGGAGCGCAACCGCGAGATGTGCACGTCGATCACGTTGGTCTGCGGATCGAAATGATAGTCCCAGACGTTCTCCAAGAGCATGGTGCGGGTCACCACCTGGCCCGCATGCTTCATAAGGTATTCGAGCAGGCGGAATTCACGCGGCTGGAGCGTCAGCTCGTCCTTGCCGCGAGCGACGCGATGGGAGAGCCGGTCGAGCTCGAGATCGCCGACCCGGTACAGCGTGTCCTCGGCCGGACCGCCGCGGCGGCGTGACAGCACCTCGACCCGGGCCAGGAGCTCGGCAAAGGAATAGGGTTTTGGCAGATAGTCGTCGCCGCCGGCGCGCAAGCCCTTGATGCGGTCGTCGACCTGTCCAAGCGCGGAGAGAATCAGCACCGGCGTCGAATCGTCCTTGTCGCGGAGCGCGCCGATCAGCGACAGGCCGTCGCGCTTGGGCAGCATGCGGTCGACCACCAGCACGTCGTAATCGCCGTTCTCGGCCATGGCGAGGCCTTCCTCGCCGTCAGCGGCGTGATCGGCAATGTGCCCGACCTCGCGAAACGCCTTCACGAGATAGTCGGCGGATTCGCGGTCGTCTTCAATGATGAGGAGGCGCATCGTGCGTTCGGCGACGGTCAAGGGAGGGAACCTTCTCTAAACATGGCGCGAGCGGCAATCGCATGCAAGCCGAGTGAGAGACTCTGGCAACGAGAAAAAGGCGGGCGGTGAAGCTGGGGGGACCTCACCGCCCTAGGCCTTCCGACGGAGGGGGGCGTAATTCCACCGGAAGGTAGACAGGGGAAGCAAACGTTGCGCTGCTTCCCCGAAGGACGCCGTCGGCGGGGGCGACTGATGCCGGCGACACCCTTCATCTCGTGGGCCTCCTGAGGCCTGGCCCTTGGTTAGCCCTTGGCGATGGGCACGGCGACGAAGCGCGACTGGCCGCCGCTCTTGACCCGCATCAGGACGCTGTTCTTGTTGTCGGTCCGCGCCGTGGTGATGGCGTCGCGGACTTCGCCGGCAGTGCTCACGCTCTTGCCGCCGACTTCGAGAATCACGTCGCCTTCCTTGAAGCCGCGTTCGGCTGCGGCGCTCTTCGGATCGACTTCGGTGATCACGACGCCCTCCTTGCCGGCGCCGGCCACAGAATCGGCGGGCGCGACGGTCATCCCGAGCTTGGGCACGTCGGTGCCGCGGCTCGCGCCCTTGCCGGTGTCCTTGTCGGTGTCGGCTTTGGCCTCGACCGTGTTCGGCAACTGGCCGAGGGTCAGGTTCACGACCTTGTCCTGGCCCTTGTGCAGCACGTTGAGCTTCACGGTCGCGCCGGGCGTCAAACCGCCAATGGTGCGGGCGAGCTCGCGGGCGTCCTTGACCGATTCGCCGTTGACTGACGTGATCACGTCACCGGACTCGATGCCGGCCTTGGCCGCCGGGCCATTCGCCTGCGGCTCGGCAACCAGCGCACCTTCGGCCTTCTTCATGCCGAGGCTGTCGGCGATGTCGGAGGTGACAGGCTGAATCTGCACGCCAATCCAGCCGCGGCTGACCGAGCCCTTGTCCTTGAGCTGCGCCACCACGCTCTTCACGGTGCTCGCGGGGATCGAGAACGCAATGCCGACACTGCCGCCGGAGGGCGAGTAGATCGCGGTGTTGACGCCCATCACCTCACCGTTGGTGTCGAAAGCCGGACCGCCGGAATTGCCCTTGTTCACGGGCGCGTCGATCTGGATGAAATCGTCATAGGGGCCGTTGCCGATGTCGCGGCCGCTGGCCGAAACGATGCCCGCGGTCACGGTGCCGCCGAGGCCGAACGGATTGCCGACCGCGAGCACCCAGTCGCCGATCCGCGGCTTGCCGTCGGCAAGCTTGGCGAACGGGAAGTTCGAGCTGCCCTCGACCTTGATCAAGGCGAGATCAGTGCGCTGATCGGTGCCGATCACCTTGGCGGTGTAGGTCTTGCCGTCGTCGGTCGTGACCTCGACCTTGTCGGCGCCGTCCACCACGTGGTTGTTGGTCACGGCGAAACCGTCGGCCGAGATGAAGAAGCCGGAACCCTGGCCCTGCACGACGCGGCCACGGCCGCCCCCCTTCTGGCCCGGGAAACCGTCCGGACCGCCGAAGCGGCGGAAGAAGCGCTCCATCGGCGAGCCCGGCTGGAACGGCGACTGCGCGTCATCGCCGTCATCATTGCTCGCGGTCTTTTCCTTGATGTTGACTTTCACCGAGATCACTGACGGCTTCACGCGCTCGACGACGTCGGCGAAGCCGATCGGACGCTCGACCTTGCGGACCTCGTTGTTGACCTGCGCATGCGCCGGGGTCGAGAACAGGTCGGCTGACGAGGTCGACGGGCCAAAGCCGTAGACGGCGGCACTGAGCCCGGCGACGACCGAGGCCATCAGCGCGATCTTGCGGGCCGAGAAAACCGACCGGCGGGGCTGCCGGTAGGACGGAAGGTTCGAGAGGTCAGGACGGTCGGTCATGCAGAGATCTCCAGGGCCTTGAAATCCATTTGGTGCCTGATGGCTGCACCTTACGGAGCTGAAGATGGGGGCTCCCGCCTTACCGTGCGCTGGCGGCGGGGTTAAACTTTTGTAATGAACGGCAATGCGAATGCGGCAGTTCATCGCAGGACGAAAGTTGTGATCCCGTAGGAACTTAACGAGGTTCCGCTTCGGAGTGTCGGCTTGACGCGCGAAGCGACGCAACTAGGGCGATGAGGCTTCGTCCGACATCAATGCGGCCAGCCGCGCTTCCTCATCGGGCGTGAGCGGCGGAGCTGGCACGTCTGCACCGCTTCGCGAGCGCCGGCGGATTTGCAGCCACAGCGCCAGGCCGCCGCCCATCAGCAGCAGCGGCGCGAGCAGCCACAACAGCATGGTGTTGCGCTCGAAGCGCGGCTTGAGCAGCACGAACTCGCCGTAGCGCGCGACCAAAAAATCGAGCACTTGCGAATTGCTGTCACCGGCGGCGATGCGCTCGCGCACCAGGAGCCGCAAATCGCGCGCGAGCGGCGCATCGGAATCGTCGATCGACTGGTTCTGACAGACCATGCAGCGCAGCTCGCGCGACAAGTCGCGCGCGCGCGACTCCTTCGCAGGATCCGACATGATCTCGTCGGGCTGCACGGCGTGCGCCGCAGGCAAGGCCAGCAGCATCAGGGCGACGAACGCAACCATCATCCGGCGCATCGGATCACTCCGCCGGCTGCAGGCGCTGCTTGGCCCGCGCCGGGCTTGGCGCGCCGACCCGCAGGCGCCGGTCGGACAGCGACAGCATGCCGCCGAACGCCATCAGCACCGGTCCCCACCAGATCAATAGCACCAACGGCTTGTGATAGATGCGCACGGCGATGGCGCCCTCGGCGTTGGCGTCTCCGAGAGAGACGTAGAGCTGGTTTGCGCCACGCGTCAGCAGCGCGGCCTCAGTGGTCGACGAGCCGCGGGTGGTGAAGCTGCGCTTGGACGGCGTCATGACGCTGATTTTCTCGCCGTCACGGCTGACGTTGAATTCGGCGATCATCTCGTGGAAGTTCGGCCCTTGACGCTGAAACAGGCCGTCCAGCTTGACGTCATAGCCGGCGACATGGGCGACGTCGTTCTGCTTCATGGTCGCGATATATTCGCTGTTCCAGGTGGTCTCGCAGACGATTCCGATCAACGCGACGCCGAGGCCAGCATGCGCGAACATCGAGCCCCAGGCCGAGCGCGGCAGACCCCGGGCACGATGCAGCGTCGTCGCGAACGGCAGGCGAAACAAGCCGGTTCGTTCGGCCAGATCCGTCGCGGCACCGGCAATGACGAAGACGCCAAGTCCGATTGCCAATGGCGCCAGCGCGCTGCCGCCGCGCGCCCAGCCCCAGACCATGGCGACGGCGACGAGCCCGGCAACGCCGGCCGCGAGCAGCCGTTGCGTCACGCCGAGCAGATCGCCGCGTTTCCACGCCAGCATCGGCCCGAACGGCACGGCGATCAGCAGCAGCGTGAACAGTGGAGCGAAGGTGAGGTTGTAGAAGGGAGCACCGACCGACATCTTGAAATCGGCGAGCATCTCCATCGCCAGCGGATAGAGCGTGCCGAACAACACCACCGCGCAGGCGACCGTGAGCAGCAGATTGTTCAGCACCAGCGCGCCCTCGCGCGAGATCGGCGCAAACAGGCCGCCCTGCTTCAACGACGTCGCGCGCCCCGCAAACAGCGACAGGCTGCCGCCGATGAACAGGCAGAGGATCAGCAGAATGAACACGCCGCGGGTTGGATCGGTCGCAAAGGCATGCACAGAGGTGATGACGCCCGAGCGCACCAGGAAGGTGCCGAGCAGCGACAGCGAGAAGGTCAGGATCGACAGGAGGATGGTCCAGACCTTCAGCGCATTGCGCTTCTCCATCACCAGAGCCGAATGCAGCAGCGCGGTGCCGGCAAGCCACGGCATCAGCGAGGCGTTCTCGACCGGGTCCCAAAACCACCAGCCGCCCCAGCCCAGTTCGTAATAGGCCCAGTACGAGCCCATGGCGATGCCGAGCGTCAGGAAGATCCAGGCGACCAGCGTCCACGGCCGCACCCAGCGCGCCCAGGCGGCGTCGATCCGTCCCTCCAGCAACGCTGCGACAGCGAAGGAGAACGAGATCGAGAAGCCGACATAGCCGAGATAGAGCATCGGCGGATGCACGGCGAGACCGATGTCCTGAAGTACCGGATTGAGATCGCGTCCCTCGATCGGCGGATTGGCGATGCGCAGAAACGGGTTCGAGGTCACCAGGATGAAGAGATAAAAGGCGCTGGCGATCCACGCCTGCACGGCCAGCACATGCGCGCGCAGCGACAGCGGCAGATTGTTGCCGAAGGCCGCGACCAATCCGCCGAACAGCGCGAGGATCGACACCCACAAGAGCATCGAGCCTTCATGGTTTCCCCACACGCCGGTGATCTTGTAGAGCAGCGGCTTCATGGAATGGGAATTCTCGTAGACGTTGACGACGGAGAAGTCCGAGTCCACGTGCAGCATCACCAGCGCGATGAATGACGCACCGACGAACAGAAGCTGCGCCAGCGCGGTGGAGCGCGCCACATTCATCAGCGCATCATCGCGCAGGCGAGCCCCGATCAGGGGCACGATGGACTGGATCAGTGCCAGTCCGAGCGCCAGCACCAGCGCGTAATGTCCGGCTTCCGCAATCACCGCACAGCTCCCTGCGAGTTTCCCTGCGCCGTCGTAGCCGCAGGCTTTACGCTATCAGAAGCCTTGGCGTCATAATCATCCTTCCAGTGCCCCTGCTTCTTCAGGGCATCGGCGACGTCCTTGGGCATGTAGGTCTCGTCGTGCTTGGCGAGCACGGTGTCGGCCTTGAACACGCCATCGGCGTCGAGCGCGCCTTCGGCGACGACGCCCTGCCCTTCGCGGAACAGGTCGGGCAAAATGCCCTTGAAGGCGACCGGAAGCTTGGCGCCGCCGTCGGCGACCTCGAAGGTCACTGCGAGATTGTCGCCGCGCTGGAGCGAGCCGGGCTGCACCAGGCCGCCGAGGCGAAACCGCTTGCCGGGCGCGACGTGCTTTTCGGCGACCATGGTCGGCGTCGAGAAGAACACGATGGAGTCGCGCAATGCGTTGAGCACCAGCGCGGCCGCGAGCGCGAGCACGGCGAGCGAGCCGCCGATGATGGTCATACGTCGCTGCTTGCGCGTCATGGCGTATCCGTTCCCTGCTCGTCTCGCCCTGACGTCGTCATCCGTCGAGCCCGAGTGTCTTGAGGCCTTCATTGAGCTGGCGCAGCCGCGCTGTATCGTTGGCAACCGCCTGGCGGGCATCGGTTGATGCGCCCACCGCCTTGTCGCGGTCGCCCATCACGAGATAGGCGCGCACTAGCCGCAGCCAACCCTCGACGTCGTCGCCGTTCTGCCTGAGGCGCGTGGCGAGCCGTTCGACCATACCGCGAACCATGGCGTTGCGATCACCCTCCTTCATGTCCTTGGAAGCTGCAACGGTCTCATCCGACAGCGCCGGCATCGTCGCGCCACCGCCGCCGACCCGCGCGAGCGAGGTCTGCACGAGTGGGCGCCACGGCGCATCCGCGGGCGCCTTCGCCAGCAGTGCGCGCCAGATATTGGCGGCATCGTCCTTGCGGCCGTCCTGCTCGGCGGCGAGACCGAGGAAATAGTTCGCTTTGGGATCGTCGGCGCTAAGCGCGCGCGCGCGCTCGAACTCGGTCTTGGCTTCGGCGGTCACGACGCCACCGGCCGCGGCCGACATCGCTTCGCCGAGATCGGACCGGCGCTCCGCGCTCTCGCCATTGTAGGTGAGCGAGTTGCGATAGGCGCGCACCGCGTCGTCGAAGCGACCAAGCCGCTCCAGCACGGGCGCGATCACGTTCCAGCCACGCCCGTCGGTCGGATTCTTTTCCAGATGTTGCTCGACCTGCACGACCAGATTCTCAAGCGACTGCGCCATTCCGGACCCGGATCCGCGCTCCCGCTGTGCCAGCGGAAAATCCTGAAGCCTGGGCGAGCCGAGCGGCATGTAGACGCCGATCGCAACCAGCGGCAGACCGGCAAGCGCCAGCACGGCCGCCGCGCGGCGCCATTTGAGGTTGGATTTCGGCGCTAGTGCGGGCTCACTGCCGGCCGCGGCGAGCAGCCTGCGGCTAACCTCGACGCGCGCGGCTTCGGCCTCGGGCGCTCCGATCAGCCCCGCGGCAACATCACGGTCGATCTCGGCCAGTTGGTCCTTGTAGACCACGACCTCGCTGCCCTGATTTTGCGCGCGTCCGCTACGGCCGAGCGGCAGAAGCACGGCGAAAATCGCCGCGACCGTCATCAGCGCGAACACGAACCATAGCG
This sequence comes from Bradyrhizobium sp. 132, assembly GCF_023074185.1. Classification (GTDB taxonomy): domain Bacteria; phylum Pseudomonadota; class Alphaproteobacteria; order Rhizobiales; family Xanthobacteraceae; genus Bradyrhizobium. The sequence goes on along the minus strand of NZ_JADPKY010000132.1, from coordinate 298,951 downwards.
TCATCTGGCAAGCTTCCGGCAGCGCGCGAGCCGCGCCCACCCGTGGCTTTACACCACGGCCGGACGATGCGGCAATTGACAATTGTCAATTTGCCGCGACCGCGCACAGTCCCGAAACGGTGAGAATCCAACGGCTTAGCCGATCTCGAAGTCCACGCTTTGAGCGGCGTCCTCGCCGTGCCCATTGAAGGCCTTCAGGAAGTATGTTCCCGGCTCGATGGCGTCGGGCAATCTGATGCGCAACGCCCCGACGGGAACCGGCGATGCAACCCTGGTGAGGGTCTCAGGCAGCTGCCGACCGCTTGCCTTCTCGACCAGCACTACCTTCGCGCCGACCATCAATCTTTGATACTTGGCAACGATGACGCGATTCTCGATTTCGATAGAGCTGATAAGGGATTTCATGCGCCCACAGATAGAAATTCCAAAAACTTGCACGGCGACCGTAGGGCCCGTCGCCGGCATCGTCAACCTCAAATTGTGATCACTGAAAGATACGCCCGGATCAGCTCGCGCGCGACGATTTACGCTCGCCCGTGGCCGCGTTCTCCGCGGCGCGGCTCATCAGCGAGGCATAATCATCGCCGAACAGCACCTGGCAGAAACGGATCGCAGCCTGCACCTGCTGCTGCCGATAGGTGCGAACCTTGTGATCGGCCCCGCGCAGCGACTGCACCAGTTGCTCGGTCGAACGCTCGACATATTGCTGGAGGTCGGAATAGGTGCGCAGTGTCACCTCGTTGATCGCAAGCTCGCTCGCATAATTGCGGCAGGTCGCGACAAAATCGATCAGCGCCACGGTTTCCTCGACCTCGGTGCTGTCGATCCGCGCGCCCGGCGGAATGTCCTTCTCGGCGCGCTGGCGCAGGATGCGGCGGACGCGGCCGGGAACGCTGTCGATCTCGGATTGCAGTGCGTTGGAAATGTCGGCCCGGATCGAGGTCAACTGCTTGCCCCAGGCGGAATCGTTGCGGAGGTCGAGCTCGGTGCGCAGACCGCGTACGCCGTCGTGCAGCGTCTTGAGATTGCCGGCCACGTTCTCGAAACGGCTGCGCTTGATGTCCATGCGCAGGATCGCGGCGACACAGGACAGATCATGCAGCGCGATCGTGACGGCGACGCCATAGGGCGTTGCCGCGACGCGGATCTCGTCGTCGGAGGCGGCAATCTTGATGGCGAGGCGGATGATCTGCCACGGCGCGGTCATCCGCTGCATGACGATCGACAGCGCGAAGGGCAGCATCTGCGGCGTCTGAAGGACGGGAGTGTTGAGCGCTGAAGTCACCGAGACGATCTGCGCATCGCCGAAGGCGCGCAGGGCGCGCGGCAGCTTCTCGTTCAGGGTGGCGACGGCCTCGCGAACCGCGAGCACCGCCCCGATCGAATAGAGGTCCTCGATCACGTTGGGGGGCCCAACGCGGGCGAGCGCACGCGACTTGTCACCGCCGCCGGGCCCCGTCAGCTCGAAGATGGCCTCCGCGGCGACCGCCTGGAGCTTCGAGGCCAGCGCTTCGACCTGCCCACTGTCGGCCGGCATGCGCGCCAGCGCCGCCTCGAATTCGTTCAGCTTGTCTGGAGCACCGTCGCGGCCGAGCCATTGCCAGATCGGAGCCAGCGAGGAACGGCGGACCTGCCCGACCCGGATCGGGGTACCCGCTTCGATGAGGAATGGTTCCAGCACCTGGAACAGCAGCCGCGACAGATCGTCCGTGCGCGGCGGCGGGGCCTCGTCGGCTTCGGTCTTGCGGACGACCTTGCGCAGCTGATCAAGCACGAGGGTCGCCACAGCCGTGTCCTGACCACGCTCCAGCGCACGCTCGAACTCCCGCATCAGCAGCGCCTGCGCCTGCGGCGGGAGCTGCGCGAGATATTCCCTCAGCCGCTCGATCGATGTCTGGCTCATGCGCCCGGGTAATGCACGGTAAATGGCGGACATGGGATGCGTCCGGGCGCGATCTTAGGAGGTCCCACTTAAGAAGCCGTTTAGCAAGTGGCTCCGAATCCCAGCAGTCCCCTTCGGGTGGGTGTTGATTGCGGCGAATAAGCCATGGGAACAAAGGATTATATTCCGGGCAAGACCAGCTCAGCCCGCAAGCCCCCGGTCGGCGCCCCGCCGAGCGAGAGGCTGCCGCCGTAGAGCGCGGCGAGGTCGGTCACGATCGACAGCCCCAACCCCGATCCGGGCTTGGACTCGTCAAGCCGCTGGCCGCGTCGCGAGACCTGGGCGCGCTCGGCCTCCGACAGGCCGCGGCCGTCGTCGTCGACGATGATACGCAGCCGCGGACCGGCGCCCGCCTGGTGCAGCGTCTCCACCAGAACTTCGATGAAGACCCGCGAGGCGGCCCATTTGCAGGCGTTGTCGACGAGATTGCCGACCATTTCCTCCAGATCCTGCCGCTCGCCACGAAATTTCGCCGACGGATCGGCCTCTGCCTCGACCACGATGCCGCGGTCGCGGTGGATCTTCTCCATGGTCCGCCGCAGCGCCTCGATGGCGGGGGCAACCTCGGTCACTGTTCCGACGACCGAGACCCGCGCCGCGATACGCGCGCGCTCCAGATGATGGGCGAGCTGGTCGCGCATCACGTTCGCCTGCTCCATCACCTTGGTCGCGAACGGATCGATGGCATGCGCGCCGGCCTCGTTGACGATGACCGAGAGCGGCGTCTTGATGGCGTGGGCGAGATTGCCGACATGGGTGCGTGCGCGCTCGACGATTTCGCGATTGGCGTCAATCAGCGCGTTGGTCTCGCGCGCCAGCGGCGCGATCTCGACCGGGAATTCGCCCTCGAGCCGCTCCGCCCGCCCCGAGCGAATGTCGGCGATGGATTCCGAGATGCGCTTGAGCGGCGCGAGGCCGAAGCGGACCTGGAACACGGTGGTCAGCAGCAGCACAATGCCAAGCGCGGTGAAGGTGCCGCCGAGATAGTAATCGAAACTGCGCGTCTCGTCGAAAATCTCGGTGTCGTCGCCGGCGACGCTGACGAGAAATTTGCCGTCCGCGCCGAGATCGACCGGCCGCTCCACCATGCGCAGGTTCTGTCCCTCGGGACCGTCGACATAAGCGATCCGGATGCCGGCGGCGGTGAGCTCTGTGCCCTGCTCTTCCAGCTTCGGCAGCTTCTTGTCCCAGAGCGAGCGGGAGGAGCGCACCTCCGGCTTTTCGGTGTCGGTCCGCGTGATCTGCCAGTACCAGCCCGACAGCGGCAGGTCGAACAGCGGCTCGCCGAGCGACTGGAACTGGCGGTCCGGCGGTTCGTCAGGGGTGGCGACCTCGGCGATCAGCGTGCGCAGATAGAGATTGAGCCGGCGGTCGAAGGCGCGCTCGGTGGCGTTCTTGTAGACCGACGACAGCACCACGCCGGTTATGGCCAGGATCACCACGAGCCACGCGGTCGCCGACAGGAACAGGCGGTTCGCAAGCGAGCTGGCGGGCATCTGAATGATCCCGGAGGCGCGGGGCGGCATGGCATCGGAACTCATGACCCGACCAAGGCCCGCGCCGGGCCGCCCGTCAAGACAAGATACTTCCAGACAAGATACTTCGAGACAACACGCTTCAAGCGCCGGGGGCCGGCGGGGTCAGGAGATAGCCGAGGCCACGGACGGTCTGGATGATGTCGACGTCGAGCTTCTTGCGGATGCGGCCGACGAAGACCTCGATGGTGTTGGAGTCGCGGTCGAAGTCCTGGTCGTAGAGATGCTCGACCAGTTCGGTGCGGGACACGACGCGCCCGGAATGGTGCATCAGGTAGGCCAGAAGCCGATATTCGTGCGAGGTCATCTTGATGGGATTGCCAGATACGCTGACCCGGCCGGTCCTGGTGTCGAGCGTGACGGGGCCACAGCTCAGCTCGCTCTGGGCATGGCCGGTGGAGCGGCGCAGCAGCGCGCGGATGCGTGCCAGCACCTCCTCCAGGTGGAACGGCTTTGCGACATAGTCGTCGGCGCCGGCATCGAAGCCCTGGACCTTGTCGCTCCAGCGGTCGCGTGCGGTGAGGATCAGGACCGGCATGGTGCGGCCGTTGCGCCGCCAGGCTTCCAGCACCGAAATGCCGTCCTTCTTCGGCAGGCCGATGTCGAGCACCACGGCGTCGTAGGGCTCGTTGTCACCGAGATAATGCCCCTCCTCTCCGTCGAAGGCGCGATCGACGACATAGCCGGCATCGGTCAGCGCCTTGGTGAGCTGGCGATTGAGATCGGGGTCGTCTTCAACGACGAGCAGGCGCACGCTTCTCTCCAGAATTAGGCCGCATGAACACCAGCAGAGATGAGCAATTCCGGCGTGAACTGAATATGAACGCGGGGAACCGGCCGCGTTACTTTTTGGTCATATACGACCTGTTCGCGGCCAACGCACTGCGCCCGCCGGGCCACCGGACGAACGGGGCATGGCGGGCGCAATGTGCCGCGTTACGCGGCGAGTCGGAAGGTACGAACCGTCCGGTCGATGTGCCGGTCAGGTCCGGAAGAACACGAACCAGATGACGGCGAGGATCAGGATCGCGAGCCCGGTCGAGATGGCAAGCAGCGCGGCCACTGACGGCCCGGGTTCGCCCTGGCGGGCCTCGGTCGCAGTTTCGACGATCTGACGTTGGTCTCGCGTGGTTACCATGGTGACCTCAAATCTCTGGCTGTCGCGTCGGATGGCCGCGACCTCCTCGCAACGTGATGTCCCGTGGCAACGCGTGATTGGATATGATGTTCCCGTTTTCACGTCGGGATCAGGCTGCAACCGTGCGCCGGGCGGCCGGTTAACGCAGTTGCAAGATTCCGCACTCCGGCTTGCTATGATTCGTTGTTCCCCGATGGTATCTTTATCTTCTGTCCCCGTTGCGTTTGGAGTAGCCCATGGCCCCCCGTGCCAATTGGAAGGGTTTTTTGCGCCTCTCGCTCGTGACCTGCCCGGTCGCGCTCTATCCGGCCACGTCGGATACCGAGAAGGTCTCGTTCAACCAGATCAATCGCAGGACCGGCCACCGGATCAAGTACCTCAAGGTCGACGCCGAGACTGGTGACGAGGTGACCTCCGAGGACATCGTCAAGGGCTACAAGGTCGACACCGACACCTATATCGAGGTCACCAAGGACGAGCTCGACGAGATCGCGCTGGACTCCACGCACACCATCGAGATCGACGAGTTCGTGCCGAAGACCGACATCGACAGCCGCTATCTGATCCGCCCCTATTATCTCGTGCCTGACGGCAAGGTCGGCCACGACGCCTTTGCGGTGATCCGCGAGACCATCCGCAGCATGGACAAGGTCGCGATCGGCCGCGTGGTGCTGACCAACCGCGAGCACATCATCGCGCTGGAGCCGCTCGATAGCGGCCTGATGGGGACGCTGCTGCGCTACCCCTACGAGGTCCGCGGCGAGAAGGACTATTTCGACGACATCCAGGACGTGAAGCTGACCAAGGACATGCTCGACCTTGCAAAGCACATCGTCGAGAAGAAGTCTGGCGCGTTCGAGCCCGAGCTGTTCGAGGACCATTACGAGACCGCGCTGATCGATCTCATCAACAAGAAGCGCAGCGGCGCGCCCATCACCGCGAAGGCCGCGCCGAAGACCGGCGGCAACGTCATCAACCTGATGGACGCCCTGAAGAAGAGCATCGCGAACGAGAAGGACGCAAGCCCCGCGGCGAAGACGGCCAAGGACACCACCAAGGACACCACCAAGGGCAAGAAGCCGAAGAAGCGCGTCGAAGGCCAGCGCGAAATGCTGCTGCCGATCGCCGGCAAGGGTGGCAAGGACGCCGCAGCGAAAGCCGCTCCCAAAAAGGCCGACAAGCCGGTGCGCGCGCCGATGCGAGCGAAGAAGGCCGGCTAGCAGCCATCGCAGCTCTCGATCTCGCCGTGATGCTTCCCCTCGCCGACCGGCCGACCTGACATGCCCTGGTCGACAGCGTTCGACGACCCCATCTCGTTAAGTGGCGGGCGCAAGCTGCGGACGTTGCAAGAGGCTGCCGATCACATCATGGGACTGCCCGAGGATACGCAGCGCGCAAGCCATTGGCAGACCGCGATCGAAACTCTGATCAGCGCGGCCGAGACCGGCGGCGGCTGGACGATGTTCGCCCGCATCGCAATGTTACGGGCGCTGAATGCGGACGGTCGGCGCGAGTGAGCCCCGCGCCCCGCTCAAGAACAGGCTCAACAATCCGTTAAGCCGAGCCAGCGCTTTCAGCGCCTGCCTGCGGTCGCGGGGGCGGCACGTAATCCTACGGAAGACAAAATTAACCGCCGGTTCCCGCTCAGCGCAGCATGGTCGCCCTTCGATTGAACCCGGGGTTTGCAGGCTCGTGCAGCAGCAGGACGCCAGAAAGAAGTACATCGGCCTCGTGAACGATACGGCCGAGGAAGAGAGCCTCGCCGGCAACTCCGCGCGGGTGCAGCCGCGCGTGGTGAGCTATCTGGCCGGACGCCTTGCTGCGGTGCTGAAACGCCCCGGCAAGGCCGCGCCGGAACGCCCGATCTCGTCCTGAGACGGGACGACGACCTCGGCAAATGCATCTGAATTGGGTGACGGAACCTTAAGTCAATCGATGACACCATACAAACCGCAGGTGAGGACCATCCGACCTGCGTTTTGACGCGCCCACGAAAAATTAATGAATCACTTTATCATTCCGATAACGGCACCAGCCTACGTTGGACGGATGAACAGGAGTTGACGATGACTGTGATCAGGTCATTTCTTGCCGATGAAAATGGTGCCACCGCCATCGAGTATTGCCTGATCGCCGTCGGCATCGCGCTCGCGATCATCACGGCCGTGAACAACACGGGCAGCGCACTGCTGAGCGGCAAGTTCAACTCGATCGACGCGGCGGTGAAGTAGCCGGCATCGCCGGCGCTCCACAATTCCGGCAGTGCGGGCTAAGACGGGCGCAAATGCAACTGGCGATCGGCTTCCATTCGCTCTCCCGCGGTGAGAGCGCGCTGAACCGCGACCCAGCTCAGGAGCGCGATTGCCAGACCTGCGGCCACATCGCAAAAGTAATGGCTTCCGTCCACCGGGGTCGCGGCAATCATCGCAACATTGAGCAACGCGGCGATCCAGCCGAAATATCTGACCGGCCAAAGGGCCAGCAGGAACAGAAGTCCAAGCGCCGCATGCAAGCTCGGAAAGCTGATGATTCCTTCGGCCCCCTCCGCCACCAGATGGCGGAAAGTCCCGTCTCGCAATCCAAAGAATACGGGAAGGGGTAGATCTCGCGTCACCGGTACGATGGCGGGAGAATCAACTATCGACAGATGCAAGTAACCCCAAACTCCCTGCGCCGGCATCAGACTAGAAACGCCGATTGTCAGAAGCGTCGTCAGCACGAAGCTCAGCATGAAGATGCGCAATCGCAGGGCGTGCCCTGTCGCAGCCAGCAAGACGACGACGGCCGTCGTCTGCACGGTAAAGCTCGCATACGCAGTCGCAAGTATTCGATGCAGAAGCGGCGCAGCGTTCATCGCGGCAAGCCACGCCATCCAGTCAAAGCCAAAACGCTGATCCAGTGCGGCGAGGTCGCCGTCCCATAGCGGAAATGCCGCGCCTGCCGCGACATACGACAGAGGCGCTGCCACCGCCGCAAACGCAATGATCTGGGCGGTGCTGATCAGCGCGCCGGCAAGAGCCGCGTCCCTCCTGATGGTTGCGTAGAACCAGCTCATCAAGATGAGCAGGCCGGCAACGAGGGCGGCCTTCCGGAATGAAAGCCATTCAATTTGGAAGGGCCCGAGCGTCGACGCGATCAACACGGCGCCGGCCGTGGCGCCGATCGCGATCCAGACGACACGATCGGCCTGCTTCGCCCGGTCGAGGTGGATATCAGCCGGGCTCAGCGTGTCCGTCATGGGGCATCCGATCGCCGGCCTGTTCGTCACGGCTCTCTTGTCACGCTAGCGGGGCAAAATTGCGCCTCCGTTAATGCGGTGGCCCTAAGTTGATTTTTGCGAGCTTCGCAGTATGGCGTTGTGTCGTGCAGTTGCGCCATCGTCGAGCGCAGGCTCAAACCCCAGCGGCCCGACATGGTGTCTTCCGATAGGCCAATCTTGAAAATCCCGGCTCCCCCTGGCCTGGACCGGTCCGTGACTTTGGTCGTTTTTGCCGTGCTGGCGGTCGCCTCGTTCCTTCCTGTGCTGCTGACCCCCATTCCCGCGATGGTCGATTATCCCAATCACCTCGCCCGCATGTACATTCTGAGCCAGAACGGCACCCCCGACGCCAATCCGCATTACGAGGTGGCCTGGGCTTTCTATCCCAACCTGGGAATGGATCTGCTGGTCCCGCAGATGGCGCGGCTGATCAGCGTCGAGAACGCCACGCGGCTGTTTCTGCTCCTGAGCCAATTATTGATCGTCGGGGGCGCGCTTCTGGTCGAATGGGCCCGGAAGGGACGCGTCCATCTCGCCGGCTTTGCGGCGCTCGCCTTCCTTTACTGTCTGCCGTTCAGCTGGGGCTTCGTCAATTTCGAGTTCGGACTGGGCCTCGCTCTCTGGGGCATCGCCGTCTATCTGATGCTGGCGGAACGCCGATGGCCACTGCGTTTCGTCGTCAACATGGTCTTCGTCGCGGCGCTGTTTGCGGCGCACTTCTTCTCCCTCGGCATCTACGGCGCGACGCTTGGCCTTTACGAGCTCTCGCGCATTTGCGATCGGCGAACATCGTACCGGGTCGCCGCCGCGCGGCTCGGCGCGTTGGCTCTGCCGGCGCTTGTTCTGTTTGGGATCATGCGCATGACCGCGGGATCGATCGGAAGCGAAGGTACGAGCTGGTTCCTCGAATTCAAGCCGATCTGGCCGTTGCGGATCATGAACGGCTACAATTTGACGGTCGCGGCGACGACCGGGCTGGCGCTGATGATCTCGCTGCTGTTCGCCGCAAGACGCGGCGTCCTCAAGCTCGAGCCAGCCGGGATCTGGCTCGCGATCGGCTTTGCGCTGCTGTTCGTCGTCATTCCCTCAAAGCTGTTCGGGACCTCGTTCGTCGACCTCCGCGTGATTCCCGCGGCAGCTCTGATCCTGCCCGCCTTCTGCTCGCTGTCGCTGCCCAGTCGGACATGGCGAATGGCTGCGCTCGCCGCGATCAGCGGCATCACATTGATCAATCTCGCCGTCGTCTTCGCGGTCTGGTTGCCTTACCGCACCGACTATGCGGCCATCGTCGAGTCGTTCCACAAGATCGACCGCGGCTCACGCGTCCTTGTCGCCGGTACGGACGACAGTGGAGACCCGCCCTTCGCCGACCTCACCTCATATCCAATGTATTATGCGCCGACGCTGGCCGTGCACTACGCCAACGCGTTCGTGCCCAATGTATTCACGGAAGCGGGCAAGCAGCCCCTGCGAACACGCGAGGCCGTGCGCCGTCTTGCCATTCCCGACGGCGGGCTAGTGCCGTCAGGCCTGCTTACCGCGATTGCGACAAGCCAGCCGCCGGCGGACGTCCCGCCATCTTTGCGCACCTGGTACCAGGATTATAACTATCTCTATGTGCTTGGACCGCTGGCCCCGAACCCGCTGCCGGATCTGCTGGAAGTGCTGGACGCATCGGAGCGATTTGTTCTCTACAAGATCCGCCGCAGGTCCTAGACCGGAGCAGCGCTGCCCAGCATGGTTAATCGGGCATCACCACCGCATCACCTATTGGAAGCCACCGCGGCGCCCATACCTTTAGCGGTTGTGGCAAGGCCACCTTAACCACCGCCGATATAGACTTCCGCTCCTGCAATGAGTTGGACTCTCTCGCATGGCGGCCAGTTTCCAGTCGATCCGCTACAGCCTCGTCATCCCCGTGTTCAACGAGGAAGCCGTGTTGCCGGTCCTGCTGCGCAGGCTCGACCTGGTCTTGTCCCGGCTCGACGGGCCGGCAGAAGCGATCTTCGTCGACGACGGCAGCAGCGATTCCAGCTCGATCGTGCTGCGGGCGCTCGCCATGCGCGACCCGCGCTATCGCTATATCGGGCTGTCGCGAAATTTCGGCCATCAGATCGCCATCACCGCCGGCATGGACGCCGCGCAAGGTGAAGCGATCATCGTCATGGATGCCGACCTGCAGGATCCGCCCGAAGTGATCGAGCAATTGATCGCGAAATGGCAGGAAGGCAACGACATCGTCCATGCCCGCCGCCTGTCGCGCGACGGCGAAAGCCGATTCAAGCGTGCAACCGCGCATCTCTTCTACCGGCTTCTCGGCAGGATGTCCTCGGTCGGCATCCCCGCCGATGTCGGCGACTTCCGCCTGATCGATCGCAAGGTGCTCGACGCACTTCGGCAGATGCCGGAGCAGGACCGCTACGTACGCGGCATGATCGCCTGGCTTGGCTTCAGGCAGACCGAGGTCGCCTTCCACCGCCTCGAACGCGCAGCGGGCGAAACCAAATACCCGCTGTTCAAGATGGTGCGGCTCGCGATGAACGCCGCGCTTGGCTTTTCCGATCTCCCCTTGCGATTCGCGATCTGGTGCGGATTGACCGTCTCGGGACTCGCACTGCTCTACGGCGGCTGGGTGATCCTGTTGTGGCTCAGCAACGACAGTCACCTTGTCACCGGCTGGTCCTCGACGATGGTCGTCGTGTCCCTGCTGTGTGGAATCAACATGCTGATGACGGGCATCGTGGGGCTTTACGTGGGCCGCATCCATGCCGAGGTGAAACGCCGCCCGCTCTACGTGGTGCAGACGCGCGCTGGCTTCGACCGCAACGACGCGGCGGCCGCACCCGCGATCCACGCCGTCAACGAGTGACCGAGCTTTTCGACGACTGTCACGATCACTACCGTGACGTGGTCCCAATCCTCGATCGGCTTCTGCGGTTTGCCGCATTATAGGCGCCGCCTTGAATACCGTTTGACCTATCTTTGCGGCGTATCTCGCCGCTTGTGCACAACCGCCACATCGTCGCTGTAGACGCGCTGCCACTGGGGCAGCCGGTCGAGCATCGCTATCGCCGGTGTCCGCGGTGCGAGCAGCGTCGCGCCGATGTTGTATTCGTCGAGCAACTTGAGGAAGTCTCCGAGGTCGACCAGCGCTATGGCACGATTGTAGCGGTCGATGAAGGGTCCCCCGTACAGTTCGGCACGACCATCGATAAAGGTTGGAATGCCGGCAAAGATCAAATAGCCGCCGAAGGAATAATCGTTGAGCACATGCCCCGTCTTGGCGAGGTTGGCTTCAGCGATGGCAGTTCGAGGGGTGATGACCGGAGCCGGCAGTAGGTCACGCGCCAGCGCCGCCCCGCTCGCCACGATCAACACACCGAGCGCGGCCAGGCTCAGGCCGCGCGACGAACCGGCCGCATCGTCCCTGGTCGGGCCGCCGAACTTCCGGCCCAGCGGGGCCGCCAGATAGAGCGGCGCCAGCACGGCCAGCAGATCCGCATTGCGTACTTGTGCTAGCGAGAAATGGAGCAAGCCGATCACCACCAGGGCCCGCACGACCGGCAGCGTCACGCCGCCGCGCGCGAGCGCAAAGATGCCGCCCAGCAGCAGCAACTCGAAGCCTCCTACGTGGCTGAAATCTTGCGGCCGCCATTCCGAGATCCAACCGAGCGCGGGGCCAAGGCCGAGTGTCGTCAGCGGCATCAGCAGCGGTTCCGGCCCGTGGGGCGTCAGGCAGGACACTGCGACTGCGAGTGCCGTGAATGGTATCCACCGCAGGATCACATGCCGCCATTCGCTACGCTTCTCGCGCAGCAGCGCCTCGATCACCGCAGGGCCAATCAACCCAAGCGCCAGCACCCCGCTGCCGTGCAGATTGGCCCACAAGATCAGCAGCGGCAGGGCCCAGTACGGCGGCGGCCCTTCACGATCCATGCAGCGCACCAGGGCAGCCGCCCAGGTCACCATCACCGGCAGCACCAACACGTGTGGCCGCGCCAGCATATGCGGCGCCAACAGGATGACGGCCGCGATCACCATGAGTAGCGTATGGGTTGGCGAAAGCTCGCGCAGCAGGAAGGACGTGAACAAGCCAAAGGCGAGCGCTATCGCCGCCGCGGCGACGACGACGACGCCCGGCCAGCCGGCAAGCGCGTAGGCTCCGGCATAGATGACCTCCGAGAGCCATTCGAAGGTGATCCAGGGCGCGCCGTGCCTCGAAAAGGAAAAAGGGTCGCTCGTCGGCAGGGTGCCATGCGCGATGATCCAGCGCCCGAGCTCGACATGAGAATAGCTGTCGGGATCACTGAGCAGCCGCGGTCCAAGGATCAGCAACAGGACATAGACACCAAGGCCCACCAGCCAGGGAAGCGCCGCACGCGCCGAAAACGGTTGAACCTCGCTGTGGACGATTTGGTCACTCATGGCGAGCGCAAGTTAAGGCGCAAGCGTTAAATTCCTCTTTGACACTCACCGCGCCTGGCCCTGTGCGGGCGGGCCGGTCACTCTTTGTGAACCATATTCCCGGCAGCGAAATTCGGGCTGCGGCGCTTTGACGACCATGTGAGTCCTGATACCCTTCGCACCGTCGATCGACGAACCACAGCTGCTTGAAGGATGCGGATGAGAAGCGTGATGCTCTTGGCTTTCACCCTCATCTTTGTCGGCGTCTGGTCGCAGGACGGCGCGAGAGGGCAGACTTCGGTCACCCCTCCAGTTTCCCTTGTTCCGCCCAATGCATCGCCGCCGCATGTTGGCGCCAAAAATTCCAGACCTCCGCCGGCAGCATCCATCAGAGAGGCTTCGCCGCCGGTGATCGGCGGGCTTCCATCGGCGCCGAACCCGGCCGCCGACTACGATGGCTTCAGCGCAGGCGCCGGCGACGACAATGACATCTCGAGTCAAGTAGTCCCGCCTGTGAGGTCACACACTGCAAAGCGCTCCAGGGCCGATCAGGGTCCTAAAGGCGGCGCGGCTGAGCAATTGATCGATCAAGAAGACGAGGCGTTGAAACGCAAGCTGATGATCTGCCAAAGCTGCAAGTAAGCGGTCGTAGTCCGGATGGAGCGCAGCGAAATTCGGCTCCGATCTATCCGGGTGGAATGGCCCCCGAATTGCGCTGCGCTCCATCCGGCTACGGCAGCTCGCTGCATAGCTGATCTACCGCGGCTCTCATCCGCTCGCGCTTTACCCTCTCCCCGATTCCTGATCCTCTATCCCTAATCAGCCGGATCAACCGGCCTGCCCAGGGAGAGAGACGCCATGAAGCTCGGCACCGCGATTGCGGAAATCATGAAGCGCGAGGGGATCGAGATCCTCTGCGGCTATCCCGTCAACCATTTGATCGAGCATGCGGCGAAGGCCGATATCCGCCCGGTGATGGTACGGCAGGAGCGCGTCGGCATCCACATGGCGGATGCGATCTCGCGGGTGACCTCGGGACGCAGCATCGGCGCGTTCTGCATGCAGCATGGCCCCGGTGCAGAGAACGCGATGGGCGGCGTCGCGCAATGCTACGGCGAATCCGTTCCCGTGCTGGTGCTGCCAATGGGCTATCAGCGCCGGCTTGCGCATATCGAGCCGAACTTCAGTTCCAGCGAGGCGATGAAGCCATTTTCGAAATCATCCGAGCCGATCATCCTGGCCGCCGAGGTCGCCAATATTTTTCGCCGCGCGTTCACGAAACTAAAGAACGGCCGCGGTGGTCCCGTCATCGTCGAAATTCCTGCTGACATGTGGAACGAGGAGGTGCCGGAGCCGCTGAACTACACGCCGGTGCTGCGCACCCGCTATGGCGCCGATCCCGTTCATGTGAAGGAAGCTGCCGCGCTGCTCGTCAACGCCAAGCGCCCGGTGATCTATGCCGGCCAAGGCGTGCATTACGCCCAGGCATGGGCGCAACTGAAACGGCTCGCCGAGCGGCTCGCCATTCCCGTCACCACCAGCCTCGGGGGCAAATCGTCGTTCCCGGAAACCCATCCGCTCTCGCTCGGCTCCGGCGGCCTTGCCGTGCCGCGCGCGGTGCCAAAATTCCTCGCCGAGGCCGACGTCATCCTCGGTATCGGGTGCTCCTTCACCGAAACTAATTTCGGCATCGCGATGCCGAAGGGCAAGACCATCATCCATTCGACGCTCGATCCGAACCATCTCAACAAGGACGTGGAAGCCAGGATCGGCCTAGTCGGCGATGCTGGGCTCGTGCTCGACGCGCTGCTAGAAGAGATCGGCAGGACCGTCACCGCGGATCGCGACGCATCGGCGGTCGTAGCCGAAATCGCGGCCTCGCACGAGGCGTGGCTGGCGAAATGGATGCCGAAGCTCACCAGCAATGACGCGCCCTTGAGCCCCTATCGCGTGCTGTGGGACCTGCAACACACCGTCGACGTCAGCAACACCATCATCACCCACGATGCCGGCAGCCCGCGCGACCAGCTCTCGCCGTTCTGGAAGTCGGTCGAGCCCCTCACCTATCTCGGCTGGGGCAAGACGACGCAGCTCGGCTACGGCCTTGGGCTGGCAATGGGCGCCAAGCTCGCAAAGCCCGACAAGCTCTGCATCAATGTCTGGGGCGACGCGGCGATCGGCTTCACCGGCATGGATTTCGAGACCGCAGTGCGCGAGCGCATCCCGATCATGTCGATCCTCCTGAATAATTTTTCGATGGCGATCGAATTGAAGGTGATGCCGATCTCGACCGAAAAATTTCGTTCGACCGACATTTCCGGCGACTACGCCGCGATGGCGCGCGCCTTCGGCGGCTATGGCGAGCGGGTGACGAGGCCTGAGGACATCATTCCTGCGATCAAGCGTGGCATCCAGAAGACGCGGGAAGGCGTTCCGGTGCTGCTGGAGTTCATCACCAGCAAGGAGACCGAGGTGTCGCGGCCGGGCACGTGAAGCGGGCCGTGTTTTGGCGACAAACTCACTGGGGCGGGCGCTGGCTCCGGCCGCAGGAGATGTGATAATCCGCCCTGGTGCCGCGCATGTCGCTGCATCAAGCCGGATTGCGAATGACCAGCCCTACCAACGACATCGAGGAACTCGAGCGCCTGTTACAATCGGCCTCAGCCGAAAACGCGCAGCTTCGCAGCGAGCTTGCGACTGCGCGCGATCGTCAGCGCGCCAGCGCCGGGATCTTGCGCACCATCGCGGCCTCTCCGTCCGATGCCCGGCCGGTCTTCGAGGCGATTGCGTCCAGCTCCAGGCATTTGCTCGGCGGCTTCTCCGCCACCGTGCTTCAATTCATCGGCGACGAGCTGCACCTCGTGGCGTTTACACCAACGAGCCCCGAGGCGGACGAAGGGCTCAAGGCCTCGTTCCCGCGCAAGATTGCCGACTTTCCAACCTTCGCCCTGGTGCGTGGCGGCGAGACGATCCAGTTTCCAGATAGCGAAGCTGCGGACGTCCCGGAGCTGAACCGGAGCCTTGCACGGCTGCGTGGCTTCCGCAGCGTGTTGTTCATGCCGCTGATGAACCGGGGTGCCCCGGTCGGCATGATCAGCGTCACGCGCGCCGAGCCCGGCGCGTTCGCGGCCGACCTCGTGCAGCTGCTCCAGACCTTTGCCGACCAGGCCGTGATCGCGATCGAGAATGCGCGCCTGTTCAACGAGACGCGCGAGACGCTGGAGCGCCAGACCACCAGCGCCGACATTTTGAAAGTGATGGCCGCTTCACCGTCCGACGTACAGCCGGTGTTCGACGCCATCGCCGCCAACGCCAACCGGCTGATCGGCGGCTTCTCCACCGCGGTGCTGCGCTATATCGACGGCGCCGCGCACCTTGCGGCTTTCACGCCGACCGATCCGGCCGGCGATCGCGTGCTCCAGTCCTCGTTCCCGGTGCCCTTCGCGCAGTTCCCGCCCTACCAGCTCGTGGCCCATGGTGCGGCGGCGCAATTGCCCGACACCGAGCTCGAACCGGCGGCCCGCGACATCGCGCGCGCCCGCGGCTACCGCAGCATGCTGTTCGCACCCTTGATGAGCGACGGCGAGGCCATTGGAATCATCATTGCCACGCGGCGAGCGACGGGCGCTTTCGGCGAGCATCATGTGCGGCTGCTGCAGACCTTCGCCGACCAGGCGGTGATCGCGATCAAGAATGTCAGCTTGTTCAACGCCACGAGGGAAGCGCTGGAACGGCAGACCGCGACCGCCGACATCCTCAAGGTGATCGCGGCCTCGCCCGCGGACGTGACGCCGGTGTTCCAGGCGATCTCCGACAGCGCCAAGACGCTGATCGGCGGACATTCCTCCACTGTCACCCGCGTCATCGACGGCCTGCTGCATCTGGCGGCCTTTACCACTGACGTTGAGGCCGGCAACGCGGATCTGCTCAGCTCGTTCCCCGCGCCGCTGTCGGCATCCGGCATTCACAGCCGGGTGGCGACGAGCGGAGAGTTCGCATTCCGAAGCGACATGCAGAACGAGCCCGACCTCACGGACGCCATGAGGGAACTGGCGCGGACCAGAGGTTATCGCAGCATCCTCGTGATCCCGATGCTGCGCGACGGCGTTGCGATCGGCACTATCGGCGTGACGAGGCCGGAGGCCGGTCCTTTCCCGGACAAGGCGATCGCCTTGCTCAAGACCTTTGCCGACCAGGCCGTGATCGCCATCGAGAACACGCGGCTGTTCAACGAGGTGCAGGACCGCACCAGGGAGCTCGCCAAATCGCTCGACGATTTGCGCGCCGCCCAAGACCGGCTGGTCCAGACCGAGAAGCTGGCCTCGCTCGGCCAGCTCACTGCCGGCATCGCGCACGAGATCAAGAACCCGCTCAACTTCGTCAACAATTTCGCGTCGCTCTCCGCCGAGCTGACCGACGAGCTGAACGAGGCGCTCGCGCCTGTCCCGCTCGCGGACGACGTCCGTAGCGAAGTCGACGAGCTGACCGGGCTTCTGAAGGACAACCTCGCGAAAATCGTTCAGCACGGAACGCGCGCCGATTCTATCGTCAAGAACATGCTGCTGCATTCCCGCGAGGGCGGCGGCGAGCATCGGCTGAGCGACATCAACGCGCTGGTCGAAGAGAGCCTCAACCTCGCCTATCACGGCGCCCGCGCCGAGAAGCCGCAGTTCGACGTGACGCTGAAGCGCGAGCTCGATCCCGCGGCCGGGCAAGCGGAAGTGTTTCCGCAGGAGATCACCCGGGTGCTGCTGAACTTGATCTCGAACGGTTTTTACGCGGTCGCCAAGCGCAAGGCGGATAATGGCGCCGGCGACTACGACCCGATCGTGACCGCGACGACGCGCGATCGCGGCGACAGCATCGAGATCCGCATCCGCGACAACGGCACCGGCATCCCGCACGAGGTGAAGGAGAAGATGTTCAATCCGTTCTTCACCACCAAGCCGGCCGGCGAAGGCACCGGCCTCGGATTGTCGATGAGCCACGACATCGTGGTAAAGCAGCACGGCGGCACGATCGACGTCGCGACCGAGCCCGGCGCGTTCACGGAGTTCAGGATTCTGCTGCCGCGCAAGAGCCGCTTTGCGGAGAACAACAAGGGATAGCGTTACCGGGAGGGTGTCTTGAAGGGTCTCGCGTGGTTCTTTCGGCGGCAACTGCTCTCGCTGTCCGGCGTCGGCCTCATTCTGGGCGCGCTGTTCTTCGCGGCCGCGCTCACGCCAACGCTGATCCCGCGCAGCTATCTCACGCAAGGTGCGCTTGCCGGCGGCTGCTTCGCGATCGGCTACCTCGCCGGCGTCCTGTGGCGCCGGCTGTGGCACTATCTCGAATTGCCCGAACCGTCGGCGCGCGCACGAACAATTGCGAATGCGCTGGCGGCAGTCGGCTGCCTGCTCCTCGTCATCGTCTTCCTCTGGCGCACAACCGAATGGCAGAATTCGATCCGCAGTGTGATGAAGATGGCCCCGGTCGAGACCGCGCATCCACTCAAGGTCTGCGTCATTGCCATAGTCACGTTCGCGGTGCTGCTGGCGCTGGGGCGGCTGTTTGTGCTTGTCGCCCGCTTCCTTGCCGCACGCAAACGGCGCCTCATGCCGCGGAGGATCGCGAACGTCATCGGCGTGCTCGTTGCAGGCCTGCTGTTCTGGGCGATCGCCAGCAACATCCTGGTCCGCATGGCGTTCAACGCGCTTGATTCGTCCTTCCGTGAACTCGACGCCTTGCACGAGCCCGAGCGGCCGCAGCCGACCGATCCCGGTCGAACAGGAGGCGCGGCATCGCTGGTAAATTGGAGAGAGCTCGGGCGTACCGGCCGCCGATTCATCGCCTCAGGTCCGACCGCAACAGACATCGGTGCAATCACGGGAAGGCCTGCGCAGGACCCTCTGCGCGTCTATGTGGGCCTCGGCAGCCGCGACACCGCGCAGGCGCGCGCCAGGCTTGCGCTCGACGAGCTCAAGCGGCAGCACGGCTTCGACCGCAAAATCCTGATCGTCATCACGCCGACCGGCACCGGCTGGATCGATCCGTCCGCAATCGATACCGTCGAATATCTCCACCATGGCGATGTCGCAAGCGTCGCAATGCAATACTCCTATCTCAATAGCCCGCTGTCACTGCTGTTTCAGCCAGAATACGGCGCGGAGGCTGCGCGCGCGCTGTTTGCGGAAATCTACGGCTATTGGACGACGCTGCCGAAAGAAAAACGGCCGAAGCTGTATTTGCATGGGCTTAGCCTTGGCGCCATGAACTCGGAGAAATCGGCAGAACTGTTCGAGACGATCGGCGATCCCATCGCCGGCGCGCTCTGGAGCGGGCCACCGTTCGAGAGCCGCATCTGGCGCTCGGTCACCGCGAACCGCAATCCGGGCTCGCCGGCATGGCTGCCGCAATTTCGCGACAGCCGCTTCGTGCGCTTCATGAATCAAAATGGACCGACGGTGCCGGTTGACGCGCCCTGGGGTCCGATGCGGATCGTCTATCTGCAATATGCCAGTGACGCGATCACGTTCTTCGCCTACCGCGACGCCTATCGGGCCCCGGCCTGGATGAGCGCACCGCGTGGGCCGGACGTGTCGCCGGAACTGCGCTGGTATCCCATCGTCACGATGCTGCAGCTCGCCCTCGACATGGCGGTCGCAAACGGCACGCCGATGGGCTTTGGCCATGTCTACGCGCCCGAGCATTACGTCGATGCCTGGGTCGCGGTCACCGAAGTCCGTGATTGGTCCGCCGACGCACTGGCGCGGCTTAAAGAGCAGCTTGCGGCGAAGGCGCGGAAGACGAGTGAGGGCGACGCCGGAGACGATCCCTACGACGATCGCGGTGGCTAGGTGGCTAATCCCTACTCCGCCATCTCGACCTGCTGGGCGACGGTGGGGCCGGCCAGCGGCCGCTCTTCCATCATGATCAGGCAGAGGGCGGCGCCGGTCATCAGCGCCGTCGCGGCGCCGAAAACGTAGCGGAACGCGTGGCGCATGTCGTCGGCCGGGATTGCGACGCTCCCCGCGACGTGATGCTCGCCAGCGAGCGGAATGTCGGCACCGAGCGCGATGAGCAGGATGGCCGCGAACGCCGCGACCGTGAACGAGGACATCAGCGAGCGGAAGAAGTTCAATGCGCCGGTGATGGTGCCCACCTGTGGACGCGAGACCGAATTCTGCACCGAGACCACGCAGACCGGAAAGGTGGTGCCGAGGCCAAGCGCAAACGCAGCCATCAGCGTCAGCAGTGCCCATAGCGGCAGCGTCGTCAAGGTGAGGCCGAGGCCGCACAGCGCAGCCCAGGACGTGCCGACGATGGCGACGCGCTTGTAGTGCTTGGCACGCGCCATGGTGCGGCCAGCGACGGCCGCACCGATGGTCGAGACTGCCGCGAGTGGAATCAGCGCAAGGCCCGCTTCGCTGGCGCTGAGGTGATAGACCGCCTCGTAATAGAGCGGGAGCTGCACCGTGAGGCCCGTGATCGCACCGAGCGCGCAACCGCCGGCAGCCAGCCCGAACGGGACAACCGATCCTCCTAGCAGCGGCAGCGGCAGGAACGGCTCGTCCGCACGACGCGCATGCCACACGAAGGTGACCGCGAGCGCGACGGCGCCGCCCACCATCGCAAGCACGGTCGGCGAGAGCCACGGGAAGCGCGTGCCGCCCCAGGTCAGCACCAGCATGAAGACGACGGCGGAGGCCATCAACAACACGCCGCCGAGCCAGTCGACCTTGCGCTTGCGGTGGAACACCGGGATCTTCTTCATCCTCGGCAGCAGCAGCGCGATCGCCGCGGCCGCGAGCGGCACATTGATCCAGAAGATCATCGACCAGTGCAGATGCTCGGCGAACACGCCGCCGATGACCGGGCCGAGAATGCCGCCCACCATCCAGACGCTGGAGAAATAGGCCTGGTACTGGCCGCGCTCGCGTGGGCTCACGACGTCGGAGATCACGGTCTGCACGACAGGCATGATGCCGCCGCCACCCAGTCCCTGAAGACCGCGCGCAAGAATCAGCATCGGCAGGTTCGGCGCGATCGCGCACAGCACGGAGCCCGCGACGAACAGGCTGAGCGAGATGATGATCATGACGCGGCGGCCGTAGATGTCGCTCAGCGACCCGAACACCGGCGCAACCGCGGTCGAGGCGAGCAGATAGGCGGTGATGACCCAGGAGAGATTGGAGACGTCGTGGAACTGGCGTCCGATGGTCGGAAGCGCGGTGGCGACGATGGTCTGATCGAGCGCAGCCAAAAACATCGTCAGCATCAGGCTGATGACGATGGTGCGGACTTCGTCCTGTGACAGCGGCGCCGGCGGCGCCAGTGACGGAGCGTCATCAACGCTCAAGACCTCGGACGGCAGGCGGGACAATTCCTCGGCGATGTCGTCGGGCAATGTCTGGATGTCGGCAGAACTGCTCTGCCGCTCGAACTTGTTCATCTCGATCGGAAGCCATGAGGCGGCGCAACGCCGCGAAGGATTCGTTCTATGCAGCCCAGTGTAGACAGCAAAGTTCTTCTCAGGCAGGCACCGCGGCGCATGGGTGCATCCCACCTCACGGTCTTCCCGAAGACGTGATCCGAATCCCCGCCGGATCAGTCCTTCGGACGTCGCTTCAGGCGCGCCCGCTTCGGCAGTTGCGCCGGCCATTGCACGATGTGGTTCTCGAGCTCGTCGTCCGGGATCTGCTCCTCGCTGCCCTCGACCCGGCCGCGTACGGAGACGCCGGCCTCATGCACCGTGTTCGGATCGCCTGACACGAGCGGATGCCACCAATAGAGGTCGCGCCCTTCGGCAACGAGCTTGTAGCCGCAGCTCGGCGGCAGCCAGTTCAGGGTGCGGACATTGGCGGGGGTCAGGCGAACACAGTCAGGAACCTTGTCGGAACGATTCGGGTAGTCCTTGCAGCCGCAGGTCGCCCCATCGAGCAGCTTGCAGCCGACATGGGTGAAATAGATGTCGCCGGTGCCCTCTTCCTCGAGCTTGTTCAGGCAGCAGCGGCCGCAGCCGTCGCACAGGCTTTCCCATTCCGGCTCCGACATCTGTTCCAACGTCTTGGTTTTCCAGAAGAATCCTTCCTGGCCTGAAGGTCGTTTGGGAGCTGCGGTCATGGGCCTCAACAAAAGTTCGAAAGAGCTACGGTTCATGTCATCTAGGGCGTGCGGCCGCGGGGCTGCAAGCAACGCCAGCGTGAGGCCCGTAATGAACCGGGGTCAATTAGGCCTGTTATTCAAAATCGCGAGCGTGACCATTGGTTTATAGGCCCTGCTCGGCTAGAAGGAACAGCAAGTCCCCCGAGGCGCTAGCCGGGCGCCTTGGGTTTGCCGCAACACTCCCGCAAGACGTCTCGATGCCGCCCCGGCCGGGTGCTTGAACGCTTTCGAACCAAGCCTCAAGGGTTCTAGGTGCGCCAGATCATACCATCGCATTGGAAGCAGAAAGTCCGGAATTTCTTCCTGGACCTCGATGCGCGCATCGACTCCTCGCTGTTCTCCTCGGCCAAGGGCATCCGCGAGCTCTACGAGCGCTACTCGACCTTCATGGATCGCTTCTATGTCGGGCGGTGGAAGCGCTGGGTGTTCATCGAGCCGCTGTCGGAGGCTGCGACCATCGGACTCGGCGGCCTGGTCGTGATGCTCACGCTCGCCATTCCCGCCTTCCGCGAAACTGCGGACGAGGACTGGCTGAAGAAGTCCGACCTCGCGGTGTCCTTCCTCGACCGCTACGGCAATCCGATCGGCAGCCGCGGCATCAAGCATAACGACTCGATCCCGCTGGAAGATTTTCCGGACGTGCTGATCAAGGCGACGCTCGCGACCGAAGACCGCCGCTTCTACGAGCATTTCGGCATCGACATCGCCGGCACCGGGCGCGCGCTCGTCACCAACGCCCAGGCCGGCGGCGTCCGCCAGGGCGGCTCCTCGATCACGCAGCAGCTCGCCAAGAATTTGTTCCTGAGCAACGAGCGCACCATCGAGCGCAAGGTCAACGAAGCCTTTCTCGCGGTCTGGCTGGAATGGCGCCTGACCAAGAACGAGATTTTGAAACTGTATCTCGATCGCGCCTATATGGGCGGCGGCACCTTCGGCGTCGACGGCGCCGCGCATTTCTACTTCAACAAGTCGGCGCGTGACGTGACGCTTGCCGAAGCCGCGATGCTCGCCGGCCTGTTCAAGGCACCGACCAAATACGCGCCCCACATCAACCTGCCCGCGGCGCGCGCCCGCGCCAACGTCGTGCTCGACAACCTCGTCGATGCCGGCTTCATGACCGAGGGCCAGGTGTTCGGCGCCCGCCGCAACCCCGCCTTCGCGGTCGACCGCCGCGATGAGGCGTCGCCGAACTATTATCTCGACTACGCCTTCGACGAGATGCGCAAGCTGGTCGACACCTTCCCGAAATCCTACACCGAGCGCGTCTTCGTGGTTCGGCTTGCGATCGACGCCAATGTGCAGAAGGCGGCGGAAGACGCGGTCGAGAACCAGCTGCGCCAGTTCGGCCGCGATTATCACGCGACCCAGGCCGCGACCGTCGTCTCCGATCTCGACGGCGGCATCCGCGCCATGGTCGGCGGCCGCGACTACGGCGCCAGCCAGTTCAACCGCGCCGCCGACGCCTATCGCCAGCCGGGCTCGTCGTTCAAGCCTTATGTCTACACCACCGCGCTCCTCAACGGCTTCACGCCGAATTCGATCGTGGTCGACGGCCCGGTCTGCATCGGCAATTGGTGCCCGCAGAACTATGGCCATTCTTATTCCGGCGCGGTGACGCTGACGCAGGCGATCACGCGCTCGATCAACGTGGTGCCTGTCAAACTGTCGATCGCGATCGGCCAGAAGGAGCAGCCGAAGGCGCCGAACCCGGCCAAGATCGGCCGCGCCAAGATCGTCGAGGTCGCCCGCCGCTTCGGCCTCAAGGCACCGCTGCCTGACACCCCGTCGCTGCCGATCGGCTCGGACGAAGTCACCGTGCTCGAGCATGCCGTCGCCTATGCGACGTTCCCGAACCGCGGCAAGGCCGTGACGCCGCATTCCGTGCTGGAAGTGCGCACCGGCGCCGGCGATCCGGTCTGGCGCTGGGACCGCGACGGTCCGAAGCCGCGGCAGGCGATCCCCGCCTCCGTCGCCGCCGACATGGCCGGCATGATGAGCCACGTGGTCAGCGAAGGCACTGCGCGCCGTGCAGCCCTCGACGGCATTCCGACCGCGGGCAAGACCGGCACCACGAATGCTTATCGCGACGCCTGGTTCGTCGGCTACACCGGCAACTTCACCTGCGCGGTCTGGTACGGCAATGACGACTATTCGCCGACCAACCGCATGACCGGCGGCTCGCTGCCGGCGCAGACCTGGCACGACATCATGCTCGCAGCGCATCAGGGCGTCGAGGTCCGGGAAATCCCCGGCGTCGGCATGGGCCAGAAACTGCCGCGGGAGCCAATCGCCAACGCGCAAGCCAACGCGTCACCGAAGGTGCTGGAGACCAAGCCCGGTCCGCCGCCGGTGCTGACCAAGCGCGGCGCCGACGTCCTTGTTCGTGTCGAGAAGCTTTTGGATGACGCCGCCAAGACCGCGACCAAATCAACCAGCAACGACCCCAAGGCGGCCAAGCCCGCCTCGGCGACGAGCGCGCTCGCCTTCCCGCAGAACTATGCGGAAGAGAATGCGAACGCATCCGTCCCGCGCAAGAACTGATCGAAACAAGTGCGGCTGATCCTGATCACATTGACGGCCCTTCTGCTCGCAACCGTCGTGGGCGTCGGCGCGACCTGGATGACGACGACGCGCGGCACCGAGATCGGCGCGCTGACCATCGGCCCCTGGACCGCGCGCCCGCGCACCGGCACTGCCGACGTCGATCCCTATTCGCGCGCCACCATCGTGCGCAACGGCGAGCTGCCGATCGGTACCGGCGACGGCGTCGCCTTCACCGCAACCGCCGACGACAAGAAGAAGGGGCTGGACGGCCGCTGCGATGTCGTGGTCTCCGGGGTGACGCCGCCGGCGCGGTTCTGGACGCTGACGCTGTACGACCGCAAGGGTCATCTGGTCGCCAATTCGCTGCAGCGCTACGGCTTCACCAGCCAGGAGATTGTGCGCCAGTCCGACGGCTCGTTCGAGATCCACATCGCCTCGCGCTCGCGCGCCGGCAACTGGCTGCCGACCGGCGGCATCGAGCGCTATGCGCTGATGCTGCGGCTCTACGACACCCCGGTCGGCGTTGCCACGCGCACCCAGCGCGATGCGCCGATGCCCACGATCACGACGGTGGGCTGCTCATGATCCGGCTGCTGTTCACCATCGTCACCGGCGTGGTGCTAGGCCTCGTGGTCCATCTGGTCAGCGTGCTGGCGCTGCCGCGGATCGCGACCCAGGACGCCTATTCGCGGCTGACGCCGATGACCAAGCTCAACGCCGTCACGCAGCTTCCCCTCGCCGATCCCAACACCTCGCCGATGCCGTTCATGGACCCAGCCTTTGCGCTCGCGATCTGCCGCTACGACCTGTCGAACGGACCGATCAAGCTGACCGTGCCCGTCAGCCAAGCCTACACCTCGGTGTCGTTCTACACCCGCAACGAAATCGCCTACTACGCCATCAACGACCGCTCGGCCGGCAAGAAGGTGATCGAGCTCGACCTGATGACCGAGCCGCAGCACAACGAGCTGCCCGAGGACGAAGAGATCACCGCCGCCGACCGCCTGATCATCGATTCCCCTGCTACCACCGGTCTGATCGTGATGAAGGCCTTGGCCCCCGAGCCCGGCCTGATGCAGCAGGCGCAGGCAACCCTCGCTGCCGCAAGCTGCGGACCGCAGACCGAGCAGCCGGCCAAGGCCGAGGCGCCGCGCGGACGGCGCTGACGCGCAGCGCTTCGGCACCGCAAAAATAAAAACTGAAAAACAACCCCATGCACAGTAGCGCGGGCACTGAAATCATTTGCAATTCTGAGCTCGTGCCGAGCACCCGGTCTCGGACTAAGCCGGCAGTGCAGACCGCCGCGCCGTTCAGCTTTGACACGTCGGGCAAAACACTGGCAGAATGGCACTATCGAGAATTCGTAGAACCCGCGCGGAGAAATCCGCCGCGGGTTTTTTCATGCCGGGGCAGCTCCAAGGTGATGTCAGCCATTGACCCGAACCGGACATTGAAGCGTTCGCTCATGGCCCTCGAACGATAATTATGTCGTCGGCCGAAAATGCATAGCCCCGGAAGGCGGTTGTCCTCCATCATTGCTGCGGCCCGCGGGCATGGCCGCAGCGCTGCCTCCTCAACGTTGCGGTTTTTTTCCGAAGCGCAGGAGTTCGGTATGACCATTCCTCGACGAGGCTCAAAGATGGTTCTGATTGCGCATGTCCTTCGTGAAACCAAAGCGCACCCCGTATTAATCCAATCCTCGGCTGGCTCGGTCGACGGGATTGAACTGCGAGTAATTGCGCCGAATCCGATGGCTTAGTCCTACTTGGAGTGCTGGCAGTGGATTCTTCGTTCGGTGCATTGGACGCATTCGCGTTTGTCGTATTCGCTGTTCTGATCTTTGTTGGCGTCCTAATCGTCGTCAATCTAGGCAAACTTCCAGGCCAGCTCGCTCGCAAATGGAATCACCCCCAGGCCAGCGCGATCAATGCCATGAGCTGGGTCGGGATCGCGACTGGTGGGTTGCTGTGGCCGGTAGCTTTCGTATGGGCGTTCACGAAGCCGTTCGGACTGAGGTCTGGAAGGAACACCCCTGAGCTGGGTAACGTCGAAAGTGACGCCGTGGCAGCCTCACGGCAGCACTCGGTGGAGAGGGAGACACGACCGTGATCGCAATCCTGATCATCGTCTACGTTGCACTCGTTCTCGTACTGTTCAAGGTCCTGCGCCTCAAGCCCACGGCCTATCTGATTGCAGGCTTGATCGTCGCAGGTGTGTTCATGATCGGCGGCGTCGTGGTGGTCTGGACGCAGTCGGCGCCGATTACGGACAAGATGGTGACCAGCCAGTACGTGGTGCAGCTCGTCCCTTACGTCAAAGGGCAAGTCAAGGTGATCCACGCCGAGGCAAATCAACGAGTGAAGAAAGGTGACTTGCTGCTGGAAATCGATCCGGCGCCGTACAAGTACACGGTGAACCAGGTCGAGGCGCAGTTGGCTGCATCGAAGGCCAACGTAAGGCAAGCCGAAGCTGCGCTCGCGACCGCAAAGACGGCCATACCGAATGCGCAGGCCAGTCTCTTAAAAGCGAAGGCTGCTGACGAACTTGCAAAGACCCAGGAGCAAATCGCCCTCAACATTCAGCGCGCGGACAAAGCGGCCATTAGTCAGCTTAACGTAGCCAAGGCAACGCAGGAACGTCAGGAGGCGGAAGCCGCCGTTCAACAGGCCGAAGCGGCCCTTGCGCAAGCGGAGGCTTCTGCGCAACAGGCCGAAGCCGTTGTGCAAACGGCTCAAAGCAACGTTCCGGCCGTTGAAGCGCAACTCGATGACGCGCGGTTCAACTTGGCCCAGTGCAAGATGACGGCGCCAGGCGATGGATATGTTACCAATTGGCAGGTGCAGATCGGAACCATGCTTGTGCCGATGCCGCTTGCTGCAGCCGGAACATTCGTCAACGTGTCCGATACGGCCGTAGCCGCCGTGTTTCCGCAGAATTGGCTCTCGAATGTCGAGCCCGGCGATGACGTGGAAATGGTGCTCAACCCGTATCCGGGTCGCCTGTTCCTTGGAAAAGTGGACTACGTGATTCCGGCAACTGGGGGAGGTCAATTCACAACCAGCGGCACAATACCGAACGCAGCGCGGATCGGATCTGACGGGCTTTATGCAGTGCGGATCAATTTCAGCGACGATGCCATAGCCCGCAAGCTGTCGCTTGGGTCAGGCGGATCAGCGGCGATCTATACGCAGAAGGGCAAGGCCACGCACGTCATTTCGAAGGTCACGATCCGAATGAAGAAGTGGCTGCTGTACGTCATGCCCTCTGTGGAAAAGCCGCCGTCCTGACGTGCAATACAACAACAAGAGATACACACGAGTCTGGCCGACGCGTGGGGAGAGAAAATCTTGGTGACTCAGCATCAGGCAACGTTTGGGCGGCCGCACGATGCCGGCGCTATTGCTGGCTGGTCAATTCATGGGTTGCTTGTGGCTGCGCTTCTCCTGCCAACCGTCGCATGTACGATTGGGCCGGATTTTACAGCGCCTGTCGCTCCGCTTGCCGAAAAATTTCGTGGCGCAGGCAATCGCGCGGTTAAATCCGGCCCGCTCGAGTATGAACCCTGGTGGGAAGGCTTTCGCGATCCGACGCTCAATCAGCTAATAAAAATTGCGTATAACCAAAATCTGACGCTGGAGAGCGCGGGGACCAAGGTGCTGCAAGCACGTGCCGTGCTGGGAATAGCCATCGGCATAACCTATCCGCAGGTCCAACAGGGAGTGGGGTCGGTCATTTACAATCGGACCAGTGCCGCGACGCCGCTGGCCGGTCCAAATGCGACGCCACAGTACTTCTGGACCGATGGCCTGGCCGCACAGGCGGCTTGGGAGTTGGACTTCTGGGGCAAGTTTCGCCGTGGAGTCGAATCCGCCGATGCCGTGTACCTGGCGTCGATTGCGACTTATGACGGCGTTCTGGTGTCGCTTCTAGCCGATGTTACCGCAACTTATATCGGTATACGCACAATAGAGCAGTTGATCGGGATCGCACGGGCCAATGTCCGCAGGCAGGAACAGGCGCTTAGTATCGCAAAGGCGAAGTTCTCGGGCGGCGGAACTTCGGAGCTTGATGTTTTCCAGGCGACAAATGTCCTCGAGCAGACCCGTGCGGCAATACCCCAATTGACGATACAATTGCAGCAGGGACAAAATGCGCTCTGCGTCCTGCTCGGCGTTCCGCCGCAGTCGCTCGGCATGATGCTTTCACGCTCGATCGGCCGGATACCGTTGCCGCCCGCCTCCGTCGTTGTCGGTATACCCGCGGATCTGTTGCGCCGGAGACCGGACGTCCGAGCAGCAGAGCTTGCCGCCTTGGCACAGAGCGCGCAGATTGGAATCGCCACGACGCAACTCTATCCGGCAATCAGTATTACGGGCACGTTCGGCGGCTCGGCGAGCACCGCCAATGGCCATAATCTAGGCCAGGTCGTCAGTTGGAAGGGCGTGGCGTATGCTGCGGGCCCATCGTTTCAATGGAATCTTCTGAACTACGGGCAAATCACCAACAACATCCGTTTGCAGGATGCCAAGCTGCAGCAATTGCTGATCGACTATCAGAACACCGCGTTGAGCGCCCAGCAGGAGGTGGACAACGGTCTTGCGACATATCTACAATCGCGAAACCAGGCCGCGTATCTGCGTCGCAGCGTTGAAGCGGCAAAGGGAGCCCTCAAAATCGCACTTGAGCAATACGAGCAGGGCGGGACATCATTTACCACCGTACTGACGGCGGAACAGAATCTCCTTCAGGCACAGAACAGCCTGGCCGGCGCTTCGGCCAACGTTCCGCTTGGACTGACCGCGGTGTTTCGGGCGCTCGGTGGCGGATGGCAGATACGGGAAGGTGGCAACTTCGTCACCGCCGCAACCCTTGAACGGATGCGTGCACGGACGGACTGGGGAAATTTGCTCCCGCCGGCAAACGAGCAACAACCGCTGGCGCCGGGTCTGCCTGGTCCTCAGGATATCGGGCCGACGATCCGGCCTCCCGAATGGTGATGGGCCTGTGAACCGCGCGGCGGCCGTGTCGTGGGGATTGCGTCAGCAGCCAGGAAGATGGATGCGATGCGAAAACACCTGTCCCGCTCCCGCTGGCCTGCCATTTCTGTCCGATGCGCGACACTCCAGACTTCGCCGTGTTTTTCAACCCAGAAAGGACCCAGAGCCATGACCTCTAGCAATCGAACGTTTGCCGTCGCCTTCGTGCTGCTTGCATTGCTTCTCTCATTAGGTTCGGGAACGCCCTACGCGCGCGACGCCGATCTCGCCTCTTTCACCTTCGCGGCGGCACACACCGCTAAACAGCAATGCCTAAACATCTGTCGTGCGCGATATCGCGACTGCCTGTCCTTGAAGCAAATACCTTCCTTCGAGTGTCGCGGCATATACCAGGATTGCAACCGTTTCACTTGTTATGCTGTGCAGGGATGACCGACGTGCCTGTGACTCAGCGAGCCAGCGGCGGGCACCAGCGCTCAGTTCACTATTCCCCCGACCTTGCTCACCGACAATGATCGCGTGACTATGGAGGCGCCACTTCCGATCATGGCCCACTGAATGTGATCATTATCACAATACAGAAGCTTGCCTTTTGGCAGGCTCCCTCTACGCTGCGGACATGCTATTCGGGGCTGCGATGGGCATCTTTCGGCTGTTTTCGTTGGTTTTTGTTATCTTGCTGGCTTGTGGTTCAGCGCATGCTGAGCGGCGCGTTGCGCTGGTGATCGGCAACTCCAAGAGCGTGCCTAGACTCGGCAACCCGGTGAACGACGCGACCCTGGTCGGTGGCATGTTCAAAAAGGCCGGTTTCGACTGGGTGGACATCAAGACCGATCTCAATATTGCCGAGATGCGCAAAGCCCTGCGCGAGTTTGGTGGACCGTGCGCAAGATCGAGCGCCAGTTCCGGATCGAGTGATTTGAACGCGACCAAACCTTCTTCCGCCCGTAGTGGGCAGATCGACGCAATCAGCAGGGCCGTCGCAACCGACAGGCATTGAACATTCTTGGCAATCTCCGGCGTAGGTGACCAAACGCCTATTTGATCTCACCATATGTCAGATCATCGAACAGGGTCACGCTATCCGCCTTGGTCCACAGGCCGATCATGCCCGCACGCGCAATCGTGGCGTCCTCTACCTCGAACAACGGCTGTCCGTCATAGGTCACCTTGAACCGACTTCCCGCGAAGTCGCAGCGCAGCACGTGCCATTGCCCGGATGACACCGGCGCGCTGACGCCATACCCGCCTCTGCGACCCACGATCTCAAGTGACCTTCGAACGCCATTGATCGTCTTGTACAGCACGACATTGTCCTCCAGCGCGTTGGCGCGGACCACATAATAATTATCGGCATCCTTCGCCCGCCAGATGACTCCCGCTGCGCGATCCTCGGACCCGGCGACGGCCTTGAATTTCACCTCAACGAAGCCGTCGCGGATGTTGGTATCGCGCTTGATGGCGAGGGGAAACGTCGCCCGTCCGGATTGCTTGAGAACGTTCGGCTTGCTTGGCGCCGTGGACTCGGCCTCGACGGTCCATTTCGGTCCTCCCTTGCCGGTCATCGTGAAAGTCCACCCGTCAGGCGAAGTTCCGGCAGCAGCATTGTCGAAATTCAGGGTCTCGGCCACCGCGTTCCCTCCCCCTAACAAAGCCAGCATAAATGCCAGTGCAAGCCTTCCCATGCCTCAGCTCTTCGTGCTCGCCGTCTTGTCGAGCGCCGCACGGAGACCTTCAGCAAGCTTGACGGCATCGTCGTTCGCCCAGAAATGCATGAAGAAGAGCCGCGGCTGCTCATCCAGCATGTGGCTGTGCAGTGCCGTCACCTCGATGCCGTGCGTCCGAAGCGCCAGGATGACCGGGTTTACCTCGTCGCTGGTCAGCACGAAGTCGCCGGTGATGGCCGCCTTGCCTTCGCCAACCGGCTGGAAATTGATACCGATTGCGACGCCCATCGCGGCGACGGGGGTCAACAACATGCCGTCTTCCGTTATCGGGTCGCGCCGCTTCACGTTGAACTGGTAGACGCCGCCATTCGCTTTCCCGTTCACTCCGATGATCCGGTCGAGCTTCGCCGTGTCGAGGTCGACGGCAGGTGGCGGGTTCGCCGGCGCCGCGACCGTCAGCGGGGTCTTGCTTTCGGCGAGCGCATCGCGGATCGCGGAGGCCAGCTTGACGGGATCGCCATGGCCGGCGACGTGCATGTAGAACGTTGCCGGGCTCGCACGCAGCAGATGATTGTGCACGGCGGTGATTTCGAGGCCGCTCGCGATCATCTTCGCCATCACTGGATTGATCTCGGTCTCAAGCAGCACAAGGTCGCCCATGACCATTGCGCCGCCATGCGCAGGCTTGAATGCGACCCAGCCGCCCAGCGCCAACGCCGGCTTGATCGTGACGCCGTCCAACGTCACGGAGAGATCGCTGCGGGGAAAGCCGTAACGGCGGACGTCGTCCGAGACGGCAGGCTTGCGGCCCAGGGTCTCGTCCACCTTCTGCCATTCGGCATCTTGGGCGTATGCCCGGATGAAGGGGCCGAAACCAAATGCAAGAAGGCAGATGCCAATGCCGACCATGGCCCAGATGATTCTTTTCATCGTGCTACTCCTCGCCTTCAGTTTCGCTCTTTGATTTGGCCGCTGCTGTCGACGACGAGCGTCACAGCCTTACCGTTCCTCGCCGCCTTTGCGGTGATGCCTTCGGCCGTCGACTTGACGTCGCTCACCTGCGAGTAGCCTGCCGCCTGGATCTTGGCGATCAGCTCCTCCTGGGTCAGGGCGTGGACCGGCGACAGCCCGCCCGCGAGCGCCAACAGCAGGACCGTGTGAAAAATTGTGCACCTTCGCATGTTCATTCTCCTGGTTGTGTCCCTGCCCCAGGTGAAGTCCGTTCACGAGCTTGTCCCTATCTGGCGCCCAAGGGGCGCGGCAGGACGCCGGCATCGACGCGCATGTCGACGAGCGTCGGCGCGGCCAACGTGCCGACAGGTCGAGACAATCTGTGGGATGAAATCCGGATGTATGATGACATGCTGCGCCCTTGCTGATCAGGACGCGATTCTTGGGCATGTCGCCTCGCGAGGAGATCGCACTTCCCCGTCCCGCAAATAGAAAGCCTCGAGCGCGAAGCTGTCAACCGTCATGTGTTCGGGCGTCACGAAGAGTTCACTGTCCGAGCGGAACCGCGCCGACCACCGTCTTGAAACTTGCGGATGGCCTCATTAATGTCGCTCACGAGGGGACGAAGCAGACTCCCCGTGAGGCCTCGGTCCAAGCTCTGCGCAGCACGCCATTCGTGGAGCTTGCGCATGGATACCGAACGACACCCTTCTCACCAACATACCGTCGCCATCCTCTCACGCGGAGACGCTGCCGCGCGGCAGGATGCGACGGCGCAAAACAGCCGCTTCGTCCGGGTCTTCGAAGCACTTGCCGCCGTCGGCATCGAAGCCCGGCCGGTGATCTACGACGAAAGCATTGCCGAGGAGGTCCGCGATCAATTGCTCGCGACCAGCGGCGTTCTCGTCTGGGTCGATCCGATCCATCAGGGCAAGACGCGTGCTGAGCTTGATCCCCTGCTCCGTGATGTTGCGGCGCGGGGATCGTGGGTGAGCGCGCATCCGGACGTCATCCTGAAAATGGGCGTCAAGGACGTGCTCTTCCGCACGCGTCACCTCGGCTGGGGCGCCGACACGCATCGCTATGACACCGCGGCATCCTTCCGCGCCGAATTCCCGTCGCGCCTCCTTGCGCACGGCCCGCGCGTGCTGAAGCAAAATCGCGGCAACGGCGGCCAGGGCATCTGGAAGGTCGAGGCTCTCTCGAACGCGGACGCCATGGTTCGGGTGCTCCATGCGCAGCGCGGCAGCCAGCCCGAGGACGTGCCGCTCGACGCCTTCCTCGCCCGATGCGAGCCGTATTTCGGCTGGGGCGGCTGTATCATCGACCAGGCGTTTCAGCCTCGCCTGCCCGATGGAATGATCCGCTGCTACATGAGCGGGTCGAAGGTCGCGGGCTTCGGGCACCAACTGATCAAGGCCTTGATCGCGCCGCCGCCGGAAGGTGCGACCTCGCCCGAGGCCCAGCCGGGCCCGCGAGTCATGCACGGACCCGATGCTCCGCAATTCCAGGTGCTGCGAAGGATGATGGAGGACGAGTGGACCCCGGGAATGATGAAGACGCTGGACATCGACGACGGCTCGCTCCCGGTCATCTGGGACGCGGACTTCCTGTACGGTCCGAAAGATGCGGCCGGTGCCGACACCTACGTCCTGTGCGAGATCAACGCGAGCTCATGCTTTGCGATCCCCGAGGAGGCCCCGGCGGCGATCGCGCGAACGGCAAAACATCGGCTCTCGCGGACGCAAAGGGCTGGTTCGGCCAAATAGAAACGCCGGGGCGAGCGGCGTCATCTCGCGCTGCGGCTCAGGGACGGTCGCGCCCGCGCCCAGAGCAGCGCCAGTGGACCCACCGCGATCCCGGCCGAGAGGACAATGAACGCCAGCAGCCAGCCGTTGGCGCTTTGCGGGCCGCCGGCTGCGTCGAGCGCGGCGCCGGTTCCCCAGGCGCCGACAGCCGACAGGCCGAAGCCAACGGTGGAGTGCAAGGCCAGGGTCGCGCCGCGATGTTCGGACACTGCCGCGGCCGACATGCCGGCGGTCAATGCGCCGGAATCGGCCGGCACCGTCAGGCCATAGATCATCAGCAGCAGCGCGAGCAGCCATGCCGGGGCGGTCGCGTTCAGCCCGATGACCAGCGCAACACAAGCCGATGCAATCATCACAATCGTGATTGCCCGATGACGCCCGAACTTCAGCGCAGCCTCGTTGCCGAGGATGCTGGCGGGCATC
The DNA here is from genome assembly GCF_023074185.1 of Bradyrhizobium sp. 132. GTDB lineage: Bacteria > Pseudomonadota > Alphaproteobacteria > Rhizobiales > Xanthobacteraceae > Bradyrhizobium. The sequence continues at coordinate 265,139 of NZ_JADPKY010000132.1, read as the reverse complement.
GAGATCACCGCGAAGCAGAAGCTCAGCACAACGGGGCTCAACCAGGAAGGCGCGCCTTGATGTGAGATGACGAAGGTCCAGAACCCGACCAGCCAGGTGCGAATGCCGTAGAGCTCGAAGCAATGGGCGCCGTAACCGAATATGTATCCGAGCGCCTCGCGATTGGCGAAGACGGGCGCGAAGTTCAAAAGACGTCCCGTCTTCGGCGCGGGGCGCTGCTCCTGCATCAGAAGGCACGCGACAACCATCGCAATGGGACCGAAGCCAGTCACGAGGAAGGCGGTCCGCCACCCCCATTCGTCAGCGATGATCTGCGCCACCAGGAACGAGAGGCCGACACCAACTGAAAAGCTCGACGTGTACAGAGTGACGGCCCGTGAAGTGTCGCCGGCGGGAAGCCGGTCCGTCAGCGCCTTCAGGCCCGGCATGTAGGCGCCCGCAAATCCAAGTCCAGCAAGGGACCAGATCGCAGTCGCGGACCAAAACCCTTGCGCGAAGATTCCGAACGCCAAGGTCGCCAGCCCGCTGAGGATCGAGCCGCAGAGCAGGACGAGTCGCGCATCGATCCGGTCGGTCAACGTCGTCAACACGGGCACCGCGAGCATGTAGCCGAACGCATAACCGCTTGCCATCAGCCCGCCTTCGGCGGCGGAAAGCCCCCAAGCCGGCATCAAATGCTGCGCAAGGTTCGCGGATAGCGTCACATGCGGCAGCAGATTGCCGACCTGGCCGATGCACATCACCGCGATCAGCGACCGACCGCTCAAGTTACGAATGCTGTCCTCCCGCCCCCAAGCCGAAACGGCGCACGAACCACGGTGGGAGAATCTCCTGCTTCATCTGCAAGAACCAAATTCATGAACAAGCGCACCCCGAAGCGCCGGCCTTCTTCGCCGTTTCATCGGCCGCGCAACAGGCCGTTGGTTCCTGCTTCGCCGGCCCACCGCAGCATCCTGATGCCGCTTCAGTGGACTCGACGCCGCCGCGCGTGCAGACGCCGGTCTCCGGCAGCACGAGTTCCACCCTTGCGGCGGCTTCCTTGTCGCCGGCGAGATCGGCCGCAATCGAGCGGACCTGTTCATACCCTGTCATCATGAGAAAGGTCGGCGCGCGGCCATACGACTTCATGCCCGCCATGTAGAAGCCCGGCTCATCGTGCGAGAGCTCGCGCGCGCCGTGCGGGCGCACCGTGCCGCAGCTGTGCTCGTTGGGATCGATGAGCGGCGCCAGGGCGACCGGCGCCTCAATGGCGGGATCGAGCCGCAGGCGCAATTCGGACAGGAACGAAAAATCGGGACGAAAGCCCGTCGAGACGATCAGCTCGTCCACGATCACACTTCGCGCGCCGGCGCCGGCCGCGATCTCGAGGCAACCTTCGGATTCCGAGAGATGCGTGACGCCGAATTCGGATTCGACCTTGATCTTCCCGGAGGCAACAAGCGCAGCGAAGGCGCTGCCGAGCTGTCCGCGTGCAGCAAGCTTGTCATTCCGGCCGCCGCCAAAAGCCTTGGCGGGATCGGCGCCGCGCAACAGCCAGATAGCTTGCGTCCCCGGCACCTCGTCGGCGAGTTGCGCGAGATCGATCAGCGTGCCCACCGCGGAATGGCCGGCGCCGAGCACGGCAACGGTCTTCCCGGCATATCTGGCGCGATCGGCGCTCCGCAGATCCGGCATGCCGTAGGCGATGTGGCCGGCGCATTCAGGCTCGCCGATCGCCGGCAAGCCGTTGCGGCCCGCCGGATTGGGCGAGAACCATGTGCCTGATGTATCGATCACGGCATCCGCGCGCAGCACTTCCGGACCTTTGCCGTTCTGATAGCGGATTTCGAAAGGCTCCTGCTCTCTTCCCCTGGTCTTCACCTTGTCGAAACCGACGCGGCTGATGGCCGAGACGCGACTGGATGTCCGGATCACCTCGCGCAGTGGCGTTCGCGTCGCAAGTGGCATCAAATATCGATCAAGCAGTTCGCCACCGGTCGGATAGGCGCTTGGGTCCGGCGAATTCCATCCGGTCGGCGTCAGCAGGCGCGCCGCGGCCTTGTCGACATTGTACTCCCACGGGGAGAAGAGCTGGACATGCTGCCATTGACGCACCGCGTGCGCGGCTTCGGGCCCGGCCTCCAATACGACGGGCGACATGCCGCGTTCGAGCACGTGCGCGGCCGCAGCCAGGCCGACGGGCCCTGCCCCGATGACTGCAACCGTTTTTCCACCGCTCATTTCACTTCTCCCATCATTCTAGAAGCATCGAATAACTGAGACCAAAAAATCACGCCGCCGTTTTGGCATTCTTGCATTCGGTTTCGTCGGCACAGCATTCGGACACCAGGAAGTCCACCAAGCCACGCATGCCGTCGTAGTTTGCATGACAGACCAGGGTCGTGGATTCCCGAACCTGACTGATGAGCCCGACTGCGACCAGAGACTTGATGTGATGGGACAGCGTCGATGCGGGGATCTTCAGCTTGTCCTGCAAGCGACCAACGGGCATGCCCGATCGTCCAGCCCGGACCAGGGCCCGGTAAATCTGAAGCCGTGTCCGGTTGCCCAAGGCTTCCAGGCGTGCTGCTGCGTCGTCAATCTTCATGAGCGCCAACATGCGCCGATCGCCAGTTGCTGTCAACGATATTTCTAGAATGTTCGAAATATAACTTCGATCAATCTGTGTGGAGCGGCACGGATTTACGGATTGACTTCCTCCAATATTTCCATAAATCTGGATATATGGAAACCGAAGAAGCCGTTCTTGCGCTCGCAGCCCTCTCGCAGTCGACCCGTCTGGAGGCCTTCCGGACGCTCGTCAGGCACGAGCCCGACGGCCTTCCGGCCGGCGATCTCGCCCGCCTGCTGGAAGTCCCGCCGAACACGCTGTCGGCCCATCTGTCGATCCTGACACGCGCGCGCCTTGTCACCTCCGAGCGACACAGCCGCTCGATCGTGTACCGCGCCAACCTCGCCGAATTCCGGGACGTTGCGGTCTTCCTGCTGCGGGATTGCTGCGGCGGGCGGCCGGAAGTTTGCGAGCCGGTCGTCGATAGCCTTCAAGCCTGCTGCTCGCCAAAACGAAAGGAGCGAAGCCGTGCCTGACCAGATGTTCAATGTGCTGTTCCTGTGCACCGGCAATTCGGCGCGCTCGAGCTTCGCCGAGTCGATCCTCCGCAAGGACGGTGCCGGCCGGTTTCGGGCGTTCTCCGCCGGCAGCAGGCCGAAAGCCGCGGTGCATCCGCTGGCGCTGCGCGATGTGGCGTAGCCCATGGGACTCTTCGAACGATACCTTACTCTCTGGGTTGCGCTTTGCATCGTGGCGGGCGTAGCGCTGGGACATGTCTTGCCAGGCTTCTTTGCTGCGGTCGCGACCGCTGAGGTTGCCAAGGTCAACCTGCCGGTTGCGGCGCTCATCTGGCTCATGATCGTGCCGATGTTGCTGAAGATTGATTTCGGCTCATTGGGCCAAGTCCGTGAGCATTGGCGCGGCGTGGGCGTTACCCTTTTCATCAACTGGGCCGTAAAGCCATTCTCGATGGCACTGCTGGGCTCGTTGTTCATCGGCCATGTGTTCGCACCGATGCTGCCGGCGGGCCAGATCTCGTCCTACATCGCGGGCCTGATCCTGCTGGCCGCCGCGCCTTGCACCGCCATGGTGTTCGTATGGTCCAACCTGTGCGAAGGGGAGCCTCACTACACTTTGAGCCAAGTCGCGCTCAACGACGTGATCATGGTTTTCCTGTTCGCACCGCTCGTGGGACTGCTGCTCGGGGTGGCCTCCATCAGCGTCCCTTGGGGTACGTTGCTCCTGTCGGTCTTGCTATACATCGTGGTCCCCGTGATCGTCGCGCAAGTGTGGCGAAGGGTGTTGCTGCAAAAGGGGGGAGCTGCATTCGCCCGCAGCCTGCGGACGCTGCAACCTCTTTCGCTCGTTGCGCTTCTGGCGACGTTAGTTCTCCTATTCGGCTTTCAGGGAGAGCAGATCGTCAGGCAGCCGGGCGTGATCGCGATCCTCGCGGTGCCGATCCTCGTCCAGGTTTATTTCAATGCGGGCCTGGCGTATTGGCTCAGCCAGCGGTTTGGCGTGGCCTGGTGCGTCGCCGCTCCAGCAGCGCTGATCGGCGCGAGCAACTTCTTCGAGTTGGCAGTCGCTGCCGCGATCAGCTTGTTCGGTCTGGACTCCGGCGCAGCGCTTGCAACTGTGGTCGGCGTTCTTGTCGAAGTACCGGTGATGCTATCCGTCGTCCGCATCGTGAAGGCGACCAGAGGCTGGTACGAGGCAGGCGCTGGCAAGGCGGCCACTGCGGTTGAGGTCCGGCAATGACGACACTGTCTATTCGCTGTGCCGATGTGCGCGAGCCCGCAACTGTCGTGGAGGCCCGATCGTGAGCGTCAGGATCTATCACAACCCCGCCTGCGGCACCTCGCGCAACACCCTGGCGATGATCCGGCAGAGCGGCGCCGAGCCCGTCGTCATCGAATATCTGAAGACGCCGCCATCCCGCAAAAAGCTGGTCGAGCTGATCAAGGCCCTGGGCATCTCCGCTCGCGCGCTGCTGCGGGAGAAAGGCACGCCCTATCGCGATCTCGGCCTCGACGACCCGAAATGGACGGACGACGAGCTGATCGACCAGATGCTCGCGCACCCCATCCTGATCAACCGTCCGATCGTGGTGACGCCCAGGGGCACACGGTTGTGCCGGCCTTCGGAAGCCGTCATCGATCTCCTGGACAATCCCGTCGGCCGGTTCGTGAAGGAGGATGGCGAGGTGGTCGAGGCCAAGTAGGTTCGCGAGAAATTCTAGCCCTTCGAGACGACCGCGCGGCCGTACGGCGGCTGGGCCGCGACCGGCGGGTTGACGGTCTGGGCGGCGAGTTCGCCAATCAGGCGGTCGGCATCGGCGGCCATGCCGTCGGGCGCCTGGATCACCAGCCGCTCCAGACCCCAGCGATAGGACGAGACGCGCTGCTCGAGGCATTGCTGCACCCACTGGATGATCAGCGAATTCTCCTGCATGCGCTCGACCGCGTCCTCCTTCTCCTTCGGCGAGAGGCTGGAGACGCGCGCCATGCTGGCGTTGCGCTTCTTGTCGAGGTCGATGACGCGGATCGCAGAGCCGAAGAACGGCTCGAAGCGGGTGATGTCGTTGCGCACGTCCTCGATCAGCTGCGCATAGCGCGAGGAATGCGAACGGTGCGGCTCGTCGATCAGCGTGCGTCCGTACATGGTGCGGTCGAACACGATCTTTTGCCGCCAGGGCGAGGGCAGCGCTTTGTAGTCGCCGAACACGCTCTTCCAGGCGGGCCGCGACAGTGGCGGCTCGATCAGGGGATAGGCGAGGTCGCGAAGCTGGCGCTCTTCGTCGGTGAGCTGGAATTGCGACGGCTTCAGGCCGACGCTGGAGGTGACTTCAGCGCCCAGCCAGCGATGCATGTCGTCGCTGCGCATGTCGGCGCGGGTCCGGCCGAAATCACCGCCACTACAGGCGGCGAGCGTAGCGCCCAGCGATACGAGCAGGATGGCCGTTACGACGGGCCGGATCTGGCGGAGGTTTTCCGGCATTGCAAAAGGCCGGATGTTAGCGGCGACGACGACGGCGCCCCGGCGCTGTGCCCTGCTCCGGCCCGTGATCGCCGCTGCGCTCGTCGCTCTCGCGCTCGATGCGGATCACGGGGAGAATCAGAATCGTTCCCATATCCGCGCGCGGAACCACGTCACCCGACGCGCCCGCCCGGCGACCGGCCGGAAATTCGATAATGGTCCCCATGATCAGCTCTCTATCAATTGCCGCGCGACCCGGCGCGCTCATGCAACATGCATTCATTAAGATCAGTTCATGGTTAACGGGGTGTAAACGTGCCGGCCGGACCGTAACCGCACGGGCCGGACCTTCCGTCCCCTTGCGGCACGGGAACGCTTCAAAACGCGCGTTGGGCTTCACGCCTCGTTTTCCTTAACGAGCCTTTAAAGGAGCCCGCGATAGGCTGGCTGCCAGTATCTTTTCCAGGTCGCGTATCTCTCCATGACCAAGTCGCTGTTTCCAGGATTCGACGGGCTGATGTCCCTCTCCCGTCGCGAAGGCGTCGATGTTCGTCCGACGCTGCTGCGCGTGCTGACCGACCTCTATGTTCAGTCGAGCACCCACAGCGACGACGAGCAGCGCCAGTTCGTCGAGCTTGCCATGCGGTTGATCGACCAGGTCGACGACGCGACGCGCGCGGCCGTCAAGGCGCGGCTTGCGATCTATCCCTCGACGCCCGCCCCGATCATGCAGAAGCTCGGACTGTCGGCCGCGCAGGAGGGCCGCAGGGTTCCGCTTGCGCGCGAAATTCCGGCACCCCCGCCTGCCCCCTCCCCGGTTCGCACGCCAACCGAGGCCGAGCAGCGCATGGCCTCGAACATGGCGATGCAGCCAAAGGACGCGGCCGAGATCCACGACATGTTCTTCCGCGCCGGCACCTCCGAGCGCGCGCTGATCCTGCACAATCTGGCGCAGACCCCGCTGAAGGCCGCGCCGCGGATTCCGACCGTGCGTGCCAAGCGCGCGATCCAGATCCTGGAGATGGCGGCGATCGCGGGCGATGTCGAGAATTTCACCTCCGAGCTCGGCGACAGCCTGATCCTGCCCTCGCGCGTCGCAGCCCAGATCGTCGACGATGCAAGCGGCGAAGCGCTCGCTGTCGCGGCGCGCGCGCTCGACATGCCGAGCCCGGTCTTCCAGCGCATCTTGCTGTTCTTCAAGCCGGAGATCGGCAACTCCGTGACCGACGTGTACCGGCTGTCGCGGCTCTACGATCGCCTCAGCGATCGCTCGGCGCTGGTGTTGCTGGCCGCCTGGCGCGGCTCGACACTCGCCGTCACCCGCGCGAAGTACCAGCCGTCGCTGCATGACAGCGATCGTCAGCGCGCGCGTGCGGGCGCAAGCCAGACGCGCCCGGGCGTGCAGCCCGGCTCCGCGCCTGCGGTGCGGACGGGCACCGACGGGTCGGATCGTTAGGCCTTCGCCAGCTCGAGGAAATGCCGCCCGGCGCGGTCTTCGGTCTCGACGATCCAGACGTCCTGATCGAAGCGGATTTCCTTGGTCAGCCGTTCCTCGATGGTGTGCTCAGGCAAGGGCTGCGGCGCAACCGGCACGAAGAAGCGATCGGCCGGCCGGCCATCGTCATAGACGGTCTGCGGCGCCGGTGCGTAGAGCATCGCATTGCCGTCGAGCAGCGACACCTTCACGAACACCGCGCCCGCCTCCTCGGCCCCGCGACGGCGCACCGCGCCGAACACGCCCTCGGTCTGGCACCGGCGCAGATAGGCTGAGACCCAGATGTTTGATTTTAATCGCATGGGCGCACGATAGGCCAGGGCTGCAATGAGCACCAGCCTTCGGGCTTCGGACCCTGCGAAGCCTGATGCTTATTCGACGGGGTGGCCGATCGCGGCGCCGAGCTCGCGCAGCAGGCGGTCGGACACCTGACCGGTGACCTGCATCTTGTGCTCGCGCTCGAATTTCTGGATCGCGGACTGGGTCTCGCCGCTCATCGCGCCCGTGACCTTCAAATTCCCGTAGCCGTATTCGGACAGCGCGCGCTGCACACCGGCGATACGCCGCCCAGCCGGGCTCTGCTGCACCGGAATCGGCGCCGGCGGACGCGCGATGGCGACGGATGGCGGCACCGACGCCGTTTGCTTGACCAGATTGGTCATGGGATCGCCCGAGCGCGGCGTCGATGCGGTCGCCTCAACCGGCTTCTCCGGCGCCTTCTCCGCAGGTCTGGGCTCGGCACGAAACTCCGTCGCTCTTGGCTCGAGCGGCGAGGTATCGGCGCCGACGGGACGCGGACGCGGCAACGGGTTCGACAACGGCAGGGATGACGACGCAGGAAGATTGATCACGGTGCCGAACATCGGCGCCGGATGCCGGCCGGTCTGGAGGAACAGAGCATTGGCAACGATCGCGCTGATGGCGGCAACGGCGACGAGACCGGCCAGCGTATCCTTCGGGCTGTGCAGCAGCACGCGCACCACGAGATTGCGTTCGGTCTCGACGTCGATCACCGCGGCCTTGGCGCCACGGCGGCGCGGAGCGGCTTCGTCCTTGGCAGACTTCTTAGGCACTTTTCTTCACCAGAGCGGGTTGGTCCTGAATTTGGTCGTGAGATTCCTGACGCGGCACCGGCGTCAGCGTCGCGATCTTGCTCTCGCTCGCCTCAGACGTCTTTTGATCGGAAGACGTCTTTTGATCAGAAGTCTTGGCCTGGGGCGGCGTGTAGACGAGCGGCAGCTTGACGGTGACGGCGGTGCCCTCGCCAAGCCTGCTTTGTACCGTCAATTCGCCGAGATGCAACGCCACGAGGCTCTTCACGATCGAAAGTCCGAGGCCGGTTCCTTCGTGACGGCGCTGATAAGTCTTGCCGGCCTGGAAGAACGGCGCGCCGACGCGCTTGAGATCGTCAGGCGCGATGCCGATTCCGGTGTCGCTGATGCCTAGCGCAAGCTGCGAGCCCGACACCGCGGCTGTTACGGTGACCTGACCGCCGCGCTCGGTGAATTTGATGGCGTTGGCGACGAGGTTGAGCACGATCTGCTTGAAGGCGCGCGGATCGCCGGTCATGAAAGGCAGGTCCTGCGGCGCATCGGTGACGAGATCGACGCCGTTCTCCCGCGCCTTCAGCGCCAGCAGATTGCAGCAATGCATCAGCGATGCACGCGGCGCGAACGGCTCGGAGGCAATCTCGAAATTGCCCGATTCCATCTTGGACATGTCCAGGATGCCGTTGACGACCGAGAGCAGATGCTGGCCGGAATCGTTGATGAGCTGGGCGTATTCCCTGCGCTGGGCCGCGCCCAGCATCAAGGTCTGCTCCTGCGCGATCATTTCGGAGAAGCCGATGATTGCGTTGAGCGGCGTGCGCAGTTCGTGGCTCATGGTGGCGAGGAAGCGCGTCTTGGCGGCGTCGGCCTCCTCGGCGGCGCTGCGCGCCCGATCGAGTGCCTGCTCGGAAAGCTTGCGGTCGGTGACATCGCGCATCACGGCGACGACATCGGCCTCGCGCGTGGCATCACGGCCCGCATCCTGATCGAGCGGGCGACAGCGCAACTCGACCCAGATGAAATCAATTTGGCCACGCTCCGAGCCGACAGGCTCCCGGCGCAACCGGAACTCGACACTGCGTACGTCGCCGCGCGCGGCATCGGACAGCGCCGTCAGATACGCCGGACGATCGGCGACATGGACCCGGTCGAACAGGCCGTGGCCGAGCAGTTGAGCGACGGGCACACCGAGCATGGCTTCCACCGCCGGCGAGATGAACTGCACCGCGCCGTTGCGCCGATGCCGCGAGATGACGTCGCTCATGTTCCGCGCCAGCAGGCGGTAACGCTCTTCCTCACGCAACAGCAGCGCAAAGCTGGTGCGCGCGAGCGATTCCGCCCCGAAGGCGAGGCCTGCGGCATAGAGGGTCGCCGAGGCGACGCCGAACGCCATCAGCACGCCGCGCTCCGCGGCGCTGGTGTCGCCAATCGGCAGCCAGCCGAGCTGGCTGACAAGGATGAGGATGCCGGCGCAGGACAGTGCAAGCAGCGAGGCAAAGGCCGCGACACGGCGCGAGGCCGACAACGCAGCTTCGAGGGGAACCACGACCAGCCAGATCGCGGCGAATGATTCGATGCCGCCGGTCGTAACCGCAACCGCCATGATCAGGCCAGCGAGCGCCAGCGACGACAGCACATGCGCGCCTTCATAGCGCCCGGTGCGCGACAGGAACCAGGACAACAGGATCGGCGCGATCAGCCAGGCGAAGGCGGCGACCTCGATCGCGCTCGGCGCGCCGCGCATGGCGAGATAGACCGGGAATGCGGCAAAGGCGGCCAGGCTGCCGAGCAGACGCGGCGCCATGAAGGCACGATGGCGTGCTCGCGTCAGCGCGTCGTAACGCGCGGAGGGATGCAGCAGCGCATCGAGACAATCGCGGATGATACTCAAAACTGTCACGGATCTCGCGCTTCGGCTTACTCGTCGAGAAGACGTGCCGGAACGCCTCTCCTTATCGTGAGGTCACCGTGTCAGAGCGACCTTAAACGAACACTAAGGCGATGCGGCGTGCCGCCGGACACCGTGTCATCGCGGGGCTTTTTAGACGATTTGACGACGTCATCGGCAAGAATGGTGAACGCAGGGTTTCACCGTGATCCGCATGGTTTCGAAATGGTGGATGGGCGTGCCGGCAGAATCACGGGCGTGGGCGTCAATCGAAAATTTACGAGACCCTCGATTTCGAAGATTTTTGCGTAAATTTTCTGCGAATTAAGCGGAAGGCAATCACTTGCGATTTATCGAGAGTTGCTAGGTCCGACATCCGCGGAGATGCCGCGGCGGGATCTAACATACAGGTCGCAAGATGCGCTTTCTGCTTCGCATCACATTCTGGCTCGGGCTGGTGCTGGTGCTCCTGCCGCGGGACAAGACGCCCGAATCGGACAAGCTGCCGCAGATCGGCGCCGCCGACGCGGTGCAGGCTGCGACCGCGGCCGTCTCCGACATGACCCAGTTCTGCAAGCGCCAGCCCGCGGCCTGCGAGGTCGGCGGACAGGCCGCGACCATCATCGGCCAGCGCGCACAGGACGGCGCGCGCAAGATCTACCAGATCATCAACGACAAGAAGGAGCAGCTCGAGAAGCCCGACAAGAAGGCGCCCGACCACACCGGCTCGATCGCGCTGGCCGGCGAAGGCGACACTGCTACGAGCGAAGCGCCGCGCGACACCCTATCCCAGGACGACCTTGCGCTGGAATGGCGCGGCCCGCCGCCTGCGCCAGCGAATTAGCCCCCAAACCCTATCGATTTCACGGCCTAGCGTCCCTATATTGGCCTGAACGGGAACACGGGCCAGCATGACGACGATCGACGAAATCAGGGACAATTTCGAGATTCTGGACGAGTGGGACGACCGCTACCGGTACGTCATCGAGCTCGGCCGTACCCTGGAACCGATGTCCGAGGCTGAGCATTCGGCCGAGAACAAGGTGAACGGCTGTGTCAGCCAGGTCTGGCTCCAGAAGCTGATCGATCATCGCCATGGCGGCGCGCCGATCCTGAAATATCGCGGCGACAGTGACGCCCACATCGTGCGCGGGCTGGTCGCGATCGTGCTGTCGCTTTACTCCGGCCGCACGCCGCAGGAGATTCTTGCAACTGACGCCATTGCCGTGTTCGACGAGTTCGGCTTTCGCGATCATCTGACGCCACAGCGTTCCAACGGCCTGCGCTCGATGGTCGAGCGTATCAAGACCGACGCGAAAGAAGCGCTCGCGGAAGCGTCCTGAGGACCCTCATGGTGAGGAGCGCGGAACGCGCGTCTCGAACCATGACGGCCCCGCTCTCGCCCGCGGCCGTCCTTCGAGACGCCCGCTTTGCGGGCTCCTCAGGATGAGGGCCGAGTGAGCTGATGTAACAGCGGCTCTACTTCCGCTTCCGCTGCTGCTGCCCCAGTCCCATCTGCTTCGCAAGCTGCGAGCGGGCCACCGCATAGTTCGGCGCGACCATGGGATAGTCGGCAGGCAGGCCCCATTTCTCGCGGTATTGCTCCGGCGTCATGTTGTACTGGGTGCGCAGATGGCGCTTTAGCGACTTGAAGCGCTTGCCGTCTTCCAGACAGACCAGATAATCCGGCGCGATCGACTTCTTCAGCGAGACCGCCGGCTTCGCCGGCTCGAGCGGCGCTGTCTCGGTGCGGCCTGACGACACCCGCACCAGGGCACCGTGCACCTGGCTGATCAGGTTCGGAATCTCAGCCGCAGGCGTCGGATTGTTGCTGAGATAGGCCGACACGATGCTCGCCGTCAGCTCAATGAAATTCTTAGCCCCGGCATCCGACATGGGCCCGACCTTTCTCGACCTTGCGTCTCACGGGATTGACGACGCGGAAGTATTCCGTGTCAACAATACGTTCGGCTGAAATGAGATGACTGACGAGGCTGGACTGATTTACTGGCGGTGCGACAAGAATAGCCACGCTTTACTTGCCTGCAGCAGATCTCAGGACCGCTGGTCGAGATGGGCGCGCAGCTCGTCGATCGAGGCAAAGCGCATCATGCCCTCGGGCATCTGCGCTTCGATCGAGCCGTCGGAATAGAGCGAATAGCCCATGCCATCGACGATGCCGGATTTGAGCACGGTCACGGGCGCCTGCTCGACCGCTGGAGCCGGCTCGGGTGCAGGTGGAGGAGCAGCCTCCGCGAAGGTCGACGGCGAGCGCGGCGGCGGGCGCCGCGAGGCGGCCGGCGGCTCCTGAGGCCTCATACGGTCCGGCTTCGGCCAGGCGTCGTCAAAGCTCGCAGGCGGACCATCCGGTGCGTCAGGCGCCGCCGGCGGCTCCGCATGCGGCAGCGGCGGCACGCCCTCGCCGCCCTTCGCCTCCGCGCGCTCGCGCTCCTTGCGGGAGGTCGAGGCGAACATCAGGTTACGCCGGCGCGGCGGTTCCGCAGCCTCAGGCAGGACCGGAACTTCCGGTTCCGGCGACGGCTCGATGCGCGGACGCTCCCGCGCGGCCGCTTCGTTCTGCCACGGCGGCGGCCCTGAGGCAGGCAATGGCGGCGTCGGCTCGATCTTCGCTGCGCCCACCGGCTCGGGCGCGGGCGTTCCTGGCATCCCGGGGCCCGGCAGGACGGGCCTGACCCGAACATCGGACGGTGCGACTGATCCAGTCAGCCGGCGCGCGATGCCCTTCAGTTCCGCGACGACGACGTAAAGGCCGGCCAGTAACATCCCGGAGCAGACGCCGATCGAGCCGGAGATTATGAGGGTGCTGCCGAGACTGAATTCCCTGACGGTAAAGCCAAACAGGATCGCAAGGAGGCCCGCCAGAACGGCGAAAATCCCCGCGATCAACAATACCAACGCCATCGAACTCACCCCCGGTCGCGCAGCCATACGCGACACCCGTCACGCCACGATATCGTCATACCGTGTTCCACGCCAACGTCGAATTGAAGCCTCTGTTCCTGAAGGGAAGGATATCAGGCACTTATTCACATTCCCTTCAGCTACGGTTCGCTAGTTCTAAGTAGCTCCCAAGTTGGTCGGATTTGCTGCGTCGCATCAGGAATTTAGCCATAATGCCCAATTACTTGGTAATGGAACTGCGCTATAGGGATTCCGGGGAGCAGGCCCGCGCGCACCAGCAGGGCCAAGCGGGGATTCCGGGTCACCAATAGCCATGACATCCATCACGACTTCGGCGATCGATACGCCTCTGCGGCGCTCGGTTGAACGGACTTGCGACGATCTCGCCATGCTGGTGCTGGCTGCGGTCGCCGTCATTGCAGGCTTGACCTTCCGCGACTACGGGCTCGGCTGGGACGACTACACCCACGCTGAATATGCCGACCTGTTGCTCCGCATGTTCGGTTCCGGTTTCAAGGACACCGCGGCACTCTCCTTCGCCAACCTCTATATGTATGGCGGCGGCTTCGACATGGTCGCGGCCCTCCTGCACAAGGTGATTCCGCTCGAGCTGTTCGAGACGCGCCGTTTGGTCGGCGCCGTCGTCGGCGTGATCGGGCTTGCGGTGACGTGGCGGCTCGGCCGCCGCATCGGCGGCCCCCTTGCGGGACTTGCCTCGCTCCTGCTGCTCGCACTCTGCCCGATCTTCTACGGCCACATGTTCATGAATCCGAAGGATGCGCCCTTCGCGGTGGCCATGATCATCCTGATGCTGGGTCTGGTCCGCCTCGCCGAAGAATATCCGCAGCCTTCGCCGCGCACGATCCTGATCGTCGGCCTTGGCGCCGGCCTCTCGCTCGGCACCCGCATCCTTGGCGGCCTTGCGCTGGTCTATGCCGTGATCGGCTTCATGCCGCTGTTCTTGGAGGAACTGCGTAGCGAGGGTCTGCGCGAATCGGTCCGCCGCTTCGCTCATGTCGTCTATTTGTTGCTGCCCGGCCTCGTGCTCGGCTACCTCGTGATGGGGCTGATCTGGCCGTGGTCGATCATGGAGCCCGGCAATCCCTTCGAGGCGCTGACCTACTTCTCGCACTTCTTCGAGAAGCCCTGGAAGGAGATGTTCGACGGCGCGATCGTGTCCGTGCCCGACATGCCCTGGTCCTATCTGCCGACGCTGTTCGCGCTTCAACTGCCCGAAGTGATGCTGGTGCTGATGTTCGGCGCCGTGATCGGCACCTTCGCGATGCTGCCGCGCCGCGAGATTCCAGCACGCCGCAAGACCATCCTCTTGATGCTGACGCTCGCCGCGACCCTGCCACTCGCGATCGCGATGGTGAAGCGACCGGCGCTGTACAACGGCATCCGCCATTTCGTCTTCGTGATCCCGCCGATGGCGGTGCTCGGCGGCGTCGCCTTTGGCTGGGCCATCGAGCGCCTGCGCGCCAATCACCGCACCTGGCAGCCGGTCGTGCTCGCCACGTTCTGCTTTGGCCTTGCGCTCTCGCTCGCCGAGATGATCCGGCTGCATCCGTATCAATACACCCACTTCAACCACATCGCCGGCACCGTGCGCGGCGCCGACGATCGCTTCATGCTGGATTATTGGGGCCTCGCGCTGAAGCAGGCCTCCGACGAATTGCGTGAGCAGCTCGTCGAACGCCAGGAAGTGCCGCCGCGCAACCGCAAATGGAAGGTCGCCGTGTGCGGCCCGCAGCGCCCCGCCCAGGTCGCGCTCGGCCCCGACTTCACCATCGGCTGGGATTCCCATGCCGCCGATTTCGCCATGACGCTCGGTGAGTTCTACTGCAAGGGCCTCACCGCGCCCGTGCTGGTCGAGATCAAACGCGACGACGTGGTGTTCGCCCGCGTCTACGACATCCGCGGCAGCAGCATTTCCAGCCTGCTCTCGATCCCGGCGCCGTAATAATTTTCTCCATGCGGGCCACGCCTAACTGCCGCGCTTTCAGCGCCTTGCCGCCGGCCGTCACCAAGACTACGCTCCCGCTCCGCAACAACGATGTTCGGAGGGATAACCCATGTCGCCAGCGGAAGCGCGTCTGAAGGAAGTGCCCTCGAACATGACGGAGGCCGAGTGGCAGCAACGGGTCAATCTCGCCGCCTGCTATCGGCTTGTCTCGCTCTACGGCTGGGACGATCTGGTCGACACCCACATCTCCGCGCGCGTACCCGGCCCGGAGCATCATTTTCTCATCAATCCCTACGGGCTGATGTTCGACGAGATCACGGCGTCGAGCCTCGTCAAGGTCGATCTGCACGGCAACCAGCTCTCCGAGAGCGAGTACAGCATCAACCCGGCCGGCTTCACCATCCATTCGGCGATCCACGAGGTGCGCGAGGACGCGATCTGCGTGCTGCATCTCCACACCCTCGACGGCACCGCGGTGTCGAGCAGCGCCGAAGGCCTGCTGCCGCTGAACCAGACCGCCCAGCTCGTCACCCACGACCTCGCCTATCACGACTATGAAGGCATCGCGCTCGACCATGACGAGCGGCCGCGGCTCCAGAAAGATCTCGGCGACCACAACCACATGCTGCTGCGCAACCACGGCACGATGACGGTCGGCCGCTCGGTCGCCTCGGCCTTCGAGCGCATGTATCACCTCGAGCGCGCCTGCTCGATGCAGGTGCGTACGCGCGCGCTGGGCACGCCGGTCTATCCGGTCGACGACGTCGCAATCGACAAGAACACCGAGCTGCTCGCCAACCGCGACCGCGCCGAGCTGCGCGCTACCAACCTGGTGTGGCCGCCGCTGCTCCGCAAGCTCGACCGCGAGCTTCCGGGCTACCGGTCTTGAAATTTTCCAGATTTGGTGTAAGGTAGCGGTCAACTAACCTCTACACCTTTTCGAATAAAACGCCGTCCAATTCCGGGCGGCGTTTTTATTTGGTGCGGCCTCCTCTGCTCGTCATTGCGAGGAGCGCTTGCGACGAAGCAATCCAGAGTCGCCCGGTGGAGGGATTCTGGATTGCTTCGCTTCGCCGCTTCGCTCGCAATGACGAGCGAGATAGAGTTTTCGCCCTACTTCACTTCCGCGAGCGCGGCGAGGATGCGGGCCCAGGAGCGGATGCCTTTCTGGAAGCTGCGCAGGTCGTACTTCTCGTTCGGCGAGTGGATATTGTCGTCGTCCAGGCCGAAGCCGACGAGCAGCGAGTCGAGGCCCAGCGTGCGCTTGAAATCGGCGACGATCGGGATCGAGGCGCCCGATCCCATCAGCACGGTCTCCTTGCCCCATTCCTCGGTCAGCGCGGTCTTGGCCGCGGCGAGCGGCTTCATGTTCCAGTCGAGCGCAATCGCAGGCCCGGCGGAATGGTCGCCGAATTCAACTCTGCAATCTCCCGGAATCCGCGCCGACACATACTCGCGGAAAGCCTTGCGGATCTTCGCGGGATCCTGGCCTTCGACCAATCGGAACGACACCTTTGCCGATGCGTGTGACGGAATCACCGTCTTGGAGCCCTCGCCGATATAGCCGCCCCAGATGCCGTTGACGTCGCAGGTCGGACGCGTGGAAGCCTGCTCGACCAGGAGCCGGCCCTTCTCGCCGGCCGGTATCGATAGCCCGACTGGCTTGAGGAACGTCTCCGGCGTGAAGTCGAGCTTCTTCCACTGCGCGAGAATGTCCGGCGGTGCATCCTTCACCCCGTCATAGAAGCCGGGGATGGTGATGCGGTTGTCGTCGTCGAACAGGCTGCCCAGAATTTTGGTCAGCACCCGGATCGGGTTCATCGCCGTACCGCCGAACACGCCTGAATGCAGGTCGCGATTGGCGGCGGTGATCTTCAGCTCTTCGTAGAGCAGGCCGCGCAACGACGTCGTGATCGCCGGCGTGTCGCGATCCCACATGCCGGTGTCGCAGACCAGCACGTAGTCCGCCCCAAACTCGGCCTTGTTGGCTTCGATGAATGGCACGAAATTCTTCGAGCCGACCTCTTCCTCGCCTTCGATCAGGAAAGTGACGTCAATCGGCAGCGAGCCCGTCACCTTCTTCCAGGCACGGCAGGCCTCGACGAAGGTCATGACCTGGCCTTTGTCGTCTTCGGCGCCGCGCGCGACGATGATCTTGCGGCCGTCTGCATGGTCGGTGACAACAGGCTCGAATGGCGGACGGTGCCAGAGATCGAGCGGATCGACGGGCTGCACGTCGTAGTGACCGTAGAACAGCACATGCGGCCGGCCACCGGCGACACTCTTGCCGACGACCGCGGGATGGCCGGCGGTCGGCCTCACTTCAGTCGCAACGCCGAGGCTCGCGATGTCCTTGGCCAGATGTTCGGCCGCCGCCTTGCAATCCGCCGCGAAGGCGGGATCGGCGGAGATCGACTTGATCCGCAACAGCGAGAACAGACGCTCCAGGCTGTTGTCGAAATCCTTGTCGATGTGGTCGAGCACGGATTGAAGCTGTGCATTGGCCATGGTCGTGTTCCCTGCGTTCAAGATGTCTTGGCTTTTAGCGCTGCCGCGGCCTTGGGACCAGCCGCATCCGGCGGATGGCGGATGTGCCATGCGAGGCTACCTGCGAGGACCGCCGTGGCGACGAGGTTATTGCCCCAGGCCTGAAAGACATTGGGAAACCACGGCAGCGACAGCAGCATGAGCACGCCGGCGGCGCCTAGGGCGAGCCAGGTTCCCAGGCGTACGTTCGCCCGCTCGTCGAAGGCGGCGCGATGCATCAGCACCGTCATCGGGAAGAACAGCCACATGAAGTAGTATTGCCGCGCCAGGGGCGATGCCACCGTCATCAGGCAGAACAGGATGCCGAGCTCTTCGGCGTCCGACCGCGCCGTTCGCCGCCCCTGCCGTGGCATGATCGCGACGAAGGCGAGTCCGAGCAACGCCGACAGCACCAGCACGATCCAGTTCGCCGTCCTGTAATCGACGTCAATGACATTCATCGTGCGCGGCGGCTTGTTGGCATCTTCCTGATTGTAGTTGATCGGCCGGACCAGCCGGTGCGTGACAGCAATGAGGGACTGGTTCACCCACGACCAGTTCTGCTCGTCGCGCTGGCCAAATCCCTTTTCCGAGCTCGACCCGACCATGCCCTGATACCAGGTCTTGAGCTCGGCGGCGTTGCGCTCGAAGCCGCGAATGGGTGCCGGCACGACATAGAGAAGCATGCCGGTGAAGGTAATTGTTGCAACGGCGGCCCCCCACTTCCGTCGCCAGACCAGATAGGGCAGCACCGCAATGGGAAACACCTTGATGGCGGTGGCGAGCGCGAACATGAAGCCTGCAAGCCAGGAGCGCTGATGCTGCAAGCTCCAGAAGCCGTAGAGCATCATCGCCAGCAGGACGAGGTTCGGCTGGCCGAGATCGAACATGTCGAACACGAAAGTCACGGTGACGAAAGCGGGCAGCGCCTCCAGCCAGGGGCCGGGCCTGTGGCCCGAACCGGTCATGGCGTTGGAAAACATTCCCGTGTACCACCACGCCACAATATTCAGGATCGACAGCACGGTGTAGAGCGCGACCTTGCCGAACCAGCTCGGGATCGCCAGCAGGATTGCCGGCAGCGGTGGGTAGATGAACTCGAAGTACTCATGGATGTCGTCGGGATAGAGCGGCCCACCCTGCAAGACCTGCTGCCCGGCCCAGTACCACAGCCCGTAATCCTTGGTCTTGCCATGCCCGAAGATCTCGGGACCGAGGACGTCGGCGGCCAGGATGAAGCAGCAGAGCAGGAAGAGCAGGTCGAGCGGCGCACGCAGCGACAGGGTTCGGAGTGCGCCGGGTTCGGCGAAAGATTCAGGTGAGGTCACGGTGTGGTCCAGTCATGGGCCATAGCACCTAGCAGACCGATGGACGCTTGGAGAGTCCTGTTCACCCGAATTTGTTCCCGTCGCGCATCAGGCAACTTCCCGAAAACGGCCTGATACGGCGAACGGCCTAAAACGGCGACTGCATGCCTAGCGCCGCAGCAAGCCGCCGAGCGCGCCGCGGACCAGCGTGCGGCCGATCGAGCCACCGAGCTTGCCGGCGACCGATTTGCCGATATTGGCCGCCATCCCCCCGATCACCTGGTTGGTCACCGATCGGGTCATGTCGCGCGCGATGACCTGGCCCGTCGACAGGCGGCCGCGCTTGACGTTGGTGCCGAAGATGGTGCCGACGATCGAGCCGATCTGGCCGAGGATGCCGCCGCCTCCACCGCCCGCCGCGCCTGGATCGGCAGGCGCAGCCGTGCCGGCAATGCGCTTCTGGATCATCTCGTAGGCGGACTCATCATCAACGGCGGTGTCGTATTTGCCCTTCACCGGGCTTGCATCCATGATCGCCTTCCGCTCTGCCGGCGTAATCGGTCCGATCCGGGCCGAGGGCGGCCGGATCATCACCCGCTCGACCATCGCGGGCGTGCCGTTGCCTTCGAGAAAGGACACCAGCGCCTCACCCTTGCCGAGCTCCATGATCACCTTGGCGGTGTCGAGCTTCGGGTTGGGCCGAAAAGTCTGGGCCGCGGCGGCGACCGCCTTCTGGTCGCGCGGCGTGAAGGCGCGCAGCGCGTGCTGCACCCGGTTGCCCAATTGCCCGAGCACGCGGTCGGGCACGTCGACCGGGTTTTGCGTCACGAAATAAACGCCGACGCCTTTGGAGCGGATCAGACGCACCACCTGCTCGATCTTGTCCATCAGCGCCTTGGGCGCGTCGTTGAAAAGCAGATGCGCCTCGTCGAAGAAGAATACCAGCTTCGGCTTTGGCAAATCGCCGGCCTCCGGCAGCTCCTCGAACAGTTCTGACAACATCCACAGCAGGAATGTCGCGTAAAGCCGTGGGCTCTGGAGCAGCTTGTCGGCGACGAGAATGTTGACCATGCCGCGGCCGTCGCGGTCGGTCTTCATGAAGTCTTTCAGCGTCAGCGCCGGCTCGCCAAAGAATTTGGTGCCGCCCTGGTTCTCCAGCACCAGAAGCTGGCGCTGGATGGTGCCGACGGTGGCCTTGGTGACGTTGCCAAAACCCTGCGCGGCTTTGCGAATCTCGGCGAGCGGATCCGCCGCGGCGTCCGGCCCCTTCTTGCTGCTGTCGGGCACGATGGCATCGAGTAGCGCCCGCAAATCTTTCATGTCGATCAGGACAAGGCCGTTGTCGTCGGCGACGCGGAAGGCGACGTTGAGCACGCCTTCCTGCACGTCGTTCAGGTCGAGCATGCGTGCAAGCAGCAGCGGGCCCATTTCCGTGACGGTCGCCCGCACCGGGTGTCCCTGCTCGCCGAATACGTCCCAGAACACCGTCGAGAACTGGTCCGGCTGGAATGTCAGCCCCATCTCGGTGGCGCGCTTGAGGATGAAGTCTTTGGCTTCGCCAACCTCGGAGATGCCGGAGAGGTCACCCTTGATGTCGGAGGCGAAGACCGGAACGCCGGCGCGCGCAAATCCTTCCGCCATGACTTGCAGCGTCACCGTCTTGCCGGTTCCCGTTGCACCCGTGACGAGGCCGTGGCGATTGGCGAGCGCCAGCGTCAGCCACGCCTGCTCGTCTCCCTTGCCGACGAAGATCTTGTCGTCGGTGTCGCCGAGCTCGCTGTCCTGTGCGGTCATTATTCTCTCTGATCTCTCTGCCGTGTTTCGCGTATCGAAACTCGAATGCACCAGTTCCGTACTTTAACGCATGTTGCGCGCCGATTAAAACCATTCAACGCGCTCCAAGCATGCGACATTATCGGAAACATGCGAGCAGCATCCGTCGAAAGTAGGAACGACGCATTTGCACCGCGGCATTTTTTCGCCGATTCCATCTCCGCTCTTGCATAGCTGCAACACTTGCCGCGCGTTCGAGAGTGAATCGGAACGTTGGTGGCGTTCATCGCTTGTATTTCACATCGCACCGGCTCAAGATCATTTTCGAAAACAATACCCGGCATGTGAACCGGCTGAGGGGCAGGCCATATGGACGAGCTGATCGGACGGCTGGCGACAATCGCCAGCATAGATAGTGCTGACGCTGAAAAGACGATCGGCATTATCCTGGGCTTCCTCCGCAACGAGGGGCCTTCCGACAGTGTCCAGACCCTAATCGATCATATCCCCGGTGCGGAGGCCGCAATCGAGGCGTCCAGGAGCGGCGGCGGACTGTCGCGGCTGATGGGCGGCGGCCTGATGGCCGTCGGCACGCGCCTGATGGGCCTGGGACTTGGCATGTCCGAGATTCAGAACGTCGCCCGTGAACTTTTTCGCTTCGGCCGAGACAAAATCGGAGCGGATCAGATGGGCAAGATCATCGCGGGGACACCGGGCCTCAGCCAGTTCGCCTGAAGCTTGCGCATTTCATATCGAGTATCATGACATATCCGATCTCCGAGATTGAGGGCCTGTCGACCTTTGCCGCCAACAAGTTGAAGGCGCAAGGTATCCGCACAACCGACGCGCTGCTCGAAGCGGCCTCAACCGTGAAGGGCCGCAAGGCGCTCTCCGCCAAGACCGGCATCAGCGAGCAGCTGCTGTTGGAATGGGCCAACGTCTCCGACTACATGCGTATCCCCGGCATGGGCAGGGCCAAGGTCGGACTGGTCCGCGCCGCCGGCGTCACCACCGTGCGCGAGCTCTCCTATCGGAATCCGGCAAGGCTCGCCCAGAGCATGCGCGATGCCAACGAAAAGAAAAAGCTCCTCCGCATCCTTCCTTCCGAGAAGTCGGTCGGCGACATCATCGCCAAGGCGAAGAAGCTGCCGCCGAAGATTTCGTATTGATGGTAGCTCCGTCATCCCCGCGCAACCGCGAAGCGGTTGTCGGTTGAGGTGCGAGGCACGGGACGCGACGCGTCCTGTGGAGAGCCTTGAAGGATGAACGGCCACCGCTGCCACCACTCGGAGAACGTCGGGCCGTCGCCCTTCGAGGGCCGCTGAAGAAGCGGCCAGCTCAGAATGGTGATAGAGTGGCACGTATTTGCGCTCCCCTCCCTTCTTGACTCCCCCTTCCCGACCGCGCAAAGCGACGCGCATGAATGCCTCGCTTTCCCCATCCGTCCCGGCGGCCGGTTCAGTCGGGCCTGACGTGCTGCGGACGCTTCTCGAGCGGCCGATCCCGGCGGTGATGGGCGTGCTCAACATCACCCCGGATTCCTTCTCCGACGGCGGCGAATTCATCGCGCCCGAGCAGGCAATCGCGCGGGCGCGGGCCATGATCGAGGCCGGCGTCGACATCATCGATATCGGTGCCGAGTCCACCCGGCCCTACAAGGGTGCCCGGCCGGTCACGGCGGAAGACGAACTGGTACGGCTCAAGCCGGTGCTGGCAGGCGTCGTGTCGCTCGGCGTGCCGGTCTCGATCGACAGCATGAAGGCGGAGGTGGTGGCGTTCGCGCTCGCCCAGGGCGCTGCGATCGCCAACGACGTCTGGGGCCTGCAACGCGACGCCGGCATGGCGTCGCTGGTGGCCGCCAAGGGCGTCCCCGTCATCGTCATGCACAACCGCGACAGCGTCGATCCCGCTATCGACATCATCGCGGACATGACCGTGTTCTTTCAGCGCTCGCTCGACATCGCGGCACAAGCCGGCATCGCCCGCGACAAGATCGTGCTCGATCCCGGCATCGGCTTTGGCAAGACGGCCGAGCAGAGCATGACCGCGCTGGCGCGGTTGCGTGAATTCGACATGTTCGGCCTGCCGGTCCTGGTCGGCGCCTCGCGCAAGCGCTTCATCGCTTCGGTGTCGCCGTCGGAGCCGAAAGAGCGGCTCGCCGGCTCGATCGCCGCGCATCTGATCGCCGCGCAGCGCGGCGCAAAAATCATCCGGACCCATGACGTCGCCGAGACCTTGCAGGCCCTGCGAGTGGCGCACGCAATCGAGAGCAAGCCATGACCGATACGATCTTCGTAACCGGCCTGTCGATCCATGCCCGTCACGGCGTGATGGAGCACGAGACCGAGGTCGGCCAGCGTTTTGTCATCGACCTCGAGCTTTATACGGACCTGTCGGAGCCTTCGCGCAGCGACCGGCTCGCCGACACCGTGTCCTACGCCGACGTCGTGGCGACCACGACGGCCGCGTTCAAGAACACCAATTACAAGCTGCTGGAGCGCGCGGCCGGCGCGGTGGCCGACGCCATCCTGTCGCACTTTCCGCGCATCCGTGCGGTCAAGATCACCGTGCACAAGCCGCATGCGCCGATCGCCGCGATCTTCGACGACGTCGGCATCATGCTGACGCGCTCGCGGCAGCCCTGACATGGCAAGCGTGCTGATCGCACTCGGCGGCAATGTCGGCAATGTCCGCGCGACGGTCCAAAAGGCGATCGCCCATATCTGCGGCATGGCGCAAGCTGCGATGATCGCGCGCTCGTCGGACTATTCGACGCCGCCTTGGGGCGACGAAGACCAGGATCCCTTCATCAACGCCTGCGTCGAGATCGAGACCGATCTCGATCCGCACGCGCTGCTGTTCGTAATGCAGAAGGTCGAGCAGAAATTCGGCCGCACGCGCGACAAGGAGCGGCGCTGGGGCCCGCGCACGCTTGATCTCGACATGATCGCCTATGACGATGTGTCGTTTCAGAAGCCCGATTTGACGTTGCCGCATCCGCGCCTGTTCGAGCGCGCCTTCGTGCTGGTGCCGCTGGCCGAGATTGCGCCCGACCGCGTGATCGCCGGCATTCGTGTGCGCGACGGGCTAGCCAGCGTCTCGACGCAAGGCATTGAGCGGCTTCCGGATACCGGTTAACCAAAAACAACCGTTTGCAGGGACGGCCGGCCGTGGCAATTTCGACCGCGCACAACAAGATTTCCGGGAGCCCTTGGCCGTATGACCTCCGTGACTGACGACCTGCCGCTGGCGGCGGATTTTCCCAAGGCGACCGTCGAAGACTGGCGCAAGCTGGTCGATGGCGTGCTGAAGGGCGCGCCGTTCGAAAAGCTGGTCGGCAAGACCTATGACGGTGTCAGGATCGAACCGCTCTATCCGCGCGCCAAAGGCGTTGCGCCCGTGGTGGGGCGGCCGGCGGCGGCGCCCTGGCAGATCATGCAGCGGATCGACCATCCCGATGCAAGTGCGGCGAATGCGCAAGCTCTGACCGATCTCGAAAATGGCGCGACGGGGCTTGCGCTGGTGTTCGCCGGCGGCAATGGCGCCCACGGGTTCGGGCTGGAACCGACCGCAGACGCAGTCGCAAAGATCTTGAAGGACGTCCATCTCGATGCCGGCATCGGCCTCGAGCTTGAGATCGGTCCGCAATCGCGGATGGCGGCGATCCATCTCGCGGAATATGTGAAGGGCAACGGCATCGATCCCGGTGCCTGCGATATCCGCTTCGGGCTCGACCCGCTCGCGGCCGGCGCGGTGTGGGGCCACAGCCCTTATAGCTGGGAGGAGATCGTTCCTGCCGTCACCGGCGGCATCAAGGGTCTCGTCGCGCTCGGCTTCAAGGGGCCGTTTGCTTCGGCCGACGGACGCGTGATCCACGATGCCGGCGGCTCCGAGGCGCAGGAGCTCGCCTTTGTGCTCGCCTGCGGTGTCGCCTATTTGCGCGCGATTGAAGGCGCCGGCGTTCCGCTGGAGCAGGCGCAGGGCATGGTCTATGCGCGGCTTGCGGCGGATGCAGACCAGTTCCTCACCATGGCAAAATTCCGCGCGCTGCGGCTGCTCTGGGCGCGCATCGAGACGGCGTGCGGGCTCACGCCAAGGCCATTGTTCGTCGCCGCCGATACCGCCTGGCGCATGCTGACGCAGCGCGATCCCGATGTGAACATGCTGCGCGCGACCATGGCGACGTTTGCGGCGGGACTCGCCGGCGCCAACGCGATCACCGTGCTGCCGCACACGCTGGCGCTGGGTCTGCCCGATCCGTTCGCGCGGCGCGTGGCCCGCAACACGCAAGCCGTGCTGCTGGAAGAAAGCAATCTCGCCAAGGTCAGCGATCCCGCGGCGGGCGCAGGCGGCATCGAGACGCTGACGGCGCAGCTCTGCGACGCGGCCTGGGCACTGTTCCAGGAGAGCGAGAAAGCCGGCGGCACTTTTGCCGCGCTTCAGCAAGGCGTGTTCCAGAGCAAGGTCGCGGCCGCGCGAAAAGCGCGTGAGGCCAACATCGCAAAGCGCCGCGACGTGTTGACCGGCGCCAGCGAGTTCCCGAACCTGCATGAGCGCGAGACGGCGGTGCTGAACGCGACGCCGGTCGCGCTCGCGCCCTACGGCGAGCAAAAATACAAGTTCGACGCGCTGTCGCCGATCCGGCTTGCGGAACCGTTCGAGGCGCTGCGCGACAAATCGGACGCGGCGTTGAAGGCGCGCGGCGCGCGGCCAAAAGTGTTTCTGGCCAATCTCGGCACGCCCGCCGATTTCACGGCGCGGGCGACCTTTGCCAAAAGCTTGTTCGAGACCGGCGGCATCCAGGCCGTCGACAGCGAGGGCTTTGCCGATCCTTCCCAGTTAGCTGCCGCGTTCAAGGCCTCCGGCGCCGAGTGCGCCTGCCTTTGTTCCAGTGACAAGGTCTATGCGGAACACGCCGAAGCCACGGCAAAGGCCCTGCAAACCGCAGGTAGCAGACTTATCTATCTGGCAGGCCGCCCGACGGATACCGAGGCGGCGCTGCGTGCCGCCGGCGTCACGGGCTTCGTCTTCGCCGGTGGCGATGCGCTTGCGACATTGCAGGACGCCTATCGACGGATGGAGCAGCCATGACGGAAGCAGGCAAACCCGTTCTCACCGGCGGCTGCCAATGCGGCGCGGTCCGCTTTGCGTTGACGGAAGCACCCAACAAGGTTTCGATCTGCCACTGCCGGATGTGCCAGAAGGCCAGCGGCGCGCCGTTCGCCTCCTTTGCCGACATCAACAAGCCGGACTTTGCCTGGACCAAGGGGAAGCCGTCGTTCTTCCGCTCCTCATCCATCGCCGAACGTGGCTATTGCGCCGCCTGCGGCACGCCGCTGAGTTTTGGCCGCATCGACGGCGACCGGATCGAGATCATGACCGGCGCCTTCGATCGCCCCGACCAGATCGTACCGACGCGGCAGTATGGCACCGAATCCCGCCTAGGCTGGGTCGTCGGCATCTCCAATTTGCCGAGCCAGACCACGCAGCAGAATTACGGACCGGAGAAGATGGCGACCATCGTCAGCCATCAGCATCCGGACCATGATTGAGCGCCTATGATATGGTTGAAACCATGAGCCGCATTCCGAACTTCGCAGACATCGCCTTCGAGCGGACCACAAGCGCCGCGCCATCAGGTAGCGCCGAGCCGTGGCTGACGCCCGAGGGCATTCTGGTGAAACCTGCCTATGGCGAGGCCGATCTCGCCGGACTTGATTTCCTCGAGACCTATCCGGGCATCGCGCCCTATCTGCGCGGCCCCTACCCGACCATGTATGTCAACCAGCCCTGGACCGTCAGGCAATATGCCGGCTTCTCCACGGCGGAGGATTCCAACGCATTCTACCGCCGCAACCTCGCGGCCGGACAGAAGGGTCTTTCGGTCGCCTTCGATCTCGCCACCCATCGCGGCTATGACAGCGATCATCCGCGCGTCGGCGGCGACGTCGGCATGGCCGGCGTTGCGATCGATTCCATCTACGACATGCGCACGCTGTTTGCGGGGATTCCGCTCGACCAGATGAGCGTGTCCATGACCATGAACGGCGCGGTGCTGCCGATCCTCGCGCTCTACGTCGCCGCCGCGGGCGAACAGGGCGTGGCGCCGGAAAAGCTCTCAGGGACAATTCAGAACGACATTCTGAAAGAGTTCATGGTGCGCAACACCTATATCTATCCGCCTGCGCCCTCGATGCGGATCATCTCGGACATTTTTGCATACACCTCGCAGAAAATGCCGAAATACAATTCGATCTCGATCTCCGGTTATCACATGCAGGAGGCTGGCGCGACGCAGGACCTCGAGCTCGCCTATACGCTGGCCGACGGCGTCGAATATCTTCGCGCCGGCCTGGCGGCGGGCCTCGACGTCGACCGCTTCGCGCCGCGGCTGTCGTTCTTCTGGGCGACCGGCATGAACTTCTTCATGGAAGTCGCCAAGATGCGCGCCGCGCGGCTG
This sequence comes from Bradyrhizobium sp. 132, assembly GCF_023074185.1. Classification (GTDB taxonomy): domain Bacteria; phylum Pseudomonadota; class Alphaproteobacteria; order Rhizobiales; family Xanthobacteraceae; genus Bradyrhizobium. The sequence goes on along the minus strand of NZ_JADPKY010000132.1, from coordinate 238,226 downwards.
CTCTGGGCGAAGCTGCTCAAGCCGTTCAATCCGAAAGACCCGCGTTCGCTCTCGCTGCGCACGCATTGCCAGACATCGGGCTGGTCGCTGACCGCGCAGGACGTCTTCAACAACGTGATGCGCACGACGGTGGAGGCGATGGCGGCAACGCAAGGCCATACCCAGTCGCTGCACACCAACGCGCTCGACGAGGCGCTGGCGCTGCCGACCGACTTTTCGGCACGCATCGCCCGCAACACCCAGCTGTTCCTGCAGCAGGAGAGCGGCACCACCCGCATCATCGATCCCTGGGGCGGTTCGTATTATGTCGAGCGCCTCACACGTGATCTCGCCGCCAAGGCGTGGAGCCATATCCAGGAGGTCGAGGAGCTCGGCGGCATGGCGAAAGCCATCGAGGCCGGCGTGCCGAAACTGCGCATCGAGGAGGCCTCGGCCAAGACCCAGGCCCGGATCGACGCCGGCAAGCAGGCCGTGATCGGCGTCAACAAGTACAAGCCGACGGACGAAGCCCCGATCGACATTCTCAAGGTCGACAACACCAATGTCCGCCGGCTCCAGATCGACAAGCTGACGCGGCTGAAATCCGAACGCGACCAGAAGGACGTCGACGCCGCCCTCGCAGCACTCACGCGCTCGGCCGGCGAAGGCAAGGGCAATCTGCTCGCGCTCGCCATCGACGCCGCGCGCGCGAAGGCGACCGTCGGCGAGATTTCGGACGCGATGGAAAAGGTGTTCGGCCGGCACCGCGCCGAGATCAAGTCGATCACCGGCGTCTACAAGCGGGAGGCGTCCAGCATGGGTAACCGGGCCGAGAAGGTTCAGGCGCTGATCGACGCCTTCGAGGAAGCCGAAGGCCGCCGCCCACGCATCCTGGTCGCAAAAATCGGCCAGGACGGTCACGACCGCGGCCAGAAGGTGATCGCGTCGGCCTTCGCCGACATCGGCTTCGACGTCGACATCGGGCCGCTATTTGCGACCGCCGACGAAGCCGCACGGCAGGCAGTCGAGAACGACGTGCACATCCTCGGCGTCTCCTCCCTCGCCGCCGCCCACCTCACGGCGGTACCGGAATTGAAGGCCGCGCTGAAGAAGCAGGGCCGCGACGACATCATGATCATCGTCGGCGGCGTGGTGCCGCCACAGGATTACGACGCGCTCTATGCGGCCGGCGCCGAAGCGATCTTCCCGCCGGGCACGGTGATCGCGGACGCGGCCGAGGAGCTGATCCGCAAGCTGAACGCCCGGCTCGGACATAGCGAGGCGGCGGAGTAGCGTCGCCGTCGATCTCAGGCAAGAAGGACATTGCGTGATATTTTCCGCGCCAACGTTCACGCACACACTGGCTGTGATCGCAGCTTGCGGCGCGTTGTTGGGTCCCTCTCTCGCCGCCGACCCCAAACCCGACGCCGTCATCAAAAACAAGAGCATCGAGGCGCGCGTCTTCCTCGACGACAAGATCAAGCTGCCCCGACGCTGGCGGCGGATTGTCTCGCTGAGGGCAAAAAGTGGCTCGACAAGAACGCGGCTGAAGCTGCCGCCTCGCGCAAAGAGGATCCGCAGTTCTTTAAGGACGGCGGCTGGGACTTTGAGCGCAAATATGCGATCCGCTCCGTCGTCGCCGAGCGCTATGTCAGCATTCTCCGCAACGACTACATGGATACCCACGGCGCCCATCCCAATTCGGACGTGAACACGATCCTGTGGGACAAGGCAGAGAACAAGCGCATCTCGATCCGCCCGTTCTTCACCGAGACCGCCGACAACGGCCCAACCATGAAGGCGATGGTGAAGGCCGTGATCGCCTCGCTGAAGTTCGAGAAGAAGAAGCGCGATACCAGCGAGACCGCGACCGATGAATGGTTCAAAAGCGTGGAGCCGAGCCTGCTCAAGATCGGCGCTGTGACGCTCGCGCCTTCGACCGATGCGGGCAAGAGTTCCGGGCTCACCTTCCACTACCCGCCCTATGCAGTCGGACCCTACGCCGAGGGCGAATATGTCGCATTCGCGCCGTGGGAAACGCTGAAGCCTTATCTCACCGCGGAAGGCACCCGTATGTTCGGCGGCGCGCGGCCGAAGGCCGACGTGGAAGAGCCGCAGTGACCATCGTTTGAGCAGCGCCGCATTGCTCACAACGCGCTGGTAGCGCTACCTTGCAGCGGCGCTGCAAAGCCGACTAGAATGCCGCCATTGACAAGAGCGCCCGGTATCACGGGCGCCGCTGGGAGGCATTGATGTCCAAGATTACGCGCCGCACCTTTGCGGCTTCATCTGCCGTGGTTGCAGCATCCGCTGCATTCGGCCTTAGACCCGCTCTCGCACAGGCCTATCCGGCGCGGCCGGTCACCCTGATCGTGCCCTGGGGCGCGGGCGGCGGCACCGACGCGACTGCGCGGATTGTCGCAGCACTTCTGGAAAAGGATCTCGGCCAACCCTTCAACGTCGTCAATCGCACCGGCGGGTCCGGCGTCGTCGGCCATACCGCGATCGCGACCGCGCAGCCCGATGGCTACACCATCGGCATGCTCACGGTCGAAATCTCGATGATGCACTGGCAGGGACTGACCGAACTGGCGCCGAAGAGCTACACCCCGCTGGCGCTGATGAACGAGGACCCGCCGGGCATCCAGGTCTCCTCGTCCTCGCCCTACAAGACGGTGAAGGAGCTCGCCGAGGCGATCAAGGCGGCCCCTCCCGGCAAGTTCAAGGCCTCGGGCACCGGCCAGGGCGGCATCTGGCATCTCGCGCTGGTCGGCTGGATGCAGGCGATGGGCCTGCCCGCCAACCAGGTCGCCTGGGTGCCGTCGAACGGTGCCGCCCCCGCGATGCAGGATCTCGCCGCCGGCGGCCTCGACCTCACCACCTGCTCGGTGCCGGAAGCCCGCGCCATCATCGAGGCCGGCAAGGCCAGGAGCCTTGCCATCATGGCGCCGGCGCGCAATCCGATCTTCAAGGACGTGCCGACGCTGAAGGAGGCGATGGGCATCGACTACGCGACCGGCGCCTGGCGCGGGATCGGCGCGCCAAAGAACCTGCCGCCGGAGATCGCGACGAAGCTCACCGCGGCGCTGAAGAAGGTTTATGACTCCGCCGAGTTCAAGGACTTCATGAGCAATCGCGGCTTCGGCACGGTGTGGGGCGATGCCGGCCAGTTCGGCAGCTTCATGGACAAGGGCGACGCCCAGATGGGCGAGGCGATGAAGGCGGCGGGTCTGAGCAAGGCGTGATCCGGCATCCGGCACCGGGATGATGCCGGGATTGTACGCGCTGATCGCCTCTCCCCGCGCGCGGGAAGAGGGAGAACTTCTTTCATAGGACTCCTCCCATGCGTCTTCCCGACTCGGTCACGGGATCGTTTCTCGTCGTGCTCGGCGCAGCTTCTGCCTATGGCGGCTGGCTGCTGCCGCCGGTGCCGGGGCAGCCGGTCGGCCCCAACGTGTTTCCGCTCGTGATCGGCATCGGCCTTGCGCTGTGCGGGCTCGCGATCGTGTTCGGCATCGGTCACACCTTCGAGGAGGAGGAAGAGCTGATCCCGCTCGAGGACGGCCAAGCCGCCGCAGCAGCGCCGCCGCAGGGCAAGTTCTACAGCCTGCGCGCGCTGCTGCCGCCGGCGCTGCTGCTGTTCTACGTGGTCGCGGCCGACCGGCTCGGCTTCATCATCACCGCGGCGATCATGGTCTATGTCACCTCGACTGCGTTAGGGGCGAAGTGGAAGCTGGCGCTGCCGCTCGCCGCGCTGTCGCCCTTCGCCATCCATCTCATCTTCGGCAAGCTGCTGCGCGTGCCGCTTCCCGCCGGCCTGCTGCCGACGCCCTGGTGAATTCATGCTGAAAACCCTGATTGAAGCGTTCGCACTGATCTCCACCTGGGAGGTCATCATCGCGATGTTCGCAGCCTCCGTGTACGGGCTCGTGATCGGCTCGCTGCCGGGCCTGTCGGCGACGATGGCAACCGCCCTGCTCGTCCCCGTCACCTTCTATCTCTCGCCGATCGCGGCGATCGCGACCATCGTCGCCGCGTCCTCGATGGCGATCTTCTCCGGCGATATCCCCGGCGCGCTGCTGCGCATCCCGGGCACGCCAGCCTCCGCAGCCTATGCGGACGAGGCCTACGCCATGACGCGCAAGGGACAGGCCGAGCTCGCGCTCGGGGCCGGCGTGTGGTTCTCCGCGGTCGGCGGCATCGCCGGCGTGCTGTCGCTGATGATCCTGGCGCCGCCACTGGCCGAGATCGCGCTGTCGTTCTCGACCTTCGAATATTTCTGGCTGGCGTTGCTCGGCCTGATGTGCGCGACGCTGGTGGCGCGATCCTCGCCCGTGAAGGCGATCGCGGGCATGTTCCTTGGCCTGCTGGTCTCCTGCATCGGCATCGAAAATCCCGGCGGCGTGCCGCGCTTCACCTTCGGCCTCACCGATCTGTTCGGCGGCATCGAGCCGATCCCGGCACTGGTCGGCGTGTTCGCGGTGGCGCAGGTGATGCGCGCGATGCTGACGCCGGAGCCGCCGCCGCTGCCGCGGCGCAAATTCGGAAGCATCATGGCCGGCCAGTGGAAACTGACCAAGCAATACCATTGGCAGATGACGCGCGGAAACATCGTCGGCATCATCATCGGCGTACTGCCTGGCGCCGGCGCCGACATGGCCGCCTGGGTCTCCTATGCGATGTCCAAGCGCTTCTCCAAGGAGCCGGAAAAATTCGGCACCGGCCATGTCGAAGGACTGGTCGAGGCCGGCGCCAGCAACAACGCCAGCATCGCCTCGGGCTGGGTGCCCTCGCTGCTGTTCGGCATTCCCGGCGACACCATCGCCGCGATCGCGATCGGCGTGCTCTACATGAAGGGGCTCAACCCCGGGCCGACGCTTTTCACCGAGAAAGCGTCGAGCATGTACGCGATCTACCTGATGTTCATCATCGCGAACATTTTGATGATCCCGCTGGGCATCGCCATGATCCGGATCGCCGCCTACATCCTGCTGGCACCGCGCTCCGCAATCATGCCGATCATCATGCTGTGCTGCGCTGTCGGCTCGTTCGCGATCGGCAACAACATGTTCGGCGTCGTCACCGTCGCCGCCTTCGGCATCATCGGTTATGTGATGGAGGCCAACGGCTATCCCGTCGCCGCGATGGTGCTCGGCATCGTCATGGGCACCATGGTCGAGCAGGCTTTCGTGACCTCGCTGATCAAGTCCGACGGCAGCATCCTGCCGTTCTTCGAGCGCCCCGTCGCCGCCATCCTCGCCGCCATGGCGATCGGGGCGCTGCTGTGGCCGGTGATGGTCTGGGCGTGGCGGAAGCTGAAACCGGTACGGACGGGAGTGGCGGCGACATCCCGGTGATATCGGGCGAGCAACCCTCGCCTGCCCCGCCGGGGCGTTGTAAAGCAGGGCATGACTGAGAAGAAGGCCTCGCTGGACATCAAAACCCTCGCCCGCGATTTGCGCGTCGGCAGCCGCGCGGCGCTAGCGCGGGCCATCACGCTGGTCGAGAGCCGGCGCAACGACCATCAGGCGCTGGCGCGTGAACTGGTGCAGATGCTCCTGCCCGACACCGGCAAGGCGGTCCGCGTCGGCATCACCGGCTCGCCCGGGGTCGGCAAGTCCACTACCATCGATGCGCTCGGAACCCATCTGATCGAACAGGGCCACAAGGTCGCGGTGCTCGCTGTCGATCCGTCCTCGGCGCGCAGCGGCGGCTCGATCCTCGGCGACAAAACGCGGATGGCGCAGCTCTCGGCCTCCGACCACGCCTTCATCCGGCCCTCGCCATCCTCGGGTACCCTCGGCGGCGTCGCCGCCAAGACGCGCGAGGCGATGCTGCTGTGCGAGGCAGCCGGCTTCGACGTCGTGCTGGTCGAGACCGTCGGCATCGGCCAATCCGAGACCGCGGTCTGCGACATGACCGATTTCTTCCTCGCTTTGATGCTGCCCGGCGGCGGCGATGAGTTGCAAGGCATCAAGAAAGGCCTGGTCGAGCTCGCCGACATGATCGCGATCAACAAGGCCGACGGCGACAATCTCAAGCGCGCCAACATCACCGCCGCCGATTATCGCGGCGCGCTGCATATCCTGACGCCGCGCTCCGAGCACTGGCATCCGCCGGTCGAAACCTATTCGGCACTGACCGGAGATGGCATTGCAAAACTCTGGCAGAAGGTCCTCGATCACCGCAAGGCGATGAACGCATCCGGCGAGTTCGCCGCGCGACGGCGCGAGCAGCAGGTGAAATGGATGTGGTCGATGCTGGAGCAGCGTATGCTGGCACGGCTGCGCAGCGAAGCGTCGGTGCGGACGAAGGTTCGGAAGATCGAGACCGAGGTGGCCAATGGCCATCTCACGCCGGCGCTCGCCGCCGAGCAGATTTTGGAGTTGCTGCAATGAGCGACAAGCTCCGCATTCTCCTCACCGGCTTCGGCCCCTTCCCCGGCGCGCCCTACAACCCGACGCAGCCGCTGGTCGCCCGGCTGGCGCAATTGCGCCGTCCCGCACTCGACGATGCCGCGATCTTCAGCCACATCTTCCCGGTCACTTATGCCGCGGTGGACCAGCAATTGCCGGAGGTTTTAGCGAAAGAAAAGCCGGATGCGATGCTGATGTTCGGCCTCGCCGCACGTACGCCCTATCTGCGCATCGAGAGCCGTGCGCGCAACGCCGTCACCATGCTCTGGCCCGACGCCGCCAACACCCGATCGAGCAAGCGCGGCATCGCCGCCAATGCGGACGCGACGATTTTCGGTCCACACACGGCAAGGCTGCTGCGCGCCGCGCGCCTCACCGGTATCGACGCCCGCCCCTCGCGCGATGCCGGCGCCTATCTCTGCAACTATCTGAGCTGGCGCGCGATCGAGAACGTCAAGGGCGGCGGGCCGCGGCTGGCAGCATTCGTCCATATTCCCCTGCTGGCGCGCAGTGGCGCCGTGCGCCGCAAGGGCGCGCCGCGGATCACGCTGGAGGAACTGGTCGATGCCGGCGAGGCGATGCTGATGGAGATGGTGCAGTTGGCACGAAAGGGGCGGAACACGACTGCGTAAACATTTAACCCTACCGCGAACAATCCTCACGCCACCAGCCGCCCTGCGCTACCTAACCATCGCGGACCCCCGCGTCCGCCGGAGGACGCGTCATGGACCTCAATCGTCGCCATCTCATCGGAGCTTCGACCGCAGGCATCGCCGGCGCGCTGGCCATGCCGGCCGATGCTGCGCGCGCGGCGCCGGTGACGTCGCTGCTCGGCCGCGATGCCACGCAGTATGATGTGCGACCCGGCAGCAGCGAGGATCAGACCCGTGCGCTCCAGCGTGCGATCGATGAGGCCGCGCGGGCGCAAACGCCGCTGGCGCTGCCACCCGGCGTCTACCGCACGGGACTGTTGCGCTTGCCGAATGGCGCGCAACTGATCGGCGTGCGCGGCGCGACCAAGCTCATCTTCACTGGCGGAGCCTCGGCGATCCAGAGCGACCGCTCCGATTCGATCGGCCTCACCGGCATCACCTTCGATGGCGGCGGCATTCCGCTGCCGGCACGACGTGGGCTGATCCACGTGCTCGGGGGGCGCGACGTCCGCATCGCCGATTGCGAGATCACGGGCTCCGGCGGCAGCGGCGTCTGGCTTGAGCAGGTCTCGGGCGACATCTCCGGCAACCTTTTTACCAACATCGCGGTGACGGCGGTGGTGTCGTTCGACGCCAGGGGTCTCAGCGTCTCCCGCAACACCATCACCGGCACCAATGACAACGGCATCGAGATCCTGCGCACGGCCATCGGCGACGACGGCACGCTGGTCACTGATAACCGTATCGAAGATATCAAGGCCGGCCCCGGCGGCTCCGGCCAGTACGGCAACGCCATCAACGCCTTCCGCGCCGGAAACGTCATCGTGCGCGGCAATCGTATCAAAAACTGCGATTACTCCGCCGTGCGCGGCAATTCGGCATCGAACATCCACATCACCGGCAACAGTGTCAGCGACGTGCGCGAGGTCGCGCTCTATTCGGAGTTCGCGTTCGAGGCCGCCGTGATCGCCAACAACATTGTCGACGGCGCCGCCGTCGGCGTCTCCGTCTGCAATTTCAACGAAGGCGGCCGCATCGCCGTGGTCCAGGGCAACATCATCCGCAATCTGATCCCGAAACGCCCAATCGGCACCGCGCCGGACGACGATGCCGGCGTCGGCATCTACATCGAGGCGGATGCGTCGGTTACCGGCAACGTGATCGAGAATGCGCCGTCCTACGGTATCGTCGCCGGCTGGGGCAAATATCTCCGCGACGTCGCGATCACGGGCAACGTGATCCGCAAGACGCTGGCTGGCGTCGGCGTATCCGTCGTGCCGGGCGCCGGCACCGCGCTCGTCAACAACAACATGATCTCGGAAACCCCGCGCGGCGCCGTGGTCGGCCTCGATCACGCGCGCGCCGTGACGTCCGATCTGTCGGCGGACGGCGCCCAGCGGTTTGCGCAATTGGTGGTCGGCGGGAATGCGGTGCGGCGGTAGGCGCGCGATCGGCAGACGGGCCGCGCATCCTTCGAGGCTTTCCATGGGCCGCGTTGCGTCCCATGCCTCGCGCCTCAGGATGACGGGGTAAAAACGGAGCGCTGGGTCTTGATGCAATGTTGACAACAAACACGCGGCCGTCATCCTGAGGTGTGAGCCGTGCGGTGCGAAGCGCCGCGCGGGGAGCCTCGAAGGAGGACGTTGTGGGCATCTATGTCTACATGCTGCGATGTGCGGATGGCTCGTTCTACATTGGCAGCGCCACCGGCGACGACCTATCGAGGCGCGTCGACGGGCACAATGCCGGCGCCTATCAGGGGTACACCTACTCGAGACGACCTGTCGTCCTGGTGTGGTCGGAGTATTTCGATCGGATCACTGACGGGATTGCCGCTGAGCGGCAGCTCAAAGGATGGAGCCGCGCCAAGAAGGAAGCGCTTATTCGATCGGATTGGAGATCGGTGAGCCAGCTTGCGCGACGGCGCGCGGGAGCGCCTAGGCCCCCGACGTAAGCGTCGATGCGGTCGGCAGACGGGCCGTGCATCCTTCGAGGCTCTCCATGGGCCGCGTTGCGTCCCATGCCTCGCGCCTCAGGATGACGGGAGACATTGCGGCGGCACTCTTGAACGTTCGCCTTAGAACGCGTTCCGCAGCAGCGGATACTTCGCCTCCAGGCCGTCGAGGCTGAAGGTGAACTCAACGAGGCGCTCGGGGGCTGCGACAATTTCGGTGGCGGGCGGAGAGAACTGCGGCAGAAGCGCCGCCATCGCAGCAGGCGCCCTGGGCGCTGCCATCGCGGCCGGTATCTTGGGTCCTGTCATCGCGACGGGCGCGGTAGGCGGCGCCATGGCAGCGGGCAGTTTGAGCGGTGCCATCGCTGCAGGCGCGGCAAGCGCGGCAAGCGCGGCAAGCGGCACGATCGGGGCTTCGGTGATTTCGGCGAGAACGTCCGGTGTCGGATCGAGCCCTACCGGCACGGCGGTCTCGGGAGCGATGTGCACGGCCTTCGGCTGCATGACCTGCGCCTGTAGCTCGCGCGGGAGCATGCGGGGCATCGTCGCGGGCGACCAGCCGAATGCGGGCGACACGCTGGCGGCCGCCGTGGCGACATCAGCGCCGGTGGCAAGCGCGCGCCAGGTCTGAACGGCGCGCTTGGCCTCCTGGATGTTTTCGAGAAATGCGATCTCGGAGTGATAGCGGCGCCAGCGCCCGGTCTCGAACATTTCGGAGAGATGCACCAGCCGCTGCTCGGCGAGAGTGCACCAGCGTGCCGCAATGTCGCGGCCAATAGCCACGTCGCGAACAGCCTCTTGGCGATGTGTCATAACCCAGCCCGTCAGGAGAAAAATACGGACGCGACGCAACGCAGACGAATCAATTTAGACGCGACATGAATATTTTGTGGAAAGATTCCGACTTGTCCAGCAACGACAGCCTTTTCGTCGTCAAACTCCGTAGTCGTGCGGAGATTCAAGGGGTTTTGGAGTCAAGCTTCGCACAAGCATGGCGCGCCTGCGGTGCGATGCCGATGACCGAGTCGCGATCTCTCAACCAGAAGCTGGTCTCGCGCAGGGCTTCAAGAAATCGGATGCCCCAAAAGAAAAGACCCGTCCGGGGGGACAACCGGACGGGTCGAGCCATATGGGCGCTTGGGTGGATGGGCGCTCGCGCCTAATATGACTTATGGGGAGGGATGACCGCTCCCACATAATTTGGTCGTGGCAGCGGGCCGAACGTTCAATGCGGCGTTTGATTTTTCGACCTTCGCACCGCGCGCAAAGTTGTCGCAGCCGCTATCGCGTCGCCGGCCTATCCGCCTGAGAAACCGTGGCTTTATCGCCGGTGCTCGACAACGAGGGTTGCTCTATTGCGCGGAGGCCAGGCTCGTCGCGACGCTTCTCGATATCTTCACGTTTTGTTGTACCGGACGCAGCCGCAACCGGCGTCGCGCCGTTGGCGGGAACGGTCATGACCGCGGCAAACGCATCGGTCTCGCCGTCGCCGAAAAGATCGTCGCGCCCCGGTGCACCGAGGTCGCGCGCTGTCTTCGCCAGCGTCATGCGCAGCGCTTCGGGCTTCAAGGCGTAGTTGCGCTCGAGCAGCAGCGCCGCGACGCCGGAGACATAGGCGGCCGAGAACGAGGTGCCCGACGTCATCTGGTATTTGCCGCCAGGCGCCGGCAGGAAGATGTCGACGCCGGGTGCCGCGACCGCGATGTAATTGCCACGGTTGGAGGCGGTGAACAGCCGGTCCTGCTGGTCGGTTGCGCTGACCGCGATCACGTTGGGATTGGCGGCCGGATAGAGCGGCGGCGACTTCGCGCCGGCATTGCCGGCGGCCGCGATCAGCACCAGGCCACGCGCGGCGGTCGCCGCGATGGCCCGCTCGATCACCGCGTCTTTGGGACCGGCAAAGCTCATGTTGACGATCTGCGCGCCGTGCTCGGCGGCATAGTTCAGCGAGCGAAGGATGATGTAGGACGAGCTCTCGGCCCCGCCGGTGGTGCCGCCGAAGGCGCGGATGGCGATGATGCGCGCCTCGGGCGCGCTGCCCATCAGCTTGGCATGCGCCACGATGGCGCCGGCAACGCCGGTGCCGTGAACATGCGGGGCCTCGGCGCTGCCGAGCGCGTCGAAATTTTCGGCAATGGAATTGGCAAGTTCCGGATGTTGGGCGTCGATGCCGGAATCGATTACGGCAACAGTCACGTTGGCGCCATGCGCCAGCGCATGTGCCTGCGGCAGGCGGAGCTTGGCCAGCGCATATTGCGCGGGATCTCCCTCGCTCGGCACCGACGATTTCTGGTCCTGGAGTACGTAGCGGAAGTTCGGCTGGACCGAGCGCACGCTGCCGTCGGCGGCGAATTCGCGCCGCACGGTCTCGTAAGCGCGGCGGTCGGTGATGCGGAACAGTCCGAAGGTTGCCCCGATCAGCGGAAAATTCTCGGAGGACACGCGTGTCAGGCCATGGCGGCGCGCGAGCTCGTCGGCCTCGGCCAACGACAGCGCCCCATCGATCTCGGCGACGAATTGGTCGGCGAAGGTGCGCAAGTCCACGGCAGCCGGCGTGTTGTTGCCGCGCCCCTTGCTGGCAGTCTTCTTGCCCGATTTGCCCGCGCCGTCGCCGCCTGCGCTCGGCTGCGCCAGGCATTCGCCGCTGGCGTCGCGATAGGGCGCGGTACAGGCGGGATAGAGGTTCGGGGAGTAGCGCGCATAAGGCAGCACCGGCGTCGGTACCATCCGCGCCGAAATCCTCGATGTCACAATCGGGCCGGGGCCGCGGCCGACGACCACCGCTCTGGCGGCAACACCCGGATCGACGCGCGCGGCGATGCTGGGAGAAATGGTCGGCATGCGCGAGGGGACGCTGATCGTCGGCGTGCGCATGATCGCCTGCGCCTGCGCAACCTCGACCCCGAGACAGGCGGCGAGCAGCAGCGTAGCTCCGACCGACGAAGCGTAGGCCCCGGCGCGTAACCTGCTCTCGGACTTGCGCATCATCGGTTCAGCGGCGCGTCTAGGGCGCCGCGACGGCCAAATTGACGAACTTCTCGCGCTGCATCTTGCCGAGCAGCGAGGTGAGTTCGTCCTGGCTCATCGCCTTGTCGAACTGGAGACGGAACATGCCGCCCTTGGCATCACCGATGATCGAAGCCTGGTAGCTGTCGAGCAATGTCGTGATGTCGGCGACGCGCGCCTCGGGTGTGAAGCGCACCAGCGCGCGCGACGGCGCGGCAGTCGCACCGAGTTCGCGCGTGATCGGCGCGCTGGTCGAGAGCGAAGCAGTCTGGAAGGTCGCAGTCTGGTTCTTCGTCAGCACGGCGCCGATGATTCCGGCTTGCAGCACCAGCGCCATGGCGCCGAGGCTCGCCGACCAGGCCAGCGTACGCGGCGACAGGCTCGCAAAGAAGGTGGCGATGCGCGCCGACAGCGGCAGCGAACCGGCGGCCCGCGCCGGCTCGGCGTCGATGGCGGCGAACAGCTTCTGCATCGCGCGCGCCGACGGAGCACCCAGGCTCTCATTCAGATGAATGGTCTCTTCGTACTCGCCGCGGATCGCCGCATATTGCCTGGCGAGGTCGGGATCGCTCGCAAGCGCTTCCTCGACGCGGCGGGCGTCGCGCGCGTTCAGCGTGCCGGCGGCGTGCCACGGCAGCAGCATCTCGATCTCACTGGGTTCTCGCTCCAGCATCTTCTTGCTCAATGCCATCATGGCCAGCCTCGCTCAATGCCGGCTGCCTTCAGCAGTTCGGCCAATTTCTTGCGCGCATAGAACAAGCGCGTCTTCACAGTGTTCTCCGGGATGCCAACGATTTCGGCCACCTCTTCCACGGACTTCTCGTGGTAGTAGACGAGATCGACGATTTCCCGATGGTCCGGCGAGAGGCCCGTCAGACACTCCCGCAACGCTTCACTGGTATCCTTCTTCTGCACCACCGTTTCCGGATTGTCGGACGTGTCCTCGATCGCGTTCGCGGCGTCGTCGTCCAACTCAAAATCCTTTCTGCGCCGGAGCGCAGACAGGGCCTTGAATCGGGTGATTGCCAGCAGCCACGTGGAAACGGCGGATCGGCCCTCGAACTTGCCGGCTTGACGCCAGACGTCGAGAAACACCTCACTGATGAGGTCTTCCGCCGCCTGCTCGTCCCGGACAAGCCGGAGGCCGAAACGATACACCCTGACATGGTGCCGCCCGTACAGCACCTGCATGGCGAGCCGGTCGCCTTGAGCGATCCTGGCGATCAGGACCTCGTCCGAAGCCGCCTGTGTCACGCTCAATGGCCGTCTCGCAAGGTTGGTCGGGTCGATGCGGCAGACGGTTCGACGGGAGGAGCGAAATTCTTCAGTCTACCGCAGTCATACGGGGCGCTGTGTGATCTACCCCACATACGCGAAATTTCCTTTTGCCACACGCGGCTGGCCGCCTCGCTCAATAACGGTAACATAGTAATGAAGCACTTTCCTGCGCAATGCCGTCCCAATTTAGACAGCCCGACATGCATGGAACCATAGCAGCCTTGCACGACGTATGTCTTCCGAAGCCATGCTTTGGCTCGACCGCATCGCACACGATCCCTAACCGACGACAAATCCTCGGCCGGTCGCGACCGTCCTCCGCTCCCGCGCTGGACAGTGCGGATTCGGTTTCGGAGGATACCAAACCTAAAGGCTTGCCATGTAGATTTTTGAGCTGACAACTACCATTGGCGGGACCATGAGCACGGCCGCGACGTCCTTTCCCGAGAGGAATGCCGCTGAGGTCGCGGATCTCGTCCTCGTGCCCGATGCAGCTGCGCCCCAGGTGCGGGCGCGCCGGGCGCGGCAGCGCCGCCAGATGTATATCGGCCAAGTCGCCAGCTACTCGCTCGGCGCCTTCGTCCTGCTGCTCTACGGCTACGACGGCGCTGTTGCGATGAACGTTCCATCGCTGTTCTGGGTCGGAGGTCTCTCGATCATCGGCATCTTCGTCGTGATGTCGGAGGCGGGCGTGGGCGACAGGCAAACCGACCACTATCTCACCGTGTTCCAGATCTCGGCGCATATGGCGCTGCAATTCGTGTTCCTGCTGTCGGTGCCGATCATTGGCGTCGCCTTCCTCAGCGTGCTGTTCCTGATTTTCGCCTTCGGCACGCTGCGCATGACCTCGGCCCAGGCGATGCTGACCTGGGCAATCGCGACCGCCGGCCTCGCCGCCGTCTTCCTCGCTTCCGATCTGCCGATCGGCATGCCCGTTGCTACGCGGCTCCAGCGGACCGCCTCGATGCTCTGCTTCGTGCTGGTGATCGGCCAGTGCGCCTTCCTCGGCCTGTTCGGCGCCACGCTCCGCAAGATCCTGTACCGGCGCAGCATCGAGCTGAAGGCCGCCTATCAGCGTATCGAGGAACTGGCCGAGCTCGACGAGCTCACCGGCTCCTACAACCGCCGCTGCATCATGCGGCTTCTCGACGCCGAGATCGAAAAATCGCGGCAGACGTCGACCCCTTGCGCGATCGCACTGATTGATCTCGACTGGTTCAAGCGCATCAACGACGCCCACGGCCATCCCGTCGGCGACGAGGTGCTGCGCACCTTCGCGATCACCATTTTCGCCAATATCCGCCCGGCCGACTGCTTCGGCCGATACGGCGGCGAGGAATTTCTGCTGCTGCTGCCGGGAACGGATGGCGCGGCGGCGGCGCGCATGCTCGATCGGCTGCGCGGCATCGTCGCAGATCTGGACTGGAGCGCATTCTCCCTGGGCATGCGCGTGACCATTTCCGCGGGCGTCGTGACGCTCCGCGACTTTGATACTGCCGACACGTTTCTCGTGCGCGCCGACAGCGCGCTCTATTCCGCCAAGGCACAAGGGCGCAACCGCATCGCAACGAGCTGACCAATCCATTTTTTCCCGGCGCGACAGAAGCAATCGCCGGGCCGAACGCTCCAGGACAGGGCAATGAGATCGAAATCCCCAAAATCATCCGAGAATTTGCTCGAGGAACTGCAAGCTGCGCTCTCGCACGGCACCGTTGCGCGCCGGGTCGAGACGCTGCGCCGCGTCACTGATCTCTTCATCGGCAATGCGGTGGACTATTCAGACGACCGCGTCCGCGTGTTCGACGACATATTCCAATGCCTGATCGAGCAGATCGAGACGTCTGCCAGGGCGCTGCTCGCCGACCGCCTCGCACCGATCGCGACTGCGCCGCCGAAGATCATCCGCACGCTCGCGCTCGACGAGGTGATCGAGGTCTCCGGCCCCGTGCTGTCGAAATCGGAACGACTGGACGAAGCGACCCTGATCGAGATCGCGCGCACCAGAGGGCAGGCACATCTCAAGGCGATCTCGCTGCGGCGGGTGCTGTCGGAAGCACTGACCGACGTGCTGGTGACCCGCGGCGACGAGGGCGTGGTGCAATCGACCGTCAGCAATCCCGGCGCGCAGCTCTCCGAGGGAAGTTTCACCGACCTCGTCACGCGCGCCGAACGCGACGATGATCTCGCCACCTGCATCGGCTTGCGGCCCGATTTGCCGCGCCATCACTATCTGAAGCTGATCGCGAAGGCCTCCTTGAGCGTGCGCAGGAAGCTGGAAGCCGCGCATCCGGATCTCGCAGACGAAGTCTCCAGCGTGGTCCAGGAAGCAGCCCAGCGGGTCCGCGCCGCCGCCATGACCCGACAGACCGAAATGGCGCGCGCGCTGGTGAAGTCGCTGCACGAGGACGGCCGCCTCACCGAATTCCAGGTCGCCGCCTTCGCAGAGCAAGGCAAGTTCGACGAGACCAATGCGGGGCTCGCGGCGCTTGCGGGCGTCGCGGTCGAGACCGCCGAGACCATGATGATCGAAAGCCGGACCGAGGGCGTGATGATCCTCGCCAAGGTCGCGGCCATGCAATGGTCGAGCGTGCGCGCGATCATCGCCCTGCGCGAGAAGCTCTCAGGCGGCTCGCAGACCGACATGCTGACGCTGCGCGACGCTTACGAAGCCCTGCGCGGCTCGACCGCGCAGCAGGTGCTGCGCTTCCACCGCATGCAGCAGGGCCCGACGCCGGCGGCCTGAGGCCGGCGAGCTAGTAGCGCAGAACCCTCGCCCCCACCAGCGCGCCGATCGCGGTCACCAGCGCGGTCGCGAGCGTGTACCAGGTCGCGACGAAGAGCGGGGAATCGTCGGTGCAGTGCGAGGCGTACAGCGTCGCGGCGAGCCCGGCCGACACCAGGCCGGCGAGCGCACCGGCGAGCGCGGGATGCGACGGCGCCCCGTGGCGCAGGCCGAACAGCGCCCCGGCAAGCAGCGGCAGCGACATCGCTGGGATTGCGAACAGACACACCCTGGAGTTCTTGCCCATCAATCGCATCGTCATCGGCATGGCCGGCGCCATCATCGCCTCACTGCCGATCGCCACCGCGAGCAGCCCGACGGGAAGCAGCAGCAACCAGCCCCAACCACGCAGCAACGCTTCGGGGCGCGACAGATGCAGGCTGACGATGATCGCGGGGATCGCGAGCGACAGCGTGACCGCGAACTTCATGTCGAAGAACGGGTTGTGCATCGCGCTCATCACGTCGTGACGCACGCCGAGAAATGTCGCGAAGATCAGGATCGACAGAGGCGCGGCGACCAGCAGCGCCATGGTCAGCATCGCGCCGACGCGCGGCGCGCGATGGGCGTTGTCGGCCGCGAGCGAGCGAATGAGTTGATCGGTATCCATGACTACTGGTCCCGCAGTTTGGCAGTCAGCGCCGCAAGTCCGCGATGCAGCGCGACCCGCACCGCGCCCTCGCTCATCGAATATTTCGCCGCCGTATCCTTGATCGAGGTGCTGTCGACCGCGATCGACTGCAACACGTCGCGCTGGCGTTGCGGCAGCGTGTTGAGCTGGCTGGCGACCTCGCCCGCCGAGGCCGTCTCCTGCGGCACCTCGCCCGGCAGAGTCTCGGCGAAATCGTCGATGTTGACGAAGATCCGCCTGCCCCGCCGCCGCAGCATGTCGATCAGCTTGTTGCGGCCGATCGCAAACAGCCACGGGGCGAAGGGGGCTTCGCTGTCCCAGGTGTGCCGCTTCAAATGCACCGCCAACAAAATCTCCTGCACGATATCCTCGGCCTGGTCGGGAGGCTGCCCAGCCCGCGCCAGGCCGCGCCTCGCGGCAGCGCGCAGTACAGGCGTGACCGCCCTCAACAGGCGATGATACGCTGCGTCATCGCCTGCCATGGCCGACCGCATCAGGCCGGTCCACTCGTCCTCACGTCCGCGCACGCGCGCCCTCACCATGCAATTCGGCCGTTCTTTCAATTTGTTACGGCGGCACCTTTGAGATCACGAACTCGTGATCTGTGCCGGGCCACGCGACCGATACGTCCGTAAAAATCTGGGACGGCTCATAACACCGATCGGTGCTGTCCGCACCCGGCGGCCGGCCGCGAGGGGCCTAGTTTGCCCCGCTTTTGCCCCGTGTAGCCCCAAGATTCCCATTTTTTGCCGCGCTGTCGTCACGCCCCGGGGTCTCTGTTCGCTCCCGGGACGGGCGAAATTGGGGAGATCGTCAACATGAAGAAAGCCAGCGGGCACGCGGCCCTGATTCTCCTGGCCGGGCTTTTCTTGCTGTTCGGGGGCATTGCACAGGCGGCACCGAGTTCAGCCGCAAGCAGCAAACCGGACAGCGCAGGCAACCAGGCCGACGCAGTCAAGCCGAGCAAGCAGCGGCGCCACACGTCGCGCCATCGCGACAGCACCAAGACGGCGCAGAAATCCGGCGACAAGGCCGACAACAAGGACGCCGCTGCAACGGCCGACGAGGCGAAGGCCGACAATAGCAAGGTGCCGGCCTCGCGCCAGATGTCGCCGGAAGTCGCCAACGCCAATGCGCAGCTCGCCGCCGCCGATACACCGACCGCGGCTGCCGCCTCCGCAATGACGGGCCGCGCCAACGACAACGTCCAGGCAGCGGCCGATAATACCGCCGCCCCGAACGCCGAGAGCCAGGTCGTCGCACCCGATCAGCTCAACGACATCGACCGCGCCTTGCAACAGGACAACCCGCCGGCGCAAAAGGCGGTGATTGCCGCAACCGATGCGCAGCCGCGGCCGGCGCCGGTGATGGCAAGCAGCCAGCAGAGCTCGGCCTGGGACCAGAGCTCGCTGATCGGCAAGATCTTCATCGGCGTCGGCACGCTGCTGACGCTGGCTTCCGCCGCGCGCATGTTCATGGCTTGAATCTAGCCTGATCGCCGGCCTGCGGGCCTCGTCCGGAACGCGCATCTCGGCGTGTTCCGGACGACTTTTCCGACATCTTTGGCCCTTGAAGCCCACCGCGCCAGCGGGCACATTGCCCGCTCAATCAAAAAGCGTGGGTGGAGCATGAGCACGTTCGAACACATCATCGTCGAAAGCAAAGGCGCGGTCGGCATCGTCAAGCTGAACCGGCCGAAGCTGCTCAACGCGCTCTCCTTCGGCGTCTTCCGCGAGATTGCCGCGGCAGTCGACGACCTCGAAACCGATGACGCCATCGGCTGTATCGTCGTGACCGGCAGCGAGAAGGCGTTTGCCGCCGGCGCAGACATCAAAGAGATGCAGCCGAAAGGCTTCATCGACATGTTTTCCGAGGATTTTGCCGCGATCGGCGGCGACCGCCTCGCACGCTGCCGCAAGCCGACGATCGCCGCGGTCGCGGGCTATGCGCTCGGCGGCGGCTGCGAGCTCGCCATGATGTGCGACTTCATCATCGCCGCCGACACCGCGAAATTTGGCCAGCCCGAAATCACGCTCGGCACCATCCCCGGCATCGGCGGAACCCAGCGCCTGACCCGTGCGATCGGCAAGTCCAAGGCGATGGACCTTTGCCTCACCGGCCGCATGATGGATGCAGCCGAAGCCGAGCGCAGCGGCCTCGTCAGCCGCATCGTGCCGCCCGACAAGCTGATGGACGAGGTGATGGCTGCGGCCGAGAAGATCGCCGCGATGTCGCGGCCCGCGGTCGCGATGGCCAAGGAAGCGGTCAACCGCGCCTTCGAGACCACGCTCGCCGAGGGCATGAGCGTGGAGCGCAACCTGTTCCACTCGACCTTCGCGCTGGAGGACCGCTCCGAGGGCATGGCGGCGTTCATCGAGAAGCGCAAGCCGGTGAACAAGAACCGGTAGGCGGCTACGTCTCGCGGCTCTGTGCGAGGGCCGCGCTGACGAGCGCGCGATATCCACGCTCGGCCCAGGTCGCGGGGCGATCAAGACCGAGGCGTGCGAGACACGCCTCATCGGCACCGTCGGGCGTTCGTATCAATCCCTGCCACAGCAAGCTCGCCAACGCCTGCGGCGAGCGTTGCGCGCCTTGCAGCATCTCCAACGCCGGGATGAGGCGCTGTTCCACCTCAGTGAAATCGCAGCCGAACGGGAACGACGGCAGCAGCCCGGCATCGCGCGCGGGCTTGAGCGCGCTCGTGATCCGTTCTGGATGGTTTTCGCGGTGGGCCGCCGGTATCTCATAGCCGCGCGGCAATTTGCCGGCGTCCTTCGCGACCCGCACCAACTCGCCCTGGAAGCGCGAATCCGCGATCGCCAGCATCCCCGCGATGACGTCGGCATCCGACTTCCCCCTGAGATCGGCAACGCCGTATTCGGTGACGAAGATATCCCGCAGGTGCCGGGGAATGGTCTCGTGCCCATAGCGCCAGAGAATGTTGGATTTGAGCGAACGGCCCGCCTGGCGCGTCGCCTCGAGCGTCAGGACTGATCGCGCCCCTTCGAGCGCAAAAGCCTGCGCCACAAAATTGTATTGCCCACCGACGCCGCTCACCACCTGCCCGTTGTCGAGGCCGTCGGAGACGGCCGCGCCTAAGAGCGTGGCCATCATCGTGTTGTTGATGAAGCGCGCATCGATCCGCGCCCGGCGCTTCCGTTCCTCCTCGCCGTAGAGTTCGTTGGTGAACGACACCGGCATCATCTGGATGCGCGCGATCTGGTCAGGCGACATCTCGCGCAACGCACGATAGAAAGATTTCGGTCCGAGGAAGAAGGCGCCGTGCAGCACCACCCCGTCGACGGCACGCTTGAGGATGCCGGCGTCGATCAAGCCGATGAAGGCTTCGGTCAGCATTTCGCTGACGCCATAAAGCCCTACCTCGAAGGCTCCGGTTTCCTGCGGAACAGACAGTGGTGCGGGTGACAGCCGAGCCACGATTTTTTGAAAGGCAGCGCTGTCGCGATGGCGCAGGATCAGACCCTGCGCCAGCGCATCGCCGATCTGTCCGATGCCGATCTGAAGCGTGCCACCATCGCGTACCAGCGATGCCGCATTCAGTCCGATCGCGTATTTGACGTTGGAGATCGGCTCCGACGGCGGCGCAAAGAGCGGAAAGTCGGTCGCAGCGCTCTCCAGCACGGCGCTGAATTCATCGGCCGGAAGGTCGCCCGCGCCCGGCATGAACGGCAGTTCGGAATTCACCTGTGCGATCAGCTTGAACGATGCACGCCCGGCGCGGCGTTCACGCAGCACGTCCAGCGTCGTGTCAGTGTTGCAAGACAGGCTGTAGCGCGGCACCCCGTCGACGACGCGCTTGGCCACCAGTTGCGTCACCACATTGAGCCCGCGCGCCAGCAGATAGCTTGCCGCGTGGGTATAGTTGGCCGAGATGTAATTCTGCTGCGCGGCCGGCACGTGCAGCCAGCGTCCCGCCAGAAAGAAGAATTCAACGACTTCGACGTTGGGCGGCAACCGGCTTTCGCGCAGCGCATCGGCATAGGCAAGATCGGGATAGCCGCCGAACAATCGGTCGATCACGGGGCGATGAACCGGTGCTCGATCAAGCCTTTCGGTCTCGGCTTTTCCAACGTCAGCGCCGAGAGCAGTGTCAGCTTGACGTCAGGATCGGCACAGGCACGCGCATAGAGAGCGTTGACCACATGATTGGCCTTGCCGAGGCCGAGCGGCAGTCCGACCACCAAATCGGTTCCGACAGCGCGAACGATCTCCTCCGCGAGAGCATCGGAATCGGAGAAGAGCTTCGGCATCATCCGTGGGGTCCGGACTACATGACAGGCACCTGACGGATTGGAAGCCGCCAAGCTCCCTATAACGCATCCTGGAGGGGATTGGTGTGTGACGCACCTGCAACAAGCACGGAATACATGGGGGTTTTCCCCGCGGCAGTTTGCCTGCGGGACGTCGGCTGGTTAAACAGTTAAGAGAGCCGCCGTCGGCGGGGGCGGACAGCCGGGATTTGCGGGATTACATGATTGGGCGTGCCGCCAGAGTTGGTCGCGTGATGACGCGGCATCGATCGGGCGTGGCTCCTGTGCTCGCGACATGGACCACGCTGGCGCTCTGTTGCGCCCTGCCCTCCGCCGCATGGGCGGAAGCCCTGCCGGAGGCGCTCGCCAAGGCCTACCAGACCAACCCGCAGCTCAATGCCGAGCGCGCGCGTCAGCGCGCCACCGACGAGAACGTGCCGCAGGCGCTCGCCGGCTATCGGCCGCAGATCGTGGCAAGCCTCAGCGCCGGGCTGCAATCGGTGCGCAATCTGCTGCCCGACAACACCATCCAGACCGCCAATCTGAAGCCGTGGATCATCGGCGTCACTGTGACGCAGACCCTGTTCAACGGTTTCCGCACCGCCAACAACGTGCGCGCCGCAGAACTCCAGGTGCAGTCGGGCCGCGAGGCGCTGCGCAATGTCGGCCAGGGCGTGCTGCTCGACGCGGTTACCGCCTACACCAACGTGCTCGCCAACCAGTCGCTGGTCGAGGCGCAGCGCTCCAACGTCTCCTTCCTGCGCGAAACGCTCGCCGTCACCCAGCGCCGCCTCAACGCCGGCGACGTCACGCCGACCGACAGCGCCCAGGCCGAGGCGCGGCTCAACCGCGGGCTTTCCGATCTCAACGCCGCCGAAGTCGCGCTGGCGGTGAGCCAGGCGATCTACGCGCAGGTGATCGGCAATGCACCGTCGCAGCTTCGAGCCGCCGAAGTCGTCGACCGCTATCTGCCGAAGAGCCGCGAAGACTCGCTGATGATGGCGATCCGTCAGCACCCGGCGGTGATGGCGGCGGGCTTCGACGTCGATGTCGCCTCCACCAACATCCGCGTCGCAGAAGGCGCGCTGCTGCCGAGCGCGAGCATCCAGGGCAGCGCCAGCCGGAGCCGCAACAACGACCCGACGCTCGGCACCTTCGCCGAGGACCAGGCCTCGATCGTCGCCAACGTCACTGCGCCGATCTACGACGGCGGCCAGGCTGCTGCGCAGACCCGGCAGGCCAAGGAGATCACGGCCCAGAGTCGGCTCGTGCTCGATCAGGTGCGCAACCAGGCGCGCACCGCGGCGACCAGCGCCTGGGTTGCCAACGAAGGCGCCAAGATCGCGGTGTCCGCTTCCGAGTCCGAGGTGAAGGCGGCAACCGTCGCACTCCAGGGCGTGCAGCGCGAGGCCGCCGGCGGACAGCGCACGACGGTCGACGTGCTGAACTCGCAGGCCGATTTGATCCAGGCCAAGGCCCGCCTGATCGGCGCCAGCCGCGACCGCGTGATCGCCTCCTACACGCTGCTCAGCGCCGTCGGCCATCTCGACGTCAAGACCTTGGGCCTGAACACGCCGGACTATCTGCCCGAGGTGCACTACCAACAGGTCCGCGACGCCTGGCACGGCCTGCGCACGCCGTCTGGGCAATAATTCCAAATCGTCTGGGGTGGTGCCGATGAAGAGCCGCCGCATCCATCTGATGGGAGCTTCAGGCTCCAGCGTGACGACGATCGGCCGCGCGCTCGCCGGCCGGCTTGCGCTACCGCATCACGACAGCGATGATTATTTCTGGCTGCCGACCGCGCCGCCCTACCAGACCACGCGCCCCGCCGCCGAGCGTCTGCGCCTGATGCGCGAAATGTTTCTGCCGCGTCTCGATTGGGTGCTGAGCGGAACCGTCACCGGCTGGGGCGAGGAGCTTGTCCCGCTTTTCGATCTGGTCGTCTTCGTGAGCACGCCGCGCGAAATCCGGCTGACGCGATTGCGCGCCCGCGAGGCCGCCCATTTCGGCGCTGACGCCGTCGCGCCAGGCGGCTGGCGCCATGATGAGACTGAATCTTTTGTCGAATGGGCATCGCACTACGAAGCCGGAGATCGCGAAGGCCGCAGTCTTGCAAAGGATGAAGCGTGGCTCGCGGGCTTGCCCTCCCCGGTGGTGCGCGTTGACGGCTCACGCCCGCTTGCGAGCCTCGTCGAGCAGCTATGCAGCGAAGCGGAGCAGCTTCCGGACTGATGTGATAGTGTCACTACCTCCAAATAGCAAAGCGGGGAGAGAAACCATGCTCAGCCGACGTAGCGTCCTGCTTGCCTCCCTTGCCGCCGGAGTTGCCATGTCCAACAAAGCCCACGCCCGTGCGGCACAGCCCGCGACGCCGGTCAACTTCGACGTTCCGCTGCATGCCTGCGACTGCCACACCCATATCCACGGCGATCCCGAAACGTTTCCGTTCTTCGCTGGGCGTGTCTACACGCCCGAGCTGGCATCTCCGGAGGAGATGGCCGCGCTGCACAAGTCGCTGAATATGGAACGCGTGGTGATTGTCACTCCAAGTGTCTACGGAACCGACAATTCGTCGACCCTGTTCGGCATGAAAGCACGCGGCGTCAATGCTCGCGGCGTGGCCGTGATCGACGACAAGACGCCGGAGAGCGCGCTGGACGCGATGCATCAGGACGGGTTCCGCGGCGTCCGCCTCAATCTCGCGACCGGCGGCGTCAACGACCCCAATGTCGGCCGACCGCGCTTCACCGCCGCAGTCGAGCGCATGAAGGCGCGCGGCTGGCACGTGCAGCTTTACACCACGCTGCCGATGATCTCGGCGATCAAGGACCTCGTCGAGACGGCGCCGGTACCTGTCGTGTTCGACCATTTCGGCGGCCTCGAAGCCTCGCGCGGCCTGGGCCAGCCGGGCTTCTCCGATCTCGTCGCGCTGGTGAAGTCGGGGAAGGCCTATGTCAAGATTTCGGGCGCCTATCGCTCGTCAACGCTCGCGCCGGATTACAAGGACATTGTGCCGTTCGCGCAGGCGCTGATCACCGCGAACGCGGACCGCATCGTCTGGGGCACCGACTGGCCGCATCCGGATTCGAGCCGCGTCGAGGGACGCAAGCCAACCGACGTCGCGCCGCTCTACCAGATCGACGACGGGCGTCTCCTCAATCAGCTTCCGGTGTGGGCACCGGATGCGGATGTGCGCAAGAAAATCCTGGTCGACAATCCGGCGCGGCTCTACGGATTTTGATTCGCCAGACTGGTTGAGACTTCGCCGCGCGGACATGGCCGCGAAGCGGAACGCGATTCCAGCTCGAACAGGTCAGCGTGCGCGGCGGGAGAAGAAGGAGATCAGCACCGGCAGCGTCACCAGGATCACGATCGGCGCCAGCATCATGCCAGTGACGACGACGACCGCGAGCGGCTTCTGCACCTGCGAGCCGATGCCTCCAGACAGCGCAGCCGGCAGCAGACCGACGCCCGCGACCACGCAGGTCATCAGCACGGGTCGGAGCTGCAATTCGCCGGTGCGGATCACCGCGCTCATGCGGTCCATGCCTTCGTCGATCAATTGGTTGAACTGCGACAGGATGATGATGCCGTCCATCACGGCGATGCCGAACAGCGCGATGAAGCCGATCGCCGCGGAGACACTGAAGGCGGTGCCGGTGATCAAGAGACCGAGCACGCCGCCGAAGATCGCCATCGGGATCACGCTCATGGCGAGTAGCGTGTCGGTCATCGAGCCGAAATTGAACCAAAGCAGGACGCCGATCAGCGCGAGCGAGATCGGCACCACGATCGACAATCGCCGGATCGCGTCCTGGAGATTGCCGAATTCGCCGACCCAGTCCATGTGCGCGCCGGGCGGCAGCTGCACCTGATCGGCGATCTTCTGCTGCGCCTCGCGGATCGCGCTGCCGAGGTCGCGCTCACGCACCGAGAACTTGATCGGCAGATAGCGTTCCTGCTGTTCGCGATAAATGTAGGCCGCGCCCGAGACGAGGCTGATGGTGGCGACCTCGCTCAGGGGTATCTGCGTGACGGTGCCGTTCGGCCCGGGGGCGCCGATCCGCAAATTCTGAATCGCTTCGGCGCTCCTGCGGAATTCCGGCGCAAGGCGAACGATGATCGGAAAGTGGCGGTCGCTTCCGGCCTCGTAGATGTCGCCGGCGGTGTCGCCGCCGATCGCGACCTTGATGGTGGCGTTGATGTCGCCCGGTGCAAGGCCATAGCGCGCAGCCTTGGCACGGTTGATGTCGATCTGGATGGTCGGCTGCCCGAGTGAGGTGAACACCGCAAGGTCGGTGATCCCCTGCACGGTGGCCAGCACCGACTTGATCTTGTTGGCGGTGTCGGTCAGCGCCTGGAGATCGCTGCCGAACAGCTTGATCGAGTTCTCGCCCTTCACGCCCGAGACGGCTTCGGAGACGTTGTCCTGGAGATATTGCGAGAAATTGAACTCGACGCCGGGGAAACGATCGTCGAGCTGCTTGAGCAGTTGCGCGGTCAGCTCTTCCTTGTCGCGGGTGCCGGGCCATTGGCTGGCGGGCTTGAGCGGCGCGAAGAACTCGGCGTTGAAGAAGCCGGCGGCATCGGTGCCGTCATCGGGGCGGCCGTGCTGCGACACCACGGATTCCACTTCAGGCCGCGCGCGGATCACCTTGCGCATCTCGTTGACGTAGGAGTTGCCTTCCTGGAGCGAGATGGTCGGCGGCAGCGTCGCACGGATCCAGAGATTACCCTCTTCCAGCTTAGGCAGGAATTCGAGGCCGAGCAACCGGCTGAGCGCAACCGTCATCAGCACGAGGCCGAGCGCGCCACCGAGCATGATGCCGCGGTTGGCGACCGCCCAATTCAGCAACGGCATGTAGAGCCGATGCAGGATCCGCATCACCCTGGTCTCGGTCTCCCTGACATGAGCCGGCAGGATGATCGCGGACAGCGCTGGCGTCACCGTGAACGTCGCAAGGAGGCCGCCGGCAAGCGCGTAGGCATAGGTGCGCGCCATCGGCCCGAAGATGTTGCCCTCGACGCCGGAGAGCGTGAACAGCGGCAGGAAGGCCGCGATGATGATCGCCGCGGCAAAGAAGATCGAACGTGAGACGTCGGCCGCCGCGCTGAGGATGGCGTGGCTTTTCATGCCGAACAGCGTCTCGGACGACATCTGCTCGGATTCCGACATCGGTGTCGTCTGCGTCAGGCGCCGGAAGATCGCCTCCACCATGATGACGGTGGCATCGACGATCAAGCCGAAATCGATCGCACCGACCGACAGCAGGTTCGCCGATTCCCCGCGCAGCACCAGGATGATCACGGCAAAGAACAACGCGAACGGAATCGTGGCGCCGACGATCAGCGCACTGCGGAGATCGCCGAGGAAGATCCACTGCAGCAGCACGATCAGCAGAATGCCGACCACCATGTTGTGCAGCACGGTGTGGGTGGTGAGCTCAATCAGATCCCCGCGGTCGTAGATGCGCTCGATGCGCACGCCCGGCGGCAGGATGCTGGAGTCGTTGATGGTTTGAACGAGCTGGTGGACGCGCTTGATGGTTGGCGAGCTCTGCTCGCCGCGGCGCATCAGGACGATGCCTTGCACGATGTCGTCGGAATCGTCGAGGCCGGCAATGCCGAGACGAGGCTTCTGGCCGACGGTGACGGTGGCGACGTCCTTGACCAGCACCGGGTTGCCGTTGGTCTGCGCCACCATGGTGTTGGCGAGGTCGTCGATCGAGCGGATCAGGCCGACGCCGCGCACCACGGCCGATTGCTGACCGATATTGACGGTGTTGCCGCCGACATTGACGTTGGAATTGCCGACCGCCTGAAGCAATTGCGGCAGCGTCAGGCCGTTGGCGACCAGCTTGTTGAAGTCGACCTGGAGCTCGTAGGTCTTGCTCTTGCCGCCCCAGCCGGTGACGTCGATCACACCAGGCACGGCACGGAAGCGGCGCTGGAGGATCCAGTCCTGGATGGTCTTGAGGTCGAGCACGCTGTAGTTCGGCGGACCGACGAGACGGTAGCGGAAGATTTCGCCAATTGGGCTGAGCGGCGAGATCTGCGGCTGCACGTTGCCGGGTAGTGGCGCGAGCTGCGCCAGGCGGTTCAAGACCTGCTGCAACGCCTCGTCATAGGTGTAGGCGAAGGAAAATTGCAGTTTGACGTCGGAGAGGCCGTAGAGCGAGATGGTGCGAATGGTCGTCAGGTTCTTCAGACCGGCGACCTGGGTCTCGATCGGAATCGTGATGTAGCGTTCGATCTCCTCCGCCGACAGGCCCGGGCTCTGCGTCACGATGTCGACCATCGGCGGGGTCGGATCGGGGTAGGCCTCGATGTTGAGCTGGTTGAACGCAATGAGGCCACCGAAGAGCACGGCGACGAACATGCCGACCATCAGGAAGCGTCGATTGACGGCAAGGGCGACGAGGCGATCCATTCAGGTCTTCAATTTTTCTTGGGTCGTCGATCAGCTGCCGGACGCCGCGCGGTCGATGAACAGGCTGCCTTTGGTGACGACCTGCTCGCCGGGCTTCAGATTGCTGGTGACCTCGACGAGGTTGCCATTAATGAGCCCGATCTTGATCTCACGCAGCTCGACCGACTTGTCCTCGCGTGCAACCCAGAGGCGGACCTTGTCGGCTTCATAGATCAAGGCCTGCTTCGGTACCGCCGGCGCGGCGCGGTCGCCGGCCGAATAGATCGTGACGTTGGCGAACATCTCCGGCTTGAGTAGGCCGTCCTTGTTGTCGATGGTGGCGCGGACCAGCAGACGGCGGGTGTTGGCGTCGATCGCGGCGGCGACGTAGTTGATTTTCGCAGTCAGCGGACGACCCGGCAGCGCCATCACGTTGACGGTGATGTCCTGCCCGATGCACACGGCAGCCGCGTCACTCTCGCGCACGAAGGCGGTGAGCCAGACCGTGGAGAGATCGCCGACGACGAACACCGGATCGCTGGCGCCGGAATTGACGTACTGGCCGGGACCGATCTTACGCTGCACGACCGTGCCCGCGATCGGCGAATGGATCGTGACTTCCGGATTGATGACGCCCTTGTCCTGGAACGTCTTGATGGTCTCGTCGGTGAAGCCGAGGATGCGCAGCTTGTTGCGCGCGGCCTCCAGCGCCGTCGCCGAGGAGCGCATGTCGTTCTGCGCCTGAACCTGGGTCGCTTCAGCCTGCTGATAGTCCTTCAGCGGGATGGCATGCCCCTCGTAGAGGTCCTTGGCGCGCTTGAACTGGATGTCGGCAAGATCGATCGCCGACTTCGCCTTGTTCTGCGAAGTCATCGCCGCGATGAAATCGTTCTGGGCCTGCACGGTGTCGGCGGCTTCGATTGTGAACAGCGGTTGACCTTGCTTCAGCATCTCGCCCGGTTTGGCGAGCAGCTTGGTCACCCGCCCCGCATAGGGCGAGAACACCGGCGTCGAACGGTCCTCGTCGACCGCGACCTTGCCCTCGGTGACATATTCGGCCCGGAAGGTCTTGGCCTTGACCGGC
This sequence comes from Bradyrhizobium sp. 132, assembly GCF_023074185.1. Taxonomy (GTDB): domain Bacteria; phylum Pseudomonadota; class Alphaproteobacteria; order Rhizobiales; family Xanthobacteraceae; genus Bradyrhizobium. The sequence goes on along the minus strand of NZ_JADPKY010000132.1, from coordinate 209,760 downwards.
TCGATCGTCAGCGTCGCCCATTCCGACGGCGTCGGTGTGAAGTTCTGCGCATTCCTGCGCGACTGGCTGGAGATCTCGGAGTGGCTCTTGTCCTTGGCTCCCGCATAGAGGAAGCCGTAGGCCCCGGCACCGGCAAGAGCTAGTAAAACTACGGATGTGATCACCCGCTGTTTTGTAAGCACCTGCAATCGCTTGGTATTTCCAACTACCATGGGGCCCGGTCATGTCTGCGATGATACCGGCGGATGCCTGCCTCATCGGTCGCGCTAATAGTGCCGAATTGTGATTTCAAACAACCTAAAAAACGCGGCGCGCCTTTCGGTTTGCGTTAAAATTCTGCAACGCGTCAGGTCCAAGTAAGCTCGGTGTCAGTTTCGTGCCGGCCATTGTGCCGGATGACTGCCAAGCGGCATCGCCGGACGGCTCCATTGCGCGGGCGTCTTCGACAGCAGTGCTGAATGACGCACCGCCTTCAACGTGCCGAAACCAGATGGCATGCTCTCGATGAATGCAGCATGTACGGCCTCGCCCAAAATATCCGGGGTGTTCAGGCCGCCTTCGAGCCGTCCGAGATTCCACAGCCAGCGCCCGGTCTGCGCCAGCGACACGCGCACGTGCCAGCTACCGCCTTCGCGGGCCTGGCGCGCCCTAGCCATCATCGCGCCGAACGCCATCAGATAACCGGTGGCGTGATCGAGCATCTGTGCCGGCAATTCCTTCGGCCCGTCGAGGCCGGCGGCCTGTCCCTCGGCATGGTTGAAGCCGGTCGTGGTCTGCACCAGCGAATCGAAGCCGCGCCGCTCTGCCCAGGGACCGGAATGGCCATAGGCCGACAGCGTCACGTAGACGATGCCGGGATTGATTTTCGCTGCGTCCTCCGGCGTAAAGCCGAGAGCCGCAAGCGCGCGCGGGCGATAGCCTTGCGAGAAGATGTCTGCGTCCTTCAACAGCGCGCGCATCTGCGCCCTGCCCGTCTCGCTCTTCAACTCGATGAAGGTGGTGAGCTTGCCGCGGCCGGTGTCGATGGTGAGCCACGGGATGGCCGGCAGCTCGGGGCCTGATACGAGCAGAACATCCGCGCCGTGCGCGGCGAGCGTGCGGCCGGCCACGGGGCCCGCGATGACGCGGGAGAGGTCGAGCACGCGTAGGCCTGCGAGCGGACGATCGCCGTTCGACTGTCCTTGCGGCCACGGCTTTGGCGGAGCCTCGCCGATCTTCTCGATCGAGACCAGCGGCAATTCGGCGAGCGCGCGGGCCTGCGGCAGCGCCGACCATTCGTCGTAGGAGCGCATGAGGGCAACGACGCCGCCCGCAGCATAGGCCGCAGTTTCAAAATCCTCGCCCTTCCATTGCATCAGCGCGGCCTGCACCTTCTCGCGTTCGGGTTCGCAGCCGAGCACCTTGCAGACGGCGTCGCGATGATGCGGGAAATTGGTGTGACAGCGAACGAAGCGGTTGTCGCCGGTCCTGTAGACGCCGGCAATGGCGTCCCAGGCGGGTGGCGGCGGCTTGTCGTCGACGCGTAAATAGCGCTCGGAGCGGCATTCGGCGACAGCGTGGCGCATGTCGATGGTGACATCCTGCACCTCGCCGCTGCGCAATCTCCAGATTTCGGCGGCGGCGAGGCCGGCGGCGGCGATCGTGGTTTGTCCAGCGACGGCGACGCGAAACGAGGACGGGATTTGCGGCTCCTCGCCGGTCAGCCGCACGCGTTCGAGCGCGGCCATATCGCCGCCGACGGAGATCCAGATATCCCTGAGAATGTTGGCGGGGCTTTGCATAGCCGCTTCTCTCCCTTTAGTTTTGCGAACTTCTCACTATCCCGGAAGGAAATGCAATGGCCGCCATCGATCCCCTCACCGCAGGCGCCGTGTTCATCGCAACGGCCGCCACCGACGCGGTCTATGTCATGTTCACCTCGGCCGTGATCGCGCGCAAGCGCGTGCCCGCGGCGAACTGGAGCGCGGTCTGGTACATGCTCTCCTCCTACGCCGTGATCAGCTACACCGAAAACGCTTTCTATGTGGCTTTCGCGGCGATCGGCTCCTGGGCCGGCGCCTACGTTTCGCTGACATACCTGCACCGGCCGCCCGGCGGCCCGCCGGTGGGGGCGGCACCGGAGTGAGGGCCCGCCTCTCTCCAATTCGTCATTGCGAGGAGCCCTTGCGACGAAGCAATCCAGACTGTTTCCGCGGATGCATTTCTGGATTGCTTCGCTGCGCTCGCAATGACGAATTGGAGAGTTCGGCATATCCTCCGAAACAGCTACAATACCCTGCATCAACAAGAAGGAGCCAAACAATGGATCTCGGTCTCAAAGGCAAGAACGCCATCGTGCTCGGCGGCACCCGCGGCATCGGGCGGGCGATTGCGGCGACGCTGGCCGGTGAAGGCAGCAATGTCGCGGTGTGTGCACGCAAGGCCGATCAGGTTGCCGCCACCGTTACGGAGTTGAAGGCCAGCGGTATCCGCGCGACCGGGGGCCCCGTCGACGTCACTGACGGCGCGGCACTGAAATCCTGGATCGAGAATGCTGCAAAGGAGCTTGGCGGCATCGACATGCTGTTCTCTAACGCGGGGGCGATGGCGCAAGGCCATGATGCCGCATCGTGGGAGCAGAATTTTCGGCTCGACCTGCTCGGCGCCGTCCATGCGTTCGACGCCGCGCGGCCGTTTCTCGAGGCCGGCGGTGAGAAGAGTGGCGACGCCGCCTTCGTCATCATCTCCTCGATCTCAGCGGCACAGGCCGATCTCGCCAGCTCCTACGGCCCGATCAAGGCGGCACTGATCCACATGGCCAAGGGGCTGGCGCGGCAATACGCAAAGAAGAAGATCCGCGTCAACGTGGTCTCGCCCGGCACCGTCTACTTCAAGGGCGGCGTCTGGAACATGATCGAACAGAACATGCCAAAACGCTACGAAGATGCGATGAGCCGCAATCCGACCGGCCGCATGGCGACCCCGCAGGAAATCGCGAGCGCGGCGGTGTTCTTGGCAAGCCCGGTGTCGGCGTTCACCACAGGCTCCAATCTGGTGGTGGACGGCGCGATTTCGAACCGGGTGAATTTTTAGCAGTTCCTCATCCTGAAGAGCCGCGCTTACGCGGCGTCTCGAAGGATGAAGGCCCCGCTGGTGGCCACGTGCTTCGAGACGGCCGCTGGGCGGCCTCCTCAGCATGAGGGAGATCGATTTTTCACAACCTCAGTGAAAATCCCGCGACGGCGGCAGGATGCGGACGTTACGGGGGTGGCGGATTTTTTGCGCGGGCGCATCCGCATGGGCGCGGGGATCGTCGTTGAGCGGCTCGATCAGGGCGGCGCCTGCCGGCACCGGGTGCTTGCGGCTCAGGGCGTCGTTGGCGAGGCCGACCAGATCGTGCGAACGGTCGATCATGCGCTGGGCGATAAGGTGCGTCACCTTTTCGGGGCTGCTCTGGATGTAGCCCTCGACCAGGATGAGGCGCGCACCCATCACCTCTTTGCGGTACTGCTCCATGATCTTGGGCCATACCACGACATTGGCGATGCCGGTTTCGTCCTCCAGCGTCATGAACACGACGCCGCTGGCGCTGCCCGGCCGTTGCCGTACCAGGACGACGCCGGCACAGCGCACGCGGCGCCGCTCGTTGTCATGATTGATGTCCTTGCAGGCGACGATGCGCTCGAGCGTAAACATCTCGCGCAAGAATTCCATCGGATGGCCTTTGAGTGAAAGGCGAATGGTCTGGTAGTCCGCGACCACCTGTTCGGCGCGCGGCATCACCGGCAACGGCTTGGCGTGCTCGTCCGGCTGCTCGCGTGCGGTGGCCGCTTCGAACAGCGGCAGCGGCACATCGTCGGGCAGACGCCGCACCTGCCACAGCGCCTCGCGGCGGTCGAGCCCGAGCGAGCGGAACGCGTCGGCATCGGCGAGCAGGATCAGCGCGCGCTTGGGCAGTCCGGTGTCGCGGGCGAAGTCTTCCAGTGAGGTAAAGGGCCGGCGGTTGCGGGCGGCGACGATGCGGTCGGCCCAGTCTTCCTGGCTGACGTATTCCTTGCCCTGCCGCTCTGCCTGTTGTTTTTTGAGTGCGTCCTCATCCGGATCGAGCCAGTGAAAGCCGTCGATCTGGCGGAAACCGAGACGGACAGCACAATACTTGCCCTCTGTATTTTCCAGCGTGTTTTGTGCGGAACTATGAGACACGTCGATGTCGCGCACCTCGACGCCGTTCTTGCGGGCGTCGCTGACGATCTGCGCTGGGGCGTAAAAGCCCATCGGCTGCGAGTTCAGGAGACTGCAGCAGAACGCATCGGGATGATGAAGCTTCAGCCATGAAGAGACGTAGACAAGCTGCGCAAAGCTCGCCGCGTGACTTTCCGGGAAACCATAGGAGCCAAACCCCTTGATCTGCTCGAAGCAGTTTTTTGCAAATTGCGGATCGTAACCTCTGCGAATCATGTTGCCGATCATTTTCTCTTCGAAATTGCCGATGGTACCAACGTTGCGAAACGTCGCCATGGCACGACGCAATCCGTTCGCCTCTTCCGGGGTAAATTCTGCGGCCACGATCGCAATTCGCATGGCCTGCTCCTGGAAAAGAGGAACACCAAGCGTCTTGTACAGAACGTCTCGAAGCTCATCTTTATTGCCATCCTTAGGGTAGGGATATTCGATATCCTCGGGCCGCATTTTCCGCCGCCGCAGATACGGATGCACCATGTCGCCCTGGATCGGTCCCGGCCGCACGATCGCGACTTCGATGACGAGATCGTAGAAGGTCTGTGGCTTCAGGCGCGGCAGCATGTTCATCTGTGCGCGGCTCTCGACCTGGAAGACGCCAAGCGATTCCCCGAGGCACAGCATGTCGTAGACCTTGGGATCGTCCTGCGGGACGCTCGCCAGAACCCAGTGCTCACCCTTGTGCTGGTCGATCAGATCAAAACACTTGCGGATGCAGGTCAGCATGCCCAGCGCGAGCACGTCGACCTTCATCATGCTGAGCGCGTCGACATCGTCCTTGTCCCATTCGATGAAGGTCCGATCGTCCATCGCGGCGTTGCCGATCGGCACATAGGTGTCGAGCCGGTCTTGCGTGAGCACATAGCCGCCAACATGCTGGGACAGATGGCGCGGAAATTCGATCAGCTCGGTCGCGAGCTCGACCGCGAGGTTGATCATGGAGTTTTGCGGATCGAGGCCGGCCTGCCTGACCTGCATGTCGTTGAGGCCCTTGCCCCAGCTGCCCCAGACGGTGTCGGCGAGTGCGGCGGTGACGTCCTCGGTCAGGCCCAGCGCCTTGCCGACGTCGCGGATGGCGCTGCGGGGGCGATAGTGAATGACGGTGGCGATGATCGCGGCGCGGTGGCGGCCGTAACGGCGATAGACATATTGCATCACCTCCTCGCGCCGCGAATGCTCGAAATCGACGTCGATATCGGGCGGCTCCAGCCGCTCCTTGGAGATGAAGCGCTCGAACAGCAGATCGACCTTGGTCGGGTCGACCGAGGTGATGCCGAGCACGTAGCAGACCGCCGAATTCGCCGCCGATCCCCGCCCCTGGCACAAAATGTTCTGGCTGCGCGCGTAATGCACGATGTCGTGGACGGTGAGGAAGTAATGCGCGTATTTCAGCTCGGCGATCAGCGCGAGCTCTTTCTTCAGGGTGGCGCGCAGCTTGTCGTCGATCTTACCATCGAAATATTTGTCGACACCCGCCCAGGTCATATCTTCCAGATGCCCTTGCGCGGACTTCCCCGGCGGCACCGGCTCGTCCGGATACTGGTATTTGAGCTGGTCGAGCGAGAAGGTGATCTTGTCCGCAAAGCGCATGGTCTCCGCGATAGCCTCAGGGAAATCGCGGAACAGCCGCGCCATCTCCCTGGGTGTCTTCAGAAACCGCTCTGCATTGGCTTCCAGCCTCCGGCCGATCGCCTCGATCGTGGTTTTTTCCCGGATGCAGGTCAGCACGTCCTGGAGAGGACGGCGGCCGGCATCGTGATAGAGCACCTCGTTGGTCGCAAGCAGCGGCACTTTTGCTTTTGCGGCGAGATCATCGAGCTGCGCGAGGCGGCGCCGGTCGTCGCCGCGATAGATCAGGCTCGCCGCCAGCCACACGCCCTCGGCGCGGCTCGCCTTCAGCTTGGCGAGAATGTCCTGCGCTTGCGCCACATCGAAGCGATGCGGCAGCGTCAGGATCAGCAGCTGACCTTCGGAAAACGCAAGCAGATCGGCGAAGGTGAGATGGCACTCGCCCTTCTCGATCCGCGTGATGTCGTCGCCGCGCTTGCCCCTGGTGAGAAGCTGGCACAGCCGGCCATAGGCGGCGCGGTCGCACGGATAGACCAGAATATCGGGCGTACCGTCGATGAAGACGATGCGCGTGCCGATCAGAAGCTTCGGCTTGTGCAGCACCTTGTCATTGTCGAGTTCCTTGTAGGCGCGCACCACACCGGCCAGCGTGTTGTGATCGGCGATGCCGATCACGGGAATGCCGAGGATGCTGGCCTGGTGCACATAGGCGCGCGGGTCCGAGCCGCCGCGCAGGAAGGAGAAATTCGTGGTGATGCCGATCTCGGCATAAGCTGGTGTATTCATGCGAAGAGACCGTGCACATACCAACCGGGAGGAGCGGGCTTGCCGTCGTCATCGAAGCACTCCCCCTCGTAAAGACCGTCGCGAAAGATCCAGAAGCGCAGGCCCTCGGCATCCTCGATACGGAAATAGTCCCGCGTCAGTTGCTTGCCGTCCTGCCGCCACCATTCCATGGCGATGCGTTCGGGCCCTTCGACCCGCACCACCGCATGCTGCGCGCGGCGCCAGGTGAATTGATGCGGCGGGCCGTCGGGCACGGTCGCGAACGGAACCACGACCGGCTCGGGCTTGTCGAACAGTCGCAAGGGACGCAGCGGCGGCTCACTCTCGGTGCGCGCTGGCCATTCGGCCTGCATGGCCACGGCGAGATGGTGCTGCGCGGGTGCGGCCAGCACCGCACATTCGGGGATATGCGTGTCCTGCGGCAGGTGCACGACGACGCGCTTTCCGCCGATGCGCGCGGCGATGCGGTCGATCAGCGCGGCAAGCTCGTCATTGTCGTGGACATGGGCGTCGAGATCGCGCTGCTCCTGCACCACGATCTCGGTGCGGCTCGCCGACAGCCGCACCATGTCAAAGCCGAAGCCGGGATCGAGGGGATCGGCGAGCGCATCGAGGCGCTCGCGGAACAATCGGTCGACGACGGCGCTTCGCGTTACGGGACGTCCGGTCTCGACCATGATCGCGCGGACCGCGCCGTCGGTGCGGAAGAAGGCTGCTTCCAGGCGGCGCGCGCCCTTGCCTTGCTTCTCCATCGCCGCGATCAGCGTGTCGGCGAGCCGCGACAGCGTCATCGCGATCATGGTGTCGGTGGCGATCGGCTCGGCAAAGCGTTTTTCCACGATGTAGTCGGGCGGCGGCTTTCGCGGGCTGATCGGCGCATCGCCCTGCCCCAGCGCATGCGCGAGCAGCGTGGAGAACCGCGCACCGAACCGCGCCGTGATTTCATGTGGCTCGCGGGAGGCGACATCGCCGATCGTCTTCAGGCCGGCGCGACGCAAGCCCGTGGTGATGGCCTCGCCCGCACCAAGCGCGGACACCGGAAACCGGCTGATCGCCGCCGCCTCCCTGCCATCGGCGACGATGGTGCCCGTGACCTGGCGCGTCAGCGTGCGTGCGCAAACCGAGGTGCCGGCGATCGCCGCGCTGACGGCAAAGCCCTGGCGATCGAGGGCACGGACGAGGGTCTGCAACAACGCAGTCTCACCGCCGAACAGATGCGCACAGCCGGTGATGTCCAGAAACAGCCCGTGCGGCGGATCGAGCGCCACCAGCGGCGTGAAACGATCGCACCAGTCGGCGATGTCGCTGAGCGTCTTCGCATCGGTCACGACATCGGCGTCGAACACCTTTAAATCCGGACACATCGCCCGGGCATTGGCCAGGGGCTGGCCGATATACAGACCGAGGCGTTCGGCGGCCTCGTCCAGCGCATGGATCACCAGCGCGCTGTTGTCCTTGGCAACGACGATGCTGGGCTCGTTATTCTTATGCAGTCCGGCGTTGCCAAAGAACCGCTGGATCTGGTCGATGGGCAGGCGCGGCAGCCACAGGCTGAGGATACGCCGGCGGTTCAGAGAACTGGCACTCATCACATTTCCATTCCATGATCCACCGGCCGCACGGGCCATGACGATTGCGCAGGAGTTCGGCATCGAAGCGCGGCGCGCCCCAGGCACTCCACACCGGCCCCGGCGGCGAATGCGCCGCGCGCAGCATCCATCGTGTCTCCGCGGTCGATGGCAAAGGTTGCGCGGCCATCCGCAGCAACAGGCCAGTCACGCCTGAAGATTGCGCGGCCAGCGTCAGCTTGCGGCTCGCCACGAGATCGAACTGCCTGGTTTCGCCCCAGAGCTCGAGCACGACCGCACCCAGCGCATCGCAGGCGAGCGCATCGGCCGAGGTGCGCAGCGCGCTCTCCACATCGGCGGCGCGCACCATCACCATGCGGCGCGGATCGAGACCGATCTCGGCGAGCCCGCTCATCGACAGCGCGCCGGTTTCAATGTCTGAAAAATCCTGCCGCACCCATAGCAGCGGTTTGCGCGCCGTCACGCGCCCCGCAAGTCCCGTGACAAAGCCCGTCGCGGCCGCGCCCTGACGTCCTTCGCAAAACACCTCGTGGATCGCCGCGCGCGCGAGTCCGCCCTTCAACGCGCCGTCGGCCGCGCCGTGACCAAGCGCGACGCGATCGCGCTGATGCACGACCTCCGCCGTCTCGATGCGCTCGATCTGGCCGCGCAAGGTCGCAAGCGCGCTTGTTCGTGCGGTGGCGCATGATCCGCCAAAGTGTGAGCGGTTTGGCGACAAGATCATGCGCCCTCTTAAAAAGAAGAGCGCGATCGGACGCAAAACCGGCGACCACTTTTGCTGATCGCGCTCTGCATGCTCGCCGCTCCTTCAGGGATGATTGCCGGTGCTCTCAAAAGAGAACCAACGGCTGGCTCAATTGTTCATGGTATGTTCTAATATAAAGCTAACGGCGCCCCAGGAGTCAATCGAATTGGGACTCTTCGGGATTCATGAGCAGAATCAAAGGGATTCACACATGGACGTGCAACGCAAACTGGAGATTCTGGCAGACGCCGCCAAGTACGACGCGTCCTGCGCCTCCAGCGGCACCGAAAGGCGGGATTCCAGCGACGGCAAGGGCATGGGCTCGACCGCGCCCGGCATGGGCATCTGCCATTCCTATGCCCCGGACGGCCGCTGCATCTCGCTGCTCAAGGTGCTGCTGACCAACGCTTGCAATTACGATTGCCTCTATTGCGTCAACCGCGCCTCCTCCAACGTGCCGCGCGCCCGCTTCACCGTCGACGAGGTGGTCAAGCTGACGCTCGACTTCTACCGGCGCAATTACATCGAGGGGCTGTTTCTCTCCTCCGGCATCATCCGCAGCCCCGACTACACCATGGAGCAAGTGGTGAGCGTCGCGCGAAAACTGCGCGAGCAGCATCACTTCCGCGGCTACATCCATCTCAAGACAATCCCGGAGGCCGACGATGCATTGATCTCCGAGGCCGGCAAATATGCCGATCGTCTTTCCATCAACATCGAGATGCCGGAAGAGGCGAGCCTGCAGCAATTCGCGCCCGAGAAAGACGTGCGCGCGATCCGCCGCACCATGGGCCGGCTGCGGCTGAAGCTGGACGAGGCCGAGGAAAACCGTAGCGCGAAAACGAAAGCCAGGCCGCAGCGCTTCGCGCCGGCAGGCCAAAGCACGCAGATGATCGTCGGCGCCGACGCGGCCTCCGACCACACAATTCTCCACACCAGCGCCAATCTCTACGGCTCATACAGGCTGAGGCGCATCTACTATTCCGCGTTCAGCCCGATCCCCGACGCCAGCCGCGCGCTGCCTCTGCGCGCGCCGCCCTTGCTGCGCGAGCACCGACTCTACCAGGCCGACTGGCTGATGCGGTTCTACGGCTTCGATGTCGGCGAGATCGTCGACGACAGCGCGATGCTGCCGCTCGACATCGATCCAAAACTCGCCTGGGCGCTGCGCCACCGCGACCGCTTCCCGCTCGACGTCAACCGCGCCAGCCGCGAGGAATTGTTGCGCGTGCCGGGCTTCGGCACCAAGACGGTCGAGCGCATCATCGCGACGCGGCGCACGACCACCATCCGCGTCTCCGATCTCGCACGGCTGCATGTGCCCCGCAACAAGGCGCTGCCGTTCATCGTCCTCAGCGATCACCGGCCCACGCCGCATCGCCTCGACGAGGCACGGCTGATCGAACGGTTCAAGCCGAAGGCAACGCAACTGGGGTTTGGCTTCTGATGCAGTACATCACCCTCGACACCGAAACCGATTTCGACGGCTGGCGCAAAGCCGCGCGTGCGCTCGTGCTTCATCAGGTGAAGCCGGCCGATATCACCTGGGCCGTGCAGGGCGGCGAAGCGGAGCTGTTCGCGCCGCCCTCGCCGTCTCGGCTGCCGGAGGCCGGCAATGGCACCTTCAACGTGTCAGCAAAATTCGTAGAACTCGCCAAGGCCGCGATCCTCCATCGCGACGGCGAGCGTTTTTCGATCCTCTATCGCCTGCTGTTTCGGCTGAAGGGCAATCACGACCTCATCGAGGTCGCGACCGATGCAGATGTCGCGCAAGTCACGGCCATGGCAAAGGCGGTCTATCGCGACGAGCACAAGATGCACGCCTTCGTGCGCTTTCGTGAGATCGGCCGGGAACGCGAAGCACACTACGTCGCCTGGTTCGAGCCGGAGCATCATATCGTCGAGCTCGCCGCGCCGTTCTTCGCCAAACGTTTTGCCGACATGCCATGGTCGATCCTGACGCCGGATCTCTGCGCACATTGGGACGGCCACGCGCTCTCGTTCACGTCTGGCGTCAGCAAGCGCGAGGCGCCGGGCGAAGATCGGCTGGAGGAAACCTGGCGGCGTTACTACGCCAGCATCTTCAATCCGGCCCGCCTCAAGGTGAAGGCGATGCAGGCCGAGATGCCGAAGAAATACTGGAGGAACCTGCCCGAGGCTTCGATCATTAAGCCTCTGATCGAGGACGCCGAACGCATGACCGGCGCCATGATCGCCAATGCCGCAACCGATCCACACAAGCCTCAGAAGCGACCGGAGGCTCCGATGAAACGTAAGTCCGCCACCGACGATCTCGAAGCGCTCCGCGAGGAGGCTGCGCATTGCCGCGCCTGCCCGCTCTACAAGGACGCGACGCAGACCGTATTCGGCGAAGGCCCGAAGTCCGCCAATATCATGCTGGTCGGCGAGCAACCCGGCGACAAGGAAGATCTCGCCGGCCATCCCTTCGTTGGTCCGGCCGGCCAGATGCTGGACCGGGCACTGGCGGAAGCCGGCGTCGACCGCAAGAAGGTCTATGTCACCAACGCGGTGAAACACTTCAAATTCGTGCCGCGCGGCAAAATCCGCCTGCATCAAAAGCCGAATACGCCGGAGATAAAGGCCTGCCGGCAGTGGTATGAGCGGGAAGTCTCCGTAATCCAGCCCGATCTCATCGTTGCGATGGGCGCCACTGCCGCGCAGAGCGTGTTCGGCAAGATCACCCCGATCGGCAAGACCCGCGGCCGGCTGATCGACCTTCCCGACGGTCACAAGGCCCTGGTGACAGTGCACCCGTCCTATCTGCTGCGGTTGCCCGATCCGGAAGCCAAGGTGCTGGAATATCAGCGCTTTGTCGAAGATCTGAAAATCGCCGCCAGTCTGCAGAAGAAAGCGGCGCGCGCCGCCTAAATACAGGCGGGAAAACGGCTTTCAAGCCCTGGTTGTCATCCAGCCTTCAAATCCATCGGGGACAATAGCCCTTACAGAGCTAAGGGGCGTCCAGACATGACCGATGTTGCAGTCGACCACGCGGTAGCCGATCCCGCGCCGATCTAGCCGGCCTCGCGGCCAAATCTCGACAAGGGCTTCAATCCGCTGACGATGATCCTGTTCTTCGGCATTCTTGCCGTGGGCCTGCTCTATGTGGCCTACAGCATTTATTCCGATGTCGATGCGACCGGTACCCGGGTCACGAGCTATCTGCCCTATATCCTCCTTATCGTTGCGCTCCTGATCGCGCTCGGCTTCGAATTCGTCAACGGTTTCCACGACACCGCCAACGCGGTTGCGACCGTGATCTACACCCACTCGCTGCCGGCGGAATTCGCGGTGATGTGGTCCGGCCTGTTCAACTTCCTCGGCGTGCTGACGTCGACCGGAGCAGTCGCGTTCGGCATCGTCTCGCTGCTGCCGGTGGAGCTGATCCTGCAGGTCGGCTCGAGCGCCGGTTTCGCGATGGTGTTCGCGCTGCTGATCGCCGCGATCCTTTGGAACCTCAGCACCTGGTATTTCGGCCTGCCGGCCTCCTCCTCGCACACGCTGATCGGGTCGATCATCGGCGTCGGCGTGGCGAACGCGCTGATGCGCGGCCGCGACGGCACCTCGGGCGTGGACTGGGGCAAGGCCACGGAGATCGGCTATGCGCTCCTGCTGTCGCCGCTGGTCGGCTTCGTCTGCGCCGCAAGCCTGCTGCTGCTGCTCAAGGTGATCATCAAGAACCCGGCGCTCTATGCCGCCCCTGAGGGCAACAAAGCCCCGCCGATCTGGATTCGCGGCCTGCTGATCCTGACCTGCACCGGCGTCAGCTTCGCCCATGGTTCGAACGACGGACAGAAGGGCATGGGCCTGATCATGCTGATCCTGATCGGCACTGTGCCGACCGCCTATGCGCTCAACCGCGCATTGCCGGAATCGCAGGTCGCCCAGTTCGCGAAGGTCTCGGATGCCGCCTCCAAGGTGGTTGCGGCCAAGGGCGCCGGTCATGCCATCATCGGCGACCCCCGTCCTGTGGTGACGCAGTACGTCACCTCGCATCACATCAGCGAAGGCACCTACCCTTTGCTGTCAGTGCTGGTGAAGGATGTCGGCGATCAGGTTGCGAAATACGGCTCGCTGAACAAGGTGCCGGCGGAAGTCGTCGGCAACACCCGCAACGACATGTACCTGACCTCGGAAGCGATCCGCTTCCTGATGAAGGACAAGGAAAACGACCTCAACAAGGACGAGGTCGCAACCTTGAACGCCTACAAGGGCGGGCTCGACAACGCGACCAAGTTCATCCCGACCTGGGTGAAGGTTGCAGTTGCGATCGCGCTCGGCCTCGGCACCATGATCGGCTGGAAGCGCATCGTCGTCACCGTCGGCGAGAAGATCGGCAAGACCCACCTGACCTACGCGCAGGGCGCCTCTGCCGAGCTGGTCGCCGCCGCCACGATCGGCGCCGCCGACATGTTCGGCCTGCCGGTCTCGACGACCCACGTGCTGTCGTCCGGCGTCGCCGGCAGCATGGCCGCGAACGGTTCGGGTCTCCAGGTCGCCACCATCAGGAACATGCTGATGGCATGGGTGCTGACCCTGCCCGTCGCCATCCTGTTGTCGGGCACGCTGTACGTGATCTTCTCGCGGATCTTCTGAAGCCGGTCGCGTCACTCAACGACAAAGGGCCCGTGCGATGCACGGGCCCTTTTCATTTGTGCTTTCGGCTTGACCTCACGCTCGGCCCTACGATGCCGCGAGCGATTCCTCGACCAGCTTGACCCAGTACGACGTGCCGTAAACGATCGCCTCGTCGTCGAAATTGTAGGCGGGGTGATGCAGGCCGGCGCTGTCGCCGTTGCCGCAGAAGATGAAGGCGCCGGGGCGCGCTTCCAGCATATAGGCGAAATCCTCGCCGCCCATCAGCGGCGACATCTCGTGCACGTTGGCCTCGCCCGCGACCTGCCCGGCGATGCGACGCGCAATCTCGGTCTCCGCGACGTGGTTGTTCACCACGGGATAATTGCGCTTGTAGTGCAGATCGATCTTGGCACCGGTGATCTGAGCGACGCCCGCGACCACCTCGTGCACGCGCTTCTCGACCAGCTTGCGCACCTCCGGCGACAGCGTGCGGATGGTACCCCTCAATGTCGCGGTTTGCGGAATGACGTTGCGGGCGTTGCCGGCGTGAAACTCGCAGATCGAGATCACGGCCGATTCCAGCGGATCGACGCTGCGCGCGACGATCGACTGCAAGGCGGTGATCACCTGCGCGCCGACCAGAACGGAATCGACGCATTTGTGCGGCCGCGCGGCATGGCCGCCGAGGCCCTCGATCATGATATCGACCTCGTCGGTCGCCGCCATGATCGGACCCGGCCGGATCGCGAACGAGCCGATCGGAATGCCCGGGCCATTGTGCATGCCGTAGACCTGCTCGATGCCGAAGCGCTCCATCATTCCGTCCTTGACCATGGCCAGGCCGCCGGCGCCGCCTTCCTCGGCCGGCTGGAAGATCACCACCGCCTCACCGGCAAAATTGCGGGTCTCGGCGAGATAGCGCGCAGCACCGAGCAGCATCGCGGTGTGGCCGTCATGGCCGCAGGCGTGCATCTTGCCGGGAGTCTTCGAAGCGTAACGCAGGTTGGTCTGTTCCTCGACCGGCAGCGCGTCCATGTCGGCACGCAGGCCGATGGTCTTGAGGCCCTCGCCGGCCGGCTTGCTGCCCTTGATCACGCCGACCACGCCGGTCTGTCCGACGCCGGTCACGACCTCATCGCAGCCGAATTCGCGCAGGCGATCCGCGACGAATGCTGCGGTGCGGTGGACGTCATACAGCAGCTCAGGATGCTCGTGGATGTCCCGGCGCCAGGCCTGAATATCGGGTTGAAGGTCGGCGACGCGGTTCACGATGGGCATGGAGGCTCTCAAGCTTTGTTGAAAATACAGGACTGTCTACCATGCAAGCACCAGTCCACCCAACTGCCGGGGATCGGGGTCTAGCCTGTCCGCTCGGCATGGCCGGGCTTGTCCCGATCCGCCGTCTCTGCGTATTAGGACGGCACGTTGCATGACCATCCGGGTGGAAGCAGAATGCCAAGGCGGCTCGAAGGTGAGTTTGACTATATTGTCGTTGGGGCCGGCACGGCGGGCTGCATCGTCGCCAACCGGCTGTCGGCCGTGCCAGGCAATCGCGTCCTCATCCTCGAAGCCGGCGGCGACGACAACTGGATCTGGTTCCACATTCCGGTCGGCTATCTCTTCGCGATCGGCAATCCACGCTCGGACTGGATGTTCAAGACCGAGGCCGAGCCCGGCCTGAACGGCCGCGCGCTCGCCTATCCCCGCGGCAAGGTGATCGGCGGCTCCTCGGCGATCAACGCCATGATCTCGATGCGCGGACAGGCCGCCGATTACGATCACTGGCGCCAGCTCGGCCTGACCGGCTGGGGTTATGACGACGTGCTGCCGCTGTTCAGGCGGCTCGAGGATCATTTCCTCGGCGCGAGCGAGCACCACGGCGCCGGGGGCGGCTGGCGCATCGAGGCGCCGCGGCTGTCGTGGGACGTTCTCGACGCCGTCGGCGACGCCGCCGAGGAGATGGGCATCAAGCGCATTCCCGATTTCAACACCGGCGACAACGAAGGCACCAGCTATTTCCACGTCAACCAGAAGCGCGGCCGGCGCTGGTCGTCGGCACGCGGCTTCCTCAAGCCGGCGCTGAACCGCCCGAACTTGCGGCTCGAGAAGCACGTGCTGGTCGACCGTCTGATCATCGAGCAGGGCCGCGCCGTCGGCGTGCGCTTCGTCCAGAACGGCGAAATCATCGAGGCGCGTGCGAAACGCGAGGTGATCCTTTCGGCCGGCGCGATCGGCTCGGTGCAGGTGCTGCATCGCTCCG
This sequence comes from Bradyrhizobium sp. 132, assembly GCF_023074185.1. Classification (GTDB taxonomy): domain Bacteria; phylum Pseudomonadota; class Alphaproteobacteria; order Rhizobiales; family Xanthobacteraceae; genus Bradyrhizobium. Next base: position 193,997 of record NZ_JADPKY010000132.1, on the reverse strand, counting down.
GCATCGGGCCCGCCGACTGGCTATCCCCGCTCGGCATCGACATCGTGATGGACAAGCCCGGCATCGGTCGCAATCTCCAGGATCATCTCCAGCAGCGCGCGATCTACAAGGTTGAGGGCGTGCGCACGCTGAACGAGACCTATTACAATCTGGTCCGTCGCGGCCTGATGGGCCTCGACTACGCCTTCCGCCGCCGCGGCCCGCTGACCATGGCGCCGTCGCAGCTCGGCATCTTCACACGCTCCGATGCGACGCGCGCGCGCGCCAACATCCAGTTCCATGTGCAGCCGCTGTCGCTCGACAAATTCGGCGATCCGCTGCACCGCTTCCCCGCGATCACGGTGAGCGCCTGCAATCTCCAGCCGACCTCGCGCGGCACCGTACGTCTCCGCGCGGCGGCGCCGGACGAGAAGCCGATCATCGCGCCGAATTATCTGTCAACGGACGACGACCGCCGAGTCGGCGCCGACGCCATCCGCACCACCCGCCGCCTCATGCAGCAGAAGGCGCTGGCAAAATACCGCCCGAGCGAATATCTGCCCGGTCCCTCCGTCGGTGACGACGACGCCTCGCTTGCGAAGGCCGCAGGCGACATCGGCACCACCATCTTCCATCCCGTCGGCACCGCGAAGATGGGCGCGGTGAATGACCCGATGGCGGTGGTGGACGAGCGCCTGCGCTTTTACGGCCTCGAAGGCTTACGCATCGTCGACGCCTCGATCATGCCGACCATCACGTCGGGGAATACAAATACGCCGACCGCGATGATCGCCGATAAGGGCGCGACGATGATCCTGGAAGATGGCAAGTAGCGCCCTACCATGTTTCAAGCGCACCGCTTTTCGATCGGCCCCGCTGATGCGCAGATCGCCATGCTGCGATGGGGCGAGAGCGGAAGGACGCCTGCGCTTCTGCTTCACGGCACCGGCTTCGTCGCCGACGTCTGGGACGAGGTCGCACGCGATCTCGCCGCGACCTACACGCTCTATGCGCTCGACCGCCGTGGCCATGGCGCGAGCCACAAGCCCGGAGCCTATCATTTTCTGGACTATGCCGAAGATGTCTGCCGGGTGATCGATGCGCTCGGGCTGCGCAACGTCTACGGGATCGGCCACAGCGCAGGTGCGACCGATCTTCTGCTCGCGGCGAAACTCTTGCCCGGACGTTTCGCACGCCTGTTCGTGATGGAGCCAACTGTAATGGATCCGCGCGCTGCGCGCTCCGGAGAATTGAGCGAAGACTCCCTGTCCCGCGTGCAGGGAACACTGCGCCGACGTGCCGAGTTCGACAGTGCCGACGCCGTATTCGAGCGCTACCGCGCCGCGCCGGCGTTTGCGGACTGGACCGAGACTTCGCTTCGGGCCTATGTGCGCCATGGCTTCGCGCCGCTGGCGAACGGCCGGGTGCAGCTCCGCTGCACGCCCGAGATCGAATCGGCGATCCTGCGTCCGATCTACCAGGCGATGGAGCAGGTCTACGTCGGCGATGCGCGCGGCAATCCGTTTACCTCGCTCTCCGCGATCGACTGCCGGGTGCGGGTCACGACCGCCGCGAAGTCGGGACCGATATACAAGGAGATGGCCTCGCGCGCCGTGTCGCTGATTCCGCGGGTCAGCACGCTGACGTTCGACGGTACAGGGCATTGTGTGGCGCAGGAAGCGCCGGCGATCGTGGTGAAGGCCGTGCGCGAATTCGCGACATAGCGTCGTGCCTCGATCGAAACCACCTCACGAAATCGTCATCTCATCCGGGAATAAACCCACCCCTGCCCCAATCACGTCCCCGAAGCCCAATTCCGGGCGAGAGGAGACGCGCGATGAGCGGACACGATCACGGGGACGACGGCTTAAGCCGCCGCAAGGTTCTGGAATGCATGACCTGGGCCGGCACCGGAGTGCTCTGGACCATCACGGGCGGCGTGCCGCGCTCGCTCGGCATCATTGATTCCGCGCAAGCCGCGACCGCGGCCGCGCCCGGCATGACCTTCCTCCAGATCAGCGACAGCCATGTCGGCTTCGACAAGCCGGCCAATCCCAACGCGCTCGGCACGCTGGAGGAAGCCATCAACAAGATCAACGCGATGCCGGTCAAGCCGTCCTTCATGATCCATACCGGCGACATTACTCATTTGTCGAAGGCCGCCGAATTCGACAACGCCGATCGCATCATCTCGCAGAGCAAGCTGGACGTGCACTACGTGCCCGGCGAGCATGACTTCCTCGACGAGGAGGTAAAGTTCTATCGCGAGCGCTACGGCCGCGGCACCAAGGGGGCGGGCTGGTATTCGTTCGACGCCGGCGGCGTGCACTTCATCGGCCTCGTCAACGTCGTCGATCTCAAGGCCGGCGGCCTCGGCAATCTCGGCGCCGATCAGCTCGCCTGGCTCGAGGACGACCTGCGCGGCAAGTCGAAATCGACGCCGATCGTGCTGTTTGCCCACATCCCGCTCTGGACCGTCTATCCGGAATGGGGCTGGGGCACGGAGGACGGCGGCCGCGCGCTGGAATACGTCAAGAGTTTCGGCTCCGTCACCGTGCTGAACGGCCACATCCATCAAGTGATGCAGAAGGTCGAGGGCAACGTCACCTTCCATACCGCGCGCTCGACTGCGTTCCCGCAGCCGGCGCCGGGGGCAGCTCCGTCGCCCGGACCGATGAAGGTCGAGGACGCAAAGCTGCGCGCCATGCTCGGCGTTGCCAGCGTCAACTTCAAGCAGAACGAGCAGCGGCTCGCGATCATCGACACGCCGCTCCAAGGTTGAGCAGAGCTGAACGGAAGCTGACAATGAAGACACTCAATCGCCGCGACTTCGCTGTCGACCTCGGTCTCGCTTTGGCCGCGGCTATCCTCTTGCCCGCAACAACCGCCCGTGCCGACGACATGGAAGTGCATATCGACAATTTCGTTTTCCAGCCGGCCGAGCTCAAGATCAAGGTCGGCACCACGGTGACCTGGTCCAACCGGGACGACATCCCCCACACCGTGGTGTCGGCCGGCAAGTTCAGGTCCAAGACCCTGGACACCGACGACAAGTTCTCCTTCACCTTCACCAACGCGGGCGACTACAAATATTTTTGTTCGTTGCACCCGCACATGACGGGGATGATCAAGGTTGAGTAACATCTCGAACCAAGGCATCAACGTCTTGCCCGGCCGGTGGTCCCACGCCGGCCGGGCTCGTGTGCCCTCGGTCACACACGCCGACCAAACGAATGTGGACGAAACGAAGCAACGCGCAGAACAAGAGGCAAAGCGAGGAGCGATGCCCGCCAACGACGATTTGCAGAAGGCGCAGCGCTTCCGCGAGGCAGCGCTGCCTCATCTCGACGACGTCTACACACTCGCACGCTATCTGCTGCGCGACGCCTCCGATGCCGAGGACGCGGTGCAGGAGTGCTATCTGCGCGCGCTGAAGCATTTCGACAGCTATCGCGGGCCGGCGATGAAGCCCTGGCTGTTTGCGATCCTGCGTAACGTCTGCAACGCCGAATATGGACGGCGCGCGCACAGACACAGCGCGATCGAGGATACGCCCGGCGCCGCCGAGCAGACGCCGATCTGGCAAGAGACCGAGGCGAGCCCGGAGACGGAAGTGCTGCGCAGCCGCGACGCCGGCGCGATCCGCAAGCTGATCGACGCCCTCGCCGAACCGTTCAAGGAAACCTTCGTGCTGCGCGAGATCAGCAACCTGTCCTATCGTGAAATCGCCGAGGCCGTCGGCGCACCCGTCGGCACCGTGATGTCCCGCCTCGCACGCGCCCGCGCCATGCTGCGCGCGGCATGGATGGCGGAAGAGGAGCACTCGAAATGAACTGCGACGAAGCAAAAATGCTGCTTCACGCGCTGCTCGACAACGAGCTCGATGCGGGCCATGCACGCGAGGCCGAAGCCCATATCGCAAGCTGCCCGGCCTGCGCCGCCGAGCTTGCCTCACAACGGGAAATGCAGCGCGTGCTCGCTGACACCAATTTGCGCTACACCGCGCCGACGAGTTTGCGCATCCGGATCGAGGCTTCGCTGCCGCAGCCGCAGCGCCAACAACCGAGCCGCCGCTCCGTGCTGCGCGGCTTTGCAATGGGTTCGGCGGTCTCTGCGCTCGCCGCCTCCGGCGTCGTCGCCGTGGTGCTGCGCCAGGACGACCAGCAGCGCATCCTGTCGGAGGTCGTCTCCGCGCATCTGCGCTCGCTCCAGGCCGGCCACCTCATCGACGTGGTCTCGACCGACCAGCACACCGTGAAGCCGTGGTTCAACGGCAAGCTCGACGTCGCCCCGCCCGTGATCGACCTCACCGCGCAGGGTTTTACGCTGGTCGGCGGCAGGCTCGATTATATCGACGCACGTGCCATCGGCGCGGTCGTCTACAAGCGCCGGCAGCACGTGGTCAATTTGTTCGTGGCGCAGACCTCAAGCACCGAACATCGTCCGCCGAAGACCCAGACCATGCAGGGTTTCAACTGCCGCCGCTGGGGCGAGCGGGGCCTGAATTTCTGGGCCGTCAGCGATATCGGCGCCGACGAGCTCGCCGAGTTCGTCGACAAGTTCGAGGCGGCGATGAAGGCGAATGTGGAGGGGTAACCCTGGAGTCGTATCAGAAATTGATACAAATCCCTTGCGCATGTATCAACCAATGATACATTGCCTGAGTGATCAGGACGTTTCGGGACAAAACGACTGAGGCGGTCTTTAACGGCGAAAGCCCTAAACGCTTTCCGGCCGACCTGGTGAAGGTTGCTCGCCGGAAATTGCGCTATCTTCACGCTGCGGGCGAACTCAGCGACTTGAGGGCACCACCCGGAAACCGCCTTGAGGTCCTCACGGGCGATCGCAAGGGACAGCACTCGATCAGGATCAACGACCAGTTCCGAGTGTGCTTCGTGTGGACATCACAAGGTCCCGTTCAGGTCGAGATCGTGGATTATCACTAGGAGAATGCGACGATGGCCAAGAAACTCAAGCCCATGCATCCTGGTGAGGTTCTGCGGGAAGAATTTTTGAGCCCGCTGGACATGTCGGCAGGCGCGCTCGCCAAGACATGCGGCCTGCCGCGTACGCGTATTGAGCGGATTGCGAGTGAGCAGACCGGAATCACCGCTGACACCGCGCTTCGGCTTGCCAAAGCGCTCGGCACGACCGCTGAGCTATGGCTCAATCTCCAGAACGATTACGATATTCAGATCGCCAAACGCGATCTCGGCAAGGCTCTCGACCGCATCGAGACTGTGAACAAGCCCAAGGCGGCCTGAGGGATCAGGTTACGCCGACCGCCTCACAGCGTTGTCCACCAGCGTCTTGCCGAGCGACCAGATCGCGCCGGGGACCTTGTGGCTGCCGGCGATGACGTCGTCGAAGGCGCGCTCGATCCAGCCGCAATCTTCCTCGGTGATGGTGAGCGGCGGCAGCAGCTTGATGGTGTGGCTGCCGTGGCCGGCGACCTGGGTCAGGATCTTGTGATCTTTGAAGAGCGGCACGGTGATGAGCTGGCAGAACAGGCCCTTGTTGGCGGCCTCCAGCACGTTCCACGAAGCTCGCAGCCGCAGCGATTTCGGCGGGCCGAACTCGATGCCAATCATTAAGCCCTTGCCGCGCACTTCCTTCAACAGCTCGTAGCCGGGCACCATGCGCGTGAGCGCAAGGCGCAGCTCGGCACCGCGCTTGGCGGCGGACTCGATCAGCTTCTCGGACTCCATGACGTCGAGCGTCGCGATGCCCGCGGCCATCGCCAGGTCGTTCTTGGAGAAGGTGGAGCCGTGCACCACCGCGCGGTCCATCTGGTTGAATATCTTGTCGAAGATGCTCTTGCGCGTCAGCACCGCGCCGACCGGCACGTGGCCGCCGGACAGCGACTTCGACAGCAGCACCATGTCGGGCTCGACGTTCCAATGCTCGACCGCGAGGAAGCGGCCGGTGCGGCCCATGCCGGTCTGGATCTCGTCGGCGACGAACAGCGTGCCGTATTTCTTGCAGAGCGCAACCGCACCCGGCAGGAACTCGTCGGTGGGCATGTTGACGCCCTTGCCCTGGATCGGCTCGACGACGAAGGCCGCCACCTCCCGCGAGGCCAGCGCCTTTTCGAGCGCGGCGAGGTCGTTGAACGGGATCGAGGTGCAACCCGGCAGCAGCGGCTCGAAGCCGGTGCGGAAGTTCGAATCACCCGTCAACGACAGCGCGCCATAGGTCAGGCCGTGATAGGCATGGGCGCAATAGACGATGCCGGGCCGGCCGGTGGCGCCGCGAGCGAACTTGATCGCGGCTTCGACGCATTCGGCGCCGGAATTGGCGAAGAACGCCTTGTCGAGATAGGGCACGTACTTCAAAAGCCGCTCGGCGAGCACGCCGGCGAGCACCGAGACGTCGAACTGGACGAGGTTGGGCAGGTCGGCATCGAGCACGCTCTTGAGCGCCTCGCGCATGACAGGATGATTGCGCCCGATCGCAAACACGCCAAAGCCGGACAAAAGGTCGAGATAGCGCGCGCCGTCTCGGTCGTAGAGGTACTGCCCCTGCCCCTTCTGGAAGCCGACATCATAGCCGATGGTCTTGAGCACCCGAACGAACTGCTCGTTCATATGCCGATTATGCAGGGCGCTGCGCTGGGCCTGACGGTCCGCGAATAGCTGAGACATGTCTGGATTTGGGCTGTGCATCCGTTACATACTTCGGTTGAGGGCCGTCTCGTCAACTGAAAACGGACCGTTGCCGAAAACGGTCTGTGCGGCCTTTTGCCCTTTTTCGGACCATCTTCGCAAGCACAGCTTTAGACCATGTTGCACTGCCAAGGAACTATCATGCGTTTAGCCCTTTACACCGGACTAATACTGACTGGCGGTTTCACCTGCCTGAACCCGGCGCTCGCCACCGATCCGACCGGCGACTGGCGGGTTGCCGACGCCGTGGCCAACATTCGTGTCGCCCAATGCAATGGCAGCATGTGGGGCGCGGTTTCCTGGGAAAAAGAGCCCGGCGGCCGCGATGAATACAATCCGGACGCGTCGAAAAAGACCAGGCCCACGCTGGGCATGGCGACCCTGATCGACATGAAGAAAAAACCCGGCGCCGATCAGTGGGAGGGTCAGGTCTACAACGCCAAGGACGGCCAGCTCTACAGCGCGACCATCACGCCGGTTGGCACCGACCAGCTCGAGATCAAGGGCTGCGTGATGGGCTTTCTCTGCGGTGGCGAAACCTGGACCCGCGTTGGCCCGCCTATTCCCTTGAGCACCGCCAATGCCATGGCCAAGGGCACGCCGAAATCCACCGGCGCGGCGCCGAAGGCCCCGGGAACGACGGGCGCAACAGCGGCGCAGCCTGCGCCGGCAGCGCCGAAGGCCGCCGGCACTGCCAAACCTGGTCAGAAGGGCGCCGCCGACCCGGTCGGCGACATCTGCCTACTCCCTGAGATTGCGGGGTTTGCCCATTAGCGCCGGCTGAAACAGCAGCACGGCGGCGAGCGTCGTCACCAGCGACAGCGCGAGCAGCTTGCCCATGCTGGACGTTCCCGGATGGCTCGACAGCCACAGGCTGCCGAATGCCGTCGCCGTCGTCATCGCGCTGAAAAAGATCGCACGCGTCAGGCTGGTCTGGAGCAGGTTTGTCCTGCCCGAGCGCCAGGCCACGACATAGTAGATCTTGAAGGCCACGCCGACGCCGAGCAGCAGCGGGAACGCGACGATATTGGCGAAGTTGAGCGGCAAGCCGATCAGCACGCAGATCTCGAGCGTTACCGCGCCGGCAACCAGGAGCGGCACCAAGGTCATCAGCACGTCCACGAACCGGCGCAGCGTGATCCACAGCAACAGCCCGATCACCAGCAGTGCGTAAATGCCGGCATGGATAAACGCCTTCACCACGGTGTCGCCGGATTTCAGGATCGAGACCGGGCCGCCGATCGCGGTCGGCTCGGCAACGAGCACGGCCGCCGCAAATTTGCGCAGCGTGTCGTTGTCGTTGGGATCGCCTTTGGGCAGCGCCTCGACGCGGATGATGCCGTCCTTGCTCTTCCAGGCGCTGATGAGGTCGGGTGGCAATGACTTCAGGGTGACCGGCTCGGCCTGCATCGCGTTCCGGAGCTGGTCGAACACGATCTTCATCGGCGCGACGAACACGTCCTGCGCCTTGTTCCGCGTGGCCTCGTCGCCCTTGGCGAGCTTTTCCAGCGCGTCCGCGAGCCGGCGCGAGGCGACCGCACCCGGGCCCTTCGCATCGCCTGCGGTCCGGCGCAGATTGTCGACCGAGGATTTCAGCGAATCGACGTTCTCCTTGTCCGTCGGCGCCGCGTCGATCTGGTCAGGATTGAGCGCAGGGTTCAGCACCTTGGCGCCCTGTGCAAGCAGCTTCAGCTTCGGCGGCTGGTCCTCAGGGACGAAGCTGTTGAGGGACATCACCCGCAGCACTTCGGGCACCTTCTCCAGCTTCGCCTCCACCTGCTTTGCCTGCTCCTCCGACGTGGTCATCACGTTGATGGCATTGGCGCCGGTATTGGGATCCTTGCGCAAATCGAGGAAGGTCGCAATCGATTCGGCCTTCGGATTGCGCAGGTTCATCGGGTTGAAGTCGAACTTCATGAAGTAGAGCAGCGGCAGGCCGGCGACCGCGAGAAAGATCGTACCACCGACGACCAGCACGCGGTGCTTCTCCAGGAAGTGATCGAGCGGCGCCAGGAAGGCGTAGCCGACCGGCTCCTTCTCGCCGGGCGGATTCAACAGCTTCAGCATCGCCGGGAGTACGGTGATGCTGGTGAGGAACGCGACCAGCATGCCGACGCCGGCGATCTGGCCGAGCTCCGATATGCCCTTGTAGTCGGTCGGCATGAAGCAGAGGAAGCCGGCCGCGGTTGCCATCGCCGCCAGCGACAGCGGTATCGCCGAGCGCTTCGCGGCCAATACCAGCGCACCCGAAAGGTCGTTATGCTTATAGCGCTCGGAGCGATAGCGGACGCTGTACTGAATGCCGAAATCGACGCCGAGGCCGACGAACAGCACGGCGAACGCGATCGACAGCAAATTGAGCGAGCCCACCATCATCAGACCGGCGGCGGTTGTCAGCGCAAGACCGACGAAGAGATTGACGAACACCGCGAAGATGATCTTCGCCGAATGCAGCGCCAGCCACAGAATGAGCAGCACGACCAGAACCGTGCCGATGCCGTTGACGACAGCGCCTTCCTGGACGGTTGCATATTCCTCGTTGGCGATCGGGACCGGACCGGTCAGCCGCACGCGCGCCTGGTATTTGGTCGCAAACTCCAGATCGGCTGCGGCCTTGCGGATCGCGTCGGTGGCGCCCTTGCCGGGCTCCAGCGCGTTGTAGTCGAGGATCGGCTTGAACTCGATGAAGGCGCGCTTGTCCGAATCCGTCAGCGGCTCGTCACTGACGAGCTCTCGCCAGGAGAAGCTCGCACTGCCCTTGTTGAGCACGGTCTCAACCGTTTGTGCGATCTGGTTGAAGGGCCGTTCGGTGTTGTCGAGCTTCACTTGCCCGCGCTTGACGCCGGCAAGACCCGTCTCAAGCGCGCCGGTCAGGCCGCGGATCGAGGGATCGCCCGCCATGATCTCGATCAGGGGTGCGGCGGATTCGAACTGGCCGGTGACCTTGGCGACCTCCTCGGTCGGCAGGAACAACAGGCCGTTCTTCTCGAAGAACTCGCCGGTGCCGAGCTGTTGCATCGACTGGAAGTCGGTTTTGTCGTCCTTCAGCTTGGCATAGAGCGCGTCCGACGCCGCAGTCGCCATCTCCGGCGTTTTGGCTTCGACCACCGCCGTGATCGTCGCATCGCGGTCGAAAGCGCGATCGAATTGCTGGTCGCGTTGGCGCCAGTCCAGATTTTGGGCAATCAGCGAATTGATGTCGGTGTTGATGGCGAAGTGATGGACCGTGTAGTAGCCCGCCCCCACCGCCAGCAGGAGCCCGAGAACGACGACGATGGGGGCAAACCGGGTGCAGGCCCTGACGATGGCAACGACTACGCTTTGCAGCACTTTTTTTCTTTCTGCGTTAACAGCTTCCCGGAAACGCCCGCTGTTTATCGGAGTTCCCGGGCGAAACCTATTGCTGTTTTGAGTGGCTCTTCCCGCCAGAAGGTTCGAGCTGAACGGCGGGAAGCCGTGGCAAAATCATGCGGGGCGGTCGGTATAGCCGAGGAGTTGAGGCGGGAAAGTGACCGAGGGCCGTGCACAAATGTCGCCGTTTTGCCGACCGGAACGTTCTCTACTATAGTACCGCAAATGGATCCTGCAGGGGAACCAAAGTTCATGGACCCCTTTCCTTGCTGCCGATTTTTTGACACAAAGTATTGCGCCCTCCATGTGTACCCGCGTGGGCGACGGCTGCGTGCCGAAACCGATCGTGGGATATTGCAGCTCATTGGTATCCCGGTGCTCCGGGGACTCAAGATGCGGATCGGTGCAACTTGCGTGATGGACGTCCAATGGAAGTTTATCTGGTGCAATCGCACGGTTTTTGCGCGGGCTTAGTGGGTGCAATGGGGAGATTGAAGAACAAAGCCGCAACCACGGTGTCCAAGGGCATTACCGGGGCACTTCAGGCCCGCTTTACAGATATTCAAGGCCCGGACATCCGGGATATCTGCTATGCGACACAGAACCGCCAATCTGCGGTAAGGAACTGGAGCAAGCTGGTCGATGTGATCTTGGTGGTGGGCGCTGCCAATAGCTCGAACCGGCCCCGCGAAATCGGCACTGAGGCCGGCGTCGCGAGTTATATGATTGCCGACGGCAGCGCGCTCGATCCGGAGTGGTTGAAAGATGCCAGGACCGTCGGCGCCACGGCCGGCGCTTCGGCGTCCGGGGTACTCGTGGATGACGTGATCGAAGCGATGCGGCGGATCGGACCGGTACAGGTCTCGGTGCTGCCGGGCCGCGAGGAGAACATCGAATTCCGGCTTCCGGCCCAACTGGCTGCGAGCTGACCCACCCGAATTTCAAGCCCAGAAAGAAACTCGTAATGGCTATCCCCTTCTTCAAGGAAATGCGTATCGGCGGCTATTTGATCAAGCAGAAACTGCTCGGCCGCAAGCGCTATCCGCTCGTGCTGATGCTGGAGCCGCTGTTTCGCTGCAACCTCGCATGCGTCGGCTGCGGCAAGATCGATTATCCGGACGCGATCCTCAACCGCCGCATGAGCGCGCAGGAGTGCTGGGACGCAGCCGATGAATGCGGCGCGCCGATGGTCGCCATTCCCGGCGGCGAGCCGCTGATCCACAAGGAGATCGGCGAGATCGTGCGCGGCCTCGTCGCGCGCAAGAAGTTCGTCTCGCTCTGCACCAACGCGCTGCTGCTCGAGAAGAAGCTCGATCTGTTCGAGCCCTCGCCCTATCTGTTCTTCTCGGTGCATCTCGACGGCCTGAAGGAGCACCACGACAAGGCCGTGTCGCAGAAGGGCGTGTTCGATCGCGCCGTCTCCGCGATCAAGGCGGCTAAGGCCCGCGGCTTCACCGTCAACGTCAACGCCACCATCTTCGACGGCCATCCGGCCGAGGAGATTGCAAAATTCCTCGACCTCACCGTCGAGCTCGGTGTCGGCGTCTCGATGTCGCCGGGCTATGCCTATGAGCGTGCGCCCGACCAGGAGCACTTCCTCAACCGCACCAAGACCAAGAAGCTGTTCCGCGACGTCTTTGCGATGGGCAAGGGCAAGAAGTGGAATTTCATGCATTCCGGCCTGTTCCTCGACTTCCTCGCCGGCAACCAGGAATACGAGTGCACGCCCTGGGGCATGCCCGCGCGCAACATCTTCGGCTGGCAGAAGCCCTGCTATTTGCTCGGTGAAGGCTACGCGAAGACCTTCAAGGAGCTGATGGACACCACCGATTGGGAGACCTACGGCACCGGCAAGTACGAGAAGTGCGCCGACTGTATGGCCCATTGCGGCTACGAGCCGACGGCGGCGACCGCAGCCATCAGCCACCCGCTGAAGGCGATGTGGGTGTCGCTGCGCGGTGTCAGGACCACGGGTCCGATGGCGCCCGAGATCGACATGACCAAGCAGCGCCCTGCGCAGTACATCTTCTCGGCGGAAGTGCAGAAGCGCCTGTCGGAGATTCGCAAGGACGAGGCTGCCGCCGCCCAGGAGAAGGCTGCTCGGAAGGCTTCGACCGCCGCGTAAGCGCGCAAGTCGGCCTTGTAGCCCGATCAAAAAACAAAGGCCCGGGCGCCAATGGCGAACCGGGCCTTTTCTTTTGTCGGATCGGAAAACCGCTCAGGCCGCCTCGGAGACCAGAGCCTCGCTCTCGACGAGCTCGGTGCCGATCAGGAAGTCGCGGCAGCCGCGAAGCGAGCGCAGCGCGCGGTTGAAATCGATACCGGTCGAGACCAGTCCATGCAGCGCGGTCGGGTTGCGCGCGATGCCGCGCAGCACGGCCAGCACGTCGATCTGGCCGTTCGGCTTGATGGCGGCGCGGGCGAGCGCCGGCAGCGCGCGATGGGCGGGATCGCTGATGACGCGGACCGCGGCGAACGGCAAGCCGGCTTCGGCGGCGTAGGCGGCCGCGATGTGGCTTTCCATGTCGACGGCGGCCGCTCCCGTCTCCGAATGCAGCGCCGCCTTGCAGGACCGCCCCGTGACCACTTCCTCGGCACCGGCGAGGCTGCCGCGCACCACGCGGCGGCGTCCCGACGTCAGGCGGTCGATGAGGTCGTCGCCGAGCGACAGCCCGGCGGCCCAGCGGGTGTCGCCGGCGAGCACTTCGGTCGCCAGCACGACGTCGCCGGAGCGCAGCGTCGGGTCGAGGCCGCCGGCCACGCCAAAGGAGATCACGCCGCGAATCGTCTCAGGATCCAGCACCGTCAGCAGCGCCCGCAACTGGGTCGGGCTGCTCGACGAACAGATGACCGCCATTCCGGGCCCGGCCGCGATGCGGGCCTCCTGAACCAGTCCGGTCACGATCAATATCGGCCGCGGATCAATGGCATTGCCCGCGGTAAGGTAGTCCCCCGTCCCCAAAGTCACATTCCGACCCCTACCACCCTGCTGTTGGTGTCCCTCAAGTTCCGATACCGGGCCAGCGCCCACAGCGGGAAGAACTTCGGGTAACCATGGTACCGCAGATAGAACACGCGGGGGAAGCCTGTGGCGGTGTACCGCTGCTCGTCCCACAGTCCTTTTTTGTTCTGTGTTGTAATCAGGTACTCCACCCCGCGGGCGACGGCCGGGTGATCGACCTCGCCGGCAGCCATAAGGGCAAGCAAGGCCCATGCCGTTTGCGAGGCGGTCGAGGGGGCTGCCTCCCAGCCGGCGTAGTCCAGGCGGTAGCTGACGGCGTCCTCACCCCAGCCCCCGTCCTGGTTCTGGATCGAGGCCAGCCAGCCGGCCGCCTTGCGCATCATCGGGTCGTCGTGACGGACGCCAGCCATGTTGAGGGCGCACAGCACCGACCAGGTTCCGTAGATGAAGTTCATGCCCCAGCGGCCATACCAGGACCCTTCCGGGTGCTGGGTCTTGCGGAGGTAGGCGATCCCGTCGGCGACGTGCTTGCTGGTCTTCGCGGTCTCGCCGAGCTGGGTCAGCATCGAGATGCAGCGCGCGGTGACGTCCTCGGTCGGCGGATCGAGCAGCGCGCCATGGTCGGAGAACGGGATGTTGTTCAGATAATATTCGAGGTTGTTGACGTCGAAGGCAGCCCAGCCGCCGTCGTCGCTCTGCATGCCTTCGATCCACTCACGGGCACGGTCGATCGCGGCGTCATAGCCGGTCGCGCCGTGCTCCCGGCGCATGCGGTCCATCGACATCACGACCACCGCGGTGTCGTCGAGATCGGGATAATGGGCATTGTTGTACTGAAAGGCCCAGCCGCCCGGACGGACATTGGGCCGCTTCACCGCCCAGTCGCCCTTCACCGCGAGCTCCTGCTTCGGGATCAGCCAGTCGAGGCCCTGCTTAGCGGCAGGCACCGCCTTGTCACCGCCGGCTTCCAGCAGCGCGTGCGCGGTCAGCGTCGTGTCCCACACCGGTGAGACGCAGGGCTGGCAATAAGCCTCGTCGTCCTTGATCACGAGCAGCTTGTCGATGCCCCGGCGCGTGATCGCACGCGGCGGAAAATTCTCGTCCTTGCCGAGCGCGTCGTACATCATGACGATATTGGCCATCGGCGGATAGATCGCGCCCATGCCGTCCTCACCGTTGAGCCGATCCTCGGTGAAGGCGAGCGCCGCGTCGATGGCACGCTTGCGCAGGCTCTTGGGAAACATCGGCTCGACCACACGCAGGATGTGGTCGAGCGCGCGGAACAGCGCGAACCAGGCCAGGCTCTGGTGCGGCGCCTTGGCAGTCATGCCGATCGAGCGCGGATCCTGGAGGAACAGCTCGTCGATGCCGACAGCCTTCGGATTCCTCGCGCGCGGCTTGAGCGCTGCGAGCACCATCAACGGCACCATGGTGGTGCGGGCCCAGTAGGAGATCTTGTTGAGATGGAACGGCGACCAGAACGGCAGCAGCACGATTTCGATCGGCAGCACCGGCACGGCGCGCCAGGTCACGATGCCGTACATCGCAAGCAAGAAGCGCGTGAAGACATTGCTGTTGATCGCGCCGCCGCGGGCGTGGATCGCCTCGCGCGCACGCACCATGTGCGGGCTGTCAGTGGAATCGCCGATCATCTTCAGCGCGAAATACGCCTTTACGCTGGCACTCATGTCGAACTCGCCGTCATGCACCAGCGGCCAGCCGCCATGAGCCCCCTGAACGCGGCGAAGATAATTGGCGATCTTGGCCTCGAGCACGGCATCGACCGGCTCGGCAAGATAATGACGAAGCAGGACGTATTCGGCCGGAATGGTGCAATCGGCCTCGAGCTCGAACACCCAATGGCCGTCGGATTGCTGGAAGCCGAGGACGCCTTCGATGGCCGACGCAATGCTCGAGTCCAGGTTCCTGGATTCCAGGTTCCTGGAGTCCAAGTTCATAGATTCTCGGGCTTCGCGGTTGGTCGCGTTCACGGACTCCATCTCGCTCGATTGCTCCGTTAGTCGATTGAAATTGACCGAAATTGACCGGGGACAAATGCCCGTCAGGGCCGCCTGTCAGTATCCCTTGGCGGCCAGAACCAGATCGGCGGCGCGATCGCCGGATCGGACCGATCCCTCGATGGTTGCAGGCAATCCCGTAGCAGTCCAATCGCCTGCAAGAAACAGGTTTTTGAACGCAGTGACCGGCCCCGGGCGCAGGGCATTCTGCGCCGGCGTCGCCGCAAATGTGGCACGGCGCTCGCGCACGATCTGCCAGGGGGGCAGCTCGCCGGAAACGCCACCGGCCTTGCAGACATCGTTCCAGATCACCTGCGCGAGTTCCTCGCGCGGCATGTCGACCAAGCGGTCGCCGTTGCTGATGGTGACCGAAAGCCGGTTCGGGAACGCAAACAGCCACTCCACGACGCCGCCGATCACGCCGAGGATCGGAGCTGATCCCGCTGGCGGCTCAACGCGGAAATGCGCATTCACGATGGCGCGGAATTCGGTCGGCGTCTTCAGGCCGGGCAGCAGGTTGGAGGCGGCGCGCGGCGGCACCGCCATCACGACGACGTCGCCAGCGCCGATCTGGATCAGATCCTCGCCGCCGAAATTCAGCGCGCCGACCTTGCCGTCATTGTTCGCAAAGGAACGCAGTTCGTGGCCGAGTTGAACGGAGTGCCCGCGCTCGGTCAAGAATTTCACGGCGGGCTCGATCAGAACGTCACTGAGTCCGTCGCGCGCGATCAGGGGGCGGCAGGCCTGCCCGCCGGCGAGCAGCGTCTCGCGCACGATCGCGCCGGCAAGCCCCGCCGAGCCTTCGGGAGGATCGACGTTGAGCGCTGCGAGCAGCAGCGGCTGCACCAGGCGCTGATAGAGCACGCCCTCGCAGGGAATGGATTTGCCCACCAGCGTCTCTTCAGACGCCCAGATCAGCGGCGCCAGCTTCAGATAATCGGTGAGCCCGGTGTCGGGAACGCGGCGACTCTCGTCGAGCACCCAGGTCGGCAGCCGACCGTCGCCGAGATCGATCTGCCAGCGCTGCCCGGTCGTGATATCGACGAAGGGAAACTGCGCGCGCTCCGGTCCGACCAGGCCCGCCTCGGTGCCGATCGATCGCGCATAGGCGCGCGCATGGCTGTTGCCCGACAGCAGCAGATGATTGCCATTGTCGATGGTGAGATTGGTGGCGCCGTCGAAATACGAACGGCAGCGGCCGCCGGCGTGGTGCGTCGCCTCGTGCACGGCGACCTTGAAGCCGGCATTGGCGAGCCGCACGGCAACGGAAAGGCCGGAAATTCCGGCGCCGATGATATGAGCTGTTTTTTGCATCAGATGAGAGCGTAACGGAGCAGGATCAAGATGCGCGTGACTTTCGACACACGCACCGGCTCTCGCGGCGCGTCGAAACCGCGCGCGATCAGGAGGTCCAGAATGGCATGGTAGTATTTCGACATCATTCGGGGCGCGCGCACCGCGCGGCGGCGGTTGCGGTTCATGATCTCGTCCGACTTTTCGAAATACACCTTGGCGCGCTGCGCCAGCGGCAGGCAGACCTTCGGCAGCGCACGCTCGATGATCACGCGGTCCGGATCGTTGGAGGTGATGCCGGCATGCAGCAGCGCCTCGCGCGGCAAATAGAGCCGGCCGAGACCCGCGTCCTCGTCAATGTCGCGCAGGATATTGGTGAGCTGGAGCGCCCGGCCAAGATGATGGGCGAGCTCGACGCCGTCTTCTTCCGGCAGGCCGAACACCCGGACCGACAGCCGCCCCACGGCGCTCGCGACGCGATCGCAATAGAGATCCAGCGTCGCCATGTCGGGCGCGCGGATGTCCTGCGGCACGTCCATCTCCATGCCGTCGACAATGGCGAGGAAATCCTCGCGCTTGAGGCCGAAGTTCTTCACCGAGGCGACGTAGTCCTTCAGCCGCGGCGGCGGGTTGCCCTGGTAGAGCGCATCGATGTCGTTGCGCCACGCCTGAAGTGCGGCGAGCCGCTCGTCGCGCGGGCCATCGGAATCGGCGATGTCATCGACCTGACGGCAGAAGCTGTAGATCTGGAACATCGCTTCGCGCTGGTCGTGCGGCAGGATGCGCATCGCGGCGTAAAACGAACTGCCGGATGCGGTCGAGCCATAATTGGCGCCGGGCGAGGTCGCCTCAAGCGTCATGTGCAGTCCCCGGTCTGGAAATGGCCTTGCGTCCGATCACGCGGCGGCCGACTTCGCCGATCATGCCGGCGAGGCTGAAGGTGAGGAGCTCGAACTTGTTCAGGTGCACGCGCTCGCGCAGGGGATCGCGCACCTTCAACAGGCGCACGATGCGGTCGGCATAGGCCTGGATCACCGAGACTTCGACGCCGAGGCGGAAGTCCCTGATCTCCGCGCTGAGCGACCTGCCCTCGTTGAGCAGCGCTTCGTTGCGCACGGCGAGCGCCTGAAGGCAGGCCAGCATCGCCGGCGGCGACTGCGTCAGCCCGAGCTGCTCGACCGAGGCGCCGCTTGCGGCCAGCGCATCGCGCGGCAGATAGACGCGGTTGAGCTCGCGAAAATCCTTGCCGCAATCCTGAAGGTGGTTGTTGATCTGCAGCGCCGCGCAGAGCGCGTCCGACGCGGCCCAGGTCGACGTGCTCTCGCCATGAACGTCGAGCATGAAGCGGCCGACCGGCATCGCCGAGTAGCGGCAATAATGGATGACCTCGTCCCAGTTCTCGTAGCGTAGCTTGGTCACGTCCATGCGGAACGCGATGAGCACGTCGAGTGCGTGGCGCGGCGCCATGCCGCGTTCGGCCAGTGCGCGCCGCAAGCTGACGGCCTCGGCCTGGGTGTCGCCCGTGCCGAGCAATTCCGCCTCGAGCAGGTCGAGATAAGCGAGCTTCTCGTCGCCCGGCAGCGTGGCGTGGTCGGCAATGTCGTCGGCGGTGCGGACGAAATTGTAATACGCCAGGATCAAGGCGCGATGACGCGGATGAATGATCCAGGACGCGACGGGAAAATTCTCGTCGCGCTCACCCTTGCCGGATCGCAATTCGCTCGCAGAGGTCATCGAGGGCTGGTCTACAATCGTTTGGACAGGAAGGGCTTTTTCGCTCGCGCGGGCTCATGCCGGCGATGCCGCCGCGGCCCCCATATAGGGGAATACGGCCGCAAAACCAATCCTGTCTCTCGATGGCTGCCCTTCCGGGTTCGGCCCGAAAAGGCGACCCCGGGGCCGCCCTTGTGGGCCAGTGGCCGAGCTTACTGGTTGTGGTTCTTCAGGACCTGGTCGCAGGCCTGCGAAATCTTGGCCCGGTTTTCCTTGAGGCAGGCCAGAATGGTGAAATCGCCCTGATCGATGACCGGCCGGCAGAGCTTCTGCACATCGCGCGAGCAGGCCTTCTGCTCGGAGTCCGTGCCGCGCCCTTGCTGGGCGAACGCTGCGGTCGAGAGGGAGGCCGACAGCAAGGTGAGAGCGACGAGAAGCTTACGCATTGTATTCCTTCATTCTGACGGCAGAATCGCGCCGATCCCGGACCACACAGGGGGACGACCGGAAACGGATTGTTCTGATGGCAAGTTGCCGCGGAAAGTGCAGCCTAGGAGAAGGCACAAGCACTGGTAAATGCGGCCAAATTGGCGCCAGATCCACCAAATCAGGTCTTCCCTGCGCCTTCTCTGGCAAATGTAAGAGATTGATACTACGCCATAATTCAGGTGCGGCGCGTTTTGCTGCGCACCTGTTGCAGAGCTGCATCTCTCGTCCCCGCCTTGGGCGCCAGAAACATGCCGAAACACCGCAAATCGCGAGGTCGGAGCATGGCGCGAGGCGTCGTGAACCGCCATCTCTGGCAGTCAGGCATTGAACCTGACACTGGCTCGGAACACTAAACTTTCGATGTGGCGAGACGTTCTTGGTGATAAGCGGACGTCCTTCTAAAACGGGATATTTTAAGATGAAATTCTTTGGGCGATCTGGACAGGCAATCAAGGCGGCCGGCATCGGGGCTGCGCTGCTCTTCTCAGTTTCGGCAAGCCAGGCTCAGTCGTCCGGACCGTTTGCAGGTTTCGAAGGCGCGTGGACCGGCACCGGCACGGTGTCGCTGTCCGACGGCTCCACCGAGCGCATCCGCTGCAAGGCGGACTACAAGGTCGCCGGTACCGGTCTCAGCCTCAAGCAGGCGTTGCACTGCGCGTCCGACAGCTACAAGTTCGACCTCACCAGCGACGTGACGAGCCAGGGCGAGCGCATCTCCGGCAATTGGAGCGAGTCCAACCGCAACATCTTCGGCAATTTGCAAGGCACCGCCGGCGGCGGCCAGATCGAGGTGTTCGTCGAGGCCAACGGCTTCGCCGCCAATTTGTCGCTGCGCACCAATGGCACCAAGCAGACGGTGCAGATCTCCTCCAAGGGCGAGATCCGCGGCGTCAACATCACGATGACGAAGGGCTGATAGCCTTCACGCTTCCCAGACCTCAGATCAAAACAAACCCCTGGCTTTCGCGAGCCAGGGGTTTTTCGTTTATCAGGTCGACCGTTCGTCGCGATCGATTCAGATCGCGCGCTTGTCAGCGCCTTGAAGCTTGGCGTGCAGATTGATCAGCCACATCGCCGTCGGCCGCAGGATGAAGAGATCGGCGACGAGGGCCATGACCATCGAGAAGGCGCTGAGCCAGCCGAACAGCCGCAGCGACGGCAGGTCCGAGAACACGGTGACGACGAGGCCACAGGCCAGCACCAGCGTCGTCAAGATCAGCGCCGGGCCGACCAGCACGGTCGCGCGCTCCACCGCGAGCGCCGAACCGACGCCCGGCTTGCTCTCGAGCCTGAGGCGGTTGAGGAAGTGGATGGTTGCGCTCAGCCCCAGGCCGAACGAGACGGTCAGCGCCACGACACTGGCGAATTGCAGGCCCTCGTCCATTGCCCACAGCACCGTTCCCGACATCACCACCGGGAAGATGCCCGGCAGGATGCAGGCGAACATCACGACCCAGGAGCGGAAGGCGAGGCCGATGAAGATCGCGACCAGCGCGAATTCGACGGTGAGCCCGCGATTCAGCTTCTCGATCATGCCGGCCGAGTTGCGCGCCGCGATCGCGGCAAGACCCGTCACCGCCACCTCGTAGCCGGGGTGCTTCTTGCGAACGGCGTCGAGCTCGGAATCGAGCTTGTCGACAATCGGCAGGAGCTGGCTGGAATCCTTGTCCGGCACGCGGCCGGCCACCAAGACCGCATCCTGTTGGGCATCGATGAAACGCCGCACCAGATGCTCAGGAATGACGCTGACATATTCCTTCAGCGTCGCGACGTCGGCGGTGCCGGCCTTGTCCGCAAGCCAGCGGCGCAGAGTCTCGACCGACCAGACGTTGCCGACACCAGCCGCCTTCTCCACGGTCGCGTGCACGTCCGCGATTGTTTGCAGCGTCTCCGGCGAATAGAGCGTTTCATCCTTGGGGAACTTGATCAGCACGTTGATCGGGTTGGCGCCGGTGAGCTTGGCATCGAGCCGGTCGCTGGCGGCGACGGCCTGGCGCTTGTCCGGCACCTGGTCGGCGAGCCGGTAGCGCGGCTCCAGATTGGCGTAGATGACGCCGAGGCCGGCGACGAACACCACCGCGATCAGACTGAACAGGCCGGGGCGGCCCACCATGCGCACCGCGATCCAGTAGCAGAAATTGCGCAGCGCCTGCACGCCCGCATCGGCACTCTGGAATTTGGTCGCGAACGTCTGCTCGTTGCGCACCAGCAGTACGCCGAACACCGGCACCAGTGACAGCACCGCGACCAGAGCGATCATGGTTGCGGCGAGACCCGCCTCGCCGAATTTGCGGATCAGGTCGGAGTCGGAGAACTGGAGCGCAATGAACGAAATACCGGCGGTGCCGTGCGTCAGCACGCAGGCCGGCCCCACCACCAGCACCGCGTTCTTGAACGCGGTATACTTGTCCTGACCTGCGATCAGCCGGTCGCGCGCGGCGAAGGTGAGCTGCATCGAATCGGAGAAGCTGATGACCATGATGAGCGGCGTCATCACGTTCAGGAACATGTTGAGATTGAAATTGGCCCAGCCGAGCGCGCCGAGCGCCAGCAGGATCGCGATCATCGGCGGGAACGCCGCCGCCACCATGAACGAAACCTTGCGGAAGAAGATGATGGCGATGACGCAGCCGGCGAGAATGCCCAGGATGTTGTAGGTGAGTCCATCGCGCTCGACCGCGTTGCGGATCTCGAGCTGCATGACCGGCACGCCGGAGAGCTGCACGTTGAGCCCGGTGTCGCTGAGGTCTTCCTTCATCAGCGCACGGATATCGGCGACGGTCTTGGTCAGCTTGTTGGAGGCGACCACCTCCGGATCGAGCGAAAGCACGATCAGCGCCAGCGTGCCGTCCTCCGACAACAGCTTGCCGCGAATGATCTCGTTGTTTTTGACGGTCTCGATGAACTTGTCATAGGCCTCGCCTTCAGGCAGGTCGGCCGGGAACAGCGCGGCCGGCAGCTTGCCCGGCGCCGGCGCCTGACGCGCGGAGAACAGCGAGACCAGGCCGCGCGTGCCCTCGACCAATTGCATGTCGGTGACGAAGTCGCGCAGCTTCTCGAGGTTTTTCCGCGCCAGCAGGGTCTTGCCCTCGACCACGACGAGGACGTCGAACTCCTCGGCCGGGAACTTCTTGGTCACCTCTTCATACTGGTGGAATTCGCGGGAATTGGAGCGGAAGAGCTGCGACAGCGAATCGTCGATCTTGATCCGGTGAATGCCGAACACGGCGCCGATGATAAGCACGAGCAGGACGATGCAGGAAACGATCGGTGCCCGGACGGCGATCAGCCCGATGCGCTCAAGCCCGAAGGCGATCGAGGACGCAGGTCCCTGCTCGACCTTCTCGACATGAACCTCATTCTCACGGTGCTTTTCGAGCATGCCTTGTCCAGTTCCTAAATCGGCTCGGTCTGTGAGCTTGTTGCGCCCCGCGAACGGCTTGAAAATGCCATACCAATGGGAGGCTTGCCTTTGAAAATGCGCGGAAAATCGCCGCGAGGGGTTTAGCAGGACAATCACCCTTCTCGCAAGCAGGCGAAGTGTGGCCAAATCGATCAAGATGTGGCGATTTTGCCGTAATGCCCGTCATAAGGGCAAAGCCATGCCAATTCGACGCGGCGCGCGGTCCGCGCTCTCGTCTTTCAGCGCCACGCCGGTGACCTCCCGGGCCAGCCCTTCGCGAACCAGCCAGGCGATCTTGAAAGCAGCCTCGTCATAGCTCAAACCCGCCTTGTGGATGTTCGACACGCAATTGCGCTCGGCATCGGTGCGGCCCGGCTTCGGTGCGAAAGTCAGATAGGCGCCGAGGCTGTCGGGCGCCGACAGGCCCGGCCTCTCGCCGATCAGCGTCAGGACCATGCGCGCACCGAGAATGGCACCGATCTCGTCGCCGAGCGCGACGCGCACGCCTGAGGCGACGACGACATGGCCGATCGCGACATCATCGTCGGCTGCGAGCAGCCGCACCAGACGTGTCATCAGCGCGGCCGCATGGGCGTGGACCGCTGCCGCCGACAGGCCGTCGCCGATCACGACCACAAGTGGGCACGGCCCCGAGGCACTTCGCGTCAGAGCCTCGACTGATCCGGCATCGAGCTGCCTGCCCAGATCGGGACGCCGCAAATAGTCCCTGCGCTCGACCGCCCGGCTCCGTGCCTCGGTGGCGACGAGGCCAAGCGCGCGGAGATCGGCGACCAGTCGCTGCGCGTCGAAGGCGGCATGCACGGCATCGCGGGCACGGGCATGGTCCAGCGTGAAGTCGAGCAGCGCGCGCGTCGGCACGCTCGCGCCGCTGCGCCCGAGTGCGACGCGCGCAGGCGTGAGCGACCGCAGATCGAGGGTCGGGCGGCGCGGAATGGCCGGGTCAGACATGTTGCGTCATTCGGCGGGAACGGAAGCCTCGCGCAGCCGCAGCGAATAGTTCGACGCATTCGTCTCGCCGCTCGATGCTTCACGCGCGAAGGTGATGAGATGATGCGCAATCAGGGTGCAGCCGATCAGGCCTTCGAGATCGCCGCGCTTGATGCGCCCCAGCGCGAACTTCCAGAACACGCGCTTGTAGTCGCCGAGCACGCCGACCTTCCAGAAGATATTTCGCAGCATGACGAGGCCGCGCCTGATGTTGGGCCAGGTCTTCATCTCATCCGGCGTCCGCACCTTCAGGCGGTGCACGTAAACGTGGTCGCATTGATATTGGAAGCGCGCGTAGACCTTCTCGGGCTCGTAGGCGACGGCCATGGCGTGCTTCCAGGATGCGACGACGTCGTCATAGGGCAACAGGAAGTTGACATTGGAATCGCGGCTGTCGTCCTCGACCAGGCGTCCCTCGCGCTCCAGGCGGTCCCACAGCGGCGTCTTCGGCAGCGCCTGAAGCAGATTGATGGTGAGAAGCGGAATCTGGGACTCCTCGACGAAGTCGAGCAGCACCTCGGACGTGTTCGGCTTGTCAGTGTCGAGCCCCATGATGATGCCGGACACGACCTCCATGCCGTAGGAGTTGATGGTCTGCACGCCCTCGAGGATCGGGACCATCATGTTGTGGTCCTTGTGCATCGCCTTCAGCGCATCGGGGTCGGGCGTCTCGATGCCGCAGAAGATGGTGACGAAATAGGCCTCGCGCATCTTCTCGAGGATTTCGGGCCGCTTGGCGATATTGAGCGTCGCCTCGCAGGCGAGCCGCACCACGTAGCCGGTCCTCTTCTGCCATTCGATCAGGTGCGGCAAGAGGTCCAGCGCCGCCTTGCGGTTGCCGATGAAATTGTCGTCGACAAAATAGACCGTGTCGGTCATGCCGCATTCGCGCAGTCGGTCGAGCTCGGCGATGATCTGCTCGGGCGATTTGAGGCGCGGGTTGCGGCCGTAGAGTCCGGGGATGTCGCAGAACTCGCACTGATAGGGACAGCCGCTGGAATATTGGATGCTGCCGAGAAAGTATTTCTTCACGTCGGCGAGCTCGTAGGCCGGGATCGGAAACTCCGTCATCGGCACACGGTCCTTGGTGGTCAGCACCACCTGGGCCTCGGGACGCGAGATGTCGCGCGACAGGATCTCGAACAGCTGGTTGGTGGCGTCGCCGAGTTCGCCGACATGGAGATAGTCGAACGACGGATAATAGTCCGGACAGGCGCTGACCGAGGGACCGCCGAGCGCGACCGGCAAGTCGAATTCATGGGCGCGCCGGCAGATATCGTTCATGTGCTGGCGCTGGATGTGCATGCCGCTGACGAAGACCGCCTCCGCCCATTCGAACTCCTCCTTCGTCGTGCGGCGAAGATTCTCGTCGACGAATTTGACCTGCCATTCCCTGGGTAGATAGGCCGCGAGCAGCAAAAGCCCCTGCGGCGGCATGAAGGCGCGGACGCCATCGGTCAGGGGATAGGAATGCTCGAACGTTCCGAACGACGAAGTGTATCGCGGAAACACGCAGAGAATCCGCCGGGAGGTACCGTTACTTTCAGCTCGCATCAAAGCTCCCCCGCCACGCTCGACATAGCCGCGGAAATTGCCAGCCCGACGTATAGCGTAATGCTGTCGCCGGAATTTCTCAATATTGTGGCATGAGCATAATTCCCGGAGGGACCAATGGTTTCCTCAAGCCGCCGGGTGCTCCGCCGCGTCACGCGATCAGCCGGGAGGCAAAATCGGGCAGCAGGCCAGCATCGCCGGCAAGCCGGAAGTCAGCGCCCACAATGCCCGACTGCGCCAGCCAGTCGTCGAATTCCGGCGCACGACGCAGTCCGAAGACGTCGCGGACGTAGAGCGCGTCGTGAAAAGACGTGGACTGATAGTTCAGCATGACGTCATCGGCGCCGGGGACGCCCATGATGAAGGTGACGCCGGCGGCCGCGAGCAGCGTCAGCAGATTGTCCATGTCGTCCTGGTCCGCCTCGGCATGGTTAGTGTAGCAGATGTCGATCCCCAGCGGCAGGCCGAGCAGCTTGCCGCAAAAGTGATCCTCCAGCCCCGCCCGGATGATTTCCTTGCCGTCGTAGAGATATTCCGGGCCGATGAAGCCGACCACGCTGTTGACCAGGAGGGGCGCAAAGGCGCGGGCGACCGCATAGGCGCGGGCCTCGCAGGTCTGCTGGTCGACGCCGTGATGGGCATTGGCCGACAGCGCCGAGCCCTGCCCGGTCTCGAAATACATCACGTTCTGCCCGACCGTGCCGCGCTTCTGCGACAGCCCGGCGTCCTGCGCCTCCTTCAGCAGCGCGAGGTCGACACCAAAACTGCGGTTGGCAGCTTCGGTGCCGGCGACCGACTGGAAGACGAGGTCGACCGGCACACCCTGCCCGATCAGCGATAGCGTCGTGGTGACATGGGTCAGCACACAAGCCTGGGTCGGGATTTTCAGCCGCGCGATGATCTCGTCGAGCAGCCGCAGCAATTGGCCGATCACAGCCGGGTCGTCGCTCGCCGGGTTGATGCCGATGCAGGCATCGCCGGCGCCGAGCAGGATGCCGTCGAGGATCGAGGCGGTGATGCCCCTGGCGTCGTCAAAGGGATGGTTGGGCTGGAGCCGGGTGCTCATCCGGCCCCTCAGGCCGATGGTGTTGCGGAAAGCGGTGGTGACCTCGCATTTCCGCGCCGCCAGGATCAGATCCTGGTTGCGCATCAGCTTTGAGACCGCGGCCGCCATCTCCGGCGTGATACCGGGCGCCAGCTTGCGCAGGATTTCCGGCGTGGCGGCATCCGACAACAGCCAGTCGCGGAAGGCGCCGACGGTCAACGAGGCCACCGGCGCGAAGGCCCTGGCGTCGTGGCTGTCGATGACGAGGCGGGTGACCTCGTCGGCTTCATAGGGGATGACGGCTTCCTGCAAGAACTGCCCGAGCAGGACGTCGGCGAGCGCCATCCGCGCCGCGATCATCTGCTCGGCGCTGGCGGCGGCAATCCCGGCCAGCCGGTCGCCGGAGCGCGGCGGGGTCGCTTTGGCGAGCAGGTCGCGCAAATCCGGGAACGTGTAGGTCGTGGCGTCGATGGTGTGGCGGTAGACCAAGGGTCTCTCCGGGGGTTCGTCGGCCAGTGACCGAGTCCAGCACGATCCCAAGACTATCACGAACCCAAGACTATACCTTCAGATCAAGACGCTGAAATATCTTACCTTTCTTTCGACCAAGGGCGAAGGGGGGCAAACCCCGCGTTAACGCAGCGTCCATCTTCATTCTGCATAGTTTTGCATCAATTTTGCACGACCGCGCTCTCCCGGCCGCTCCCGGCCATTCAGGGCCCTTGAACATCATGACCATCAACCAATCTGGGAATGCCGCCGGCCTGGCAGGCCGCTTTACGCTTGCCAACAAGCTGTACGCAATCTTCGCGCTGTTCGCGCTGCTGACGGCGGCGATCGCGATGCTGTCCGACTACAACAGCCGCCGCGGCGCCGACCTGACCAGCGCGATCGAGACCGCGAACGCCGCCGCGCTCAACGTCGAGCGGGTCAACTCGCTGGTCTATGCGGTCGTGATGGAATCGCGCGGCGTTTACATGTCGACGGAGCCTGCCGTCGTCAAGAAATACGGCGAGGGCCTGCTCAAGTTCAACGCCCAGATCCTCGACGTCGTGAAACGCTGGCAAACCATCGTCCGGGCTGACGATGCAGAACAGTTCGCCACCTTCAAGAAGCGCATCGAGCAGTTCGTCGAATTCCGCAAGGAGCTGGTGCGGCGCGGCGTCGAGATCAATGCGGCCGCGGGCCGCGAATGGGGCGACAACGACGCCAACCGCGCCGTGCGCTCGGCGCTGAACAAGGATCTCGAGGCGCTGTCCAAGGTCTATGCCGAGCGCGGCAGGCAGATCGCGCATGAGATCGAGACCAATCGCATCCTCTCGCTCGTCCTGACCTGCCTCGGCGGCGTGGCGCTGGCGCTGGTCGTGATCGGCATCGTCATCATCGCCCGCTCGATCGCCCGTCCCCTCTCCGCCATCACCGCGACCATCAAGCAGGTCGCAGACGGCGCCGAGAACGTCGTGGTGCCGCACGCTGACCGCGCCGACGAGATCGGCGCGCTGGCACGCGCGATCCAGATCTTCCAGGACGCGATGGGGCGCAACCGCAACCTTGCCTCGCAGGTCTCGCAGGACTCCGCTGCGCGCGAGGAGCGCGCCCGCCATATCGAGCAATCCGTCGACATTTTTCGCGAGGCGATCGGCGCGATCATGCGCGGCCTCAGCGACAACGCCTCCGTCATGCGCGAGACGGCGCAGACCATCACCCGCGTCACCGCGGATGCGAGCAGCCGCGCCGGCACGGCGGCGAACGCCACCGAACAGGCCTCCCACAACGTCACGGCGGTCGCGGGTGCAGCGGAGGAGTTGTCGGCGTCGGTGGTGGAGATCGGCCGGCAGGTGCGGCAGTCGGCCAGCGCGGTCGAGCAGACCGGCCAGCGCACCGAGAAATCGATCGCCGAGATCGAGAGCCTGGCGGCCGCCACGCAACGCATCGACGGCGTGCTCAGCCTGATCCAGGCGATCGCCGAGCAGACCAATCTGCTCGCGCTCAACGCCACCATCGAAGCCGCCCGCGCTGGCGACGCCGGCCGCGGCTTTGCCGTTGTCGCACACGAAGTGAAGGCGCTTGCCGGCCAGACCGCGAAGGCGACCGCCGATATCAGCGAGAACGTCTCGATGATCCAGTCCTCCACCCGCAACGCGGTCGAGGCCGTGCGCGAGATCGGCGGCGCGGTCCGCGAGATCAACGACGTCACCTCGGCGATCGCCGGCGCCATCGGCCAGCAGGACGCCGCCACGCGCGAGATCTCGTCCAACGCGCAGTCGGCCGCGCAGGGCAACGAAACCCTCGTCGCCAACATCACCTCGCTCCGCGACGCCATCGGCGAGACCGATACGGCGGCATCCTCGGTGCTCACGGCGGCGAGCAGCCTGACCGCAACCGCGGACACGCTGTCACGCGAGGTGGAACAATTCTTCCAGAACTTGCGCTCGGGGTCGGCGGACAGCGGTATCGCAAAGGCGGGATGACGGCGCGTCCACCGCCAGATGAGCCGGCGGTGGGGTCGCTTCACCAAAAAACGCGAAAACAACCCCATGCACAGTAGCCGGGGATAGCGATATCAATGGCTTGGCGGCCCCCGCGACGCATTGCGGATTTTACGAAGCCGTTTGACTCGTCGGGCAAAACACCGGCAGGATGGCATCATGCAGTCCTGCTCGAACCATCCGTTCAATCCTGCACGCCTCCGGGACTAGGGCGGCACTCTTGATCCGGTCAGCCAGCGAGAGCATCCCTTACCCGCATCCTTCGAAGATGCATGCCAATCGATAGAAGAGTTGGGCTACGAGGCGAAGTTGGAGACATCAGCGACCGCTGTGTCCTCGCCAGGATCATGTGGAACTTGCAGTCGCCGCTGGATGCCTTCCCGCTCTCTGAGGCAGCAACAGCAGGCACGCGAGGATACACGCAGCCAACACCGCTGAGGCAAAGGGCCGGCTTAGATGAAGCCCACCCTGGCTTACCGGCTTATCGAGGAAGTCTCCGACCGTCGCACCGAGAGGTCGGGTGAGAATAAAGGCCGCCCAGAACAGAACCACGTGGGAGATGTTGGTCCAGTAGTAGGCAGCGACAAGGACAGCCAGTCCAGCGCCAAACACAAGTGCGCCACCTTCGTATCCAAGTCCCGCATCCGCGACCCAATCACCAAGCGCTGTGCCGAGCGTCTGGGAAAACGTGATTGTCATCCAATAGAAGGCTTCCACCTTCGGCGTGGCCACCGTCTGAACATTCACCGAGCCGAGGGCAAGATACCAAGCGGCGAGCGAGCACAATACGCAGGCTAACAAAATAGACGAGCCTCCCGTGTAGCCGACACCCAACGAGCGATCAAAAAGGTCGGCCATCGCCGTGCCAACCGTCGTCGAGGCCACAATGGCCAGCCAATAAATCCAGGCGTTGAACCGCCTCATCGAAATTTGCACAATCACTGCCGCAACAAACACGGCAAAGAAGATGGCAGTGCCGATCAAATAGCCGCCATTTTGAGCATTTTGGTCAGCGTGCAGCCAGCCCATCGTAACCAAGTCACCGCCGGTTTCGCCGAGCGTCGTGGCAAGGATCTTGATGATCCAAAATCCAAGTGTGACCTCAGGAACTTTGCTGAGCACCTCATCACTATTCTGCATTTGGATCTCGCAATCGCGGGCCGGTCAAGTCGCTGTCGCACAACGCGCTCAGCCGCTCCAGGATACACTTCGGAAATATAAATCTTCGTGATGTTCCCGGCCTGCGCTGCTGTCTGGTGGTCTCCTTTTCGGCGTGTCGGCGAGGCTGCGTCACAAGGCCGGGCTCGCCGACCCGCAAGCAGCGCATCGAACGTCGGCTGTTGCCTTGCGTCGAAGGGCTCCGACCAAAATGACGGACGATGAGAGAGCGAGGATGGCGGCGCTGAACAGAAAGGTGCTTTGATAGCCGCTGTAGTCGAAGAGAACGCCGCCGCCGGCCGCTCCCGTGGTGATGGCCAGTTGCACCACCGCGACCATCAGGCCGCCGCCTACTTCGGCATCATTGGGCAAAGCCTTGCTGACCCACGTCCACCAACCCACGGGCGCGGCCGTCCCGATGAAGCCCCACAGGAACATCAGCGGGGCAATTGCAATCGGTGACGAACCGAATGCCGTCACTGCGACGGCTATCAGAGCCATCGCGAACGGCATGATAATGAGGGACATGTAGAGACGTTCGCGGATGACGAACCCGATGATCGACGTCCCGATGAGACCCGCAACCCCCATGAGGAGCAGGAGCGCCGAGATCGTCGTGACATCGACGCGCGTTACCGTTTCGAGGAACGGCCGCAAATACGTGAAGAGTGCGAACTGTCCGAGGAAGAACAGCGCGGCTGCGAGCATGCCGTAAGGCACTTGCGGGTGGCGCAAGACCTTGAACGCTACCGCCACGCTGGCCCGCGCCTGGCTCGGCATCGCCGGCAGCGTGAGGAACTGCCAGACAAAAGTTAGCGCGGCGACGGGAACAACACAGAAGAACGCACCGCGCCAGCCGATGTATTGGCCGAGAAAGCTGCCGAGCGGCGCAGCAATCGTGGTCGCGAGCGCATTGCCGCCATTGAGAACCGCAAGAGCGCGCGGCACGTCGGTGGTCGGGACCAGGCGGATCATCGTCGCGGCCGACAGCGACCAGAAACCGCCGATCGTGATCCCGACAAGCGCCCGTCCGGCGATGAAGACTGGATAGTTGGGAGCGAAGGCTACGATGACCCCAGATACCAGCATCAGGCCGGTCAGCCACAGCAAGAGCGAGCGACGATCGAAGCCAGCCGTCGCCGCCGAGATGAACAGACTGGCCAGAACGGCGAACAGCCCGGAAACGGAAATGGCCTGTCCTGCCTGTCCTTCCGTCAGGTGAAGGCCGCTGGCGATCGGCGTAAGCAGGCTGACAGGCATGAACTCGGACGCGACGAGCGTCGAGGCGCACAGCGACAGCGCGAAAACCGCACTCCATGCGGCCATTGGCTGCGTTGTCTTCTGATCGGTTGTGACGTCCATCGGGCATCCATATGTCGAGAGGCGCCCAGGCTGGCGCTGTTCCTGACAACAGATAGAGGCCCGGTCGGTGCTCGATTAGACGATATAATTTGCTTGCATTGATCGATGCGGGCCATGAATAGTCGCAGCCATGGCAAGCCAGGATTTCAACGATCTGCTGGCTTTCGTAGCCGTCGCCCGCGAGCGCAGCTTTACGAAAGCCGCCGCGAAACTGGGCGTCGTGCAGTCGACGCTCAGCCATACGATCAAGCGCCTGGAATCGCAGATGGGCCTGCGGCTTCTCACGCGCACGACCCGCAGCGTCGGCCTGACCGAGGCGGGCGAGCGACTTCAGGCCTCGGTTGCGCCCCGCATCGAAGAGATCGAGCGCGATATCGCGGCGCTGATGTCCCTGCGCGACACGCCGTCGGGGACCGTCCGGATCACGCTCTCCGAACATGCGCTGGAAACGGTCGTCTGGCCAAAGCTGTCGCCGGCCCTGAAAAAATATCCCGATCTCAAAGTCGAGTTCAGCCTCGACACGGCCTTCCGCAACATCGTCGAAGACGGTTTCGATGCAGGCATACGCCTCGGTGAGAGTGTCGAGAAAGACATGATCGCGGTGCGCATCGGCCCGGATTGGCGGCTCGTCGCGGTCGCCTCGCCCGGATATCTGAAAGAGCACCCGAAACCAAAGCATCCGCAAGATCTGTTAGATCACGTCTGCATCAAACGTCGCGAGGCGGCGGGCGGTCATTATGTATGGGAGTTCGCCAAGAACGGTTCTGACTTGCGGGTACGCATCGAGGGACAAGTGACCTTCAATGAGTCGCGCGCGATGATCGACGCCGCCGTGAAGGGCTTCGGCATCGCCTATGTCCCCGAAGACATGGTGGCGCAGCACATCCGGTCCGGCGAACTCGTCATCGTGCTCGACGACTGGTCGCCGAAATTCGATGGCTATTATGTCTATTATCCGACCTCGCGGCAGAACTCGGCTGCATTCAAGGTGATCGTCGACGCGCTACGCCATCACGACGCGCGAAGGAAGCGCGGTTAGTACGAAGCTTTTCCGCCATCCCTGAGGGCTGTGCTGTGCCTCCTTCGGGTATAGCGTTCAGCCAACAGGCCCAGGAATCCAATCGTCGCCGGACAGTGGCTTGACTGTGACGTCAGGAATGACACCGAGCTCCATGCTCGGATCGAAATGGCGCATCGTCCGCTCATTGAGGTCAATGATGCGGCCGGGCCTGAGCGGCCCCACGTCATTTATCTTGACGATGACCTTCTTGCCGACGGCCTCGACGAGAGCATATTTCGGTCGCGCCCCGAATTGGACCCCACCAAATTTCCGACGCAAGCTCGTCTTGATGGCAGCCGTCCATACCGAGGGATCATAACGCTCGCCGGAGGCTGTGCTCGGGCCGCCTTCCTCTTTACCGGGCTTGAATGGATTATACGTGGATGCTGCGCCAACGATCGCATCCCCAGAGGCGGCATCGACGACAGCGCTTGGCTGAACCTCACTTGTTGCACTTCGAGCAACGGTAACGGAAACGGCAAGCGCAACCAGGGCGCCGCAAATTGCGGCGCTCGAGCGGAACAACATCAGATCTCCTTTGATTTTCCGGATCGTGCGGTTCCCGATGCCGCAGAACATGGTCAAGCGAACGCGGAGGCGTTTCGAACTTGCGCCAATTCTTTGCGGATTCGAGAACCCCGGCTGCGGAACCTTTGTGGGAACCAGATCGGTCCCGCACAGTGTTTTAGTTGTAGCCGTCTAAGACAGGAATTGCGTCAGCAGCATGACTCCGAGAGCCGCGGATTTCGACTTCCGGAGTCTTACGTGCTCAGCGATAGAAGCGAATTGCGGGACTTCCGTGAAAGCCGCAACAGCGCGAGACTGCAGGAGACGTTGCATATCGTCGTTCGGCAGCAGGAGGCTCTAGCCTACGCCGATCACCCCGCCGC
This sequence comes from Bradyrhizobium sp. 132, assembly GCF_023074185.1. Classification (GTDB taxonomy): domain Bacteria; phylum Pseudomonadota; class Alphaproteobacteria; order Rhizobiales; family Xanthobacteraceae; genus Bradyrhizobium. The sequence continues at coordinate 161,558 of NZ_JADPKY010000132.1, read as the reverse complement.
GCTTGATCAGCTCCTTCCCCACTGCCGCAAGATGCACCTGATCCGGTCCGTCGCCGATACGGATGAAGCGGGCGTAGACGTAAGCACGCGCGAGGAACGTATCCTGCGAGACGCCGGCAGCGCCGTGGATCTGGATGGCGCGGTCGATGACGCGGGCGGCCATGCTGGGCACCACGATCTTGGCGGCCGCGATCAGGTCGCGCGCGGCCTTGTTGCCTTCGCGGTCCATCCTGTCGGCGGCCTGCAACGTGAGCAAGCGCGCCTGCGCGACCTCGCAGAATGAATGTGCGATGTCCTCGCGCACCGAGCCCTGCTCCGCGAGCGGCTTGCCGAAGGCTGTGCGGGAGACCGCGCGCTGGCACATCAATTCCAGCGCGCGCTGGGCGCAACCGATCAGCCGCATGCAATGATGGATGCGGCCGGGGCCGAGCCTACCTTGCGCGATTTCGAAGCCGCGGCCTTCGCCGAGCAGGATGTTCTCGGCGGGCACACGGACGTTCTCGTAGACGATCTCGGGGTGGCCGACCGGCGCGTCGTCGTAGCCGTAAGTGAGCATGTCCCGGACGATGCGCACGCCAGGCGTCGCCTTCGGCACCAGGATCATGGATTGCTGGCGATGACGATCGGGATCGTCGGGCGCGGTCTTGCCCATCACGATCAGGATATCGCAATCCTCGTTCATTGCGCCTGACGTGAACCACTTCCGGCCGTTGACGACGTAGTCGCCGCCGTCTCGCTCGATCTGGCACTGGATGTTGGTGGCGTCGCTGGAGGCGACCTGCGGCTCCGTCATCGAGAAGCCGGAGCGGATGCGTCCTTCCAGCAGCGGCTTCAACCAGCGCTCCTGCTGCGCGGGCGTGCCGTAATTTGCCAGCACCTCCATGTTGCCGACATCGGGCGCCGAGCAATTGAAGATTTCGGGCGCCCAGAGGATGCGGCCCATGATCTCCTTCACGGGCGCATATTCGAGGTTCGTCAATCCGGGTCCGTGCTCGCCGGATAGGAACAGGTTCCAGAGCCCCTGCTCGCGCGCCAGCCGTTTCAGGTCCTGCAACACTTGCGGCGTCTTGTAGCGCGTCGCTTCCGGCTTCACCTGCTCGTAATAGAGCTCTTCGACCGGCTCGACATGCGTCCGCATGAACTGACGGACGCGCTCCTGCAGCTCCAGCGAACGGTCGGAGTGGTGGAAATCCATTTTGCTCTCCTGTTCGCTGAAGGTGATCGCACTTTGCTTCCGTGGTAGGTGGACGCACGCTTCGCCCTTCGTGACGACCGCTCCGCGGTCTCCTCAGGGTGAGGCTAAGCGGCATTCGCGCCTGTTGAACCTGCCGCTACGCATTCCGCCCTCATCCTGAGGAGCCCGCGAAAGCGGGCGTCTCGAAGGATGCGCCGTCACCAACCGCGATAGCCGGCTTGCCATCACGTGCCGCGCAACAGCTCGCTCGCCACGATCCAGTCGTTGCCGTCGAACTGGAGCATATAGCCGTCCTTGATCGGGCGGAAATCCTGCGGCGTGGTGTTGAGCGTGATGCCGGGCATCAGCAGCGACAGCGGCACGTTCTTCAGGTTCGCCGCCTGCGCCATGATGTTCTCGCGCGTCAGATTGTCCTTGCACTGCTTGAGCAGCACCACCAGCGCCTCGGCGACGGTGTAGCCGTAGAGACCGGCAACATTGTTGACGTCGGCATTGGGCAGGCGCTTCTTCATGAAGTCGATATAGATCGTCATCGCCGGATCGTCCTTCGGCACCTCGACGAACGGCTTGAGCGAGCCGAGCGAGAGCACGCCCTTGCCTGCGTCGAGCCCGGCCGGCACCATCACAGTCGCCTTGTTGGCGCAGCCGGAGGCGAGGAAGCGCGTCGCCTGCCAGCCGACCTCATGCGCCTTGCGGATCGCCTGGGCGCAAGCGCGCGGCGTCACCGAATAGATCATGAAGACGTCGGCCTTGGTGTTGGCGAGCGTCAGCACCTGGGAATCGACGGTGGGGTCGGCGACCTCGAAGCTCGACGCCATCGCGATCGCCTTGTCTGCATCGGCGCCAAGCGCTTCCTTGACGCCGCGCAGATACTCCTTGCCGGCGTCATCGTTCTGATAGAGCACCGCGAAGCGCGCATTGGGGTTCTTGGCGCGGGCATAGGCGACGTCGATGGCGGCTTCGCTGGTGTAGTTCGGGGCCCAAGGCAGCGCCATCGACCAGGGCATGTTGGCGGGGTCGTTCCACTTCGAGGCCGAGCTGATCAGAAATAGCTGCGGCACCTTGTTGCTGTTGAGATATTTCGCGATCGCCGAGCTCGGGGCCGTGCCCATGGTCGCGAAGATGAAGGCGACGCCATCGCCCTCGACCAGCCGCCGTGCCGCTTCCATGGTCTTCGGCGGCGAGAACGCGTCGTCGAGCGACAGCAGATTGAGCTTGCGGCCGTTGACGCCGCCCTTCTCGTTGACCTCGTCAAAATAGGCCGCGATCACCCTGCCGGTGATGCCGAGCGGCGACGCAGGCCCGCTATAGGGCATGGTGTTGCCGATCTTGATCTCGGTGTCGGTGACGCCGGGACCATAGGATTTTTGTGCGGAGGCCGGCGCAGACAGGCAGGCAGCCAGCGCTGCGGCCAGGACAAAAGCGGCTTTCATGCTTTCTCCCCGGTGATGGTCGTCCGCGCGAGGCAGGCGCGGCGTGCTGCTTCTGTCAGCGCGTCAGATCAGCGGAGTTCCGCGAGGCGGTCTTGCGTCGAGTTGCTGGTTAGCGGCGCCGCCGGGACGACAGCCAGCACAGCAGCCCTCGCGGGCAGCATACATTGACGCAAACCAAGCTCGGAAGCGGCGCCTCAGCCGCGCGTCCGCTCCATCTCCAGCTCGGCCTTGAGGTTGTCGAGATCGCGATAAATTGAAGCAACCGCAAGGACGCGGCCGCCCTTGCGGTACTTCAGCAGGCAGTCTTTGCCGGAAATGCTGCCGTCGATCGCGATGTCGTCGAAGCTCTCGGCGTGGCCGACATAGTTGATCGGCACGTCATAGTGCTGCGACCAGAAGAACGGCACGGCGTCGAAGCGCTCGCGCTTTCCGAGCATGTTGCGCGCCGCGGTCTGGCCCTGCCGCTCCGCCACGACCCAGTGCTCGACGCGGATGGTTTGCCGTGAATGCGGATCGGGCCAGCGCGCGATGTCGCCGGCCGCGAAGATGCCGGATACGCTGGTCTCCAGATATTCGCTCACGCTGACGCCCCGGTCGGTCGCAAGCCCCGCCTGCTCGGCGAGCGCGAGGCGCGGCCTGACGCCGATTCCGACCACGACCAGTTCGGCCTCGATCACGCCGCCGCTCTTCAACGTGGCGCGCGTGCCGTCCAGCTTTTCCACCGTGTCCTTGAGATGGAAGTTGACGCCATTCTCCTCATGCAGCGCGCGCACGAAGTCGCCCATCTCGGGACCGAGCACCTTCTGCATCGGCCGTTCGTCCGGCGCGACCACGTGCACCTCGATCTTGCGTGCCCGCAAGGAAGCCGCAACTTCGAGGCCGATGAAGCTGGCGCCGATCACCAGCGCACGATTGGCGCTGCCAGCCGCCTTGATGATGGCGCGGCTGTCGGCGACGGAGCGCAAGGTGTAGACATGAGGCTGGTCCGCACCCGGAATCTGCAATCTGACCGGCTCGGCGCCGGTCGCGAGCAGCAGCCGGTCGAACGGCAGCCTGTCGCCGTTGCCCAGCGTCACGCCGCGCGTCTTCGCCTCGATCGCGGAGACTTTCGTGCTGAGTCTGAGGTCGATGCCGGCGTCCTGATAGTAGTCTTCGCCTCGCAGCGGCAGCCAATCCTCCGGCGCGTTGCCCGCGAGGTAATCCTTGGAGAGATTTGGCCGGTCCGCCGGCATCGCGCTGTCATTGCTGAGCATCGTGATAGCGCCGGCAAAGCCCTCGCGACGGAGCGTCTGCGCCGCCGCGAAGGCCGCCGCGCCGCCGCCGATGATGACGAATTTTTCCGGCGCTGGCGCTGTACGGTGAGGCACCGAAGCCTTCGGCATCTCGCGCTTGCGCTGAACGATGATCTTGTCCTGATCGCGCGAGACCTCCCACACCGCCAGCGCATTCAGCGCCGGCGGACGGGTCGCCTCGCCTGACCGCAAGGAGAAGCAGGCGTGATGCCAGGGGCAGCGGATGGTGTCGTCAACCACCAGCCCTTCGGCGAGCGGACCGTGATAGTGGCTGCAGGCCGGCTCGATCGCAAAGATCTCGCTGCCGGCCTCCACCAGCAGGACATCTTCCTCGCCGACATGGCCGAGCAATTTGCCGTCCTTGAACTCGGCGAGCGACACGCCCCTGCACAGGTCGGGCCCGCTTGGCTTCTTGTCCTCGGTCATGGCGTCGCCTCCTTGAACTGTCGCGGATCAATCGACCGAATTGGCCAGCCCCAGCAGCTCCTGGCGTGTCAACGCATTGTCGCGGAACACGCCGAGCATGCGGCTGGTGACGAGATCGGTCCCGGGCTTGTGCGCGCCGCGCGTGGTCATGCAGTGATGCGTTGCCTTGATGATGACCCCGACGCCTTCGGGCCTCAGCACATCGTTGATCGTGTTGGCGATCTGCGCGGTCATCTTCTCCTGGATCTGAAGCCGTTTGGCGTAGATGTCGACGAGACGCGCGAGCTTGGAGATGCCGACTACGCGCCGTTGCGGGATATATGCGACCCAGGCGCGGCCGACGATCGGTGCCATGTGGTGCTCGCAATGGCTTTCGAAGCGAACGCCGCGCAGGACGATCATCTCGTCATAGCCTTCGATCTCCTCGAACGTCTTTTGCAGAATTTCGGTCGGATCCTGTGCATAACCGGAGAAATACTCCTCGAAGGCGCGCGTGACCCGGTCCGGCGTGTCGCGTAGACCGTCGCGCGCGGGATCGTCGCCGGCCCAGCGGATCATGGTGCGGATCGCCTGCTCGACGTCGGCCCTCTCAGGCCGTTCGCTCGGCGCCTGCGCGACCGCGACACGTTCCAGCCTGCGTGTTTGTGTCTTCATCGAGAACCTCCCCTGCAACGAACCGCATACAGAAAGCGGCCCCACAGCTTGGACGGCTGCGATTGGAAAAGGTTCCCGGAATCAGGAAAAATCGGAAGCTGGCAGGCGGCGAGACAGTGGGACGAGAAACCCGGCTCTATGACGCCGCTTGCCGCACATCAAGCACGGCCTGCGCCCATTCCGCCGGCCGCTCCTGCGGCAGGTTGTGACCGGCATCCGTGAGCACGCGTGCCTCGAAAAAGCCCTCGAACTTGCGCGCGTGATGCGCCGTGCCGAAATTGACGCCATCGCTGTCGCCGTCGACCGCGATGGTCGGGACACGGATCGGCGGCTGGCCTGCGAGCCTTGCCTCGATCGCGGCGTATGCGGGATCGCCCGCGACCAGCGCGTAACGATGTCGATAGGAGTGGATCACGACATCGACGAAATCAGGGTTGTCGAACGAGATTGCGCTGTTCTCGAACGTCGTGTCGTCGAAAGTCCATTTCGGCGACCACATCGCCCAGAGCTGGCGCGCAAAGCCGCGCCGATTGCGCTCCAGCGCGCGGCGGCCGCGCTCGTTGTGGAACAGATATTGATACCAGAGTGCCGCCTCCTCCGGCGGTGAGGCCGGCTCCATGGCGCGGGCGATGTTCTGGATGTTGTAGGAATTGCCGGAGACCAGCCCGATCACGCGCTCGGGATACAGCACCGAGACCACACAGGCCGCGCGGCCGCCCCAGTCATAACCGCCGACCACCGCGCGCTTGATGCCGAGCGCATCCATGAAGGCCAGCAGATCGGCACCAAGCGCCGCCTGCTCGCCGGAGCGTAGCGTCTCTGGAAAGCGGAACCGCGTCGGTCCGTAGCCGCGCAGCCAGGGCACCAGCACCCGCGCGCCCGCCTGCGCGATGATCGGCGCGGTCTCGGCATAGGCGTTCACGTCGTAGGGAAAGCCGTGGCCCATGATGCAAGGCCAGCCGTCCGGCGCGCCGTATTCGCGATAGGCGATGTCGAGAATATCCGTGCTGATTGTTTTTTGTTGCATGATTGGCTTGCGGACTCGCTCGAAGACCTAGCCCGACTACCCGGTCGTTACTTCTGCGGGCCGGACAGCGAGATGTCGCGCTCGGCCCGGAATACGTTGCTGTAGAGATTGGCGATCCACTGCCGGCCGATCTCGGTCTTGTTGAGATAGCCGATCTCGGTCTGGATGTGCGGTGCGACGCTGTTCCAGTAAAATTGCGGATAGCGGTTCACGACGTCGGCCGGCGAGTCATAACCGAGCTGACGATTGATGCCGACCTCCTCGAACTCGTAGTAGAGCGCGTTGGCCTTGCGCAGATAATTGGGGTCGCCGAGCTGGCCGATGAAGTCGGCAGCGCGCAGGATCGAGGCCTCGTCGTCATAGTCCTGGCCTTCCTGGGCCGGAAACCGCGTGCCCTCAATGGCGCGAGCAATGCGTTCCGGATCCAGCCCGGGAATATGCCGCAGCCGCCGCGTTACATAAAGCTTGGAACGATCGACGTGATACATCATCAAACTCGCGTCCGATGCACCGCGCGGCAACGAGATCTTGGTGTCGGCCGCATCGATCACGAAGCCGTCGGCGTCATCCTCCTCGAACAGGCCACGCACATAGCCGATGTCGTGGGCGAGGCAGGCGATCAGGACATGGACGTAGTCCGCGGCCGACAGATGCGTATGAAGACTTCGGCCGCTGAGAATGGAATGGCCGACCAGCGTCACCAGCATCGTATGCTCGATATTGTGATAGAGCGCATCGCTGTTGCCGATGCATTCCATCGCGGTGCGGGTCGCGCTCTCGACAATACTTGCGGACGTCTCGTCGTACCGGCGACGCATGAACGTACCGAGCAACTTCTCGAGGGACTCGGCCGCCAGTCTCGGCAACGTCATCATGGATGCAGCCCCGCTTGTCGGTGGTGTCCCACGCCTACTCCCGACGTCTCATTGTTGTCCTCGACGCAACCGTCAGCATAGCCCATCTTGGGCCGCGTGACCAAATGCCGTGACGAAAATACGGAAATATGTTGCCGTGGTGTCTCGCGATATCGCGGTTGCGGTGCCGGTTCGATACACCCAGTCCTGGGGCGGCGCCGCGACGGCAGGACCCGCAATCATTCCACCAGCAGCACGTCGACGGCGACGTCGAGCTTCTGCTTCGGCGAGCCGACGATGATGCCGTCGACCGGCGAGACGTCGGAAAAGTCGCGGCCGACCGCGAGCACGATATGGTCGCCAGCGACCATAAGATCGTTGGTCGGATCGAAATCGACCCAACCAAGCTCCGCCCCGCACCACAGCGACACCCAGGCATGGGTGGCGTCGGCGCCCTGCAGGCGCGGCTGGCCCGCCGGCGGAATGGTGCGCAAATATCCGCTGACATAGGCCGCGGGCAGGCCCAGCCCGCGCAAGCCCGCGATCATCACATGGGCAAAATCCTGACAGACGCCATGGCGCTTGGCGAAGACCTCGTCGAGCGGCGTCGAGATCACCGTCGCCTTGGGGTCGTAGCGAAACTCGGTGCGGATGCGATGCATGAGATCGACCGCTCCCGCGAGGATGCCCGCGCCGGGCGCAAAGCTGGTCGCCGCATAGGCGCTGACCGGCCCCAGCACCGGCACCAGCGGACTCGCAAAGACATAGCCGACCGGCGAGGACGGCCCGAGGCTCGTCGCCTCGAAGGCGATGTCGCGAACGCTCTCCCAGGCCGGGCTCGCAGCGGCGCGCGCCGGCGGCTGGCGCGACACCTTCACGCGCGAGCGCGAGTCGATGCGCAGAGTGCGATGCGCGGCCTCGATCACGACGCTCTCGGTCAGGGTGCCGAAAAAATCACGGCGAACATGACGCTCAGCGGGGCGCGGACGGATCTCGACATTATGCGAGATCAGCTCCTGGTCGTTGCCGCCCCTCGGCTCCAGCCGCAGCGTGCAGCGGGCGAAGCTGACCGGATTCTCATACTCGTAAGTGGTGACGTGACGGATGTCGTAGATCACGCCAGCCCCGTCAGCTTTTCCGGGCGGCTGGCATTGGGGCCGTGCGGGAAATAGTGCTGCCCGACCGCCTCGGCGAGGCTGAGCAGATCCTGCTCCAGCGCGAACAGCGTCTTGACCTCGAGCTTCTCGGCCTCCGCGGTCGCAAGCATTGCCTGCATCGCGACCGCAAGCCGTTGCGGCTTCTCGATCAGGCCGTGCTCCTTCAGGCTCGGCAGCGCCGCAATGTGCTCGTTCAGCGCCGTCACCTGGAACGCAACCGAACGCGGATTGTAGCTGTCGAGCACGGCGAGGTCGCGCACCGGCGCCAGGATCGGCGCCAGCAGATAACGCGAACGGTAGGTGATCTGGCAATCCACCAGCGTCAGCAGGATATCGAGATCCTCGTCGCCGGCCTCGTCATAGGCGAACTGCCGGGCAAAACGCGTGGTGTTGATGGCGCGCTCGGTGCGGCGGCCGATATCGAGGAAGCGCCAGCCGGCGGCGCGGTTCATGTTCTCATGCGCAAGGCCGGCAAAGCTCGCGAGTTCCTGCAAGGTCAGCTCGGCCGCGCTCAGCACGCCGTCGTCGCCCTCGACCTCCAAAGCCAACCGCTCGGTCATCTCGGTGATGACTTGCCAGGCATCGGGCGATAGCCGCTCGCGCAGGGAGGTCGCCGTGCGCTGGGCCGCGCGGACCAGCGACAATGCCGAGCCGAAACGCTCCGGGCTCTGCAGCGCTTCGGCAACGATGCGGCCGGGCGCCGCGCGCGATGTTTGCGAGATCGCGCCCCAGGCCACCAGCAGGCGCTGGATGCGCTCGGCAGATTGCAGCGAGGCGGCAGTACCCTTGTTGGGCCCGCTCGGCGAGCCCAGCGCCCGCACCAGCCGCAGCGTCGCCTCGGCGCGTTCGAGATAGCGGCCGAGCCAGTACAGATTGTCGGCGGCGCGACTCGGCAGCACGCCGGCGATGCGGCGGATGCGCACCTTGTCGGTCGCAGGCAGCAGTGTCGCGGTCGGGACCTGCTTGTCCGAGATCACCCAGACGTCGGCGGAGCGCGCGCCGTCGCCCATCGACACCGCGCGCGCATCCGACTGCTCGGCGATCCGGCAGAAGCCGCCGGGCATGATGGCCCAGCCGTCGGGCGTCGCAGCTGCGAACACGCGCAGCACGAAAGGACGGGGCGTGATCTGCCCCTGCTCCCACACCGGCATGGTCGAGAGCCGCACCACCTCCTGGCCGACATAGTCCATGCCGCGCGCAGCGATGGCGTCGGTCAGGCGCCGGCGTGCGCCGGCATCGAGCTCGCTCGCGAGCACCGGACCGTTGTTGTCGAAACCGGGAACGCCGCGCCGGTAGGCGCCTCCGATCGCGACCTCGTCGAGCCGCGACAGCACCTCATCGCGCGCCGAGCGCTGGCCGCACCACCAGGTCGCGATGTGCGGCATCTTCAGTTCTTCGCCGAGCAGGCGGCGGCTGAGCGCCGGCAGGAAGCCGAGCATCGCGCGCGCCTCCAGCACGCCGGAGCCCGGCATGTTGGCGACGACGACGCCGTCCTTGCGCAGCACGTCGATCAGGCCGGCGACCCCCAGCCGCGAGGAGGCATCGAGCTCGAGCGGATCGAGTGAGTTGGAATCGACCCGGCGCAGCAGCACGTCGAGGCGCTTGAGGCCCGCAACCGTGCGGATGTGGATATGGTCGTCGCTGACGGCGAGATCGTCGCCCTCGACCAGCAGGAAGCCGAGATAGCGCGCCAGCGTCGCGTGCTCGAAATAGGTCTCGCTGAAGCTGCCCGGCGTCAGCACGCCGATGCGCGGCTCGTCGCGATCGGCGCGCGCACGAAGACTATCTCGAAACGCCTCGAAGAACGGCGCGACGCGCGGGACGTTCATCGACTTGTAGAGGTCGGAGAAGGCGCGCGAGAGCACCAGGCGGTTTTCCAGCGCATAGCCCGCGCCCGACGGTGCCTGCGTGCGGTCGCCGAGCACCCACCAGCGGCCGTCGGGTCCGCGGCCGACGTCGGCGGCATAGAGCGAGAGATAGCGCCCGCCGGGAGGCTCCACGCCGCAGACGGGACGAAGATATTCGGGACTGCCGGCGATCGCGGCGGCCGGCAACGCGCCTTCGGCGACGAGCCGGCCCTCGCCATAGATGTCGCGCAGCACGAGCTCGAGCAGCTCGGCGCGCTGGGTGATGCCGTCGGACAGCTGCTTCCAATCGGCCTCGTCGATCAGCAGCGGCAGATGGCTGATCGACCACGGCCGGTCGGCGCTCTCGCCGGGCGCGCGATAGGTGACGCCGGCCTCGCGCAGATGTCGGTCGGCCATGCCAAACCGCCGCTCGACCTCGTCGGGCGCGAGCGCGCCGAAGGCGTCGAAGAACCGGCTCCAGACCGCGCGCGGGGCGCCGTCGGGCCCCAGGAATTCGTCGGGGATGCCGGGCAGGCGGCGATAGTCGCGGACCCATTGCGCGAAGCGGCGCTGGCCTTGACGTTGGCCTTGACGTTGGCCTTGCGCCCTACCCGCCCTGTCGTCCTCTTCGGCTGCGCCCTCGGCCATGCGCCTCTCCCTGCCCCGGCATCATACTCATTGCAGGAGCGGGGTCCGCAAGTCGAGGGTCAGCGGAAACTCACTTGTGCGTTCTTCGGGCGGCGGCTGCATCGGCCCCGGCGTGTGGCCATGGTCCTGGAAGCGCGCCAGCCGCCTCGCCTCGGCCTCATAGGTGTTGACGGGCTTGGTGTCGTAGCTGCGGCCACCGGGATGGGCGACGTGATAGACGCAGCCGCCGAGCGAGCGGCCATTCCAGGTGTCGATGAGGTCGAAGGTCAGAGGCGCGTGCACCGGAATGGTCGGATGCAGGCCGGAGGCCGGCTGCCACGCCTTGAAGCGGACACCGGCCACGGCTTCCCCGGAGCGACCGGTGGAGGTCATCGGCAGGCGGCGGCCATTGCAGGTGACGATATGGCGACCCTCGACAAAACCCTCGGTCTTCACCTGGAGCCGCTCGACCGATGAGTCGACATAGCGCACGGTGCCGCCGGCCGAGCCCTCCTCGCCGAGCACGTGCCAGGGCTCCAGCGCCTGCCGCAATTCCAGCGTCACGCCGCCATGATGGACGCGGCCGAAGGCGGGAAAGCGGAATTCGAGTTGGGCCAGATACCATTCCGGCTCGAACGGATAACCGAACTGCTTCAGCTCGCTGAGCACTTCGAGGAAATCTTCCCAGATGAAGTGCGGCAGCATGAAGCGATCGTGCAGCGCGGTGCCCCAGCGCACGAACTTGCCGGCCTGCGGCTCGCGCCAGAGTTTTGCGATCAGCGCGCGGATCAGCAACTGCTGCGCCAGCGACATGCGCGGATCGGGCGGCATTTCGAGCGCGCGAAATTCGACGAGGCCGAGCCGGCCGGTCGGTCCATCCGGCGAATAGAGCTTGTCGATGCAGATCTCGGCGCGATGGGTGTTGCCGGTGATGTCGACGAGGAGATGCCGGAACAGGCGGTCCACCAGCCACAGCGGCGCCTGATAGCCCGGCGGCGGAACGTGGGAGAGCGCGACCTCGAGCTCGTAAATGCTATCGTGGCGGGCTTCGTCGATGCGCGGCGCCTGGCTGGTCGGGCCGATGAACAGGCCGGAAAAGAAATAGGACAGCGACGGATGACGCTGCCAGTACAGCACCAGACTTTTCAGTAGATCCGGCCGGCGCAGGAACGGCGAGTCCTGCGGTGAGGAGCCGCCGAGCACGACATGATTGCCACCGCCGGTGCCGGTGTGGCGGCCGTCGACGAGGAAGCGATTGGCGCCGAGACGAATCTTGGCGGCATCCTCATAAAGCCCGACGGTGATGTCGACCGCCTCACGCCAGTTCTTTGCCGGTTGGACGTTGACTTCGATCACGCCGGGGTCAGGCGTCACCTTGATGACGTCGATGCGCGGATCGAACGGCGGCGGATAACCTTCGACATGGACCTGGAGCTGCATCTCCTCGGCGGTCGCTTCGAGGGCTGCGATCAGCTCGAGATAATCCTCGATGCGCTCGACCGGCGGCATGAAGGCGCAGAGCACGCCGTCGCGGACTTCGATCGACATCGCGGTGCGGACCGGCTCCGATTTGTCGAGACTTTCCAGCGCGAGCTGCGGCGCCGCAGATTGCGGGCGCGGCATGCGGCCGAACACCGGCAGCTTGGCCCGCGTCTCTATCGGGTCCTGTTCGACGATATAAGGATAGCGATCGGGCGGAACATATTCGAGCGCCTTGAGCGGCAACCGCAGTCCGAGCGGGGAATCGCCGGGCATCAGGAACAGATGGTTGCGACGCAGACTCCAGCGCTCGCTGCGCCAGCGCGGCGCTTCCGCGTTCCAGCGCTGCACCGGCAGCACGAAGCCCTTTGGCGTAGCGAGCCCCTCGTCGAACACCCGCGCCATACGCGCGCGCTCTTCCGGATCGGACAGCTTGGAGTCGGAAGGATCGACGTTGACGGGAAGCTCCCCCTCCTTCTGCAACCAGTAGGCGGGATCTTCATAGGCCGGCATGATGTAGCCAGGATTTAGGCCGAGCCGTGCCGCCGTGCCCTCGATAAAGGCTTCGGCGTCCCTGACCTCGGCACGCCGCGGCGTCCCGACCGTGGCGATGAGGTCGGCATTCTTCCAGATCGGCACGCCGTCCTTGCGCCAGTAGAGACCAAAGGCCCAGCGCGGCAGGCTCTCTCCGGGATACCATTTCCCTTCGCCGTAATGCAGCAGGCCGCCCGGCGCAAAGCGGGTGCGGAGGCGGCGGATCAGATCGTCCGCCAGCGCGCGCTTGGTCGGACCGACGGCGTCAATGTTCCATTCGGCCGCTTCGAGGTCATCGACGGAGACGAAGGTCGGCTCGCCGCCCATGGTGAGCCGGACGTCCTGCGCAGCGAGATCTCCGTCGACCCGCTCGCCGAGATCGTTGAGCCGCGTCCAGGATTCGTCGGAGAAAGGCTTTGTGATGCGCGGCGCCTCGCGGATGCGCCGGACGCTCATGTCGAAGGCGAACTCGACCTCGGCGAAGCCGGCGCCGCCGGAGAGCGGCGCCGCCGAGCGGTAGTGCGGCGTGGCGGCAACCGGGATGTGCCCCTCGCCCGCAAGCATGCCCGAGGTCGCGTCGAATCCGATCCAGCCCGCGCCCGGCAGATAGACCTCGGCCCAGGCGTGCAGGTCGGTGAAATCATTCTCGACCTCCGGCGGCCCCTCGATCGGATCGATGTCGGGACGGACCTGGATCAGATAGCCGGAGACGAAACGGGCGGCGAGACCGAGATGACGGAAGGTCTGGATCAGAAGCCAGGCGGAGTCGCGGCACGAGCCGGCGCAGGAGGTGAGCGTCTCTTCGGGCGTCTGCACGCCCGCCTCCATGCGAATGACGTAGCGAATCTTCTCCCGCAGCCGCTTGTTGAGATCGACCAGGAAGTTGACCGTGTTCGGGGCTTCGTGCGGGATCGTGTCGAGGTATTTCGCGAACAGGCGATCGGGCTTGATCGTCTCGAGATAAGGCGCGAGCTCTGTCTTCAGATCCTGGGTATATTCGAACGGAAAGCTGTCGGCATAGGGCTCGACGAAGAAGTCGAACGGATTGACCACGGTCATCTGCGCCGTGAAATCAACCTCGATCTTCAGCTCCGTCGCCTTCTCTGGGAAGACGTAGCGCGCCAGCCAATTTCCCTGCGGATCCTGCTGCCAATTCACGAAGTGATTGGCGGGGGTGACCTTGAGCGAATAGCTCAGGACCGGCGTGCGTGTGTGCGGCGCCGGCCGCAGGCGAATGGTCTGCGGGCCGAGATCGATCGGGCGATCGTATTTGTAGTGGGTGACGTGGTGTAATGCGACGTAGATCGACACGGGGTGCGGTGCTCCAGCAGCTTTTTTGAGCAGAACACCGCTGGTGACCTCGATCAAGCATGAACAACGGGCAGACCGTGCCTATGAAAGTATCCGCCGTAGCCCTACGCGGCGACCGTTACATCGTCGCGCCCAGCACCCAGGGCGCGAACTCGGCGCCGCCGAAATCGAAGCTCTCGCTCTTGGTCGGCTGGCCCGACGCCGTCTTGAGGATAAGATCGAAGATGCGCTGACCGCATTGCTGGACGCTCTCCTCGCCTTCGAGGATGGTGCCGCAATTGACGTCCATGTCCTCTTCCATGCGCTTGTACATGGGCGTGTTGGTGGCGAGCTTGATCGAGGGCGCCGGCTTGCAGCCGAACACACTGCCGCGGCCCGTGGTAAAGCAGACCAGATTGGCGCCGCCTGCCACCTGCCCGGTCGCAGCGACAGGATCGTAGCCGGGCGTGTCCATGAACACGAAACCCTTTTTGGTGACGGGCTCAGCATAGCGCAGCACCTCGACGAGGTTGGTGGTGCCGGCCTTCGCCATCGCGCCGAGCGACTTCTCCAAGATGGTGGTGAGGCCGCCGGCCTTGTTGCCGGGGCTCGGATTGGCGTTCATCTCGGCGCCTTCGCGCTCGGTATATTCGTCCCACCAGCGCATAAGATCGACCAGCTTCTCGCCGACCTCGCGGCTGACGGCACGGCGCGTGAGCAGATGTTCGGCGCCATAGGTCTCCGGCGTCTCCGACAGGATCACGGTGCCGCCGTGACGCACGATCAGATCGCTGGCCGCACCCAGCGCCGGGTTGGCGGACACACCGGAATAGCCGTCCGAGCCGCCGCATTGCAGCGCCACGGTCAATTCACTCACGGCGACGCTCTCGCGCTTGACCTTGTTGGAATCCGCGAGTGCCTCGCGCACAAAGGCGATGCCGGCTTCCACCGTCTTGCGGGTGCCGCCGACCTCCTGGATGTCCATCGCGCGCAGGCGGCCGGCGAGCTTCTGCTCTTCCATCAGGCCGCCGATCTGGTTCACCTCGCAGCCGAGGCCGAGCACGATCACATGAGAGAAGTTCACATGCCGCGCGTAACCGCCGAGCGTGCGGCGGAGCAGCGCCAGCGGCTCGTTCTGCGTCATGCCGCAGCCGGTCTTGTGGGTCAGCGCGACCACGCCGTCGACATTGGGGAAATCGGCCAGCGGATTGTCGCCGGTGAACGGATTCTTCTTGAAGACGTCGGCAACAAGGCTCGCGACATGCGCGCTGCAATTCACCGAGGTGAGGATGCCGATATAGTTGCGCGTGGCAACGCGGCCATCCGGGCGGCGGATGCCTTCGAAGGTCGCCGGCAGGTCGAAATTCGGCGTCGGCTTGACGTCGACGCAATAGGCATAGTCCTTGGCGAAGTCGCCCATGCCGCAGTTCTGCACGTGCACATGCTGGCCCGGCGCGATCGGCGTGGTCGCGAAGCCGATTATCTGGCCGTAACGAATGACCGGCTCGCCAACGGCGATCGGCTTGATCGCGACCTTGTGGCCGGAAGGAATCCGCTCGACCGTGGTCACGCCGTCGGCCACCAATTTGCCCGGCGGCAAGCTTGCGCGCGCGATCAGCACGCCATCATCGGGATGCAGGCGAATGACGGGGCTGATGGTCATGGGAGTCTCCTATATCGCAACTATCGTGCCCCGGACGCTGCGAAGCGCGAAAGCAATGCGCAGCGTCCAGGGCCAATTTGTCGTGTCTCTCGCAAGCGACTGGATCCCGGCTCTGCGGAGCGGCACTGCGCGCCGCACCGCGTCCGGGACACAGAGAGCTCACGCCTTGCCGGACGAATCCTTGCGGGTCGCGTTGACCTGCATCTTGGCGTAGGTGGTCATCAGGCCGACCTCGTTCGAGAGCGTCACCAGCTTGAAGCCCATGTTGACGGCGCGCGCGGCACCTTCCGCACCGCTGCAATGGATGCCCGGGTTGAGGCCGCGCTTGCCGCACTCCTTGATGATCTTCTCATAGATCGCGAGGATCTCCGGCTCGGTGCGATCGAGCTTGGGCTCGAGGCCGTAGGAGAAGCCGAGATCGGACGGGCCGATATAGACACCATCGATGCCTTCGACGTCGAAGATCGCTTCCATGTTCTCGACCGCGGTCCTGGTCTCCATCATCGGCAGCAGGACAATGTCGTCGTTGGCTGTCTTCTGATAGGAGCCCGCGGTGCCGTACATGCCGGCGCGGATCGGGCCGTTGGAGCGCACGCCCTTCGGCGGATATTTGGCATAGGAAACGAGGTTCCTGGCTTCCTGCGGCGTATTGACCATCGGGCAGATCACGCCATAGGCGCCGCCGTCGAGCACCTTGCCGATGATGCCGGGCTCGTTCCAGGGCACGCGGACCATCGGCGTGACCGGATGCTTGTCCATCGCCTGGAAGCACTGCACCATCGACAGATAATCCTGCACGCCGTGCTGCATGTCGACGGTGACGCTGTCGAAACCGCATTGTGCGACCATCTCGGCCGAGAAGCCGGAGGGAATCGCCAGCCACGCGTTGACCACGGCCTTGCCCGACTTCCAGATTTCCTTGACCTTGTTCGCCACGTTGCCTTCCTTCTTTGTTGTTTTGATCGTGTTTATTTGGACCGTGTTATTTGGACCTTCGTCACCATGACGAGCGTCGCGACAGCACAATCTGCTGTTACCGCGAACCGGGGCGCCGCGCTACGCTCGCAATGACGCAAGACCTATGCGGTTGCCCGCTGGATGCTGACTTCGCTGACGCCGACCTCGCGGGCGGTGTTCACTATTGCCGCCCAGGTGTCATCCGGCAAGGGGATGCCGTTTCGGGTCCGCTCAGCCCGGGTTTTCCGCTCGGGATCGCCGGGAATCAGCACCTGCTCGACCCCGGCCACCGGCTTGGTGGCACGGATGAACTCGGCATAGCGCGACACCTCTGCGTCGAAGACATGGGAGGTATCGACCACTTTCGGATCGACGTAAAACGCCAGCATGCCGTTGGCGAAGCGGCGACCGCCGGAAGTGGCCCCGGTTCCGGTCAGCGCGCCGCCGAGCAGCTCGCACATGAAGGCAAGCCCCGAGCCCTTGTGCTCGCCGAAGGCGCGGATCGCCCCGGTACCCTTGGTGTGATCGCGCGGACCTTCCGGCGTATAGGGGCCGTAGAGCACGGCGGGGTCCTCGCTGAGGCTGCCGTCGGCATCGACCAGCGCGCCCTTGGGCAGCTTCTTGCCGCCGCGGCTCGCGACCAGCACCTTCCCCTCCGCCACGACCGAGGTCGCAAAATCGAGCACGATCGGGTCCTGGCCCTCGCGCGGGATGCCGACGCAGTAAGGCGCAGTGGAGAGCCGTTTCTCAACGCCGCCGAACGGCGCCACCAGCAGCGAGCCCGCGGCATTGACGAAATGCACCGAGATCAGCCCTTCGGCGGCGGCCATCTCGGCCCAGTCGCCGACGCGGCCGATATGGCCGGCATTGCGCAACGCGACCGCGGCGAGCCCCGCCTTCTTGCATTTCTCGATGCCGATCCTGACCGCCTGCGGAGTCACGGTCTGGCCGTAGCCGAACTTGCCGTCGACCACCGCGAGCGAGGGCGTATCGAGCACGATTTCGGCGTTCTGGTTCGGGACCACAAAGCCCGTCTTCTTCCAGCGGATGTAGACGGGCACGCGGATGACGCCATGGCTGTCATGGCCGGTGAGATTGGCCGTGGTCAGATAGGTAGCAATCCGCTTCGCCTCCTCCGGAGAGGAGTCCGCGTGGCCGAATACCTCGCCGACGAAATCGATGAGGTTCTGGACCTGGATCGTGACCATGAATTGACCTCCCGGTTATTGTCTGGGCATGATCTTTTCGGAAAACCGCTGCAGACTTTTCCGGATCATGCCCTAAGCACTCACCTTGGCATGGCCGCCGAGATAGGCGGCACGGATGGCTTCGTTGCCCCAAAGCTCGTCGGGTTTGCCGCCGAGCACGATACGGCCGGTCTCGAGAACGTAGCCGTAATCAGCCACCGACAGCCCCATGCGCGCATTCTGTTCGACGAGCAAGACTGTCGTGTTGCGCCGGATCTCGGAAATAATCTTGAACACGGCCTGCACGATGACAGGCGCAAGTCCAAGCGACGGCTCGTCCAGCAGCAGCAGCCGCGGCTTGGCCATCAGTCCGCGCGCGACAGCCACCATCTGCAACTGGCCGCCGGACAGCGTCCAACCCAGCGCATTGGTGAATTTCCGGATATCCGGAAACAGATCGAACATCGCATCCGCCTCGCGCGATATCTCCGAAGTCGCTGCTCGGCGATTGGACGCACCGAGCATGATGTTCTCTTTCACAGTCAGACCCGGGAACACGCGGCGGCCTTCCGGCACGTGCGAGATACCCATGCGGACGATGGCTTCCGGGCCGAGGCCTGCGATCGATTTGCCATCGTACAGGATGTCGCCCGAAGTTGGTTTCGCGAGCCCCGAGATCGCGCGCAGCGTCGTCGACTTGCCGGCACCATTGGCCCCGAGCAAGGTCACGACCTGCCCCTCCTCCACGGCGCACGTGACGCCGCGCAGCGCTTCGATCTCGCCGTAGCGCACCACCAGATTGCGGATTTCGAGCAACGGCATCATTCGCTCCCGAGATAGGCGGAGACGACGTCGGGATGACGCAGCACGGCCATGGATTCGCCGTCCGCGATGCGGCGTCCGAAGTTGAGCACGGTGATGTGCTGGGCTGCTTCCGAGACCAGCGTCATGTCGTGATCGATGATCAGGATGGTCAGCCCCTGGGCGGCGATGCGCTTGAGCAACTCGTGCAGCTCGAGCTTCTCGGTCGAGTTCAGCCCGGCCGCGGGTTCGTCGAGCAGCAAGAGCGTCGGGTTCGAGGCCAGTGCACGTGCGATCTCGATCAGGCGCTGATGGCCATAGGAGAAGCTCGATATCAGCTCGTTGGCACGATTGCCGAGGCCGACGAAGGTCAATGCCTCCATCGCGCGCTCGGTGAGGGCATCGTCGCCCTTCCCGACCATGGTGTTGCCGGGCCGCTCTGCGCCGATCTCGACGTTCTCCAGCGCCGTCATCGAACGGAACAGGCGGATGTTCTGGAACGTGCGCCCGAGACCTGACGCCGTGCGCTGATGCGGCGGCATGTTGGTGATGTCGGTGCCGTCGAGCACGATCTTGCCCGCCGTGGCCACATAGAGGCCCGAGAGCACGTTGAGCGTGGTGGTCTTGCCCGAACCGTTCGGCCCGATCAGCGCGTGCACGCCGCCGCGCTTCACGGCGATGTCGACGCCGTCGACGGCCTTGAGGCCGCCGAAATATTTCGAGAGACCGGTGACTTCCAGCACGGTATCGCCGCCGGTCATCGCCGGCTTCAACTGCAAGGCACCTGCTACCGGAGGCGCCGCGAGCTTGGCGCGCCAGCGCGCGAAGGCATCCGCGACAAAACCCCAGATGCCGTCGGGCATGAAGCGGATGATCAGGATCACGAACAGGCCGTAGATCGCGAGATAAAGGCCCGGCACGCTCTTGAGGAAGCGCAGCCACTCCGGGATCAGGATGAGCAAACCGGTGCCGATCGCCGAGCCGATCGGCGAGGCCACGCCGCCGAGCAGCGACATGGTCAGGAACACGATCGATTCCGCGAAGGAGAACTGATCTGGGCTGACATAGGCGAAGCCGCCGGCGAACAAACCGCCCGCAAGCCCGCCGAGAAGGGCGCAGAGCGCGAACGCGTAGATCTTGGTGCGGAAGACGTCGATGCCGTTGACGCCGGCCGCAAGCTCGTTGTCGCGCACCGCTCGCATGGCGCGCCCGAGCTTGGTGTCGGAGAGATGCCAGACGAGATAGCCGACAATCGCCAGCATCGCGACGCAGAAGGCGAGATAGCTCTGCGACGACTGGAACAGGTCGGGACGCCCGATGTTGGAGACGCCGTCGGGACCATGCGTCAGCCAGATCGCGTTGATCATGACCAGCGTGACGATCTGCTGGAACGAGATCGTCACCATGGCGAGGTAGTGCCCGCCAAGCCGCAAGGTCGACATGCCCAGGAAGGCGCCGGCCAGCAGCGAGATCACGCATCCGCCGACGAGGCAGAGCCAGAAGCTGACATGCAGATCCGTCGTCCCGATGCCGACCGCATATGCGCCGAGCCCGAAGAACGCGGCCTGCGCCAGATTGATCTGGCCGCACAGGCCGAGCACGACCGACAGCCCGAACACCGCGATCGCGAACGTGGTGGCCTGGAGCAGGATGTTGTGAACGTATCCGTCGAAGCGCATGTTGGCCGCGAGCGCGACCAGGATCGCCGCACCGATGAAATACGGCAGGTGCCGGATCAGCAGCGGCTTCGAGTGAATGGCGGGCGCCGGAATCGGCATGTTGTCGCTGGGGGCGCTCATGCCTTCTCCGCCACGCGTTCGCCGAAGATGCCCTGCGGCCGGAAGATCAGGAAGGCGATCAGGACCAGGAAGGCGAAGCCGTCCTTGTAGGGCACCGAGATATAGGCTGCGCCAAACGTCTCGATCACCCCGAGCGCGAGCCCGCCGATGATGGCGCCGGCGACATCACCGAAGCCGCCGATGATGGTTGCCGCAAACGCCTTCAGCGCGATCGTCGAGCCCATCTGGATCGAGACGAACAGCACGGGCGCGACGAGGATGCCGGCAAGGCCGCCGAGCACCGCCGAATAGATGAAGGTGATCATGATCATGGTGGAGACGGAAATGCCGAGCAGCGAGGCCATTTCCTTGTCCTGCGAGGTCGCCTGCAGCTTCTTGCCGAGTAGCGTCTTCTCGAAGAACCAGAAATTGAAGATCACGAGGCAGATGGTGACGCCGATGATCAGGAGATACTGGCTGTCGAGATAGACCGGGCCGACCTGGATGCCGGGCGTTTCGAACCAGCCTTCCAGCACCTGCGGCTGCGGGCCGTAGATCGCGAGCACGGAATTGGCGAGCAGGATCGAGGCGCCGATGGTGGCGATGATCACAGGCAGATAGGTACGGTGGCGCAGCGGATAATAGACGCCGAGATTGAAGACGACGCCGACCAGCGCCATGCCGAGGAGCGCGACGATGAAGGCCGCCCAATAAGGCAGACCGGCCTCGACCGCGACGACCATCAGATAGGCCGCAACCATGGAGAATTCGCCCTGGGCAAAATTCACCACATTGGTGGCACGGAAGATCAGCACGAAGCCGAGCGCGACAAGCGCGTAGACGGCGCCGATCCCGATCCCGGTAAAGAGCAGTTGTAGGGCGAGATCCATGACAAGCGTTCTGTTGGAGGTCGGATGCGTTCGCCGAAAAACGTTCCGACCTCCCCGATGATCATCGGGGAGGTCGCGTGAACGTCAGTCGTTGAACTCGATGTGCTTGTCGAAGACGATGGCGCCCTTCTCGTTCTTCACGATGTTGTAGCCGTGAAGCCCATCGCCGTTCTGGTCGAAATTGTATTCGCCCTCGGCGCCCGGGAACTTCTTGATCCCGAGGATGGCTTCGCGAATCTTGCCGGGATCGGTCGAGCCGGCCTTGTTGATGCCCGCCGACAAGACGTTGATTGCATCGAAAGTCCAGGAGCTCTGGTTGTCAGGCGCGACCTTGACGGAATCGCGGTAGATCTTGCCGAACGCCTTCGAGCCTTCGCTGGAATTTTCCGCGTAGTCGGCAACGCCATAGGTGTTGTGGAGCGCGGGACCTGCGAGCTTCAAAGCAGTGATGTTGACGATCGAGGGGGAGCCGACCCAGGGGATGTTCACGCCGAGCTGACGAAGCTGGCGGGCGAAGATGCCGAGATCGTTCTCGAAGGTGAAGTAGGAGCCGAGAATGTCGGCGCCGGACTGCTTGATCGCGAGCACGACCGGCGTAAAGTCCTGGCTCTGGTTGGCATAGCCCTGATCGAAGGTCGTGCAGCCAAGCTTCTCGAGCGCACCCGTGAGCGCGTTGCCGCCGGCGGTGCCGAACGCGTCGGTCGAATGCAGCACGGCCCATTTCTTCTTGCCCAGCGTGTTGACGCCGAATTCGGCGATGACGCGGCCGGAATAACTGTCATTGGGACGGAAGCGGAACAGCCACTGATTGCCCATATGAGTGAGTTTCGGATCGGTGCCGCCGATCATCACAGGCTTTCCGAGCTTGATGACGTCGGGTGCCATCGCATGGACCTGAGTCGAACGGATCGAACCGAGGAACCCGACGATGTCAGGTTGAGAGGCGAGCTTGGAGAAGGCGAGCACGATGCCGGGATTGGTGGTCTGATCATCCTCGACGATCAATTCGCCCTGCTTGCCCAGGATGCCGCCGGCCTTGTTGACGGCTTCGAGTGCAAGCTTGGCGCCCTTGATGGCGTAACCGCCGGATTCAGCGGCAGGTCCCGTGACTGGCGCGCACATGCCGATCTTGATGGTGGCGCCTTGCGCATTTGCGCTTCTGATGAGGTAGGGCGCGGCAATGCCGGCAGCAATTCCGGTCGCGAAGTCGCGTCTCGTCAGTCTCATTCATTCCTCCCTGGGGCCGGGCATCCTTGTCGGCCCTTCTTGTCTTGGCTCTATTACTGAATACAGAGCCGGATGCTAGTTACGAATTCTGCCGATACGAGTAAATTGATATTGCGCCAACATCGGCCAAGTGCGCAGAGCTCTCGTCCCGCGATGACTACCCGCGATGGTTATCTATTCTGAGCGATTTTTACGGGCTTTTTGCGGATTTCGCTTCGCTCGGCCTGCCCAAGGGACAAGCAATAATGGCAGTCATGCGTGAGCAGACAAGTCATCATGCAAATTTGCAGTCACATATTGTCAGTGATCTCGTCACCCGCGTCGCTGGAAGCGAGACACAACTCCAATTGTCCGAGCATCTCCTGCAACTCGGCGAGCTTGCGTGCCCCGAAGCGTCGCGTGATCTCGGCATAGATCGCTTCGGAGGACGGCGCCACCGAGGCCATCAGCTTCACGCCCTTTTCCGAGATCGAGACCATGCTGCGGCGCTGGTCCGCCTTCGCAGTCTTGCGCTCGATCAGATTGCGCGCGTCGAGATCGCGCAGGATGCGCGACAGGCTCGGTCCGAGCAGGAACGCCGTGCGCGCGAGTTCCGTGACCTCGACGGCATCGATCGCCGCGAGCGCGCGCAGGATGCGCCATTGCTGCTCGGTCAGGCCATGCGCACGCAACGAGGGACGGAATTGCCGCATCACCGCCTCGCGTGCCCGCAGCAGCGACATCGGCAGCGAGCGCGAGAAGTCGCGCATCGGCACCTGTCGCGGGGCGGCGGCGCCGTCGTCCGCTGGATCAGCCGGTCTCTTCAAGATGATGTCCTTTCAACCCGCAAAATGTTTGCACTGCAGCAAGCCGAAATTGTGTTTGACGCATTCACTTAACATGTTAAGTATCTTCGGGCACCACGATTTGCAAGATCACAAATGGCGCTTTCCAACGACGATATCCGAGCTTGCGCGAGCCGTCTGCACCAGGCGGAGAGGACCCGTACGCAAATCCGGCAACTCTCGCAGGACTTTCCCGGCATCACCATCGCTGACGCCTACGCGATTCAGAAGGCGTGGATCGAGGTCAAGATCGCCGAGGGCCGCATCGTCAGGGGACACAAGATCGGCCTGACCTCGAAAGCGATGCAAAGCGCGCTTGACATCAACGAGCCGGATTCAGGCGTGCTGCTCGACGACATGTTCTTTGCCGATGGTGGCCTCGTCCCGACGGAGCGCTTCATCGCGACCCGCGTGGAAGCCGAGCTCGCCTTCGTCATGAGCAAGCGCCTCGCGGGGCCCGACTGCACGCTGTTCGACGTGCTCAACGCCACCGACTTCGTCGTGCCGGCGCTGGAGATTCTGGATACGCGGATCGAGCGCGTCGATCCCAAGACCAAGGCGACGCGAAAAATCTTCGACACCATCGCCGACAATGCAGCGAATGCCGGCATCGTGCTCGGCGGACGGCCGATCCACCCGCTTGACGCCGATTTGCGTTGGGTCGGCGCGCTCTGTTTCAAGAACGGCCAGCTCGAGGAAACCGGTCTTGCCGCCGGCGTGCTCAATCATCCCGCGACTGCAGTCGCCTGGCTCGCCAACAAGATCGCGCCGCTCGGCCTTGCGCTTGAGCCCGGACAGGTCGTGCTCGCCGGCTCCTTCATCCGTCCGATCGAGACCCGCAAGGGCGACACAATTCAGGCCGATTACGGCGCATACGGCTCGGTCAGCTGTTACTTCGCTTAGGCGAACAAAAAGACAGGGAGTGAAACCGCGATGCCGCATTTCACGATCGAATATTCGGCCAATCTCGACAGCCGCCTCGACATCGGCGCTGTCTGCGAAATCGTGCGCAAGGCGGCGGTCGAGACCGGCATCTTCCCGCTCGGCGGCATCCGCGTCCGAGCTGTCAGGTGCGAGCATTACGCGATCGCCGATGCCCGACAAGACTACGGTTTTCTCGACATGGTGCTGCGCATCGGCGAAGGCCGCGACCTCAAGACGCGCAAGACAGCCGGCGAGCACGTTTTCCAAGCGCTCTCCCGACACCTCGATCCCGTCTTTGCAGCCAGCAAATTCGCTTTGTCGTTCGACATGCAGATCAACGACAAGGACACCAGCTGGAAACGCAACAACATCCACGACGCCCTGAAAGTGGAGGCCTCCCATGGATAAGTCCACGCCGAAAGCCGATGTGTTCCAGGCCAACCGCGACCGCGTCGCGCCGCTGCTGAAGACGCTGCGTGCCGACGGTATCGGCCACATGATCGACGGCAAGATCGTGCCGTCGATATCAGGCGAGACGTTTGAGACCAAGTCGCCGGTCGACGGCGCGACGCTCGCAAGCGTCGCCCGCGGCAAGGCCGAGGATGTCAATCGCGCCGCGACCGCTGCCGCCCTTGCCTTCAAGTCCTGGCGCGACATGGGGCCGGCGATGCGGAAGAAACTGCTGCATCGCGTCGCCGACGCCATCGAGGACAATGCCGACGACATCGCCGTGCTTGAATGCATAGACACCGGCCAGGCCTTTCGCTTCATGGCCAAGGCCGCGATCCGCGCCGCCGAAAATTTCCGCTTCTTTGCCGACAGATGCGGCGAGGCGCGCGACGGCCAGAACACGCCGAGCGACGAGCATTGGAACGTCTCCACCCGCGTGCCGATCGGCCCGGTCGGCGTGATCACGCCGTGGAATACGCCGTTCATGCTCTCGACCTGGAAGATCGCCCCTGCCCTCGCAGCAGGCTGCACCGTCGTGCACAAGCCGGCGGAGTGGTCGCCGGTCACGGCCGCTGTTCTTGCAAAGCTCGTCAAGGAAGCCGGCGTTCCCGACGGCGTGCTCAACACCGTGCACGGTTTTGGCGAAGAGGCCGGCAAGGCGCTGACCGAGCATCCCGCCATCAAGGCGATCGGCTTCGTCGGCGAAAGCGCGACGGGCTCCGCGATCATGATTCAGGGCGCGCCGACCTTGAAGCGCGTGCATTTCGAGCTCGGCGGCAAGAACCCGGTGATCGTGTTCGACGACGCCGATCTCGATCGCGCGCTCGATGCTGTCGTGTTCATGATCTACTCGCTCAACGGCGAGCGCTGCACCTCGTCGAGCCGCTTGCTGATCCAGGCCAGCATTGCCGAAAAATTCATCGAGAAGCTGACCGCGCGCGTAAAAGCCTTGAAGGTCGGTCATCCCCTCGATCCCGCAACCGAGATCGGTCCGCTGATCCATGAGCGGCATTTGGCAAAGGTGTGCTCCTATTTCGACGTCGCACGCCAGGACGGCGCGACGATTGCCGTCGGCGGCAAGACCTATGACGGCCCGGGCGGCGGACATTATGTCGAGCCGACACTGGTGACCGGCGCGCATGGCAAGATGCGAGTGGCGCAGGAAGAGGTGTTCGGCCCCTTCCTGACCGTGCTGCCCTTCAAGGACGAAGCAGACGCGATCGAGATCGCCAACGACATCCGCTATGGCCTGACCGGCTATGTCTGGACCAACGACGTCGGCCGGGCGCTGCGCGTCGCTGATGCACTCGAAGCCGGCATGATCTGGCTCAACTCGGAAAACGTCCGGCATCTGCCGACGCCGTTCGGCGGCATGAAGGCCTCGGGCATCGGCCGCGACGGCGGCGATTACTCGTTCGACTTCTACATGGAAACCAAGCACGTCTCGCTGGCGCGGGGCACACACAAGATTCAAAAGCTGGGAATCTAACGCTCGCGATTCCCAGGCGCGCGGAGCGCGAACGGGGAATGACGGGATCTAGAGAGGGGAAACGAAATGCCCGTGCCGCAACATATCTTCGAGCCGCCGTTCAACATCATCCGTTCGAGTCACGTCGTCCTCGATGTGACCGATCTGAAGCTCAGCAGCGCGTTCTACGAGACCACCGTCGGCCTGCATGTCGAGGACGCCGACGACAAGGTCGTGTATCTGCGCGGTTCGGAAGAGCATCAGCATCACTCGTTGGTGCTGCGCAAGGCGGCAGTGCCCGCCTGCAACCGGCTCGGTTTCAAAGTCGGCAATGACGGGGATCTGGACAAGGCCGCAAAGTTCCTGTCCGAGAACGGCCTTGGCTATGCCTTCGTCGATCAGCCGTTCCAGGGCCGCACGCTGCAATTCACCGATCCCTTCGGCTTCCAGATCGAGCTGTATGCCTCGATGGACCGCCGGCCACATCTGCTCCGCCGCTACGACCTCTACAGGGGATGCCATCCGCAGCGGCTCGACCATTTCAACGTGTTCGCAGCCGAAGTGCAGGACACCGTCGAATTCTATGCCCGACTCGGCTTCCGCCTGACCGAATACGCCGAGGAAGACGGACCGAGCGGGCGCATTGCGGCTGCCTGGATGCATCGCAAGGGCAATGTCCACGATTTTGCGATCACCAACGGCAAGGGCCCGCGGTTGCACCACTTCGCCTACTGGACGCCAACGGCGATGAACATCATCCATCTCTGCGATGTCATGGCCTCGCAAGGCTTCGTGAACAACATCGAGCGCGGTCCCGGCCGCCACGGCATCTCGAATGCGTTCTTCCTCTACGTCCGCGACCCCGATGGACACCGTCTCGAACTCTACACCAGCGACTACTTCACCGGCGATCACGACCACGAGCCGCTGCGCTGGTCGCTGCGCGATCCGCGCCGGCAGACGCTGTGGGGCGCGCCGGCCCCGCGCTCCTGGTTCGAGCAGGGTTCGCCGTTCGCCGGGCAGGCCGTGCGCGAGCCAAAATTCGTGGCCGACGTGCTGGTGGCGGATTAAGCAATGACCCTCCCTCGCCTCGCCACCTATTCCGTCAAGAGTGCTGTCCGCTACGGCGCAGTCGTCGACGGCGGCATTGTCGATCTCTCCGCGCGCCACGCAAAAGACTATCCGACGCTGCGCGAGGTGGTCGCGGCAGGAAAGCTCGCGAGCCTCGCCGAAGAAGCCGCGTGCCACACGCCCGATCACGCGCTCGGTGACATCATTTGGCTGCCGCCGGTGCCCGCGCCGGAAAAGATCATCTGCATCGGCGTCAACTATCCCGACCGCAACGCCGAGTACAAGGACGGCCAGGACGCGCCGAAATATCCGAGCATGTTCATGCGCTCGCCGCGCTCGTTCGTGGGCCATGACACGCCGCTGGTGCGCCCGCGCGCCTCAGCGCAGCTCGACTACGAGGGCGAGATCGTGCTGGTGATCGGCAAAGCCGGCCGGCACATCCCCGAAAGTTCCGCGCCCGATCACATCGCCGCGCTCACGCTCTGCAACGAAGGCTCGGTGCGCGACTGGCTGCGCCATGCCAAGTTCAACGTCACGCAGGGCAAGAACTTCGATTCCAGCGGCAGCCTCGGCCCGTGGCTGGTGCCCTACACGCAGGAATCGCAGATCGCCGACATCCGCCTCACCACGCATGTCAATGGCGAGCTGAGGCAAGACGACCGCACCAGCAGGCTGATGTTTCCGTTCCGCTACCTCATCAGCTATATCTCGACCTTCGCAACCCTCGTTCCCGGTGACATCATCGTGACGGGCACGCCGACCGGCGCCGGTGCGCGGTTCGATCCGCCGCGCTATTTGAAGCCCGGCGATGTCGTCGAGATCGAAGCCGAGGGCATCGGCAGCTTGCGAAATGGCGTCGTCGACGAAGCCTGAACAATAATCGAAATGGAATAGTGCAATGACCACCCTCACCGGCGGCGAAGCGATCGTAAGCGGCCTTGTCGCCCATGGCGTCGACACCGTGTTCGGCCTGCCCGGCGCTCAGGTCTACGGCCTGTTCGACGCCTTCCACCAGGCCCAGCTCAAGGTGATCGGAGCGCGGCACGAGCAGGCCTGCGGCTACATGGCGTTCGGCTATGCGCGCTCCAGCGGCAGGCCCGGCGTGTTCAGCGTGGTGCCCGGCCCCGGCGTGCTCAACGCCAGCGCGGCGCTGCTCACGGCGTTCGGCTGCAACGAGCCGGTGCTGTGCGTCACCGGCCAGGTCCCTACGCAATTTTTGGGCAAGGGCCGCGGGCATCTGCACGAGATGCCGGACCAGCTCGCGACGCTGCGCACCTACGTGAAGTGGGCGGACCGGATCGAATATCCCGGCAACGCGCCGACCACCGTCGCGCGCGCCTTCCAGGAGATGACGTCCGGACGGCGTGGCCCCGCCTCCGTCGAGATGCCCTGGGACATCTTTACTCAGCGTGCGGACACGGCTGCAGCACAGGTGCTGGAGCCGCTGCCGGCGCCGCTCGCTGATCCTGACATGATCAAGCAGGCTGCCGCACTGATCAAGTCCAGTAAAGCGCCGATGATCTTCGTCGGCAGCGGCGCGATCGAAGCGCGCGAAGAGATCCTTGAACTCGCCGAGGTGATCGATGCGCCCGTCGTCGCCTTCCGCAGCGGCCGCGGCATCGTCTCCAACGCGCATGAGCTCGGCCTCACCATGGCCGCGGCCTACAAGCTGTGGCCGAACACCGATTTGATGATCGGCATCGGCTCGCGGCTGGAGCTGCCGACCATGTCGCGCTGGCCGTTCCGTCCCGATGGCCTGAAGAGTATCCGCATCGACATCGATCCCGTCGAGATGCGGCGCTTCATCCCGGACACGGCCATCGTCGCCGACGCCAAAGCCGCGACCGCCGATCTTGCTGCCGCCGTCAGCAAGACGGGCTACAGCAAGACCGCCGGCCGCCGCGCCGCGATCCGCGAGGCGACTGCGACCGCGCAACAGGAAATCCAGCGCATCCAGCCGCAGATGGCCTATCTCAACATCCTGCGCGAGGTGCTGCCGGCGAACGCGATTGTGACAGACGAACTGTCACAGTTCGGCTTCGCCTCCTGGTACGGCTTTCCAATCTACGAGCCGCGCACCTTCATCACCTCAGGCTACCAGGGCACGCTCGGCTCGGGCTTCCCCACTGCGCTCGGCGCCAAGGTCGCCAATCCCGACAAGCCGGTGGTGGCGATCACCGGCGACGGCGGCTTCATGTTCGGCGTGCAGGAGCTTGCCACCGCCGTGCAGTTCAATATCGGCGTGGTGACGCTGGTGTTCAACAACAACGCTTACGGCAATGTCCGCCGCGACCAACGCGAACGTTTTGACGGCCGCGTGGTGGCGTCCGATCTGGTCAATCCGGATTTCGTCAAGCTCGCGGAGTCGTTCGGCGTCGCTGCTGCGCGCGTGACCGCGCCGGATCAGTTCAAGGCGGCGATCGAAAAGGCGCTCGCCCATAGTGGGCCGTATCTGATCTCGGTGGAAGTGACGCGGGATTCAGAGGTCAGCCCCTGGGCGTTTATCCACCCGCCAAAGCCGTGATGACGATCCTCATGGTGAGGAGGCGCGTGAGCGCCGTCTCGAACCATAGAGGCCCGGGTCTCGCAGCTCGGGCCTCTATCCTTCGAGACGCGCGCGAAGAGGCGCGCTCCTCAGGATGAGGAGATAAATTAGCGCGTCCTGCGGAACGTCAGATTGATCCGCTGACGCCCGAGCAGCGCGTGCTCGCCGTCGGCCAGCGGCGCCACGCCGTGATAGGCGAGCCTGCTGGGCCCGCCCCAGACCACGACGTCGCCATGCACCAAGCGGAACCGGCGCGGCTTGTCGCTGCGCGCCATGCCGCCGAACAGGAAGGTCGCGGGCAGCCCGAGCGAGACCGAGACGATCGGCGCCGAATAGTCCAGCTCGTCCTTGTCCTGGTGCAGCGACAGCCGCGTGCCCGGTTCGTAGCGATTGACGAGACAGGCATCGGGCGCGAAGTCATTGAAACTGCCCTGCTCCGCCGCACGGCGGGCGAGATCGCGGAGCACGGGCGGCATCGCGGGCCACTGCGCACCGGTTCGCGGATCAATCGGATCATAACGATAGCCGGTGTGATCGGTGATCCAGCCGCGCTCGCCGCAATTGGTCATGGCCACCGACATCTGATAGCCGCCGGGCGTGGTCATGCGCCGGAACGGCGACTGCGCCACGATCGCGCGTACAGCTGCAATCAGCTCGCTCTCGATCGACTTGACGAATCCGCGCAGCAAAACGGCGCCATCGGCGATCTCCTCGCGTGACGGCTGCGCCTCGGCGACTGTCTCGAACAGATCACCCGTCAATCGCAGTGCTCATTTGGCATCATGAAAGATCACACCCAGCGTGTGGCGCTGGCCGGAGCGAATCCGGCTGACGCCATGGCGCAGATTAACGCGGTAGGTGCCGCGTGTCCCCTGCACCGGACGGTGATGCACGGCAAAGGCGACCGCATCGCCCTGCGTCAGCGGCACCACCTCGGCGCGGGACTGCATGCGCGGACGCTGCTCGGTCAGCACGAACTCGCCGCCGGTAAAGTCGCGTTCCGGCTCCGACAAGAGGATCGCAACCTGGAGCGGGAACACGTGCTCGCCGTAGAGATCCTGATGCAGGCAATTGTAGTCGCCAGCCTCGTATTGCAGCAGCAGCGGCGTCGGCCGCGCCTGTCCCGTCTCGTGGCAGCGTTTCAGGAACGCCGCATGCGCGGCGGGGTAGCGAATGTCGATCCCCATCGCCTCATTCCAGCGATTGGCGACGCCCTGGAGATGCGCGTAGAGCGTCGGGCGCAACTGCGCGATCAGATCGGGCAGCGGGTAGGAGAAATATTTGTACTCGCCGCGGCCAAAGCCGTGGCGGCCCATGACGATGCGGCTGCGGAAGTGCGTGTCGTGAGGATAGAGCGCGGCCGTGGCGCGGCATTGCTCCGGCGTCAGTAGACCCTTCAGGACGGCGCAGCCCTGGGCGTCGAGATCGCCGGCGATCTGCGGCCAGTCCAGGGCATCGACGCGGGCGGCGAGGTCGATTGGCGACTGAAGCGTCGATTTGCGTGCTGTTGCTGTCATGGCTACGACCTTCGCAAGCTTGGTCCGCCGGGCGCCACCCGATTCCCGACTATCTCTCCGTCATCGCGAGCGAAGCGAAGCTTCGTCGCAAGGGCTCCTCGCAATGACGGTGGCGATAGCTCAGCCCAGCACCGGCAGCGTCACCACATCATAGCCGTGCTTGATCGTCCGCTTCAGCACAGGGTCTTCCAGCTCGAACTCGAAGCGGTCGGCGGGGCGGATGCCGCCCTTGGCTGCGAACGTGCCGCCGAACATGGCGCAGCCGTCGGGGAATTTCCCACCTTCGAAGCCGCGCGCGATGAGATCGGTGATCGGCAGCATCGCGTCCAGCGTGCCCTCTTGGTAGAGCACGCGCTCGCCCTTGATGAAGGCGTAGGAGCGCAAAATCATCCTGTCCCAATGGCCGATGACGTCCTCGATCTCCCACAGCGTGGATGCGATCGGCTTGTCGCACATTTGCTTGGACACGGTGACGCTGTAGGCCTCGACCTTGCGATCAGTGTGGTCGGAGCCGCAGCCGACGAACATGCGGCCCTGCCAGCCGATCAGCACGAATTCGACCTCGCCGCTGGAATCGCCGCCAGTGCATTCGATGCGGTCTTCCATGGTCAGCCGCCGTGCCGAGGCGCGATAATAGATCGGCGTCGAGGCCGGCCGGGCAATGCCCATAGCCTCCAGCTCCGTGATGTGCTTGTCGCGCGCGATCGCGTCGCGGCCGGTCCAGCCGGCGATGACCATTTGGTCGATCGCCAGTGTCAGTGGCGTTGTGGTGTCCTGGGCGTCGACGGTGAAAGTCAGGTCAAACACGAATTACGGCCTCCATGCCGGCAGCAAGTTCAAAGATACGGCGGTCCGATCCGCCCGCGCCCGCCAGCATCAGGCCGACCGGGACGTCGCCCTCGCGATGCGCAGGCAGCGAGATGGCGCAGCCGTCGATCATGTTGATCAGGGTGCAATTGCGCAGCGCGCGCAGGTTTTCCCTGGTGAACGCCTTGTCGTCGGCGAGATCGGCGATCTTCGGCGGCGTATTGGCGGTGGTCGGCAGCACCAGCGCGTCATAGGGCGCAAGGCGCGCATTGACGCGGGCGATCAGCGAGCGGCGCTCGTTGAGGAGATCGATGTAGTCGGCCGCGCTCTGCGCCTCGCCGCGCATGATGCGCACGGAAACGCGGGGATCGTAGACGTCGCCCTTGGACGTGATGAGGTAGCGGTGCCAGGCGAAGCTTTCGGAAGCCGCAAAGCCGCCCTTGGCGTTCATCGGGCCGATGTCGTGGAATTCGGCCATCGCGATGCGCTCGATGATCGCGCCATGATCGGCGAGGCTCTTGAGCGCACGCTCGAACGTCTTGGCCACGTCCGGATCGAGGTCGTCGAGCGCGATCGTGGTCGGCACCGCCAACCGCATGCCCTTCACCGGGCGAGGCTTCAGCGCAACGACCGGCTCGTTCGCGAGCACGGCGTCGAGTATGGCACAGCAACTGACCGATCGTGCCAGCGGCCCGATGCTGTCGAGCGAGAACGACAGCGGCACAGCCCCGTCGAGCGGCACGCGGCGCTGCGTCGGCTTGTAGCCGACGATGCCGTTATAGGCCGCCGGAATGCGGCAGGAGCCGCCGGTGTCGGTGCCGAGCGCGCCGTGCGCCATGCCGTCGAGCACGGACACCGCGGCGCCCGAGGACGAGCCACCGGGCACATGGCCCTCGGCCCGGTTCCAGGCGCCCTTCGGCGTGCCGTAATGCGGATTGATGCCGATGCCGGAATAGGCAAATTCGGTCATGTTGGTGCGCCCGATCACGACGAAGCCCGCCTTGCGCAGCCGCGCCACCGTGGGGGCATCCTGCTCGGCCGGCGAGGAATCGTCGAGCGCGCGGGAGCCGGCGCGCGTCACCTGGCCCTTGATGTCGAAAAGATCCTTGATCGAGACCGGGATACCGGCGTAGCGCGAGGGCGCCGCCTTCACCTTGCGCAAACCGTCCATCGCATCCGCCGCCGCGAGCGCCGCGTCCTTGTCGACATGGATGAAGGCACGCTGTCCCTCGCCGGCCGGATCGGCAATTCTGGCGATGCAAGCCTCGACCAGCTTGCGGGAAGTGGTGCGGCCGCTTTCGAGGTCTTCGGCGAGCTTCGCCAGCGTCGGAAAATCGGGCATGTCTGTCTCACGGAATATTTGCGTGCGCAATCTATAGCGCTGCCTCGGTTCGACACAAGCATTGTGCGCATGATGGCATGCATGCGCATTGCTGGACCGTTGACGCGCCATGGTCGATTGTCGCATCAAGATTGAAACAGGCGAGCTTGAGACCCGCCCCTTGACAAAACAAGCTCTGGGAGGACCTTCCGAGATGGCCGAACCGCAGCGCGCGCGACCGAAACCGACGCCGGAGACCCAGCATTTCTGGGACGGCACCAAGGCGGGCGAGTTGCGCCTGCAGCGCTGCGACGCCTGCGCGCATGTCTATTTCCCGCCGCGCCCGTTCTGCCCCTCCTGCGCCTCGCGCAAGGTCAGCATCTTCAAGGCGAGCGGAAAAGGCTTTCTCTACAGCTACGTGATCAACCACCGTCCCGCCGCGCCCGGCTTCACGCCGCCTTACGCGATCGCGGTGGTCGAGCTCGACGAGGGGCCGCGGCTGATGAGCAACATCATCGACTGTCCGCAGACGCCGGAGGCGCTTGAGCTCGATATGAAGCTCGAGGTCGCCTTCGAGGCGCTCGACGACAAGATCACCCTCCCCGTGTTCCGTCCGGCGAAGGGATAGGCCATGCGCAGCAACCAGGTTGCCGTCGTCGGCGCCGCCGAGACCACCGAGCTCGGGGTCATCCCCAACATGTCGCAGCTCCAGCTCCACGCGGACGCGGCGCTCAATGCCATTGCCGACGCCGGGCTGAAGCTGTCGGACATCGACGGCTTCGCCACCGCAGTCGAGACACCGCAGCAGGTCTGCCACTATCTCGGCATCAAGCCGACCTGGGTGGACGGCACCTCCGTCGGCGGCTGCTCCTTCATGCTGCATGTCCGCCACGCCGCGGCTGCGATCGAGGCCGGCCTGTGCAAGACCGTGCTGATCACCCACGCCGAAAGCGGCAAGTCGATGATCGGCAAGGCGCCGCGCTCGACGGCGCCGGACAGCCTCAACGGCCAGTTCGAACAGCCGTTCGGCGTCTATGGGCCACCGAGCATGTTCCCGATTCCCGTGCTGCGCTTCATGAAGACCTACGGCATCACGCACGAGCAGCTCGCCTCGGTCGCGGTGGTGCAGCGGGAATGGGCGGCAAAGAATCCGCGCGCGATGATGAAGGACCCGATCACGGTCGCAGACGTCCTCAACTCGCGCATGATCGCCTATCCGTTCCGCCTGCTGCAATGCTGCCTCGTCACCGACGGCGGCGGCGCGCTGATCCTGACCTCGGCTGATCGCGCCAAGGACTTTCCGCGCAAGCCCGTCTACATCATGGGCACCGGCGAAAGCGTGGAGACGCCGATGGTCAGCCAGATGGAGACTTTTAATTCCTCGCGCGCGTTCAAGACCGCGGGGCCGCTGGCGTTCAGGGAGGCCGGCATCGCCCACAAGGACGTCGACCATCTCATGATCTACGACGCCTTCGCGCATCTGCCGCTGTTCGGCCTCGGCGATCTCGGCTTCATGCCGCACGAGGAAACCGGCAAGTTCATCGCCGACGGCAACACGCGGCCGGGGGCTAAGCTTCCGCTCAACACCAATGGCGGCGGATTGAGCTACATGCATTCGGGCATGTACGGCATGTACGCGCTCCAGGAGAGCGTACGCCAGATGCGCGGCATCGCGCCGGCGCAGGTGGCCAACGCCAAGATTTCGGTGTGCCATGGCGTCGGCGGCATGTTCGCCGCGTCGGGCACGATCGTGTTTACGAACGAGAGGTAATCCACATGACAAAATCACTGCAAGACAAGGTCATCATCGTCACCGGCGCAGGGCGCGGCATCGGGCGGGAGATCGCGCTGCTCTGCGCGGCGGAAGGCGCCAAGGTCGTGGTCAACGATCCCGGTGGCGCCTCCGACGGCGCCGGTTCGAGCGCATCCCCCGCTGAGGAAGTGGTCGAGGAGATCAAGAAGCGCGGCGGCACCGCGGTCACCAATTTCGAGTCGGTGGCGGAGGCAATTCCCGCGAGCAAGATCGTGAAGACCGCGACCGATCATTTCGGCCGGCTCGACGGCGTCGTCAACAATGCCGGCATCTTGCGCGACATGATCTTCCACAAGATGAGCGTGGAAGCGTTCGAGGCCGTCATCAAGGTTCATTTGATGGGCTCGTTCTACGTCTCGCACGCCGCGGCGCGGCTGTTTCGCGAGCAGGAGTCCGGCTCCTTCGTGCACTTCACCTCGACTTCCGGCCTGATCGGCAACTTTGGACAAGCCAACTACGCCGCCGCCAAGCTCGGCATCGTCGGCCTGTCGAAGTCGATCGCGCTCGACATGGGCCGCTTCAACGTCCGCTCCAACTGCGTCTCGCCGTTCGCATGGACCCGCATGATCGGCACCATCCCGACCGAGACCGATGCCGAGAAGGCGCGCGTCGAGAAGATCAAGCAGATGGGACCGGAGAAAATTGCGCCGATCTGCGCCTATCTGCTCTCCGATGCCGCCAAGGACGTCTCCGGGCAGATCTTTGGCGCGCGCATGAACGAGCTGTTCCTGTTCAGCCAGAACCGTCCGCTGCGCTCGGTGCATCGGAGCGAAGGCTGGACGCCGCAATCGATCGCCGAGCACGGCATGCCGGCGTTGAAGGGATCGTTCTACAAGCTCGACCGCTCCGCCGACATCTTCCCGTGGGATCCCGTGTAAGCGAACTCCACCTGTTGCTGCATTGCGATCTCCGGTTGTCCGGCCGGAGATCGCCCGCTTTACGCCCGATTGCAGGCGGATCGTTCCCTCCCAACACAACTTCGGGAGGAAACCATGACAAGAATACTGACCAACTCCAGCGACACGATTGCAACAGAGCGCGATGGCCTCGGCCGTCGTGCCCTCTTGAAGGGCGCAGCGGCGGCAGTCGCCGCGACAGGCTTTACCGCCAACGCAAGCTTGGCAGCCTCCGTCATGCCATTGGGCCAGACGGGCGCTCCAACGAGATCGACGGCGCCGCTGCCGTTGGGACCGCTGCCAGGCAGCCGCTACCCGGACTCCCATTTGGAATCGGCCAAGAAGGGGCCACCATCGTTTGGGCCCTCTGGTTTTCCTGCGTTCGCGGGCACGATGGCTGTTGAGCGCGTAGCAACCGGCTTCCGATGGGCCGAGGGTCCGGTCTACTTCCCGGCCGGCCGGTACGTGTTGTTCAGCGATATTCCCAACAACCGCATCATGCGTTTCTCCGAGGATGACGGTCATACGAGCGTCTACCGCCAGCCTTCGATGAACTCCAACGGCAACACCATCGATCGCGAAGGACGCCTGCTCACTTGCGAGCACAGCGGCAGGCGCGTCACCCGGACCGAGCTCGACGGCTCGATCACCATCATTGCCGACAGTTACAACGGCAAGAAGCTCAACTCGCCCAACGATCTGGTCGTCGCTTCCGATGGATCGGTCTGGTTTGTCGATCCCGGCTACGGGATCGGCGGCTATTATGAGGGTATCAAGGCCGAGAAGGAGCAGGCAAAAAACAACGTCTACCGGGTCGATCCAAGATCCGGGGAGATCAAGGTTGTCGTCGACGACTTCGTCGAACCCAACGGGATAACCTTCTCGCCCGACGAGAAGAAACTCTACGTCATCGATACCGGCTTCACTGATGGCCCCGATAATCCCTCCCATATCCGCGTATTCGACGTGGATATTGGGTCCGGAAAGGTCTCGAACAGCAAGGTGTTTGCGGAGATGCCCAAGCCCAGCATTACCGACGGGATGCGAACCGACACGGCCGGGCGCGTTTGGTGCTCCGTGGGCTGGGGCGATCCGAACGAGGACGGCGTGCGCTGCTATACTCCAGAGGGCGAATTGCTCGGCAAGATCCACCTCCCGGAAACGGTCGCCAATCTCTGCTTCGGCGGTCAGCAGCGAAATCGACTGTACATCTGCGGCTCGAGTTCGCTCTATGCTGTCTACACGAGTGCACAGGGTTCGATGAAGCCTTGAGCCAATAAGCGCGTGGCGAGTAGCGAACGGTTCGGACACGCATCTGTTCGCTACTCGCCCTCATCAACCCGTATTTCTCAACCCCGCCGAAATCCCGTTGATCGTCAGCTGAATCCCGCGCAGCACCTGCTCGTCCGGGTTCTGCGCGCGGTGCTCTTTCAGCAGCTCGACCTGCACATGGTTGAGCGGATCGAGATAGGGGAAGCGGTGGCGCACCGAGCGCTCCAGCAGCGGATTGCCCTGGAGCAGACGGTCCTGGCCCATGATGTCCAAGAGGGTCTCGATGCAGGAATGCCATTCGCGGCGGATGCGACCGAAGATCTTTTCGCGCAGTGCTTCATCCGGCACGAGCTCGGCATAGCGCGAGGCGATTGCGATCGAGCTTTTCGCAAGCACCATGTCCATGTTCGACAACAGCATGCGGAAGAACGGCCATTCCCGGTAGAGCTCTTTGAGGAACGGCATGCCCTTGTCGGGATGCTCCGCGATCCACTGCTCGACCGCGCTGCCAAAACCGTACCAGCCCGGCAGCATCAGGCGGCATTGCGCCCAGGAGAACACCCAGGGAATCGCGCGAAGGTCCTCGATCGCCCGGGTCTTCTTGCGCGAGGCCGGGCGGCTGCCGATGTTGAGCGTCGCGATCTCGTTGATGACGGTTGATGCCCAGAAGTAATCGACGAAGCCGTCGGTCTCGTAGACGAGACCGCGATAGGCCTTGAAGGCGAGACTTGAAAGCTCGTCCATCGCGGTCAGATATTCGCGGCGCGGCGCGCTCTGGCGCGGATGCAACAGGCTTGCTTCCAGCGTCGCCGCGGCAAGGATTTCCAGATTGTTGCGGCCAACTTCGGCGTTGGAATACTTTGACGAGATGATCTCGCCCTGCTCGGTGATGCGGATCTGGCCGTTCACGGCGCCGCCGGGCTGGGCGATGATGGCATCATAGCTCGGACCGCCGCCGCGGCCGACCGAGCCGCCGCGACCGTGGAACAGGCGCAGCCGCACGCCGTGGCGCTCGAACACGTCGACGAGGCCGATCTCGGCCTTGTAGAGCTCCCAGCCCGAGGTGACGAAGCCGCCATCCTTGTTCGAGTCGGAATAGCCGAGCATGACCTCCTGCACGCTGCCGCGGCTGTCCACCAACCGTCGGTAATCGTGCAGCGACAGCATGCGGTCCATGATGCTGGATGACGCCTGCAAATCCTCGATAGTTTCGAACAGCGGCACGACGTTGATCGCACTGCGCCCGGAGGGATGGACGAGGCCGACCTCCTTGAGCAGCACCGCGACCTCGAGCATGTCGGACATGCCCTTGCACATCGAGATGATGCATTGGGGAATGGCGTCCGAGCCGAACTTCGCATGCGCCTCCGCGGCGGCATGGAACACATTGAGCTCGCCCATCGTCTCGTCGCTGTACTTGACGAACGGCGACACCAGCGAGCGCGTTGAGCGCAGCTCGTTGGTGAGCAGCGAGATGCGCGCCTCCTCGCCAAGCGCGAGGTAGGACATGCCGGGGTTGGCGGCGTCCATCAGCTCGGCGATGGTGCGCTCGTGCACCGCCGAGTTCTGGCGGATATCGAGCCGCGCCAGATGGAAGCCAAAACAGTCCACCGCGCGGCGCAGCAGCCGCAGCCGGCCGCGGGCGATGACGCGGGCGTTGTTGGAGATCAGCGAGCGGTGCAGCACGTCGAGATCGGCCTTGAGCTCCCTGACGCTGTCATACGGCGCGCCCTTGCCCACCGGCCGGCGCGTGATTTCGACCTCGAGCTTTTCGGCCGTGGCCGTCAACCGCGCATAGATGCCTGACACCGAGAGGCGATAGGGCTCGCCGCTCCGGTGCGGCGATGTATCGGGCGAGCGCTCGGCCAGCGTCCGCAGCTCCTCGGAGACGTCGGCGAGATGCGCAGCGATCGACAGCTCCGAGCCGAGCACATGCAGCTCTTCGAGATAGAACTGCATGACGCGGCTCGACTGCAGCCGCAGCGTACCGCGCATCACGTCGGCGGTGACGAAGGGATTGCCGTCGCGGTCGCCGCCGATCCAGCTTCCCATCCGCAGGAACGAGGCGAGTTCGCCGGCTGCCTGCTCGCCGCCCTCCTCCAGCCGGTCCTCCAGCGCGTTGACCAGCCGCGGCACCTCGCGCAAGAACGTGTAATCGTAGAACGACAAGCCGTTGGCGACCTCGTCGAGCACCGTGAGCTTGGTCCGGCGCAGCAAATTGGTCTGCCACAGCGTCAGCACCTCGCGGCGGAGCTGCTCGTCGCTGGCGGCGGCCTCATCGGCGGTCAGCGCGACGCGCTCGCGGCGGTCGAGCAGGGCTGCGACCTCCATCTCGCGGTCCATGGTGCTCTTGCGGCGGACCTCGGTCGGATGCGCGGTCAGCACCGGGCTGACGAGCGCGCTCTTGAAGAAATTGCGTAGTGCATCGGCACCGATGCCCGCCGCCCTGGCATGGGCGAGCGTCTCGGCCAGCACGCCGGAGCCGCCACCCTTACCGGCGCGCATCTGGCGGATGTTGTTCTGGTCCTCGGCGATGTTGGCGAGGTGGGAGAAATAGCTGAAGGCGCGGACGATCCGCACGGTCTCCGAGGTCGACATGCTGTCGAGGATCTGCTCGAGCTCGCGGCGGGCCAGCCGGTCCTCGTCGCGGTGAAACCGGATCGAGGTCTGCCTGATACGCTCGACCAGGTCGAACAATTCGGCCCCCTCCTGGTCGCGAACGGTATCGCCCAGGATGCGCCCGAGCAGGCGGATGTCGTCGCGCAGCTGCGTATCCGCCTCCAGCGCCTGGACGTCCTCAGGGCGGTTGGGGCGAAGATCGGTGGCGTCGGATGGTACGGTCTGGAGGGACATGGCTGGCTCCGCTTCTAGAGCACCCTGTGGCTCCCCGGTGGCGACGAGTGTGCAAGTTTTTTGCCGCAGCGCAAGATGAAGTTGGGGGCGGCGCGGCAACGTCATCGATCATCGTGCGCGTCGCTGGCGGGCGCGCGCATATCCGCGGCCTCGCGGCGCAGGCGCCCGAGTTTTGCTGTCCGTTTCGCCCTTATCGAGAAGAAAGGGCGCAGGGAAGGCCGGGCGCCGGCTGGCACCCAGGGTCCGCACGCGAAAAACGCACGCGGGGTGACCCACAGGTGATGCCGGGACATCCCGGCCTTCCCTGCGCAATGGTTTTACGGCTTATGGCGCGCTCTCCCCGGGGAGCGATGCACTATTGCCCCCGTCGCCTTGCGGATGATCGATGCGCGCACCCGGTCGGGCCGCACATCACCGCAAGCCTTGACGCACAGACCCCGGGCGTCAGGACCACACGCTTTTGCCGTCCGCGGACGTCCCTCCCCGGACATCCGGAAGCTCGCGCGTGCTCGCCACCGAAGCCGAAAAGAAACGCTGTGACCGCGCCGGGTCGTTCGCGCAGAGCGCGATGGCTCACAGGCGTAGCCCGCCCTGCCACCTCGTCACGCGCCGGCGCTGCCGCGTCCATCGCATCCCGGCTCACGTATCGTGACGATCGCGAAACGCCCTTTTGGCGGGCCGGGATGTCTTGCGGTTTACCCGAAGAGATAAATTCGGTCAATCAGAATATTTGGGAGCGCCACCCTTGACCTGCATGCGGCGTGTTTTGCCCGTCGGGCAACGCGGGGAATTGTGTGCGCAGCACCAGCGATGCGCTCTCTCATCGCAGCGCAGAGCGCCGAGGATGGATAGAACGCCAGCGATACCCATCAATCCGTTCGCCGATGACGAAGCATGGGTTTCGCAAGGGCTCTACCCATCTCACGAGCTCAGTCGTTCGGGCTAAACCCGGTTGCTTGCACGATCCCTTTCCATCGAGCCGATTCCGATGCGAGTAGTTGTGCAAAGTTGTCCATTGAGATCGAGTCGATCTCGACTGATAATTTTGCCAGGCTGCGCTCTATGACACTCGTTCGCAGAGCCGCCTGAATAGCTCCATTGAGGCCTTCAATGATATCTGGCGGTGTCTTGGCCGGAACGAAGAACCCAAACCATGTGACGTCCTTGAGCAAGGGATAGCCGGCTTCTACCATCGTCGGCACATCGGGAAGAAACCGGCTACGGGCTGGACCGGTGGTTGCTAAGGCGCGCAGTTCGCCGGCTTGCACGAGACCTAAGGAACTGTCGATTGGCATGATCGCCGATGCGATCTCGCCCTTGAGGAGGTCTTGGATTGCCGCCCTACCTTGATACGGTACGTGAAGAAACTCGAAGCCTGCCCCGCGTCCCAACGCTGCACCGATTAGGTGCATACTGGTTCCAACTCCTGGCGTGCCATAGGTCGCATCCTTTGCGTTAACACGGCACCACGAGACGAAATCGGCAAGCGTCCTCGCCTCCTCTGGCACTCGCGGCCCCACCGTCAAAGCTGCAGCGAACGACGCAACGGTCGACACTGGGGCAAAATCCTGAGGCTCGTATCTCAGCTTCTTGTGGGTATGAGGAAAGAGCGTGAGGAAACCAGTCGGCGCGAACAGAACGACCGATCCATCCGGGGGAGCGGCTTTCACGGCTTCCACGGCGACACGACCACTCGCGCCTGGTCGAGGTTCGACGACGATCGACGTTGCATAGGTCTTCATCTGTTCCGCAAGGAGCCTCGCGACAGAATCAGGCAACCCGGCTGTGAAGCCTGTTAGGATATGCGCCGTTTTCACACGCGGTTCGGCAATGATTTGCGGCACGGGACCAGCGACGGAGAAAGCGACACCGGCCGCCGACGCTATCAAAAAGTCACGACGCGTCCCCATAAGCCGCCTCCCGTGGCTCCCCTATTTCCGCAACGTGTTCTCAGCACAAGGCCAGACATTCGATTTCGGATGCCTCATCAATCAAAGCGTGCATCACGCAGACATTTCTGTCCAATTCTGATATGTGATGGTTCGATAACCGATTTGGCAGGTTCGTGGTCATGTCGTTGGTCGATCGCATTCGGCGCCGCCTGAAGCTGCGCGAGCTCCGTATTCTGCTCACGGTCGTGGAGCGCGGAAGCATGGGAAAGGCTGCGGCAGAGCTGGCGATCTCGCAGCCCGCCGTATCGAAGGCAATCACCGACTTGGAACACACGTTCGGACTTCGTTTGCTCGACCGCAGCCGAGGCGGGATCGAGCCGACGGCATACGGCCGCGCACTGGTCGCGCGAGGCCGAGTGATTTTCGACGAACTCAAGCAGGGCGTCGACGAAATCGCATTTCTCGCCGACCCGTCTGTGGGAGAGTTGCACATCGGCAGTACTGAGAGTATTGCGGCCGGTCTCTTGCCGGCAGTCATCGAGCGCTTCACACGTGAGCAGCCCCGAATTCACTTGGACGTCGCGCAAGCTGTCATTAGCAAACTGCATTATCGTGAGTTGCGTGAGCGCAGCATCGATCTCATGCTGGGTCGCATTCCGACGCCATTCAAGGAAGCCGATCTAAAGGCGGAAGTCGTGTATGACGACCAGGTCGTCGTGGTAGCCGGCCGTCAGAGCAAATGGGCACGGATGCGTAAACTCAAGCTTGCCGATCTAGTCGGCGAGCGTTGGATTCTGCCTCCCGCGGATACCATGCACGGGTCACTCACCGCCGAGTTGTTCCGCGCGAGTAGTACAGAGTTGCCACGTGCGCCCATTACGACGCTCTCAATGCATCTGTGCTGTCGACTGGCTGCCAGTGCACAATTTGTGACGATGCTTCCAACATCGATTCTTCGCTTTGGCAACCATGGCGGCTCTCTCAAGGTACTTCCAATTCGACTTCCCGCGCAGCCGCGGCCTGTCGCAATTGTGACACTCAAGAATCGCGCGCTCAGCCCAGCCGCAAAGCTCTTTATCGAGTGCGTTCGTCGAACTGCGAGATAGGAAGGGTTCAATATCCTGAGTGCAACGCGGGGAATTGTGTGCGGAAGGCAATTGAGCGCACCCCGCCTCGCTAGATGGGGCGACGATGCACGGATCATCAGACCGTATCCTAAGGCAGCCGGATAGCCGCTAACTGTTGCGAATCGCGCCTGCCATGACTCCCGCCAGTAGGATGGGCTGAGCCCTTGCGAAACCCATCATCCTTCGTCACCGGCGGGCGGATTGATGCGTTTCGCTCTACCCATTCTACGAGCTATGAGCTGAGCAAGCGCCTCATCCTTCGAGACGACCGCTTCGCGGTCTCCTCAGGATGAGGCTGAGCTACGTCGGGTTTCGTTGAAACTGCAACCACGTGTTCCCCCCTCATCCTGAGGGCCCGCCAACGGCGGGCGTCTCGAAGGATGGGCCGCGGGGAAGCCCCTCAAATGCGATAGCCCTACCCAAAGCCGGGCGACTTCCGCTCTGCAGCCGGAGGCCGACATTGACGGGTCCACGCCTTAAGCCGGCACGATCACCTTGCCGATCGGCCAGAGCG
The DNA here is from genome assembly GCF_023074185.1 of Bradyrhizobium sp. 132. Taxonomy (GTDB): domain Bacteria; phylum Pseudomonadota; class Alphaproteobacteria; order Rhizobiales; family Xanthobacteraceae; genus Bradyrhizobium. Next base: position 117,946 of record NZ_JADPKY010000132.1, on the reverse strand, counting down.
CGATGCCCGCGAGCTTCAAATGGGCCCAGGCGAAGGGAATGCCGATGATGGTGATCGCGAGGGCCAGGGCGGTGAGGACATGGCCGAGCGCCAGCCACCAGCCGGCCAGCAGAAACCAGATGATGTTGCCGATCACCCCGAGCGGGCCGGTGCCGATATCGCTCATTCCGGTGACCTCGTCGCGGCTGACCGCCTTCGAACCGAACGGCAGCAGCGTGTAGACGGCGATGTTGAACGCCGCCCGCGCCCACGGCAGGCCGATGATGGTGATGGCCATGATAACGGCAGCGATCAGCCAGCCGACCGCCATCCAGGCGCCGCCGATGAGGATCCAGAGCAGGTTGAGCAGGATGGAAACAGGGGCCATGGGATGATCCGGAGGTCGATGATCCCGTTAGTATAGCATGACCGGTGGTCCGTGACGCCACTCAGGTCGTTGGCCATTCTTGTAGCCGCTAGATCTTCCGCCCCGCCTGCTCCCAATAGGGATCGCGCAGGCGGCGCTTGAAGATCTTGCCGGAATCTTCGCGCGGCAGTCCGGCGCGGATCTCGATGTGTTTTGGGACTTTGTAATCCGCGAGCGACGCCTTCAGGCGCTTACGAATGTCGCTGGCGTCCAGCGTGATGCCCGCCTGCGGCTCGACCACGGCCATCAACGCCTCGCCGAACTCGGCATCGGGGATGCCGAACACCGCGCAATCATGCACGCCGGGCACGGCATGCAGCACGGATTCGATCTCGGCCGGATAGATGTTGACGCCGCCCGAGATCACCATGTCGCGCTTGCGGTCGCAGATGAAGACGTAGCCCTCTTCGTCGATATAGCCGACGTCGCCCGAGGTGATGAAGCCGTCCCGATCGATCTCGGCGCGCTTCTCCGGCTTGTTGTGATAGGTGAAGTCGGCCGTCCCGGCCATGCGTGAGTAGATCTCGCCGATCCCGCCCACGCCCAGCACGCGGCCGTCATCGCCGATGAAGCGCAGTTCGGCGCCCGGCGAAATCTTGCCGACGGTGCCGGGCTTCCTCAGCGCATCCTCGGAGGTCGCGAAGGTGACGGCGCTGGATTCGGTCGAGCCGTAGAATTCGTAGATCACCGGCCCCCACCACTCGATCATGGCGCGCTTGACGTCCGCCGGGCATGGCGCGGCCGCGTGGATGATGTGGCGCAGCGAGGAGACATCGTATTTCTTGCGCACCTCCTCCGGCAGCTTCATCAGGCGGATGAACATGGTCGGCACCATGAAGATGGTGTCGATTTCAAAGCGCTCGATCAGCTGCAAAAACTCTTCCGGCTCGAAGCGCGGCATCAGCACCAGCGCGCCGCCGAGCTTGCCGGCGCGGATGCCGAACGAGTTCGGCGCGGAATGATAGAGCGGGCCCGGCAGGATCGTGCGGGCGCCGGGCTTCAGCCCGTAGATCATCGCGCGCATGCGCTCGCCGGCCGCCGCCTGTTCCGGCGTCGGCGCGTTGCGTCGTACGCCCTTGGGATGGCCTGTCGTCCCCGAAGTGTAGATCATGTTCATGGGCTGCGGCACGATCGGGCCGTCATAGGGCTGGCGCTGCGCGACCCAGGATTCGAAATCGATCGCGAAATCCGGCGTCTTCAGATGATCGGGATCGATCTTGTAGTTGGCCAGAATCTCCGGCGGCGTCGGCACGCTGAGCACGGTGACGCCTTTCGGAATGGCGTCGCGCAAGGCATGCAGCATGTCGGCATGCCCGATCAGCACGGACGTGCCAGTATCCGCGAGGATGTAGTCGATCTCCTCCGGCTTGAAGTGCCAGTTGATCGGCACCCCATAGGCGCCCAGCCGCATCGCGGCATAGGCGGCCTCGAGGAAGGCAATGTCGTTGCGCATCAGCATGCAGACGCAATCGCCCTGCTTGACGCCGATCTGGCTGAGGCCGGCGGCGATCCGATCGGCGCGGCCTGCGACCTCGGCATGGGAACGGCGGCGGTCGCCGGAGACGATGCCGAGGAAATTTGACGTTTCGCTCATTTGTTTTTCTTTATGTTTGACGTTGTCCCTCATGGTGAGGAGGCGCGCAGCGCTGTCTCGAACCATGAGACCCCGTGGCCCATCCCTCGAGACGCCGCTTCGCGGCTCCTCGGGATGAGGTCTGCCTCAGTCCGCAAACTTCGGCGCGCGCTTCTCCAGATTGGCACGCACCGCTTCGGTCTGGTTCGCGCTGCCGATCAGCTTCTGCTGCTCGACGGACTCGGCGAGCAGCGCGGGGCCCGGATCGACCGAGAGATTGTTGAGCAGGCGTTTTGCGGCGCGGATTGCATCGGGGCTCTTGCCGGCGATCTCGCGCGCGACTTCGAGCGCGGCAGCGCGCGGGTCGTCGCAGATGCGCGTGGCGAGACCATAAGCCATCGCCTCCTGCGCGGAGAAGATGCGGCCGGTGTAGGTGAGATCGCGCAAAATGTCGTCGCGCACGAGCGAAGCCAGGATCGGCGTGCCCGCCATGTCGGGCACCAGACCCCATTTGATTTCCATCACCGACATCCGTGCGTCGGGGGTGAGGAAGCGCATGTCGGCACCGAGCGCGAGCTGGAAGCCGCCGCCGAAGGCAACGCCCTGGATCGCGGCGATCACGGGGACCGGAAGCTGGCGCCAGCCCCACACCGCCTGCTGCGCAAAGTTCGCCTGGCCGTACGTGCGCGCCGTGAGATCGCGATTTTCGCCACCCGGAATTCCGTTGCCGCCCTTTTCCTTCATGGCGGCAAAACGCCCCATATCAAGGCCAGCGCAGAAGGCGCGGCCCTCGCCGGATAACACGACAACGCGTACGCTCTTGTCCTTTGAAAGCCGGTCCGTTGCGGCCACAAGGGCCTCGAACATGGCTTGATCCAGCGCATTCATCTTGTCCGCGCGCACCAGGCGGACGTCGGCGACGCCTTCCGAGATCGAGATCGAGACGCGCTCTTCCATGGATGATTCTCCCCTGGTTCTTGCCTGTTCTTGTTCGGTGCCGCTTTACAGAAAGACGGCGGCCGGATTTAGTCAATCGACCAATTAACTGACAATCCCTACGAGGGAAACAGCCATGTTCAAGGAAAATCTTCTGGCCGGCCGGAGCATTCTCGTGACCGGCGGCGGGACCGGGCTAGGCAAGTCGATGGCAGCGCGCTTCCTTCAGCTCGGCGCCGAAGTGCACATCTGCGGCCGGCGCAAGATCGTCTGCGACGAGACCGCGACCGAGCTGATGGATCAGTATGGCGGCCGCGTCACCAGCCACGGCGTCGACATTCGCAACGCGCTCGCGGTCGAGGAGATGATCGAGAACATCTTTCGCGATGGCCCCCTCACCGATCTCATCAACAACGCGGCCGGCAATTTCATCTCGCGCAGCGAAGAACTTTCGCCGCGCGGCTTCGACGCGGTCGCCAACATCGTCATGCACGGCACGTTCTATGTGACGCATGCGGTCGGCAAGCGCTGGATCGCCTTGAAGCAGCCCGGCAACGTCGTCTCGATCACCGTGACCTGGGTGCGCAACGGCTCGCCTTACGTGGTGCCGTCGGCGATGAGCAAGTCGGCCATCCACGCCATGACGATGTCGCTCGCCACCGAATGGGGCAGATACGGCATCCGCCTCAACACCATCGCGCCGGGCGAGATTCCGACCGAAGGCATGAGCAAGCGCATCAAGCCCGGCGACGAGGCCGGCGCGCGCACCAAGGCGATGAACCCGATGGGCCGCGTCGGCACCATGGAGGAGCTGCAGAATCTCGCAGTGTTTTTGATTTCCGGCGGCTGCGACTGGATCACAGGCGAGACGATTGCCATGGACGGCGCCCAGGCGCTCGCAATGGGCGGCAATTTCTACCAGCTCCGCGACTGGAGCGACGACGACTGGACCAATGCGCGGGACTCGATCAAGGCACAGAACGAGAAGGACCGGGCGAAGAGAGGATGATCGCGTGCCCCGGACGCAGCGCAGCGCGCCGCACTTGCGGCGTGATGCGCTGCTGAGCCGGGGCCTATCTCTCGCAGCATGCTGAATCAGAATGGGTCCCGGCTCAGCGCCGCACCACTTCGTGCTGCGCCGCGTCCGGGACACGAAATCGCGGTTGCCCTCCCGCCATCTTGTCTTTGCCGGCGGATGACGCCACACTCCGCGCTATAAAAACAAGACGTCACGGGAGAAACATGCCCACCACACAGCCATTGACTGATCTCGCCGACATGGTGCGCGAGCGCGCGACGAGCCGCGGCAACGCCACCGCCTACGAGTTCGAGGGCCGCGTCACCAGCTTTGCCGAATTCGATGTCAAGACCAATCGCGTCGCCAATGCGCTGATCGCGATGGGTGTGAACAAGGGCGAGCGGATCGCCTATCTCGGCAAGAACAGCGATATCTATTTCAAGCTGCTGATGGGCGCGATGAAGGCCGGCGTCGTGATGGCGCCGGTGAACTGGCGGCTCGCAGGCCCCGAGGTCGCCTTCATCGTTAGCGACTGCAAGGCCCCGGTGCTGTTCGTGGGACCGGAGTTCATCGCTCAGGTCAGCCAGATCAAGGACGAGCTGCCGGGGGTGCGCACCGTCATCACCACCGAAGGCGGCGCGCCGGAGTGGCCTGATTATACAGCCTGGCGCGATGCACAGAGCGGCGGCGATCCCGGAGTACCGATCGATACCAGGGATATCGCCATCCAGCTCTATACGTCCGGCACGACGGGCAAGCCGAAGGGCGCGATGCTGTCGCATGCCAACTTCCTCAACCTGGTGCAAACAGGCAATGCCGAGGACAAGCCGGAGTGGAACCGGTGGTCGACCGACGACGTGTCGCTGGTCGCGATGCCGATCTTCCACATCGGCGGCTCCGGCTGGGGCGTGATGGGGCTCTATCACGGCGCCCGCGGCGTGATTGCGCGCGAGTTCGATCCGACCAAAGTGCTGGATTTCTTCGAACAGTCCGGCATCACAAAACTGTTCATGGTGCCGGCGGCGATGCAGTTCGTGGTGCGGCAGCCACGCGCCAGGACGGTCGATTTCTCGCGGTTGAAATACATGCTGTACGGTGCCTCCCCGATACCCGCGGCGCTGCTGAAGGAGTGCATCGAGATCTTCAAATGCGGTTTCGTGCAGATGTACGGTATGACCGAGACCACTGGCACCATCGTCGCGCTGCCGCCTGAAGACCACGTCGAGGGACTGGAGCGGATGCGCTCGGCCGGCAAGGCGCTGCCGGGCATCGAGATCGCGATCCTTGATGTCGAAGGCAAGCCGCTGCCGCCGCGCGAAGTCGGCGAGATCGCGACGCGCTCGGGCTCCAACATGGCCGGCTACTGGAATTTGCCGGAAGCGACCGCCGCGACTTTGCGCTCCGACGGCTGGCTGCGCACCGGCGACGCCGGCTACATGGACGAAGACGGCTATCTCTACATCCACGACCGCATCAAGGACATGATCATCTCCGGCGGCGAAAACATCTATCCCGCCGAGGTCGAGAGCGCGCTGTGCGATCATCCCGATGTCGCAGAAGCTGCCGTGATCGGCATACCCGACGACAAATGGGGCGAAGCGGTGAAGGCCGTCGTGGTGATGAAGCCGGGCAAGCAGGCGACCGAAATCGACATCATCAACTTCACCCGCGAGCGCATCGCCGGGTTCAAGACGCCGAAGAGCGTCGAGTTTTTGCCGGCGGTGCCGCGAAATCCAAGCGGCAAGATCTTGCGGCGGCAATTGCGCGAGCCGTATTGGGCGGGGAAGGACCGGCGGGTGAATTGATCGGCGGTGCGAGGAGCGAAGCGAGGAAGCTGGATTGCTTCGCTCCGCTCGCAATGACGATCAGTGCTTTCCCGGCCCCATATACCCGAACAGGAATCCGGCCACCTTCCGGATCTGGATTTCCTCGCTGCCCTCGGTGATGCGGTAGCGGCGGTGGTGGCGGTAGATGTGCTCGAACGGCTTGTGGCGTGAATAGCCCATGCCGCCGTGGACCTGCATGGCGCGGTCGGCGGATTCGCAAGCGAGGCGGTTTGCCCAGTAGTTGCACATCGAGACGCGGTCGGAGAGCGTGCGCTCGATCTGCTCCTCGGTGAGCTTGTCCATCTCCCAGGCGGTCTTGCGGATCAACAGGCGCAGCATCTCGGCCTGGGTCGCCAGCTCGACCAGCGGGAACTGGATCGCCTGATTTTCGGCCAGCGCCTTGCCGAACGGTTTTCGCTCGCGCGCATATTTCACGCTCTCGTTGATGCAATAGACGGCGGCTCCGAGCGAACTCGCGGCCTGGCGGATTCGGTTCTGGTGCACGAAACACTGCGCCAGCGACAGGCCGCGACCGACCTCGCCGAACAGCGCGTCCTCGGGCACGAACACGTCGGTGAAGCTGACGCGGGGATGATCGGTCGGCATGTTGAACGTCCACATGTACTCTTCGATCTTCACGCCGTGGCTCTTGGCCGGCACCAGGAAGCAGGTGATGCCGCGCGCATCGCCGTCATTACCGCTAGTGCGCACGAACAGCGCGCAGTGCGTGGCGACATGCATGCCGGTGGTCCACATCTTCTCGCCGTTGATGATCCAGCCCTTGACGTTGTCGCGGGTCGCAGGCACCGCGCGCGTTTCCATGTGGGTGGCGTCGGAGCCATGATTTGGCTCGGTCAGCCCGAAGGTGATGCGGTACTTGCCCTTGATCGAGCCGTCGATCATCGCCTTCTGGTCGTCGCGGCCGTAGCGGTCGAGCATGGTGGCGACAGGAAAATTGCCGACGATGGAATGCTCGTTCTGGAGGTCGTTGTGCAGGCCGAGCCCCTTCGCGGCAAAGTGCTCGCGGATCACGGCCATCCAGAGGTTGGAGCCATCCTTGCCGCCATATTGCTTCGGCACCGGAAAACGCAGATGGCCGGCGGCGTCCGCGAGATCCTTGGCCTTGCGCAGCAGCGCTTCCCATTCGTGGCGCGGCAGGCCGCCATTTTCGAAATCGGTGCGCGCCCATTCGCGGCGATGATCGAAGAAGCGGATGTTGTCGTCGGCCGCCTCCAGCGGCTTGATCTCGCGTTCGATGAATTGGTCAAGCTCTCCGAGATAGGCGACGAGATCGGCAGGCAATGAGAAATCCACGGTTCTCTCCCGGATGATTTTTTTCGTTTTGCGTTAAGGCGCTATGCGCGATTTTCTTCCCGCGATTAAGGTGAGAAGAGTGTGCTCAAGTCAAGCAAGCCGAGGCGTGTGAGAGGCGCAAGGCGCGCTTGCGCAATTCGATGGTGTTGACGCGCCGCCGCGCGCTACACTGCGCGAAATTCTCTGTCACAGAAAATGCGGGAGCGACCATGGAGCTGAAATTTTCCAAAGTGGAACGCAAGGGACCGATCACGATCGTCACGCTGTCGCGGCCCGAGGTCTACAACGCGCTTCACACCGATGCGCATTTCGAGCTCCAAACGGTGTTCGACCATTTCTGCGCCGATGCCGAGCAGTGGGTCGCGATCGTCACCGGCGCCGGCGACAAGGCATTCTGCGCCGGCAACGACCTGAAGTGGCAGGCGGCAGGTGGCAAGCGCGGCTGGGACAAGGGCGGGTTTGCCGGCCTCACCGCGCGCTTCGACTGCGACAAGCCGATCGTCGCCGCCGTCAACGGTGTCGCCATGGGCGGTGGTTTCGAGATCGCGCTCGCCTGCGATCTCATCATCGCCTCCGAGAATGCGACCTTCGCCCTGCCCGAGCCACGCGTCGGCCTTGCCGCCCTCGCCGGCGGCCTGCACCGGCTGCCGCGGCAGATCGGCTTGAAGCGCGCCATGGGCATGATCCTCACCGCGCGCCATGTCAGCGCCAAGGAAGGCCTCGAGCTCGGCTTCGTCAACGAGGTGGTGCCGCAGGGCGAGGCGCTGACGGCCGCGCTGCGCTGGGCCGAGATGATCACCAAGAATTCGCCGATGTCGATCCGCGCGTCGAAGCAGACCATCCAGAAGGGCCTTGGCGTGTCGCTGGAGCAGGCGATCGAGGAGCAGCGGGAGTACCCGGCGGTGAAGGCGATGGCGGCGTCACAGGACTACATCGAGGGCCCGAAGGCGTTTGCGGAGAAGCGGCCGCCGAAATGGGTGGGGAAGTAGACGGTCCCCTCCCCGTCATTGCGAGCGCAGCGAAGCAATCCAGAATCTCACCGCCGTGGCAGTCTGGATTGCTTCGTCGCAAGGGCTCCTCGCAATGACGAAGGATGAATCGCACCTAACCGCCGCCTCGCGACAGCTCCCGCTTATAGGATGCATAATTCGGCTGGTCGACCGCAAGCTTGTCCATCGTCGTCTGCCAGAGGTGTTCTGCCAACCCCGGTGTTGCGAGATCCACCTCGCTTTTCGCGATACGGTCGGCTAGCGCGCGGTTGAGCTCCGTCACCGTGCCGTCCGCGCCGAGCAGCGCGCGCAACCGCTCGACCTCCGCAGCATCGCTCCCCTCCCCCTGCGTCAGCTGCCGTGTCACGAGATCGAGGATGTTGACGGCGACCCGCAGCTTGAAGGCGGGGTGGCCGGAGATCAACGGCGCGATGTCGTTGCGAAGGAAATCGGCGACCGATTTGGTCAGCTCGATCGGGGTCGGTTCGTCCTGCATGGTCAACTCCCCCGCGGCGCGAGCAGCCGCAACAGATCGATTTCGGTCTCGGAGGCGCGGCGGCCGATCATGGCGCGTTCCATCGAATGGTCCGGGCCTTCGCGAAACCGCTGCATCATGCCGCCGCACATGATGCCCCAGCGCAGCGTGCCCATCACTTCCCAGAACTTGACCCGCTCAGGATCGCATTTGCGCCCCGCGGCCTCATAACCGGCGAACAGCTCTTCGCGCGAGCCAAACCCGCCGACGGGCTTGTCGATCTCGCCGAAACGCCATGAGTTGACGCAGACCCAGCCGAGATCCTCCATGGGATCGCCGAGATGGGCGAGCTCCCAGTCGAGCACCGCGCGCACGCCGTCGGCACCGATGATGAGATTGCCGTTGCGGAAATCACCGTGTACCAGCGTTTCTTCGGCGGACGGACCGGGGTCGTGGTCGCGCAGCCAGCGCAGCGCCAGCTCGAACACGGGCTTGGGCCAGTTCAAGCTGCGATAGTCGCGCTCGAACTCGCCGATCTCCTTCGTGGCGCTCATGTGCCGCAGCTCGGGCAGCTTCGAAAGGGGCAGCTTATGGAGTCCGGCCAGCACCCCGCCGATCTGCCGCGCGACGCGCGGTCGCGCCGCGGCGAATTCATCATCGCGAAGAATCTTGCGCGCGATGGTCTCGCCCTCGACCCGCTGCATGATGAAGCCGGTGCCGAGATCGTCGTCCGGCACCAGCACATGCATGACGCGCGGCGACGGCACGCCGGCCTCGAATGCGAGCTGCATCAGCGTTGCTTCGGCAGCGAGGCCGGCTGCACGCGTCGGTGCAGCACCATAGCCGTTCGGTGCGCGGCGCAGAATCGCGCCGATCGACCCATCCGGATGTACGATATCGAAGCGCCAGGTTTCCTGACTGGCGCCGCCGGACAGCCTTGCCACTCCGGCGACACCCGTCGCGCCCGGGTACCAGCGCTGAACGCTGCGGGAGAGTTCGGCCTCGATCATTTGCCTTTGAACTGCGCCGGGCGCTTCTCCAGGAACGCACCGACGCCTTCACGGAAGTCCTGCGTATCGCCGGCGCGGAGCTGGCACTGGAATTCGAGATTGAGCTGATCCTCGAAGGAATTTTCCGGGCTGTCCCAGTAGAGCTTGCGGATCAGCGACAGCGCGACCGTCGGGCCGCTGGCGAGCTCGCGCGCGAGCTTCATCGCCTCCTCCATCAGCGCGCCGTCATCATAGACGCGGTTGACGAGGCCCCATTCCAGCGCCTTATCGGCCGGGAGCCGTTCACCCATCAGCGACAATTCGATCGAGCGGGCCTTGCCGATCAGCCGCGGCAGCAGCCAGGTCGAGCCGCAATCCGGCACGAGGCCGATACGGCGGAAGGCTTGCAGGAAATAGGACGAGCGCGCGCACAGGATCATGTCGCCGAGCAGCGCGAAGCTCATGCCGGCGCCGGCCGCCGGACCATTGACCGCGGTGACAACAGGACAATGCAGATTGCGGATGCGGCGCAGGAACGGGTGGAAGCCGGTCTCCAGCGTCAGGCCGGCCTTGGTCTTCTTCGACTGGTTGTTGCGGCCCTGGAGATTCGCGCCGGTGCAGAATGCGCGGCCCGCGCCGGTCAGCACGACGCAACGCACCTCGTCCTTCTTCTCCTCGATCACGTCGAGCGCATCTGCGAGACCGCCCAGCATGTCCACGGAGACCGCGTTCATCACCTCCTGATGGTCGAGCTTGAGGATCGCGACCGAACCATCGAGATCGAGCGTGACGTGTTTGAACTGCATGGTTTCCTCGTACGTTGCGGCCTGTGTCAATTTCGCAGACCGGAATTGCTTGCCGGGGCGCATATTTGATTTTTGGCGCGGTCTTGTCCATGGTGATCAGAGCATAGCCAGCAATCTTGCGCGCAGCGGCTGATGCGCTCATGCCAAAAACAGGAAACGCGCCATGGACCTTTTCGACCTCTCGGGCCGCGTGGCCGTGATCACCGGCGGCAATGGCGGTATCGGACTCGGCATCGCACAGGCGCTCGCCGGCCAGGGCTGCAACGTCTCGATCTGGGGCCGTAATCCTGACAAGAACAGAAGCGCTGCCGCGAGCCTTGCGGATCTGCCCGGCAAGGTCGACGCGCGGGTCTGCGACGTCACTGACCCGGCCTCGGTCAATGCCGCGATGAAGGCCACGCTCGACATTTTCGGCCGGGTCGACGGCTGCTTCGCCAATGCCGGCATCGGCGGCGGCGGCCGGCGCTCCTTCATCGAGCGCACCGAGGAGGAATGGCGCACGATGTTTGCGACCAATCTCGACGGCGTCTTCCACGCGTTCCAGGCTGCCGCAAGACACATGACCCAGCGCGCCGAGGCCGGCGATCCCTTTGGCCGGCTGGTCGCGACCTCGAGCCTGGCCTCGATCTTCGGCACCGCGCGTAACGAGCATTACGCGGCGACCAAGGCCGCGATCAACGCGCTGGTGCGCGCGCTCGGCGTCGAGCTGGCACGCCACGGCGTCACCGCGAATGCAATCCTGCCCGGCTGGATCAAGAGCGACATGACCGCCGGCATCATGGCCAACGAAAAATTCGTCGCCAACGTGATGCCGCGCATTCCGGTGCGGCGCTTCGGCGAGGCCAGCGATTTCGGCGGCATCGCGGTCTATCTGATGAGCAAGGCCTCGTCCTATCACACCGCGGATACGTTCGTGATCGACGGCGGCTATACAGCGTTTTGAGTTTTTGTCGTGGTGGGCACGCTGCGCTTTGCCAACCTACGATGTCTGATTTCGTAAGCGCAATAAGGGGACAGGGCAAATGTTTTCCCACGTGATGATCGGCACCAACGACCTCGACAAGGCCAAGGCATTCTACGACGATTTGCTGAGCACGCTCGAGGTGCGGCCGGCCAGGGTTGACGGCCATCGCATCTTCTACATCACCAAGACCGGCGTGTTCTCGGTCACGAAGCCGATCAACGGCGAGGCGGCGACGTGCGCGAATGGCGGCACCATCGGCTTCGCCTGCCATTCGCCGGAACAGGTCGACGCCTGGCATGCCGCCGGTATCGCCGCTGGCGGCATCCCTTGCGAAGATCCACCCGGCGTCCGACAAGGCCCGGGCGTCAACCTCTATATTGCGTATTTGCGCGACCTCGACGGCAACAAGATCTGCGCGATGCATCGGATGGTGTGAGCAGGGGCACTCACTGCGTCGCCGTAGCCAGGATAGCCATCCGAAGGACGGCGTCGCTTCCGTTCGCCTGTGTCCGGCGCGCTAGCCATCGCGTGGCACGGGCGCAACTCGCGGCACGATCACGCCAATTCGTGTCCCCTCGTCTGGCTCGCTTTCGAGATTGATACGCCCGCCCAGCCGACTGACGACGATGTTATGAACGATGTGCAGGCCGAGACCGATGCAGCCTTGACTGCGACGCGTCGTGAAAAACGGATTGAACGCCTGCCGGCGCAGATCCGCGCTCATGCCGCAGCCATCATCAGAAACGACAATCTCAATATCATCCCGGCCGCACGCGCAAATCTCGATGTTGATGCTGCCGCTCTTGGCATGCGGAAACGCGTGCACCATCGCGTTCTTAATCAAGTTGGTCACCACCTGTGCGAATTGACCCGGATAACTGTTCATTGCCAGATCGGGCTGGCATTCGACATTGAGCGCCAAAGCGTTCTTCCGCAACTCCTGCTGTAGGCTCACGGCAACCTGTCGCGTCAGCTCGCCCGGATCGAAGCTGCGGCGTTCTAGATAGCCTTGATCGACAGCGACCTGCTTGAATGCCTGGATCAATTCCGCGGCGCGGGCGAGATTGTCGGCCAGATGCAGTGATGCGGTCTGAACAACCGCGACGAACTCATTCAGGCTCGATCGCTTCAGCCCGCCCCGTGCGACTTCCGCCGCAAACTTTGTCGTCTTGCGCTCCAGCGCCGAGGTGACGGTCAGGCTGGTACCGACGGGACTGTTGATCTCGTGTGCCACGCCAGCCACCAACCGTCCGAGAGCTGCGAGCTTCTCCACCTCGACCAGTGAATCCTGAGCCTCTTTCAGGCGTTGCAGCGCCGCCTCCGCCGCGTCGCGCGCGCCGCGAATCTCTCGCTCGCTGCGCTTGCGTTCGGTGATCTCCTCTGCCGCGACATTGACGCCGACGATGTTACCGTTCGGTCCGCGCTGCGGATGCCAATAGGTGATCCAGCAGCGTTCGTCATTATAGCCGGGACGCTGGCCGTAAACCTCGATCCCGATGACCGGCTCGCCGGTTTCCATGATGGAGCGAACGATGCCCTCGACGGCGGATGCGAGCCCGGGCACGCAATCCCGCACCGTGTGCCCGAGGTGGCCTTCGACCGAGATACCGCAGATCTCGGTGAGGCGCTGATTGATCTGCAAATAGCGGCAGTCCGGCGAAAGATATGCAAGCCCGATCGGCGCTGTATCGTAGATCAACTGCAGCGCCGGCTGCTTCGGAAACTGCACTTCGCGTATAACGGAAGAACTCATGTACTCTCTCCCTTAGCGCGAGCCGGAGGTTAGCCGGTTACAGCGGCACGCAAAAGCCCCAATAGCTGGCCGGGAATAGGCGGAACCAGTGCGGAATCGGCTAGAGGAGCTGCGGCGGCGCAACCCGTCAACCGACCCACATGTTCAAATCGCAAGATGCCTGCTGAAGATCTGCGAGCCGACGGGTCATCCGACTGTCGCCGTCGCGATGCCGATCTCGCTCAAACAGTGTTTGAAACGCTATTGCGATATTCCATCGCGTGGCATGGTTCGCGTTGGAAAATGCGCGCTCGCACTTTGGCGACGCTGCGACTATTCTCTGCTCCAGCACGATCTCAGCGAGTCCGGGAGGAACAATGACAAAACACGCCTATATTCCCCGCACCACCAATTACACCCTCAACCCCGGCGACGAGCTCAACGACCTCCGGATGTCGGACCAGGTCCGGCCGCTCTATGATCACGTCAAGAAGTTCATCCGCGAAACCGTCGAGCCGATGTCGATCGAATTCGCCAAGGCCGGCGAAGGCAAAGAGGATCGCTGGAGCTTTACGCCGAAGCAGCTCGAGGTGCTGGAGAAAGCCAAGAACAAGGCCAAGCAGGAAGGCCTCTGGAACTTCTTCCTGCCCGACGACGACACCGGCCAGGGCCTGAAGAATCTCGACTACGCCTATATCGCATCCGAGCTCGGCAAGAGCCCGCTGGCCTCGGAGAGCATGAACTGCTCGGCGCCGGACACCGGCAACATGGAGGTGCTGGAGCGCGTCGGCACCAAGGAGCAGAAGGAGAAGTGGCTGAAGCCGTTGATGAACGGCGAGATCCGCTCGGCCTATGTCATGACCGAGCCGAACGTCGCCTCCTCCGACGCCAAGAACATCTCGACGAACGCAAAGCTCGTCGGCGACGAGTGGGTGATCAACGGCGAGAAGTATTACATCTCCGGTGTCGGCGATCCTCGCTGCAAGATCCTCATCGTGATGGTGAAGACCAATCCGGATGCGGCGCCGAGCAAGCAGCAGTCGCAGATCCTGGTGCCGCGCGACACCCCCGGCGTCGAAGTGCTCGGCCCCATGTACGTGTTCGGCCAGGACCACGCCCCGCGCGGCCACATGCACATGCGCTTCAACAACGTGCGCGTGCCCAAGGAAAACATTCTGCTCGGCGAAGGCCGCGGCTTCGAGATCTCGCAGCTTCGGCTCGGCCCGGGCCGCATCCATCACTGCATGCGCACCATCGGCAAGGCCGAGAAGGCGCTCGATTTGATGGTGCAGCGTGGCCTCACCCGCGAAGCCTTCGGCAAGAAGATCGCCCATCTCGGCGGCAACATGCAGATCATCGCGCAGGCGCGCTGCGAGATCGAGGCGATGCGGCTGATGGTCTTGAAGGCCGCCAAGGCCATGGATGTGCTCGGCAACAAGGAAGCCCGCGTCTGGGTCTCCATGGTCAAGGCCATGGTGCCGGAGCGAGCCTGCAAGATCATCGACCAGTCGATCCAGATGCACGGCGCCACCGGCATCTCGCACTGGACCCCGCTCGCCGAAATGTACCAGGACGTCCGCCATCTCCGCTTCGCCGACGGTCCGGACGAGGTGCACTGGATGGTGGTGGGACGCCACGAGCTGAGCATGGCGTGAACTTTCTTCCCCTTCTCCCCGCCTGCGGGGAGAAGGTTGGGATGAGCGGGAGTCCTCCGCAAGGAGGTGACGGTTGGATTCGCGGAGAGTCCCCCCCTCACCCGGAATTCAAGCGAGCTTGAATTCCGACCTCTCCCCGCGAGCGGCCGCAAGCGGGGCGAGGTGAAGCAAGCACCACCTACGACGCGGCCAACTCGCCGATCTTGTCCTGGGTCTTGGTCTCGAAATCGCCGGCATCATGCCGCTCGTGGAGCTGGCTGGCGGGATCGCCGGAGACGCGGTTGACCATGCGGCCGCGCTTGACGGCCGGGCGCTTGGCGATCTGGTCGGTCCAGCGCTGCACGTGCTTGTAGTCCTGCACGGACAGGAATTCGCCCGCGCCATAGACCAGCCCCTTGGCGAGCGCGCCATACCAGGGCCACACCGCCATGTCGGCGATGGTGTATTCGCTGCCGGCGAGATATTCATTGTCGGCGAGCCGGCGGTCGAGCACGTCGAGTTGGCGCTTGGTCTCCATCGCAAAACGGTCGATGGCATATTCGATCTTGGTCGGCGCATAGGCGTAGAAATGGCCGAAGCCGCCGCCGAGATAGGGCGCGCTGCCCATCTGCCAGAACAGCCACGACATCGCTTCGGTACGGCTCTTGATGTCCTTCGGCAGGAAGGCGCCGAACTTCTCCGCGAGATAAAGCAGGATCGAGCCGGACTCGAACACCCGGATCGGCTCCGGGCCTGAGCGGTCCATCAGCGCCGGGATTTTGGAATTCGGATTGATGTCGACAAAGCCGCTGCCGAACTGGTCACCATTGCCGATCTTGATCAGCCAGGCGTCGTATTCCGCGCCCTTGTGGCCGAGCGCCAGAAGCTCCTCCAGCATCACGGTGACCTTGACGCCGTTCGGCGTCGCCAGCGAATAGAGCTGGAAGGGGTGGCGGCCGACCGGCAGCTCCTTGTCATGCGTGGGACCGGCGATCGGGCGGTTGATGCTGGCGAATTGCCCGCCATTCTCCTTGTTCCAGGTCCAGACCTTGGGCGGCACGTAGGCGGGGGCGTCAGTCATGCAAAGCTCTCCGGCGGGAAGATGCGTCTGCATTAATTAGCGCGCAAATAGCGAATGACAAGCCTGACCGGTCTGCGCCCGGCGCGGGCCTCAGTCCGGCGGCATGCAGCCTAGCCCGTCACCAGCCTGCGCGGCCGGGCTTCGGCTTCCATCACGAACCCCTCATATCCCTTCGCCGCGACCTCGTCGCAGATTCGGCGGTAGACGCCGACGCCGCCGATATAGGGCATGAAGATGCGCGGCTTGCCGGGGATGTTGGCGCCCATGTACCAGGAATTGGCTTGCGGATAGAGCGTGCCATGGGCGACCTCGTTGACATGGGCGACCCATTTGTCCTCGGCCTCCCCGTCCGCCTCCATCGTGGCAAGGCCCTGCTTGCGCATATGGACGAGACCGTCGGCGATCCAGTCGACATGCTGCTCGATCGACACGATCATGTTCGAGAGCACCGAGGGGCTGCCGGGGCCGGTGATGATGAAGAGGTTCGGAAAGCCGGCGCTCATCAGCCCGAGATAGGTCTTGGGGCCTTCCGCCCATTTCCGGTTCAGCGTCTGTCCGCCCGGACCTCGGATGTCGATCTTCGCGACCGATCCGGTCATGGCGTCGAAGCCGGTCGCGAGCACGAGCGCGTCGACCTCGTGGTCCTCGCCTCCGACACGGACGGCATTCGCCGTGATCTCCTGGATCGGGTTGCTCTTGATATCGACCAGCGAGACGTTCGGCCGGTTGAAGGTCGCGAAATAATCGGTGTCGATGCAGATGCGCTTGGTGCCGATCGGATGGCTGTCCGGCTGCAGCAGCTTTGCCGTCTCGGGATCCGTCACGATCTCGCCGATCTTGCCGCGGACGAAATTCGCGGCGGTGTCGTTCGCCGACAGCGCGAGGCCGAGATTGTTGTAGGCATACATGAAGGTGAGACCACCGCGCTCCCAGCGCGCCGCGTATTTTTCGCGCCTGACATCGTCGCTATCATCGAGCGCGCCGCGGTCGGGCTGCTCGGCGAAAATTCCGTTGCGCGCGACTTCGCGGGCGAAGCGGCGGATCTCGGGATAATTCTTGCGGAACGTGTTGCGCTCCTCGCCGGTCAACGCGGCATTGCGGGCGGGAATGGAAAAATTCGCAGTGCGCTGAAACACTGTCAGATGTTTTGCCTGTCCGGCGATGACGGGCGCCGACTGAATGCCTGACGATCCCGTTCCGATCAGGCCGACGCGCAAGCCGGTGAAATCAACGTCTTCGTGCGGCCAGTTGCCGGTGTGATAGACGGGGCCTTCGAAATTCTCGAGACCCTTGATGTCGGGCTTGCGCGCATTCGAGAGACAGCCGGTCGCGAGCACGACGAATTGCGCCTGAACCGTTGTGCCGTCGGACGTCGTCACCGCCCAGCACCTCGCACGCTCGTCGAACACCGCGCGCTCGACGTTGGTGTTGAACTGGATGTCCCGGCGCAGATCAAACCGGTCAGCGGCGTGGTTGGCGTATTTCAAAATCTCCGGCTGCGATGCGTAGCGCTCGCTCCAGTCCCATTCCTGCTGGAGCTCTTCCGAGAACGAATAGGAATATTGCATGCTCTCGACGTCGCAACGCGCACCGGGATAGCGATTCCAGTACCAGGTGCCGCCGACGCCGCCGCCCTGCTCGTAGACTCGCGCCGAGAAACCGAGCCCGCGCAAACGGTGCAGCATGTACATGCCGGCGAAACCCGCGCCGACGACGATCACGTTGTAGGATTCCGTGGTCGGAGACGGATTCGCTTGCGCTGGCGACATCGACTGGCGCTCCCTCGTTGTTTTCTGTTGTTGTGGGCCAGCATTCGCTCGCGCATCCGAAAGCGCAAGGGGCAAATCGGCCGGCTCTGATCTGCTTATTTTGTACAGCGGAATGGCTCGTCTGCCGCGCGACGCCTGCGCGCAAGATGCGCGGCCGAATCCGGCGTGGCATCGCGGACGACGATGGGCTAGCGTCGAGTGGTCTTCGCTGCAGAATGCAACAACAGCAACGCGAGGCCGCCGGGAGGGAACGATGAAATCGCCGATCTGCGATATGCTGGGCATCGAGTTCCCGCTGCTCGCCTTCAGCCATTGCCGCGATGTCGTCGCCGCCGTCAGCCGCGCCGGCGGCTTTGGCGTGTTAGGTGCGACCGTGCACACGCCTGATACCCTCGAACGCGAGCTGAAATGGATCGACGACCACGTTGAGGGCAAGCCTTACGGTGTCGACGTGCTGATCCCGGAAAACATTTCGACCGCGGGTGAGAAGGACGTCACCTGGAAGAGCCTTGAAGCACGAGTGCCGCAGGAGCATCGCAACTACACGCGCGATCTCCTGAAGAAATACGACATCGAACTCACGACCACTGAGATGGCTGACGACCAGCCGCAGCCGTTCGATGCCAGGACCGCGTTGGAGCTGCTGGAGGTCTCGTTCAACCACCCGATTCGCCTGATCGCCAATGCCCTGGGCGTGCCGCCGAAGGCTATGATCGAGATGGGCAGGAAGCACGGCGTGCCGGTTGCCGCTCTGGTCGGCGCCAAGGAGCATGCGCTACGACAGGTCGCGGCCGGCGTCGATATCCTCGTGGTCCAGGGCACCGAAGCGGGCGGCCATTGCGGCGAGGTCTCCACCATGGTGCTGGTGCCGGAGGTGATCAAGGCGATCAAGCCGATCCGCGACGTGCCGGTGCTGGCGGCCGGCGGCATCATGACCGGACGGCAGATGGCGGCCTGCATGGCGATGGGTGCGGCCGGCGCCTGGACCGGCTCGGTGTGGCTTGCCACCGTCGAGGCCGAGACCACGGAGATCTTTCGCGAGAAGATGATCGCGGCATCATCGCGCGATGCGATCCGCTCGAAAGGGCGTACGGGAAAGCCGGCCCGACAACTCCGCTCGGTCTGGACCGACGCCTGGGATCGCGCACCCGAGAGCCCCGGCGCATTGCCGATGCCGCTACAAAGCATCGTCAGCCGCGACGCCTTCAACTCGATCGACCGCGCCGCGGCGAGTGGCAACGCGAGGGCGCGGGATCTCGTCAGCTATTTCGTCGGCCAGGGCGTCGGCCTGATCGACAGCGTGAAATCCGCAGGCTCCGTGGTGCAGGAGTTCAAGGAAGAGTTTGCCGAAGCCGTCGAGCACATGAATGCGCTGGTGGCGGAGTGATTGCCCGCGGCCCATCCTTCGAGGCTCGCCCGGCGGCGCACGCGCCGCTCGGCTCGCACCTCAGGATGACGCGGTATCTGTAGCCGTCATCCTGAGGTGCCGTAGCGCAGCGAAGGCCTCGAAGGGCGACGGCGTGCCCAAGATCTGAAACGTGAAGCAAACAGAAATGACGAACTCCTCTATCCCCCCAAACCGCATCCCCGTCATCATCGGCATCGGCGAGATCGTCGATCGCCCCAAGGAGATCACCGACGGTCTCGAGCCGCTTGATCTGCTCGAACAAGCGCTGCGACGTGCCGAGCAGGACGCCGGCGCCAAGCTGCTCGGCGAAGTGCAGTCGCTCGACGTCGTCAACTTCCTGAGCTGGCGCTATCGCGATCCGGAGAAGTTGTTGGCGCAACGTCTCGGCATCACGCCGGCGCATTGCTATTACGGCCCGGTCGGCGGCGAAAGCCCGATCCACTACGTCCACGAGGCAGCGAAGCGCATCGCGCGGGGCGAATGCACCGTGGCAGCGGTCTGTGGCGCGGAAGCGCAGTCGACCGCGACCAAGGCCGAGCGTGCCGGGGCCAAGCTGCCATGGACGCCGTTCGCCCATGACGTCGAGGAGCCGAAGCGCGG
Source organism: Bradyrhizobium sp. 132 (assembly GCF_023074185.1). GTDB lineage: Bacteria > Pseudomonadota > Alphaproteobacteria > Rhizobiales > Xanthobacteraceae > Bradyrhizobium. The sequence continues at coordinate 98,426 of NZ_JADPKY010000132.1, read as the reverse complement.
GGCGGCATTCCAGAAGCCGTTGGCCGTGAAGCTCGGTGTGTTCCGCCCCGTCACCGTCTACCCGTTCTATGAGACCGCCTCCTCGGCGCATTGGGGCCAGACGCCGCGCGAAGCCATGGCAGAGTCCGGCACGCTGTGGTCGCGCTATTCCGAGGCCGCGGCGCAAAATCCCAACGCCTGGCTCAAGCGGCGCTACGCGCCGGACGAGATCACGACGCCGACGGCGGACAATCGTCTCATCGCGTGGCCCTACAACAAGCTCATGGTTGCCAACCCCAGCGTCAACATGGGCGGTGCGCTGCTGCTCACCAGCCTTGCCAGGGCTCGCGCGACCGGCATTGCCGAAGACAAGCTGGTCTACCCGCTCGGTGGCGCCTCTGCGGAAGAGCCGCGCGACTATCTCCTGCGCGACCAGTTTTACGAGAGCCATCCGCAGAATGCGGTGCTGAAAGCCGCGATGGACCTCGCCGGGGCCGACGGCAAGAAGTTCGACGCGATCGAACTTTACAGCTGCTTCCCGTGCGTACCCAAGATGGCGCGGCGGACGCTGGGCTTAGGCCCCGACGTACAGCCGACCGTGACCGGCGGCCTCACCTTCTTCGGCGCGCCCCTCAACACCTACATGACGCATGCAGCCTGCGCGATGGTGCGGCGTGTGCGCGACGGCGCAAAGCTCGGCCTGCTTTACGGGCAGGGCGGCTTCGTCACCAAGCATCATGCGCTGGTGGTGTCGAAGGTGCCGCCGCGTGAGGCATTGGCGCAGGAGACCAGCGTGCAGGCGGTGGCAGACAGCAACAAGCGCGCGGTGCCGGAGTTCGTCATGGATATCTCAGGCAGGGGCAAGGTCGAGAGCTTTACGGTGCTCTACGGCCGTGGCGGCGATGTCGAGCACGGCGTGGTGATGCTGCGGACGGAAGATGACCGGCGCACGCTGGCGCGGATTCCGGCGAACGATGCGGCGACGCTGGCGCATCTCCTGAACACGGATAGGACGCCGGTCGGCTCACTCGGCGAGATCACGATGGCCCTCGATGGCGTGCCGGAGTGGCGCGCGGCCTAGACTAGCTCTCGTGTCCCGGACGCGGTGCGGCATGCAATGCCGCTCCGCAGAGCCGGGGCACGGGACCCCTACCCCTTCGGCGCCTGCTTCTCCGACGCCGTCGCCGGCTTGCCCTTGGCGCCGGCGCCGGTCACGCGGACCAGGTCGCCGTCGGACAGGCCATCCGGTGGTGCGGTGATGACGCGGTCATCCGCTGCAATTCCTGAGGCGAGTTCGATCTCGCGGCCGAGGTCGCGGGCGATGGTCACGGGCTTGAACAGGACCTTGTCGTCGACACCGACGGTCGCGACGCGCAGGCCGCTGCTGTTGAAGATCAGCGCGCTGGCGGGAATGCTGAGCGGCGCCGAGTCGCGCTGCAGGCTGAGCTTGACGCTGGCGTAGCCGCCGGGCATCAGCTCGCCCGAGGAATTGTCGAGACCAAGCTGCATGCGCGTCGTGCCCGAGGCGACGTCGACGGCTTGCGAAGAAGCCTCCACGGTGGCCTGGAAGGTCCGGTTCGGATACTCCGGCAGCACGATGCTGGCCTTGGCGCCCATCTTGATCGCGGGCACGTAGTTTTGGGGAACGTTGACGTAGACGCGCAGCTTGGTGATGTCGGAAACCACGAACATCGCCGGCCCCGAGCCGCCGCCCGCGTTGATCAGCGCTCCGACGTCGGTATCGCGCGCGGTGACGACGCCGTCGAATGGCACGGTGATCTTCTTGTAGCCTGCGAGCGCCTCGAGCCGCTCGACGTTGGCCTGCCCCGAATGCACGGCGGCGTTCTTGTTGGAGAGATCGGCGGTGCGCTCGTCGATTTCCTGCGCCGACACGAAGTTGGAAGCGACCAGCGTCTTGCGGCGGTTGAGCGTCGCCTCCGACAGCCTGGCGCTGGCCTGTTGGCTGGCGAGGTCGGCGCGGGCCTGCAAGAGCTGCTGATCGAGGTCGGGTGCCTCGATCTCGGCGATCACCTGACCGGCCTTGACGCGCGCGCCGATGTCGGCGCTCCAGCTCTTCAGGTAACCCGATACGCGCGCGAAAATCGGTGCGCGGGAATAGGCTTCCAACCGGCCCGGCAGATCGAGGTTGGCATGGAGGGCTTTGGCGTTGGGTAGCGTCACCGCGACGCTGGGAACGGCCTGTTCGTCGGTCCACTCCTTCAGCTTGGAGCCCTGCTCCTCGCGCGCGCGAATGCCGGTGCCGACCACGAGGCCTGCCGCAATCAGCGCCACCACGCCAAAAATGCCCAGTTTCCGGTGCGATACCGGGGAGCGGGGTTCAGTGGGCGACATGCGAGGTCTCCAGGGAGGCGGCGGCTTTGGCGCCTTGCTTCTTGTGTACCATACTGAACACCACGGGAACAAACATCAGGGTGGCGAAGGTCGCAAAGATCAGGCCGCCGATCACGGCGCGGCCGAGCGGCGCATTCTGCTCGCCGCCCTCGCCCAGCCCCAGGGCCATCGGCGCCATGCCGATGATCATGGCGAGTGCAGTCATCAGCACCGGGCGGAACCGGACGAAGCCGGCTTCGAGCGCGGCTGCGATGGGATCGCCAAGCTCCTCGTAGCGCTCGCGGGCGAATGAGATCACGAGCACGCTGTTGGCGGTGGCGACGCCCATGCACATGATGGCGCCGGTCAGCGCCGGCACCGACAGCGTCGTTTCGGTCGCGAACAGCATCCAGACGATGCCGGCGAGCGCGGCCGGCAGCGCCGTGATGATCACGAAGGGATCGGACCAGGACTGGAAGTTCACGACGATCAGGAAGTAGATCAGCACGATCGCCCCGAGCAGGCCGAACAAGAGGCCGGTGAAGGCGCTGTTCATGGTCTGCACCTGGCCCAGCAGAACCACGGAAGAGCCTTTCGGCACCTCCTTTGCGGTGTCGGCGATCGCCTGCCGGATGTCGACGGCAACCGCACCGAGATCACGGCCCGAGGTCGTGGCGAAGATCTGCACCATCGACTGGATGTCGTATTGCGAGACCACCGCGCTCGACGTCGAACGCTTGATGTCGGCGATGCCGCCCAGGATCGGCGACAGCGAATTGCCGGCGGCCGTGATCGGCAACGTCTGCAGCGCGCTGAGCGAATCCATCTGGTATTGCGGCGTCTGCATCACGATCGAATAGGACACGCCGTTATCCGGATTGAGGTAGTAGGTCGGCGCCACCTGCGAGGAGCCGGCAAGGTTGACCACGAGACTATTGGTGACGTCGCGCTCGGTCAGGCCGACATATTGCGCGCGGGTGCGATCGACATCGATGTTGAAGGTCGGATTGTTCGGCGACTGCTGGATGCGCGCATCCGCGACGCCGGGAATCCGCCGCACCTTGGCCAGGAGCGTGTTGGCGTAGGCAAAGTTGGCGCCGAGATTGGCGCCGCGGATCTGGAGGTCGATTGGCGCCGGCGCACCGAAGTTCAGAATCTGGCTGACGATGTCGGCGGGCAGGAAGGCGAAGCTGACGCCGGGGAACAGCCGCGGCAGTTGCTCACGCAGCACACGCACATGCTCCTCGGTCGGCTTGTGACCCTCTTTCAGCTTGATCTGGATGTCGCCGTCCTGCGGGCCAATCACGCCGGTGTTGTTGTAGGTCATGTTGATGCCGGAGATTGGCATGCCGATGTTGTCGGTCAGCGTTTCGATCTCGCTCGGGATCAGCTTGCGGATCGCCTTCTGCACGTCGGCGAGCTGGTTGGCGGTCTCCTCGACACGGGTGCCGACCTGGGTGCGGACATGCATCAGGATGTTGCCGGCATCGACCGCAGGGAAGAAATTGCGCCCGAGGAACGGCACCAGCGCGAAGGACGCGCCGACCACGCAGAGGAAGCCGATCACGAACACCGGACGGTGCGCGAGCGCGAGCCCGAGGAAGTTGTGGTAGCCGCCGCGAATGCGTTCGAAGCGAGCCTCGAAGCCGCGCTGCAACCACACCAGCGGATTACGCGACTTCGGCGGCGCGCCCTCGTGATGCACATGTGGCTGCAACAGATAATTGGCCATGGTCGGCACCAGCGTGCGCGACAGCAGGAACGACCAGATCATCGCGAACATCACCGCTTCCGCCATCGGCACGAACAGGAAGCGCGCCACGCCGGTGAGGAAGAACATCGGCACGAACACGATGCAGATGCAGAGCAGCGAGACGAAGGCCGGCGTCACGATCTGGTTGGCGCCGTCGAGGATCGACTGCTCGACCGGCTTGCCCTGCTCCAGATGGTAGTTGATGTTCTCGATGGTCACGGTGGCGTCGTCGACGAGGATGCCGACCGCTAGCGCCAGGCCGCCGAGCGTCATGATGTTCAGCGTCTCGCCGATCGCCGACAGCATGATGATGGCGCCGAGCACGGAGAGCGGGATCGAGACCGCGATGATGACGGTCGAGCGCCAGCTGCCGAGGAACAGCAGGATCATGACGCTGGTGAGCAGCGCCGCGATCACGCCTTCGAACGCGACGCCTTCGATGGCGCCGCGGACGAACACCGATTGATCGCCGATGAAGCCGATCTTGAGCGCGTCCGGCAGCTGATCCTTGACGTCGATCACCTTCTGCTTGATGCCCGCGATGATGTCGAGCGTCGAGGTCGCGCCCGCCTTCAGCACCATCATCAGCACTGAGCGGTTGCCGTCGACATGGACGATGTTGGTCTGCGGCGGGTTGCCGTCACGCACGGTCGCGACGTCGCGCACATAGACCATCGCGCCGTTGACGGTCTTGATCGGCAGATTGCCGAGCTCGTCGATTTTCAGCGGCGAGTTGTTGAGCTGGATGATGTACTCGAACTGGCCGATCTTCTGCGTTCCGACCGGCGTGATCAGGTTCTGGGCTGCAAGCGCATTGGCGACGTCCTGGCCGGAGAGACCGCGAGCCTGGAGCGCGGTCGGGTCGAGGTCGATCTGGACCTGGCGCTGCTTGCCGCCGAACGGATAGGGGATCGCTGCGCCCGGCACGGTGACCAGCGGCGTGCGGAGCTGGTTGATGCCGATATCGGCAAGGTTCTGCTCGGTGAGGCCGTCACCCGACAGCGCCACCTGGATGATCGGCACGGTCGAGGCAGAGTAGTTCAGGATCAAGGGCGGCGTCGCGCCCGGCGGCATCTGCTTGATCAGCGTCTGCGAGATCGCCGTGACCTGCGCGTTGGCGGTGCGGATATCGACGTTCGGCTGAAAGAAGATCTTGATGATGCCAAAGCCGTTGTAGGAGTTGGCGGTGATGTGCTCGATGTCGTTGACCGTCGTGGTCAGCGCGCGCTGGAACGGCGTCGTGATGCGGCCGGACATCTGGTCGGGCGGCAGGCCGGTGTACTGCCAGACCACGCCGATCACGGGGATGCGGATGTCCGGAAAGATGTCGGTCGGCGTCCGCAGCGCCGCCAGCGGGCCGATGATCAGAAGCAGGAGCGCGAGCACGACAAACGTGTAGGGCCGGCTCAGGGCAATACGAACCAGAGCAATCATTCGCCAGGCAATTCCAAATCAGGGACAGGAAACACCGCCCCCGCGGGTTCCACGGCTGATTTACCTGAAGACCGCCCAAATGGCCAACGACGCTGCGTCACGTGCGGTCAATTCCGCGCTATTGCACTGCGAAATAGCATTCCAGATATGCGGCTCGCGCCCGAAAGGTGACAGAAGCCGCTTTCCTGCGCGCAAAAAAGCGGCGCCCGAAGACGCCGCTTTCAGGAATTCCGTGCCTGCCCGGCCTACGCCGCGCGAACGTTGGTCAGGAACTTGCTGACCTCGGTCTTGAGCCGGCCCGAGTCGTTGGACAGCATCTGCGCTGCCGACAGCACCTGCGAGGACGCCGAGCCGGTTTCGGTCGCGCCGCGCTGCACATCGGTGATGTTGGACGAAACCTGCTGGGTGCCCTGGGCGGCCTGCTGGACGTTGCGGGCGATTTCCTGGGTCGCAGCGCCCTGCTCTTCCACCGCGGCCGCAATCGCCGACGAGATCTCCGACAAACGCTCGATGGTCGAGGAGATCTCCTTGATGGCGCCGACCGAGTCGTTGGTCGCCGCCTGGATGCCGGCGATCTGCTGGCCGATCTCGCCGGTCGCCTTCGCGGTCTGTTCTGCGAGCGCCTTCACCTCGGAGGCCACCACGGCGAAGCCGCGGCCGGCTTCGCCGGCACGTGCGGCTTCGATGGTCGCGTTCAGCGCCAGCAGGTTGGTCTGGCCGGCGATGGTGTTGATCAGCTCGACGACGTCGCCAATGCGCGAGGCAGCCTTTGAGAGCTCGCTGACGCGCTCGGTGGTGGCGCGGGCCTGGCCGACGGCATCGCCCGCCATCCGCGCCGATTCCTGAACCTGACGGCTGATCTCGCCCACCGATGAAGCCATCTCCTCGGTCGCCGAGGCCACCGACTGTACGTTGGTCGAGGCTTCTTCCGAAGCGGCGGCAACCGTGGTCGCCAGCCGCTGCGAGCGGTCGGCGGTCGAGGTCAGCGTCGAGGCCGAGGCTTCGAGCTGCGTCGAGGCCGACGACACGGTCTGCACGATCTCGCCGATCATGGTTTCGAATTCGCGGGTGACGTTGTCGACGCGGCGGCCCCGCTCGATCTTGGCTTCGGCATCGGCGGCCGCGGCCTCGTCGGCGGACTTCTTGGCGATCAACGCTTCCTTGAAGATCTGGAGCACGTCGGCCATGGCACCGATCTCCGTCTTCTCGCCGCGATGCGGGACTTCGGCAGAAAGCTCGCCCTTGCCAAGCGCCTGCATCGGCTCGGTGATCGAGTTGATGCCGCTCGATACGTCATGAACGAGATAGAAGCCGACGCCGGTGCCGATGACGACCGCAGCGCCGAGAATGATCGAGACCAGCATGAAAGCAAAGGAATAGCTGTTGGCGGCATCCTGGGCGGCCTGGTCGCCGCCCTTGGTGTTGAGCTCGATGTCCTTGCGCAAGACCTCATCGGCTTGCAGCCCGATCTTGTTGACGGTCTTGGTGTTCAGCTCATGCGCCTCGTGCGGGACCTTGCCGGCCTCCTTGCGCGAGAGCGCCATGACTTCCTGGGTGCCCTTCTTGTACTCGTCCCACAGCTTGGACCACTCGCCGTACATCGCCCGCTCTTCAGGCGAGGTAATCATGGGCTCGTAGACCTGACGGAACTTGGTGTTGGCCTCGACCACCGTCGCCAGCGTCTTCTCCGACGCGAGCTTCTCTTCGAGAGTCTCCGAGAGCATGTGCTCGCGGATCACGTTGCGGTAGGTGATCACGCCGGCACGCAGATCGCCGAGCACCCGCACGCTCGGCAGCCAGCTCGTGGTGATGTCGACCGTATTGGCATTCATCGACCGCATCTTCATGACGGCGAGCAGACCCATGCCGGTCATTGCGACCAGCAGGAACGCCACGACACTGATGATCTTGGCGCGGATGGAAATGGTGGCGAGCATAATCGGGTCTCTTTGTGCTGGCGCGGCGGGGCGTCCGGAAGTTCTACGAATCAACCAAAGGGAGCAGCACCGACATCCAACACCAGAGCACCTGAGCAGACGTTAATTACGACTCCGTACGAGTACGGAAGCCCGAAACAAGTGAACATCACGCTAAAAATGCCCTGCGCTCAGCGCATGAGCCCAAGCGCGTCCGTGAAAAACGCCGCGCCGCCGAAATTTCCGGACTTCAAAGCAAGCAACATGTCGCCTTTCTCAGCACCGACCGCGCGCAGCACCGGGACGCCCACCGCGATCTCTACTCCGACGAGAAATCCAGGAATCTTTAGCCGGTCGACCACGGCGCCCGATGTCTCCCCGCCGGCAACGACCAGGCGCTTGACGCCGGCATGCACCAGTCCCTCGGCGATATCGGCCATGGCCTGCTCGATGGCGTGACCGGCCGCGTCGCGGCCGTGGCGCGCCTGGAGCGCTGCGACCTGATCCGGCGTCGAGCTCGATGCAATCAGGACCGGGCCGTCGGCGAGTCGCGGCTTCGCCCAGGCCAGCGCACGCTGCGCCTCGTCCTCGCCCGTAGTAATACGGTCCGGATCGAGATGTAGCACCGGCATGACGCGCTCGGCATTCGCGATCTGCTGAAGCGTCGCCTGCGAGCAGCTTCCGGCAAGGCAGGCCGCGGATCCGCCGACCGTGGCGCCGGCGCCGCTGTCCGCAGTGTTCGAGCGCACTTTTCCTGTCGAGACCAGCGCGCGCGCCAGGCCAAGGCCGATGCCGGAAGCACCGACCGACAGCCGGTGTTCGGCAGCGACGAGGCCGATGGCCTCGAGGTCGCGGTCGAAGACGGCGTCGATGATCGCCGCGCCAACGCCCTTGCCGGCGAGCTCGGCCAGCCGCGCCCGCACGGCATCTGCGCCGCGGGTGACCGTGGCGAGATCGACGAGGCCGATCTGCGTCCCGCTCTGACGCGCCAGAACGCGCACCAGGTTGGAATCGTGCATCGGGTTGAGCGGATGGTCCTTCAGCGGGCTCTCGTTCAGCGGCACGGCGCCGACGAACAGATTGCCCTGGTAAACGGTGCGGCCGGTTTCCGGAAACGCCGGCGTCACCAGCACCACCGACTCGCCGCCATCGGCGCGCAGCGCGTCCATCACCGGGCCGATATTGCCGGCATCCGTGGAATCGAAAGTAGAGCAGATCTTGAACAGCACATGGCTCGCGCCGCGGCTGCGCAGCCATGTCTCCGCCGCGCGCGAGCGCGATACGGCAAGACCGGCTTCGATCGAGCGGCTCTTCAAGGACACCACGACGGCGTCCACCTCGGGCAGTGCGAGATCGTCCGCGGGAACGCCGATGGTCTGTACGGTGCGCAGGCCCGCGCGTGTCAGCGTGTTGGCGAGATCGGAGGCGCCGGTGTAGTCGTCGGCGATGCAGCCCAATGCAAGTGTCACGGCTTCACTCCGGCATAGGGCTGGAACCAGGCTAGACCGTCCGTGGTCTTGCCGCGCGGATTATATTCACAGCCGACGAATCCGGTGTAGCCGAGCCGGTCGAGTTCAGTGAACAGGAACGGATAGTTCAGCTCCTCGCCGTCAGGCTCGTTGCGCGAGGGGATGCTGGCGATCTGGACGTGGCCGATGATCGGCATCATCTCGCGCAGCCGCATCGTGACGTCGCCATGGATGATCTGGCAGTGATAGATATCGAACTGGAGCTTCAGGTTCGAAATCCTCAACTCGTCGATCAGGTCGCGCGCGAAACCGAAATCATTGAGGAAATAGCCGGGCACATTGCGCGCATTGATCGGCTCGAGCACGATGTCGATGCCGTGCGGCGCAAAGAACTCGGCGGCCCACGCCACCGATTTGTAGAACGCCTCGATGGCGACGCGCTCGCCACGGTTGGCGATGCCGGCCATCAAATGCAGCCGCTTGACGCCGGTCGCCTTGGCGTAAGGCAGCGCGGTCTCCAGGCTTTGCTTGAGTTCGGCGAAGCGCGAGGGCAGTGCCGCAAAACCCTTCTCGCCGGCATTCCAGTCGCCCGGCGGCAGGTTGAACAGCGCCTGCGTCAGGCCATTGCGCTTGAGCCGCTCGCCGACCGCTTCGGCCGGATGCTCGTAGGGAAAGAGAAACTCGACGGCGGTGAAGCCGGCTTGGGCTGCGACATCGAAGCGGTCGAGGAACGGCACCTCGGTGAACATCATCGAGAGATTGGCGGCAAAACGGGGCATTGGAGTCCTCTTGTCTACTTGTCGCCGGGGAGCTTGACGCCGGTGACCTGCGCATACATCCGCGCCACCGACGCGTCGTCGTCGCGGCCCATGCCGGCGGCTGACGTCATCAAGAACATCTGGAGCGCGGCAGCGGAGACCGGCACCGGGAATCTGGCACTGCGCGCCATGTCCTGGATGATGCCGAGGTCCTTGACGAAGATCTCGACCGCGCTCTTCGGCGTGTAATCGCCATCCAGCACGTGCGGCATGCGGTTCTCGAACATCCAGGAATTGCCCGCGGACGCCGTGATCACCTCATAGACCTTGCGGATGTCGAGGCCCTGCTTGGCCGCGAACGCGATCGCCTCCGAGGCTGCGGCGATATGCACGCCGGCCAGCAACTGGTTGATCATCTTGAAGGCGGCGCCTTGGCCTGCGGCATCGCCAAGCTCGTAGAGCTTTGCGGCCATGGCATCGAGCGCAGGCCGCGCTTTCTCAAACGCAGCCGGACTGCCGGAGGCGAGAATCGTCAGCTCGCCTTGCGCGGCGCGCTTCGCCCCGCCGGAGATCGGCGCATCCAGATAGTGCCGGCCGGTCGCCTCCAACTGCTTGGCAAGGCGCCGCGCCACGTCAGGATCCATGGTCGCGGACGACAGGAAGACGCTGTCCTTGGGCATGGCTTCGGCGACGCCGTCCTTGCCGAACAGGATGGTCTCGGTCTGCGCGGCATTGACGACGACACTGACGACGATATCGGCGTCCTTGGCAGCTTCGGCCGGCGTCTTGGCGCCTGCGCCGCCGTCCGTCACGAAACGCGCCACCGCATCGGCCGAGACGTCGCAGCCGGTGACGATATGACCGGCGCGCTTCAGCGAGGTCGCCATGCCAAACCCCATCGAGCCGAGCCCGACGACGGCGATGCGCTGATTCTGTGACGTGGAGGCGGACATGCAACTCATCCTTGCGAACGTTTCCCGGACGGCCGCCCTTTGCGGCAGCTTGGCAACCGAATAACACGGCTTGGCCGCGCTGCCAAAGCGTGAGACAAACAGACATGACGGCCATGAGCAACGAGACACGGCTGCGCGAAGACATTTGCCGCTTCGGACGGTCCCTGTTCGAGCGCGGGCTGACGCCCGGCTCCTCCGGCAATATCAGCGTCAGGCTGGACGGCGGCGGCTGGCTGGTGACGCCGACCAACGCCTCGCTCGGCTTTCTCGATCCCGCAAAACTGTCGCGGCTGGACGAGCAGGGCCGGCTGGTTTCGGGCGATGCGCCGACCAAGGAAGTTCCGCTGCACACTGCGCTCTACGCCACGCGCGGGAGCGCAAGGGCAATCGTGCATCTGCATTCTACCCACTCCGTCGCGCTGTCGATGCTCCCCGAGGTCAATCCGCGTGCCGTGCTGCCGCCGATGACGGCCTATTATCTGATGAAATGCGGCGCCACCGCGCTCGTGCCCTATTACCGCCCCGGCGATCCCGCGGTGGCTGACGCGATCAAGGGGCTGGCGGGGAAATATTCATCCGTCCTGCTCGCCAATCACGGCCCGGTGGTATCAGGCGACACGCTGGAGGCCGCGGTGTTCGCGACGGAGGAGCTGGAGGAGACGGCGAAGCTGTATCTGCTGCTGCGCGGGATGAACCCGCGCTATCTGTCGCCGGAGCAGGTGGAGGATCTGGTGAAAGTGTTCGGGGTGAAGCTGCCGGAGCATGGGCACGAGCACGGGCGCTCACCGCATACTCCGCCCTCATCCTGAGGCGCGAGCCTTGCGATGCAATGCATCGCAAGGTGAAGCCTCGAAGGATGGGCTACAGGCGCTCGCGGCCCTTCGAGGCGCGCGAAGGGCGCGCACCTCAGGATGACGGTAGAGATTAGTGGCAGTCTAGTTACAGCCCCAGATATGCCTTGCGCACATCCGGATTGCCTCTGATCTCGCTTGCTGCGCCCTGCATCAGCACGCGGCCGGTTTGCAGGATGTAGGCGCGGTCGGCGATCTCAAGGCACTCCGCCATGCGCTGCTCGACGATTAGCACGGTCATGCCGGCGTCGCGGATGCGCTTCACGGCCTGGAAGATTTCGTCGACCAGCTTCGGCATGATGCCCTGTGAAGGCTCGTCCAGCATCAGCAGCCGCGGGCGCGTCATCAACGCGCGGCCGATCGCGAGCATTTGCTGCTCGCCGCCGGAGAGCGTCTCGGCGCGCTGCTCGAGGCGTTCGGACAGGCGCGGGAACAGCTTGAAGACGAGATCGAGCGGACTCTCACGATCGGCCTCGCCACGATAGAGATAACTGCCGAGGCGCAGATTGTCGCGCACGGAGAGGCGCGGAAACAGGCGGCGGTTCTCCGGCACGTAGGCGATGCCGGTGGCCGTGATGTGGTGCTGCGCCATGCCGTCGAGCCGCTTGCCGTCAAACGTCACGGTGCCCGAGCGCGGGCGCTCGGCGCCGGCGATGGATTTCAGCAGCGTCGACTTGCCCGCGCCGTTGGCGCCGGCCACGCAGACGATCTCGCCCTTCTGGACTTCGATCGAGATCGCGGAGATCGCGACCAGGCCCTGATAGGCGGTCGTGACTTCACGCACCGACAGCATGACGATCTCCCAGATAAGCGCTGATCACCTTGGGATCGCGGACGACCTCGGTGGGCTTGCCCTCGACCAGCACCTTGCCGAGGTCGAGCACGATGGCGCGATCGACCAGCGGCATCACGATCTCCATGACATGCTCGACCATCAGCACGGTGATGCCGGCATCGCGCACCTTGCGCACCAGGGCGACACCGGTCTGCGCCTCGGTCGGCGTGAGGCCGGTGAGGACTTCGTCGAGCAGCAGCAGCTTCGGTTCGGTCGCCAGCGCACGGGCGACTTCGAGACGGCGCTTCTCGGCCGGCACGAGGTCGCTCGCCAGCACGTCGGCACGCGCGGCAAGGCCGGTGAACTCCAGCACCTCATACGCCTTGCGGCGCGCTACTCGCATCACGGTGTTACGCACGAGAGCACCGACGATGACGTTGTCGATGACAGTCATGGTCTCAAAGCTCTTGACCACCTGGAACGTGCGCCCGACGCCGCGCTGACAGCGCTCGGCCGCGGGCATCTTGGTGACGTCCTCGCCGTCGAACCAGATCGAGCCTTGAGTCGGCGGCAACACGCCGGCGATCAGATTGAACAGCGTCGACTTGCCGGCACCGTTGGGGCCGATCAGGCCCACGATCTCGCCGCGGCCGACCGAAATCGAGACGTCGCTGTTGGCGACGAGGCCGCCAAAACGTTGCCAGACGCCGCGGGTTTCAAGGAGCGCGGTCATCGCGAGGCTCCCTTCGCTTTAGAACGGGAGAACAGGCTGACCAGCCCCTGCGGCAGAGCCAGCGAGATCGCCACGATCAGCCCGCCATAGACGATCAGATCGACGCCGCGCCCGGAGCCGCCGATATAGGAGCGCGTCAGCTCCGTCATCGGGATCAGGATGGCCGCGCCAAGCACCGGGCCCCAGAGAGTACCGATGCCACCGAGCACGGCCGGCAGCGCCATCAGCAGCGAGAACTGGAAGCCCATGACGCTCTCAGGATCGATATAGGCGAGAAATTGCGCATAGTAGGCGCCGCCGATGGCAACGAGGAAAGCGGAGACGGCAGCCGCGCCCATCTTGGAGTTGAACACGACGACGCCAAGGCTTTCGGCCGCTTCCGGATTGTCCTTCACCGCGCGCCACCAAAAGCCCCATTTGGAGTCTTCCAGCCACCAGGTGACGAACCAGGCGAGGCTGCACAGCACCAGCGCGAAATAGAAGTACGGCAGCTTGCTGCGCATGAACTGGAATTTCAGCCAGCTGTCGCCGCGCACCTGAATGGTGATTCCCATCGCCGCCCCCGCCCATTCCCAGTTCTGGAACAGCAGCAGCCCGATCTCGGCGATGACGATGGTCGCGATCACGAAGTAATGGCCGCGCAGGCGGAAGAAGGGATAGCCGAGCCCCATCGCAATGAGGGCCGCAATCACGCCGCCGGCGAGCATGCCGAACCAGGGCAGCACGCCGAACTTGGTGAACAGGAGCTCGGTGGTGTAGGCGCCGATCCCGAAATAAAGCGCGTGTCCCAGCGAAATCTGCCCGCAATAGCCGGAAAGAATGTTCCAGCTCTGCGACATCGCCGCATACATCAAGGTCAGGATCAGGATGTTCTGGACGTAGACGTCCTTGATGAACAGCGGGGCGAGCGCTGCGAGCCCGGCCAGCACCGCGGCGATGATGAGGTCGCGGCGGCGCCGCACGGCAAAATTCTTGTCCATCACATCGACCCGAACAGGCCGCGCGGCCGGATGAAGACGACCAGCAGGTAGACTGCGTAGATGCCGACCGATTTCAGCGACGGCGGCAACACAAGAGCTGTGGTCGCTTCAACGAGGCCAACGATGATGCCGCCGGCGAAGGCGCCGAATACGCTGCCGAAGCCGCCGAGCGCCACCGTGACATAAGCGATCAGCGCAAAGGACGCGCCGACGTCGGGATAGATATAGAAGAAGCTTGCCATGATCGCTCCGGCGAGGCCGACCAGCGCGGCACCTAGTCCCCAGCCAAGCGCGAACACGCGGTTCTTGTCGATGCCGACGAGGGCCACCGCGCCAGGGTCTTCACGGGTGGCCTCCAGCGCGCGGCCGAAATCGGTCCGATGGATGAAGAAGTAGAGCCCGGCAAAGGCCAGGATCGAGACCAGCGCACCCATCAGCTGCGGTTCGGGCAGGAAGATGCCGGCAATTGAGATCGTCTTGCCGCCGAGCCAGGAATGCGGAACGCTGCGATAGTCCGGCGTGAAGAAGAACTGCGCGAGGCCGCGCATCACGATGGCGAGGCCAAAGGTCGAGAAGATCTGCACCATGCCGGCATTGGCCTTGGCCCGCATGGCAAAGCGCACGACCAATAGATAGACCACAGCTCCGAACACGAACAGCGCGGCAGCCACCAGCGGCGCCGACAGCAGGGGGTCGATCGCAAAGAACGTGAACAGGAAGAAGCTCACATACATCGCGATCATCAGGAACTCGCCATGGGCGAAGTTCACGACGTCCATCAGGCCGAAGATCAGCGCGAGGCCGACGGCGATCAGTCCGTAGAGCAGACCCATGAGAAGGCCGCTCGCGAGACTCTGGATAATGGTTTGGGCTGTCAAAAGTCCGTCCCCCGAATTACGCCCTCATCCTGAGGAGCGTGCTCCCGCGCGCGTCTCGAAGGATGGGCCCGCCCTCGTCCTTCGAGACGCGGGCTGCGCCCGCTCCTCCAGCGACAACGGCTTCGCCGTTGCGCAGGGATGAGGGCGGGAGCTACCGTCTGAGCTCCCGCTTTCCTACATCTTACTTCATCGGCCAGATCGCTTCAGCGATCGCGGCCTGCGGCGGGAAGATGGTGACGAACTTGCCGCCGACATATTGCAGCAGCACCGGGTCGGCATCATTGTTCTGGCCCATCTCGTCGAACTTGACGCGCTTCCAGGGCATGATTGTCCGCTCGCCCGGGATATCGGTGGCTGCCAGCGCGTCGCGGATCTTCTCGCCGTCGGTCGACTTGGCGCGGCTGATCGCATCCGCAAGGATGATCAGGCCCATGAACTGACGCGAGGTGAGATCGTTGAAATCCTTGCCCGACCGCGTCTTGAACATCTCGTTGATCTTGCCGACCATCGGGCGCTTCTGCGCCAGGTCGAGCGAGAAGGTGCCGCGCGAGATCACGCCTTCGAGCTTGTCGCCGACGGCGTCATAGAGCGCCTTCTCCGAGAAGCCGGCGTCCTGGGCCACGATCGCGTTCGGCTTGTAACCGAGCTCGGCCATGGTCTTGACCAGCAGGATACCGTCGGTGGTGTAGCTAGACGGCATCAGCACGTCGGCATTGGCGCTCTTGAGCTGCTGCACCTCGGCCGAGAGCGAGGGCGAGTTGGCGCGATACTTGATGTCGGTGACGATCTTGTAGCCGCGCTCGCCGGCGATCTTGGCCTGGGCGTTGCCGGAATCGGTGCCGAAGATGGTGTCCTCGTGGAACAGCGACAGCGTCTCGATCTTGGTGCCCTTCTTCTTCAAGGCATCGAAGAAGTCGAACATCGCGGCCGAATACATCTCGTCGTGCGGCGCGGCGCGGAAGTAATATTTCAGGCCGCGGCGATGCAGGCTGGGCGAGGAGTTGTCGGCGGAGACGAACGGGATCTGGTAGCGCTCGCAGATCTGGCTGACGGTGACGGCGACCGCGCTCTGATAGGTGCCGATGATGGCGGAGACTTTCTCCTGCGTGATCAGGCGCTCGGCTTCGGCGCGGCCCTTCTGCGGATCGGCCTGGTGATCGGCAAACACGAGGCGGACCTTTGCGCCGCCGAGACCCGGCAGGCCCTCACCCTTCGCCAGCGGCAGGTCGAAATCGGTGTCCTTGTTGATGACCTCGAGCGCGGTCTCATAGGCCTTCTGCGCGTCGACGCCCTGCTGGGCGCTGCCGCCCGAGAACGGATAGATCACGCCGATCACGACCTCGGAAGTCTGCGCGCGCGCTGCCAGCGGCACCAGCGCGGCTGTAGCGGTAGCTCCCAACAATACGTCGCGGCGAGTGATCGTCATGGCAAAGTCCCCTGTTACTGAATTTCGACTGATCGAATGAAACGATTGGTGGATGCGGTAAAGCCTGAAGAAGCAGCAAACGCTGCCCACTAAATCACGGCCAAGGTCCTGTTCTTGATATCCGTCACCAGCATCAGGCCGGGCGAATGCGTGATCGCGAACGGCACTTTCGCGGCGTTGATGACCGATTGCGGCGTCACGCCGCAGGCCCAGAACACCGGGATCTCATCGTCGGCAACCGGCACCGGATCGCCGTAATCGGGCTTGGCGATGTCCTTGATGCCGATCAGATGCGGATGGCCGAGATGCACGGGCGCGCCGTGCACGGCTGGATAGCGCGAGGTGATCTGCACCGCGCGGATCGCGTCCGCCGGCTTGAACGGACGCATCGACACCACCATGGGACCGGCGAAGGGACCGGACTCGCCGCAGGCGATGTTGGTGCGATACATCGGCACCCGCACATTGTGCTCGATGTGGCGGATCGGCATGCCCTCGTCGAGCAGCGCCTCTTCGAACGAGAAGGAGCAGCCGAGCGCGAAGGTCACGAGATCGTCGCGCCAATGCTTCTTCACATCGGTCGGCTCGTCGACCACCTCGCCGTCGCGCCAGACGCGATAGCGCGGCACGTCGGTGCGGATATCGAGATCGGCTCCGAGCGCCGGGATGTGCGGACTGCCGACCTCGGACATCCCGATGATCGGGCACGGCTTGGGATTGAGCTGGCAGAAGCGGTGAAAGGCACTGGCATATTCCGCCGGCAGGATCGCCAGATTGCCCTGGACGAAGCCGGGAGCCACGCCGGCGGTCGAGGCGACCAGACCCTCGCGGTAGGCAAGCCGCGCCTTGCGGCTCGGAAGCATGTCGGGCGTTTCAGTTTGCTGCACTGCCACCAAAACAGTCATGTGATCGACCTGCCTATAAACTCGACAAAGACAAGCCAACACCAAGCGTGCTATAAAGTCTAATCGTCGTTTCTAATCATTCTCGATAAATTCTGTTTATCGATCTGGAAAATCCTTCCAATGCTGGACTTCAGGTCGATCGAGACGTTCCTCTGGGTTGTGAAACTCGGCAGCTTCCGCGGCGCCGCAGCAAGGCTCAACACGACCCAGCCGGCGATCTCCCAGCGAATTGCCCAGCTCGAGCGCGAGATGGGCGTGAAGCTCCTCAACCGCGATCACCGCGTGGCTTCGCCGACGCCGAGCGGCCGGCAGATGATGGTGTATGCGGAAAAACTGATCGGCCTGCGCGCCCAGATGTTGGCCGAGGTCGGCGACCGCTCGGCGATGCGCGGTGTGATGCGTCTCGGCGTTGCCGAAACCATCGTGCACACCTGGCTGCCCCGCCTCGTGAAGAGCATGAACGGGGTCTATCCGAACCTCTCGCTGGAGATCGAGGTCGACATCACGCCGAACCTCACCGCGCGCCTGCTTGCGCAAGAGATCGAGCTTGCCTTCGTCGTCGGTCCGCTCTCGGCCTCCGGGGTGCACAATCGCGTCCTCGCCGACTATCCGATCGGCTTTCTCGCCAGCCCCTCGCTCGGCCTCGGCCATGGACCGGTAACGCGGGCTGAGCTGGCGCGGTTTCCGATCATCACCTTTCCGCGCAAGACGCGGCCTTATGAGGTCGTGCGCGAAGTGTTCGACCGGCCGGAGCTGCCGCCGATCCGGCTGCACGCCTCCGCCTCGCTCGCGACCGTCATCCACATGGCGGTCGAGGGCCTCGGCATCGCCGTGATTCCCGACGCCATCGTCGAGGGCGAGCTTGCAGACGGGCGGCTGCAACTGCTCGACACCGATCTCGAAATCGCGCCGCTGACATTCACCGCGAGCTGGCTCGCCTCGCCCGACGTCGTGGCGGTGGAGCGCGTCGCAGAGCTTGCATGTCAGATTGCAGAGCAGCCTCGCAGTTGACGCGCCCGCGCCGGCGCGTCATTGAAGCAGGCGCCGGACAAATGAGAGACTGACCGCATGAGCCGAGCCGCCACCAATTTGCAAATCGATTCCGTCCGCCTTTGGGGCTCCATCCACGAGACCGCGCAGTTCGGCGCGACGGCCAAGGGCGGCGTGCGGCGGCTGACGCTGAGCGCGGAGGACAAGCAGGTGCGCGACTGGTTCCGCAAGGCCTGCGAGGACGCCGGCCTAGAGGTGCACACCGATGCGCTCGGCTCGCAGTTCGGCCTGCGCAAGGGCCGCGACATGTCGAAGCTGCCCGTCGGCATCGGCTCGCATCTCGACACCCAGCCTACCGGCGGCAAGTATGACGGCATTCTGGGAACGCTCGGCGCGCTCGAAGTGATCCGTACGCTGAACGACGCCGGCATCGAGACCGAGGCGCCGATCTGCGTCGTCAACTGGACCAATGAAGAGGGCTCGCGCTTCGCCCCCGCGATGATGGCCTCCGCAGCCTATGTCGGCGACTTCACCACTGATGACATCCTGTCGCGCAAGGACGTCGAAGGCGTCACTGTCGGGCAGGCACTCGACGGCATCGGCTATCGCGGCGACAAGCCGGTCGGCTTTCAGAAGCTCGGCTGCTTCGTCGAGTTGCACATCGAGCAGGGTCCGATCCTTGAGGCTGAGAGCAAGACCATCGGCGTGGTCGATTCCGGCCAGGGCGTGCTCTGGTACGACGGCAAGATTACCGGCTTCGAGAGCCATGCCGGATCGACGCCGATGCCGTTGCGGCGCGATGCACTCGCCACGCTCTCCGAGATCGTGCTGGCAATGGAGGCCATCGCCAGCAAGCACGGGCCGAAAGCTGTCGGCACCATCGGCGAGGCCGTGATCGCAAACCCCTCGCGCAATGTCATTCCCGGCGAGATCGCCTTCACCATGGATTGCCGCAGCGCCGATGGCGCGATCATGGACGCGCTCGATCGCGATTTGCGCGCTGCCATCGCCGAGATCGCCACGCGCCGCAAGGTCGAGGTCAAGATCGACCTCGTCTGGCGCAAGCCGCCGACGCATTTCGATCCGAAGCTGATTGCAGCGGTGGAGAACGCAGCGAAGACCCTCGGCTATTCCTCTCGCCGCATCACCTCGGGCGCCGGCCACGACGCCTGCAACCTCAATACCGTCATGCCGGCGGCGATGGTGTTCGTGCCCTGCAAGGACGGCATTAGCCACAACGAGCTGGAGGACGCCACGCAGCCCGACTGCGCGGCCGGCACCAACGTATTGATGCACACCGTGCTGGCGATCGCCGGCGTCGCGTCCTGACCGGAGAAAACCATGCGCGGAGTTTTCGTCGACGCCAATGAAGCTCTCGCCGTGATCATGGAGCGGCTGGAGCAACCGGGCGATCCCAAGGTGCGTATCCACAGGGATCCCGACATCAAACCCGAGCAATACCCTGAGATCCTCGACGGCGCCGAGATCGCGATCGTCGATCACACCGCGCTGCCGACCGAGGTCGCGAAGAAGTGCGCAGGGCTGAAGCACGTGGTGTTCCTCGGCACCGGTGCGCGCAGCTACATGAATCCGGAAGAGCTCGCCGAGCTCGGCATCTCCGTGCACCTGATCAAGGGCTATGGTGACACGGCGGTCGCAGAATCCGCGATCGCGCTGATGTGGGCCTCGGCCCGCGTCATCGCGGTGATGGATCGCGAGATGCGCGGCGGCAACTGGCTGCGCGAGGATGGCATGCAGCTCACCGGCAAGACGCTCGGCCTGATCGGTTTCGGCGGCATCGCCGCCGAGGTCGCACGCATTGCCTCGGGCAGCGGCATGAAGGTGATTGCCTGGAACCGCTCGCCCAAGAGCCATCCGGGCGTCGAATTCACCGATCTCGACAAATTGCTGGCGCGAGCCGATGTCGTGTCGCTGCATCTGCTGCTCAACGACGAGACCCGCGGCATGATCACCCGCGAGAAGATCGCGAAGATGAAGCCGGGCGTCATCCTCATCAACACCGCCCGCGCCGCCGTCATCGACGAGACCGCCATGATCGACGGGCTGAAGTCGGGCCACATCCGCCATGCCGGCCTCGATGTTTTCAATATCGAACCCCTGCCCGGCGATCATCCGCTGACGAAGATTCCGAATGTGACGCTGTCGGCGCATTCGGCCTTCCGCACGCCGGAAGCAAGTGAGAACCTGATCGAAGCGGCGTGGGTCCACTGCCGCCGGATCGTGAAAGGATAAGAGCAATAACAATGGCCGACTATCGCACCATCAAGGCACAGCCGCTCACCAACGTCGTCCGCGCCATTGTCAAGGCCGGCGGCTCCACGGACCGCGAGGCCGAGCTCGTATCCACGAACCTCGTCGAGGCCAACCTCAGGGGACATGACTCGCACGGCGTCGGCATGATCCCGCGCTACGTCCAGAGCGTCACCACGGGCGGCCTCGCCGTGAACCAGCACGTCAAGATCGTGCTCGATACTGGTCCGCTTCTCACCCTCGACGGCCTCACCGGCTACGGCCAGGTGATCGGCCATGAAGCGATGGAACTGGCGGCCGAGCGCGCCAAGCGCAACGGCGTGTGTCTCGTCGGCCTGTCGAACTCGCACCACATCGGCCGCATTGGCCACTGGGCCGAGCAGTGCATCGACCACGGACTGGTATCGATTCACTTCGTTAACGTGATCTCGCGCCCGATCGTGGCGCCCTGGGGCGGCAGCGATGCGCGCCACGGCACCAACCCCTTCTGCGTCGGCATCCCGCGCAGGGGCAAGGAGCCGATCGTGCTCGACTTCGCCACCAGCAGGATCGCGCAGGGCAAGACCCGTGTCGCCCACAACAAGGGCGTCGAGCTCGAACCCGGCACCATCATCGACAATGAAGGCAAGCCCACCACTAATCCGCGCTACACCGTGATCCCGCCGCACGGCGCCATCCTGCCGTTCGGCGAGCACAAGGGTTCGGGGCTCGCGCTGGTGTGCGAAATCCTCGGCGGCGCGCTCTCCGGCGGGCAGGTGGTCAAGGGCCCGTCCGACGGCAAGCACAACGTCCTCAACGGCATGCTCTCGATCATCATCGACCCGGGCAAGCTCGGCACCGGCGAGAACCTGGCGCGCGAGGTCGAGGGCTTCGTCGCCTGGCATACCGGCTCACCGCCCGCCCCCGGCGTCGGCAAGGTGAAGATCGCCGGCGAGCCCGAGCGCGAGACGAAGAAGAAGCGTCTGGCGGAAGGTATTCCGGTTGATCCGACCACCTGGCAGGAGATTCTGGAAGCCGGGAAGAAGTTTGGGCTGGATCAGGCGGCGATCGAAAAGATCGCGGGGTAGCTCTATGTCGTCCCGGCGAAGGCCGGGACGGCCACCCCGCGGTTAGCGGATCAAACTAATCCACCATCTCCGCGACTGCCTTGCCGCAAGCCGTGGTGTCAGCATTGCCGCCCAGGTCCTTGGTGCGGAGCGTGCGCTCGGCCAGCGTGCGCTCGATCGCATCTACGATCGACTTGCCGGCTTCCTTCTCGCCGAGATGCTCGAGCATCATCGCGCCCGACCAGATCGCACCGATCGGGTTCGCAATTCCCTGCCCCGCGATATCTGGCGCCGAGCCGTGCACCGGCTCGAACACCGACGGGAAATTGCCCTCGGGGTTGATGTTGCCCGACGGCGCGATGCCGATGGTGCCGGTGCAGGCCGGGCCGAGATCGGACAGGATGTCGCCGAACAAGTTCGAGCCGACCACGACGTCGAACCAGTCCGGATGCAGCACGAAGTTCGCCGTCAAAATGTCGATGTGGTACTTGTCCCATTTCACGCCCGGAAACTTCTTGGCCATCGCCTCCACGCGCTCGTCCCAATAGGGCATGGTGATGGAGATGCCGTTCGACTTGGTCGCCGAGGTCAGGTGCTTCTTCGGCCGCGACTGCGCGAGCTCGAAGGCGAATTTCAGGATGCGATCGACGCCGATGCGGGTCATCACCGTCTGCTGCGTCACGAACTCGCGGTCGGTGTCCGGGAACATGCGGCCGCCGACGGACGAATATTCGCCCTCGGTATTCTCGCGCACCACCCAGAAATCGATCTCGCCTGGCTTGCGGTTTGCCAGCGGCGACGGCACGCCCGGCATCAGCCGCACCGGACGCAAATTCACATACTGATCGAACTCGCGGCGGAATTTGATCAGTGAACCCCACAGCGAGACGTGATCCGGAATCTTGGCCGGCCAGCCAACCGCACCGAAGTAGATGGCATCGTGCTTGCCGATCTTGTGCTTCCAATCGTCCGGCATCATCTGGCCGTGCTTCTCGTAATAGTCCCAGGACGAGAAGTCGAAATGATCGAAATGAAGAGACACCCCGTGCTTCTTCGCTGCGGTCTCCAGAACGCGCAGACCCTCCGGCATCACTTCCTTGCCGATGCCGTCACCGGGAATGACCGCGATCCGGTATTGTTTCTTGCTCATCGAGAACGTCCTTGATTGGTCCGGCAGCCGCCGCCTTTTTGACCGCACTGCAATGGACCAAACGCGGCGGCAGTGCAACGCTGCACTGCAATGTTGACCATGGCGCGGCCAACCGCCTACTGATTTCATCCTGTTCTCACCGAGCGAGTAACTTCCATGGATCTGCATCTGCGTGGCAAACGCGTCCTGATCACGGGTGCGTCCAAGGGCATCGGCGCAGCCGCCGCCGAGGCCTTTGCCGAGGAAGGCTGCCATCTCCTCCTCGCCGCCCGCAATGGCGATCAGCTCAAGGCGCTGACCGAGCGCCTGCGCTCCGCCCATCAGATCGATGCCGCGACGAGCATTGTCGATCTGCGCAAGACTGAGGATTTGGCGCGGCTGGCGAAGGAGGCCGCCGACATCGACGTGCTCGTCAACAATGCAGGCGACATCCCCGGCGGCTCCATCGACAAGATCGACGAGGCGACCTGGCGGCACGCCTGGGAATTGAAAGTGTTCGGCTACATCAACCTCACGCGCATGATTTACGCGCAGATGAAGGCAAAGGGCGGCGGCGTGATCGTCAACGACATCGGCGCGGCCGGCGAGAAGTTCGACGCCAACTACATTTGCGGCAGCGCCGGCAATGCCGCGCTGATGGCCTTCACCCGCGCGCTCGGGGGCAAGAGCCTCGCCGACAACATCCGCGTGGTCGGCATCAATCCCGGCCCGGTCGGCACCGACCGTCACGTCACCCTGCTGAAGACGCGGGCAAAGCACCAGTTCGGCGACGAGAGCCGCTACAAGGAATTCCAGAAGAGCCTGCCGCTCGGCAGGCCGGCGCATGCCCGCGAAATCGGCGACCTCATGGCGTTCCTGGCGTCGGATCGCGCCGGCTATACATCGGGCGTCATCTATACGGTGGATGGCGGCATCAGCGCGGGATGGGGTTGAGTTTTTCTGTCATTGCGAGCGACGCGAAGCAATCCAGAATCTTTCCGCAGACAGACTGGATTGCTTCGCTGCGCTCGCAATGACGGTTCAATAAGCACAGGAGTAAAATAATTGTCTCAGGATCTGATCCGCGAAACCGCCTGCGTCGTCGTCGACAAGCTGCGATCCGGCGAGGTCTCGCCGCTGGAGCTGCTGGATGCGCTGGAGAAGCGCATCGGTGAAGTCGACGGCAAGGTCAATGCGCTGCCGACGCTGTGCTTCGATCGCGCGCGGGATAGCGCCAAGGCGCTGATGCAGAAGCCGGCCGGCGCGCGCGGATTGCTCGCAGGCCTGCCGGTGCCGATCAAGGACCTGACCGATGTTGCAGGCGTGCTGAACACCCAGGGCTCGCCGATCTACAAAAACAATATCCCAGCGAAGTCCGACCTCATGGTCGAGAACCTCGAAGCCAATGGTGCGGTCGTCTACGCCAAGTCCAACACGCCGGAATTCGGTGCCGGCGCCAACACCTTCAACGAGGTATTCGGCGCGACCCTCAACCCCTGGGACATTTCGAAATCCGCCGCCGGCTCCTCCGGCGGCGCGGCGGTGGCGCTCGCGACCGGCATGGCCTGGCTCGCACAGGGCTCGGACATGGGCGGCAGCTTGCGCAGCCCCGCGAGCTTCTGCGGGATCGTCGGCATGCGACCGAGCATCGGCCGCGTCGCGCACACGCCGAAAGCGGGCATCGACCGCAATCTCGGCGTGCAGGGCCCGATGGCACGCAATGTCGAAGACCTCGCGCTGCTCCTGGATGCTATGAGCGGCGATTATGCCGCCGACCCGCTGTCGCTGCCGGCGCCCGCGACCTCGTTCCTGACGGCCGCGCGGTCGGGCAAAAAGCCGAAGCGCATCGCCTACTCCGCTGATCTCGGCATCACCCCGGTCGACCCCGAAGTCAAGGCGCTCACGCGCAAGGCGGCGGAACGCTTTGCCGAAGCCGGTGCCATCGTCGAGGAGGCGCATCCGGATTGGCGCGAGGCGCATGAGTGCTTCCACGTGCTCCGCGCGTTCGACTTCGCGATCAGCAAGGCGCAGCTGCTCCGCACCAAGCGCGACCTGCTCAAGCCCGAGGTGATCTGGAACATCGAGGAAGGTCTCAAGCTCACCGTCGAGCAGCTCGAGCGCGCCGAAGCTCAGCGCGTCGGCATGACCGCCCGTGCGGTCGAGTTCTTCCAGACCTACGATCTGCTGCTGGTACCGACCACGATCGTGCCGCCGTTCCCGATCGAGAACCGCTACGTCGCCGAATGCGCGGGCAAGAGGTTCGACAATTACGTCGAATGGCTCGGCATCGTCTACGCCATCACGCTCGCTTGCTGCCCGGCGTTGTCGCTGCCGTGCGGCTTCACGGCGTCGGGCCTGCCGGTTGGTGTGCAGGTGGTCGGCGCGCCCCGGAGCGACGCTGACGTGCTCGCGGGCGCGAAGGTGCTGGAGGATATTCTGGGTCTGCGGGGCACGACGCCGATTGATCCAAAAGTGAAGAAGTAACTTCTCGAGCCCCGGACGAGCGGCAGCGCTGACGCGTTGCACCTCGTCCGGGGCACGAGATATCTAGCCCGCGCGCGTCGCCTCCAAACTCCGGCTATACCGCGACATCGCGAAGCAGAAGACGAAATAGATGGCGGCGACGAAGATGTAGACTTCGACGGAGAATTGCTGCCACGCGGGATCGATGATCGCGGTCTTCGCCGTCGTCAGCAGGTCGAAGATACCGATGATCAGGACGAGGCTGGTGTCCTTGAAGAAGGCGATGAAGGTGTTGACCAGCGGCGGGATGACGTGGCGGATCGCCTGCGGCAGGACGATCAGCCGGTTCTTGCGCCAATAGGACAACCCCAGCGCATCAGCGGCCTCATACTGTCCGCTCGGCACGGCCTGAAGGCCGCCGCGGATGACTTCGGCAAGATAGGCACCGGCGAACAGGATGATCGCGATCTGCGCGCGCAAGAGCTTGTCGATGTTGAATCCGGCAGGCATGAACAGCGGAAACATCACGCTCGCCATGAACAACAGACTGACCAGCGGCACGCCGCGGATCAGCTCGACATAGAGCACGCTGAGCGAGCGGATTGCCGGCAGCTTCGAACGACGGCCGAGGGCAACCAGGATGCCGAGCGGGAAGCCGAACGCGAGACCGAACGTCGCCAGGATCAGCGTCACCGGCAAGCCGCCCCAACGGTCCTGCGAGACGAACGACAAACCGAACACGCCGCCCCACATCAGCACGCTGATCAGCGCCAGCGCTCCGATCCAGAGATAGGCCAGTTCGCGCCGCCATAAGGCGCGGCGGGTGGAGAGATAGAACAGGGCGATGAAGAGCAGCACCGCCAGCGCCGGCCGCCACTGCTGGTCGAACGGATAGGTGCCAAACAGGATGAAGCGGTACTTTTCGGGTATGATCGCCCAGCACGCACCGACGCCGCGCACTGCGCGGCAGGCACTGGAATCGTTCGCCGGCGTCAACCAGACTGCGTTCGCGATTCCCCACAGCACTAAGCTGAAGACACCCTTGGCGAGCACCGCCAGCAGCACGACTGAGAGGATGCCGTTCGGAATCGACGAGAACAAATTGGTGCGCAGCCAGCGCAGCACCGGGTTGCCGATTTGCGGGCGACGGGCGGCGCGCGGTGCTTCCGGAATGTCGGCGATCGCCGTCATGATCAGCGCTCCACCAGCGCGATGCGCGAATTGTACCAGTTCATGAAAAAGCTGATGCCGAGGCTGATGGTGAGGAACACCGCCATGATCAAAGCAATCGCCTCGATCGCCTGGCCCGTCTGGTTCAGCGTGGTGTTGGCGATCGAGACCACGTCCTGATAGCCGATCGCCACCGCGAGCGAAGAGTTCTTGGTCAGGTTGAGGTACTGGCTCGTCATCGGCGGCACGATCACGCGCAACGCCTGCGGCAGGATGATCTGCCGCAGCATGAAGCTGCGGCGGAGACCCAGCGCATTGGCGGCATCCCACTGGCCGCGCGGCACCGACTGGATGCCGCTGCGCACGATCTCGGCGATGAAGGCCGAGGTATAAGTGACGAGCGCGATCACGAGCGCAAAATATTCCGGCGCGAGCGTCAGTCCACCGACGAAGTTGAAGCCGCGCAACTCGGGCCATTCGATGATCCAGGATACGCCGAGCAGTGCGGACACGAGCGCCGGCAGCACGACAATGAAGCCAAGCGCGAAAGGCCAGGCCGACCGTGGCTTGCCGTCGCGCATCTGCTGTGAGATCAGCCGTCGCTGGATGACATAGAACACGACAAGCCCCAGCACTGCTGTGCCGAGCACCCAAAGCTGCGGCGTCCCAGTTGGAATCGCCGGCAGGATCAAGCCCCGATTGGAGAGGAACACGCCCTCGATCGGCCGAAACGCCGCGCGTGCGGCCGGCAGTGCCTGCATCAGCACATACCAGAACAAAAGCTGGAGCAGCAGCGGGATGTCGCGGAGCGTTTCCACATAGACGGCGGCAAGCCGCGACACCAACCAGTTCGCGGACAAGCGCGAGATACCGATCAGCGTACCCAAAATGGTTGCGAGCACGATGCCAATTACGGCAACGCGCAAGGTGTTGGCGATGCCGACGACGAAGGCCCAGAGATATGAGTCTCTTGGATTGTAGGCGAGCAGGCTGTCGGCGATGGGCATGCCAGCCTCACGGCCGAGGAACGCAAATCCGGTCGTGATGCGGCGCGCGGAGAGATTAGTGACCGTGTTGGACCAGAGGAAGACGATGACCGCGACCGCGATCCCGACCACCAGGACCTGCCAGAACAGGCCTTTCAGCTCGCGTTGCCCGAAAGCGCCGAACAAGCGGCGGCGCGGCGGCGGTCTCGGAGCGTCTGACGTCACAGCACAAAAATCCTTCTCAAGACGGGCGATTTCCGGCGGCGCACGTCAACTGTTGCACCAAACTCTACTTCGTGCAACAAATGTTTCATGGCCGAGCCCGCGAAATCCTCGCCGTTGAGCGAACTGCGCATTGCGTTGCCGTCGCTCCCGATGCGGTTGCAGGAGGTCGGGCGTTTCGTCGCGGCCAATGATTACGACGCCACCACGCGTTCGATGCGCGATCTCGCAGCGGTTGCCGGCGCCGATCCGGCCGCGTTCACGCGGCTTGCGAAAGCGATCGGCTATTCGGGCTGGGACGAATTGCGCGCGGCGCTGACCGAGGCGCGGCGGCCCTCGCAGATCGCGCCCTTCTCCGGCCGCGCCAAGAGCCGCCGTCACGGCCCGAACGCCGATGTCGCGCTCGTCACCGACAAGCTCGAGGCCGAGGCCGCTGGCCTTCCGCGCATTCGGGCCCAGCCGATCGCGGAAGCGGCCTGCGCACTTCACGACGCCAAGCGGATCTGGATCACAGGCTACCGGAGCTGCCGCAGCGTCGCGGAGCTGCTGAATTACGAGCTCCGGCTGTTTCGTCCCGAACAGGTGCAACTCGTCGGTGCGTCGGGCCCCGACGATCTCGACCTCGGCGCGTTCCGGCCCGGCGAAGCCGTCATCGTCATCGGCTTCATGCCCTATACACATGCGAGCGTCCGGGTCGCGCAGGCCGCCTATCGTGCCGGCGCGAGCCTGATCGCGATCGCGGATAGCCCATCGGCGCCGATGGCCGAAGGCGCCGACCACGTGCTGCTGTTCGAGGCGGCCTCCTCTCCCGGCTTTTTCCCGAGCCTCACCGGTGCCATTGCGATCGCGCAATCGCTCGCTGCCGTGACATTTTCGCTCGGCGGCGCGGCCGCAAAGAAGCGCCTGGAAAATACCGAGGCGCGACTGGCCGCGGCCTCCACTTACGTTCCAGAGAAAGGTTGACCCATGGCCGCTCGCACCAGCCGCGTGCTGCACCGTTCGTTGCGCGAAACGCCGCCCAAGGCGATCGGCGGCGAAGGCGTCTATCTCCTGGCCGAGGACGGACGCCGCGTGATCGACGCATCCGGCGGTGCGGCCGTATCCTGCCTGGGCCATCAGCATCCGCGCGTGATCGCAGCGATAGCGAAGCAGGCCTCGACGCTGGCCTATGCGCACACCGCTTTCTTCTCCTCCGAGCCGGCCGAGGCGCTGGCCGAGCTGCTGGTCGGCCACGAGCCCGGCGGCCTCGCCTATGCTTATTTCGTCAGTGGCGGATCGGAGGCGATCGAAGCCAGCATCAAGCTCGCGCGGCAATATTTCATCGAGCGTGGCGAGCCGCGGCGGCAGCATTTCATCGCGCGGCGCCAGAGCTATCACGGCAACACCCTGGGCGCGCTGGCCGCCGGCGGCAATGCGTGGCGGCGTGCGCCCTATGCGCCGCTGCTCTCCGACGCTTTCAGCCATGTGACCCCGGCCTTCGCCTATCACGAGAAACACGATGGTGAATCAGATGCGCAGTTTGTGGCGCGCCTCGCCACCGAACTTGAAGCCGAGTTTCAGCGGCTCGGCCCTGAGACCGTCGCGGCGTTCCTCGCCGAGCCCGTCGTCGGCGCGACCGCCGGTGCGGTAACGGCGCCGGACGGATACTTCAAAGCGGTCCGCGAGATCTGCAATCGACATGGCGCGCTGCTCATCTTTGACGAGGTCATGTCCGGCATGGGCCGCACCGGCACCACGCATGCATGGGAACAGGAAGGCGTCGCGCCCGACATCCAGGCGATCGCGAAGGGCCTCGGCGGCGGCTACCAGCCGATCGGCGCGATGCTTGCCAGCGGAAAGATCATCGACACGATCCGTGCGGGCTCCGGTGCGTTTCAGCACGGCCATACTTATCTCGCGCATCCCCTCGCCTGCGCCGCCGCGCTCGAGGTGCAAAACGTGATCCGCGAGGACGGCCTGCTCGAACGCGTCAAGGAGCGCGGCAAGCAGCTCGAGCAGCGGCTGACCGAGCGCTTCGGCAACCACCGCCATATCGGCGACATCAGGGGCCGCGGGCTGTTCTGGGCGATCGAGCTCGTCGCCGATCGCGCCAGCCGCAGCTCGTTCGATCCGGCGCTGAAGCTGAACCAGAAAATCAAGGCGGAGGCCTTGGCGAACGGGCTCGGCTGTTATCCCGGCGGCGGCACCGTGGACGGGGTCCGCGGCGACCACGTGCTGCTGGCCCCGCCCTATATCACTTCGGCTGACGAGATCGACCTGATCGTCGACAAGCTCGGCACCGCCGTCGACCACGTGTTGCGTAGTGTCAATCATTGAGGGGAGTGTAACATGATGAGGAAAGTGGTTATCGCAGCGAGCGTGCTCGCGGCATCGACGGTGGTCGCATCGGCCGCGACGCTCGACACGGTGAAGAGCCGCGGCACGCTGATATGCGGTGTCAGCGCCGGTTTTGCCGGCTTCTCCGCGCCGGACTCGCAAGGCAATTACAAGGGTCTCGACGTCGATTATTGCCGCGCCCTCGCCGCCGGCGTACTCGGCGATGCCAGCAAGGTGCGTTACGTCTCGCTGACCGCGCAGAACCGCTTCACCGCGCTCCAGTCCGGCGAGATCGACGTGCTCTACCGCAACTCCACGCAGACCTATCTGCGCGGCGTGACGCTGGGCCTGCGGCAGGGCCCGATCAACTTCTACGACGGCCAGGGCTTTGTCGTGAAGAAAGACCTCGGCGTGAAGGAGATCAAGGATCTCAAGGGCGCCACCGTCTGCGTCGCCCAGGGCACCACGCATGAGGTCACGCTCGGCGACTACGGCCGGGCGAATGGCATCGACTGGAAACCGCTGGTGTTCGACCGCGTCGACACGATGTACCAGACGTTCTTCGGCGGCCGTTGCGATGCCATGACCCAGGACGCTTCCGCGCTCGCAGGTGCCGTGACGACCGCGGCGCCGAACCCCGCTGACTACGTCG
The DNA here is from genome assembly GCF_023074185.1 of Bradyrhizobium sp. 132. Classification (GTDB taxonomy): domain Bacteria; phylum Pseudomonadota; class Alphaproteobacteria; order Rhizobiales; family Xanthobacteraceae; genus Bradyrhizobium. The sequence goes on along the minus strand of NZ_JADPKY010000132.1, from coordinate 68,040 downwards.
TGCTACCGCAGACCATCAGCAAGGAGCCGCTCGGCCCCTTCACCCGCAACGGCGATGAGGTCTGGAGCGACATCATCACCTGGCTGCATTACGGGCTGATCGAGGCCGAAGAGCTTGGCGTCACGCAAGCCAATGTCGACGAGATGGCGAAGTCGCAGACACCGGCGATCCAGCGCCTTCTGGGCGCCTCCGGCGATCTCGGCTCGCGGCTGGGGCTCGACAATAAATGGCTGGTCACGGCAATCAAGGCCACCGGCAATTACGGCGAGATCTACGAGCGCAATGTCGGCAAGGCGAGCCCGCTCAAGCTCGAGCGCGGCCTCAACGGCCTCTGGAGCAAGGGCGGCTTGATGTACGCGGTGCCGTTCAAGTAAAGGCCTCGCGTGTCCCGGACGCGCCGCAGCGTGCAACGCTGCGGCGCTGAGCCGGGACCTCGCCGCGACAATGGGCCCCGGCTCTGCCGCGCAATGCTGCGCATTGCGCTGCGTCCGGGGCACGAAACCTTCCATCGGGTAACGTTCAATGACGACGTCTCCTCGCATCGCCCTGATCCACGCCCTCAAGCATTCTATCGCCCCGATCGAGGCGGCGTTCGCGAAGGCGTGGCCAGAGGCGAGGCTGATGAACCTGCTCGACGACAGCCTGTCGGCTGATCTCGCGCGTGACGGCAAGCTCAACAATGCCATGACCGAGCGCTTCCTTGCGCTCGGCGACTACGCCGCGGCGACCAGCGCGGATGCGATCCTGTTCACCTGCTCGGCCTTCGGTCCCTGCATTGAGGCGGTTGCGCGCGCGCATGCGCCGATGCCGGTGCTCAAGCCGAACGAAGCCATGATCGAACGGGCGGTGACGATGGGCCAGCGGATCGGCCTGCTCTCGACCTTCCCGCCCACGCTGGCCTCGATGCCGCCGGAATTTCCGACCTCCGTCCAGATCGTGCCGAAACTTGCCGAAGGCGCGCTGGCCGCGCTCGACCGCGGCGACCGCGCGACACATGACCGGCTGATCGTGGAAGCCTCACGTGACTTACGCGATTGCGACGTCGTCGCGCTCGCGCAGTTCAGTATCGCTGCGACGGCGCCTCTCGTGGCGGAGGCTACCGGCCGCCCTGTCGTGACCACGCCTGACAGCGCTGTCGAGAAGCTGATGAAGCTGTTGGTGGCGAAGGATTAAGTGCCAGCCTTTTTCCGGCGCCGCGCGGCCTTGATCGCCGCCGCAAGCGCTGTCTTCGTTTCGCTGACAAAATCCTCCACCAGCTCCTCGCGCGTGGCATGCGCCGCCTCACCGGTGAACAGGCCCTGCTCTGCCAGCATCACCACGCCGTGCAGCGCCGCCCAGATCTTGAGCGCGTGCCGCTCGCGCAAATAGCCGACCGCGGGCGCTTCAAGAGCTTCCACCACGAGCGCAAATGTCTCGTGCGTGGCCTCGCGCAACTCGCTGCCCTTGGGCGCGCAGGACACAGTGCGCGAAGCGAACATCAACCGGTAGATGCCACTGCGGTGCAGACCGAAATCGAGCGTCGCCTGCGCCAGCCGCGATAATTTCGATTGCTTCGACGGCTTTGCCATCGCGGCCCGCAAAATCGCGCTGAGCTGCCGGAACGCCTGCGCCGTCACCGCCTCAAGCAGCGCCTCGCGATCGGCAAAATGCCGGTAGGGCGCCGGCTGGGAGACGCCGAGCTGCTTTGCAAGCGCCTTGATGCTGATCGCCTCCGTTCCGCCCCGCTCCGCCTCGCGTAGCGCAGCCTTGATCAGGGCGTACCGGAGATCGCCATGGTGGTAGGTGTTCTCGGGTTTTCGGGCAAGTTGTGAACGCATGTTGCGCAGAGCCTATAAGTTTGCGCTTGACAGGGGAAGCCTGCCGCGAATGTAATAGGCTATAACTTAGAAGAAGCGGCAATGCCGTGACAAAATTGACAAGAGGAACGCGCACCCTTCGGGTTCACGCGCGCACGACCGAGGAAGCCGCCATGACAGAGCGACTGAGGATTCACGTCGATCCCGACAAATGCCAGGGGCACGCGCGTTGCAAGGCGCTGGCGCCGGAGCTGTTCGAGCTCGACGAATACGGCAACGCCCACGAGGCCGGCGACGGCACCGTCCCGCCCGGCCTCGAAGACAAGGCCTGGCTTGCCAAATCCAATTGTCCGGAAATCGCAATCGACGTGATCGAGGAGTAGCGCACCGCCTGCCGCCCCGCGTGCCTTTCTTGAACACGAGCCCCTAGGGATTCACTGATATGTCCGACGTCAGCCAACCCGCCGCCCATCCGCCCGTGACCGATTGGGTCCATGATTTCGACCACACCGATCCGCAATGGACGGAAGATCCCTTCCCGATCTGGGACGAGTTGCGCGCCGCAGGCCCGGTCGTGCACACCGAACGTTTTCTCGGCTGTTACATGCCGACGACCTATGAGGCCGTACGCGAGATCGCCAACGACAGCGAGCATTTCTCCTCGCGCCGGATCATCGTCCGCGACGTGCGGCCGGAAATCACCAGCAGGAACTCCGCCCCGCCGATCACCTCCGATCCGCCGGTGCACAAGCCCGCCAAGCAATTGCTTCTGCCGCCGTTCACGCCGGACGCGATGAAGAAGCTGGAGCCGCGGGTGCGCGCGATCTGCAACGAGTTGATCGACGGATTCATCGCCGAACGTCGGCTAGACGCGGCGGAGCGCTACACCAAGCACATTCCGGTGCGGGCAATCGCGCACATGCTCGGCATTTCTGAGTCCGACAGCGATCTCTTCATCAAATGGATCCACATGATCCTGGAGCTCGGCATCAAGGACGAGACCATGCTGCTTCAGGCCGTGCACGAGATGAGCGCTTACTTCGGCGCCCACATCGAGGCCCGCAAGAACAAGCCGACCGACGATCTGATCTCCTACCTGATGAATGCCAGGGACAAGGAAGGCAATCCGCTCGAGGATTCCCACGTGCTGGGCTCGCTGCGACTGCTCCTGATCGCCGGCATCGACACCACCTGGAGCGCGATCGGCTCCTCGCTCTGGCACCTCGCCCGGACGCCCGCCGATCGCGAGCGACTGATTGCCGAGCCCGAGCTGATCCCGAACGCGGTGGAGGAGCTGCTGCGCGCCTATTCGCCGGTGACGATGGCGCGCGAAGTGGTCAAGGAGACCACGATCTCGGGCTGCCCGGTCAAGCCGGGCAACATGGTGCTGCTGTCCTTCCCGGCCGCGAACCGCGACCCAAAGATTTTTCCGGATGCTGACAAGGTCGTGATTGACCGCCGCGAGAACCGCCACGCCGCCTTCGGCCTCGGCATCCACCGCTGCGTCGGCTCGAACCTTGCGCGCATGGAGATGCAGGTTGCGCTGGAGGAATGGCTGAAGCGAATTCCGGACTTCGCCCTCGATCCGGCAGGCACGGTGACCTGGTCACAGGGAACCGTCAGAGGCCCCCGCCAGTTGCCATTTTTGCTTGGAAAGGCGATGTAGACCTTTCCAAACAGCGATACGAAGAGGCCGGACGTGACCGAGCAAGCAATCAGACCGGCCTCCGACCACATTGACATCTCCGACGCCAAGCGCCGGATCAAGGCGATCTTCATCGGTTCGATCGGCAATCTCGTCGAGTGGTACGACTTCTACGCCTATACCGCGTTCGCGCTCTATTTCGCTCCCGCTTTCTTTCCCGGCAGCGATCCCGTCGTGCAGCAATTGAATGTCGCCGTGGTATTCGCGGCGACATTCCTGATGCGCCCGCTGGGCGGCTGGTTGTTCGGCTATATCGCCGATCATTACGGGCGGCGCATCTCGCTGACGCTGTCGGTCGTCTTCATGTGCTTCGGCTCGCTGATCATCGCGTTGACGCCGACCTATGCCTCGATCGGCTTTGCCGCACCGGTGATCCTGGCGCTGGCCCGCATCATCGAGGGCCTGAGCCTCGGCGGCGAGTACGGCGCCAGCGCGACCTATCTCAGCGAGGTCGCTGATCCCAAACGTCGCGGTTTCTATTCGAGCTTTCAGTATGTCACACTGATCGGCGGCCAGCTCACGGCGATCATCGTGCTGCTGCTTCTGCAAAAAGTCTTCCTCACGCCGGAGGAACTGAGAGCCTGGGGCTGGCGTATCCCGTTTGCGATCGGTGCGGCGCTCGCGATCTTTGCCGCAGTGATGCGGCGCGGCCTGCATGAGACCGAAGCCTTCGAGGAAGCCAGGAAGGTTGTGAAGCCGACCGGCTCGCTTACCAACCTGCTGCGCTATCCCCGCGAACTGCTGCTGGTGGTCGGCCTGACCGCAGGCGGCACCGCGGCGTTCTACACCTTCACCACCTACATGCAGACGTTCGTGAAGCTTTCGGTCGGGCTGACCGAGGACCAGACCACCTTCGTGATCTTCGGCACGCTGATTTTCGCGACCATCCTGCAGCCAATCTATGGTGCGATCTCCGACAAGATCGGCCGCAAGCCGTTGCTGATCTTCTTCGGTGTCGCAGGCACGCTCGCAACCGTGCCGCTGCTGATGACGCTGAAGGAGACCAAGTCGCCGTTCATCGCGTTCATACTGATCTGCGCGGCCTGGCTGTTCGTCGCCGGTTACACCTCGATCAACGCGGTGGTAAAGGCCGAGCTGTTCCCGACCAATGTCCGCGCCCTCGGCGTCGGCCTGCCCTATGCGATCACGGTCTCGCTCTTCGGCGGCACGGCGCCGGCGATCGCACTCTATTTCAAGAGCATCGGGCGCGAGGAGTGGTTCTACTACTATCTCGCCAGCGTCATCTGCCTGTCGCTGATCATCTATTCCACCATGCGCGACACCAAGCACGCCTCCGCGATGCATCGCCACGAGTAGCTCATGGCCGAGGACAACGAGCCGCCCGACAGCAAGCTGACGCGCACCAAAGAAAAATGGGCGCGCGAAGGCCGCTTTTTGACCGGCAAGATCACGCGCCCGGAAGAGCAGCGCCTGCCGCCCGGCCAGCATCTGACAAAGGACTGGCCGGTGCTCGATCTTGGGGTCGTGCCGCCGGTTTCGCGCGAGCGCTGGCGGCTCGACGTCTACGGCGCAATCGAGAACCCGGTGTTCTGGACCTTCGCCGATTTCGTCGCCCAGAAGCAAGCGCAGTTCACTTCCGACATCCATTGCGTGACGACATGGTCGCGGTACGACAATGAATGGGAAGGGCTCGCGACCCGCGAGCTGCTCGCTGCCTGCCAGCCGCGCGACGACGCGCGCTTCGTGGTGCTGCATTCTTCTGACGGCTACACCACCAATCTCGCGCTGGACGACTTTGCCGCCGAGGATGCACTCCTCGCTCATAGCTGGTCCGGCCAGCCATTGTCGGACGAGCATGGCGGCCCGGTGCGGCTGGTCGTGCCGCATCTGTATTTCTGGAAGAGCGCCAAATGGCTCCAGGCCATCGAATTCCTGACCGCGGATGCGCCGGGCTTTTGGGAAGTCCGCGGCTATCATAACCGCGGCGATCCCTGGGCCGAACAGCGCTATTCAGGCGATTAGGTTCAAGCAAGAACGAGGAAAGCCCATGCCGACAGAGCGCTTTCAATTCACCGGCGAAGGCGGCCATCAACTTTCGGCCGCACTGGAGCTACCCGACGGCGAGCCCGCGGCCTTCGCACTGTTCGCGCATTGCTTCACCTGCGGCAAGGACACGCTGGCCGCCAAGCGCATCTCGGTCGCGCTCGCCGCCAAAGGCATCGCCGTGCTGCGCTTCGACTTCACCGGGCTCGGCTCCAGTGAGGGGGATTTCGCCAATTCAACGTTCTCCTCCAACGTCGCCGATCTCGTGCGCGCGGCGGATCATCTGCGTCGCGTCCGAAAGGCACCGTCCATCCTGATCGGTCACAGCCTCGGCGGCGCCGCGATCCTCGCGGCAGCCGGACACATTCCGGAAGCCAAGGCGGTTGCGACCATCGCGGCACCATCCGATCCCGCCCACGTCACCGGTCTGTTCAAAGAGCATATCGACACCATCCGTGCGCAGGGTGAGGTCGAAGTCTCGCTGGCGGGACGCCCGTTCCGGATCAAGCGCGAATTCCTCGACGACATCGCCGAGCACGAGCTGATGAAGGACGTCACCGGCCTGCACAAGGCCCTGCTGGTCATGCATTCTCCGGTTGACGATACCGTCGGCATCGACAATGCGACGAGGCTCTTTGTCTCGGCCAGGCATCCCAAGAGCTTCGTCTCGCTCGACCATGCCGATCATCTCCTGACCAAGCCATCCGACGCCCTCTACGCGGCCGACCTGATCGCGGCTTGGGCGAGCCGGTACATCGACACAGCCAACCCCGCGAAGGCGATGGACCTCCCTGAGGCACCGCGCCAGGTCGTGGTGCAGGAGACCCGCAAGAGCAAATTCAACCAGACCATCTCCGTCGGTCCGCATCGCCTGATCGCGGACGAACCGGTCGCCGCCGGCGGCGATGATGCCGGTCCTGGTCCCTATGATTTCCTGCTTGCCGGTCTCGGCGCCTGCACCTCCATGATTATGCGCCTTTATGCCGACCGCAAGTCGCTGCCGCTCGATCGTGTCACCGTCACGCTGAAACATTCCAAGATCTACGCAAAAGACTGTGCCGAGTGCGAGACACGCGATGGCATGCTCGACCAGATCGAGCGCGACATCGCGATGGACGGCACACTCGATCCCGAGCAGCGCAAGAAGTTGATGGAAATCGCCGACAAGTGCCCGGTGCACCGGACCCTGACCTCGGAAGTCCGCATCGTGACGAAGGCTGTGGACTAGCGCGCTAGAAGCACGACACCATCGTCCGCAACGCCGCGGTGATCTCGCTTTCTCGCCAGGCCGCGAAGCCCAGCAGCAGGCCGTGATCGCAGGGACGGCCGAGCGCAAGGCTGGACAAAGCCCGCGTTTCAACCCCTGCCGCGACGAGCCGCTTTACCGCGGCCTGATCGGCCCGACCGCGCTTGAGGCGCGCGACGAGCTGGATGCCGCCCGGGGGCACTTCGACCGAGAGAACCTCGCCGAGATGACGCTCCAATCCCTCGACGAGGTGATCGCGGCGGACGTGATAGAGCCGGCGCATCCGGCGCAGATGCGCCAGGAAATGCCCGTCGGCAACGAATTCGGCCAGCGCTTCCTGGATGTGGCTCGCGGCGATCAGCCCGATGTGCCGCTGTGCGATTTCCAGGGTGTTGACCAGTGCCGGGGGAACGACGAGATAGCCGAGCCGGATATCCGAGGTCATCGCCTTCGAGAACGTGCCGACATAGAACACGCGGCCATGGGCATCGAGCCCCTGCAAGGCCGGCACCGGCCGGCTGTCATAATGGAATTCCCCGTCGTAATCGTCCTCCACGATCCAGGTCTTGCCGGGCCTGCTCAGGCCAAGAAATTCGGTGCGGCGCGAGAGTGACATCAGGCGGCCGGTCGGGTGCTGGTGCGACGGCGTCATGAAGATCAATTTCGGCGCCGCCAGTCCCGGAATCCGCTGCATGCCCTGTTCGTCCAGCCTCATCCCGACCACGCGCGCGCCGGATGCGCGGAAGGCCGCCGTGGCGCCGGGATAGCCGGGGTCCTCCACCCAGACGTCGTCGCCGGGCGTGATGACGGCAGCCGCAATCAAGGTCAGCGCAGCCTGCGCGCTCGGCAGAATCAGGATCTGATCCGCCTTGGCGCGAACGCCCCTGCTGGTCGCGAGGTAATGCGCCAGCGCCTCGCGCAGGTGCGTCCGGTTGACCGGCCCGAGTTCGCGCTTGGCCGCGCGCACGGCGCTGCGGCGCAGGCAGCGCGCCCAGACCTCGTTCGGAAACTCCCTGAAGTCACCGTGCCCGGGACGCAAGGGTCTTAGTTGCGCCTGATACGACATCGGCCAGTCGGTCTGCGTGAGGCTCGAAGCCCAGGGTGAAAGCCGCGGCTTGCCGGCGCGCACGCGAGATGCAACGGCGTCCGTTTTCTCGATGCGCTCGCCGTCGACCGTGACCATCGGACGGCGCCCATGCGAGGCCTCGAGATATCCCTCGGCGGCAAGCTGCTCGAAGGCATAGGTGACGGTGTTGCGCGAGACGCCGAGATCGCTCGCAAGCCGGCGGCTCGACGGAAGCGTGCGGCCTTTGCCGAGACGGCCGGTCGCGATCAAGCTTCGGAGCTGGCTCGTCAGTTGAGCCGCCAGCCCCTCCTCGTCAGCCCGCTTCAGGTCGAGCAGGGCGGAGATCATGCCTTCCGAAACTGGCACCTTATTCCTCTACAATCTGGCACTTTTTCAGGCTCCAATTGATGCTATCCGCTGAACCGGACTGCTTCAAGGACCTCCACAATGAACTCCCTGTCACCCCGCGCGGCCGTTGGCCTGTTCCTCATCGTCGTGCTGGCCTGGGGCATAAACTGGTCGGTGACCAAGCAACTGGTGCAGTTCGTCCCGCCGCTGTGGAGCGCGGCGATCCGGAGCTGGATCGCTCTGATCGGTCTCGCCGCGATCCTCGGGCCGAGCAACAACCTGGTGATCCCTGACCGGCGTGACATTCCGGTCGTGCTCAGCGTTGCACTGCTGCACATGACGTTGTTTTCGGTTCTGGTTGCGTCGGGTCTGCGCTTCCTGCCCGCAAGCAAGGGCGTCGTGCTCGGCTACACCACGCCGCTCTGGGTCGCGCTCGCTGCACCCCTGCTCGGAAAGGACACCCTGACGGCGCCAAAGCTCGCCGGCGCGCTGCTCGGGCCGATCGGCCTTGTCGTCATCCTGAACCCGGCCTCGATCGACTGGACCAATACCAACGTCGTGTTCGGCGCCGGCATGGTGATCCTGGCCGCGATCTCCTGGGCCGCGAACATCATCTATATCCGCGCGCATCGCTGGATTGCGTCCCCGCTCCAGCTCCTGATCTGGCAGGTGCTCGTGGCGACAATTGTGCTGTCAGTGAGCGCGACAATCGCGGATGGCCTGCCGCATGTGGAGTGGTCGTGGAGGCTCGTGTTGCTGTTCCTGTATTCGGGGCTGATCGGAACGGTGCTGGCCTATTGGGCGATGTCGATGGTGAACAAGAGCATCTCGGCTTTGACGACTTCGCTCGGTACCACCGCAACGCCGCTCGTCGGCATCGCCAGCGCCGCGATCCTGCTGGGTGAGCCGATCGACATGAGTCTTGTGATCGCGGCCGCGCTGATCGTCACCGGCATCGCTCTCGCGACGCTCGGCGATCGCCTGCTGCGCGGTCAGGCCACCGCGAGAGGCTGAACGCGCAGGACGCCGCGCAGGCCCGCCGTGGTGCCGAGCAGGATGCCGGCGACGGCGACGAACGAGCCCAGCGCGAGCGTCGACACGCCAGTGAGCCCTTGCCCGATCGAGCAGCCGAAGGCCATCACGCCGCCGATGCCCATTAGGGCGGCGCCGCCCGCCGATCGCAGCATGTGGCGTGGCGAGGAATAGCCTTCGAGATGGAATCGGCCTGTGACAAGCGCGGTGACGAGACTGCCAGCGAGGACGCCGGCAATTGTCGCAATGCCGAAATTGAGCGTCAGGCCGGTCGAGAGCATGGCGTATTGCAGCGCATCCGCGATCGGCGCGATGAAGGTGAGCGAGGTCACCGGCACCGGGTTGAAGTCATCCGCGCCGAGATAGCCGGTGACGAACCAGCCGCCGGCGACGAGGAGACCGACGATGGCACCGGCTGCGATCTGTCCGTGCGAACGCCGGAAAGGTGGGTGTGCGAAAGCAAACAGGATAAGCACAACGACGATGACAGCAGCAGCAATCGCGCGCGAAACCGCTTCTGCCGGACCGAACGTCGCCAACAGTGACGGCAGCGAATTCAAGTGGACCGTGGTTTGCGAGGCCTGCACCAGCGCGATGCGCGCCGGCGCGATCAGACCCTTGAGCGTCATCTGCGCGGCAATGGCCAGCACGACCACCACGACGAAGGAGCGGAGATTGCCGCGGCCGAGCAGCACCAGCGCCCGCGAGCCGCAACCGTTCGACAGCACCATGCCGTAGCCGAACAGCAGACCGCCGAGTAACAGCACCGGCACCGAAAAGGATTGTTGCAGATAGATCGATTTGCTGAGATCGACCATGCCGTTGCCGGCGAAGAATTGGCTCGCGGCGGTCGCAACCGCGATCGCCAGCGCATAGGTCCGCACCAGCCGCCCGTCCCCTTCCGCCAGCCAGCCGCGCATGCTGCTCATCAGGCAGAAGCCGCTGAGCAGTCCAACGGCGCCGTAAACGAGGCCAATGACGAGGCCGGCGAAGATGACAAGTTGGGTGGATGACTCCATGATCAAGGCTTCAGGATCACGCGATCACGCGACGAGCCGGCAACGGCGACATAGGCCTCCTTTGCGCGTTCGAGCGGATAGACGGCGTTCGCCTTGATCGGGAACGGCTTCAGGTGCCCGCTCGCAAAGCCCGGGCCGAGGTCACGCAGCACAGCGCCTGTCGCGGCCGACGGCAGGCCGAGCGTGTCGATGCCGACATAGGTGTGCTGCCCGCGGTAGAATTCGAGGATGTTGAACTGCACGATGCGGTCGATCGCTGCGATCAGGATCTGGCGGCCGCGAAGTGCGAGCGACTTGTGCGCCGCCTGGAAATAGGGATCGCCGACCGTGTTGAAGACGATGTCGGCGCCTTTACCATCGGTCAACTCGCGCACGCGCGTGGCGACATCGGTGGCGGAAGCGTCGATCACCTCGATCGCCGCGTTGGCATGGCCCTCATAAGCTTCCGCCTTGCGCACCACGCCGATGACGCGCGCGCCCTGACAGGTCGCGATTTGCACCGCCGCTTGACCGACCTTGCCGTTGACGCCGAACACCAGCACCGTTTCGGCGGGCTTTGGAATGCCGGCGCGGCGGAAGCCCTCCATGGCCGTGACGAAGGGCACGCCGATGCCGGCCGTCTCCTCCCAGGACAAAGTCTTCGGCTTGGCTACCACCGCGTCAGATTCAACGACGAGATGGCTGGCGTGAGTGCCGTCGCGGCGGATGCCGAGATCGCCGGAGGAGCCGAACACCTCGCGGCCGATCGTACCGGACGGCCCGTCGATCACCACGCCAGCGTAGTCGCGGCCGGGCGTGCGCGGGAACACAGCATAAGGCATCAGCCCGGTCGCGGCCTTGACGTCGGACGGATTGACGGCGGCGGCCTTGACCTCAATCAGGAGATCATTCGGACCGCGCGTGAGCGTATGACGTTCGACGCCAGGGGCAAGCGTGGCGGCGTTCTCGGCCTTGGCATTGAGGCGCACGCAGCGCGCTTCGACGGCTTTGGCATCGGCTATGGACATCGAAAGACCCACGGGACTTCTCGCGGGCCTTGTCGCCTTTGGGGGCGGTCAAGTCAATCCTTCGGCCTCTTGTCGTAGAGGCGCTTGGCCTTGCCGAGCGAGCGCTCCAGCGTGGCCGGCGCAACCACGCTCACCCTGGAGCTGATGCCGATCGTGTTTTTGATTTGGGTCGAGATCCGGCTCGCATGGTCGAGAAGACCCCGGCCGTCCCAACTCTCCGGCCGCGCCTCGGCAATGATGGTCAACTCGTCCATGCGGCCTTCGCGAGTCAGCTCCAGAATGAAATGCCCGCCGCACCAGTCGGTGGCGAGCAGAACCTCCTCGATCTGGGTCGGGAACAGATTGACGCCCCGCAGGATGATCATGTCGTCGGAACGGCCCGTGACCTTCTCCATCCGCCGCATGCCCGGCCGAGCCGTGCCCGGCAGCAGCCTCGTCAGGTCGCGGGTTCGATAGCGGATCACCGGAAATGCTTCCTTGGTGAGCGAGGTGAAGACCAGTTCGCCCTTCTCCCCGTCGGGCAGCACCGCACCCGTTTCCGGATCGATCACTTCAGGATAGAAATGATCCTCCCATATGTGCAGGCCGTCCTTGGTCTCGATGCATTCCTGCGCAACGCCGGGGCCGATCACCTCGGAGAGACCGTAGATGTCGGTCGCGTCCATGTCGAAGGCATCCTCGATCTCGCCGCGCATCGCGTTGGTCCAGGGCTCGGCGCCAAAGATGCCGACCTTGAGCGAGCATTGACGCGGATCGAGCTTCTGACGTTTGAACTCGTCGAGGATCGCCAGCATGTAGCTCGGCGTCACCGTGATGATGTCGGGCCGGAAGTCATTAATCAGCTGCACCTGCCGCTCGGTCATGCCACCGGAGATCGGCACCACGGTGCAGCCGAGCTTCTCCGCGCCATAGTGCACGCCTAGCCCGCCGGTGAAGAGACCGTAGCCATAAGCATTGTGGATGATCATGCCGGTGCGGCCGCCGGCGGCGCGGATCGAGCGCGCCATCACCTCCGACCAGGTGTCGATGTCGGCCTGCGTATAGCCGACGACGATCGGCTTTCCTGTCGTGCCGGAGGAGGCATGCACGCGCACCAGTTTTTCACGGGGCACGGCAAACATGTTGAAGGGATAGTTGTCGCGCAGGTCCGTCTTCACCGTGAACGGAAATTTCGCGAGATCCGAGAGCTCGCGAAACTCCGACGGGTGCACGCCGGCCGTGTCGAAGGCCTTGCGATAATGCGCGACGTTGTCGTAGGCGTGCTTCAGCGACCAGGCCAGCCGCTGCGTCTGGAGCGCCATGATCTCGTCACGCGACGCGCGCTCATGCGCGTCCATTTCGGGGCGATAGGTGTTGCCACCTTCCTTGAGCCTCGTCAGAGCCATCCTCGTTTCCCCATATCATTGGTTTGTTCTTTTTCGTTATTGATCTTGCGCCGGCAGCCACGTACCGGGAATGACCCGCGAATGCCCGCGGAATTCCGCGATGACGGTATCGCCGGCGGTGATGCGCACGTCGTAAATGCCGGAGCGGCCGCCGCGGCTGACTTCGCACGCTTTTGCGACGAGGCGGTCGCCGAGCTTGCCGGGCTTGATGAAGGTGATCTGGCCCTGCGCGGCCACCACGCGTTCATTGTGCGAATTGCAGGCAAAGGCGAACGCGGAATCGGCGAGCGTGAAGATGAAGCCGCCATGGGCGATGCGCTGACCGTTGACCATGTCCGGCCGCACATTCATCGCCAGGGTCGCAAAACCCTGGCCGATCTCGACGATTTCCATGCCGAGGCCCTTTGAGGCATCATCCTCCGCCCACATCGCATCGGCGCAGGCGCGGGCAACATCCTCAGGCGACAGGGCGGCTTTGATGTTCACGCGCATCTCCCGGCCAATTGCTTACCCGCAATGCTCTGCTGCTTGGCCATAACTGTCAAACATGGTCGTAGTCGACCACGACCCGCTCCGACGATGGCTTCGCCTGGCAGGTCAGGACAAAGCCGGCCTTCAGCTCCCAGGGTTCCAGCGAATAGTTGATGTCCATCGGCGCCTCGCCCTCGACCAGCTTTGCACGGCAGGTCGAGCACATGCCGCCCTTGCAGGCGAAGGGCAGATCGATGCCGGCGCGCAGTGCGGCATCCAGGATCGCCTCGTCCTCGGCAACCGGCACGTCGCGACGCTTGCCGTCGATGATCAGTGACGCCACCGCTTTCGGCGGCGCGTCGGGCGCAACGATCTTCTTCGGCCGCGGCTTGCCGCCGAACTCGGAGACGAAGCGCTCGACGTGGATACACTCTTCCGCGATGCCAAGGCCGCGGCAGGTCGCCTCGATCTCCTCGCTCATGCCAAGGGGTCCGCAGATGAAGATGTGATCGATGCTCGCGGCAGGAACCAGCGAGCGCAGCAGCAGTCTCACCTTATTACCGTCGAGCCGGCCATGCAGGACCGGAATGTCCTGTTCCTCGCCGGAGATAACGTGGAAGATCGAGAGGCGGTCGATGAAGCGATCCTTGAGCTCTTCAAGCGCCTCGAGGAACATGATGTTGTCGGTCGCGCGATTGCCGTAGAACAGGAAGAAATGGCTGTCCGGCTCACGCGCAAGCGTGCCCTTGACGATCGACAGGATCGGCGTGATGCCGGAGCCGGCGGCAAAGCCAACATGGATGCGGCCGGCGCCGGCCGGCGGGACCACGCCGAAGCGTCCTGTGGGCGTCATCACGTCCAACTCGTCGCCGCACTTCAAATCGTCCGCCGCCCAGCTCGAGAATGCGCCGCCGTCGACCTTCTTCACGGCGATGCGGATCTCCCCATCGTCAGGACCCGAGCAGATCGAATAGGAGCGGCGCACCTCCTCGCCATCCAGTATGGTGCGGAGCGTGAGGTACTGGCCGGGCGTGAAAGCGTAGTCGCCGGCGAGTTCACCGGGGATGGCAAATGTCAGCGATACTGCGTCGGACGCCTCGCGGCGAAGGTCGTTGACGGCCAGGCGATGGAAGCGCGGTGCGGCTGCTGACATGGTCAATGACACTTGAAATAGTCAAAGGGTTCGCGGCAGGCCTTGCAGCGCCACAGCGCCTTGCAGGAGGTCGAGCCGAATTCGGACAGCAGCTCGGTATTCGCTGAGCCGCATTGCGGGCACGCAACGGCCTGCTCGCCGAACAGCGCCCGGCGCGAATTCGAGGCTTGCGGCGGCGCGATGCCGTAGGCGTGAAGCTTCCGGCGGCCCTCCTCGCTCATCCAGTCGGTGGTCCAGGCCGGCGACAGCACAGTGCGGACCTTTGGACCGCGGAAACCAGCCCGCTCCAGCGCGACCTCGATTTCCAGTGCGATCATGTTCATCGCCGGGCAACCCGAATAGGTCGGCGTGATCGCGACCTCGACATCGTCGCCATCTAGAACGACATCGCGGAGCACACCGAGATCAGCGATGGTCAGCACCGGAATTTCGGGATCGACCACGCTGGCCGCGGCGTCCCAGGCGCGTTTGCGCAGTTCGCTGTCGCGCTCCAGCACCGTCACCATGTCTGCCCCGGGAAAGTGCGCTGCATCGACTGCAGCTCGGACAGAAGATGGCCAAGATGCTCGCTGTGCCGGCCGGTACGGCCGCCCTGCTGCATCCAGTCGGTCTGCGGCAGCTCAAGCGTGGCTTCACTGACGACACCCGACAGCGTCGTCAGCCAGCGACCGCGCAAGCTTCCCGGATCGATGGCGATATCGGCGTGGATCAGGGCGCATTCGCCTTCATCGACGGCGAACATCTCACCGGTAAACGCCCAGAGATGATCGATCGCGGCCTGCGCGCGGGCGCGGCTTTCATCCGTGCCGTCGCCGAGCCGGATGATCCACTCCGAGGCATGGCGAAGGTGATAGGCGCTCTCCTTTTCGGACTTGGCGGCAATCGCTGCAAGCGTCGTGTCGCGCGAGGCCATCATCGCCCGCCAGTAGAGATCGGCGAAGGCGGAATAGAAGAACTGCCGCACCAGGGTCTGGGCAAAACCGCCATTGGGCTGCTCGACCAGCAGCAGATTGCGGTATTGCCTGACATCGCGCAGGTAGGCGAGTTTGTCCTCGTCGTTGTCCTTGCCTTCGGCCTTGGCGGCGTAGGTATAGAGCTCGCGCGCCTGGCCGAGGAGATCGAGCGCGATATTGGAGAGCGCCATGTCCTCTTCCAGCATCGGCGCATGTCCGCACCATTCCGAGAGGCGATGCCCGAGGATCAGCGCATCGTCGGCGCGGCGCAAGGCATAGAGCACCAGCGGTGTTTCCGAGACCTGGATGTTGGCGACGGGCATCTGTCCTATCCACTTGTTAGAACCTCATCCTGAGGAGGCGCGAAAGCGCCGTCTCGAAGGATGGGCCGCGGGTCACGGGCCTTCATGGTTCGAGACGCCGCTTCGCGGCTCCTCACCATGAGGAGAGAGAGCTACATGTGTCCCACTTCGTCGGGCACCTCGTAGAACGTCGGGTGACGGTAGATCTTCGATTCCGCAGGCTCGAACATCATGCCCTTCTCGGCGGGATCGCTCGCGGTGATCGCGGTCGACGGCACGACCCAGATCGAAAGACCCTCGCCGCGACGGGTGTAGATATCGCGCGCGGCCTGCAAGGCCATGGTCGTGTCGCTCGCGTGCAGCGAGCCGACATGTTTGTGTGCGAGCCCGTTGCGGCTGCGAATGAAGACTTCCCAGAGCGGCGTGTTCGGCGTGGCCATCGCGATCTCCCTATTCCGCGGCTTGTGCAGTCTGACGGCGCGCGCGCTTTGCGGCGTAGGCGGCTGCCGCCTCGCGCACCCAGGCGCCCTCGTCGTGCGCCTTGCCGCGTGCGGCGAGCCGATCGCGGTTGCAGGGGCCGTTGCCGGCGAGCACCTGCTTGAACTCGGTCCAGTCGATCTCGCTGTAGGGCCAGTGCCCGTCCGCATCCTGAATCATGCCGGGGTCGGGAATGGTGAGGCCGAGATATTGCGCCTGCGGCACGGTGGCATCGACGAATTTCTGGCGCAGCTCGTCATTGGAGAAGCGCTTGATCTTCCATTTCGTCGAGGTGTCGCTGTGCTGGCTCGTGGCATCGGGCGGGCCGAACATCATCAGCACCGGCCACCACCAGCGGTTCAGCGCTTCCTGCGCCATTGCCTGCTGCTCGTCCGAGCCGCGGCACAGCGTCAGCACGATCTCATAACCCTGGCGCTGGTGGAACGACTCCTCCTTGCAGACGCGGATCATCGCGCGCGCGTAGGGGCCGTAGGAGCAACGACACAGCGGGATCTGATTCATGATCGCGGCACCGTCGACCAGCCAGCCGATGATGCCGATGTCGGCCCAGGTCAGCGTCGGATAGTTGAAGATCGAGGAATATTTTGCCTTGCCCGCGAGCATGGCGTCGACCAGCTCTTCACGCGAGGTGCCGAGCGTCTCGGCGGCGGCATAGAGATAGAGCCCGTGGCCGCACTCGTCCTGCACCTTGGCAAGCAGCGCAGCCTTGCGGCGCAAGGACGGCGCGCGCGTGATCCAGTTGCCCTCGGGCAGCATGCCGACGATTTCGGAATGGGCGTGCTGGGAGATCTGGCGGGTGAGCGTCTTGCGATAGGCCGCCGGCATCCAGTCGTTCGGCTCGATGCGCTCCTCGGCATCGATGCGCGCCTGGAACTGCGCAGCCTTGGCCGCGTCCTCAAGACCGCGATCATCGGTCTCGGTCGTGCTCAGCGCCTGGGTATACATGCGCATCCTCCCGTTTTATTTGGGAGGCAATATATAACAAGAATTATCTCATGCAAGGTATTTCTGTAACATAAAGATCAAGCCTCGAACCTCCTTTCCAGGAGTTTTCGCGCCGGCGGCAATGGCCCCTTTTCATTGGTTCCATGACCATCAAGCCATTGTTCTGATGCAGCAAGCAGCGCGCGATAGATCTCGCCGCACAGCGCGCGGGCAGCCTTGCCCGGCCAGTCTGCCGGAAGCAGACTTTCGGGCAGCAGCGGATCGCGCAGCACGACGCGGCGGTAATAGTGGATCAGGAGGATGCGCGCGGTAAACGCGTCGGCCGCGGACAGCTCCGTGCCGCGCGCAATCGCGGCGCGCAGCGGCTCGAACGTCTTCATGAACTTGAGATAGGCGTCCGCGGTGCGGTCCAGCGGCCAGCTCGCACTGAGCAGGCGCCGACCACTGTCATCCTCGGCGGAGACTTCAAGGCGGATCGCGCCGGCGGCTTCGTCCGGCACCGGCACGCCCGACGGCGCGACCCACACGCCCGGCAGCGGACTACCGAAGCCGGCATTGCGGAGCGCCTCGCGCGAGGCGTCGCGATCCCAGCCATTGCCGATCAGCAGCAGTTCGAAACGTCCGGTCCAGTCAGATGGCGGCGGATCGTAGATGTGGCGCGTGGCGGCTTCGAAGATCTGGCGGCCTTTGTCGGCCAAGCGATAAAAACTGTTGCGGCCGACCTTTTCGCGCGTCAGCCAGCCGTCGGCGGCAAGCCGCGACATCGCGGTTCGCACCACGCCGCTGTCGATATCCAGACTTTCGAGGAATTCCAGCAGCGTGCCGAGCCATACCGAGCCGCCACGCGGCACGATGGCGTCACCGAACACGGTGATCACGATGGAGCCGGTGCGCGACGGCTCGCGCTTGAGCTGGTCGATGATGCGGGACAAAGGATACGCCATGCGCGAGGCATAGCGCGTTTGGTGCGGGCGCGACAATGGACGGGTACGACAATGGAAGCGAGAGCCGGGCTCGATCCTTCGAGACGGCGCTGCGCGCCTCCTCAGGATGAGGTCTAATCGCTTCGCTTGCTTTAAATCCTCATGGTGAGGAGCGCGACGAAGCCGCGCGTCTCGAACCATGCAGGCCGCTTACCGATGCGGATCGGGATAGACCAGGCTGCGCCAGCCGCTGCGGTCGAAGGGCCGCCAGTTGCCTTCCTTCTGCGCGAGGCGGTCGCCGATGGCATAGACCGCAGCCGGGTGATGGCCCATGCCGCAATGGCTGCTCTCGATCTCGATGCTCTCGGTCTGGGCGCCCGTCTTCTCCACGCAGCCCTGCCAGGCGCAGACACCGTCGGTGCGGCTGAAGATCGCGGTGGTCGGCACCGGCGGCGCAACGGCGAGATCGCCGCCAAACTGCGGATCGAGCTCGTCGGACTTCCGCCCGCTCGCCCATTCATAGACGCGCCAGGCATTGGTCGAACGGGGATCGCCGGCAAAGGGGCTGCCGAGCGTGATCACCTGGCGCACGCGGTCGGGCATCATCTTGGCGAGCTGGCGCGCATAGAGACCGCCGAGGCTCCAGCCGACCAGGCTGATCTTGCGGCCGTGCGCGTCACTGAGCTCCCGGACCAGATCCACCATCGCGTGCTGCACGCCCTCGCGCAGGCCGTAATTGCGGCCCTGGCGCCAGCCGCTCACCGCATAGTCCTTGCCCGACAGAAACGTGCGGAGCGCGCGCGTGGACGCGTCGGTGGCCACGAGGCCGGGCAGCACCAGCACCGGATGCCCATCGCCGCGCGGGGCGAGGCTGAGCAGCGGAAGCGCGCCGAGGAATGCGCCGAACTCGTGGATCGCGCGCCCTTCCAGGAACATTAGGGTGCGGGACGGCGGACTCGGCGTCTGGGCAGTAGCGGTCATCAATGGTCCCCTGGGAAGAATTGCTGAAAAGGCTACCGGTGGCCTGCCGGCAAATGGGTATGGGATTCCAACACGCCGGCTTCTCGATCGTTCCGCAGCGCAACATGAATCAGCTAGGCAGCCGGTTCCCCGACATTCAATCGGGAGAGACGCGGGGCCACAATAGGCCCGCGCGTTAATGCTAACGTTCGTAACGCAAAAGTCACAACAATCGAAGCAGGGATTCCACGGAGTAAAGTGCAAGTCCCGCGAGCCCGCCGATCAGCGAGCCGTTGAAGCGGATGTATTGCAGGTCGCGGCCGATGTTGATTTCGATCAGCGAAATCAGCTGCGCCATGTCCCACGACTTGACCTGGTCGGAAATGAAGGTCGAAACCCCGCTCTTCTGGTCTGCGACGAAACTGCGCAGCACCGCCACCAGACCCTTGTTGATCTCGCCGCGCAGCTCGGCATCGCCGGCGAGCGCTTCGCCCGCCGCGACACACATGCCGGCAAGATGATGCTGCAACACCTGTGTCTCGCCGCTCGCGCTGCGTTCGATGAAAGAGCGCGTGTTGGCCCACACAGTGCGGGCCAGATCAGCAAGCTCGGGCCGCGCGAGCAGATCGCGCTTCAGGCCGGCGATGCGATCGACATAGGCTTGGTCAGTGCCGAGCCGGTCGACGAAGGTCAGTACCATGCGGTCGAACTCGCCGCGGAACGGGTGCTTGGGATCGGCGCGCACCTCATCGAAGAAGGCGGTAGCGGAAGCCACGATCTTGTTCACCAGAAATTTGTCGGCGCGATAAAGCCTGAGCAAGGTCGGCAATTCCGCGCGCACCTTCTCGCGGATCATCGCCATCGTCTCCGTCTGGTTCAGCGTCTCGTGCATCACGCGCAGGAGATCGTCGAACAGGATCTGATGGCGTCCCTCCGCAACAAAGCCGCGCAACGTGCCGGCCGCGAGCGGCGCCAGGTCGATTGCCTGGAGCTGCGAGGACATGCGGCGGATGATGAAGGTCATCAGACCGGAGCTCTCGGTCGCGGAGACGGCCTCCGGCAACAGGCGGAGCGCGAAGCGCGCGAGATCGTCGCTTCGCTTGCGGTCGCGGAGCCAGTCGGCGACAAAGGAGCCGAAATCGATCTCCTTCAGCTTGGCCTCGACGGGACCAACCTCGAGGAAATGCACCTCGATGAATTCGCCCAGCTTGTCGGCGATGCGGGCCTGGTTGCTCTGGATGATCGCGGTGTGCGGGATCGGCAGGCCGAGCGGCCGCCTGAACAGCGCCACCACTGCATACCAGTCCGCGAGCCCGCCGATGGTCGCGGCTTCCGCGAATGCAGCGATGAATCCGAACACGGGATGCACGGGGAGAAGCCATTTCGCGACGACGAACAGAGCGAGCGTCGACGCCAGCACCAGCGTCGCCAGTGCCTTGATGCGACGCAGCTCCGCCGCGCGTTCTGCGTCGCCGGGAGTATCAAAAGAAAAGGTAGCGAGTGAGGACATAACTGCATCACAGTACTCGTCATTGCGAGCGAAGCGAAGCAATCCAGAATCTTTCCACGGAAAGACTCTGGATTGCTTCGTCGCTTCGCTCCTCGCAATGACGGCAGCGCAAAAAAACAAAGGCCCGCCGAAGCGGGCCTCAAATTCAGTTTCTCGTCTCAGGCAGATCAGGCGGTCTTGTTGTAGACCTTGGCAAAATTGTCCTGAGCGGACTTCGCACCGTTGGCTGCAAGCTTGCCGAGATAGTCGGTGGTCGCCTTGGCGCGCGAGACGAACACTTCGCCGCGCGAGCGGAGCAGTCCCGACTGGATTTCGACGGCTTCGCTGAACGACTTGGCGGAGGCGAGCTTGTCGATACCGGCGAAGAACGCCTGGGCGTCGTCATAGATCGCCTGCTGGATATTGCGGCTGATCTTGCCGGCCTCGGTGACGGATTCGGTCACGGCGTTCTCGACGGCGGCGGTCACGCGCTCGGAGCCAGCGAACACCTCGGCAGCACGGTCCTTGGCAGTGTTGGCAGACTTCTTGACGAACTCGCGGGCGGCCTCGGGAACTTCCAGGTTCTGGATGTTCTTGAACGCGTCCTTGAAGCCCTCGAAAGCGGTGTTGGTTTCGGTGGTCATTGGGGTCTCTCCATCCTCATTTGTTTTGAGCTATGGGCTCACCCCGTCCGCATTGGCCCGGGGCATGGCTTATGTGCCATAGTTAATGGTGCGATGCAACATTCATGTTGCACCGCGATATCACGAAACCGTGAATGGCGTTGATAGGAGGTATTATGCGGCCTCCGTAACCATCCGGTTCCCGGACAGCCCCCAATGGGAGCTCAATGCTGGACGGCGCCAGGCAGCCCATAGGCCTCCATCTGGGCCTGGACCTGCGCGATGTTATGACCGAGCACGACAATGTCGTGGGTCTTACCGTCGACGTCCCGGACATGGTCGCGCAACAGCGCCTCGGCCTTGAAGCCGAGGCTCTCGAACAGCGCGATGGCCGCCTGCTGGTCGACGGTCATCTGGACAGACAGCTTTTCGAGGCCGGCGCCGAGCGCGAGCGCAAAAGTCTCCTGCGACAGCGCCTTCCCCACCCCCTTTCCGCGGACGTCGGGCGAGACCACCATGCGGATTTCACCGACATGGGGCGACCAGGAATGCGGGTCGCGCACCAACGTGCCGCAGCCGACGACCGTGCCGCCCCTGACCGCCAGCAAGCTCGTGATCGCACCGCGCTCGATCTCCTTGACCCAGGCCGACAGCACCTTTGGCTCACTGATGTTACGCGGCAGGAAAAGGAGATCGTGAGACGGCAGGCCCTTGCCGAAGGCGAGCACCGCAGCCTCATCCGTCGGCGACATCAGGCGGATCTCGATATCACCGGCATCCGTGTTGACGCGACGCGGATAAGAACGTTGCTCACTCATGTCGATCTCTTCCCCAGCCAGGAATCCAGTTTCGGCCACAGCCGCTTCACCGCATTGGCGCCGGCGACGAGGGAGACATGACCGCCTTTCAGCATCACCTCTTCCTTGTCCTCGGATCCAATCTTGGCGATCAGGTGTTTTGCGGCCTCATACGGCACGATGTGGTCATGCTCGGCGACCGCATGCAGGAACGGCACCTTGATGTCCTCGAGCTTCGCAGCACGGCCGCCGACCGACATGGTGTCGTTGAACAGCTTGTTGTCCCACATCAGGTCCTTGGTGATGGTCCGGAAATATTCCCCCGCCAGCGGTAGCGTGTCGGTCGCCCAACGGTCGAACATCCGGTAGGACTTGACGAACTCGTCGTTCCAGATGTTCTCCCAGAGCTGGATCTGGCTCACCGTGCGCGAGGCCGGGCGCAGCATCTCGAACGACGACAGGATCATCTCCGGCGGCACGTTGCCGACGCTGTCGACCAGGCGGTCGACGTCGAAATAGCGCCGGTCGGAGAAGTTCGCGAACAGCTTCATCTCGCGGAAGTCGATGGGCGTGGTGAAGCAGATCAAATTCTTCATCGGCCCGCCCCTGTAGATCGAGCCGTAGAGCAACGACAGCACCCCGCCGAAGCAATAGCCAATCACGGAGACGTCCTGTTCGCCGGAATCCTGCTGCACGCGGCGGATGCAGTCCGGGATGAAGTCGAGGACATAGTCCTCCATTCGCAGGCTCTTCTCCTCCGGCCGCGGCGCGCTCCAGTCGAGCATGTAGACGTCGTAGCCGCGCTTCAAGAGAAACTCGATGAAACTCTGGCCGGGCACGAGGTCGAGAATGTAACCGCGATTAGTGGTCGCCATCACGATCAAGATCGGAATTCGATAGATCTCGTCGGACATCGGCCGATAATGGTAGAGGCTCATCGTGCCGCGCGAATGCAGCACGTCCTTCGGCGTCGAGCCGAGCGTCGGACCGGAGGTCGAGAAATATTCCACACCCTTGATGCTGCGCTGGATCGCGCGCTGCACCTCGGACTGGATACGCTCCGGGATCGATGCGAAATCAAGTCCGGTGGGTGCATTCATGTCTGCTCTCCGCCCTCGGACGGCGGGCGCTTGGTGCGCGGCGGCCGCAACGCTGGATCGAAGCCCTGAGACGCGCCGGAACTTGCCGCCATCTGGCTCAGCATCGACTTGATCTCACCGATCTGTCCTTCGATGGACTGCAGCCGTTCCGCAAGACTCGTGACCTGCTCCCGGCTCGGCAGATTCATGGAGACCAGGTATTTCTCCATGAGCTCACCGAGCTGCTTCTGAGCACCTGCAGCAACGCCGCCGGCCCGGTTCATAGCTTGCGAAAACTCGGGCGACGACATGGCCTGATTGGCGAAGGAGTTGAACCCCTTCTCCATCTCGCCCACCATCTTCTGCCACATGGCAACGGGGTCATTGGTCTTGTCGGTCATCGGCGTCCTCCTGAAATCGAGAGCTTCGACGCCCTTCCTTTTTTCGCCATACCACACCGTTGCGAGGTGCCGGTCAACCGGCAAGCAGCGGGTGCGGTGTCGCGCACGCGTCTTCATCGCGACGGGAAACCGTGCGATACAGCATTGATCAAAAGCCAGGGGAATGCACCCGTGAACGCCCAACAGCCGTCGCAGACCGTCCGCGCCAACGGCATCGACATTTGTTACGAGATTTTCGGCAACGATAATGCCGAGCCGCTGCTGCTGATCATGGGGTTAGGCGCCCAGATGATCCATTGGGACGATGCGTTCTGCGAGCAGCTCGCTGGGCATGGCTTTCGCGTGATCCGCTTCGACAATCGCGACATCGGCAAGTCGAGCCATCTCACTGGCGGCAAGCGCCTGACGCCGCTCGAGCTGTTGAAGCTCCGCTTCCTCAGGATTCCCGTTGCCGCCACCTACAGGCTGATCGACATGGCCAAGGACACGATCGGGCTGATGGATGCGCTCGGCATCAAGTCGGCGCATCTGGTCGGCGCCTCAATGGGTGGCATGATCGCGCAGGAGGTGACGCTGTCGTTTTCCGAGCGCGTGCGGTCGCTGACGTCGATCATGTCGACAACAGGTAATCCGCGCGTCCCACCACCGACGCGCGAGGCCGCCGCGATGCTGATGGCGCCGCCGCCGCGCAGCAAGGAGGAGTTCATCGTGCGCTACGGCCAGACCTGGAACGTGTTGCGGGCCGGGTCCTTTCCGGAGGAAGAGGCGCTCGATCCCGGTCGTGCCGAACGCGTGTTCGCGCGCGGGCTCAATCCGGCCGGCGTCGGCCGGCAGCTCCGCGCGGTGCTTGCCTCCGGCAGCCGCAAGGAGCGACTGCATGGCGTCAAGACGCCGACACTCGTCATCCATGGCACCGTCGATCCGCTGGTCCGCCCCGAGGGCGGCAAGGATACGGCAGAGTCAATTCCTGGCGCAAAGCTGTTGATGATCGACGGCATGGGCCACGCGCTGCCGATGCGCTTCTGGCCGGAGATCATCGGCGCCATCGACAAGCATGCACATGGCGCGGCGACGCGGGCAGCATAGACCCGACGCATACGGTCTCCTCGCGGTGAGCTTCCGAAAGTTCATCGGCTTCCTGCGCGAGAAATTCCCCAACTCCCACAGCGACATCAAGCGCAGCTTCGTGGATGGCGACTACGTCATCCTGCACGTTCACGCGGTTCGCGAGCCCGGCACCATGGGCAACGCGGTCGTCGACATCTTCAAGCTGGAGAACGGCAAGATCGTCGAACACTGGGACGTCGTTCAGGCTATTCCCGAGACTCCCGCGAACAGCAACACGATGTTCTGACGGATCGAACTGGTAGCTGCGCAGGCGGCCTAATTCTTCTTCGCGATCCAGATCACGTGGCGTGCGCCGCCGCCTCTGCCGGTGGCGCGGATGTTGACCTCGTTGACGTCGAAGCCGGCGCTGCCAAGCCGCTTGGTGAAGGCCGGGTTGGGTCCGGACGACCAGACGGCGAGCACACCTCCCGGCCGCAGCGCGGTTCTGGTCGCCTTCAACCCACCCGCATTATAGAGCGCATTATTGCCCTTCCGGGTCAGCCCTTCCGGTCCGTTGTCGACGTCGAGGAGAATGGCGTCGAAGGCCGACCGCTGTGCCCGGATGATTTCGCCGACGTCGGTCTCCCGGATGCTCACCCTGGGATCATCGAGACTGTCGCCGAACACCTCAGCCATCGGACCGCGTGCCCAGGTGACCACCGCCGGCACGAGCTCGGAGACCACGATCTTCGCCTTAGCCGCGAGCACGGTGAGCGCCGCACGCAGCGTAAAACCCATCCCCAGTCCGCCGATAAGGACGACCGGCTTTGCCACCGTCTCGATCTGCTTCGCCGCAAGCGTCGCGAGCGCGGCTTCCGAGCCCGACAGGCGGTTGTTCATCAACTCGTTGGTGCCGAGCTTGATGGAGAACTCCTTGCCTCGCCGCATCAGGCGAAGCTCTTCATCGGAGCCGGGGATTTTGGCGGTGTCGATCTTTTCCCAGGGAATCATGCGAGAGCTTTAGCACGATCGGACGAACAATCACCCACCCGCCCAGACGTCGAGCACATAGCGGTTCTTCGCGCCCATGTCGTCGATCCAGCGCGCAGCCGTGGCGGCATCGCTGCCGCTCTTCTCACGATGGATCGCGACCAGCGCCGCTTTCACGTCGGGCTCCATCTTGCCGCCGTCGCCGCAGACATAGACGGTCGCGCCCTGCACGATCAGCGGCCAGACCTTGTCCCTCTGCGCGACGAGGACGTGCTGGACATAGGTCTTCAGTCCATCCGCGCGCGAGAACGCCGTGAACAGCTCGGTGATGCCGCTTGCGGCCAGCGCCTTCAGCTCGTCCGCGTAGAGAAAATCCTGATCGGGATGGCGGCAGCCGAAGAACAGCAGGGACGGGCCGAGGGCGCTGCCCTTCGCCTTGCGCGCGGCGCGCTCCTGGAGGAAGCCGCGGAACGGCGCAAGCCCCGTGCCTGGTCCGATCATGATGATCGGCACGGATGGATCATCCGGGAGCCGGAAGCCGGCCTTGGTCTCACGCACCGTTGCATAGATCGCATCGCCCGCGCGTCGATTTGCGAGATAGTTCGAGCAGATGCCCTTGTAGGTTCCGCGCCCCGACGCCGCCGGCCCTTCGACCACGCCGATCGTGACGCTGCAACGCGCCGGATCGACCGACGGCGAAGACGAGATCGAGTAATAGCGCGGCGCCAGCAGCGAGAGCATTTCCAGATAGACATGGAACGGCAATTCGCAAGCCGGATGTTCGAGCAGCAGGTCGAACACCGATTTTCGTCTTGCCAGAATCTCGCTGCGATAACGCTCAAGCGGCTCGGCCTCCTCGCCAACGAAGGCCAGCAGTTTTGGTTTCGTGACGGGGCAACGCGTGTGCTCCGCCATGATCTGGATCTGCTTCCGTGTCGCCACTTGCTGGAGCTCGACGAACTCGCTGAGCAGGCGGCCGACCGACACGGCATCGCCGACCGGCAATTGCGCGCGACGGCCTTCGGCGACTTGAAGCCTGATCTGGTCCGCCGGCAGGAAGCCGAAGCGACGGGCGACCGAATCCACCAGCGTCGGATCGTTGCGCGGGACCACACTCAGATGATCGCCGACGCGGTACGAAATGTTGGACGGCAGTTCCACCTCGATATGGCGCGTCGAGCGCTCCGAGGGATTGGTCCCGGTCTTGTTCTGAAGCTCGTCGTTGACCAGCACCTTCATCGCCACCGCGCCGCCCTGGGCGACGATGGTGTTGACGGCGGTCACCGCGACCGGCTCGATCGCGTAGAGCGGATCGTCCTCCGCGGTCCGGGTGAAATTCCAGTCGACACCGAATTCCTTGGTCGCCACCTGGGCGGCCGCCGGGAACCATTTCTGAAACTGGCCGTCGAGATCGCTGCGCGCATCGCCTTCGCCGCGCGGGTAGACCGCGCGCGCGCCATGCGCCGACAATTGCTCGTCGATGAAGCGCGGCACCGATTGATAGGTCGCAGCCCAGTCGCTGTTGCCGCAGCCGAACACGGCGTAGCGCACATTGGCAAACGCATCCTTCGGCAGCTCATCGCCGAGCCATTTGACGAATTGCGCCGCATTGTCAGGCGGCGCGCCGTTATAGGAGGCGCAGATGATCAGCACGCCGCCCTCCTGCGGCAGCTTGCCGACATAGTCGTCGAGAGGCCCGAGATGCACGGCAAAGCCGTTGATCTCGGCAAGGTCGGCCATGCGCGTCGCGAGTTCCTCGGCGGTGCCGAGATTGGAGCCGTAGAGAACCAGCATCGGCGTGTTGTGACCGAGCCGCGCGGTCGGCTGACGCGGTGCCTTCGGTGCCGAAGCGGCCGCGGCGACAGTCCCACCATAAGCGCCGCGCTCGCGATCGGCGCGCGGACGGACCTTGATCTTGAAGCCTTCCGGCTTCATCGTCAGCGTTTCCTTCAGGTGCATCTGGTAGCGCTGGTGGTCGATCAGCTTGAAGCGCTGGAGGATCATGCCGAGCGCGAGCGCGGCCTCGTGCATGGCGAAGCCGCGGCCGATGCACGCCCGCTGGCCGTTGCCGAACGGCTTCCAGGCGTTGATCGGTCGCTTGGCTTCCGCGTCACGGCTGAAATTCTCTGGATCGAAGGCATCCGGGTTCGGACCCCAGACCGAGGGATCGCGATGCAGCGCGGTCACCAGGATGGTGGTGAACGTACCCTTCCGAAGCTTGTACTTGCCGCCGCCGATGGTCTCGTCGTTCAGCGGCGAGATGCCATAGGCCGGCGCCGGCGGCCACAGCCGCAGTGACTCCTTCAAAATCTGCGCGATGTAGGTGAGCTGCGTCACCTGCTGGTAAGTCGGCTTCGCGTTGGCGTCGGGGCCGAGGACGCGATCGACCTCGTCATAGGCCTTCTTGAGAATGTCCGGGTGTTTTAGCAGCGCATAGATCGTGCACGACAACAGGCCGCTGGTGGTCTCGTGGCCTGCGATCAGGAACGTGTTGATCTGGTAACGGATGTTGACGTCGTCGAGCTGCTCGCCGGTCGAGCGGTCGACGCCGGTCATCATCGCAGCCAACATGTCCTTCTTGTCGTCGATCGCATCCGCGTTCTTGCGCCGCTCGGCGATGATCTCGTCCACCATTTTGTTCATGAAGGCGACGTCTTCGCCCATGGTCTTGCGCCGCTTCTGCATCCATATCTGCTCGAACGGCAGGCCGCGCGTCATCATGATGGTTTCGAGCGAGCGCACCAGCGACTCGACGAAAGGATGGTAGTCGCCCCGGTAGAAAGAATTGAAGCGGTACTCGAAGCCGCACAGGCCGATCGTGTCCAATGTCAACGCCGTCATGTCGTGGACGACGTCGATCTCGTCGTCGGCGTTGAGCCGCTCCCATTTGCTGACGAGTTGCTCGGCGATGTCGACCATGCTCGGGTGATAGGACTGCATGGCGCGGTTGCCGAACGGCTGGATCAGGATGTTGTGCGCCTTGCTCCAGTTGGGCTCCCTGGTGTCGGCTGTGAAAAGGCCGTCACCACCGACCGCGCGCACGCGTCGCAACGCGCCGCGTACCGCCTTGTCGAACCGCTTCTCGTCAGACAGCTCGTCAACCAGATCGTGGCCGGAGACGACGACGATCGGCGAGCCCATCATGTCGAGCCAGAAGATCGGGCCTAATTCCTTGGCAAGCCGCGTCAGGTGCTGCACCGGAGCCGCCGAATCCAGCGACAGCATGTTGCCGACCACCGGCTTGGTCGGCGGCTGCGGGATCGGGTCCAGACGGTTCTTCGATGACATCGAAATGTAGTCCCCCTGCCTCAATGTCGTCATTGCGAGCGAAGCGAAGCAATCCAGAAATATATCCGCGGAGACAGCCTGGATTGCTTCGTCGCTCCGCTCCTCGCAATGACGAGTTCGCAATGACCAGTTAGCCGAACCGCCTTCTACGCCATTCGATCAATTTGGCGCTGACCTCTTCCGGCTTCTCCTGCTGCGTCCAATGGCCGCTGTCCTTCACCAGATATTTCTCGAGATCACCGATCAGCTTCTCCATGCCATCCGCCGCCGACGGCGGCAGCACGGCATCGTTCTCCGCCATGATCATCAATGACGGCACATGCACGTGATGATCGAGCTCCTTCGACCGCTCCCAATTGCGCGTAAAATTGCGATACCAATTGATGCCGCCGGTGAAGCCGGTTCTTGTAAACGTATCGACGAAGATTTTCTTCTCGTCGGCCGACAGGATCGGCGTGCGCGGATCGTGCTTTGCGTCATAGGCCGCGATCATCTGCGGAAAGGCGAGATTGGTCTTTGACGAGGCACCAACGCCCGCGATCGGCGTCTCAGCCGGTTTCGCCTCCGGCCGCGCCAAAGGCTTGCGCATGAAGGCGTCAAAGGTCTGCTCGACGCGGCTGCCAAAGATCTTGTCCGGTTCGCGCGCAGGATCCTGGAATTGGACGATGTACATCTGATCGCCGAAGCGCTGGCGGAACAGCGCGATCGGATCGATCGGCGCACGGTCCCAATGCGGCGTGTTGACGCCGACCACACCGGCCACGCGCGATGGATGCCGCAGCGGCATCTGCCAGACAACGAAGCCGCCCCAGTCGTGGCCGACGAAGATCGCCTTATCGATGTTCAGATGATCGAGCAGCCCGACGAGATCGCCGGTCAAATGCTCCATGTCGTAGTCTTCGACAGGCTCGGGCCGGTCGCTCGCACCATAGCCGCGCTGGTCCGGCGCGATCACCCGGATGCCGGCCTCGCTCAGCGCCTTGATCTGGTGGCGCCAGGAGAAAGCAAGCTCGGGCCAGCCGTGGCACAGCACGATCGGCTTGTCATCGGCCGGACCCGCCTCGTAATAGCCCATGCGGATTCCGTTCGTCTGCGCGAACTTGAGCGGCGGCATTTCAATCATCGACACATTCCTACTCCGCGGCGCCCTTGATGTCGGCCACCGGGGATGCATAGGCCGCTTCGAGTGCGGCAAACTCCTCCGGCAGCATGTCGCACATCACCTGCACATGCGGAATGATGTTGGCGCCGACGATGAAGCCGAAATCGAGCTGGTCGCGATAGCTCTGCACAGTGATGTTGAGAGCCTGTCCATGGGTCGAGATTGATACCGGGAAGATGTGCAACAACTCGGCGCCCGCGGCGTAGAGCGTTTGCCGCGGCCCCGGTACGTTGGACACCGTGATGTTGGCGGCCGGCGGCAACACATCCGAGAGGTTCGAGCGGCTGTAGACCAGTGCCAGAATCTGCATCATCATCGGCGCGCCCAGCATCGAGATGTTGGATATCTGCGGCATCAGCGCCCGCAGCGGATGCGACATCTCCTTGGACTTGGTCGATTGCGCGATAATGGCTTCCAGCCGCGCCTTGGGATCCTCGATGTTGGTCGCGATCGAGCAGATCATGCCGAACACCTGGTTGTTGGCCTCGGTGTTGCCCTCTTCACGCAAGGAGATCGGCACCGCCGCGGTCAGCGATTTCGCCGGCAGGGTGCTGTGCTCCTTCAGGTAGCGCCGGACCACACCGGAAGCGAGCGCCAGCACCACGTCGTTGAGCTTGCCGCCGGCCTGCTTGGCCAGCGCCTTGGATCGCGACAGCGAGATCGAGACGCCGGCGAAGCTGCGCTCGGACGAGATCGATTTGTTGAGCATGGTCGGCGGCGACACCATGCTGGCGAGACTCTCGCGCGACTTCGGATCGGAAATCTTGCCGAGCACCTCGGAGACGCTCTTGACCATGGTCGGGATGTTGCCGGCGAAGCGCACCGCGCTCTCGATCTGGTACATCGCATTGTCGAACAGGATCGAGCCGATGTCGCTCTTGCCGGTGCGCGGCAGTTGCAAATTCTTCGCGGCCGCCGATGCATCGAGCGGCTGGGTGATGAACTGCTGATAGGAATCGAGCAGGTTCGCGGCGATGTCGCGCGGCTCCGGTCCGGGCTTGGCTCCTGCAGTCGGCGGATCGACCTTGCGGGGGGTCGGCGAGATGTCGTAGATCATGTTGGTGAGCGCCGCACCGGCGCCGCCGTCAATGGCGGCATGATGCATCTTGGAATAAAGCCCGACCTCGTTGTCCTTCATGCCCTCGAACACGTAGAACTCCCAGAGCGGGCGGGCGCGGTTCAAGAGCTTGGCGTGCATCCAGCCGACGATGCGCTCGAGCGTGGCGCGATCGCGCGGCTGCGGCAGGCTGGCCCGGAAGATGTGACGGTCGATGTCGAACTGATCGTCCTCGACCCAGGAAGGATGATCGATGTCGAGCGGCGCCTTCTCCAGCCGCGCCTTGAGGATCGGCGCGATGTGCAGGCGCGAGACGATCATTGCCTTGAAGTCTTCGAAGAAGTCGCCTTTGTAGTCGTCCGGCAGGCGAAAGATGGCCATGCTGCCGACATGCATCGGCATTTCCGGCGTTTCCAGATAAAGAAATGATGCGTCCAGCGACGACAGCTTCTTACCGTCAGCCATAATTCCCTCCCGAGTATTTGACGGGCGCCTTAGCGGCACTTCTCGTCAGGCCGATACTGCCTGTTCCGGCGGGGCATATGCAATGGCAAACGGCCCCGCCCGGTCAAATGGCGAGAACTCCCCCTCCGGTTGCGCAAGACGGTCCGCCACGACCCAAAGCGCTGCGGGATTCACCCCGAGCCCGATATGGCTCGCCAGGTGCACCTCGATGTTCTCGGCGCGGTCGGAGGGACGTAGCAGGCAGGTCCGCCAGTTCACGATGCCGTCGGCACGCGAATAGACCGAGGTTGCCGGCACCGGCAGATCGCCGGCGATCGCCTCGCGCAGCTCGGCGAAATCCTCCACCCGTTCGCCGGACATCATCTCGTAGAGCCGCGTCGCATTGGTCGCTCGTATGTCATTGGCAAAAGGGCTGCCGAGCGTGATGACATTGCGGACCATGTCGGGCGCCTGGAGCGCGAGATCGCGCGCATAGACGCCGCCGAGACTCCATCCAACCAGACTGACCTTGCGTCCGCTCGCAGCATGGATTGCAGCGAGACGGGCGCGCAGCAAATCCCGCATCCGTCCCAGCCCGCCGAGGTTGCGCCCCATCCGCCAGGCATGTGCCTCATAGCCGAGCGCACCGAGATAGCGCCGCATCGGCGCCATCGAGAAGTCGCTGGCGAGAAAGCCCGGCAGCGCCAGTACTGGATGGCCATCGCCTTTCGGCGCACGCATCAGAACCGGCGACAACAGCAGGCTGGCATTGAATTCGAATAACCCACGGGCTTCGGCGAGCAGCAGACCAAGGCCCGGCGGATGAAGCCGGCCTGAGGACTGCGGCCCGTCCGGGACGGGCGGCATTATTTCTTCTTGTCGCCGCTGCGCGTGCCGCCGAGACCGGCCATGGTGACGAACATGTCCTGAAACCGCTCCGCGATCTTGGGATCGAAGGTGAACCAGCTCTGGATCAGCGATTCCGGCGAAACCTTATCGATGTTGGACATCATCTGCTGCTGCAACTTGTCCATCACCGCGGCCTGCATCGGCATCACGTCGGGTAGTCCGAAGAACTGACGGGCTTCCAGGGGGGTGCAGTCGATTTCGATATTAACTTTCATATCCCCTCCAGATGAGATTCGAGCGGCTTCATATAGTATCGCCGCGACACGGTGTGCAACGCAAGCGACCTGAGGCACGCGGCTAGGCGCCGGCTTCCGCGTTCGATGGATATGGTCAATCAAAATCGGCCCCTCGTCCCCCGATTGTCGGTCAGCATTGCTGCACAGCGGTGCAACTTGGCGCGTTCCTTGCTGCAATGGCGCTTGCACGGGTCGAGAACTCTGGGCAACATGGATTGGGACGCCCGCCGAACAATCAAAAATCACGGCGCGGCAGAGTTGAGAGGGTCAAGAATGTCAGTCGGTCGAACTCTGTTTGCGGCGACGCTCGCCGGTATGCTTGCGTTGACGATGTCGCCAGCGTCGAGCCAGACGCTGCGCTATGCCAACCAGGGCGACCTGAAGTCGCTTGATCCCTACTCGCTGAACGAGTCCACCACCCACGCCCATCTCGGTCACGTCTATCAGGGCCTCACCGCGCGCGACAAGGACCTCAAGATCATTCCGGCGCTGGCGGAGAGCTGGGAAACTCCGGAGCCGACCCGGTGGCGCTTCCATTTGCGAAAGGGCGTAAAATTCCACAACGGCGACCCCTTCACCGCCGACGACGTGCTGTTCTCCGCCGATCGTGTCCGAAACAAAAACTCGAACATGCAGACCCGCCTGGCGCCTGACGTCAAGGTCGTCAAGGTCGACGACTACACGGTCGATTTCGTCCTGCCCTCGCCCAATCCCATCCTGCATTCGGCGTGGGACGTCTGGTACATCATGGACAAGAAGTGGGCTGAGGAGAACAAGGCCGTCGAGCCGACCCCGGTGTCCGCGACCTCGCCGAGCTACGCCTCGCTGCACGAGAACGGTACCGGTCCCTTCATCATCGAGAGCCATCAGCCCGGCGTGAAGACCGTGTTCAAGGCCAACCCCAATTACTGGGGCAAGATGGAAGGCAACCTGAAGGAGATCATCTTCACCCCGATCGCCTCCGACGCCACCCGCGTCGCTGCGCTGCTTTCGGGCGAGGTCGACGTCATCGAGCCGGTGCCGATCCAGGACATTGCCCGCGTCGATGCGAGCCCGAATGCCCAGGTGCTGAAGGCGCCGGAGCTTCGCACCATCTTCATCGGATTCGACACGGTTCGCGACGAGCTGCTCTATTCCAACATCAAGGGCAAGAACCCGTTCAAGGACGTCAAGGTCCGGGAGGCGTTCTACAAGGCGATCGATATCGAGCTGATCAAGACGCGCGTGATGCGGGGACTGTCGACACCGTCGGCACTGATGATCGCGCCCGAACTGTTCGCACTGTCCAAGGAGTTCACGCGGCCAAAATTCGATCCTGACGGCGCCAAGAAACTCCTGACCGAGGCCGGCTACCCCGACGGCTTCGAGGTCACGATGGATTGTCCGAACGACCGCTACGTCAACGATGCCGCGATCTGCCAGGCCGTCGTCGGCATGCTTGCCCGCATCGGCGTCAAGATCAATCTGCTGGCACAGCCCAAGGCGCAGTACTTCGCCAAGGTGCTGAAGCAGGGTGGTTACCAGACCTCGTTCTTCATGCTGGGCTGGACGCCGAGCACGATGGATTCCCACAATGTGCTGAACGACATCATGGGATGCCGCGACGATGCGAAATCCTCGCGGGGCGAAGCCAATCTTGGTGGCTATTGCAACAAGGAATTCGACGCCATCACCGACAAGGTGCTGGTCGAAACCGACACCACCAAACGCAATCAGCTGATCAAGCAGGCGTATGAGATCAGCATCAAGGACTGGGCCTATATTCCGCTGCACCAGCAGGCGCTGGCCTGGGGCGTATCGAAAAAGGTCAACCTGCCGCAGCGCGCCGACAATCTGGTCATGTTCCACTGGGCGACCAAGAAGGAATAGCGTCAGTCGAACACGAGGTCCCGGAAGCGTCAGGCTACCGGGACCTTTCTTTTTCCGGCCGACAAAGACGTCGGCCAGACGCACACTCAAGGAAAGTGGAAGGCATGCTCGCTTTCACTCTTCGCCGCGCCGTTCAGGCGATCGGCGTCATGTTCGCCGTCGGCATCATCGCGTTCTCGATGTTCCGCTTCGCCGGCGACCCCATCAACCAGATCGTCTCGCTCGATACGCCGGCGGCCGAACGCGCAGCCGTGCGCAAATCGCTGGGCCTCGATGATCCCGTGCCGGTGCAGTTCGTGCGCTATTTCGCCGATGCCGCGCAATTCAAGTTCGGCGTCTCCTATCAGTTCCGCCAGCCGGTCTCGACGCTGTTGATGGAGCGTATGCCCGCCACCCTGGAACTTGCGATCTGCGCGACCGTATTTGCAATGGTATCCGGCATCCTGATGGGCGTCTATTCTGCGCTCAGGCGCGACACCGTGCTCGCCAAATTATTCCAGGCGGTTTCGCTGATCGGCATCTCGCTTCCGACGTTCCTGATCGGCATCCTTCTGATCTATCTGTTCGCGGTGACGTTGGGTTGGTTGCCCTCGTTCGGCCGCGGCGAGGTCGTCAAGCTGGGCTGGTGGACCACGGGCTTGCTCACATTGTCGGGCCTGAAGGCGCTGATCATGCCCTCGATCACGCTCGGCCTGTTCCAGATGACCCTGATCATGCGGCTGGTGCGCGCGGAGATGCTCGAAGTGCTTCGGACCGATTATATTCGTTTTGCCCGCGCCCGTGGGCTGACAACCCGTGCCATTCATTTCGGCCACGCGCTGAAGAACACGCTGATTCCCGTGATCACGGTAGCCGGACTGCAGTTTGGCTCGGTTATTGCATTTTCGATCATCACCGAAACCGTGTTCCAATGGCCCGGCATGGGACTTCTGTTCGTGCAGGCCGTGCAAAACGTCGATATCCCGATTATGGCCGCCTACCTGCTGATGGTCTCGCTGATCTTCGTCACCATCAATCTGGTGGTCGACATCCTCTACACGGTCGTCGATCCGCGCCTGCGCGCGACCGTCGGCCGTGCCACATAAGGCAGTCCGCATGTCCGAAGTGGTCGTCTCCAATCCCGACAAGCCGAGCACGCTGCGGACGCATGCTGCCCGTAGCTGGCTCAGCCGTGCACTCGACAGCGACATCTTCTATTCGTTTCGCCGCTCCAAGCTGACCATGGTGGCGGCGGCCATTACCGTGCTGTTCTTCCTGCTCGCAATCTTTGCCTCCGCGCTCGCGGTGCAGGACCCGTTCGATCCGGCGCAGCTCCAATTGATGAATTCCCGGATCTCACCGCTCTGGACCGCCGACGGCCAGAGCCCGTTCCTGCTCGGCACCGACGAGCAGGGCCGCGACGTGTTCTCCGCCATTCTCTACGGGCTGCGCATCTCGCTCGCCGTCGGCGTGGCCGGCGTAATCTTCGCCGGCGCGCTCGGAATCGCGCTCGGTCTGATCGCCGGCTATTTCGGGGGCGCGGTCGACGGCGTGATCATGCGGATCGCCGACGTGCAACTCACTTTCCCCGCCATCCTGATCGCGCTGCTGGTCAACGGCATCGCGAAATCGATCCTCGGCAACCGGCTGGATGCAACCAGCATGCTGATCGTGCTGGTGATCTCGATCGGCCTGAGTTTCTGGGTCGGGTATGCCCGGACGGTGCGCGGTTCCGTGATGGTCGAGAAGAACAAGGATTACGTGGCTGCCGCGCAATTGATCGGCCTTCCCGCACCAAAGATCATGTTCCGTCATGTGCTGCCAAACACAATGGGGCCGATCCTGGTCATCGCCACGATCAACCTCGCGCTCGCCATCATTACCGAGGCGACACTGTCCTTCCTCGGCGTCGGCCTGCCCGACACAATGCCCTCGCTCGGCACGTTGATCCGCATCGGCAACAACTACCTGTTCGCGGGCGAATGGTGGATCGTGGCCTTTCCCGGTATCGCGCTCGCTGCCTTGATCCTGTCGATCAACCTGCTCGGCGACTGGCTGCGCGACGCGCTAAACCCGAAGCTGCGATGAGCAAAACTTTGATGAGCAAGATTTGGATGAGCAATACTTGGATGAGAGCGTCTCGCTCATGACCGAACCCATCCTCTCCGTGCGCAATCTTCAGGTGGAGTTCGCCTCCCGCCGGGGCACGCTACGCGCCATCGACGGCGTCTCCTTCGATATCGCTAAGGGCGAGGTGCTGGGCGTGGTCGGCGAGTCCGGCGCCGGCAAATCGGTCACCGGGCTCGCGGTGATCGGCCTGATCGATCCGCCGGGCCGCATCGCCGGCGGCGAGATTCGTCTTGCGGGCCTGCGCATCGACAATCTGCCGCCAGAAGAGCTGCGCCGTATCAGGGGAAAACGGATCGGCATGATCTTCCAGGACCCCCTCACATCGCTCAATCCGCTCTACCGCGTCGGCGACCAACTCATCGAGACGATCAAAACCCATCTGAACCTGTCCGAAACCGCCGCACGCCGCCGCGCCATCGACCTACTCGCCGAAGTCGGAATCCCCGCGCCCGAAAAGCGCATCGACGGCTATCCCCACGAATTCTCCGGCGGCATGCGCCAGCGGGTGGTGATTGCGCTGGCGATTTGCGCCGAGCCGGAGCTGATCATCGCGGACGAGCCGACCACCGCCCTCGACGTCTCCGTGCAGGCGCAGATCATCTCGCTCATCAAGCGCCTCGGACGCGACCACGGCACGGCCGTGATGCTGGTGACCCACGACATGGGCGTCATCGCGGAGGCGTCCGACCGTGTCGCGGTGATGTATGCCGGCCGCGTCGCCGAGATCGGCCCGGTGCAGGACGTCGTGAGAAATCCGCTGCATCCCTATGCCAAGGGCCTGATGGGCGCGATCCCCACGCTTGCCGGCGACGACAAACGCCTGGTCCAGATCCCCGGCTCCATGCCGCGCCTGTCGGCGATCCCGCGCGGCTGCTCGTTCAATCCACGCTGCGCATTCGCATTCGATCGGTGTCGCGTGGAGAGGCCGGAGCCGCTGCCGCGCGGCACGCAATCCGTTGCCTGCCACCTCTATGACAACGTGCCGGCGGAGAGCGCTGCATGAGCACTCCCTTCGTCCAGGCCACAAGTTTGCGGCGCGTCTTCGACGTCTCGAAGCCCTGGCTCAACCGCGTGCTCGAGGGCGGCCATCTCGAATATCTCAAGGCCGTCGACGGCGTCACCTTCGACATCAGGAAGGGCGAGACTTTTGCACTGGTCGGAGAGTCCGGCTCGGGCAAGACCACGGTGGCGCGGATGGTCGTCGGCCTGCTGCCGCCGAGCTCCGGCAACGTCCTGATCGACGGCGTCTCGATGACCGACCCGCGGCAGGCGCCGGCTCGGCGAAAGCTGCGCCGCCGCATCCAGATGATCTTTCAGGATCCCTATGCGAGCCTGAACCCGCGCTTCCGGGTCGACGCCATCATCTCCGAGCCGATCCGCGCTTTCGACCTGATCCAGGGCGAGCGCGACATCCAGGCGCGCGTCGGAGAGCTTCTCAGCCTTGTCGGCCTGCATCCCGACGACAGATTGAAGTTTCCGCACGAATTCTCGGGCGGCCAGCGCCAGCGCATCGCGATCGCGCGGGCACTCGCCTCCGACGCGGAGTTCATCGTCTGCGACGAGCCGACCTCGGCGCTCGACGTCTCCGTGCAGGCGCAGATCCTGAACCTGATGCGCGACCTCCAGGACAAGTTCGGCCTGACCTACATGTTCATCAGCCACAACCTCGCCGTGGTCCGCCACATGGCGAGCCGCGTCGGCGTGATGTATCTCGGACGCATCGTCGAGATCGCAGAGGGGCGCGAGCTGTTCGCCCGTCCACGCATGCCCTACACCAAGATGCTGCTGGGTGCCGTGCCTGATCTCGCCATGAGCGGCCGCCAGCGCATTCCGGTGAAGGGCGAGATCCCGAACCCGATCAACCCGCCCCCCGGCTGCGCCTTCAACCCCCGTTGCCCGCTGGCGTTCGATCTCTGTCGCAAGGAGGCCCCGGAACTGATCGACGGGGTCGCCTGCCACGCCGTCAACACCGCTTCGGTCCCGGCGTGACGCGCGCGTGCCATGCAGCCTGCGCATTTGGCGGCGGCTTGGCCCTGTGATCAATTGCGCGCGCCGCAAATGAGGTAGTCCATGGCCAGCAATGTCAATCCCGATCCTTTCACGACGCGCCCCGAGATCGAGGGCACCTTCGGGGTCGTCGCGACCACGCACTGGATCGCGACCGCCGTCGGCATGGCCATCCTGGAAAAGGGCGGCAACGCCTTCGACGCCGGGGCCGCCACCGCTTTCACGCTCCAGGTGGTCGAGCCGCATCTGAACGGTCCCGGCGGCGACGTGCCGATCATCGTGCACGACGTCAAGCGCGGTCGCACCGAGGTGATCTGCGGCCAGGGTCCGGCACCGGCCCGCGCCACCATCGCGCATTACAAGAGCGAAGGCCTCGACATGGTGCCCGGCACCGGCCTGCTCGCGGCGTGCGTCCCCGGCACCTTCGAATCCTGGATGATGCTGCTGCGTGACTATGGGACGATGCGCGTGCGCGACGTGCTGGAGCCTGCGATCTCTTATGCGCGCGACGGCTATCCTCTGGTCGAGCGCGCCTGCGCCACGATCCAGATTGTCGAGCAATTGTTCCGCAAGCACTGGCCGACGTCGGCCGCCGTCTATCTCCCGAACGGCGAAGTGCCAAAACCCGGCACACTCTTCACCAACAAGACACTTGCGGCGACCTACGCACGGATTCTGAGCGAAGCCGAAAGCGACGGCGGCGACCGCGACGCCGAGATCGAGCGCGCCCGAAAGGCGTGGTCGCATGGCTTTGTGGCGGAAGCCGTCGACAAATTCTGCCGCACCCAGGAGGTGATGGACGTCAGCGGCTCGCCGCATCGCGGTGTGCTGTCGGCCGATGACATGGCGCGCTGGCAGCCCACGGTCGAGGCCCCGCTCACCTACGATTATGGCCGCTACACTGTCTGCAAGGCCGGAGTCTGGAGCCAGGGTCCGGTGACGCTGCAGCAACTCGCGCTGCTCAAGGGCTTTGCGCTCGATGGGCTCGATCCGACCGGACCTGAGTTCATCCATCTCCAGATCGAATGCGCCAAGCTCGCCTTTGCCGACCGCGAGAAATTCTACGGCGACCCCAAGTTCAGCGATATCCCGATCGCGACGCTGTTGTCGGACGCCTATAACGACGAACGACGCAAGCTCGTCACCGACAAGGCTTCGCTCGACTTCCTCCCCGGCTCGATCGAGGGCTTTGGCGGCGTGGTCAAGTTGCGCCGTGCCGAGGGGCAGCGCGAGGCGGTCGGCGCGCTCGGCGCCGGCGAGCCGACAGTGGGGCGTTTTGGCGAGGTGCGCGGCGACACCGTGCATTTCGACATCATCGACAAGGCCGGCAACATGGTGTCGTCGACGCCGTCGGGCGGCTGGCTGCAATCCTCTCCGATCATTCCGGAGCTCGGCTTCTGCCTCGGCAGCCGCGCCCAGATGTTCTGGCTGGAGGAGGACCACCCCGCGGCGCTCGCGCCCGGCAAGCGACCGCGCACCACACTCTCACCCACCATGGCATTGCGTGACGGCGAGCCTTACCTGGCTTGGGGCTCGCCCGGCGGCGACCAGCAGGATCAGTGGATCACGCAGTTTTTCCTGCGGCACGTCCATTGCAACCTCAATCTCCAGGAAGCCATCGATGCGCCGGCCTGGCATTCCGAGCACTTTCCGATCTCGTTCTGGCCGCGCACCGCGCGCCCCGGCGTGCTCGTGGTCGAGAACCGCGTGCCGAAGGCGACGATCGAGAATCTTCGCGAACGCGGACATATCGTCGAAGTCGGATCGGACTGGTCGGAAGGCCGCCTCACCGCCGCCTCCCGCGTCGGTGTACGACGGCGCGCCGCCGCCAATCCGCGCGGCATGCAGGGCTACGCCGCAGGGCGCTAAAGGGCAGCATATGACCTGGTCGATCATCGCGCGAGATTCCGCCACCGGTCAGTTCGGCATCGCCGTTGCCACGCGCTTCTTCGCCGTCGGCGCGCGTGTCCCTTATATCGCTGCCGGTCTCGGCGCCATCGCGACGCAGGCCTTCGTCAATCCCTATTACGGCATCGACGGCGTCAAGCTGTTGCGTGAGGGTCTCAATGCGCACGACGTGCTGGCCGCCCTGCTCGCGACCGACGATGGCCGCGAGAGCCGCCAGATCCACATCATGGATGCGAGCGGCGAGATCGCGGCGCATACCGGGCGCGACTGCGTCGACTGGTGCGGGCACCTCGCGGGCAGCGGCTTTTCGATCGCCGGCAACATGCTCGCGGGCGCCGACGTGCTCGACGAGACCGCAAGAACCTATATCGCCAATGACAGCCTGCCCTTCCCGCGCCGCTTGCTCGCCGCGATGCGCGCGGGCGAGGCCGCCGGCGGGGACAAACGCGGCAAGCAGTCCGCGGCGCTCCTGATCCATGGCGAGGAGGAATGGCCGGTCCTGGACGTACGTGCCGACGATCATCCCGATCCGCTCGGCGAACTCGAACGGCTCGAACAAGTCAGCCAGGAGCTGTGGGTTCACTTTCGCGACTCGATGCCAACGCGGCAGAACCCGGCAGGCAACACCGATCGCAGCGTCATCGACGCCAGCATCGCCGCAGCGCGCGCAAAACGGTCATGAACGCGAGCCCCCTCATCGAGATCAGGGATCTCCGCATCCGTTTTCACGGCGACGACGGCCGCATCACCCACGCGGTCGACAGCGTCGATCTCAGCGTCGCCAATGGCGCGACGCTCGGCCTCGTCGGCGAATCCGGCTGCGGCAAGAGCGTGACCTCGCTGGCGATCATGGGCCTGCTGCCGAAACAGAGCGCGGAGATCTCAGGCGCGATCCGTTTTGACGGCTTCGATCTGTTGCAGGTACCAGACCAGATATTGCGGGACCTCCGCGGCAACCGGCTCGCGATGATCTTTCAGGAGCCGATGACCTCGCTCAATCCGAGCTTCACCATCGGCGACCAGATCATCGAGACGATTCTGCGCCACCGCGGCGGCTCACGCCGCAGCGCGCGCGACCGGACAATCGAACTGCTGCGTCGCGTTCACATTCCCTCGCCCGAGCGGCGGATCGACGAATATCCGCACAAGCTCTCCGGCGGCATGCGCCAACGCGTCATGATCGCGATGGCGCTCGCCTGCGACCCGCGGCTGCTGATCGCGGACGAACCGACCACCGCGCTCGACGTCACCTTGCAGGCGCAGATCCTCGAGTTGATGCGGGAGTTGAAGGCGGCGAGCGGCGCCGCGATCATCCTGATCACCCACGATCTCGGCGTAGTCGCCGAAGTCTGCGATGAGGTCGCCGTCATGTATGCCGGCGAGATCGTCGAACGCGCGCCGGTCGACGAATTGTTCTCGGCGCCGCAGCATCCCTACACCGTCGGCCTGCTCGGCTCGATCCCGCGGCTGGACCATCGCGCCGAACAGCTTGCCACGATCGAGGGCATGGTCCCGAACATGATGCATCCCCCCGCGGGCTGTCGTTTCGCCGCGCGCTGCCCTTTCGTGCTGGACGCCTGCACCAAGGCACTGCCGCCGCTCGTCGAAGCGAGCCCCGGCCACCTCTCGCGCTGTATCCGCGCGCCGCTCGAGCGCCTGGTGTCCTGATGGCGCTGCTCGAGGTCGAAGGCCTGGTCAAGCATTTCGTCGCCGAGCGCTCGCTGTTCGGCCGGGCGCTGGCGCATGTCAAAGCGGTTGATGGCGTTTCCTTCTCGCTGGAGGCCGGCAAGACGCTGGCGCTGGTCGGCGAATCCGGCTGCGGCAAATCCACTGTCAGCCGCCTGGTGCTGCGGCTGATCGAGCCGGATGCAGGCACAATCCGCTTCGAAGGCCGCGATCTCCTCTCCCTTGACGCCGGCGCGCTGCGCGCCTTCCGCCGCGAGGCGCAGATCATTTTCCAGGATCCCTACGCCTCGCTCAACCCACGCATGACGGTCGGCCAGATCCTGACCGAGCCGCTGGCGCTGCATGATCTCGTGCCGGCGGCACAGCGGCGCGAGCGCGTCGAGGAGATCTTGCGGCTGGTCGGGCTGGAGCCGCGGCTGGCCCGGCGTTACCCGCACGAATTCTCCGGCGGCCAGCGACAGCGCATCGCGATTGCCCGCGCGCTCGCGGTCGAGCCAAAACTGATCATCTGTGATGAGCCGGTCTCGGCGCTCGACGTCTCGATTCGCTCGCAGATCCTCAATCTGCTGCGCGAACTCCAGGACCGGCTCGGCCTCGCCTACATTTTCGTCTCGCATGACCTCGCCGTGGTCAAGCACATCGCCGACCATGTGGCGGTGATGAATCTCGGCCAGATCGTCGAGAC
Organism: Bradyrhizobium sp. 132; assembly: GCF_023074185.1. Taxonomy (GTDB): domain Bacteria; phylum Pseudomonadota; class Alphaproteobacteria; order Rhizobiales; family Xanthobacteraceae; genus Bradyrhizobium. The sequence continues at coordinate 25,441 of NZ_JADPKY010000132.1, read as the reverse complement.
GGCGGCGGCGGACGCGCTGTTCGCTGCACCCCGCCATCCCTATAGCCGGGCGCTATTGTCCGCGATCCCCGTGCCTAAACCGCGGGCAAAGCGCAGCCGGATCGTGCTTGAGGGAGAGATCCCCAGCGCGCTGAATCCGCCGTCGGGATGCCGCTTCCACACCCGCTGCCCCTATGTGGTCGAGCGCTGCCGCAGCGAAATGCCACAGCTGCTGCCGGATGGCATCGGACATGCAACGGCGTGCCACCGAACGTCGGAACTGCCGTCGTCCGAGGCGATCGTCCCGTCCGACGGCGGCTTCTCGCCGGTTCTTGAAAAATTGGTCGCCGCCTTCAGCGGCGGCCCGGAAGCAGCACGCGCCGGCGGGGTTAGTTCATTGAGGACCGACCCGGCCTAGCCGTCAAACAGAGGGTGAGAGCGATGAGTTTCATGCGTTTGGCGATCCTGACGTCGGCATTGCTGACGTCGCTCGTGGGCGGCGCCCAGGCCCAGACGACGCTTCGCATCGGCATCGCCGAGGACCCCGACATTCTCGACCCCAGTGTCGGCCGCACCTATGTCGGCCGCATCGTATTCTCCGCCTTCTGCGACAAGTTGTTCGACATCGACGAGAAGCTGAACATCGTGCCGCAGCTCGCGCTGTCACACGAGACCTCGGCCGACGGCAAGGAGATGACGATCAAGCTCCGACCCAACGTCAAGTTTCATGACGGCGAGCCGCTGGACGCGGAGGCCGCAAAGTTCTCGATCGAGCGTCACATGACGCTGCCGACCTCGTTCCGGAAGCCCGAGCTTGCCAGCGTCGACCATGTCGAGGTCGTCGATCCCCTGACCATCAAGCTGGTGCTCAAGACCCCCTACTCGCCGCTGATTGCCCAGCTCACCGACCGCTCCGGCATGATGGTGTCGCCGAAGGCGGCGAAGGAGGCCGGCGACAAGTTCGGCCTGCATCCGGTCTGCGCAGGACCTTACAAATTTGTCGAACGCGTCCAGCAGGACCGCATGGTGTTCGAAAAATTTGCCGACTACTGGAACAAGGACAACATCCATATCGACCGGGTCGTATTCCTGCCGATCGTCGATGCCACCGTCCGCCTCGCCAATCTGAAGTCCGGCGGACTCGATTTGATCGAGCGCGTGCTCGCCACCGATATCAAGGACGTGCGCGCCGATTCCCGGCTGGTGCTGTCGACGGCGCCCGAGCTCGGCTATCTCGGCCTGACCGTCAACATCGGTAACGACAAGACCAAGGGGCCGCTGAGCCAGTCGGCCAAAGTCCGCCAGGCGCTCGACCTTTCCATCGACCGCGAAGCCCTCAATCAGGTCGTCTTCAACGGCGAGTTCACGCCGGGCAATCAATGGGTCAGCCCGACACATCCCTATTACCAGAAGGCCTTCCCGGTCCACGGCCGTGACATCGCGAAGGCGAAAGCGCTGTTGAAGGAAGCCGGGGTCACGCTGCCCGTGACCGTGGATTACATGATCCCCAAGGGCGCGGAGAATGAAGCCGTCGCCCAGGTGGTCCAGTCGATGGCCGCGGAAGCGGGCTTCGACATCAAGATCCGCGCCGTCGAGTTCGCGACGACCTTCAAGCAGGCCCAGGCCGGCGAGTTCCAGGTTTTCCAGATCAACTGGAGCGGCCGCATCGATCCCGACGGCAATTCCTACATCTTCATGCGCAGCAAGGCGGCGCAGAATGACGGCGTGTACGCAAACCCGGATGCCGACAAGCTGATGGAAGATGGACGGATGACGTCCAATGTCGAGGAGCGCAAGGCGATCTACCAAAAGCTGGCGAAAATCCTGCTCGACGATCTGCCCATCATCTACATCTATCACCGCACGCTCCTGATCGCGCATACGACCAAGCTGCAGGGCTACAAGCAGATGCCCGACGGGCTGGTGCGGGTGGTCGGGTTGAAGTTCAAGTGATCGAGGCCGCCTCCAGGACGCGATCCGAGCCATGCTGAACTTCCTCGCCCATCGCATCGCGCAGATTGTGCCGACACTGTTCTTCGTGTCGGTGCTGATCTTCTCGCTCCAGCAATTATTGCCGGGCGATCCCGCGCTGGTGATGGCCGGGGAGGAGCGAGATCCCGCCGTGATCGAACAGATCCGGCAGCAGTATAAGCTCGATAAGCCCATCCCGGTACAGTACGTCTATTGGCTCAAGGGCGTTCTATCAGGCGATTTCGGCGAGTCCTTGCGCAACAAGATGCCGGTGCGCGAGCTGATCGCGCAGAAGCTGCCGGTGACGCTCCAGCTCGGATCGATGGCGATCCTGATCGCGTTCTTCATCGGCATTCCCGCCGGCATCGTCTCCGCCGTTAAGAAGGGTACTGCCTGGGACTATGGCGCGAATTTGTTCGCGCTATGGGGCATCTCGACGCCGAATTTCTGGCTCGGCATTATGCTGATCTTCCTGTTCTCGATCGAACTTGGCTGGCTGCCGGCTTCGGGTTACGTGCCGCTCACCGAAAACTGGCGCGCGAGTCTGGCTGCCACCATCATGCCCGCCTTCGTACTCGGCAATGCGATTTCCGCGGTTTTGATGCGGCATACCCGCAGCGCCATGCTCCAGGTGCTGGAAAGCGATTATGTCCGCACCGCGCGCGCGAAGGGACTGTCGGAACGCTCGGTCATCCTCAAGCACGCCATGCGCAATGCGCTGACGCCTATCATCACGCTCGGCGCGCTCGAACTCGGCACATTGCTGTCAGGCGCCGTGCTGACCGAACAGATTTTCTCCATTCCCGGTTTCGGCAAGCTGATCGTGGACGCGGTGTTCAACCGCGACTATGCGGTGGTGCAGGGTGTGGTGCTGGTCACGGCGACGGTTTACATTACCCTCAACCTCGTTGCCGACGTCGCCTATGTCCTCGTCAATCCGCGGCTAAGGGGCTAGGCGATGAGCGACGCTGCGCTATCAGCAAGTCCCACCACCCAGGCCTACGAGCTGGACAGCCCGGCGCGCCGCGCGCGGCGGCGGCTGTTCAAGCGCAAGGCGGCGGTATTTGGACTTGTCGTCATCACCTTGTTCATCGGCTTCGCGCTGCTTGCGCCACTCGTCGTGCCCTATGATCCCATAGCGACGAGCTGGAGCCTGGTGCGCAAGCCGCCCACCGCGGCGCACTGGTTCGGCACCGACGAGCTCGGCCGCGATATCCTGAGCCGTGTCGTCTACGGCGCGCGCGCATCGCTGCTCGCGGGCCTGATCTCGGTTACGATTGCGCTCGGCATCGGCGTGCCGCTCGGCCTGCTCGCCGGCTATCGTGGCGGTTTTGTCGATGCGCTGATCAGCCGGATCACCGACGCGATGCTGGCCTGCCCGTTCCTGATCCTGGCGATCGCACTCGCCGCGTTCCTCGGTCCGAGCCTCGGCAACGCCATGATCGCGATCGGTATCTCAGCCACCCCGATCTTCATCCGCCTGACCCGCGGGCTGGTGTTGAACGTCAAGGCCGAGGATTATGTCGAGGCGGCTCGCGCGCTCGGCAATCCGCCGTGGCGGATCGCATTTTCGCATATCCTGCCGAACATCCTGCCTCCGCTTCTGGTGCAGGCGACACTGTCGATCGCCGCCGCCATCATCGCCGAAGCAGCGCTGTCCTTCCTCGGCCTCGGCCAGCAGCCACCCGCGCCGTCCTGGGGCAGCATGCTCAATGCGGCACAGCGCTTCTTGACCCAGGCGCCCTGGATGGCGATCTGGCCGGGGCTTGCGATCTTCCTCGTGGTGCTGTCGCTGAACCTGCTCGGCGACGGCCTGCGCGACGCGCTCGATCCGCGCCAGCGCTAGATCACCATCTCTCGCATCACCCGGCGGCAATCCATCTCGTATTCGAGATCGACCACCGGCGGCCGGGCATAGTGCCAGGACAGGCCGGAGCGCAGCGCGCCGCGGCGGACCAGCTCGTCGACCAGCGCGTGGTGGAAGTCGTGCACGGAATAGGCTTGCACGCCGGTCGTGTCCTTCCAGCCGAAGCCGAAGGCCGTCATCCGGTTCTCCATCTGCGAGGTCGTCGTGAAGCGGACCTTCTCGCGCAGGCCCTCCGGGCTGAGGTCGCGGTAGCGCACGGTGCGCTCGACATAGGATCCGCCGCCCTCGCGCGCCTCGGCGCCGCCGGCGATCACGAAGCTCGGCGTCTTCGAGCTCGTCGGCCGCGTGAAGGAGAACGCATAGAACGACGGCTCGGCCGGCGGATCGATCTCGGGACAGACATTGCTGCGCGCCACCGGATTGGTGGTGCCGTCGAAGATGCCCCATTCGGACAGCGTCTTCACATAGTGCAGGTTGAACGCGCGAAAACCTTCCTCGCTGAAGGCCGCCGGTGAGCGCAGCTCGCAGGCACAGAACGCCGTCAGTGGCCGCCCCGCCTCCTGGATGTACTTCGCGGCAAGCGCAAACCCTTCCGCGAGCGGCACCGGGCGGTCGAAGCGGACGCGCTCGATCTCATAGCCGTCATCCGCGGCCGCACCGGCTGAATACTGGAACACGGACGGGATAAAGCGGTAATTGCCGGCGGAGAATTCGCGTGTCATGTCGGACTCCTATTCCAGTTGCATGCGAATACCCTTGGCACCGTTGAGCAGGCGCTTCAGGTGAAAGCCGGCGAGGGAGTCGTCGGCATGCATTCCGACCAGCGCGGCAAAGGCCGGCATGGCGGCGCCGTCACCGGCCTCCATCTTGGCAAAAGCCTCGGAATACAGCGCCGTTTCCGGCGCAGCGAATTGGGCCTGCGCCAGCGGCTCGAACGCGCGCAACGGCTCGCTGCGTCCGCGCAGCAACAGCTCGCCGACGGGACGGCCTTGAAAATTCTCAGCCGCCTTGGCGACGCTGGCACTGACGCAAATCCGTGTGCCCAGATGCTTGTTTGCGGCTTCCAGCCGCGCCGCGATGTTGATGGAGTCGCCGTACGCGGTGTAGTCGAAGAACCGGTTGCCGCCGAAATTGCCGACCAGGGCCGGCCCGGCGTGAACGCCGATACGGGTGGTGCCGAAATTCACGCCTCTCGTCTTCCAGCGTGCGGAAAAATCCTCCGCCCAGGCGTCGAGACCGTGCGCGCAGGCGACTGCGCGTGTCGCATAATCGGGCTGATCGCCGGGCGCGTTGAAGAGCACCTGGATCGCATCGCCGATGATCTTGGCAACTGTCCCCTCTTGGGCGAAAACGACCTCGGTCATCCCGCCGACATATTCGTTGAGAAGCGCGCCCAGCGTCTCCGGGGGCACACTCTCGACCAGCGAGGTGAAGCCGGTAATGTCGGTGAAGATGGTCGCTACATCGCGCCACTGTACTTCGATTCCCTTACCTTCGCTCCCTGCCGCGAGACGCTTGGCGAGCTCGGGCGAGAAATGACGCGACAGCGCGGCGTGGGCGCGCTCCGCCTCCGCCTGGCGGCCTCGCACCTCACGCAGCATTTCGATGTGGCGGATGGTCTTCTGGATCGTCATCTCCAGGTCGGCGAAGTCGATCGGTTTGGTCAGGAAGTCGAACGCACCGCGGTTCATCGCAGTGCGGATATTGCTCATGTCGCCATAGGCCGACACGATGATGGTGGACTTCTTGTCTTCGGCTTCCTGGAGCTTCGCCAGCAGCGACAGCCCGTCCATCCGCGGCATGTTGATGTCGGAGACGACCATGTCGACATGCGGATTCTGCTCGAGCGACTGCAGCGCCTCGAGGCCATCGCGCGCGAACATGATGGTCACCAGCCCATCGCGAATCTGCCTGCGGAATTTTTGCAGGACCAATGCCTCGAGATCCGGCTCGTCGTCGACGAAGAGAATGGTCGCGGTCATGCGGCTTGCTCGAGCCTCGTGTCGATTTCCTGCCGCAGCAGCGCGAAATCGATCGGCTTGGTGAGAAGTCCGACCGCGCCGCGCTCGATCGCCTTCCGGCGCGTCTCTGCATCGCCATAGGCGGTGATCATGATGACGGGAACGTCAGGATGCGCGTCACGCACCTTCGGCAGCATGTCGAGCCCGCTCATGCCGGGCATGTTGATGTCTGACAGGATCAGGATCAACGAGGGATCGCGAACCTCGGCGGCGAGCTTCAGCGCATCGGGCGCAGACGGCGCGAATTCCATCTGGAAGCGGCCGGCGCGCAGGTCGCGCCGGAACTGCTGCCGGAACAGCGTCTCGACGTCGGGTTCGTCATCGACGACCAGGATGTAAACGTTCAAGACTTGCCTCCGGAAGTGTCGCCCGCCGCCATCATGCGCGGCAGGGTGATGATGAACTCGGTGAATACTCCGGGCTCGGTGTTCACGTCGATGGTACCGCCGTGCTGATTCACGACGATGTCATGGCTCATGGAAAGGCCGAGCCCGGTGCCCTCGCCGGCCGGCTTGGTGGTGAAGAAGGGATTGAACATCTTCTCCTTCACCTCGGGCGGAATCCCGGTGCCATTGTCGCGAATACGTATCTCGAGCTTATCGCCGAGATTTTTCGTTTCCGCGCGCAAGGTGGGCTCGAAGGCGTCTGTGGCGCTCTCCTTGCGCTTTGCTGTGGCGTAGAAGCCATTCGAGATCAGATTGAGGAAGACGCGAGTGATTTCCTGCGGATAAATATCGACCATGCCCGCCGCGGGGTCGAAGCTGCGCTCGATCGTGACGTTGAAGGCGGGTCTTTCGGCACGCGCGCCATGATAAGCGAGATTGAGGCTCTCTTCCACGATCGCGTTGATATCGCTGGGGCGATGCTCGCCGGAGCCCTCGCGCGAATGCAGAAGCATGTTCCTGACAATGGAGTCGGCGCGCTTGCCGTGCTGCACCACCTTTTCGAGATTGCTCTTGAGCATGCCGGTCAGCTCTTCGACCTCTTCCTTGGTCTTGCCGTCGAGCGAGGCCGTTTGCAGGGCCTCGTTAAGCTCGTCGATCAACTCCATCGACACCGACGAGAAATTGTTGACGAAATTGAGCGGATTCTTGATCTCATGCGCGATCCCCGCCGTGAGCTGACCGAGGGACGCCAGCTTCTCGGTTTGGACCAGGCGGTCCTGCGCGGCGCGGAGATCTTCGAGGGATTGCGACAGCTCCGTCGTACGCTTGCGCAACTCGTTCAGCAGTCGCGTGTTCTCGATAGCGATGACGGCTTGCTTCGTGAAATTCTCAACCAACGCGATTTGCTTATCGGTAAACGGCCGGACCTCCTTGCGATAAACCGCGAGCGTTCCGATCAGCTCATTTTCCCTCATCATGGGCACTATGACGATCGTGCGGGCGCCGGCGACGTCGGAGATTCCACGAATGGTCCGGCCTGCGGCAAGATAGGCCGGAGTTTCCTGCACATCATGAACATGGACGACCCGGCGTGTCCTGACGACCACAGCAAGTGCGCTCTCCGGATGAGGACGGATCGGCAGGTCTTTTCGCGAAGCCGCGAACGCAGGCGGCACATTGTAATCCGCAACAATCGTGAAACTCTCGCCATTCCACAGATTCATTACGCCGAAACTCGCGCCACAGACGCGTGTGGCATTCTCGAGCATCTTGTGGAACACCGGTGTGAGTTCGCCAGGAGACGAACTGATGACCTGCAACACTTCCGACGTAGCGGTCTGTTGCTCGAGCGACTCGGTCAACTCAGCCGTTCTCACCTCGACCTTTTTTTCCAAATCCGCATAAGATTCCTGCAGGCGCTCGCCCATGTGGTTGAACTGGTCCGCGAGCCCCTCGAGCTCGTCGCCGGTCCTGATCGAGATCCGCTGGGAGAAATCGCCGCCGCCGATGCGCTCGGCGCCGCTCCGCAGCGCCTGGATCGGCCCGACCATGCGACGCGCCAGGAATATCCCGGCGAGCACCGCGAAGATCGACGCCGCGAGCAGCACGAAGGCAAGCCGTTCCAACGCAGCATAGAGCGCCGCATAGGCTTCCTCGACCGGCATCTCGACGAACATGGTCCAGTGCAGCGGCGCGATCGGAGCCGACGCGGTCAGCACTTTCTGTCCCTGGATGTTGCGCGCTTCGGAAAGCGCATCGAGCGTGGCGCCGCCTCCGGCCAGCGCGGCGCGCACCTGCGCGAGACCAGACATGTCGGTGTTGCGCAGGACCAGGCTGATATCGGGGTGCGCGATCAGGCGTCCCTCCGGACCGACCACGTAGGCGTGTCCGTGCTCGCCGACCTTGATCTGGGACACGACGTCCCAGATCAGCTTGAGATTGACCTCCGCGACGCTGACGCCCGCATCCTTGCGCGACCCGGCCTGCGCCAGTGTCATGTACGGCTCGGACTCCCTGCGGAAATAGACCGGGCCGTAAAAAACCTTGTGCGCGACCGCCTCGGTGAACTTCGGATCGTCCGACAGGTCGATCCCGCTGTCGATCGCGTCCATGGCGAGCCGCGAGACCCGCAGCCGCTCCCTGCCGGTCGCATCGATCTGGGCGAGCTCGGTGATGGCGGGCACCTGGCGCAGCAGCCGTAGCGCGTCGAACCGGCGCTGCTCGATCGAGCTCGCCGACCAGGGCAGCTGCGTGGTCCAGCCGAGCTGGCTCTCGATCTCCTTGACGAACTGACCGATCTTGGCCGCAGCCGCCTCGGCCTGTTCATGCTGAACCCGGATCAGCGCGGCCTTGTGCTCGCGATAATAGAAGAAGACCTCGAACAGGCCGTTGGCCAGCAGCGCGATGGCGACGACGGCCACGAACAGCGCGACATATTTGGTGAAGAGCCGGGTCCTGATCCCCTGCCCTGGCGTCGTGCTGGACGCGACGCCAGCCGGCGCCGCAGTCGGCAGCGCCCGTGCTTGCGGGGTATCGGGGTGGAGGGAAAGGCTCATCCCGCCGAACCTAGCAAGAAGACCGGACCTTGTCTCTCGCGAACGCGGGAAAGCCTGATGGCAATCGGACCCCCGGGGCAAATAGAAAAGGGCGGCAGCGGAATGCCGCTGCCGCCCTCGGGTTAGCTTACCTGCGTCTTCAGGTTGGCCGCAGCGCCTTGGAGCCGAGGTCGAGATCGTTGACCTGCTTGTTCCGCTCGGAATCGGCCGCCGCGCGATGGTCGGTCGCCAGCACCACGTAAACCGCGGGCAGCACGAACAACGTGAACAGCGTGCCGATCGACATGCCGGCGACGACCACCAGACCGATCGAGAAGCGGCTGGCCGCGCCCGCGCCGGTCGCGGTCAGGAGCGGGATCAGGCCCGTCACCATCGCGGCCGTGGTCATCAGGATCGGCCTGAGACGGATGCGGGCCGACATTTCGATGGCTGAGCGGCGATCGAGCCGCTCGTTGATCTGGAGCTCGTTGGCGAACTCGACCATCAGGATGCCGTGCTTGGTGATCAGGCCCACCAAAGTCAGCAGTCCGACCTGGGTGTAGATGTTCATGGTCGCCACGCCGAAGAACAGCGGGATCAGTGCGCCGACGATCGCCATCGGGACCGAGATCATGATGACCAGCGGATCTCGCAAGCTCTCGAACTGCGCCGCCAGCACCAGGAAGATGATAATCAGCGCGAAGCCGAAGGTGACCGCGAGCTGGTTGCCTTCCTGCACATATTGCCTGCTGTCAGCTAGATAATCATGGCTGAAACCTTGCGGCAGGTTTTTGGCTTCGCTCTCGAGGAAGTCGACCGCCGCACCGACGGTCACGCCGGGCATCGGCACCGCCGAGAAGGTCGCCGAATTGAGCTGATTGTAATGTGTCAGCGAATTCGGCTCGGTCTTGGTCTCGATCGATACCACCGTCGAGAGCGGAAGCTGCTGGCCGGTGTTGGTTGTGACGTAGTAGCCGGCGAGCGATTCCGGCGAGAGCCGCTGGCCGCGCGGCACCTGCGGGATGACCTGATAGGAACGGCCCTCGAGATTGAAGCGGTTGATGTAGTTGCCGCCGAGCAGCACCGCGAGCGTGCTGCCGAGGTTCTGCATGTTGACGCCGAGATCCTGCGCCTTGGTGCGGTTGATCGTCACCTTCACGTTCGGCTGGTTGTAGGCAAGGTCGCTGTCGGAGACGATGAACATTCCGCTCTTGCGGGCGGCAGCCTTCAACTTCTCCATCTGTTCATAGACAGTCTGGAAACTGGCGGTGGAGTTGATGACCATCTGCACCGGCAGGCCGCCCGGGCCGCCCGGGAGCGGCGGCAGGTTGAACGCGAACGCCTGCACGCCCTCGATCTTGGAAAGCTCGGCCTGCACCAGCGACTTCAGCTGGATCGACGAGCGCTTGCGCTCCTCCCACGGCTTCAGCAGCATGCCGGCGATACCGCCCTGCGGGCCGTTGATGCCGTTCAGCACGAAGCGAAGATCGGTCTCGGGGAACTTCTGGAATTCCTTGTCGAGCTTCTCGCCGTAAAAGTCGACGTAGTCGATGTTGGCGTATTTCGGCGCCTTGGTCACCGCGAACACGATGCCCTGGTCTTCCTCGGGCGCCAGCTCCTTCGACGTGTGCATGTAGAGGAAGCCGACCAGCCCGAGGATGGTCACCGCAAACAGGCCGGTGATGGCCTTGTAGTCGAGCGAGCGATCGAGCCTGCGTCCGTACCACCGCGTCAGCGCGCCAAACACCTTGTTGACCAACTTGGCGAAGCGGCCCTCTTCGGTGTTCTTCAGAAGCACCGAGCACATCATCGGCGACAGCGTCAGCGCGATCACGCCGGACACGATCACCGAGCCCGCAAGCGTGAAGGCGAATTCGCGGAACAGCGAGCCGGTCAGGCCGCCAAGGAAACCGATCGGCGCGTACACGGCCGCGAGCGTGATGGTCATCGAGATGATGGGACCGACGATTTCGCGCGCGCCTTCCAGCGACGCCTGCACCGGCGTTTTCCCCTCCTCCAGATGGCGATGGATGTTCTCCACCACCACGATGGCGTCGTCGACCACGAGGCCGATCGCGAGCACCATCGCAAGCAGCGTCAGCAAATTGAAGCTGAACCCGAGCGCCAGCATCAGCGTGCAGACGCCGATCATCGACAGCGGGATGGTGACGACGGGAATGATGACCGAGCGGAACGAGGCCAGGAACAGGAAGATCACCACGATCACGATGATTACGGCCTCGCCCAGCGTCTTCTCCACCTCGTCGATCGAAGATTGGATGAACTTGGTCGAATCGTAGGCGACCTTCATCTTCATCGACGGCGGCAGATTGCGCTCCAGCTCAGGGAACAGCGCCCGCACGCCCTTGACCAGGGTCAGCGGGTTGCCCTGCGGCGTTGCCTGCACACCGATAAAGATCGCGTGCTCGCCGTTGAAGGCAACGCTCGCGTCGGTGCTTTGGGCCGCAAGCTCGACGGTGGCGATGTCCTCCATCCGCACGAAGCCGCCGTCCTTGGCCTTGACGATCATCTTCTTGAACTGGTTGACGTCGGTCAGGCCCGTATTCGTCGATACGTTTGAGACAATCAGATAGCCCTTGGTCTGCCCCGCCGCGGACTGGAAGTTGTTGGCGGTGATCGCGGCCGCGACATCCGCAGGCGACACGTTGCGGCCCGCCATCTTCAGGGGATCAAGCCACAGCCGCATTGCAAAGGTCTGACCACCGAGAATGTCGGCGGAGGCCACGCCGTCGACGGTCGACAGCACCGGTTGCACAACGCGCGTCAGATAGTCTGATATCGCCGAGCCCGACAGCTCTTCGGACGAGAATCCGAGATACATCACGGCCGTGGTCTGGCCCGTGGTCTTGGTGACGATCGGATCGTTGGATTCCTTCGGGATCAGGTATTTGACCGAGTTGGTCTTGGCCAGAACCTCGGTCAGCGCCTGGTTCGGATCGAAATTCAGCTTGATGTAGACCTGGATCGTCGAGGTGCCGAGTACCGAGGACGAGGTGATGTAATCGACACCTTCGGCGGAAGCGACCGCCTGCTCGATCGGCGTCGTAATGAAGCCCTGGATCAGGTCCGCGGACGCGCCCGGATAGACGGTCGTGATGTTGATGACCGTGTTCGACAGCTTCGGATATTGCCGGATCGGCAGCGTCGTTGCCGCGCGCAGGCCGATCAGCAGGATCAGCAGGCTGACGACGATCGACAGGACCGGCCGTTTGATGAAAATATCAGTAAAGCGCATCGCGGCGATCTCGATTTCGTTGACTTGCAAAGCGCATGACCCGGCCGGGCCGGATCATGCTGCGACGTGTGCGATGTCAGTATCGCGGCGGCTGCGCCGGGATCTGCGGAGCCGGGTCGGTCGAAATCGACACCGCCGCGCCCGATTGCAGCTTGAGCTGGCCGACGGCGACGACCTTGTCGCCCGGCTTCACGCCCTTGACGATTTCGACGCGGCCTTCGACCCGGTTGCCGGTCTGCACGAAAGTGCGCACCGCGCTCAGGCTGGTCTTGCCGTCCTCTTCCTTCTTCTCGGTGATCACGAACACCGAGTCGCCGTACAGCGTGTAGTCGACCGCCGTCTCCGGCACGGTGACCACGGCCGGCTTGTCCGGCAGCACCACAGTGGTGGTCACGAACATGCCGGGCTTCAGGATCTTCTCCGGATTGGAGATGGTCGCCTGCACGCGGATGTTGCGGGTGTCGGTCGAGATCTGCGGCTCGATCGTGGTGATCTTGGCGTCGAAGGTGCGGCCCGGATAGGCGTCGACCTTCAGCCGAACCGGCTGACCGACCTTGAGGTTGCCCGAGTCCTTTTCCGTCACCGTGAAGTTGGCCCACAGCTCCGACAGATCGGTCAGCGAAACGATCGCCGTGCCGGCTGTCAGATACTGGCCGACCTCGACCTTGCGGACGCCGAGATCGCCGGAGAACGGTGCACGCACCAGCTTCTGCGAAATCAATGCCTCGGTCTTGGCAATTCCGGCCATTGCCTGGTCGTAGGCAGCCTGCGCCTGATCAACGGTCGCCTGCGGACCGAACTGGCGCGACGCCAGTTGCTTGGCGCGGTCGAGCGACAGCTGCGCGACGGTTGCCTGCGCCTTGAAGCTCGCGAGATCGCCCTGCTCGGCCGCGTCGAACAATTGCACCAGCGGCGTGCCGGCCTCGACATGCGTGCCCGGCTCGAACTTGATCTCGGTGACGCGGCCGTTGACGTCGGCGCTGACATCGACCTGGTGCACGGCGGCGAGACCACCGACCGCGGTCAACAGGTTCGGCACCACCTCGGACTTCGCCTCGGCGGCGCTGACCGCGACCGGCGGCGGCTTGTTGTTGGCGAAGAACTGCTTGATCATCTGGCCGCGGAAATAATTGAACCAGACGAGGCCACCGACCAGCACGCCCAGAAGCGTTCCGACGATAACGAACCAGAGCACCGGCCGGACCGGACGCTTGGGAGCCTTGGTGTCGATCGGTTCGCCCGAAATCTTGTGTTCGGTTACGATGTTCATGTCATGCGCTTTCTGCAATCGCCGTTTTGCCCGCATCCGCGGCCTGATCGCGGCCCAAATGCGACGCAATTGCGGCGTCGTTAAGTCCGATACCTCTCAGGAGAAACTCACAGAGCTGCCGCTCGAGGTCGTTCGCCTTGCCATAAGCGAGACACGGCGTGGCCGGCAGCCTGGTCAGCGCAGCCGTCATCGCCGTGTGATGCGCAAACCAGAACAGGTTGAGCGGTTCGCCGTTGTATGGCCGCGCGTCTCCGGCGGCAACCGCACGCTTGAGCGAGGCGACGAAGACCGCCCCGATCAGCGTTTCGATCTTGGCATACAGCAAACGGGCGAATTCGCCGTCATCCAAATGACTCGTGGCCATCAGTCGCAGGCGCTGGGCTTCTTCGCGGTCGGGCCCGTCGGCGATGTGAAGGAAATGTCCGACCATGCCGCGGATCACTTCGACCAGGGTGACGGTCGAGGGCTCCCGTTCGAGCAGCTCCATGAGCGCCGGGTCAGCCTCGCATTCGTCGCTGAGAATTTCGGCGTACAGCGCGGCCTTGGACGGGAAATGCTTGAACAGCAGCGCCTCGGAAATGGCAGCGGCGGCCGCCACGCTCTTGGTCGTGGTGCCGATATAGCCGTGTCGGGCAAAGCAACGCTTTGCGGCGCCGAGGATCAATTGACGCCTCAGGTCGCTCGTCATACGCAATGAGCTCATGCTGGTGAGTAAGCACTCACCCACGTAAAAGTCAAGCACTATGCTGCAACGCAACCTAAATGCGTTGTAATTTCAGTGGAAATTGATCTTGCTTACATCGTCCCTGCGCAGGACGGGGCCGCTGGGGAAGCCAGCCTAGATCGGCTGAAAGCCGAGGTCGCCCCGGATCCGGTTGAGAATGTAAGTCCCATCCCGACTTGGCAAGATTCGCTCCAGATTGGCACTGTCGATTTTCACGTTGGCGAAGCGTGGTCCGGCCGAGACGTCGTGGACGGCTTTGGCGAAGGCCTCGACCTCGGCCATGGTTGTCACAGACCGGCTATCCCCGATGCCGCAGGCCCTGGCGACGCCGACGAGGTCGGCGGCGGCCGAGGTGTGGCTGGTCTGGCCGCCGGTCTCGCCATAGGCCTCGTTGTCGAGCACCGCGATCGAGAGGTTGGACGGCTTCTGCAGGCCGATGGTGGCGAGGCTGCCCAGCCCCATCAGCATCTCGCCGTCACCGGTGATGACGAGCACCGGCAGTTTTGGCTGCGCCAGCGCGATCCCGAGGCCGATCATCGCCGCGCCACCCATGCCGCCCCAGAGATAGAAGTTGCGCGCGTGGTCGCCAGCCGCGCACATGTCGTTGGTGGAAGCTCCGAGGCCGCCGATCGCAACCACGTCCTTGCGGTTCGCAAGCAGCGCGGACACCACCTGACGGCGGTCGAGGAGATTGGCCTTGCTCATTTGGTGAAGACCTTGGCGCCGATCAGGCGCTGCGACAGCAGGACAGCGGTGGGCGTAAGGGCGTTGTAGGCCTGTCCAGCCGCCGCTTCCAATACGGCCGGCACCTCGGCCGCGTTCGAGGCACGCAGCACCTTGACGCCTGATAGTTCGAATACGCCCTGCGTGGTCGATCCCATCGGCACCTGCCACGGATTGAACTCGCCCCATTCGCCGCGCATGGTCACCAGGGTGAGGAACGGAAAGCGCAGGATCGGGATCAGCGACAGCATGTTGATGCAATTGCCGACGCCGCTCGACTGCATCAGCAACACACCGCGCTGTCCGCCGGTCCAGGCGCCGGCCAGCAGCGCCACGCCCTCCTCCTCCGTCGTCAGCGGAATGCCGCGCATCGTGGACGAGGCCAGCACGCTCTCGATCAGCCTCGAATGGCCGGCGTCGGGCACGTAGGGCACCTGCCGGACCCCGAAGCGTTGCAAGGTCGCGAAAATATCGTCGGGCCAATGAGTGCTAGACTCGGCGGCCGTGTCGGCAGCGTCAGCGCGGGCGTGCATTTTCCTGTCCGGTCGGCTTGCAAATCATGGCACGACTGTAGACGGTGACCCGCGTCGCTCGAAAGAGCGAAAACAGCATATCGGACTCAACCGGCGAGTATGGCGGCATGAACGCAAGTGCGAATGAACTGGCAGCCAAGTTCGATCTGGAGAAGCTGACGTCCGACTTCTACGCCGATCCCTACCCGACCTATCGTGCACTGCGGGAGAACGAACCGGTCAAGCGCCTGCCCAACGGCACCGTGTTCCTGACCCGCTATGACGATCTCGTCACGACCTACAAGAACACAATATCGTTCAGCTCGGACAAGAAGCGTGAGTTCGCGCCGAAATACGGCGACACCCCGCTCTACGAGCACCACACCACCAGTCTCGTCTTCAACGATCCGCCGGCGCATACGCGCGTACGGCGCCTGATCATGGGCGCGCTGTCACCGCGTGCGATCGCGGGGATGGAGCCTGATATCATCAAGCTGGTTGACGGCCTGCTCGACGCCATCGCCGCCAAAGGTGATTGCGAACTGATCGAGGACTTCGCCGCATCGATCCCCATCGAGGTGATCGGCAATCTGCTCGACGTTCCCCATGACGAGCGCGAGCCGCTGCGCGACTGGTCGTTGGCGATCCTCGGTGCGCTCGAACCGGTGGTGTCGCCTGAAGTGGCTGCCCGCGGCAATAAAGCCGTGACGGACTTTCTCGCCTATCTCTCGACACTGGTCGTGCGCCGTCGCGAGAGGCCGGGCAATCCCGAGCGCGACGTGCTGACGCGACTGATCCAGGGAGAAGGTAATGGCGAGGAGAACGGCGAGCGGCTGACCGAGAAGGAGCTGCTGCACAATTGCATCTTCCTGCTCAATGCCGGCCACGAGACCACCACCAACCTGATTGGCAACGGCCTCGTGACGCTCGACCGGAATCCGGATCAGAAACAGCGCTTGATCGGCCATCCGGATTTGATCAAGCCTGCGGTCGAAGAGATGCTGCGCTACGAAAGCTCTAACCAACTCGGCAACCGCATGACCACGGAGCGGGTCGAGCTCGGCGGCGTCATGCTTGATGCCGGCACGTCGATCACGCTGTGTATCGGTGCAGCCAACCGCGATCCGGCACAGTTTCCGGACCCCGAGAGATTCGACGTCGCGCGCACGCCGAACCGGCATCTCGCCTTCGCCACCGGCGCGCATCAATGCGCCGGCATGGCGCTGGCGCGGCTGGAAGGCGCCATCGCGGTCTCGCGCTTTTTGGCGCGCTTCCCGAACTACGCCGTGAGCGGACAGCCGGTGCGAGGCGGACGGGTGCGGTTCCGCGGATTTTTGAGCGTGCCCTGCGCGATCGGCTGAGGCCTCAGCGCCGCTGCGTGCAACGGATTATTCCGGAGGCCTAAACCACTGTCTTGTGCCGCGCGATGCAGGTTTGCAGCACCTCGTCCATCGGTTTGTCCCACCAGCCGTTGGAGAAGATTTCGATCTCCGAATAGCCGGCAAAGCCCTGCGCCTCGACCGCTTCGCGCACCGATTTGATGTCGATGACGCCGTCGCCCATCATGCCACGGTCGTTGAGGATGTCTTTCGTCGGCACCAGCCAGTCGCAGACATGAAAGGCCAGCAGGCGATCCTTGCCGGCGCGCGCGATCTGCTCCATCAGCTCGGGGTCCCACCAGATGTGATAGACGTCGAGCGCGACACCGAGCATGCCGCTGCGATCAGGATCAAGCCGGTCGCAGATGTCGAGCGCTTGCTTCGTCGTGTTGACGCAGGCGCGGTCCGCCGCATAGGCCGGATGCAGCGGCTCGATCGCCAGCGGCAGCTTTGCCTGTTTGGCGTAGTCGAGCATCTCAGCTAGCGCTTCCTCGACCTGCGTCCGCGCGCCGGCGATGTCCTTCGACGCCTTGCTGCCCGGCCGCGAATATTGCGGCAGGCCGCCGACGACGAGCACGATGCAGGGTGCTCCCAGCGCCTTGGCTTCGTCGACGCAGCGCCGGTTGTCGTCGCGCACCTCGTCTCGGCGTGCAGCGTCGGATGTGAACATGCCACCCCGGCAATAGCCCGATAGGTCGAGACCGGCATCACGCACCGCACGCGCGGCACGATCGAGGCCGACGGCCGCGACCTGGTCGCGCCAGGGATCGATGGCGCGGATGCCGTGCTTGGCACAGGCGTCGATGATCTCGACGAGGTCACCCTGCTTGCGGACCGTCGCCGTGTTGAGCGACAGCCAGCGATGGTCGGACGAGAAATCGCGCATCAGGATTCGATTCCGTGCGAAGCCAGCACGGTCTTCATCCGTCGCGTCGCAAGTTCAGGATTGGCAAGCAGACCGGCCTGATCGGCAAGGCGGAACAGCTCGGCAAGATGCAGCATCGAGCGCGTGCTCTCCTGCCCGCCGACCATGGTGAAATGGTCCTGGTGGCCGTTGAGATAAGCCATGAAGACAACCCCGGTCTTGTAGAAGCGCGTCGGCGCCTTGAAGATGTGGCGCGACAGCGGCACCGTCGGTCCCAGCACATCGTGGAAGCCGGCCTCGTCGCCGGCTGCCAACCGCGACAGCGCGTAGGACGCCGCCGGTGCGATCGCATCGAAGATGCCGAGCAGCGCGTGTGAAAAGCCTTCGCCGTCGCCGGCGATCAGCTCCGCATAGTTGAAGTCGTCGCCGGTGTACATCTTGATACGCTTGTCGAGACGCCTGCGCATGTCGATCTCGCGCTGCTTGTCGAGCAGCGAAACTTTGACGCCGTCGATCTTGGTCGCGTTGCCGTTGATGATGGCGACCGCCGTGTCCATCGCCTTATCGAGATCGTTGGTGCCCCAATAGCCCGTCAACGCCGGGTCGAACATGTCGCCGAGCCAGTGGATGATCACGGGCTCGCGAACCTGCGAGAGCACGCGGTCATAGACCTTTGCGTAATCGTCGGCGTTACGGCCCAGCTTGGCCAGCGCGCGCGACGCCATTAAAATGATGCGACCACCGACCTTTTCGACTGCCGATATCTGCTCCTCATAGGCCCGGACCACGTCGTCGAGATTCTTGGCGTCCTCGACCGCGAGATGATCGGTGCCTGCTCCAGAGAACACCAGCGCGTTGCGATGCTTGGCGGCAGACACCGAACGCGTGATGAGCTCCAGCGAAGTCGGCCAGTCCAGCCCCATGCCGCGCTGCGCGGTGTCCATGGCTTCGGCGACGCCGAGTCCTAGGTCCCAGACATGTTCACGGAAGGCGATGGTCTTGTCCCAGTCGATCGCAACCGAAAGCCAGGGATCGTTGTCGGCGAAGGGATCGACCACCGTATGCACCGCCGAAAATGCGACGCGATTCAGCGGTCCCTCGAGCTTTGCGGGAAACGTTCGCGACGCCGCGAGCCGATAGGTTTCGATCGAACGATCGGCCTTCGGCAGCTTGAGCGACAGGGACGAGGTTGAAGGGACGGGCTTGGGCAGGACGGGCTTGTTCATGATTTCAGACCTCTCCCCGTCATTGCGAGGAGCGAAGCGACGAAGCAATCCAGATTCTTTCCGCAGTGGCAGTCTGGATTGCTTCGCTTCGCTCGCAATGACGGTTCAATAAGGATCGACACTTATCCAATAGACTCAGACCTTGATCGGGGCGACGTCGATCCAGCGCCGCTCTTTCCAGCTCTTCAGCGCGCATTCGGCGAGCTGCACACCCTTGACGCCTTCGAGCAACGTGAACTTGTAGGGCGCATCCTCGTAAACGTGGCGGATGAACATCTCCCACTGCTCCTTGAAGCCGTTGTCGTAGGTGACATTATCCGGCAGTTTCTGCCAATCGCCGTAAAAGTCATGCAGCCGCTTCTCGTCGGGATTCCACACCGGCCGGGGTGTCGCCTGACGCGCCTGGATCATGCAGTCCGAAAGGCCGGCGACTGCCGAGCCGAGCGTGCCGTCGACCTGGAAGGTGACGAGATCGTCGCGATAGACGCGCGTCACCCAGGACATGTTGATGTGGGCGATGGCGCCGCCCTTGAGCTGGAACGTCGCATACGCGGAGTCGTCGGCGGTCGCTTTGTACTTCTTGCCCTGCTCGTCGAAACGCTCGGGAATGTCGGTGTTGCCGATGCAGCTCACGCTCTCGACCTCGCCGAAGAGATTGTCGAGCACGTAGCGCCAATGGCAGACCATATCGAGGATGATGCCGCCGCCGTCCTCGTCGCGGTAATTCCATGACGGCCGCTGCGCCTCCTGCCAACCACCTTCGAACACCCAATAGCCGAACTCGCCGCGTACCGAGAGGATGCGGCCGAAGAACCCGGAGTCACGCAGGAAGGCGATCTTCTTCAGGCCCGGCAGGAACAGCTTGTCCTGCACCGTGCCGTGCTTGACGCCCTTGGAATTGGCGAGCTTGACGACCTCGAGCGCCGCCTCGAAATTCGTCGCGATCGGCTTCTCGCAATAAACGTGCTTGCCGGCATTGATGGCTTGGATGAGCAGACCGGGGCGCGCCTGCGTGGTCGCGGCGTCGAAAAACATGGTGTCGTTCTTGTCGGCGAGCGCCGCGTCGAGGTCGGTGGTCCAGCGCGTGATGTTGTAGCGCTTGGCCAGCCCCTCGACCTTCTCGGCGCTGCGGCCGACCAGGATCGGATCAGGCATCACGCGATCGCCGTTCTTCAAACGGACGCCGCCCTGCTCGCGGATCGCGACGATCGAGCGAATCAGATGCTGGTTCAGGCCCATGCGGCCGGTGACGCCGTTCATGATAAGGCCGAGGCGTTGGGTGGTCATACCGATTGCTCCCTAGGTGATTTTGGCTGTTCGAGCAGGCGCAGTGCCGACCAGTCCGGATGGACCGACGTCGCAAAACCCGCTCGGTTGAGCGATCCCGTCAGGAGATCGCCGTTGTGAATGGAGAGCCGGATGCCCTGCCCGGCATCGGCGTAGAGTTCGGGATGCGCTGCCGCGAAGGCCTCGGCTTCTGCGGCGGGCGCCTCGCCAAAGCCGTCGACATAGTGATGGCCGTTGCGCTCGGCGTGCGTGATGCCAAGGAAGGCGCCGAGCGCGAGGTCCTGCTGCACGGCAAGACCCGCCTGACAGGTGAGATCTTCGCCGGTGACGAAGAATCTTTCGCCGCCCGCGCTCCATTTCGCCGCACGCGTCGCGTTGACGATGGACTTGTAGAGCCCCTTGCAGGACTTCGAGGAGATGCCGCAATAGCCGAGCGCCCGGGCCGCAGGGAACGCGTCGTAGGAATCATCGGCTTCGTCGATGATAAAGCCACGCGCGGCCAGCGAACCCAGCGGTGACTGCCGGGTGATATCGCGCGGCATCGGCTGCTCGACGTAGAGCAAGCGCGACGCGATCGGCCGCAATGTGGGATCACGATCAAGCCGGTCCATCAGCGCCTGCAACGCCGCGAGATCCGCATATTGCTCGTTGGCATCGAGCGTCGCCTTGTAGTCACGTCCAAGCGTATCGAGCTCCTTGCCGATCCGCGCCAGCCGCGCTGCGTCGGCCACGGGATCGCCCGACAGCTTCAGCTTGAAATATCTTGCACCGGAGTTGTCGCGGGCATCGGCAACCCCGCCCTCACCTTCAACGGTATCGTCGAGGCCGACGGTATGCCTGATGGCAACACGCGACACCGGCTTCCGGCCGGACAGGAACGTCGTGAGATCCGTTTCCTTCAGGTCAGGCGACAGCCGCGCATCGATTCCGGCGATGTTGCCGGCCATGCCGTCGAAAAAACTGGTCTCGGCCGCGCGCAGGAGCGCGTCGAGGATCGCCTTGTCGATTTCCGCGGGGCCGTAAGCCGCCGCAAGCGCCGGAATATTCTTTTTCGCACAGGTCGCGACCTGGGCACCGATGCACGAGGCATGCAGATCGAATGCCGTCAGAAATCCAGTTCGCGCAAGATAAAGCCGCCGCGCGATCTCCAGCGAGCGGCGCAGATCATCGACGGTCTGTGCCGGCGACAGCTCCGGCCGCTTGTCGAACCATTTTGGTACCAGCAGCTCGGCGCTGGCGCCGACCGCGGTCCCCTTGCCTTCGACCTCGATCTCGACCCGCACGAACAGCTGCGGCGTCGCGTTGATCGTGATCGCGCCAAAGCGGAACGGCCGCGCGAAATGCACGGGACGTTCGAAGAACGCGATGTCTCGCAGCTTCAGGCGCGGTGGCATGGTGCTTCCGCATGTGAGCTTGTTGGAAACCGGTCTGGCCGCTCGGACGGTGCACCTCGCCCGCTTGCGGGAGAGGTCGGCGCGCAGCGCCGGGTGAGGGTTCTTTCCGCGACCGGACAATCCTGATGCGGAGATACCCTCTCCCCAGTCCTCCCCCGCACGCGGGGGAGGGAGCGCACCGTGCATGTGGTCGGGCTGGAGAACACCATCGCTAACTAATCCAACGCCCCTTGCGAGAAGAAATGCTTGCGGATGCGTTGCACGAGTTCGGTGAAGACAGGATCAGCCATCACGTCGAGCGAACGTGGACGCGGCAGTGGCACGTCGTAGATCGCGGCGATCGCGCCGGGCCGCTCGGTCATGACCAGCACGCGATCGGCGAGGAACACCGCCTCGGGGATCGAATGCGTGATCAGCAGCACCGTCTTTTTCGTTTCGCGCTGGATCCGCATCAACTCGACGTTCATGCGCTCGCGCGTCAGCGCATCGAGCGCGCCGAACGGCTCGTCCATCAGCATGATCTTGGGATCGTGCACCAGCGCGCGGCAGATCGAGGCGCGCTGCTGCATGCCGCCGGAGAGTTGCCACGGCAGCTTCTTCTCGAAGCCTTCGAGCCCAACCATCTTCAACAGCGCCTTGGCGCGGTCGAGATATGTCTGCCGCGGCAGCCGCTTCATGTCGATCGGCAGCATCACGTTGGCCAGGATGTTGCGCCATGGCAGCAGCAGCGCGTTCTGGAACACGATGCCGACATTGCCGTGCGGCGTCGTCACCTTCTCGCCCTCGACCAGGATCTCGCCTGATGTCGGCGGCAGCAATCCCGAGATCAGCTTGAGCAGCGTGGACTTGCCGCAGCCGGACGGGCCGACCACGACAAAGAACTCGCCGTCGTTGATGTGGAAATCGAGCGGCCGCAACGACGGCACATCGCCGTCGCGCGTCCGATAGGTCTTCGACACGCCGGACAGCTTGATGCCCGACGCATCGCCGGCAGCACGGTCGCTCACCAATCTCAGATGTGCGGCCGGCTGCGCGATTTCACTCATAACTGTCGCAGGTTTCACGAGCCGCTCTTCGGCAGGTAGTCGTTGGTATAGAACGCCTTCGGATTGTCCTTGGCCTTGGCGTCCAGCCCGCCATATTCGACCATCAGATTGACGGAGTCGGTCATGTTCTGGTCGGTGACCTGGAACGGCCGCTTGCTCTTGGTCTCCGCGGTCCGGTAGAGCGGAATGGTCAACTCAAAACCTTGCGTCAGCGTATCGATTTTGCCGCCCTTCGGGTTGGCGTCGAGGATCGACTGCGCCGCCGCCTTCGGCTCCTTCTCGGCGGCCTCGACCGCCTTTGTCGTCGCCGACATGAAGCGGCGCACGAGGTCGGCATTGGCCTTCACATAATCGGTGTTGGCGATGATGCCCGAGGAGACCATGTTGATGCCGTAGTCCGCGAACTTGATCGGATAGACGTCCTTGCCGGTGGCGTCCTTGATCTTCATCGACTGGTCCATGACGTAACCGAGCAGGAGGTCAGCCTGGCCGTTGATGACCGCATTGAGCTTGGTCTGGCCGTCGCCCGCGACGGTCTGGAAGTCGCTCTCCTTCAGGCCGGTCTTCTTCAGGAACAACGGCCAGATCTGGGTCATGGAATCGGCAGGCGTGATCGCGACCGTCTTGCCCTTGATGTCCTCGGGCTTCCTGATGTTCTTGTCGACGAAACCCATGGCGGACATCGGGCTGGTCTGGAGCAGCACGCCGGTCGCAACCACAGGCGCGCCCTTGATCGCGGCGCGCATCATGGTGGGCACGTCGACATAGCCGAAATCGGCGGTCTTGGCGGCCACCGCCTGCGTGGTCGCAGCCGATCCGCGGCCTTCCTGGATCTCGAGATCGATGCCCTCGGCTGCGTAAATGCCCTTGGCCTTGCCGTAATAGAACGGCGCGTGCTCGCCATAGACGTACCAGTTTAGCATCAGCACGACCTTGTCGGCGGCCTGCGCCGGCATCGCCGCAAACACCATCAGCGCCGCAGAGACTGCTCCAATCCACCGCTTCATCGTCACTCTCCCTTGTCGATTTGCTTCGGCCGTTGGTGGCCGTTGGTTGCTTTAGTTAAGATGCGAAAATCACGTCCTCACGCTGGCTGACATGCCAGGGAATGACCAGCTTCTCGATGCGGTCCACGACCCAGAACAGGATCACGCCGAGCAGCGCGAGGATCACGAGGGCTGCGAACATCGTCGGCAGGTCGAACGTGCCGATCGAGCGCTGCATCACGTAGCCGATGCCGGAATTGGAACCCACGAACTCACCGACGACGGCGCCGACCACCGCCAACGTCACCGACACTTTGAGACCGGAGAAGATCGCGGGCAGCGCATGCGGCAGGTTCACGGCACAAAACACCTGGAAGCGGCTGCCCTGCATGGCGCGGGCGAGATCCACCATATCGGGATCGACCGATTTGAAGCCCTGCACGGCGGAGACCACCACCGGGAAGAAGCCGAGCAGGAAGGCCGAAATCACTTTCGGAATGATGCCGAAACCGAACCACACCACGAACAGCGGCGCGATCGCGATCTTCGGCACGGATTGCGAGAACACCAGCAGCGGATAGACATAGCTCTCCACCGTCTTGGAGCCCGCAATCAGCATGGCGACAGGAATGCCGAACAGCGCCGACAGCAGGAAACCGCAGACGGTGGCATAGGTGGTCGGCCAGGACTGGCGCAGCAGTTCCGGCCATTCGGTGCGCAGCACCGCCAGGACATCGCCAGGTGACGGGATTTGATAGGCGGGAATCTTGAACAGCCGGATCGCGAGATCCCAGGCGACGACGATGAAGACAAGGAACAGGAACGGCCGAATCCAGGCCGCATTCAGCATCTTGGACACCGCACTCTGCGGCTTCAGCTCCGCCACGTTCTCACTCCCGGTCGTCTTGTTCGTTGAGGGAGAAATTAACCGATTGGGTAAATACTGTCCAGAGGTTTCCCTGTGACGTTTTGTGCCTGTTCCCCCGCTGGTCGTGCCCGGGCTTGTCCCGGGCATCCACGCCTCTCCTCACGCGGAGACGCGCGTGGACGGCCGGGACAAGCCAGGACAAACCCGGCCATGACGGATCCGGCGAGAGCTTGAGATTAAACCGTCTGCGCCACCGCGGCGCGCGACTTCGGCGCCTTGACGATCTTCAGCAGCTCCGCCGAGCGCCCCGTCAGCGCTGCCAGCACGAGGCCGACCATGTGGGCCAGCCGCTCGTCCTTGGCGTCCTTGGCCAGCAAATCGCGGCCGAAGATCACGCTGAGCGTCGCCGAGTTCGAGAGATAGAAGAAGCAGAGCCCCGCGATCGAGATGTAGAGCTGCACCGGATCGACCGCGACCTGGAAGTCGCCGCTCTCGACGCCGCGCCGCACCACGGTGCGGATCATCTCGACGAAGGGCGAGTGCATCGATTTGACCTTGGTCGAGCGCTTCAAATGCTTTGCGCGCGCGAGGTTCTCGGTCTGGAGCAGCGACAGGAATTCGGGATTGCGCAGAAAGTAATTCCAGGTGAACTCGATCAGGCGCCTGATGGCCTCGGGCGGGTCGAGGTGCTCGAGATCGAGCCCACGCTCCTCGCTGCGGATCTTGTCATAGGCGCCTTCGAGCACCGCGAGATAGAGCTCGTCCTTGTTGCCGACGTGATAGTACAGCATCCGCTTGTTGGCGCCGGCCTGTTCAGCAATGCGATCGACACGTGCGCCGGCAAGACCGTGGGCCGAGAATTCCTGCTTGGCCGCTTCGAGAATGCGCAGCCGCATCCCCTCGGGATCGCGCTGCCATTTCAGAGTTCGCTTTGCCTTCGCCAAACCGGTTGCTCGCTGGGTGGTCTCAGGATGGATGTAACACGCGCTCGCCGTCATTGCGAGGCGCCCTTGCGACGAAGCAATCCAGACTGTCTCCGTGGAGGGATTCTGGATTGCTCACATGGGGATTTGGTGTGTCAAGGCGGATGTTCAGCTTTTTGTTTGATTGCTGCCAGCTTTTCGTCCCGACCGCTGGGTCTTTCGGA